>JANQPA010000004.1 GCA_028285545.1 Saprospiraceae bacterium | reverse complement strand
TAATACAAATTATTACATTCAATATGTCAAAGAACTTGAAAACTTATGGGTAATCAATACGCTTGGAAAGATTGGTAAGCCTTTGCGAACCAATAGCTTACCAATCCCTACATTCCATTTCGGGCTTAGTTATCAATAATCAATCCAAATTTTATTTATCCATGCAACAACACCTACTTCAGGTATAGCGGAGGGTGATTACTAAATGATTACAAATTATTTATCCAATGCGAACAAGCAAGAATGGCAATATTAAATTAATGGCTTTGTTCATACTTTTCCTATCGAATTTGGCTTGCTCGCCAATTACACAAGAAAAAGAAATAAATCCTCCCAATCTTGTTTTGATATTGGCTGATGATCTTGGTTTCGGAGATTTAGCTTGTTATGGTCACCCCATAGTCAAATCACCCAATATTGATCAATTGGCTGATGAGGGGATAAAGTACACTGCTTATTATGCGCCTGCACCATTGTGTTCCCCCTCCCGTGCAGGAATACTTACAGGTCGTACTCCTTATAGAACGGGTATTCGATCATGGATCCCGCCTGGCGAAAATGTGCATTTAGGTGAAAATGAAATTACCATTGCTCACCAATTAAAAGCAAAAGGGTATAAAACATCGGTCATAGGAAAACTTCATCTGAATGGTGGAGCTGAAATGGAGGGGCATCCTCAACCGCAGGATATGGGTTTTGATTATAGTTATGTTATTCACGGAGGATGGGCCCAAAACAAGAAAGTAGAAACCATACCTCCAAATGGCGGCCTGAGAAAAGGAAAGTTATATCCAGATAATTTTTGGCTTAATGGCAGTCCTGTTGGAGAAACCAATAAATTTAGCGGTGAATTAGTAGCCGATGAAACTATTGCCTGGCTTGACAGACTCGAAAAAGATACCCCCTTCTTTACATATGTTTCTTTCACCGAAGTCCATACTCCTATAGCTTCCCCAGAGAAACATCGTAAGTTGTACAGCGATTATATAACCGATTTTGCGAAAGATAATCCAGATCTATATCATTGGGACTGGGTTAATCAGCCTTACAGAGGACAAGGAGAATATTATGCTAATATCAGTTTTCTTGATGCACAGGTGGGAAGAATAATAGATAAGTTAAAGACGATGGGAGTAATCGAGAACACTATTGTAATATTCACTTCAGATAATGGACCTGTTACTCGGGAAGCCAGGAAGCCTTGGGAACTAAATATGGCAGGGGAAACTGGAGGCCTGCGGGGCAGAAAAGACAATCTTCTTGAGGGAGGTATACGTGTACCTGCAATTATTAGGTATCCGCCACTGATCGAAGAGGCTCAAACATCTAATACCCCTGTCTACGGACTCGATTGGATGTCTACCCTGTCAGAATTGATGGATTTTGAAACTCCTTCTGATCGTATCATTGATGGTCAGTCCATTGTAGAAACTATGAGAGGGGAGGACTTCGTTCGTAGAAATCCTATGATCTGGACTATTGACATGAAAGGCCAAGATGATCCTATAAATGAATGGGCTATCCGAGACGGAGACTGGAAATTGATAATTGACCAGAATGAAAACCCGGTATTTCTGTTCAACATTGCAAATGATCCTTATGAGGTCAATAATCTTTTAGGAAAGGAAGAAGATAAACTAGGTATGCTTATGGAGAAATTTGATACCTATAAATACAGTATTGAAAATGATATAATAATGGCAGAAAGATCCCCTAGAAAAAAAGGGTGAAATAAAAAGCAGAGGGGAAAAATCTAGAATTGCTCAATCTTTCTAATTTAAAATCCCAAGCATTCTTTAATGAAACTGAAAGATTTCTAATTGCCCATTGGGATACAATGATTTTTATAAGTAAATTGTCTGAATTAAACAGAAATAAAATATGATGAGTGAAAGTATAATTTTGAAGAAAAACCCCAAAATCGAATTCCAACTTCTTGATAATGGATTTCAATTAATTGATAAACAAACAGAACGAAATACTGGCTTTTACTCTTATAAGGACCTGCAATCCATCGAATTAAATAAAACTTGGTTTCCTAGATTAGCAAAGTGGTTAAGAATTTTTACATGGATATTCAATGGGGTTCCATTTTTTCCAGATGCAGAAACTTGGAAAAAGTCTAACGTTATTATTCATTTTAGAAAAACGAAGCTTGGTATATGGTTGACGGATTCTTATATGACCAATGAAGCAAAAATACTAAAGGAGCTTTTAGACAAAAAAACTAAACACAACAAAGGCTAAATTATAAGTAGCTTCCATTTTTCGGCCACTGAATAGCGTCAAGCCCTTGTAACTCATTAAGATAGATTAGCTGAGAAACCAGTCATTTATCCTTTCCACTTATGACCTCTCAAGGTTATAAACTTCTGACAGAAGATGTAAGTCACACCAAATCTTAAGAAAAAATGAATGCCTTAATTAAAATAATGACAGTATGTTTACTGCTCATTATGACTTCTTGCAAAGAAGTAGAACAACAGAAAAGTAACAAATCCGAAAATAAAAATGAAACAGTTCTAAAAGCAGGAGAATCCTGTCAGGATACTTCGGGAAAATGGATCATTGAGGAAATAATTGATGCCCGTACATGTGAAGAAGGTGAAAAAAAAGTCGAAATTAATACCCTTATAACTCAAATAGCCTGCCAGGCTACTTTGACCATTCCCGGGTTGGATCCTGCTATTTCCTTCAAAGGAGTTGTTAATGGTAAAAAAATCTATCTAAAAGGCACCTATAGGGATATGGGGAAAATAACCAAAGAATTATTCCTGACCATAGAAGGACAAAAACTTGTTGGCACCGCTAAATGGAAATATACTGATCCTACCGGTCTTTATAGCTGTAAAGGCACTTCAGAAATTGTTGGTCAGAAAATATAATAAGGCTGGATTTCTCTAAAAATTAGGATGGAGAACATTTATCTCCCGAGTATTCAAAAAATATGGCATTATAAATTTGAAGAAAGATGAAACTGACTTCAACTAAATTAAGTCTGCAAAGTTACTAGCATTATGAGCAAATATGAATTATGATTAAATTCTTTCGAAAAATAAGACATACCCTCATTTCAGAAGGTAAAACAGGGCAATACCTTAAATATGCCATTGGCGAAATTGCGCTGGTAGTAATCGGTATTCTGATTGCCTTGCAAATTAACAATTGGAATCAGGCAACCAAGGATAATAATGCCTTGAAAGAGTATTTAGTGAAAATCAACTCCCACACTCTGGAAGATCTCCGAACACTAGATACGGTATCAATATACAGAACACAATTATCCGAACTTTGTAAAAAAGCCCGGATAAGCATATTGGACAAGACTGAAGAAGAGAACCTCATTCTTTTTATGTCATGTGGGGCCGTCTTTGCAGATTACTATTTTAAGCCTAATACTGGTGGATATGAGGCCTTAAAAAATTCCGACTATTTTGGTAAGATAAATAATACCCCACTGGATTCACTTTTAAACAAATACCATAATTTATTGAGTGACATTGCAGAAAACGAAAAAAGTTATAACGATTACGTAGTAAATCAGGAGGCCTATTTATCCACACAGTTTGACAGATCCTTAATTCTGGCTGCTGCATTTATGCCTCCAGATTCCCTGGCCATAAGAGCAACACCACAGTCCGAGTATTACGAGGATTTCGCGGAATACACAGCGTCCGCCCCCTATAGAAATGTAATTAGTTTAGCAGCCTTTCAATTTGATGCAATGGTTTTTCAGTATAATCAGTTAAAAGTAGTAGGACAAAGCGTTATTAGGGAAATAGATGCGATGACAAATAAGTAAATTCACTCATCTTGCTTTATAAATTAATTTGAAAAACTAGATGGTGCCTAAACCAGAAAGAATTAACCAGCTCAAGTTGCGTCGCAGCTTGAATTAACTAGATGCAACATGAAGAAGAAACGAAACAAACAAATACTCAGAATCATATTGTTCTTGGGAACAATTATTTCTCTATACTTTGTCCCTTGGCCAATACTGAAAGCTTGGATAAAACCTCTTCCTGACAATATTCAAGAGCAAGTTAACCAGGCTATAGATATGGGCTTTGATGGAATTATAGTCTATGTAGATGAAGGTGGAAAAGAACCTGCATTTTATGCTGCTGGCTATAAAAATAGAGAAAACAAAATACCTGCCGATCCTCAATCTTTATTTAAAATAGCTAGTGTAAGCAAATTATATGTTGCTCTTGCTATTGCTAAATTGGAACGAAATGGGAGATTATCCTTAGATAATACCCTGGCCCATTATTTACCTGAATTGAATGGACGAATAGATAATGCAAATGAAATTACTTTGAAGATGATGGTGCAGCATAGAAGTGGCATTCCCAATTATACAAATACTCCAAATTATTGGGTAAACCCACCAAGTAGCAGCAAGGAAAAACTTGAATTAATATTTGATCTGCCCGCCAATTTTGAACCTAATGAAGGTTATGAATATAGCAACACCAATTATTTATTACTATCCAATATTATGGATAAAGTACTTGGCCATAATCATTTTCAATTTATACAGGAAGAAATTCTAAATCCATTGAAACTAAACCAAACCTACGGTTCCATTAAAGATGTAAACATGGATGAGGTAATGAGTGGTTATTATGTAGGTTACGACCCCGATTTAAAAGCAGTTGATAATGGATCAATGTTGGCCACAGCCGAGGACCTAGGTAAATTCATAAGAGCTTTAAACGATGGCTCTGTATTTAAAGATGAAAAGGAGCAAGGAATTTATTCCTCAATTTACAGATATGAGCATACTGGCTTGATACCAGGTTATCAGACTATTGCAAAGTATTTCAAAGATATCGACACAGTAATCATTCAATTTACAAACACTGTCAATTTTGAAGGGTATAACTGGAATTTATCTGAAATAGAATTTAACCGCATCCGGAAAATATTGAGAAAGAAAAAGAGGTCCTAACAAATAGACAAAAATGCATTCAGTCGATCACACTTTGCTTATACAAACCGGAATAAGTAATAAAATGAATTTTGATGCATATAGGAATCGATAATTATGAAAATATACCTTTATTTCCTTTTAGTTTTTTCCACACTTGTTTCAAACTTATTTGGGCAAACAACTACTAAAGAATTAAGATCTTGGAAGTTTTCAAGAGAGGACAGTAGGTCGGCTTCAAAGATTGATTTTGATGATTCCCATTGGCAATCGGTCAAAGTACCACACGATTGGGCCATTTATGGGCCTTTTGATAAAGAAATAGATAAACAAGTCGTTAAAATAGAACAAAACAACGAAAAGGAGGCAACTGAAAAAACGGGCAGAACAGGCGCTTTACCTTTTGTTGGAGTAGGTTGGTACAGAACTAGTCTTACCCTTCCCAAATTCAATAATACCAAACAAGCATTGCTGACCTTTGATGGTGCCATGAGTAATGCCGAAGTTTATGTAAATGGTATTAAAGTAGGCAACAGGCCTTATGGTTATAGCTACTTTTATTTTGATATTTCTGATTACATCCAGGATGGAAAACAAATTGTGCTCGCAGTCCGCCTAGAGAACCAACCATTTTCTTCTCGGTGGTATCCTGGTGCTGGCTTGTATCGCAAGGTCAGAATAATAGTTAAAAATAAGGTAAGCTTTAAGCACTGGGGGCATTTTATCACTACTCCGTTTATTTCTGAAAGCCTTGCAAAGGTAAATGTCCGTTCTCAGGTGCAAGGCGAAAACCTCAAAATTATTACTAAAATTAAAGATGCCGAGGGGAAGCTTGTGTCCGAAAATATTGCTGACGAAAGGTTTGCCGATGAAATAGAACAAAATATTGCAGTCAAGAATCCAAATTTGTGGAGCCCCGAAAGTCCTTACCTATATACTGCTGAAATAAAATTATATCAGGACGATAATTTAAAAGATGCTGAGATTGTACGATTCGGAATCCGGGAAATTAAATACACTGCATCAAATGGATTTGAGCTTAATGGACAAAAGACTAAAATAAAGGGCGTTTGTTTGCATCACGATTTAGGTCCTATTGGTACAGCTGTTAACAGATCGGCACTTAAACGGCAATTGACTATTCTAAAAGATATGGGATGTAATGCTGTTCGTTCATCACATAATATGCCCTCATTAGAACAATTGGAGCTGTGCGATGAAATGGGCTTTTTGTTTTTAGCTGAAAGTTTTGACGAATGGAAGAAGCCGAAAGTAAAAAATGGCTATAACTTGTATTTTGATGAATGGGCTGAAAAAGACGTTGTAAATTTGGTCCATGCTACCCGAAATCATCCAAGTATTATTATGTGGAGTGCCGGAAACGAAGTACCTGATCAATGGGGTAGTGAAGGAGTGAAAAGATTAAGGTGGCTCCAGGATGTTTTTCACAGAGAAGATCCAACCAGACCTGTTACCGTTGGAATGGATCAGGTAAAAGCAGTAATGGAAAGTGGCTTTGGGGCCATATTGGATATTCCCGGCTTAAATTATCGTGTTCACTTGTATGAGGAAGCTTATGAGAAATTTCCCCAAGGGCTTCTTTTAGGTTCCGAAACAGCTTCTACTGTAAGCTCTAGAGGGGTATATAAATTTCCAGTGGTAAGCGAATCTATGAAAACCTATCCCGACTTACAGAGTTCTTCCTATGATTTGGAATATTGTAGTTGGTCAAATATCCCGGAAGATGATTTTATCCTACAAGATGACAAACCCTGGGTAATAGGTGAGTTCGTGTGGACAGGTTTTGATTATTTAGGCGAACCTACTCCTTATGACACTTACTGGCCTTCCCGAAGTTCTTATTTTGGGATTTGTGACCTTGCTGGACTCCCCAAAGATCGGTATTACCTGTACCGTAGTCGCTGGAATACAAAGGAAGAAACCTTACACATCCTTCCACATTGGAATTGGGAAGGACGTGAAGGCGAAACAACCCCTGTATTTGTTTATACGAATTATAATAGTGCCGAATTATTCATCAATGGTAAAAGTCAGGGTATCCAAAAGAAAAGCAATAAATCTAAATTAAACCGGTATAGATTGATGTGGATGGATGTTAAATATGAACCAGGAGCTGTTAAAGTAATTGCCTTTGATGATCAAGGGAAAGCAGTTTCAGAAAAAACCATGGTCACGGCTGGCCAACCACATCATATTCAGCTTGAAGCGGATAGACCATCCATTAAGGCCAATGGTGAGGATTTAAGCTATGTAACAGCAACCCTTGTTGATAAAAATGGAAACCCTTGTCCTACAGCTGCCAATAGATTGTATTTTAATGTTAAGGGAAAAGGTAAATTCCGGGCAGCCTGTAATGGTGATGCCACTTCTCTAGAAGCTTTTCATGAACCTACTATGAAAGCCTTCAATGGAAAATTGGTTGTTTTGGTTCAATCATCTACCGAAATAGGCAATATTGAATTAACGGTTTCTGGAGACCAACTCAAAAAAGAAAAGATAATAATATCATCAATAAGCCAATAAAAACAACCTACTACGGTATATAAAAAAATAGCTGATAAAGTAGTAAATTTAAGAGACTTTGCATCCATATACCCTCATGAAGTATGTCAGTTTTGCTTGGAGAGCAAGTAAAATTAAGTAAAGAAAAAGGCTACTTAGTACAAGATATTGAACATACATGCTCCATTGCGTCAAACATCATTTACACGTACCAGTCATTTTAACCTAAAATTCTAAAACAAATACGATGAAAAAGTCTAATAAAAATCAGTTAATCAATTTTCTTTTTCCCTTTTTCATAGGAGTGATTATATGTACAGCTTTAGGATGTGAAAATAAACATCAAGAACAAAGTATTAATACAGAATTCGACTTTGAAAAAGAGAAACAGGCTATAATGGAGGTAATAAAAAAGGAAACCAAAACCTATTTTGAAAGAGACTTAGAAGGCTGGAAAAGCACTTACGTAATGGAACCATATCAAGTAAGGATGGGGTATTGGGAAGGATACAAAGATAAAATTCAATATATCAAAGGTTGGGATTCCCTCTATAATCACAAAATGAGAGCACGATTTGAAAGAAAGACTGAAAGTAAATGGGATGAATCAACTCAGGAAATTAAAGATCTCAATATTAGGATTTTTCCTGAAGTAGCCTGGGTTACATTAGAAGGAAGTGATTATGAAGCAGGAACCCACAAACTACTGGGGAATGCTTTAGGAACAAGAATTCTCGAGAAAAAAAATGGAGAATGGAAAATTGCCTATGTTGGCTACCTTTATTACCCTTTAGAAAAAGAGGAAGAATAAAAAAATCAGCTTTGCAGCACTCAAATTAACGTGGGGTATGTACTAAGCTGCTTTCTGGTCTGCGATCATGATCATATAGCTGTGGTCGCAGTGCCTCTTAAAATGAAATAGATAAAATTACTAAATGGGTTATTACATTGATTTAAATAAAATGAAGGTCAGTCAATATCAGGAAAAACTAAAGCTGGCAGATCTGCTTCCTAGTAGAATGATTTTAAAAAAACACATCGATAGTAATTTTAATTCCATTAAAGAACTAGGAATTTCTAATATTGAAGAGCTATTGAAGTCAATTAATACAAAGAAAAAAATTCAAGAATTCTCTAAGCTAAGTAACATTGACGAAAAATACCTCACCATACTAGCAAGAGAAATAAAAAGTTATCGACAAAAACCAAATAGATTAAAAGATTTCCTCAAAGTACCCTCAGAAATTATTGAAAAGCTTGAGAAAGCTGGCATAAAAAATACCCAGCATTTATACCCTAAAGTATTAACCTCAGAAGATAGAATAAAACTCGCAAAGGAACTGACAATTCATAAGAATGAAATCTTGAAACTTGCAAAACTAACAGACCTCTCAAGAATAAGATGGGTTAACCATACTTTTGCCTATGTTTTATTAGAGGCAGGTTATGATACAACTGAAAAAGTAGCAAATGCCGATCATCAAGAATTATATGAGACTGTGAAACAGTTAAATCAAGAAAGGGAAATTTACAAGGGACATATTGGTTTACATGACATGAAGCTGTGCGTTGAAGCGGCCCAAGATCTCAGCTTTGAAATTGAATATTAGAAAATACCAACCTACTAAGTGCAGAACATACATTTAGCTCCATTCATCGAATGAATCCTTTTTGTAGACGCTTAGCTATATTGACAAAAGAACTTGTAAATCGCATTTGCAATAGTAAAAAAAAGGATTGCCAAGCTAAGAAAGATTGGTTAGCCGGACATAAAGTTTATCAATCCCTTCATTTCATTGGGGGCTTAGTAATCTTTGATTTTCCACAAGTTTATTTATCCTTATATCTTAGCTGTTAACCAGAGAAGTGGAAAACATAAATAATTATGGATGAAAAAAAATTCAATTTTTGGCAAAAATGGTTGACCTACTCAAATGTTATGACAATTGGCGTTGGGATTATAGTTGCTTTTGCTGGTAATTCAACCTTATTTGAATTACATAATAGTTACACTAAAGACGTATTTTTTGCTGGAAATGAATTTGAGACCAATATCTTAGAATTTAAAAACTGGCTTTTTGGAATTATTGGAGGAACAATCGTTGGTTTTCACATACTAATGGTGATGATTTCCGAAAACTCGTTCAAGAATAAAGAAATTTGGGCATACAAAGCAATGTGGTTTGGGCTATTATCTTGGTTTATAATTGACAGTGGAATCTCAGTCTATTATGGAGCAATTCATAATGTGATTTTAATTAATATAATTGCATTAATTTTAATAGGAATACCATTAATTATGACCAAAAAAGAATTTTTTCAAAAAAACAGCAACTAGCAATAGATGCGCTTTATATACTAAACACTTTAGCGCAATAAAAGAAAAAATGAAATTGCTGAAATATTAATTTGCGAAAGTGAATAAAAAGTGAATTATCATACTTTTCAACCTCATCCAGATTTAGAATCCCTAATCAGTTGTTATTGGACTTTGGAAGTTTCTGCAACAGAGAATCCTCAAAGACAAAGAATAATTCCTGATGGCACCATTGAAATGGCCTTTATTTTAGGAGACGATATAAAACGATATACTTCCGAGAATGATTTTATCCTCCAACCGAGGGCAATGGTACTTGGACAAACCATTGAACCTTTTTACATAAAACCAACAGGCTATGTTAACACATTTGCCATTCGTTTTTATCCATATGGTTTTGCTAATTTCGTCACAGTACCCATTAAAACTTTAGCTAATAAGGAAACGCCATTAGATTTATTGTTTGGAGAAAAAACCGCCAAAAAATTAGAACAAGAAATCATCCAAGCAGACAATGTTAACCAAAGAATAGGGATAATCGAAGGTTTTCTTTTAGATAAGCTAAGCGAAAAATCAACAGTTGACAACATTGTTAAAACAACTATAGATGCCTTAATATCCACAAAAGGAAGTACCTCAATATTGGATATTCTTAAGGAAGATTTATCCAAAAGAAGACAGCTTGAAAGAAAGTTTGTGAAGCAGATAGGGATTAGTCCTAAACAGTTGGGTAAGGTAATTCGATTACAGAGTGCCTTAAAAATGATGCTGAATGAAGAAGGCGAAAACTTAACTAACATTGCTTATCAAAGTGAATATTATGACCAGGCACACTTTATCAAAGACTTTAAGGAATTTACCGGTATTAGTCCAAAAGAGTTTTTAGGAAATGAAAACATGACACTTTCTTCCCTTTTCTATAAATAAATTACACGTGTCGCATTTTTACAATTTTCTACTTCCATACTAAATTAATTTTGTCCCGACCTATTAATCAAGAATAATGAAGAGAATAATATTTTGCCTTGCTACTGCCATATTAGCCTTATCATTTAGTGCCTGTACTAACAAAAATAAGCCTGAAGAGGAAAAACAGGAGATTGATTCAACCAATAACCAAAGTACCAATAGCATGAACAGTTATATTTCCATTTTTGAAATTCCAGCAACAGACATCACACGAGCAATCGAATTTTATCAATCAATTTTAGACATTGAAATAGAGAAAATGGAAATGCCAGGTATGGAAATGGGCATACTACCCTATGAAAAACAGATGGTTACTGGAGTTATTGTAAAGGGTGAGGGATTCCAACCTTCGGCAGATGGTGTAACCATATATCTAAATGCGGGAGACAATCTTCAAGTAGTTCTTGATAAGGTTGAGGGCAATGGTGGAAATATCATTGTTCCCAAAACTCCTCATGCTGACGAAAGCGGTTATTTTGCTATGTTTCTTGACTCAGAAGGGAATAAAATGGGCTTACATTCTCCTAATTAATTGAAGAGTTGTGTTCCATCAGATCCAATGGAATAAAATAAATTTTCAAAAATCTAAATTCTCACAATGCAAGTCGATAATTATTGAACCAAGAAGTAAGTTCTTCTAGCTTGGAACATAGGCCTTAATTTTTAAACCTTAGTCTATGAAGTTTATAGAAGCAACAAGTTTTTTTGTTCGGGCAATAATGTTTGATTTTGTGAATAGATGTGAGGACATAAAATTGAAATTTAAACTGGCCCCAATGATTCATATTGGATCAAAAGAATATTACCACAACACTATTGAAAACTTAAAACATTGTGATGAAATATTTTACGAGGGCATTAATTTGATTGAAAAAAAATCTCCAATCTATAAAAAACTAAGTTTAAAGAATCTCAACTTAACATTCAATCAATACAAAATTATTGCCAATAAATTAGACTTGGTCACTCAAAGTGAATGCTTTGATCTAAGTCAGTTAGAAGGCAAATTAATTCATACCGATTTTGATACAGAAACAGGTAAACAAGCTTGGAATGGATTAGGTTTTTTGGAAAAGCTAAAACTTACTTTTATCCTACCTCTTAAATTATATATATTTAGTCAGGGCATTTCGAGAAAAATTTTCGCTAAACACTTTATGGAATCTAGCAAAGAAGCCTACCTCGCTTATGGTCCGCTTGAGGATGAACCGGGAACGTCTCGTAGTTTTATCATGAATGAAAGAGAACAAATTATTTTTAAAAATATCAGAGACAAAATTGAGACTCAGTCAAAAAAGGATAAAACCATCGGAATTATTTACGGGGCAGGACATATGAATTCCATTGCCAGATATTTAATTGATAACTTCAACTACGTTCCAAGAAATGGTAAATTTATCAAGGTATTTGATGTAATCTGAATAACGTTATAAAAAAGCAATCTAACCAAAAATTTAATGATAACGGACAGGCTTATAATGCACCAATTAAAATGAATTTAGAATCTTTTTTGAAAAACAAGCCCGATATTACCTTGATTAATGTTAATGGAAACAAATATATTAAGTTTGACAAGTCAATATCTGAAGGCGGAATAATTGATTTGCTTAATCAATTATGGAATGGAAAATATGAATTTACCTTTCAAGATATGATTTATCCAAGCATTAGTGATCAAGGAGCTTACTTCAGCTATTCAACTAAAAAAACGAATCAGCCTGACTATTGGAGTATGACATTTGGTAACCATGGTTGGTCAGGTGGAATTTACCATATATCGACCAAAACAATAAGTAAGCAAATATTGAACCTGATTAAAAAATCCCATATTGAAAAAATAAAAGCTTCTAATGTGGCATTCTTTTCACATTATAAGGTACAACCAAAAGAAAAGAGTCTGAAAAAAGAATTAGAAATCAACGATATTCATGAATAATTAATTAATGAAAGCATAAAAATCTATGCAAGCATATTTCCTATATAATTACTTCAGGGTATAGAGTTAAATTGGCGGTAAGCAAAGGATGAAACACTTATTTGGAATAATGATAATATGGATTTTTGTGGTTCCTCCCAATTTCGGACAGAAATTGAATAAATTGTATGTAGACAACTGGATAGAAGAAGTATTTCCAAATACGAAATTAGATTCCGAGGTAATTTACATAATTAATGGGCTATGGTATGGTCATAAGGAAGTTGAGAAAGCATTGTTAAATTTTAAGAGACAAGAATTAGTTGTAATAGACTTTCTAGAGCAAGAGTTAATTGCAAGTTCCTTATATGTTAATAAAAAATTATCTGGAATAATACTACTAATTACCGAAGGTAATCAACCTAAAAAATCTATAAGGCAGATCTTTAAAGAATCAAAGCACATTTATTCAACCAAGAATTTACGAACAACAGCAGATATCAATCAACGGCAGGGTGAACCAGTATTAGTTATCAATGGAAAGCAAATTTTCCATAAAGATTGCCATGGCACATTGAATAGACTAAAAATTTCAGATATAAAAGGAATCCATTTTATTGATAAACCTGTGTCGAAGGAAATTTATGGGAGCAATGGAGAGAATGGATTAATAATGATTACAACAGTGAGATAAGATCGCTTCAAATAAGGAAAAATGACCTTTTTCCTTAAAAACTCCCCAAAAGAAACAATATTAGCGGTACGTTGCTAAGTTTTGATCAAAAAGAAAATAAACGTGCCGCTACTAGAAACGATTACCATTCTACTTATTTTCCTATCTTTTCTTTTTGCAATATTTTTAATTGGTGTACCTTCCAAAAACACATTAGGGAATCGAATACTGGCCACTTTTTTGATTATCAGAGCTGTTGACGCCAGTTCTATGTTTCATTACCGATTTAATATTCATCCGGTTGTAGATCAATTACGGCATGATCTAGGAGCCTTTCTTCAAGAACCACTGCTTTTTTTATTTATACTCTCTATAGTTTATTCAGATTTTAAATTTCAAAAAAGGCACATGTACCATTTAATACCACTTGTATTAAGCCTGATGGTTTGGATGCCTGAATTTTATCTGCCTTATCTTGAGTTTGGAGACTTAGCAGGTAAAAATGATTTTTACTTTGAATCCAGATTTACCTATATACTTGGTGCGATACAAAAACTCTTCTACATCATAATAACCTACCTGATTATATTTCGCTACCAAAAAATATATGTCCAAAATTTTTCCTCTACTAAGCCATTCAATTATCAATGGCTATTGATGGTAAACCATATGTCTGTTGCACTTTTTTTTATAGCTTCCATCAAGAATATCGTGAAATTTTCTGATTGGGATGAATACCTAGGCCCAATGCGAATCTTCACCATGCTAGTAATGCTTTTCTTTATAAGTTGGTTGGTCTTAAAAGCTCTTTATGCGCCTCAACTGTTTAGTGGGATAGGATCATCTTTAAAATTAATAACTAAGTCCAATCCAAATATTAAGAAAAATGAAAGCTTATCTCCTGAAATAGAACAACAAATTTTAAGCTTAAAAGCTCATCTACAAAAGCACGAATCTTTTTTAAATCCTGATTTAACCATTGGGGATCTGGCAAAAGAGATGGGGATGGAGGCCAGGGAACTGTCTTTATTGATCAATAAAAGTATGGGGCAAAATTTTTATAAACTTATGATCGATTACAGGATAGAAAAGGCCAAATCTATATTCTCAGATCCCTCAAAAAATCACCTTAGCGTTTTAGAGGTCCTTTATAGTGTGGGTTATAATTCAAAATCTTCTTTCAACCAAGCCTTTAAAAAAAATACAGGCTTTACTCCTACAGAATTTAGAAGAAGACAACTGAAGCACAATAAGATATAGACTTAAAAAAGCGTTCGAATAATTTATTCGGTCGCAGAAGAGGCCTATTCTTTCCACCTTTGCTCTCCACAACAACCATTCATTTAATAAATACAGAGCAATATGTCATTGAATAATTATAAGCAATCAATATTAATTACATTTCTTTTTGTCGCTACATTGGTAGCTTGTCAACAGCCTAAGGCTGCAGAAGAAGGCAAAATCAGTAAAATTATTCCAGCCGAATCTTTAAAGGAATTAAGCCAAAAAATTGATAGTGTTCTATTGTTTACCATGAAGGAAGAACATTTGCCAGGAGTAGGGATTGTAATTGTGAAAGACGGGAAAACAATATATAAGAATGGATATGGTGTTGCTAATGTTGATACCCAACAAAAAGTAAATCCAGATTCCACCATTTTCAGAATTGGCTCTACCTCAAAGGCATTAACTTTCTTTGTATTAACCAGACTAATAGACAAAGGGCTTCTTGATTATGAGGATGCAATTTCAGAATTTATTGAAGGCATAATAAACCCATATAATTTAGAAGATACTATAAGAATTAAACACCTCTTGACCCATACCGGTGGTTTTGACCAAATTGGTTATGGTAGGCAGATTCTCGACTTTGAACTTCCTTTGGAAGAACGCAAGGCTAAAAGGCCAAGCATATTGGAATTTTTGCAACAAAATAATATGCGAAGAATTCGGCCTGCCGGTCAGCATTTTACCTACGACACCTATGGAACAACCGTTGCGGGAGCCATCATTGAAAAAGTAACTGGCTTTGCATACGATGAAGCCATGCATACAGAATTATTTCAAACCCTTGGTATGAGGTCTACAAGTGTTGAGTCTGAATCGTCAAATTTAAAATGGCTGGCAAAGGGTCACGGTTATGAAAATGGTCAATACCAAACCATGCCCTATGAAATCTACCTCACACCTCCTGCTTCTTCTATCGATGCTACACCTAGTGATATGGGACTCCTTCTGGAGGCACTGACCAATAGCGGTAGTAATGATTACGGACAACTGTTTTCACCAGAAACCATGAAACGCCTTATCGCACCACAATTCAGACCCCATCCGGAGTTTGTGGGCATGACCCATGGGCTTTGGGAGTCAAATAGAATAGGTGCCATTCCAGATGCATACAATACTCGGACAGTAGGTCATGGTGGAGATATGCTCGGAATAACCTGTGCCATGGAATTAATTCCGGATTTGAATATCGGTTTTTTTGTAGCCACAAACCGGAATGGAGAGGCTGGAGGAGGATCTGTATCTATAGGAAGACCTGTAATGAATGTGATACTCGAGCATTTTGCAATAGAAAAGAAAACACCTCTGTACCCAATTCCGAATACCCCCATTGATTTGGATTTAAATGAATATGCTGCCGATTATACTTTTGGAATTTATTGCCATACCTGTAGTGAGGAGGAGCTGGAAAGAGGGGCCTGGCAAAGAGGGAATTCTATCCAGATCAGAACAAAAGACGGTAAATTGCTTATGAATGAAGATGTTTATTTAGCTCGTGAAAAAGATGTTTTTGTTAGAGCAGATGGAAGAGAAATGATTTTCTTTGGTAGAAATGACAATAATAAAATCTCATTTTTTGTTTTCTCTGATAATAGCCATTCCTATGAACGGATAGATATGTGATAAGCCCAAATTATTTGCTTTTTGTCCAGTTTATTTAGGTAATTGGCTGGTTTTTCAAAGTCTCTTTTACCCTTTTTGGTCTCAATAGAAAACCAATTATCATCATCTTAAAAATCTTTCAGCTATTATGAAGACTAAAAGCAATTTATTGATTCTAATGATAGGATTATTATCTTATCAGTGCACTTCTATTAAAAATGAAAAAGAGTCAATTATCCAGATCAAAGGGGAAATTGGAGACATAAGTATTAAGAACCTCCATCTGCTTAATCACTTTGGAGATACAGTCATTACACTTAGTGTTACTCCCAAGGCTATTTTTAATTTGGAACTCAAAAATTTAGAAGAGGGATACTTTACATTGCAGTACGGGAAAGAAAAATCTAACTTATATCTGTGTCCGGGGGATAGTCTACAACTCGAGTTAAGCGAAGAAGCCTTTCTGATTTCGGGGCAAGGTACAGAACGGAATAATTATTTAAAAGCTAAATTTTCTCCTGAATTTAACTGGTATTCTAACTATTACAAAACCAATCAGAAGGGGAGCATGATGGTTTATTACCGTGATCATTACACCCAAAAATTAAAACAAAAACTTCAGGACCTAAAGGACGATTCGCAATTCATTGAAAAAGAATCAAAAGAATTGGATTATGAATTTGCAAATCAATTATTATTGAATCAAATTAGTTTGGAAACCAATCCAGAGACGGATCAATCTATTATTAAAGATTTAGCTTGGGTAAAAGCTATAAATATTGAGAATACCGAAGAATTAAATTATAGTAAAAATTACATTTCTCTGGTTGCAAAAATTCTAATCTCGCAAAATCGGGCAAATGAATCCAGTCTAAATTCCTATTATAATAATATAAACCAACCTAATTTTAAAACTCATTTTCTCTCAAGCCTAATTACTCCGCTTCGTAAAGAATTGCAATTTGGAGAGGATGATTTCAATAAAGCCAGAACGGTTGAATCTTTTATTACCGACAAACAACCTAAGGATAGCATTGGTTATAATCTCTTCAATCTTTACCACAAATTTGAAGAGGCAAAAGGGAAATTAGCCTCTTTTTCTTATGAAGATAATAAGGGGAATATCGTTTCATTAGAAGATTTTAGAGGGAAATATGTCTACATAGATTTTTGGGCTACCTGGTGTGTCAATTGTATTAAAGAGTTTCCGAATTTAAAAAACCTGGAAGAACGATTCCAAAATGAGGAAATAGAATTTATTGGCATCAGTATAGATAAACTTGACGCCAAAGAAAAATGGAAGCAAATGGTGACAGACAAAGATCTGGGTGAGGTTCAATTATTTGCCCCAACTAAAGGCTATCTTGAAGAAAACCTCATTAATGATGAATTTATGAACCTGGTTTATCTCAATTCCTACTACCTTGGAATCCCCCATTATCTATTAATTGATCCGGAAGGAAAAATTGTTGACACCTTCTTTTATAGACCTTCCAATAAAAAAGGAGAAAAATATATTGCTGAGTTATTAAGCGATTAAGCAGATGGATACATTTAAGTCAATAATTGAGGGCAGCGGCCCTCAATTATTATTTTAACATAACTTCGCGACGCGGAGTTATCTTAAGTCAAATATGTCAATGCAATTGAGCATTGAATTAACAAAAGGATTGTTATGGATTTAGTTAATTGAATATTGTTCATTTTTACTTCAAAGTAAGAATATGTAATTTGAAGAATTCTTGTTATTGCAAGTGGAGTTGGTAGTTGGGCAGCAAATAAATAATTGGAGTGAAGATTCGGAAAAGACAAGAAAAATAAATAACAATTTCAAATGAAACGGAAGTACATAACAATCCTATCAGCTATTGCTATTTTGATAAGTTGCAAACCCACCTCAAACAATAACTTCAATCTTCATAGGGAAAGTTATAACAATATCATACAAAGGCTTTCGAATCAAGGAAACTGGAGGGAGGCAGTAGAATTGATAAATATTCAACTTCAACATTCTGCGGACTCGGATAATGATGAAAATTTTTATTACCTGGCCTTGGGAGAAAATTATAGATTCCTAGAGCAATATGAATTGGCAGAATTAAATTTTCGAAAAGTCATTGAAAATGCAAAACCCAATGAATCCTCCCAATTCTTAGGAGAGGCCTTTTACGGATTAGGTGATTTATATTATCTAAAATGGAGTTATTTCAAACAAGAAGAGGCATTACCTGAATCGGTCATTTATTTGGATTCAGCTATGATCTATGCTAAAGAGAATGAACAGCTGGCTCTTGAATCGAAAATATTATACAGGCAAGGAACCATATTTCAAATTCAAGGGCAAAAGGAAGAAGGTGAAAAGCGTTTTGAGAAAGGGCTGGAAATTGCATTCGCCGTCTCTGACACAATGGGGATCATTAGGAATGATATTCACACAGCAGTAGACTTAGAACGTGCAGGTGCACTGGACTCTGCCTTATTTCATTTTACTCGTGCAAACAGGTATGCGAATGCATTTAATAGAAAATATTCTGAAACACATTCCCTCTGCAATTTAGGCCATTTTTATCTTGGGCGAAACGAAGTATTAAAATCTAAAGATTACTTTATTCAAGCAAAATTCCTAGCAGAAGAATTGCAACACCGAATTATTATGGCCCGAAGTTACTATGGTCTGAGTATGATTGAGGAAAAGTTAGGAAACCAAGAAGAAGCCATCAAATATGCTAATGAGGGATTAGCTTTAGCAAGAGAAAAGGGATATAAAAACTTTGAACAATCATTTTTGAGGATAATAGAAGGCGAATAAGAAAATAGAAAAAACTATAGCGTGAAATACCCAAGTATTGCAGCTCAAATAATTAATTTGAAAAATGCGGACTTAGCACTTCGAGATAAACTTATCCAAAATGGGGAACTCGGAAAAGGGTACAACGAAAAAATGGAAAGACTACACAACCAAAATGCCCATACACTTAATGAAATAATTGACAAAATCGCCTATCCGACCATCGATAAAGTAGGTAAGGAGGCTAGTGAAGCAACTTGGTTGATCATTCAACACTCCATCGGCCAGCCGGCCTTTATGAAGAAGTGCTTAGAATTATTAGAAAATGCAGTTCAAGAGAATAAAGCAAACCCTAGGAATTTGGCTTATCTGGCAGACCGAATAGCTGTATTTGAAGGGAAATCTCAGCTTTATGGGACTCAATTTGACTGGGATTCAAATGGGGAAATTAGCCCCCAAGCTTTTGACGACATTGCAAAAGTGAATCAAAGAAGACAGTCCATTGGGCTGAATTCCATAGAAGAGCAAATCCAGGTTATGAGAAAACGAGTTAAATGTGAGAATGAATTACCGCCAACAGATCCTAAAAAAAGACAACAAGAATATGATGAATGGAGAAAAAAAGTAGGTTGGATAAAATGAATAAAGTATGGTTTCGAAAATAAAGGTAACCACCATTTATGAGTGTTCCCTTGAAAGAGCTTTTAAAACACCTATGTTATGTGATGTCTCCAAAGTCCATACTGGTTTTGGAATTATGCCTAAAGTTATTCATGTAACAAATGACGAAAACTGGGGGAAGCCAGGCTCAAGCAAAAAAATCCATGTAGCCAAGTCACTGACCCAACAAGGAGGGTTTTCTTCAATGGACCGCATACTGGAAAGAGAAGAAAATAAATATTGGAAAATTCAGGTGGATGATTTTCAATCCTGGATGTTAAGTTTTTACAAATTTGTAGGCATATGGAAAACAACTGAAATTGAAAAGAATAAAGTTTTAATTGAGTACACCTATTTTTTGCATTCCCAGGCACCTTTACTCTATCCAATTAATTGGATTTTTGCAAAGACATTTTGGAAGATATATATGAAACGCGTTCTGGAAAATATCAGACAGTTAGCTTATAATAAGGAGCCTTATCTTTATGAATAATATAAAAATTTAATAATTACCCGAAAAAATGAAGATCAAGACTTACTTAATAGAAGACTCCGCTCGTGCCGCTCAGGGCTGTCTCCTGATCGCTCGTGGCAGTCTCCCAACCGTAGGTCTCCTGACTGCCCTGCTGGCACTCTTTTTTTGTTTGACATTCTCCCCAGTAATCCTTGCCCAAGAATCAATTGATTATCGATCACAATTTGAAGAAGTAATTGAAAAGGTTGAAACCTATTTCTATGATTCTACTCTTGTTTCCACTCCACAATGGAAAGAAGCGCTTAGCCGATCTCGTGATCAGGTCAGGAGCATAACAAAATCCTCACAGCTAGAAGATGTAATCAATTCCCTGCTATCCACTTTAAACACCTCCCATACCTATTATTTCTCCAAAGAAAATCCCAAAAGATACCAGTTGCTGGGGGTATTCAATAGCTTGTATGATCAGGATCGTGAGGATTTGTTTATTTATGAAGGAATTGGAATCGATATCCGTAAGATGAATGATCATTTTGTTATCAGTGCTGTTTTTGATGGCTTTCCAGCTCAGGAAGCCGGCCTCAAATTCGGCGATCGCCTACTAACAGTCAATGATGAGGATTTTCATCCCATCAATTCTTTTAAAGGTAAGGCAGGGGAGAGTGTAACCATCAAAGTAAATCGTCGAGGGATTGAAAAAACAACCAATGTTAAAGTAACAAAATTGGATGGCCGAACCATGTTTGAAGCTGCCGCCGAAGCCAGTGCCCGACTGATTGATCATGAAGACAAAAAGATTGGGTATATTCATCTATGGAGCTATGCTGGAGCAAAGTACCAGGACCTGCTTCGAGGGCAGATCCTATGGGGGAATTTAAGCAAGGCAGATGCTCTTGTCCTCGACTTACGCGATGGTTGGGGAGGCGCAGATTTAAATTACCTCAGTCTTTTTCGTGAACCCATCGCTATTGTTTCCAGCCGGACTCGCCAAGGCCAGATGGGATCCTACAGTGGTGTTTGGGAAAAGCCAGTAGCCCTACTGATTAATGAAAGAAGCACCAGTGGCAAAGAACTCTTCACTTACGGCTTCAAAAAATTAAAACTCGGACCTGTTGTTGGACACAGCACTGCCGGAGCGGTAGTGGGGGGGCGTATTTTTTTGCTTTCCAATGGTGATGTGCTCTACCTGGCTGCTACAGATGTGAACGTGGATGGGGTTCGATTAGAAGGGAAAGGAGTAGATCCGGATACCCCCGTAGATCGTACTTTAATGGACCCTCCCTCCGGCGATCCACAATTGCAAAAAGCGATGGAAGAAGTAGTCAAACGAATCAAGTGAAGCATTCCTATTGGACAAAAAATTAGTCAATGCAACGATTAATATCATTCAGTGTTGCTGCTTAGATATTAAAATAACAGATTACTAAGCCCGAAATGAAATGTAGGGATTGGTAAGCTATTAATTCGATGTTCTTTCATGCACCAAAGCCATCTAAATGTTAAAAAACAATAAATATAGATTTAAAAAGTAACAGGTAAGCGCATGTTACTTTTTTTCAAATTAAGGCTAATAGCTTAGTAAAAACATCAGCTTTAATTTGAAAAATAAACCAATGGATAGAAAAATTATACTGATCCTGTTTGTCATCTCATCATTACAAGCTATTGCACAGAAGTCTCTTAAATCTGAAATAGAAAATATTTTTAACCTGCTTGAAGAAAATAATACTCCTTTTAGTGGTTCCTTAATGTTGATGAAAGAAGGAGAAAAGATACTCACTGTCCATAAAGGTTATGCCAATTATGAGTATAAAATTAGTTTTAACGATAGCATTCGATTCAGAATAGCTTCTCTTTCTAAGCAATTTACAGCTATGTTGATTATGCAATTGCACGAAGCCGGAAAAATCAACATCAAGCATAATTTGGGTCAATATTTTCAAGAGTTTAATAGGGGAGAGGCCTCTAAAGTCACCATCCATCAATTATTAACCCATACTTCGGGTATCGAACCAAACCCGGGGCCATATATGTGGAGCCACGTAGTGTCCAATTATAAATGGGACTTCAAAAATAACAAAGCCATAGAAAGTTTTTCAAGTCAAGAATTTTTAGACAGTATTTCCCAACAACCATTGCATTTTGTCCCGGGAACAAAATACCAATATAATAATGCTGCCTATGAAATATTGGCACTTATCATTGAGAAAACCACTGGAATGTCTTATGAAAAGGCATTGGAAAGTATGATTCTGAAGCCTCTTTTAATGAAAAACACTATGGTTGAAACCATGGATGCACTTATTCCCAATAAAGCTTATAATTATGAGTATGCCAATGGTAAAACCATTCAGCCCACTACTAGATTCCGCAATTTGTATCCGGTAAAGGCCTCGGCAGGAATCGTTTCAACTGTTGAAGATCTTGCCCTCTGGGTCAAAGCCATCTATTTTAAGAGTGATCTTATTTCAAAAGCATCAAAGGAAATTTATTTCACCCCGAATTTAAAAAACTATGCTTTTGGAGTAATGAATGATAAGACCTATAAATTGACCAATAAAAAGGAAATAAACCTAATTTGGCACACCGGACAAATTTCGGGGGTGCAGACCTGCATTTTATACCTTCCAGAAAAAGAAATAGCCGCCATTTGGCTAAGCAACATTGGTTTTTCTTTTCCTACGAATTCATTTGTAAAGAGACTTGTTTCTTCTCTTTATGAACACTTCAAGTAAAAATATTTTCTACATGAGTCATAATCTAAATTGGAATAGTCATTTGAAATCATTTTTCTCAGAAATAAATATTAATGATGATCTAAGCTCAAAACATAAATTTAATCGAGAGCATTCAAAAAAGTGTGTCTGAACATTTCGAATTTATTGATAATCAGTTTTGCTCTGAACGCTGAACACTGAACAGTCTCATTTAATCTTATTTAGATGCCCTGGAAGGGCCAAAATATTGTTAGCCCTTTGAATGAAAAGAACTAAAGAGATATTTCTGTGATGTTAGGAACACACTTTTCACAAATTAGAAATAAAATATCTTTTGAAAATTGATGAATTGATTATTTTCGTTAAAACCAATTCATAATGGAAGAACACATTGAGAAATATAAGCCTGTAGAAAAACTTGAGCTGAAGGATATAAAAAAAGAATTTCCCAAAACCTTTACCAATGTCAACTGCCCCTCGTGTAATGATGTAGTCCCTGCCGATAATTTAAATCTTCAAAATAATGTTGCAAAATGTGGTTCCTGCAATGTCATTTTTTCTATTGATGAAGAGGTGAAAAGTGTAAAAACATCGAATGCTGTAAAGCAAGAAATATTACGCCCGGAGGGAATAGATTTGTTTTATTATGGAGATGATTTAGATATTACTGTTCAACAGCATATTCAGGGAGTAGATGCTTACGGTCTGGTATTTTTACCCATCCTTGCCATTTTTACATTTCTTATGCTTTTTTCAGATAAATTTAATATGCCCATTTTCATTCCTGCTGCTTTAGGAGTAGGCTCTCTCTATTTTATCTATCGAGCTTTTAACTACTCCAATAACAAAACTTACATTGATGTCAATAATAGATTCTTAAGCATCAAATCCCGTCCTACCCATTTCAGAAAAGATAAAACCTATAATGCGGATGAGATTGATCAGTTGTACCTAAAACATGCAGCAGATGGCTCAGGGTATTTTTCCATCTTTATGATTGTAAATGGTATGGAAGGTCAAAAACACCAAAAACTGATTACGGTTAATACACTTTCTAAAGCTAAATTCTTAGAACAAGAAATAGAACGGTATCTGAATATTGAAGATAGAAAAGTACCAGAGGCTAATGTTTAAAATATTTTTTGGAGCTAAAATGTAATGGAATATCCAACGCTATATCAATCTTTTAAAAGGCATATAAATTTACCTCTTGAACCATATCTCGAATTGGAAAGTAGATTAGTTCGAAAAACATTAGATAAAAAAGAATTTTTGATTAAGGAGGGGCAGATAATTAGGTATTTGCCATTTATCAACAAAGGCTTGATGGTAAATTATCGATTAGACGAAAATGGAGAAAATCATGTCCTTCAAATTCGTTGGACAGGATTGTGGTTAGGAGATTTGTATAGTTTTTTTTCGGGTAAACCCACTAAATTTAATATTCTAACTTACCAACCTACTGAATTGCTTATGATGAATCATGAAACATTTGATTTCATCACCAAAGAACACCCCGTTTTTGAAAGATATTTTCGAATCGGCATACAAGATGCTTATATAGAAACCCTTAATCAAATTTTCAACCTGCATAGCTTAAGTGCTGAAGAAAGATATCTAGAATTGATTAAGAATGTCCCTTCACTTTTGAATGATATACCTCATTACTTAATAGCATCTTACCTAAATATTAAACCACAATCTCTAAGCCGGATCAGGAAAAACCTACAAAATTAAGATCCATTAACATAGGTGAATGGAATGCGATTGCATTGATATTAGCTTTAGGCTTGATAAAACAACACATTTTGTCAAGTGCAAAAGTCTAATTCTAAATTCTAAATTCTAAATTTTGAAAGATGAAATATTCATTCAACCTTATGATTTCGGCAGTAACAATCACGCTATCTATTGGGGTTTCCAACTCCTTAAATAGTCAAACATTGCCAGAAAATGTAGCTAAAATTGGAGAAAATATATACAGCTATGGGGGGTATGGAGAGTATTATTCAATGTTTATTGTCACCTCTGAGGGGGTTATTGCTATTGAATCTGTTGATAGCCGGCATGCCAAGGGAATGATAGAGGCCATTAAGAAAGTAAGCCCCCAACCCATAAAATACCTGCTTCACAGCCACAACCATTGGGATCATGCCAGTGGAGGACAAGTCTTTAAAGATGTAGGTGCCAAAACAATTGCCCATGTCGAAGCATATGAATGGATGAAAGCGAATAAGGGGATGGATATGGCAATTCCAGATGAAAGCTGGGGAGGAACCCGTAAGGACATCACTTTAGGAGAAACAACAGTGGAATTGCATTACCTCGGAATGAATCATGGTTTAGGAATGACCGTTTTTCTTATCCCTCAACAAAATATAGCCTATATCGCCGACTTAGTTACCCCTAATAGAGTACTTATGAGTGTAGTCCCAGATTTCAATATCAAAGAATGGGAGCGGTCTATACAAGAAATTCTTGAACTGGATTTTGAAAGGGCTGTATACGCACATAATCACAGACCAGATGCTATAAAAGGAGGAGATAAACAAGATGCTAAAGACAATCTACAGTTTATCCAAGATATTAGATCTGGGATTTATAAGGAATTTCAAAAGGGTGGTAACCCTATGGAAATTCCTTCCAAATTAAAATTGCCCAAATATAAAGATTGGGCTATGTATGAAGAATGGCTCTCCATGAATGTCTGGAGAATTTTATTAGATGAGTTCATGGGACCCTTTCCATGGAGACCTAACCACCCCTATCAAGGTAAATAAAATCAATCCCGTGTAAAAGAAAGAGTGCTCATACTTTGTGAAAAAGAGGCACTCTTAACCACCAAAAAATGGGAGATGATTAGAGACAAATTGTCTCCATATATCTCAATTTGTTTCTATGTGTCTCCCATCTCAGATCACTTTTTGTGAATAATTTAGCAGAAAGTATATATGAATACTATTGCAGATCCTTTTGCATTAGCAACCTAAACTCCTTTGGAGAAAGCTTTGTCCTTTTCTTAAACTGCGTATGAAACGAAGACTTGGAACCAAAGCCCGAAGCGTACTGAATCTCAGCAATTGTAAGTGTTTTCTTAGATGAGTCAGAAAGTAATTCTTTGGCATAAACGACTCGGTAATGATTCATCAAATCATAAAAGGATTTGCCAAAACCTTCATTGATCACTTGGGATACATTCTTGGGATGGGTCATAAGCTTTTCAGCAAGAGTCTTTACTGTAATCGCTGAATTAAGATATATCTTATCTTCTTCTATTAATTTCTGAAGACTCAAGTGTAGTTTAACCTTTTCCTCGTTTCCTAATTTGGAATTTTGGTACTTGGTAAGTGTAAGTTCTGAAAACAAAGGGCTCCCTTCCATACCTTTCAAAAGAATACTTATTAAAAAGATGAGCAAGGTGATCAATATAAAAAGGAAGCTGAGAGATGGATAGTGCTTCAGGAATAGAAAGGGCCTGAAGATCTGAATGTAGCTTGCTATGTTTATAATTTGAAATGCCCCGAGTGTATAAATGATCCACTTGTAATTATTGGCTTCTGTATTGTGATTTTGTAATCTCTTAGCGTAGAAAAATGAACTGAGAAGATAAACATTGATATGAGTCAACATTAAAAAAGAAGTCCATTGAAACTTTGCTCTTGACAAGGTTTTTATCCGTTCTGATAGATCAAACCCAAGTAACCACTCCGAATAATTGCTGGGCATAATCAAAAAAAACATAAAAGGAACAAAGGAAAATATTAATGGCACAAAGTGAATCAAGTCGCTCATGTCCAGTTTTTTTCTTGACCCAATCGTGATTTTTGTATACAACAGGAGAAGTGGACCTACTCCTAGTAAAAGGGTATCATCTATCAATATAAATAGTGGCTTTTCAAGCACACGAATTACTGTCAAATACGAAATCAAAATCTGAATACTCAACAAAGAAAATAGTACTCCTAAAATTCTATTGCTTAATAAAATCCCGCTTTTAGCTCTAAACAATTGAAAACTGATTATTGCCATTATCAGAAAAACAAGCAAAATTAAGCTTTCCGTTAATCCAATAACCTGAGAACTCATAAGACAGAATTTAATCAACTAAAAATACATACATAAGCTCAAAATGACTAAGCAATACGATGGAGTCAAAAATGAGCTGGATTATGTAGCAATGTATGATTTTTTTCTATCAAGTTGTTTTAAGTTTAATTACTCAGTACACTTCACTCAACTATAAAATTCTTTAGAATTAAGAAAATGCTATTCATCTCGAAGCATTTTGGTTGGCTCTATTCGAGATGTTTTTACTACTAGCTGGATTAAGGTAAAAACAGTCATAGCCATTACGATTGATAACGGGATAATGAACATATACCATTTCATTCCGACGCGGAAGGGAAATGTTGCTAACCATTCATTACCATAATAATAGAGGAGTATACAGGCTATTAAACTTCCAAACATCATGGGTTTGAGAAAAAATGAACCCATCAGACCTACAAAGTTTTTCGGAGTTGCTCCCAGTAATTTTCTGATCCCTATCTCTTTTGATCGCTGGCTAATCAGGAATGTTGATAAGCCAAGCAAGCCCAAAGAAGCAAGAATGACCGCTAGAAAAGAAAAATTCTTAAGAAGGGCAGCATATCTAAGTTCCGTTTTGAATTCCCTGTCAAATACCTCATCTAAGAAAAAATATTCAAATGGGTGATCGGGAAATCGTTGCTTCATTTCTGTTTCAATCACTTTTAATGTTCGAGGTAGTTGGTTGGTATTCAGCTGGATGGTCATGTAAACTAATCTGTTGGGGCTTAAAACAAAAACAATGGGTTCAAAATTAATCTTCAAGGAGGAGTGATGATAATTGCTCACCACACCCAATATTTCAAGTTCTCTTCCAGCTGTAAGGATTTTGGAACCCACCGCTTGCAAATTATCAGAATATCCCAAGGCATCTACAGCTGCTTCGTTTATCATTACCTTGGTATTATCAGATTGAAATGACCTTGAAAAAGCTCTTCCTTCAAGCACTTTTAAGCCATAGGTAGAGAAGAAATCATAGCCGATAAGGTTGAACTGTAAGGCTGTCCCCTCAGAAGTTTCATCCTTTGCCCGACGGATCGTCCCAGATCCCATAACCTTCCCAGGTACACTCCCGCTTGTAGTAAAAGCATATATATCTGAATGGTCAGTGATCCCTTCTCCTAGACCTTCAATTGATAACTGGAAATTTGCCGCTTGCATGTTTCGTGGAGCATTTATCACCATGAGCTGCTCTGAAGCAAATCCAGGGTCCTTTCCTAACAAAAAGTTAGTTTGTTCGGAGATAAGCACCACACCTCCTATCATTGCTACTGTAATGGCAAACTGAGCCCCAATCAAGGTTTTTCGAAGAAGCCCATCTTTTGTGTTAAGTGAAAATTGCCCCCGAAGAATCTTAATAGGTTGAAAACCAGAACTCATTATGGCAGGGTATAGATTGGCAAATATGGCACCTATAATAACTATGCCTAACAAGGTCAACCAAAAGCCTATATCTTTGGATATTTCAAAATAGGTTTCTGTAAACTGGGAGATCATATCTAAGGAAAAAACAACCATCAATAAGGCTAAAAAAAACGAACAAACATTCAAGACTACGGACTCGGTAAGGAATCTTAGAATAAGTTGAGTTCGACTGGACCCCATAACTCTATGAACGCCAATTTCTTTAGCTCTGGTAGCCGAAATGGCTGTAGTGAAATTGATATAATTGAGGTAAACAATCAACAAAATGAGGATGGCTACCAGCACCATAAAATTAATAGCCTGCCTATCCCCATTAAGCCCTAACTCAAATTGAAGATTGGAATCAAGATGAATATCTTTTAAAGGCTGGAAAACAAAAAACTCTCTCAAACCATCTCCTTCATCATTGGGCCTGTATTTGGTTAAAAGAGCAGATGCAGAGGCTTCAAATGCTTGAACATCGGTATCAGGGTTCAACTGAATATAGGTATGATAAAAGGGGAGTGACCAGGAATTATTTTGGAAAATTGGCCATTGATCCAATGTCCGAAAGGAAATAAGCATATCCAATTTTAGATGTGAATCTCGCCTGGGATTGGCCATGATTCCCTTCACTGTTAATTCAGCAGAACCATCTTCAAAAGTAAACTTGAGAATTTTTCCGATTGGATTTGATCGTCCAAAGTATTTGTCTGCAAGATCTTCAGAAAGTACAACCGCATTTGGCTCGGAAAGTGCCCTTTCTTTGTCTCCTTCTAAAAGTTCAAAGGAGAAAACACGGAAAAAGGATTCATCGGCAAAAACTGGTTTTTCTTCAAAATAGGATTTAGTATCAATGTTTATCACCCCATGCGTAAATGGATAATAGAATCTGCATTGATCAGACACTTCTGAATATTCTTCATAAAGCAGATTCCCAACAGGTAAAAAGGTCGTAGCTGAATGTAGGGTCTCCTGATTATTTTCGATCCTCTTGAAGCTTACCCGATAGGTATTTTGATAGTTCGTATGAAATTTGTCAAAACCAAGTTCGAATTTCACATATTGTGAAATAAGAATGGCTGCAAAAAAACCAGCCGTCAGACCAAATAAATTTATGAATGAGAAAAGCTTATTCTTTGATAGCATGCGAATGGCCATTCTCAGGTTATACTTCATGTATATTTGTGCCTGCAATAATAATTTGACGGTCCGTTTCATGTTTCCTGGATTTGATGTTTTGCATTCGAACTATCTTTGACGCCTAGATTAACGGTGCTCTTCTTTACAACCCCAACCGCTAATATTAAAAATGCCAAAGTGAATAGAGTGAAAAAAATTACTGGATTCCTTAAAGCAATATTGGTAATACTACTTGAGGCTGCTATGGATGAATGCATCAGTACTGCCATAAAGGTGCTTCCTCCCGAGGAATTGACCACCCAAGTAAATAAAATTGATAATACCATACATAAAATGACAAAGCCAAGTAGTGCAAGCAAAAGATGGGCATAGGATTCAAAAATATCAGCAACAATAAAAGCTGGAATGTGCCAAACTGCCCACATCAGACCCACAATAAAACTGGACTTCAACGGTGAAAATTTTGCCTGTAATACCGGTAAGGCAAATCCTCTCCATCCTATCTCCTCACCAAATACAATGAACGGTATAGTGAGAAAAATAAAAAATGCGTTTATGATAGAATTAAATCGATATTCCGGATCCTGAACTATTAAAAATACCAAAAATGCACTAAAACCATAAGCCAAAACCGGAATGAAAATTGAGATGAGATACCATTTTAATGGTACTTTGAATCTAAACAATCTTTGAAAAAGGGATTTCACAGTAATGGAATCAGTAAACCTGGAGGCTATTATAGCTCCAATTAAGGGACCAATCGGAGTTGTGAAATGAATGACTCTAGGTATTTCAATGCCAATAATGCCATTATTCGAAAGAATCATAAAAAGCCAGATCGTCCACGAAATAAGACATGAAAATATGAAGAAGACATAAACGGGTTTATTCATGCAATAACCATTTTGATTTTGCATTAAATCTAGTTTATGGTTCAATCAAAATCGACCGAGTTCAGGAACACGAACTAAATAAAATCCTTTTGGTACCCCCATTTTAAGGACACATTTGCCTGGCGGGCGTTTTGCATCAAATCGTCCTCAAAAGCTTCAATGATTCCTTCAAAAATGACATTTCTTTGCTTGCCTTCGTTCCAGTTATTTACTTGTAGCGCAATTAAAATACCAATAACCACTAATAGGATCTCGCCCAAAGCATAAACCAGGTATTTGCCAGGTCTTCTTTCTTTCAGTAGCTTTTGCCTGGTTTTTCGAAAGAATTTTAGCATGGGTCTCAGATTATATTACTACAATGAATGCAATACTTATCCGTAATCATTTATTTTTATCTAAGGCATGTTCTACCGATTTAGCCATATCCAAAATTGATTTTTTAACAGGCATAGGATCCCAACCAAATGTTGCTTTTGTATCGCTGTTATCAGCTGTCAAGTGTTTACCTACATTGGTTATTAAAGCCTTTACTTCTGAATTAAATAGGCTTATGATTTTTAATAAGAAAAGTGGAGCTTTTTTTGTGCTAACTTTTTCATATCCATTTTCCTTTAAGATGCTGGTGATTTCAAGGAAATGAGTGCCTTGTCTACGTGCTGCAATGAAACGTTTTCCATTTATGCCTTCTTTGCTAAGGGCTTGTACATGCATTTTAGCGAGATCCCTGACGTCTATCATTGGGAATGACATATCGGGCACCATAGTCATTTTCCCTGTGATCATTTGAACAACCATATCCATGCTAGTACTACCCAAATTATGGGTAATGGTAGGTCCGCAAATAGCCCCTGGATTCAAGACAACTAATTCGATTTGATGATCGCCTTCCTGAGCATGAAAAAAATCCCAGGCTGCTTTTTCTGCCATGGTCTTGCTTATCGTATAGGTGTTGATATTTTTATCAGTTAAATCAGTCCAGTCATTTGGGGTGAACTCCCCTCTATACATATGTGCGCACATAGCAACTGTTGAGGAAGTGATTACTACTCGTTTTACTTTTTCTTTTTGAGCTGCTCTCAAGGCCCGTAGCGTTCCTTCCACAGCCGGTTTGATGAATTCATTTTCATCTTTGGTTTGCTTAAGATAAAAAGGAGATGCCACATGTAGTACATACTCACAATCTCGCATTGCTTCTTCCCATCCTTCATCTTTGGTAAGGTCGAGTTCACAAAACTCTAGTTGATCAACTGATTCAATAATATTTGATATGCCTTCTTTCACAGCTGCTATTTTTGAACTGCTTCTAACAGAACCTTTAACGTGGTAGCCTTGCTTGAGCAACTCAAGGGCACAATGTTGACCTACAAAACCAGATATACCAGTTACTAATACTTTGTTTTTCTTAGTTTGTTTTTTCATTGTTTAATCCAATTTTATATTTTCCCAATACCCCAATACCCCAATACCCCAATACCCTAAAAAGTATCCAATATCTCCTGCGCTTGACTTTGCTTCGGATGTGCCTGATTACTGGCAATACTCATCCAAACTTGCTGTGCCTGCTCAAAGTTACCGGCTTTCCAATGAGTAAAGGCCAATTGCCACTGGCCTTCTAAAAAATAGGTTCGGGCGGAAGAAGGGATGGCTTCAAATTGTTGGATAGCAGAATTCACTTCGCCTAATTGACTATAGGCAATTCCGGAAAGTAACTGAAGCCTGGGTTTTTGTTCAAAGTCAGGATTAGCTAGCAAGCTATTAAAACCTGATAAGGCGGTGGTATAGTCCCCATCTCTAAAGGCACTTATAGCTTGGTTAAGATTAGCCGCATTGTCATTTTGGGATAAAAGTCCAGTATTACTGAGATCATCGGCACTGTAAAAACCTTCTATGACAGCTACTTGATCAGGTCCACCCGTGTTCAACCAGCCCAATTGCCATCCAGCTACACTGACAATAATTAACAAGGAAGCAGCAATGGATAACCAAGTCCGACGAGATTTCCTATTGGCTCTATCAATAGAAATTACATTAGAAGAGGAATCAGCCGCTTCATGGCCTTGTTCTACACTCAATGTGGATTGATGTCTTTTTTCCTGCAGCATTTTTTTGCCTTTGGCCATCATCTGTTCCATCATCTTTTGCTCGAAATAGGCATTGGCTGCCGCATTGGTTTGACGATGCTGTTCCACTTCTGAAGCCAGATCATTGTCTTTATCCAATTGCTGCTGGAATTCCTCCGATTCCTGCTTCTTCATCTTTCCTTTTAAATATCTTTCGATGTTTTCTAATTGCTTATCCTCCATAACCTTGGATGTTTACAATAGTGCATTAAATTGGTTATTGTACCTCTATTCTTCATCATTTAATTTATTCTTCAACTCAGCGAAACAATTGCTAATTGCACGCTGTATTTTTTCTTCGGATAGCCCCTTACTTTCAGCAATCTTTTTGGTAGACTGCCCTCCAAAATAACTGCGGATCAAATCCTGGCATTTTTCACCTAAATTTTCTACAAAGGGTTCTAATTCCTTCAAAATTCCCTTTCTTAGTCGATTGCGACAACGAAAAACGCTCTGTCGGGCCGTATGGGCATTTTTTAAGTCTGCCATATTTGCGATCTCTTCCATTTTATATCCATCAAAATAGGCAGCTAATAATTGCTGACAATTTTCTGTCATACTCGTCATTGCTCTTTCAATGGCACGCATAATGTGTTGGAAACTCTGACTTTCTTCCTCAGCTTGTTCCACTAAAAGCATAAGGTTTTCTGGGTTGGCGGAGTCATCTGGGATTTCTTTCCATTCCGGCAAGGCCGTTTCTCCAGTACCATACATCTCTGCTGTACTGTACTCAGGTGTTATAGTCTCTGAATCGGTAGGTGTTTCATTACTGGTTTCACTACTTTTTGTCGACATCTTTCTGGTGATGTCAACACAGCGCCGGTAAAAAATGCTGTAAAACCAGGTTGTAAAAGCAGATTCTCCTCTAAATCCATCCTGAACTACGGCATTCATCATGTTAATCATTGCCTTACTATAGGCCGTTAGTACTTCTTCTTCAGACAAAGCACCAAATTTACTTTGCATCTGATAGACCTGATGAAATAACTTTTCGAAAAGACAGTTCATTGCCCTTTCACGTGGCCTACCACCTTCTTTAACTTGATTAATAAGCTCAGAAAATTCAGCATTTTTGCATCCCTGCCATTCGGTACTGTCGAGGTCCATAAATCTCATGTGGAACTTGAGTGTTTTTACTTTATAATAGAATTAAAGGTAAGTTTTTTTCAGATTTGGCATACTTATTGCATTAATTCATAATGTGTGTAAGTTATGGTAAAATAGTCATTTCAGCTCGTGTAAAGCACGAGCTTTTTTTATTATTATCTTATCTTCAAAATCAGAAAAAGTGAGCATTTCTTGAAATTACATAATTCTTAGCCAATGTTCGATCATTTCTGGAATTTTACCAAGCCCTTTGTCGATTTTAGCAATCCCGAAAAAAAACAGATTGAAGAGAGCCTTGTTTTTCGTGATGTCCCTAAAAATTACCTCTTGTTGGATATAGGAGATACCGCAAAGGAAGTCTATTTTATCAATAAAGGCCTCGTTCGATTTTATTATCTGACAGATGAAGGAAAGGAAATTACTGGCTTTATTTTTCAGGAAAATATGTTCGCCGGGTCACATGAAAGTTTTTTTGCTCAGCAACCGAGTTCCCAAGTCTTAGAAACTTTAGAGGATTGTGAACTACTGGTCCTTTCCTTTGATAAAATGCATCAACTGTTTTCGGATATACCAAGGATGAATATTTTGGTCAGAAAGGTTTTGGAACAAAGGTTTGCCTTCGCCCAAAAAGTAATTGCAGCCCTAATTGCTAATAAGCCAGAAGATCGATATCAAACCTATCAGGAATTACATCCAGAATTGGAAAATCGAATTCCTCAACATATTCTGGCCAGTTATATGGGAATTACTCCCGTGTCTCTTAGTCGAATCAGAAAACGACTTATTGGAAAAGGGAAGTAAGAGGGTGGAAGTAGGAAGGAAAAATTATGTTAATATGGAGTTGCAATAAATCTATATTCAGCATGGACCAAAACAGTGAAAATCAGTAACAGTCAGTGTGCGTAAGCCAGTGTCAGATAAAGTGATCAATAATTGCTATAAAAAGTGCGGAATTCTACAGAGAAAATAATAAGTTTAACCAATTATAAACGTAAATTACATTACCTACCTCCGTCTAATGACCTTAATATCATCAACCCATGTTTCTTCCGATGGAGGCGGATTCCATACAAAAATTAAAACCTCCTTCCCAAAATAAGTTTCGGGTATATAAACCTCATGATGAAACAACTCCCAGCCCTTTTCTAATTTTTGAACAGGTTCATTTTGGAAGTCAGAAAAGAAACTTCCTTCCGGGGAAGAAAAAGAAATGCCGGCCTTAGAATCTCCGGACTCAGCATACCTCCAAAAAGACACAAAAATCCGCTCACAAGGTTCTACATCCCTTAACCGAAAGGTAAAACCATATGGGAATTCAACATTTAATTTTGACGAATATTTCCCTGAAAAGGCATAGGTTGAATCCTGGCGATCTCCATTTTCAAAACGAAATAAATCTGAGGAGTGCACAAAGGCCAGTTTATCTTCCGTTAGTGATTCTGAATCACAGAAAAAAGAATCAATAACAGAATAGATGGGACTTTGTAGAATGTAAATATGATCTTCTCTTGGCGGTAGATAGCTTGAAAAGGGAATACTGTCTATTTTTTCATAACAGCTTACCTCACCAAATGAAATCAAATATTCATCCTCACCCACAAACCACCAGCTTCTTCCCATTCGAGAAAGGGGATGCCTGGGCCCGGTGTTATTGAAGGCATTAAATTCAAAGCCACCGTCTATTCTATTTGGGGAAATATTTTTTTCTATAGTTAATTTATTGATAGCTGCCCACCTGGCTCGGTTCCAGGCCAAATAATCATGAGTGGCAGCAATTGAAAAGCCGGCAAGAAAGATGAAAATTAAGAGATAAGGAATTAATGTTTTCCTTTTCAAACTGGGAATATTTGCTGGCATTATCAAAAATCCCCAAAAAGGGATTAACAGTAAATAATAGCGATCCCAGGAAAGATAATCAATGTATAAATAGCCAGAAAAGATCAGAATGACCAGACCAGAACCTATTTGTATCCATTGAATGGGGTCCCAGGCTTTAAGGTTAGTCAGAAAATTGAGCACCTGGTTCCAGACCATCCAAATTAATAGCCAGGCTCCAAAGAAGCCGAAAGCTTTAATAATATTCCAAGTTGTAATGGATAAGCTAGGATTCAAATTAAGGCCATTATGACCATCTTGGAGCAATTTAGGCCCTAATCCTAAATTATAGAATATATTTCCACTGGGTATGTAAGGCCAAACAGGTTTTGCTGCAAAGAATATCAACAAACCCACCAGGATGATTCCAAGGATGGATCCTTTTGATTTTAATTTCTTCTGGTAGGGTAGTAATAATAGAGATAGCGGTAAAAGGAAAAGCCCCCAGTAAAATAAAAAGATACCGGTTCTACCACGCATATTATACCATAGATTAGAATTTAATAATCTATCCATAAGCAGACTGGGACGGCCATAATTATCAATGACTCCTTGTGAAGCATCCAGCCATTCTATAAAAACCATCATCACTAAAAAGGTAAGCACCAAAGGGAGTCCAGCCTTGATTAAGGAAGAAAAATTTAGATTTTTAAAAAAATACACAATCCCAAAAACCAAAGGAATCAATAAGCCTGGTTGACGAATAAGAGTGCAAAAAATAGCAAAAAAACTGCCTAATGCAATATCCTTGATCCGGTTGTCTTTGATGGCCCTGAAGAAAAATAAGGTACTCAGCATAAAGGTGGAAAAGAAAGGAACATCAGTCATAAAACTAAATGAGAGGGAAAAAAATAGGGGATTAAAAAGAATGAGCAGCGTAGCCCAAAAAGACAACTGATGTTTGCGACTTAGTTCATAAAAACAGTGATAACAAGCCCAAATACCTCCGAATGCCAAAACCAAAGTAGAAATTCGAAGGATTGTAAAAGAAAAACCAAAAATGAAGCAAAAAAGACCACCCCATAATACTTGTGCCACCAAAGTCATCACCAGCCAATCATTAAAATGGAGGCGTCCTTCTTCTACCAAGGTTTGCACATTTTGACCATAAGCCCAATCGTCATTCAATGGAAAATTGCCGATGGGATTTACTGTGATGATGGCGGCCATCCAGATGATCAGAAGAAGGAAAATATTCTTTCTACCTGGGTATTTAAAAATATTTTGAAAGCTTTTTGGGAGGTCCATTTTTTATCCTGATTCTATGAGTAGCTAAGATAAAAAACGAAGTTTAAGATTAATGAATTACTTCTAATTTAGCATTTTTCTAAAATTTTAGGGAAATAAGTCCGCCTGTACTTGCAGGTAATAATTGGTAATAATTATTAGGATATGTCTTAATCAGCACCAACTAAAACAGTGAAAGTCAGTAACAGTCAGCGTGCGGTAGCCTGTGTCAAAAAAATGTGTGATTTATGCATGATTCTACAGGCGGACGAAATAAATAGAAATACAATAGCAATAAATAGTTATGTATGCCTTTTAATTCCGAAATTAATTGTTAGCTTCTTTAAGTCTTAATTTATCTAAAGATTCAGCCGTATGCCAAACACCCTGAGACATCGTCCCTTCAATTTTTTGAGTATTATTTATATCCGCCGATGGATCTGCATTGAGTAAAACTAAGTCTGCCGCAAAGCCTTTTTGGATACGTCCCATTTTTCTACTTCGAGGAACATACTTTTTGAAGAAATCTCCAGGTATAGAGGTAGCTGTTTTTAGAGCATCTATAGGTTTTAGCCCTGCCACTACTAATTCATGTAATTCCAGGTGGAGAGATTTGCCAGGAAATAGGCCTTCCACACCTGCATCCGTTCCTGCCAGAACTGGTACTCCACGTTCATTTAAACGTTTTACTAATTCGTAAACGAACTCTACTTGAATATCAATCTCTTGTCTTCTTATTTTACGCATGTTTCCTCTAGCTATTGGGTTGTCAACTCTCCATCTACTTTGCAAGGAAGGACCTATAAATTTGAATTCTGGATCATTAATTACGGCCTCCCAGTCATCATCATTTGATTGCTCGGTGGACAAGTAAGATAAATTAGCGGTCACAAAAATGCCTGAATTTTTTATTTGATCTACTAAATTATCAAGTGGGCTAAAATCAGGTTTAATTTTGAGCATACACTGCCAAAATCCTTCGGTACAGGATGGATCGTAATAGACTTTGTAATAAAAAATAGAAGAGTGTGCGATCATAATTTGACCTGCCAGCCCTTCTTCAAGACCTACTTGAATGGGAATGTGCCCGATAACTGGAATAGAAGAATTTTCATTTCAGGTTTTATAGAGGTTAGCAGATGTAAAATTGTGAACCTTAATAAAATCATAACCACTTTCAATGTGCTTTTTTAGCAATTCAGGAACTTGTTCTTCTGTCATAGCATAAGCAGTAGTTTGTCTGCTAAGTCCAAATCGATCAAACATCGGACCTGTTAAAAATAATCTTGGTCCTATGGATTCCCCTTGATCAATTTCATCACGGAGAGCAAGAAAATCGGAAATTTCCCCACGCTGACCACTCATTTGCAAAACCGAAGTAACTCCATATCTGAGATTCGAACTAAGATTATTTCTATCGGACAGGTGAACATGCATATCAGAAAGACCTGGAATTAGATATTTTCCTTCAGAATTAATTTGTTCAAAATCAGAAGGTATCTCTAATGTGTGACTTGGTTGAATGTCAATTATGGTGTCCCCATGAGTTAGAACAGTATGATTTTTTAGAATTTCCGCTTCCGACATGGTGAACACAGTGGCATTTACAAAGGCGACTTTATTTGAGGAAGAGGCCTCTGTAAGTGTAGTTATTTTTTGTTTTTCTTCTTTGTGATCCACCATATTAGAAGAAGGGCTGCAAATGGTAAATCCAAATACTAAGAGTAAGAATAGAGGTTTTAAGTGCATAGCTAGTTTAAATTAGTGAGTGTTAAATGTGCCCGGCATTAATTGGAGACTTTTTCAAAAGCATCCACATTGCCTAGGAACATAAACTTCACTTTTCCATCTTGGTTACGAAAACCGAGTTTGCCTTGACCATCCTCTCTAATAAAGAGTTGAGGCTCCACTTGAATCCACTTTCGATTTAGCATGGTTATGGTGCCATCTTCATTGGCTGTAATTTCCCAATTTAAATCACGACCGGTATCTGGACAGCTTTGACAATTGGAAAGCCAACTGTAGGTGCCAGCATATTGTTCTACTTTAGATTTGTTGTTATTGACAGATTTGGAAGGAATCGAAGGACTATATTGATCTCCAAAATAAAGATCCATTATTAAATCAACTACATGATATCTTAGATGAGACATCTCATGATGGTTGGTAACAAATATGCCCATATTGTGTTCGGGGACCAAAACCATGTAGGAGCTAAAACCCAGCATATTCCCACCATGCTCAACAGTGCGTTGTCCACTCCAACTGTTTTCATAAAAGCCATTACAAAAACCATTAATTTCTGGATGTCCGGTAATTTGTTGAGTTTGCATAGAGCGGGCTTTTTCTTCACTCAAAATTCTATTCCCTTTAAGAATTCCAAGATTCAGGTGGGCTTGCATGTATTTGGCCATGTCAACCACTGTACTATTTATGGAGGACGCTGGGAAAGTATGGTACCACTCCCAGGGTTGAGCAACATTTCTACCATTCTGCAATTCATATCCTACAGCTGTGTGAGAACTTAAATGATCCGGAACCAAAAAATTAGTTCTATTCATCCCTAATGGCGTCCAGATATTTTGATCCATAAATGTTTCCAGGGATTGTTGGCTTACATCTTGTATGAGTAATCCTGAAAGAGCGATGCCATAAGTGGAGTAAGCGGGAGCCATTCCAGGAGGTCTGACTCTAATTATACGATCACTAAGAAAGGTGTTTAAAGGTATAAGATCACTTTGAGAAAAAACAAGGCGGCCCGGTCCAATTTCATCTAGGCCAGAACTATGACTCAATAAGTGCTTAGGTGTGATGGCTTGAGGATAGGTTGAAGGTACTTTAATGTCTTTAAGATATTTGTTTACATCTCCATTGATATCAACTTGATTCCTGTCGATTAATTGTAATAAAGCCGTTGCAGTAAATGTTTTTGATATGGAACCAATGCGGAACAAGGTTGAATCAGGATTGACCTTGACATGGGGGTGTTCAATATTGGGCACTCCATATCCCTTTTTTAATTGAATTTTATTGTCTTTGATGATGATGATGGCAGCACCGGGTATATTTTGCCTTTCCATTTCCTGCCTAAAAAGAGAGTCTAATTTACTTTCCAAATCAATGGGGTTTGTTTGGGCTTGGGAGGAACAGGACCAGGAAGACATAATTATGAAGTATAAAAAAACATGGATTTCTAAAGCATTTAATTTCATATGGGTGATTATTTTAATGGTGATAATTGCATGACGAGAAAGCCATATGTTAATTTGTCGGGTATGCTGACAAAATTATGGAGAGGACCAGATAAAAAATACCATTTTGCTGGATAGAGGAGTACTTCCCAATCGGGAAATACTGCAACACTACTTTTTATGGCTGGTTTTATATTGCAAGGGAGTCATGGAGGTTACCTTTTTAAAAGCCCTATAAAATGCAGATTTTGAATTGTATCCCAACTGAAAGGCGAATTGTTCCATATTCAAATCCTGATCTGGATTTTGGAGTAGTTTCATTCCCTCTTTTATTCGTAGATCATTAGTTAGTTCATAGAAGGTCATTTTCAGTTCCTGATTAATAACTTCAGTGATATGACTGCGCGGCATATTGCATTGTTGGGATAACTCTGTTAAGGAAAACGATTGCTTAAGAAAGGGTTTTTCTGTTTCTAGAATGGTGATGATTTTTTGAAGCTTGGCCTTTCGAATTTTACCGTTAAGTGAAGATTTTTGATACTTGGCCTGCTGCCGAAAGAAATTACCATTTAGAAGTAGAAAGGCAGAAATAAAATAAAGGCTAAAGGTGTTGTAAATCCGAGTAGAATATTTAGGCAAAACAGAATAATATAACCTAATTCCTTCCGTCACTCCTCCCTCTGCAATAAGGAGGACCAGACCACTACACATGAGCGAGCCATTTAAAATAACTAACCAAACCAGTTGGTTGACCTTAGCAACATTCTTTTTTTGCTTGTATATTTTAAACAGGCTAATAGCACCATATAAGACTAAATGTAAACCAATCAACTCAACATAAACGTATCCATGAATTTCCAAGGGATCTATTTCCACTATTTTTCGTGGTAGTGGAAGCATGGCCTGAGGATCAATTAATTTCACATAATCAAAGTATTTTTTTTCCAGAGGTTGAATAATATAGAGACAGTTGTATAAAAAGTATAGTATTGCAGGAAGGAAATGAAGTAGATTCCTTGGACTCTTTTTGTTATCAAGCCCTAGAAAACGGAAAGTGTATTGCATTAAAGCAGGCCCAGACAACAGTGAAAATGCTGAGGAAAGATATAGAAAGTGTAGTAAATAAAACATGTAACCGGAATAAAATAGAAAAGCCTCTAACTCCTGAATGATCAAACTTCCCAAAAAAACTAAAAAGAAAATATAGCCCTTCGGCCTCCTTAAGAAAAAAACAAAAAATAAAATAATCCCCTGGATGATTCCAAAAAGAATGATTGAAGACAAAAAGTCTACATTCGGTTCTTGAAGTCCATCCAGTGTAATATCCATTTTAAAATTATTGATTTACCTGCTCTTTAAATGTAATTACAAAAGAACTTACAGTCAATCAAAGATTACTAAGCCCGGAATGAAATGCAGGGATTGGTAAGCTTTAAGTCGGATTAAAAAGGCGGTCTGCAAGTTCTTTTATCAATACATTTAAGTGCAAGAGTAAAATAAGAAAATAGAATTGAGATGCCAGAAAATAGGAAAGACTCTTAGTCTGACGAAAAGATGCTTGGCAAAAAAGGGAAATCTCAAAACTGGCACACTTATTGCAATAAATTATAATGTGTGTAAGTTATGGTTAAAAAGAATTAGTATTTCAGCTCGTGCAAGCCACGAGCTTTTTTTTTTGGAAGGCAGTTTATCAAAATTATGCTTAGCTTCCCTATTTTAGGCCTCAAAAATATCATTATGATGGATCTGGCTTGGCTAAAAGCACCTTATCCTTTTGAACATAGCTATCGCGAAAAATGGAATACGATAATAATTACTTCTATATTTCTTAGCATTATTACCATTTTATTACAACCCTTTGGTTTTGCTGCCATTTCCAGGCTTCAGGTTTCAGGATCTTACATGCTGATAGCCTTTTTCTCTTTAAGCTTTAATTACTTTAGCATACCCTATTTTTTCCCAGAATTCTTTAAAGAAGAGAAGTGGTCAGTCAAAAAGGCTTTTTTCTTTCTTGCCTATAATTTTATTCTTATAGGTTTTTGGAATCATATTTTTAATGGATTGGTAATCAGAAATGATCCGGTTTTTACGGCCTCAGGCTATGAATTAATGATTACAGTTTTCAGGGTTTTATTAATTGGATCTATTGCTTCTATTTTTTTAATCTTGACCAGGTATAATTTCCTTTCCAGAAAGCACCTTCAAATATCTCAGGAGCTGAACCAACAAATGCAAAAGCAATTAAGCCATCAAAGTTTTTCTGATGAAAAAATTGTTCATTTTAATCTAGAAAATAAGCCCATTTCAGTTGTCTGCGATAATCTCGTCTATATAAGTTCAGAAGGGAATTATGTGGCTTTTCATCTTTCACAAAGCAAAAAGGGAGTGCCTTCTTTATTTCGCGGCCGAATCAAAGAAATAGAAGAAGTTTTATCTGAGTATCCCATATTTTTTAGATGCCACCGATCCTATATTATAAACCTGAATTATGTAGAGTCAACTGCAGGGAATTCCCAGGGCTTAGCAGTGAAGTTGAATTCCAGAACAGAAAAAATTCCCGTAGCACGACCTAAAATTAAAGAACTAAAGTATCTATTAAACCAAAAAATGCAATAAGCTATGCTACTCATCACATTAAAAAGCAATTTATCCCTTTGACTTTACTCCTATCCAATTGGCCTCTAATTTAGGATGGATTTGTTGACTTTAAAATGTTTGGAAAATGAGCGTAAATAAAATTTTTAAGCGTATTTGGTTTTACATTTTAATCTCCTTTCAAATTCTCCCGATAGGAATTTTCTTGTTTTATCTATACGGTTTTAGCACCAGGACAGATAGTTCTGGTTGGATGGTTGAAAAAGATGGAGAATGCAAAGTATTTACTTCCTACAACCATTTGAACCGGAATTTTGAGTGGAGTGGGGACTGTTTAGATGGTTTTGCCCATGGCCAGGGGGAGTTAATTGTTTTTGATGGTAATCGTAAATATTTTCGTTTTGAAGGAACCTTAACTAAAGGAAAGAGTGAAGGCCCTGGTAAACTTTTCTTTTACCTGGATGGAGATACTTACGAGGGAACTTTTAAAAATCACCAGCTTCATGGATATGGGCACTTTTATAATGATGATGGAGATCATTATGAAGGTTATTTTGAAAAGGGTCTAAGATCAGGAAAGGGTACGAATTGGTATGAACCGGAAAACCCCAAATTCAAATATGTGGGAGATTGGAAAAATAATATGAAGAATGGTTTTGGTACTATTTACTATCGCAATGGGACAGTGAAATCTGGCTATTTTATAGACGGGGTTTTACAAACTCAAGAAGACCAACCCAATTTGAAGAAAAAATTTACCCCCAAAAACATTTTAATCACCAATGATGATGGTGTAGAGGACATGTCAAGGCTACTCTGCCTGGCAGATGCAGTGAGTGAATTTGCCGACATGGTGGTGATTGCAGTCAGTGATCAAAACAGAAGTTCCACTTCGAACATTATGGAAGTAGCCAAAAAGGGGAGTATAAAAGCAAAATGCCTTTCTATAGATTCTACTAAGCAGATCTATGTATACTCTGTCCAAGGTTATCCTGCTGATTGTGTGCTTTTTGGAGCTTTAGGGGTATTTCATGCGCAAGGTAAAACAATAGACTTGGTTATTTCTGGAATAAATGGAGGCCCTAATATCGGAGTAGAATGGTTCGGTTCAGGAACGATAGGAGCTGCACGTACCGCCGCACTTGCAAAAATACCTGCCATTGCGGTTTCAGGAATCGACGAGGATAAGGACAACAGTGCTAACATGCTTAAAATATGCTCCTGGGTAGCACAATTGGCCCAATCCCCTATTGTAGAAGCCATTCAACCATTTGAATATTTGACTATTAGTATTCCTGAAGATTTAGAAAAAATTCAGGGAGTGAAGGTCGTAAATAGAGCCATCAGCTTTGATAATCCTCCTTTTTATCTGGAGAAAGAAAAAAAGTCAAAGCCTGTTGTAGGAGAAGAACTATCTTTTGTGTTAAAGCCTTTAGATCGTTCTAAAGTGTATAGGATGCCTGCGGAGCATGATGTATATTATTACTATCAAAATTACGTGGTCATTAATCCGATGAGTGTTGATGAGAATAGATCCATGAGTAAAAGTATGGAAGAACTGATACCTCCATTTAAAAATTAAAAAGTTTATGCGATAAGATTTTTATCCTGTTTGTTTATCCGCAAAAAAAAGAGATAGGTGGAGACAAATGGAGATATATAGAGACAAATTGTTATTATAAAAAACAACATGTCTCTACTTATTATCCAATTGTCTCAACTTATCTCTTAATTTTCTTTAGAATAAAATAGATTTCAATAACTCCTAAATATAGGGAGGACATTTATTATAGCTTATTCATACCTCACTGTCTTAGCAGGGTTTAAACGAGCCAACTTCCAAGTCTGATAGCTAACTGTTACAAATGCAATAAATATAATTGCAATGATGGCTAATATTAATACCCCCCATGGGAAATTAATACGATAGGCATAAGTATTCAGCCAGTCATTCATACCCAAATAAATAAGTGGTATCCCGATCAAGATGGCAATGAGAATGAGCCACAAGAAATCCCTGAAAAATAATAAAACAATATTGTTTACAGAGGCGCCTAAAACTTTCCTGACACCTACCTCTTTGGTTCTTTGTATGGCCAGATAAGAAGATAAACCGAATAGCCCTATACTGGCTACGAAAATGGCTAATAGAGAAAAATTGAAAAATATAAGTCCAAACCTCCTATCTTCCATGTATAGTTTTTCAAATCTCTGATCCAGGAAGCTATAAGCAAATGGAGAATCAGGGAAGAATTTATTCCAGGTACTCTGAACACTGGCGATGCTGGAGGTCATGTTCTCGGAATTTAACTTTACCAGGGTATTTCTAGGCACTTCTCGATGGAAAAATACAGTTGGTTCTATTTTACTTTTTAGAGTTGATCGGTTATAGTCTTTTAAGATCCCAACGATTTGGAAGCGATCATTATCCGGATCTCTGCCAAATTGGATAAACTCGTTGACTACAGTTGAGGGATCCTGAATATTTAACATACTTAATAAAGACTCATTGACAATGATGGCATTTGAATCACCAGCAATTTCACGATCGAAATTTCGTCCGTGGGTTAATTCGAGCTGAAGAGCATCCTTCATCTGATCAGTCATGGAGTTTATATAAACGGTAGTCTCAACCCGATCGGTTTTGCCAATTATTTTTATCCCTCCACTAGAAGAACTAATATCCGAACTTCCTCCACCTGGTAGATTAGATATCCCGGCCACAGATTTTACTCCGCTTAATTTTTGTAGTTCTTCAGTAAAAGACTGGTATTGTGAGACGAATAGTTCATCTCTATTGCTGGCCGGGTTTTGAAAACCAATGACCTGGTCTGTATTAATACCCAGATCTTTATTGGTCATGAATCGGATTTGTTGATAAACGATTGTAGTTGCTGCAATTAAAACCAGCGAAGCGGTGAATTGAATAATAACCAAACTCTTTCTTAGAAGGGTTCCATTTTTGGATCGGCCAAAATTGCCTTTTAGTACTCCAATGGGTCTAAAAGAAGAAAGTAAAATGGCGGGATAAATACCTGTTATCAGGGTTCCGATAAGGAAGAAAAGTCCCAGGTTTTTCAAAAAATCTGTATGTGTCCAAAGATTAGGTATAATGGTTTTTCCTATCAGGCTATGGAAATAGGGCAATAAGAAATATACAATGCTTAGGGCCAGGGCTGCTCCTAGGAAATTGATAATGACCGCTTCGGTCAAGAATTGACTGATCAATTGCCTTTTTTGAGCACCCACAATTTTTCGAAGTCCTACTTCCTTGGCTCTCTCCATTGCCCGGGCAGTTGACAAATTGATGTAATTTACCCAGGCAATTAAAAGAATGAAAAGCGAAATAATTCCCAAAAAGCTAACCGCCTTAGCACTGCCATGGATTTGAGGCTCAAAAGTAAAGTCAGAATAAAGGTGTATATCTCGTACGGGCTGAAGATTAAATTCCAAGCGATTATCTTCGCCCATCAACTTTCTTGAAAGGGCAGGCATTTTACTTTGTAATTCACTTAATGAAGTCTGCTCATTCAATAGTAAATAGGTATAATAATTATAGCCATTCCAGCCATCATTTTCTATTCGCTGCTGGAAAGTCTTTAAAGATACCAAAGCATTAAAGCTGTAATGGGTATTTTTAGGAATGTCTGCCATTAGTCCCGTAACTCTGAAAGGACGATTAAAAGCTCCAAGAACTTCAATGGTTTGGCCAACTGGCTTAGCATCTCCAAAGTATTTTTTAGCCATTGACTCCGTTAATACAATGGTATTAGGCTCAAGTAACATGGTTTTTTTATCGCCCTCTAAGATTTCATACCTGAAAAGATTTAAGAAACTGGAATCCACGGCGATGATTTCTGTTTCCTCTACCGGTTGCTCTTCCTTCTTAAAAATCATTCTAAAAGTCTTTACAGTGGTGGTATACCCTATGACTTCAGGTAATTCATCCTGGAGTGCTTTGCCAGAAGGGGCAAAGGACATGGCATCGCGAGTTTGTATTTTTCCGTTGACTACGTCATCTGTCGTCAGCCTAACCAGTTGATTGGGCTGATAATGAAAATCATCATAGCTTTTTTCAAAAATTCTGTAATGATGTATAAATAAAAAAGCTGCTAATCCTAAGGCCAGGCCCAGGATATGGATCATGGAATAAAATGGGTGCTTACGTAAATTTCGAAGGCCAATCTTTAAATAATTCTGAATCATTTCTAAGGAATTGTTGATGTCCCACCAGTGGAAGGGACGAATGATAGAAGGTCGGAACAGCATCAAAACCTCAATGGCAAATGTCCTTTCTGCTTTGGAAGTTAATCCTTGTTTAAGCTGTCTTTGATACAACTCATTCAGGTCACCTTTGATATCTTCGTAATAATCAGGATGACAATACCATTTAAAAAATCTTTCTGCTGCTCTTTTTATCACTGGTATCGGGTGTTTGAGAAGAAATTGTTTGGAAAATAAAGGCAGGTGTTTTTTGCTCTATTAATCTAAGTCCAGGGCAATATTTGGAATATCATTCCAAAGGTTGTTTCTAACATCTCGAGAACTCTCTAAAGCTTTTTTTCCATAAGAAGTAATAAAGAAATAGCGCTTGCGCTTGCCTCCTCGTTCATTAGTTTTTTCTCCAAACTTGGATTCGAGATATCCTTTGCTCTCCATTCGTCTTAATGCCGACTGTAAAGCCCCCACACTAATCCTTCGTTCCAATCGCTTTTCTAGCTCGTCTTTAATTCGAACACCATATGCATCATTATATAATACACCTACAGTAAGTAGGACTACTTCTTCGAATTCGCCTAAGGGATATTTTTTCATTATATTATTCCTATTAGTAGTATTGAAAGTCAATTTATGGTTTTTGTGATAAAATTCCTAATTGTAGTATTGATTAATACAGCGAATTTATTCATGTCTCACTGTTTTAGCTGGATTTAATCGAGCTAATTTCCAGGTTTGATAACTGACTGTAAAGAAAGCAAGTGCAAGCACTAGAATTATTGCTAAAAATAATACTCCCCAGGGGAAGTTAATTCTGTTGGCATAAGTATTCAGCCAATCATTCATAGCCATATAAATTAATGGTACTCCAATAATCACAGCAATAAGGATTAACCACAAAAAGTCTTTGAAAAATAAAAGGACAATATTATTTACAGAAGCTCCAAGTACTTTTCGGACCCCCACTTCCTTAGTTCGTTGAAGCGCTAAAAAGGAAGACAATCCAAACAGGCCAATACTAGCAACAAAAATGGCAAGCAAGGAAAAATTGAGAAATATAAATCCAAATCTTTTGTCTTCCATATATAATTTCTCAAATCTTTGATCTATGAAACTGTATGAAAATGGAGCGTTGGGATAAAACCGATTCCATATTTGCTCCACCTGATTTATTCCTGCAGTCAGGCTTTCTTGATTTAATTTTACAAGTGTTTGTGCCGGTGATTCCCTATGATAAAAAATGGTTGGTTCGATATTATTTTTGAGACTGGATCGATTATAGTCTTTAATAACACCTACAATTAATAATTTATCATTTTCGGGATTACTACCAAATTGTAGATATTCGTTGATTACTGAACTGGGGTCGGTAACATTCAACACTTTTAATAGGGATTCATTGACAATCACGGCAGCAGTGTCAGATTCAAATTCATGGTTAAAATTCCGACCTTCCACAATCTCTAATTCTAGGGTTGACTGAAGTCGATCATTCATGCCGTTAACATATACAGTGGATTCACTCCTTTCTGTTACTCCAATAATGGTTACTCCACCACTAGTGGAACTTATATCTGAACTACCACCACCTGGAAGATCGGAGATCCCCGCCACCTTGGCTACCCCTGGTAATCTGTTTACTTCATCTGTAAAAGATTTGTATTGACTGGTGTACTGGTCTATTTCCATTTGCCCTCTTTCAGGGTTTCCAAAACCAATCATTTGTTCGGTATTGATGCCTAAATCCTTATTGGTCATGTACCTGATTTGTTGGTATACAATAACAGTGGCTGCAATAAGAATAAGAGAGGCTGCAAATTGAATGACGACTAAGCTTTTCCTTAATAAAGTGCCTTGTCGAGAACGACCAAAACTTCCTTTTAATACTCCTATAGGCCGAAATGAAGACAAGAGAAAAGCAGGATACAAACCCGTAACGATCGTTCCTAAAATGAAAAATAGAACTAGATCTCTAATCAATCCAGAATGTTCCCATACAGATGAAAACACAGGTTTGCCTATTAGATCGTTAAAATAAGGCAGAAAGAGTATCACAAAAGTAAGTGCCAAAATCCCCCCTAAAAAATTTATAATGACTGCTTCCGTTAAGAATTGTCCTACTAAATGAGCCTTTTGCGCCCCTACTACTTTTCTTAAACCCACTTCTTTTGCCCGTTCTACTGCTCTGGCAGTTGATAAATTAATATAGTTCACCCAGGCAATGAGCAGAATGAAAATTGAAATGATACCTAGAAAATATACTGCCTTAGCACTGCCATGTATCTCCGGTTCAAAGGTGAGATCAGAATATAGGTGAATATCTTCAACAGGCTGTATATTAAAAACCAGGCCATTGTCCTCTCCCAAATATTTTCGGGATAATGCTGGCATTTTACTTTGTAATTGCTCAAAATTAACCTGCTTTTCTAAAAGTAAATAAGTGTAATAATTAAAATTCCTCCAACTATCATCTACAATACGTTCCTGAAAACTTCTAAGAGAGATTAAGGTGTTAAAACTGTAATGGGTATTTGGTGGAATATCTTCAATAAGCCCCGTAACTCTAAATGGACGATTGAACCTGCCAAGTACTTCTATTGTATGGCCCATAGGATTGGTTTGACCAAAATATTTTTTTGCCTGTGACTCCGTTAAAACTATGGTGTAAGGTTCTAGAAGCATGGTCTCTTTGTCGCCTTCCAGAACTTTATAGTTGAATAGATTTAAAAAGTTGGAGTCTACTGCAATTACTCCATTTTCCTCTACAGGCAGTTCACCTTTCTTAAAAACCATTCTGAATGTCTTGTAAGTTGTAGTATGACCTATTACTTCGGGAAGTTCCTCTTTAAGCGCCTTGCCAGAAGGTGCAAATGACATGGCGTCCCGAACTTGTATTTTGCCATTCAATACATTATCAGTTGTCAGTCGGACCAATTGTTCTGGTTGATAATGGAAACGGTCATAGCTTTTTTCAAAAACTCTGTAGTGATGGATAAATAAGAAGGCAGCTAAACCCAGAGCCAGGCCCAGGATATGAATAAAGGAATAGAATGGATGTTTGCGAAGATTTCGGAGACCGATTTTTAGGTAATTTTGAATCATTTCTAAGGTGTTGGTGATATCCCACCAATGAAAAGAGCGGATAATGGATGGCCGGAAAAGTAGAATAACTTCTAAGGCATAAAATCTTTCAGCCTTAGAAGCATTCGCATGTATTAACTGTCTTTCGTACAGCTCATTTAAGTCACCTTTAATGTCTTCATAATAATCAGGATGACAATACCATTTGAAAAATTTTTCTGCTGCTCTTTTAATCACTGGTGTCGGGTGTTGAAAAGATTAAGTTTCAATTTTGCTATTTAGGTATATTATTCCTAATAGTAGTATTGATTGACAATCTAGCCCTTTTATGATAAAATTCCTAATTGTAGTATTGATTTAGGATGAAATTGCCCAATTCTTAGATGTTTGTATCCTTTTCAAAAGATTCAATCTCATTAAGATAACCTTGTAGGTGGTTTAGAGTGAAATTAACAGAATAGTCAGTTAGGAATAATTCCTTTATTCCTCGATAATATTTCAAGAAAAACTTCCTCTTTCTTTTTAGAATTCATATTGGTGTTTGTCTCTACTTAATTATTCGCATGAGAATGGAGAAAATCACAGTTTGGGGTAAAAAAGGTAAAGTTTTTTGGAAACTAGCTGAGGGCGGCCGCCCTCAGCTAGTTTGTATTTATCCTCTTATCTTCAGATTGTAGACTATCTATCCAAGAATGAATAATATCACTCATTTGACTAGCTTTTCCTTCATGAGGGAAATGCCCTTCTCCATTTATTAGAAATAATTTTGATTTGGGCATTAGATTATGAATTCTATTGGCAATACCCATTTGGTGTACCGGATCCTGGTCTCCGTAAATCAATAAAGTTGGTTTTGATTGGAGGATCGTTTCAAAGCCCAGCTTAATATTTTTCATAAATACTTCGCTTTCTCTCAAATTGTAAAGCATCCTGGTGATCATTTGCCTTTTGGCACTGGTATTAAACATCCTTCTGTATTCGTATTTTTCTTCTTGGTTTAATTTTCTGGTTCTTACGCCAAATGAAAAAGTAAGTCGAACCAATAAATTGCTTATGGCATTTAGCCAGGTAAAAAATGGACTGCCCACGATTTTTAACATCCGGCTAATTCTGGGGTATTCGCTCACCGGATAAATAATGGTATCTGTAAGAATAAGCCCCTCAAAAAGATCTGGTTTTTCAATGGCCACATGGAACGCTGAGGGACCTCCAGTGTCATGTCCTAGTAAGAAAACCTTTTTTAATTGTAGCTGCAAAATGAATTTTTTGAGAATTGCTGCCTGACCCTTAAGGTTAGGGGAATAATCGGGAGAGGCCTTAGATAATCCAAAACCTGGATAATCAATGGCGATACATCGATAATTTCTACTGAGTACTTGCACAAAATCTCTATACATAAAAGATGAACCTAAGGGGGGATGACTAAACAAAATAACTGGCCCTACTCCCACATCAATGTAATGAATTTGATTTCCTTCAATATTCATCCATTGACTTTTAAATGGATATAAGTTTTTATTATACTCCTTCATTTTTTACAATGTTTTGGTTAATTAATATTGCAAAATTGAAGGCTGAGCAGATCTATTACCTTGTCATATGGCAAGAAAAAAAGCTCAGGAAAGATTTTTCCGTATCCTGCTTAGAGAAGAGTCCGTGATTCCAATATAAGAGGCCAAATATTTTAATGGAATTTTTTTCATGTATTCAGGTCGGGCCAGAAGTTCGCGGTATCTTTCTTTAGCCGTTTTTGTTTGTAAAGAGAGCATTCGTTCCATTACATTTATAGCTACAAATTCCGCATATTTTCTTCCAAATTGTCGGTAATCTGGTCTTTTTAAATATAATTCTTCAAGACTATTCTTAGGGATGATCAGTATTTCGCTATCTTCTACGGCTTCAATATAGAAACGTGCTTTGGTTCCTTGATAAAAGGCTAAAAGATCACCGACCATCATACCTTTGAAAGAAAACCAAACGGTAATATCTACTGCATCATTATCATAAAAGAAAACTCTAAAGGTACCTTTTGTGATGAAGGCCAGGAAATTGCTGTTTTGATCGGGCTGAAGTAAAAAATCTTTCTTCTTCAGGACTTTTGTTATCTGAAAAGCATTTATAAAATCGGAAGTGTCCGCCAAAGGAATATATTTTTTTAGAAATAATTCCAGGTCTTTTTTCATAAAGTTGATAGTTTTTCTTCGATAAGTTTCTTAATGTCCTTTGAGCGTTCAATTCCTTCTTTTGAACTTTGAATGGCAAAAGTATAAGACCCATATAAACTTTGGATAATATTTTTCAGCAACTTATTATCTATAAAAGAATAATCTCCCTGCATAGTCTTGTCATATTCCATATGATAAATCATAAAATCCGCAAAATATTTTTCATTTATGTGGTTTTGCCGCTGGTAGTTCAATCGGATGGATTCATAGGAAGAATAATAATTTTCTAAACTCCTTTTAAGTTCGAAATCACTGAACAAACTCAAATCCCCTGAATTGATCAATGTTTTATAGGTTACATCCTTGGCTTTGAAAGGGATAACCTGGGAGAGAAGAAATATTTTATTTGTAATAGTATCTCTTCCTTCTTGTTTTCCATAGAAATAGGGCATGATTAACCGGGCATCTTTTATTTTTTGCTGAAAGGCTTGGATGTTTTCTTCAAGATGTTGAATTTCACTATCTAGATCTACTACCAGACTTTCCAGGTATTGTCTTTTAATACTTTTGTCTTTTGCATTTTCAGCCCATCTGTTGAGACTAAAAGCAATAGAAATACCTAAGATAACGATGATGATTTCCCCAAGGGCATATTTCCAGTTGATGTTGGTTTTTTGTGTCATCTTAATCCTAATTTATTTTAACTGTACTATATCGTTTACGATGTCTGGAATTCAGGATTTATCCTGGATCATATATCAGTCTAAAGCCTGCAAGACCAGACATCGTAAACGATATAGTACAATTTAAGGTAACTGCATCTGATACAAATCAAAGCCAGGGGCCCAAAAATCTTTTTCCATCTTTTCTAATTGGAAGCCCATCTTTTCAAAAAATTGCCAGGCATGCTGGGAGGTACGAACGATGATGTGATCAATACCTTCCTCCTTTTGCAAACAATCCAGTGAATGCTGGGCTATGGATTTCCCTATGCCTTTTCCACGGTGATGAGGATGAATAAAATACCAGGACAATCGCCCTTGATTTTCAATAATATTATAGCCTCCTGCTCCTATAATTTGCTTCTCTTCTTCAAAAACAAAAAAATGATCTGAAAATTGGACAAGGTATTTTTCAAGGTCGTCTTTTTCTTCAGCTGCAAAATACTCAGGAGTATTGAATTCAAATAATTGAATAATCTGATGATAATCATCAGCTTTGTACGGTCGGATCATGACTGGTTTTTGGAAGGCAATTTAAGGAATTGTTGGGACCAAATTTTCTTATACCTGTACCAAAATCCATATCCCAATCCAATAACCATAAAAGTAGCAACACCAAGCATACCAAAAAAAGGAGTCTCTGGAATTCTGGTAAGAGCCTCGGAAACAAAGGCGGCATACAAACCAATGATTGACCAATACATAAAACTGAAATGGAAGGCAATCCAATTTGCTGATTTGCGCCTCATGGCAGGAATAATACCTCCAGCCAGGGTAATCAATGCAACTATCGAAAAGGCATGAAATATCCCAAAACCTCCAAACAACCGATAAATCATTAAAGATGTAACCAGCATGATGAGCATGGAAATGACATAAGCATAACCCAGCTGCTTATGAATTCGGGTTCCTTTTCTTCTTAAAATAACTATTGTGCCAAAAATCATGGCTAGGATGGCGGTCAAAAGATGAATTAACCCAATTGGATCTTGTGTAAAAGCAGACATACTGGTGTTTGGATTTTGAGAACCTAAAAATAAGACTGCCTCATCTACCTATACCAGCGAATGAAACAGCCATTATTTTTATTTAGATTGCTTTTACTAATAAATATATCGGGATTAGATGGGACAGGCAATTTTTCCACCACCAGATTCATTTCTATGGTCATGAGGGGTCTACTTAAGGAATAATATTTGGTTTTTTATGGGATAAAGTATCATTCATTTTCCAAACAAAAATCCTTGATAAATTGCACACTAGTTCTGACGGCAGTATATGGGTTGAGGTTATGTCCAATATTATCGTGAAAATAGTATTGAAAATTGGGAGTATTCCTACCAAGAGCGGTTAGCTTTTCAGCAAGCATATGACCATTTTGTATGGGAACAGAGAGGTCCTCTTTTCCATAATGAATCATTACTTTTGCTGGGAGCTCCTCCAAAAAATAAAGGGGAGAACTGGCTATCATTTTTGTTCTTACTTGCCTTAAACCTTCTTTGGAAAATGCTGAGGGCTCAGATAAATACCAATCTACAAATTGCCCCGGAGTACCAGTGTTAGGAGGCAGTTTTTCATTGATGGCTCTAATAACTTCCTCTTTTAAAGTCCTGCCATTATATGCATCCATCAGCTGAAACCAATCCAAGGGGCCGGCCCAGTTAATGACCATATCAAACCTCGAATCACGGATGCCTGCTAATAAGGCAACCGTCCCTCCTCGGCTATCTCCAGCAGCAATCAAACGGCTGGTATCAATTTGAGAGCCTAGTAAATTGATAGCCACATTCGTGAAAGCCAAAAAATCATCAGTAGCTCCATCCCAGCCATCTTTAGGAGAGCCTTCAGACCGGAATACCTCTTCCTCATAAATCAGGCCCTCACCCTGGTAAGCAGGAACTAAATAAATAAAGTCATTGGCATTTTCATCCAGATACCTGGACCACTTGGGCCGGTAATTTAAATTACACCAGGAATACCTCCAATCGATTCCTTTTGCTTCTACAATTGCAGGTAAGAGTTTACCCTTTGGATTAGAGGGAAGAAAAATAGCTCCGTAACTTTTATTACCACGGAATTGATAAGAAACGATTTGAAGGGTGCCCGAAAAACCATTATTAGTGACCTGTTTTTTGAATTCAACTTCTACTTTTGAAGGACTCAAATCCCGATTTTCCCATTCTTCCTTCACTTTTTGTATTTCTGTTGGTTCAGGGGCCCTAAAAAGTTCATCGGGAGACCACGAAAAGGCTGCTGGAATAACTTGTTTTTGATCTAAAATAGCTAAATCATCTTTAAGGTTTTCATCTCCTTTATAGCCTAGATCGAGTGCTTTTAGAAATGCGGTCCTGGCACCTGGTCGATCATCTAAAACCATTTTGCTTCTGGCCAAACCATACCACAACTGTGGGTTATTGGGATTTTGTTTTACACACAATTCAAATAAGCTTACTGCAACATGAGTCAGAGAGGGCAGTCTAGTCAATACTTCAAAGGCTGTCTCTTCAATTTCTTTAAAATCTAAAGTATTTAATTCTTTAAGAGAGGATAAGCCAGATTGAAGATCACCCTGGATCATTTTTTCAATGGGAATATCTTTTTTAACTGTTCTGGAAAAACTTTTGCCACGGTAATTAAAACCCATTAACTGATTGTCTTTCCAAAGGAGTTTGGTAAGTTTTAGATCAGTACCCGACATGATCTCCGTTAATTTGATTGGATCAGTACTACTGGTATCAATTACATAAATGCCTCTTTCGAAAGGGGATTGTAAAAAAACTTTTTCGTAGGCTTCGAAAATATTGATTACCGTAATTTGACCATCATAATACTTCCCGTTAATGGAAGGACTTTCTGGATAAGTACTTGGAGAACTCTGATTTTGACAGGAAAAAAAAGATAAAAAGGAAATAAAAATAATAGCTTTCAATAAAGACATAAACAATTTTTTTGCTGCCAAATTAAAGGCATTTGACCGATAAAAATTGTAAAAAAAGGACACGTGCGTTTTAACAATCAGGGAATAAAATCTCTGAAACAGGATTCTGTTCTTTTAGAAATTCGGAGGGTGAAATGCCTATTAATTGTTTAAAATCATTGATGAAATGGGCTTGATCGCAGTAATCAAATTTATAAGCTAATTCCGTCAATTTTGTCTTGTTTCCTCTGTTCAATTCACAAATAATTGCTCTTATTTTTACAATTCGAGATAGTAGCTTTAGATTTATGCCAATTTTTTTTCCAAAATTTCGATTGAATTGCCTATTGCTAAGCTGGATGCCATTTAAAAGTGTTTGACTTCTAATCCTACCACTATGCTGATGAACAATACCAATTAAGTGTGCCAATAAATCATCTTTGTCATTTTTATGAGCTAATTGCTCCTGTAAAAAATGATTCAAAATGCCGATCTGCTCTGAAAGGTCAGCACTGTTGATTAGTTTTTCTTCCAATCGGTAGTCTGGTCGTTTGAGCAGGTCATTGGGATGAGCAATATCATCCGTAATTTCGGATAAAGGAACTTTAAATAATTCGAAAGCTCTAACGGTATTAAACCGGACACCGAGGATACCAGTTTCTCCTTTGGGCTTAATATAGGTATTCTTTTTCAAGTGGCCTGAAATGCCTATACGGGTATTTTCATGTGTCAGTTTTAAATCTTGATCATATCTTTCATAACAATCTTTAAAATGAAAAAATAACTCTACATTTCCATCCGGAACAACTCGCTGGACTTGCAAAGTTTTCTCTTCTCTACTTCCTTTTAAAACCCAATAATACTGCACATATTCTTTGAGAGCAGGAGGAGGAAGGATTTTAAAATACTTCATAAATCGCCAAAAATTTTATGGTCTGGGCTTACTATCGCCTCCAATCCCATATTTTCCAGGGCCAAAGGCAAGCAATAGTATCGAAATTCCCAATAAATGGATTGCTGGAGCGGTTTGCAAATAACCATCTCCGTGCGCAACATGTACGGCAAATATGGCCACCAAAAAATTGATAATCATAAGTACACTAAAACGTCTTACTTGAAAACCTAGTATCCAGCTAAACCCAGCAAGGAACTGAACATACACAGAAATAACAGCACAAACAGTGGGAAAGGGAAAGCCGTTTTGAGCTAGAAAATCACTAAACTCCAGCATCCTTTCCCAAGAGAGTACATTGTCAATGGTACCATAGATGAGCCGGACGCCGAAAATGAGGCGAACGATTAATAATGCGAAATCTTTATTTGGTAGGTAATTCATTTGTTTAACGTTATCACGTGTTCACGTGTTTACGTGTTCACGTTTTAGTATTTTTTAATTTATTGGGTTGTTTAACGTTATCACGTGATAACCTGAACACGTTTAAAACCCCTCGGCACTACCTTCACCCCTTTTATCCGCTGCTCCCTCAAATCCTATAAATTGCCCATTTTGATATTGAAGTGACAGCCCATGTGCGTTTCCAAGACCTCTCGTCCTGTTTACCTGATGTCCTAAGGCCTTCAAAGCCTCGAAGGTATCTTCTGATATGTCATTTTCTAAAACGATGGAGTTAGGTTCTGCAAAAGTAATTCTTGGTGCCTGTATCGCTTCATTGATACCCATATTGAAATCTATCAGATTCATGACCATTTGAGGAACGGTTTGAGGGATGGTATGACCTCCTGGCGTACCGAGAGCATAAACCGGAAGCTCGTCTTTAAATATAATGACTGGACAATCGCCAGAAAGTTTCCGCTGACCCGGGATGGCATCCATTGGATTACCCTTAGGTTCATAGGTACAATAGGCTAATGAATTATTAAACCAGATCCCAGTTCCTTCTGGCATGATTTTACTACCAAAAAGATTGCCTAGGGTTTGAGTAGCACTTACGATATTCCCTTGTTTATCGGCTACGACAAAATGGGTGGTATTTTTTCCATCAGTAGCAACATATTGAGGCGGTGAAAAATCCAGTGCTTTTTGTGAATCAATAGCCTGAACTTGTTCTGATAGATAAGCTTTTGAGAGTAATTTGTCTAGTGGAGGAGGAGCGATTTCTGGATCACCTGCATACCTCAATCGACACCAGAAGGCATGTTTGGTTACTTCGGCGTAATGGTGAAGATATTCAACACTATTGTGCTCAAAATTTTGACCCTCAAATTCTGCCATCATCCCCAATCTGATGAGGGCAGGAAAGGAGTTAGCTGGAGGAGAGGCCGTAAATACATCATAACCTTTATAATCAATCTGTATTGGATCCCACCATTCTGCTTTATCCTTTTGGAGGTCCTCCAGGGCCAGGAAGCTACCTCGTTCTTCCATGGTATTCGCTATTATTTGGGCAAGTTCTCCTTCATAAAAATGACTTCTTCCTTTTTCTGCCAGCTGGCGAAAAGATTCTGCCAGGTCTTTTTGGATAAGTTTCTCGCCTTTTTTTAATGCCTTCCCCTCTTTGCCATAAAAAACCTTGGCATGCTCAGGAAATTCATCAAAACCAAGACCTATTAATCTGGCTGTTCTTTCACTTAAAGCAAAACCTTCATCTGCTAATTTAATCGCTGGCGAAAATAGTTCTTGCCATTCCAAATTTCCATATTCTGTAGACATGGCATCCCAGGCATTTACATTTCCAGGAGTTGATACAGATTTTGCCCCTCTTCTGTTTTCTTTATAATCAGGCGTTGGAGGGCGCATCAGGTCAGAGTTCATATTAAAGGGAATTTTTCCGCTGGAATCTAGGAATCTAACTTTTTTTCCCTCTGCATCATAAACCAGGATGGTTCCGTAGCCGCCCATACCTGACATCATAGGCTCTACAACATTTAGTGCTGCTGCTATGGCCACAGCGGCATCAAAAGCATTACCTCCTTTTTGAAGAATCTCCAAGCCAGCCTGTGTAGCCAGGGGGTGGGCTGAAGAGACAAAACCTTGAGAGGGTAGGCTTGAAGTATTGGTTTTAGTAGATTCTATTTTTTGTTGACAGGAAAAAAGGCCAAAAATGGTAATAAAAAATAAGGAAAGGATCCGTCGCATGAATAGTGAGTTTTATTTAATAAGTAGTGATTTCCAATATTTTCCGACACTCATAGCACCAGGGATTTTGTGAACCCCTTGAAATCCACGTGCTGGCATTTGTGTGTTTTGTGGTTGAATAAAACTAAGGCGAAGTTTTTGATTATTTATTTTTAAATGAACACCGGCTCCAAAATAGTAAAATGGAAAATAAATAGACTGAACTTCAGATAATTCTACCGCAAATAGGGGAGTATTTTCTCCATTATCCAAACGCTCTGCAAGGCCTGGTACTTCCATTCTTTTTTCCAATCGCCTAAGGCCTTTCATCCATAAGCTACCTGAGTCAAGGGCAATATATTCTAAGCGAAAATCCTGTAACTTAAGTATCCCTGGAAGACTATTTACCATACCCAAAAGAAGCCAGGCAGGAGAGCTGAAAGCCGGAGCATTTTGTTTGACTTCCCATTCTTCCTGAGATATTGATTCCTTTAAAAAAACACCATCTGCAACCTGTAGCAGCACCTGGCACTGTGGACAATTCAATTCTACAAAAGAATTGATAGCTACCTCTATAAGGGTATTACATTCCGGACATCGTTTCCTTACTTTCATGGTATTGGATAAGGAATTATTTTTAAATATAAACTGTAAGGCAGCCAGCTGCCTTACAGTTTATATTTAAGTTGATACTTAATCGTTTTAAAGATATCAAATATTAATAAAACCAATGGTCGAAATTATTATGCTGCCTAAGTCAAAAGCAATAAAAAACTTTCTTTAATTTTAATTACGATCATCAATGATAAAACAATGAGCCTTACTACTAAGAATCCTTTAATCGCAGAAATTGTAAATGTTGATTTAAAAACACCATTTGGAATGTGTTTGGATCATGAAGGGAATCTCATTATCCTAGACTCAGGGAATCATCAAGTTGTGAAATTAACAGAAAACGAAGAATTAGAAATCATTGCTGGAAGTGGAGAGGAAGGCTTTATGAACGGATCAGGAAAAGATGCACAGTTTAATTTTCCTACTGGAATTTGTTCAGATCCTGAAGGAAACCTTTATGTTGCAGATTTTAAAAATCATCGGATTCGAAAAATTGATAAAACCGGAGAGGTAAGTACATTAGCCGGGAGTGGACAAATTGGAGCTTGGGATGCTTTAGGAGAAGAAGCAAAATTTAACTACCCTCGAGGAATCACTATGAATCAGCAAGGAGAACTTTTTGTAGCAGATAGCTGGAATCATCGGATTCGTAAAGTAAACCCTGATGGTCTGGTATCAACCTTCGCTGGTGGAGGTCCTGTTACGGATAAAACTGCCGGAGAAGAAAATAACAGCAGCTTTAAAGATGGGATAGGATTCGGGGTGCGATTGGGTACTATCTGTGGTTTATCTTTTGACGCTAATAATGAATTGTATTTGGCAGATGCAAGTAATCATCGTATTCGCAGAATTAGCTCTGAGGGTAGGGTAGAAACTCTAATTGGTAATGGAATTCAAGGCAAGAGTGAAGGACCAGCATTGGAAACCCAATTAAATACGCCTACCGACTTATTTGTACACACTAACAAAGAAGTGTTTATTTCGGATACTTATAATGATTGTATCAGAATGCTGGATCAGCAAGGTATCCTAACTACCCTGGACATTCGCGAAAAGGACTCAAGGGATACTTACCAATTCAATTATCCTCGGGGGCTGGCCTTTGATGAAAAAAGAGATTGTTTGTATATTGTTGACAGTAATCACGGTAGATTAGTTGTAATTACCTCCATGTAAGATGAATTATCTATTCCGTATAGTTCGACTTGCAAATTGTAAAATCGTCATGAGCATATACCTGTTCCTACTTAATGTCTAATAATTTGGTATCCTTCTGAATATATTTGGACGAATATTTAAATAGTAATCCTGGTGCTTGTTACCTTTGTTTTCCTAACGAATTGTCGTAATCAATAGCAATAATTTTATAATAGTCGTTGCTTATTTTGGCACGTTTTGCATTTTTTATGATTGCTCATAAAATCCGTTCTCCTAAGATCGGTATTTTTTTGGCAAAGTAAGCCACCACAAAACTCACACTTAGCGCTACAGGCGCGAGCACAACAAATTTCCAAAACTGAGGTATATCCAGATTTAAAAATAGAAAAGCTAGTCCTACCAGAATCGTTGTGTGAAATACATATACAGCATATGTACTGGCCGATAATCTTTTGCCGAAGGTTCCCTGATTGTTCCATTTCATTTTAAAAATGCCAAATAAGGCTACTATCAGCCCGAAGCCAATTCCTGAATTTACCCCCTTTGTTAAACAAATTTTATTTTTCATTATATGATGATATGGTTATCATAAGCTTTTTCCACCATAAGAATAGGTCCCGGTTACGCCAACCTCCTCCAGAATCAGATCATTCGCATCGAATGTCAGCGTCCACTTTCCTTTACTTGAATAGCCTATCATTTCATAATCTAAAACAAACGTTACAGGAGATATCCAGTATCCTTTAGCAGCGTAGGTTTCCTGATTGGAAACTGTAAATCGATATATATTATTCAGGCTAATTTGGTAACTAACCCTATCCTTTTCTTTAGCTGTATAGCTGATTTGTGCATAATCCTTTTCACGATGGAATACTAGCTGTAAACTATCATATTGCCATGGATTTGTGTCCAATAAATATCTTTTTCCGCTTATGGCAAATGCCATGTCAGGCAACTTCGAAATTGGTTCTGGTTGAGTAGCATTTGGTGAATTTGTAGATAAGGAGTCGAGAAACTCCTGGTCCGTTTTTTCATTGGCTATTGGCTCGTCTGCGATTACAGCGGGAAGGATAAATTTCTTTAGAAGTTTTGCGGGTAGAAATGATTCAGCGCCAGTCAATTTACTCGTAAATACGATAACTAGATTCTCCTCAGGCACGACCATAATAAATTGCCCTCCAACGCCAATCGCTGAGTACATTCCGGACTTGTCTAGCCACCACTGGTATCCATAACCGTCGGCAAAAGGTCTAGCAAAATTGGTCATTACCCAAGATCCTCCGCTTAGGCCAAAATCGATATTGATCTCTTCATTATAAACATACCTGTACTTTTTAGGGGAACTGTGGGCATTAAGTGATTCCTCCACCCATGCCTCAGGGATCACCTGGGTATCAGCCCATTTACCCTTTTGTAGATATAATAAGCCAATCTTTGCCATGTCATGTGGCTTTAGCCACATTCTGGCCCAGCCAATACCAATGCCTTTGGGACTATTCTCCCACCTGACATCTTCGATTCCTAAGGGTGTAAATAGATATTCTTGAGCAAAAGATAAGCTGCTCATACCGGTAGCCTTGCTAACTACGGCCGACAGCAAAAAGGAGGACATATTACTATAGTCAAATCGGGTGCCAGGGTCTGCCTCAAAAGGCAAATCCAATATGTACCCGGTCCAATCGTCAGTATGCTGCATTTCAAACAATCCCCGCCATTGATACAGGTAATTGTCCTGGCTATGCAGACCGGTTTGCATCGTCAACAAATTTTTGACAGTAAGCTGTTTGATGCGTTCATCACCATTTTGGGAAACTTCATAGTCTAGAATATCAAGGACCGGAACATTGACATCGGTGATATACCCTTTCTCTATTGCAATACCCACAAGAGCGGACATTATACTTTTAGTACAGGAATGAATAACGTGTTTGGTGTTTTTTGGGAATAAAGGGTTCAGATATATATCGGAGACGATGTATCCATTGCGGATGATAGTTATCGACTCTATCTGGATGTTATCCTGCTCAGCATTTTTGTCTTTGTAAAACTCAATCATTTCAATGAGTTTACCGGAATTCATACCCTGCTCTTCTGGGGTGGATGTTTTCCATTCATTGGTTGGCCAATAATCCAGAGGGCTAGTTTCATAATTAATTGGTGCCATAGAGGGCCGCAAGAGACTGATAATGATTCCCACGGTCATGATCACCAGTACGGTCAGTATGGGCAAAAGGATTATTTTAGCGCCGAGGATTAGTACTTTTCTGAATTTCGATCCTTTTTTCATAAAGGTTATTTTATAAATTTCACAGGTTCAAAGCCTCTGTTTGCACCTGATTGGGAAAAATCACACATTTAACCCCCATCTTTTGAATGTCTGTCAGAAACCGTGTCGGTTCCACCAGGTTGCCCTGGAACCAGAGGCCAGGCTGTCGGATATTGCCATCGAGTAATTGGAGTAGGCACGCTACTACTGGGGCAGCCGTGAGAAGATATTCATCCGAATTAGTAATCTCGATTCGTAGTTTTACTGGTTGATTGTTCTTGGTACCAGAGCACTCGCTGACAATTTTGACACCATAAGGAGGTTTGGTAAATTTCGATCCCCACAAAAAGAGGTTGACGAATGGCCAGGCCCAATTTTTAGGTACTATCGAGATGCCCAGGAAGATAATTGGCATTAGCCAGTTATCAAGAATTTTGTTAAAACCAGCCATATAAAAGCCAGTTTCCTTGATATCCGGTAATTGTTCAACCAGGACTTTCATTTCCTCCATGAACATAGGAAGGCACTTTGCAGATCCAAAGGGTTCACCAAAGTCGAATTGGTAGGTCTCGGTAAAGGATTGCTTTTTCCATGCCCCTTCCTTGTATACCGAAGTATTGTAATGTTTGAGTTCGTCGACAAACTCTAGCTGGGTACTTCTGGATACTCCTGTGTCGGCCAATTTAATTTTTAATGCCCCAAAAACATTACCTTTCTGGATTTCATCCATCTGCAAAGCGCTGTAGCGGATCAGTGCTGCTGGAAGGCCGGGGTGAAAGCCACCATCTGTAACGTAACAAATGTCTTTTTCCAAGAATTGATCGGCATTTTGGAATAAGATGCCCAGCTTATTAGGTGAAGAAAGCTGTGTATCGAGGTAGTCTTTCCCACTTTCCAGCACTGCCTCTACAATAATCGAAGTTTGCTCAATTATACTAGCAGCGTTGACAATGAAATCAGTCTGATCAAAGGCTTTTTTCAGGGCGGTTTTATCCTTAGCGTCAAGCTGTAGGGCGCTCACATTATGGGTAGCCGATGCTCTGTTGATCTGTTCTGCCTCCTTCTCTGCTTTCTGCAAATTTCGCCCTGCGAGGACGATATTCAATTCAGGATTTGCGTGTAAGAGTAATTTAGCTATTTGTCTTCCGGCCAAGCCATAACCGCCAATTATGAGGATGTTTTTTTTCATAATTTGATCTTTGAAAAGGAAAGAATTTTATTAGCTGTCCAATAGATACTGTAGGTATTCAATTTTAGCAATGATTTTTGCTAGCTAGACTGCTTAAGTGGGAGCACTTTTGTGCCTTATTGAATGTTTGAGAGATAAATCTTCTATCCAATCAAACATAATTTGTCGAGCCAAGGGGAAGTTATTCAGTTGACAATGAGCTTCTTCATACTCTGCTTCCTTGACGATTCTTTTGTCTTGTTTTCACTTCCCAGGCGATCGAAAAACTCATGAGCTTGACGTATACTTTCACCACCTAATTCATTTTCTAATTGATGTTAACAGTCGGCGTAGCTGACCGACCGACCGAATGGAAGGTGCGGATAGCTATGCTTTATTTTGTAATCGTATTATGATTCAGATTTATAGGCTTCTAATTCAATTTCTATCATAAATTCTGGTATTGCTAATTCTTTGACGCCAATCCAAGTGCCTGTTGGAAACTGTTTAGTATAAATTGAATTTCGGTATGCTGCGTTTTCAAAAAATAATGGCATATCTGTAGTGAAAATATTTTCCACAATTACATCGTCAAATGTGCAGCCATAATGGTTCAATATTCTTTCTAAATCAGCATAACAATTTTTCAATTGCTGGTCCATGTCTCCAATAGCAATTGGGTTCCCTTCATCATCCATACTTACAGCACCTGAGATTTTTATAATATTTCCAATTTTGACAGCATGAGAATACCCATATGCTTTTTCGACTTCTGGTCGAAGTAGAAAATATTCAGGTTTTATGTTTTCAATTTTCATTGTTGATTGTTCTTTAATGGTGAATATTTTTGATTCCTAATCTTATCGGCTTTCAGTACGGTTAAATTTCGTGGCGGTGCATAAACGAACTGAGTATTTTAACCTTTATTGGTAATAGTTAGAGTCCATTGGGTTTTACAAATCCTTTAGTGAATTCAGAGACCAATTTTGCAAAATGTAACATATCCGGTTCGCTCCAATAGGGTCCTACTAGCTGAATTCCTACAGGCAATCCTTCTTTCCCTAATCCCAGCGGAATATTCATGGCCGGGTGTCCACTTCCATTAAAACAGGCATTAAAGGGCCAAACATAATTAATGTATGTAACCGCTTTGTCGTTATAATGGATAAGAGTTATAAGCCTTGCTTATCATGGGAATATTGCGCTTCAATATTTTATACCCAAGGACTCTATTGGTTATTTCCATAAAAACTATTTTCAGGTAGTCTATTCCTTTTTACCATAAGCCAGATACTTAATGATAGTTCAGCAATAGCCATAATTAACATTATGCTTGTCTTCATTGAAGTAGGTAGATTAAAATCTACAAAAAACACAGCGTAGGAAAAGGATGCAATCATCAATAATACCCCAAGACTTTTTGGGATATATCCTGACTTGAAGACTGCATAACCAAGTAAGAGGATGTGTAAAGCAAAAAAAATATATCCCACAAGTTTTATAGATGCATATCCGTAAACATCAATAATTTTAAATGCCAAAGCAAACACTCCAATTACTAAAGCAAAAGCGTATAGCAGTCTAAGACCTGATGTAAGGAATGCTAGATTCTTATTTGCAGGCTTAAGCACAACATAAAGAGCAAGACCAATAATGGAATCAAGTGCAAGTACTATTAGATAACCAACAACCGCAACAGCAAAAATCCTACCGTTCGCCTCAATATCTTTGGCTAATGCATTGGTATCTCCAGGCACTACAAAATTGGCTAAAAGGAAATCATCAACTAAGGTTACAATGAACACCGAGCTTATAAATGCAATCCCGACAATCATTGCTGCTTTGCTGGACGATAAAGTAGTGATATAATTTTTCATACATATTCTCTTTTACAGAATTCGAAATAATACGATTTACACCTAGGCCGTGCTTACGAACTAAGAAGCAATTTTTTTAAAAAGATTCATGCCTTATAACTACTATAGGTTATCTGCTTTTTCCATTTCCTTTTTTATCATCTCCTCTGGGATTATATTGTTATTCGGAAATACATGAGCATTCAACCAGTGAAAGAATAGTCCAATACCCCATCCTAGAACAGGCCACTTGACCCACAGATAATCGCTTGATGTACTTAAATTGATAATGAGGAGTAATAAGTTGACACCGACATAAACTGCTAAGTGATTTCTAAATTCTAATTTCAATTGTACTCTTTTTTTTGCCTGCTGATAAGCTTGATCATTTTTCATAATATTTAATTTTTTTATCAAGACATTTTTAATAAAATTTTTCCTCTAGTCATTTGTCTGGTATACTCGTGAATGGCTTCTTTCACTTCTTGTATTGGATAGATTTTTCTAACCTCACTTTTGAGATGGTTTGGTATTTGCTTCTGTACGCGTTTCCATAATTGAATTATTTTTAGTACATTTTGATTGCTCATCCAAGGGCCTAGCCAGAAACCATCAAGCATTTTATTTTCAAATATTAACTGGTCAGGACTCACCTGAACCTTTTGCTGGGAAAGTGCGCTAAACACAAGAACCTTGCTATCCTGCGGCATAGCATTTAATACCTGATTCGTTAATTCACCAGCCACTGCATCGAATGCTAAACGCGTATTCGTTTGATAACATACATCATGTAGCCGTTCTTCAAATCCTGTTTCATTACTATTCAGAACAATCTCAGCACCTTGGGCCTTTAGAAGCTCCACTTGCTGATCTCGGCGTACAATATTTACTACTTGAATTCCTTCTTTTCGCCCTAGATTGTTCACCATTTTGCCAAGTGAACTTGCAGCCGCAGTTAATAGTATGGCTTTATGCGCCCCTTTTTTCGAAATGTCTATAAAAGCCATGGCCGTTAAGGGGTTGATTATGGACATGGCTCCTTGCTCAAAACTCAGTGATTTCTTCAAAGGCAATACGCCTCCTTTGACACTTTTTACTACATACTCCGACCAAACACCTCCACCTGCTCCCCAACCCGCACAGGCAACTTTTTTACCCAGGAAATAGTTGGCCATAAATCCTGGTCCGGCAGCAACAACTTCTCCAGCACCTTCTCCACCTGGAACAATAGGAGTTGGATCTTTGAAGCCATAATGACCTTTCAGCGTTGCCAAATCTGAAGGATTTATCGGCGAGAAGGCGACTTTGACCAAAACTTCATCTCTACCTGGTTTGGGTACTGGTCGTCGCTCGATACTAATGGCATCTGCACCTTCATAAGCATTCAAAACAGCTACGGTCATAGTCTCTGGAATCTTTATTTTTCCCATGATTTGATCTTTTTAGACTGATTCTTTATACATAATGATTTGAGCTATTATGATCCCTGCAAAAAGGCTACCAAACAAACTTGGCACTACCAGAAAATAGTCTGGATATTCTCTGAAATAGCCATATAAAACCCATGATAATGAACTTAAAAAGGACAATGTCCACATGGAAAGTGATAGATCGTCAGCAGATTTGCTTTTCCAATTTTTGATGATTTGCATTGGAAAACCTAATAAAGTGACAATGAGACCAAGAGCCATAGCGATAATTCCAAGAAAATATTCCATCCTATTAATTTTAAAAGTTTTCCAGTAAAATGGCCTACCATAGGTCTGTGTATTTCTGCCGTACTTACCTGAGAAAAAAATTGCTCCACTCATAATATTTCGTCCTAGTTATTGTTTTTTTAAACATTACTAAGCCATAGGGCCGAATACCAATGCTTCATCTTCTTTATTCAATTGCTCACAACTTTTGGAAAAGCTGCTGCCATCCAGTGCAATGTGAAAGCAGATGCTTTCTTCCTCAGAAGAAGAAACCACAGGAAGCCATCGATAGGGTAAATCTAGCTCAGTTACTTTCGGGTTTGTGAGGTTGAGGATAGCGTATTGACCCTGTTGATACTGAAACTCGGCCGGTTTTTTAAAGCTCAATTCGAGCGTATTTTCATCAATTTTTTTACTCTCCAAGAATGGGACAACCCTCTGGTCAACATACTTTACATCATCACATGCTGTCCATATTTTGTCTTTATTCATTTGCAAGGCCGCTAAGAAACCTCCCATAATGCTTCCTTCAAATCCTCCGCCGGGAAATGCCCAGGCCGAAGCGAAATACAAGTTCGGAATCAAGAAATTATTTCTAAATCGCTTGGAAGCGGTTTGTTCTAGTGTCTGGGCGTACCCATATACAGATCCACTAGGATTTAAGGTATATCGTTTAATCGTTTTAGATGTAGACACCTCATAGTATTCAATACTATCTCTTATACCGGGAAATTGCCCTTCCAAACGCTGTAATAATATTTGGGCTACTTCTTCCTTTTTGGCCTTGTAATCTGCTTCATTTAAATCTTCCCAGTCTTTCAAATAATCTACTGCACAGATGACACCTTCAGATTTATCAGGTGGTGCCAATTGGGAATCTACCTTGTTATAATCTACAAAAATGAAACTTCGTTTTGACCAATCACCCTGGTTGTTCGGGTGAATGTCCTTCAAGGTCTTCACATCAGCTCCTGGAAAGAAATTGGAGTAGTATTTTACACCAAAGGCACTCACATCTGTATTAAAACCAAGATACATGCATAGTAATGAGCAAGAATTGGTGTGGGTATTGATTTTTTGTTTTAGAGCGCTGGCATGAGGTTCATCCAGCATTTCTGGCACCAGCGGAATAGCACAATTGGCCACTACATTATCACTTGCTACCGTTGTGGAGTTGAGCTTGGAATTAAAGCTATCTCCAAAGGTAACACCAGTGGCTTGGCCGTTCTTCGTAACAATTTTGTGCACTTTTTTTCCCAATAATACTGTGCCCCCATTTTGCTCAATGTAAGCTGCCAGATGATTGGAAAGCTGTTGTGAACCTCCTTTGATAAAGTGACCACCAGCCTCAACAAATCCGGACAAGGGCGTGCCAAAGTAAAACATCGATAAGGTATAAGGATCATCGCCCCAATAAGCAAGGTGAGCAGTCATATCTAGTTTTGCGTTTTCATTGGTGATGTTTTTGTCTAACCAAGACCCAACCGTATGTCGAGTTGCTTCTACCAGGTTGGGGTAAAGTAATGGCATCAGTGGAAAAATGAGCTTTCGTTTTAGAGGCGAACGAGGCAGGCTATTTGCTTCGCGTCGGATACCGGCAATTAATTTGAAAAACCGTTTGATTCCTTTTTCCTCTTCAGGATATTTGTCGATTAGGGCCTTATTTGCTGCTTTATAGCCATGCGGAAATACAAAATCTTCTTCATCCGAAAGCACTCCATAGAACTCTGGCACTTGCAGAAATTCAACGTGATTGTCCACTTCTAACATTTTGAAAAGGTTCCTAATGGTGCCGCCTTCAGCCAGGCCACTCATTTCATGCAGGCCGACTTCTATGATGAAATCACCCCGCTTAAAAGTGGTGGCACAGCCGCCTGGTTTGTGGTGTTGTTCTAACAAAAGGACCTTCTTTCCGAATTTTGTGAGGGTGGCTCCGGCAGTCAACCCCGCTAAGCCGCCTCCTATAATAATGGTGTTGTATTTCATTTTGGGGAATTTTTTGTTTTTAATTAAATAAACATATTACTTAACTGGAGTTGCCGAACCCATTTTACAATAGGGCCTATACTAGATTTATCCATAAAATCAAAGCCCTCCAATTCTTCTTTGCTTGCAACAGGGTCGGGGTTTTTCATTGAGCCTATGATTAACATTAGACGGTCCCACCAGCTTAGCTCCTTTGGGTTTTGTCGGCCTCGCAGTACTACATGATGCATTTTTGAAATCAAATGTTGAGGAAGGCTATCGGCGATCCAAGCATCGAGTTTTTGTCCTGCTGGAGCGCCCGAAACGGTGAAAAATATGATTGGCTTTTCCTCTATTTCTGCCAAATTCGCTCTTACCCATTTCCAGTTATGTACCTTATGGTAAATTATTGGGCTGCCGAGGATCAAAAAGTCATATTCCAAAAGATCAGCATTGGCATCTTTAATATTAAATATTGGTAAGCCCGTCGCTTCTCCGATCCACTGGGCGTATTGAGCAGTACTGCCATATTTAGTTGAGAAGAAAATTGCACCGTTCATAATTGATAATGCTTTTATTTTGGAAAAAAGAGAGCCTTCTTTTTCTTCTAAATAAAGGCCACTTTGAAATCATTATTTATCTATAGTGGCCGCTTTTTCTGATGAAAAAAGCCCTCGTTTATTTTTTTTAAAGATTCAGCGTTTTCTATATTAGTCGAGTCGCCTGGTTTCAATAGGATACATTGAACCCCCATTTTTTTAGCTTCATTTTTGAACCACTTATCATTAGCCGGATTGTAACATTTATTGAATAAAGCTCCGCAGTTATAGTGAACTGGGATCACGATTTCTGGTCGTATGACGGCTAATGCTTTCAAAGCATCGTGCTCATCCATGGTATTTCCGGAACTTTTTCCACCAATGGGTATCATCAGTATATTTGGAGCTTCCAGTTTTTTCCATTCTTCAGCATGTAGGATGGTGTCCCCCAAATTGAGGATAGTAATCCCATTGAGCTGTATTTGAAAGCCTATTTCTCCGTAACCCATTCTTTCCTCGGGGCCTTCACGCAGGGTTTTCGAAAAAGGTCCGATCTGAAGCCTTAAGTGACCATGAGTACCTTTAATACCGGTGATCAGCATTCCATCCAATTCGATTGTTTGCCCTACCGAAAGGGTATAAGGATCTTCCACTGGTGTGTTGAATACAAGCCCCTTTCTCCTCGGAGCCAGCATCAGTTTTTGACCCTTGTGTTCCCTTACCAGCTTTTCATTACATACGAGCTTTGCATCTGAGGCGGCCAGGAGCCTGTCAGTATGCCAGTGATGGTCAGGATCTCCATGAGTTACAAAAATGTGGGTGATATCCTTCCATTCTGATTTAGGGATGAGTGTCCTGAAAAAATCCGGCAAGTAAAAACTCGCTCCCGGATCAATCGCAATCTTTTTGGAATCCGATTCGATAAGAAATGAATTGTAACCATAAAATGTTATTTTCATCTTTCTTTGTTTTTTTGATTGACTATTAATTCCCGGAAAGGTATTTGCACCAAATGTTATGGTGAACTAAGCCGTATTCTTTTAAAGCCGATACCATACGCAATCCTAATGGACTACCCTCACTATTAAAGTCCTCGGATAGAACATGAAGATGAATAGCAAAATCACTTTCTATAACCAGGCTGTTGTAAACCTGTATGTGCTCTTTTTCTCTTTCGGCATCGAATTCAGCTATTAATTTTTCAAATATTCCTTCCAGCTCTTTACGGTTCTGACCTGTAGTCCTCAATTCTATTATTTCCAAGTATTGATTCATCTATCTTCCTTTTGTTTTCCATATCCAAATAATGTGCCAAGATTTTAAGTATTTGATTATTAGTGCTTTATGTGTTAAATTTGATTGTTGGTTGTCATATTTGACAATTGTCATTGCCATATTTGGTATTTGTGTTATAAATTGCCGAATAAGACAGTTTTAGTTCATGTCAATCAATTCTAATAATGGTCACAAGTGAATTCTTCAGGGAAGCTACTTTGCGTATTTGCGGGGATCTGGATATTGAGGTGGCACTTCAATCTACCTTGCTCTATTTGCAAGATTTTATTCCTTTAGATAGAGTATTTCTCCAATATTATGATCAGAACTATGGGGCAATGAGAACCATTGCAATGGCCACTGCAAATGAATGTGAAAAAATGGATTTGCTCACCCCTCTTTCCAAAGAGGCTCAGAATTCAGCTGCTTTAAAGGAACTACCTACAGGCGGAGAGGTGGCCATTTTTGATAAACCCTATGAACGGGCTATAAGCCGGGAAATGTTACTATTTCATAATGTGCCTTGTACTTCACTTATGGTTTTATTGTTAACATCTGATAAGCAACTATTGGGAGCACTGGTTTTCATATCTGAGAAGGAAATTTATACCCCAAAAGACGGAAGATTAGTATCCATATTGAAAGAACCATTTGTGATAGCTATGTCTAATGAACGCAGGCACCGGGAGGCCTTAAAGTTAAAAGATCTGCTGGCTGATGACAACCGTTTTTTGCACAGGGAATTGGGTCGAATATCCGGAGAAACTATTGTGGGAGCTAATTTTGGGCTGAAAGAGGTCATGGACCAGGTCAGACGAGTGGCTCCCATGGATAGCCCGGTGTTACTTATGGGAGATACCGGAGTGGGGAAAGATGTGATCGCCAATGCCATACATTATTCCTCAGTGAGGGCTGATGGCCCATTTATTAGTGTAAATTGTGGTGCCATTCCTGACACGCTCATTGATAGTGAACTCTTTGGTCATGAAAAAGGGGCTTTCACAGGGGCTATTGCTCAAAAAAGAGGCCGCTTCGAAAGAGCAAATGAAGGCTCCATATTTTTAGATGAAATTAGTGAACTGCCACTCCAGGCACAGACCAGATTATTGCGGGTTTTGCAAAATAAAGAGATTGAGCGAGTCGGGGGTGCCACCACCATACCATTAAACATTAGAATAATTGCTGCTACCAACCGCAACCTAATTGAAATGGTGAAAAGTCGGCTCTTTAGGGAAGACTTGTGGTTTCGACTCAATGTTTTTCCTATCTGGATTCCTCCTTTGCGAGAAAGAAAATCGGATATTCCCGCTCTACTACAGCATTTTATTAATCAAAAATCCAAGGAATTGAAGTTACCTTCTATTCCTACTTTATCTCCTGGAGCAATCGATGTGTTGATGGATTACCACTGGCCTGGAAATGTTCGCGAATTGCAAAACATTGTAGAAAGAGCATTAATCCTTAACCCCCAAGGTCCTCTTTCATTTGACCGCATCATCCACCCTTCGCAGGAGAAAAAGACAAAACCCTCAAGTCCCTTAACAAAAACCTATAAATTGGATGAGGTAATTGCACGTCACATCAAACAAATTCTGTTGGAAACCAATGGAAAAATCCATGGTCCAGGTGGTGCTGCAGCATTGTTGGGGGTAAATGCAAGTACGCTTCGAAACCGAATGAATAAATTAGGGATCGTGTACGGTAGGAAAGCAAAAAACGATGTCAAATGAATGCGTCTGTATATCAGCAGCATGTAATACTTTACACGATAGACCTTCTTGTCTTAATTGGCTGTAGATGTAGAATCCACAAAAAACTGCTTCATAGCACAATAGTAAGTGGCGCCTGGATAATGCTTTTCAAACATACACTCTCCGAACTGCCCAACTCATCTCAATGAGGTTGTGTAAAAACTAAATTTTTTAAAAAATTTAGTTTTTACACAACCCCAATTAAAATCATAGCAAACTAACTACCTCTTTATCTGCTTGTGCCATGATGGATTTCAACTCCTTCTGTACCTTTTCAACTTCATCCTGCTGGCCGAGTTCTTTGAGAGCAGTCATTTTACCCATCAGGGATTTAGATCTCCTAGGCATTCGCTGAAGCGCCTTGTCAAATTGTTGGATAGCTTCAGCATAGTTTCCTTTTTTCAATAACCACTCACCGTATTGTTCGAAAGAAGGCTTTGTAATGGTTGGTGGCCCTGTTGGATAATTTGTTTGATCCTCTAGTGCTACAGCCTCCTTCATATTAGTTTCGAAAATATCGTCCTTACCTTCAATCAAGGCAATCATCCCCTTAATCTGAGCGATGACTACTTTAGCACTGTTGATGGCATTTTCTGTGGGGGCATATCTACTGGTACCAGCTGCGCACATAAGAATACCATCATCTTCTCCCCGATTTGAGGCCATATAAACTTGATTTGACAACCATTTTATTTCCTCCTTCATGGTTTTGGTATCCTCATTCTGCTGAGCAAGCTGTGCCCTTAGAAAGCTGCGAACGGATTTGGATATCAATCCAATATCATCGACTTTGACATCAGTATCAAGCATTGTTTCAGTGGATATGGTTCCGCTTTCTGCTAATTGTCTGCTTTGCATACCGAGTAGATATCCTCGTGCCCCTTTAGTAGGATCTTTTGGTACATAAGTTAGCATATCGTTAAGGACCTGTTCCGCTTCTGCATACCTGCCCTGCTGAAGTAGTCCATAGTGGAGCCAAGCGAAGGAGTGGTAGCCTCGAGCACCGTCGGTCAGCTCCAAATTCTTCATTCGAGCGACACTGGCATCGTAGGAAACCTGGTTAGAGTTGACCACCCCTTCCCATTCTCCGAGTGCTAGGTAAATATGTGAGGGCATATGTAAGGCATGGGCAGCATCTGCAGCTACTTTAGCGTAGGCGTCGGCAGCAGCATGAGCATCTATGGCAGAAGTGGGGCCGTCCAATGCATGTATCTTATAGTGCAGTGCACCTGGGTGTAGTGGATTCACTTCAAGGATATTATCAGCTATCGATGCTGCTAACCTAAGGTCATCACCACCATCTCCGTACTCGTCAGTTGCCCAAATTATGGACAGTGCATAGAAAGCTGCTATCTCTTGATGCTTCGGATATTGCTCATGCAGAGATGCCATGTGCTCAGTGATTTTTTTATTTCTTTCATCAAATTCACCCTCACCATACATGATTTCTACAAGTTCCCACATAGCTTTTTCTAAGGGGTCTTCAATGGATGCCAATCGTTCTTCTTTAGTATCACCTAAACGGGATAATATGGCTCTTCCTTTTTCTGTGTTTTGCAATCTCCATAGTGCCTTATAGTGACACATAGCCTCCCCCCAATGCGTTAATACTTCTGTGCTGTCCAGGGCCGTTGCTTCCTCAAATACTGTCAATGCATCATCATACTCAAAGTTATGTAGTAGAAGCAGTCCCTCTTCGAATTTTTCCTGGGTAGCCTTGTTAAGTGTAAAATTATGTTGTAGTTCACCCAACACTAAATCTTCTGAATCGACGGATTCAGAACCTTGCTCTTTTGGAGAACAAGCAGTCAGGGCCAGAGCTAAAATAATTGTGAGGTATGTTAAAAATTTCATCTGTCTAAGAGTTTGTTGATAAGACATTAAAGCTAGTCAATTATTCATTCCTTAACAACCTAAAATTGTAAAAAACGTCAAATTAAAACAAAGCAAATTATCAAACCAATTAATCTTAAGGATGTAGACGAGGCCTAACTAGGGATGTTTTTTAATCAATGAATAGTTTTTTTAGCATTTCAAAAAGAATCTTTTGTTTTTTATGTGCAATTAGGTAATAATTCCTCACAGGATAATCTTCAGATTGCCAGATTAGTTTAAGTGATTTGTTGTGGATAAATTCTTTAGCGTTCTCCTTTAGTGCCACACCTATTCCTTGCACTTTAGTCAATTCCTGTAGCATAAAATATTCATTTGGAATAATGTAATTGGTTAAAACTTTAGGTCTTTTTTTGTCAAAACAATGAAGCCAAAATAGTTTGATATAGGGATTAGTGGACATGTGTGAAAACCAGACCTGCCTTTCCAACCAGTGCTGGATTTTTTTCAAATTATCATTCTTAATGTATTCATTGAGTTCTTCTGTATCCAGATTGGAATTCCCAACAATGACCAGAGGAGAACTACAAATCTTATGGGATAATGTATCAAAGGTTTGTATGTCATCTCGTAAAATGGCTGCATCAATTTCTTGTTGATTTACAAGGTCAAATAATTTTTTATTGTCCTGTTCAAAATGAATGGTAAGGTGCTTGAAGGAAGTAAAATTTTTGTTTGAAAGAAAGCTTTTATAGAGGTGTTCACTAATCCCTATTGCATACAGCTTCTCCTCCTTTTTTACCGATCTACTATAGCTGGATTCTACATTTTCCAGTGTGTCTAAAGACTCGATTATGAGATTATTGAGGAATTTGGCATTCTCAGTAGGCACTACTCCTTTAGATTTCCGCGTGAACAATTTGTGACCGACTGCAGCCTCAAGCATTTTCATTTGGTTACTCACTGTAGGTTGAGTCATAAACAATTCTTCGGCAGCCTTGGAATAGTTGCGATGTTTGTAGACTGCTTTAAAAGTTCTGTACCATTCTAAATTAACCACTGATATTAATTTTTTTATATCAAAAGTAAAAATAAACAATTTCATTTTATATCACAAGCCCTGTACTTTTGCCTAAAAATCTTTAAAAATTTAAAAAATGAAAAGAATAGCACTAGTAACAGGAGCAAACAAAGGCTTGGGGTATGAAACTGCTCGACAGTTAGCACTAGAAGGTATAAAAGTTCTGATGGCTTCCAGAAATAAGGAAAGAGGCCTAGAGGCAGTTCAAAATTTAAAAGATGAAGGACTGGATGTTGAATTCGTCCAACTGGAGGTAACCAGCGAAACAGAAGTTGATGCCTTATTCCAGCATATTGATGCTACCTATGGCAAACTAGACGTATTGGTCAATAATGCAGGTATCATGCATAGGGGAGAACCTGGAGGTGTAAACACTGCGGAAATTGTGAAAGAAGAGGTACTAAGAGAAACATTTGATGTTAACTTCTTTAGTCTGGTGAGTCTTACACAAAAACTGTTGCCGCTCCTTAAGAAAAGCAAATCGGGGAGGATCATCAATGTTTCGAGCATTTTAGGATCTAACACCGTGCAAAGTGACGAAGCTTCGCCCTGGAGCGGTATCAAGCCATTCGCATATAATGCATCTAAGTCTGCTTTGAATTCATTCACCGTGCATTTGGCGGCTGCTTTAAAGGATTCGAACATTAAGGTGAACTCAGCACACCCGGGGTGGGTGAAGACTGATTTAGGTGGAAAGAATGCACCCTTGGAAGCACCAGAAGGAGCAAAAACTTCGGTGAGTTTAGCATCCGCTGACTTCACCGGCAAGTTTGTTCATAATGGAGAAGAAATAGCATGGTAAAAGCAATTATGGTGACTTTCCAGTGTTTGGAATGAGCTGGAAAGTCATTTTCAAGGATACAACCTAGCCACTCCTAACCTTCAAAAGTTTAATAATTCATTAATCTTGGAATCATATGAAGTTTAAATGATTTAGATAATTTCGTGTATAATTAAAAAAAATAGCATGAGAGCTTCTATCATTTCTATCTTCATCCTTTTGGTATCAGTTTGTGCTTATTCGCAAGATGTAGCTAAAGGATTTGTATTTCATGATACCAACGAAAACCGCATCAAGGAGGATTCTGAAAATGGAATTCCCGAAGTGGCAGTTTCTAACGGTGTTGATATTGTATTGACAGATGAAAATGGAGCCTATGAAATTCCGGTACCTGATGATGCCGTAATTTTTGTCATTAAACCCCGGGATTGGATGACCCCTTTGAATGAGGACAATTTACCTCAATTCTATTATCTACATAAACCAAATGGATATCCTGAAACTTTTAAATTTAAAGGAGTGGAACCAACAGGCGACCTGCCTGATGAAATTAATTTTCCATTATATCCCGACGAAAGTTCTAAAAGTTACAAAGTGGTTATTTTTGGTGATCCCCAACCCTATAATATTGAGATGATTGATTTTCTTGCAGATGATATTATCAGCGAACTAATCGGAAAACACGATCTTGAATTTGGGATGACAATGGGGGATATTGTCGGAGATGACCTTAATCTTTTCAGTCCCCTCAATCAAGCTGTTGCAAAACTTGGAATTCCATGGTATAATGTTCTTGGAAATCACGATATAAACTATATGGCTCCTACCGATGAGCTTTCAGATGAAACTTATGTAAGTGTTTATGGGCCTGCCACCTATGCTTTTGTTTATGGTGATGTCCATTTCATAGTTGTAGATGATGTAATCCACGAAAGCGTGGCTGGTTCAAGGAGATATGTGGGAGGATTGAGACCAGACCAATTTGAATTTGTTTCCAACTACCTTGAGATGGTACCTAAAAACCATTTAATCGTCCTGAATATGCATATCCCTTTGGTTCAGCATGGTGAATCATTTAGGCAAAGCGATCAAAAAAAGCTGTTCGATTTACTAAAAGACTTCCCTAATACCTTATCAATTTCTGCCCATACGCATGTTCATGATAATAAATTTTTTCATCAGGATTCTACTGATTGGCAGCAAGCCGTACCGCATCATCATTTTAATGTCGGAACTACTTCTGGAAGCTGGTGGAATGGAATGAGAAATGAGGTCGATGTACCCCATACTATGATGCGAGACGGAACACCTAACGGATATTCCTTCATAACTTTTAATGGCACAGATTATGTTATTGACTGGAAGGTGGCCGGAAGTCCTGCAGAGTATAAGATGAATATCCATCATCCCAGGGGAATATATTCTAGTGAATCAGATACGGTGCTTCTAAGCGTTAATTTTTTTAATGGAAGTGAACAATCAAAGCTGGAATACCGAATAAAAGGTTTTTCAGAATGGAAAGAAATGGAGAAAGTGGATAAATTTGATCCTTTCTATCTAAAAATTGATAAGCGCTGGGAGCAGTTCAAAACAATTGACCTAAGAAGTCAATGGCAGGAAAATTTTGATCCTGAAGAAACTCCCCCAGGAACACAAATGCCCCAGCCTAGAATATCCACCCACCTTTGGGAAGCCAATATCGGTAGTAATTTTCCGGAAGGCAGACATGTTATAGAGGTCAGGGCTAAAGACAGGTATGGGCGGGTTTTTACGGATTACTCAACAATAAGAGTTGTAAAAAAATAAAAAAACATATTAATTGTAATAACCGGTCATTTTAACGCCGTTTATTTTTTGTTAGCGTTTTTTTAAATTTCTTTTGTGTTTTATCATAGTCCAGTTCAATTGACACGAATTTGTTTTCGATAATTGACCAATCATTAGGATGTATACTGACTTCATTTGTTGGAATATGGTCGCAAACCCTTAGCGTAGCGATTAAACTAGTACCTCTTTGTGGTAGTAAGTATAATATATCATAGACTTCAGACAAAACATCATCTATTGTAGCATTTGAGTCCAAATAGTTTTCTTGAATTTTTGGTAAGTATTTTTTTAAAACAGTGACAATACTGTCTGTTACAAATTCTCTGACATTTAAATCAGGGAGGATATCATCATTTAAGATAGAATGAATTCTATCCTTCGATTTTGATATTTCATAAAAATTAGTTTTATCAAGAAAGCATACAAAATCATATTCAGTTATTGAAATTCCAAGGGTTCTAGAACCATCATGATTATGGAATATTGCGGCTTGTCTAACAATGGTTTTATTGCCATCTCCATGAGAATGAAATTCTTCATAATAACCATTCCTAAGGTCAATAATGGTATCATTAGACATTAATTCTCCTTGCACGTATTCACCAATCAAATCATTTTTTAATTGTAATGCTTCAAGTATATTTTGAGAAAAACCTAAGGTATTCATCAAAATCAAAATTGTAAAAAGGATAAAAGTTTTCATATGATGGCTATTAAGTCTAACTGCCTAAGCTAAAAAGTGTACCCAACCTGTCAGAGATGAACATAATTTTTTATTATTATGAAATCAATTTTTACCTTCTGGATACCAACTAAAGATAGAGCACAAAGCATCATAAGTTGATATTAGAACAACACTATTATGATCCTCATTTCTATAATATTTCCAATCAAAATTCAATTTATTTTGCTTATTCGCATCGGCTATCTTTGAGAATGACAGAATATGACGAATATGTTCTGTTGCCCTTGATCTATCTCTTAAAACAGAGACCGTATCAAGATTTAAATTTAATCGATCCATGGTATTTGCTACTCCTACAAAAAGTGATTTACGATCAAATTGCTTGTTCTTTAAATGATCCGAATACTCCTTTAAATAATCATAATCACCACCTCTCCAAAGACTGGGTTCAATTGCAATATAGTTTTCAAATTTATCAGAATGTAAAAACAGTGAATTTAATACAAGTAAAGCACCAATAGAATGTCCCCAAAGGGTACGGTAAGGTGTGGTAGGGTATTTACCATCTATGTATGGAATTAATTCATTTTCAATAAACTGAGTGAATTTTTTTCCACCACCAGGTACAGGAGATGCCGGACTTGGATTATGAGGTTTGGTGGGTGTTAAATCTCTGAGCCTATTAGTGCTATTATCCACTCCTATAATTATCATTTCAGGCGCTTTATCCCCTTCAAGTTGTTGAAGAATAGCTCTAATTTTAAGCAGTTGTGAGTCTCCGTCTAAAACAATAAGGACTGGATATTTTTTGTTTTTATTATTTGTGACGCTTTCAGGAACATGTACCCAGATCTTTCGATATTCATCTAATGTTTTTGAATATAAACCATCAGAAATCCCTATTTCAAATAAATACTGTTGATCTTTTTGGGCTTGAGAAAATAATGAAGAATGAAAAGTTATTATTAGTGAAATTATGAATATTAGTAGTAGTTGTTTCATTTAATTAAAATTTTCTAGTATTTGGGGCTAATATCTTGCTAAACTGTCGTGGCGATCGATCAGTAAGATTGATTAGCCGACTAGTGCAAAGCCATGCAAATTTAGTTTTTGTTAGGTACTTTTTGTTTATCCTTTACAAGTAGCTTCATTTTCATGGAGCGCTCCTTTTTAATCTCAGGCCATGCCCTATCTGAGAATTCGTAAGTTTCAAAGTTCCTCAGTGCTCGATAAATAGGTAGGATGATTTGATCAAAAGTTCCTTTGATCTTGTGGGTCAGTTTCTGTGGCCCTTGAAAATCATCCGATTCTGAGACAGAAAGCATGTAGTTATCATCGTCCTTTTCAAATTGAAAGTAGTAACAGTATGGTTCAAGATTCCAAGTTATTTGGGAAGTCTTAGTAACCCCATCACAGATGAGAATAATGGCGGACATGAGTTCTTCTATTGGATTATTTGGTACAACTGATCCTTCAAATTGAAAGTTGTGTTTTAGATGATGAAGTTTCACAGGTACCCATCCTGCATGAGGTTGTCCAAGCTCAAATATTATCTTTTGGTTCTTCATTTTAATTGCAAACAACATTTTGTTATGCAAAAAAAGTTTCGCATAACCAGTTATAACTTCAAAGTTCTTATCGAAAAATAGTATGAATCATGTAAATCAAGAGCTAAATTAGAATAGCCTAATGATAATTCATTTGCCTGGAAGGCAAACATAACATTTGCCCTGGGCTAAAAGCCCTGGGCATAGATTCATACATTATTATGTGCCCTGGAGGGGCTTAACAGGATCAGCTTTGATCTTGTTAAGCCCTTCCAGGGCATTTATTAGTCTTATCTCTTACCAAGGGCTTCTCCCTTGGTTAAGTTGTCAAACCCTTCCAGGGTTTTTTAGAAACAGTTTGGCCAGCACAAACCACAAGCAATAAGTGTTTTCAAAACTCAAAAAATATGGTTTTTGAAACTTTTTTAGGATTCAACAATATTGTAAATACGTAGCCACCGGCATCGTAACGATTACCATATATACATTTTTCCTAGGAATCTTCTTTTTTATTCAATTATTTCTTGGTTACTTATAGGAATTATTTCAAACCTTCTTTTTAAAGATTCTAGCATTAATTTTTGGTATTCCATTTTGGTGCCCAAAATAGCTTCTCCGGCAAGAATGACTTTGAAATCATGTTCATATGCATCAATGGCTGTTTGCCCTACACAATTGTCCGTTGAATAACCACAAATTACTACTTCATTACAACCCAATTCTCTTAATTTTTCCTCAAGATTAGTTCTTAGAAACGCACTTAGCCTTGTTTTACTAATCATTATTTCATCTTTTGCTGTATAAACATCTGGAGAATATTCTGCTTCTTTTGTTCCTTCGATTAACCTACCTATGTCATTTTCTAATGCCCATAAATTCCAGGTACTTTTATCAGCTTTATGTACTGTCTGAATTTTGATTACCGGTAAACCCTTAGCTTCAAAGTGTCGTATCAATTCATTAGTCTTTTGAATTAAAATGGACACATGTTTTAATTTTTCATCACTTCCAACCTCAAGAAACCATCTTTGTAAATCGACTACTATTAGTGCTCTCATATTTTCTTCTAACCCTTTCCTATTGGAATGGAAATTATAGGATTGAAATACATGTCATTATTTGGTACAGCTAAAACTATTTCTTTGCACAAGAATTTACCAGACTTCACCTCTCCTTTCAATTCATCAAATAATTCGTTTGTTTGTTCCATTGTAATAAATTCTGCTATTGTCATGTGGGGAACGATTTTTGACCTTTTCAATTCAACACCTTGAAATAATTTATTCTCATGAATAACTTTTCGTAGCCTTTCAAATTCGTTTTCTGGTGTAATTGTATAAGTGACACCGGGATATGGAGGATGAGTTCTTAAAGGCCCGTACTTTATTTCAAACGGATTCATTGAACTTAAATCATTCCTCAAAGATTCTACATCCGAAGCTGATATCTTCTTATTGAGAGGTTCACTCAAACTTATATGTGCTCTGCAAAAACCTGCTGATTTAGGGTCATATTTTTCTCTTAATGCATCAACTTCTTTCATCACTTCTTCTGGAGGAAAAATGTAGAATGCTCCATAATAATATCCATGCCACCAATTTTCCCAATGATCTGTTTTATCAGCATATTTAATTTCTTTCATTTTCTACTAAATTATTATTTGTTTTTTTTATTGAGAAAATCTTGCTATGCAAAAAAAAGTTCCATTTAGCCAAGTGTATTTTCAAAGTTCTTATCGAAAAATAGTATGAATCATGGGAATCACGAGCTAAATTAGAATAGCCAAATGATAATTCATTTGCCTAGAAGGCAAACATAATATTTGCCCTAGGCTAAAAGCCCTGGGCATAGATTCATGCATTATTATGTGCCCCAGAGGGGCTTAATAGGATCAGCTTCAATCTGTTGTCCTACTCCCTTTAATTTTATTTTTCTAAAATCAGTTTTTCTCGATGTTTCAAATAATGATTAATGGACGATTCCCAAATATTCATTGATTGATTGAATGATTTCCCCATCTGATTTACCAGGACCATATTTTGCTCTTCGTTTAGTGCTGTGTACTTATAGCAAATAAATGCCCTGGTTTTTTCTGGGTCAATAGATTCCAAATGGATGTTAATTCTAACAATATTTTCACTTGGAGTGACCCGAACAAATTCAAGCCTGCACTTTTTTGGGTCATATTGAGTGACTTGCCATACCGTATCTTGATCACCATGATGAGGTGTGGTAAATACGCAATCTTTTTCGATGAGCCCTGATTTTGAGTGTATCATCCGATAGTCCCATCCATCTATCCAGTCTTTTTCTCTTACCGGACATAGCAATGAAAAGACCTCATCAATGGACCCATTATTGATCTGGGTATAAGTAAATGTTTTTTGAATTCCTTGAAATTCCATAAGAATTAAAATTTTTTGTTATAAATATCTTAGCCACCACCATTTAGGGTGCTTAAGTTTAAATTGTCGGTAGTTTTTTACCACTGGATACAATACGATGGCTATTCCTATTGTGATTATATACGTCCAAAAAAGAGGCACTCCATATCCCTTCAGTTCAGGTTGATAGGTTACCCAAAAGTCAATTATCATATTATGTGCGCCAAATCCAGTAATTGAGGCAAGTCCCATTGCCAATAAATGGACAATGAAAATATGAATGAGGTAAAAGAATAATGGTACTTTCCCATAAGCAGAAAATATGTTCATCCCTCTTAATTTCTTATCCTCTAAAAAAAACATCAATAAGAATGTGGGACCTATAGTCATTAAAATGAAAAGTAGGGAATGCGGATATTTTGTAGTATTGAAAAAACTCATCAAAGTGATATCCCATTGGTGAATCCATTCGTATGGACGAGGATCGCCATACCAATTGGTAATTCTCAAGACTGCGAATAAAGTGATCATTGAAATCCCGCTTATTAATAACACCTTTTTTCTTACCCGGCCACTCACTTGATAAAGCCCACCTAGCACAAAACCCAGAGCAATCAAGCCCATCATCGGTATTAAAGGGTAGGAAACATATACATTGATAGAGTCGGTTTCCAAGAAACCCATCACATGTAAGACCCTCCAAATTGAATTCAATGCCGGGCTTGTGGCTGTCCATCCATCAAGAAGATTGTGACTCAAAATGATTAGAAGTGATATCCCCAAGATTAATCGCTTGGAAAGCCAAATTAAACCGCTTAGAAAAATCATGGAAGCTCCAATCCCCCAAATTACCATGAGGTCCAGGTTTTGGAAATCAAATCGAAACAGCCAGGCAAATTTGATAAAGGTCAATTCTAATACAATCAACCAAAACCCTCTTTTCAATAGCCAAATGGATAGTTCTTTTGTAGAAAGATTTTGGCTTAATAATCTAGCCGATATACCTGCTAGTAAAATAAATACAGGTGCGCAAAAATGAGTAATCCATCGGGTAAAAAATAGCGCAAGATTGGTTTGTTCCAGGTCTGTGGGTTCAAAAAGGAAAGCATCCCGATTGAAGAACATCCTGGTGTGATCCAATAGCATGAGCAACATGACCAAACCACGAATAATGTCTATTGATACTATTCGATTTCGAGTGCTTATCTTTTGATTCATTGATAATTGTTTTTAGAAGTTGGAACATTTTTCATAGCCATCCCTTCGATTTCTCAGGCCCCGGATTTCAAAAATGCGGAAACACTGTCAATCATTTCTTGCTTGCTCATGACATCAATATGAGTTGCTCCCTCAATTACTTCGATCGTTGTGTTGGATAGTTCTTTAAAAGGCAATAAAAATTTATGAAAAGGGTCATATTGTCCCATAATGATGTATATAGGCTTTTGGTTGTTTTTGATTCTTTCAATATCCATTTGAAGCAGGTCAATAAAACCGAGCAAACAAGAAGCAAGTGCAACTCGATTTTGGCCACTCAATAATTCATGACTGATGGCATCCAGCATTTCGTGGGACTGCTCTCCAGGCAAAACAAAATCAATCAAAGGATTGATACCACAATCGCTGTATAGACAATCGGTCGTTTCCAGGTTGACGAGCTGAAGGGCAGGACTATTTTGGTAAACCTCTTTCCCTACGGGTACCGCTCCAATCATGGTGATGCTCTTCACCCGGCTTTCATGTTCGGCTAAAAAATTACTGGCAATGATCGCTCCCATTGAGTAGCCGACCAGATGTGCTTGTTCGATACCTAAATAGTCCAATAGATTGACAACATCTTTTACCGTTGCTGTTCCATAATAGTTTTGTCCAATAGGTTTGCCGCTGCGACCATGTCCCCGAACATCAATGGCAATGACTTGGAAATCTTGGGTAAGTCTTTGCAAAGTTGTGTAATCGGTTTTGTCAGCAATCGGTTGCTCCCATGCAACTTGTATATTCTCAGTAAAGCCGTGAAGGAGCACTACAGGCTCACCTTTGCCACTGATGTTGTAATGGATTTCGATTCCGTTTGAACTAAAATAAAGCTGTGATTTGCCCGAAAGAGGAAGTAAGAACAAGGCAAAAATAATTGTCGAAATTGATTGTAAAAGGTTCATAATTATTGTTTTATTATTTTTTTAAATCCAATCTTTTTTTAGTTGTAAACCACGAAATAGCAATTTTGCGGATCATGCTCCAGCCTGTTTTCAATGACCTTACGGAAGCCTGCCTCTTTAAGCATACGTTGTGCCTTTTCTGTACCCCACATTGTGCCTAATCCCATACCGCCTTGCGCTAGAGAGACTGTCATACAATGCATAGTGGATACGGTATACAAAAGAGGCCCTAAGGGATGTTCCATATTGTTTCTTACATTTTCAGAAGCATCGATATCCTGCATTAGGAAAGTACCATGAGTACTGAGTGAATCATGGATAAAGCGCAAGACCTTATCGGGGTGTGCTTGGTCGTGTATGGCGTCGAAAGCTGTGATGAAATCGAAGCTGCGGGCAGCTTTGGCATGAGTGAGGTCGAATTGTTCAAAGCTTATATTAGTCAATCCTTTTTCCATTGCCTCCCGATTGGCGACTTCTATTGGTTCTGCACAAAGGTCATAGCCAGTGAAGCTACTGTTTGGAAAAGTTTCTGCCATAAGGTTGAGTGCTTTGCCACTACCGCAGCCGACGTCTAGCACATCAATCCCTTGTTCCAGTTTTTGGATAATACCTGGGACCAATGGCAGAATGCTTTGAATCAAAGAGGACAAGACTGACTGCCCACTGTCTTCTGCCATTACTTCATGAAAACGGTGGTACTCCTCGTATTTTACTCCACCACCATTTTTAAAACAGTCAATGATGTTGTCTTCCACCTGGGCCAGTTCGGGAATGTATTGGGCAAAGACCGCCATGTTATCGGCAGGATTAGAACGAGTGAGGAAGGCAGCATGTTCAGCCGGTAAGCTGTAGCATTCAGATTTTTCGTCTATTTCGATGATGCCTCCTACCGTCATGGTGTTGAGCCATTCTCTTACATAACGTTCGTTAAGTCCCGAAGCTCCCGCAATTTCTTCACTACTGGCAGCTTTCATGCTTTGCATGGTATCGAACAAACCAGTTCGGTGGCCAATGGAAATCATCAATGACAAAGCCCCGTGATTGTATATCTCTAATAAATTGTTGGCAAAGCCTTCCGCTTTTGCCTGGTTAAATTCACAAATTACACACATGATTTTTGATTTATTTTTTGGCAAAATTTTATTTCTTTACATTTTCAAAAATGACTTTTGAAACCGTCTTTATTTTCCCTTTCAGGCTTGCCGCTACCAATGCAGCAATGCCCAATATCCATAATGCCCGTATGCCGTAAAATTGATGTCCACCATAAAAGGCGAAGTAAATGGAGACGATGGTGCCAACCAATCCCAGAGCAGGGACCCAAAGCACAGTCTTGGCTTCATTTTTTCTAATGGCATCTACACCACGTAATACATGATAAACCGAATAAATAAGCAACCAGATATAGGCGGCTGAGAAAATCCAGTCGGTCACTTTTTCTCCCAGCATAGGAGGAATAAGGTACAGGCAAGATGTCAGTAAAATGGCATTGATGGGTGTGCCTGTTTTGGGATGCAGTTGTTTTATGCGAGTGGCTAAACCGTAGTCGGGGCCTTCATCACGAGTCATGGCATATAACATACGTGGCATAGCTGCCAATACGAGGATAAGCGAACTCAGCGTAGCCAGCACTGAGCCTAAAGCCATTAGCACGAAGCCCGTGTTGTTCATCATAATCTGACCAATAGCCAGTTGGGGGCATTCTCCGTTGCAGCCGAGGTCAGACTGAATCAATGCCTGCCATTCAGTTCTTGGCATAAAGCCAGCCACACCTGTGCCCATGATCAGAGAAGTAAGTAAAATGATGACCAAGGCAATGAATATACCTTTTGGAATAGTCTGGTTGGGCTGCTTCACTTCTTCCGCCAGTGTACCACAAAACTCAATGCCAATAAAGCCCCAGATGGCAAGAGCCAAACCTTCACTGATCAGTCCGTTTTTACCTAGAAATGTTAAATCACCTGAAGCAAAATTTTCCCAGGACCATTGTCCGGCTTCACTCCAACTGAATAATCCGGTAATTCCGAAAGCCCAACGGATTAGCATCATGCCTACAAGTAAAATCCCTGCTATCCATGAAGTGGTTTTAAAATTGAACATATTGGGGATGAGTGCCAACACAAAAAGCAAGAAGACAAAATAAAACTCATTTACTTCCCAACCGGTTAAGGATTTGAGTGCATAAGCACCTGCCAGTGTTTCTCCCGAAATGGCAAAGCTCATCGTGAGGTAAAAAGTCAGACCCAGGAACAATCCCAGGTAAGCCCCCCATTTTCTACCAAAAAGGGATTTGGCATAATTATAAATTGTTCCAGCCTTGGGATAGGCAGCGGCCAGTTTGCCTGCGCTAATACCAAGCAGGAGGTTTACAATGAAACCGATGAATAAGGAAAGTATAAAACCGGCACCGATGCCGATGTAGCCCTGAAAGTCGCTGACCAATGTACTGGCTGCTACTACAATGGAAATTCCTGCCACCGCTACATGCTGCGTACCCAAGGTTCTTGATAATTGATTTTTTTGAGACACGGTATTTTGATTTTTTTGTTGGGACAAAATTCGACCATGTCATATGTGTAGTACAACGGGTATATTACCGTATCGGGGAAGAAATATTACCGTATTAGATAAGTTCCAAGGACTTTGCTTTTTCAACCGCATCCCATCTTGTGTTGCACCCAAGCCGATCAAAAAGATTCCGGACGTGCATATCCACTGTGCGAGTACTAAGATACAGTTCAGAGGCAATTTCTTTATTAGACATACCTTTGGAGAGTAGTTTCAGTACATCTAACTGCCTGCCTGTGAGGATGGCTTCTCCAGGTTTTTGTTCCAAAGATATGTCATTGATAATTGAAGTGATTTTTGAGGATAGTGGGGCCAGTCCGAATTTCTTAGTTTGGACTTGAAGCTCTTGCAACAAGTCTTTTGCCTTATCGAGTTTGTTTTGGGAGAGCAAGCATTTTCCCATCTCAAAATCAACAAGTATGAGTTGGTAAGGAATTTGGAGGGGGGTTAAATATTTGCGGGCTTCAATAAAATGCTCCAAAGCGATTTGGGCCTGTTGATTCAACATAGCATTTATCCCCAACCCAAATGCCATACTTCCCAGAGCTTCATTGTTTCCGGTTACTTTACAGATTTTCGAAAATATATTCAGGCATTTTCGGATAGCCTCTTTATTTTTATGTTCGAGGAAAAAAACAGAGGCATCCATAAGACTTAACAACACATCGTGTTTTTCCTGGGTCAGGTGCCATTCATCTACAATTTTTTCATACCACTCTTTAGCTCTTTCCTTTTCTCCCTTTAATTCAAAAATCTTTGCCATTGGTACCTGCAACATGTGATACAAGAGTAAAAAATGCTCTTTCTGTGCAAGGAGGATGCCCTCACGCGTATGTTTATCTGCAGATCGTATTTTTCCCCTTAATGCTTCAATATAGGCTATGACACAATGGGCTGTTGTTTTGGAAGGATTATTTGTGGTCTGGGCTTTTATTAAATCTCTGGATACTTTGATGGCTTTTTTCCATTCGCCCATACGGAACAAAACCCATGACAGACAGCTAAAACAAAGTTGCACACCTTTATCCAAATTCTGCGCTTCACAAAAGCCTGTAGCCTCCGTATAAATCTCCTTTGCATTGGAATAATCAGAAGCATATTCATAGGTGCCCGCCAGTTTCCGGTAAGCATAGGCAGCTGCTTCGAGCAGATTGTTTTTTAAAGCAAGTTCCAGAGCTTCTTCCGCGAGTTTGTGGGCAGGATCGGTATTTCCATTCATTGCCATTAAGTATGCCTTGATGGATTTTGCTTTAGTTATAAGCTCCTTTTTCTCAGAACTATCAGCATCCTGTAAGGCTTCATTAGCCCATTGCAATCCGACAATAAGGTCGATTTCGTCAATTGCTCGATTCGTGAGTGCAAGAAACTCGATGGCAGCATCTTCATGTTTTCCTGATTCCCTGAAAATACCAGCAGCTTTTTCTCTGTATTTTTTATAATAAATCCAACTGCCTTGTTTCCCATAATCAATAGCCAAAGCTCGCCAAATTTTAGCCCGTTTTAGGGGTACATCTTTAATATCCTGATTATCCAATAGTTTTTTCCTGGCTTCGATGACATCATGCACTTGACCGCAACATTCATAACATTCGATAAGTTGATCGAGAACGATAATTTCGTCTTCTGAAGAAATGGTATCTAGTTTTATTATTTTTTCTCCTACTCTGATGGAAGCCTTGACAGATTGCTCTTTTTTATATTGCCCAATCGCTTCCATATATGCCCGACAGGCATTTTCTTTTTTTCCTGCCATTTGCCACAGGTCGCCTTTGGTTTCGGCCCGAATGGTTTTGTTGTGAAAATAATTGGCCAGTTTTTCAGCAGCCTTTACTTTTTCCGACCATTTAAATTTTCTATGAACGATATCTTTAGTAGTTGATTCTAACCAAATGGTTTTCTGGTCAGTTTTAATGTAAGGTAGTTTTAATAGCTCATCTACCGCTTCGTGCGACCCAACCAAATCTGCCAGATGAAAAAGGTCAATTTCCTCTTTCATCAGGATGCAGAATAAGAGACCCTTCTGTTGTAAGATGGAAAGTTGGTCGAACTGTTCCATTGTTGACTATTTTCAATTCATTAATTTGTTCAAGAATTATTTATCAAAGCAAAAAAGTACAATAGATTTCGGTTTTTCTTTTTAGCATTTATTGCCTTTTTTTACTTGTTTGGATGGAACCTCCATCTACCTGCTATAAAGTTGCAGATGTACAGCTATATCCTCAAATTTTTTACTAAGGACTATTTTGACTCGTGTTGCTCAAAACTACCCTTACTCAAAACTAAGGAATTTCGTCAAAATCCCTAATAATAGTTAAGTCGACCCAGACCTTGATTATACCAAATCCAACTTACTCCTAAGCACCCATTCAGTACTTCGTTTTCCTCCAATAAGCTGTTCTGTGTATCGAATTAAATTAAACAAACTTTCATCTTTTTCTTTATTCAAAATGGCGTTTTGAAATAGTTGAAAAAATGGAGGATCTATGGCTTCAATCTGTTGTCCGAGTCCTTTGATTTTAAATCTTCTTTCTTGATTAACCTTCATTAAAACATCGATGCACTTATTGATGATTTTAAATCTCATTAATTCTTTAGCAACAGGATCGTTCTTGTCAATTGTGTCTTTGAAATCTTTTTCTAAATCATCCAGACCATATCTTTCAAATTTTAATTGAAAGTCAGTCATGGGAGCTGGCGGGGTTTCTAAAATTACCCGAGCTTCTTCTATCAGTTCATCAATTACAGGATGGGCTTTGTACCTTAGATCAGAGTTGACCAGCATATGTGCAGTGTGGGGGCTATTTTTTTCCTTAATAAAATAACTTCTAATCTGCTGTGGAGGATTTTGGAAATATTCAATTTCTACTCCATCGATCCAGGTATTGCCCCTTTCTCTGAATTCACAGTCAGGGTGTAAAACAACTATTATGTCTACATCAGAATGTTTGTCTGGCTGTCCACGGATGTAAGATCCAGTGATAAGAATGCCGATTACTTCTTCTTGGTCTTTGATTTGATCGATGTATTGCTGAATAGCTGCCTCGTAATTTTTCATTTTTATTTTTTTTGACACGGGTTTACACGGGTCTCCACGGTTCAAACCGTCAAAACCCGTGAAGATCAGTGTCTAACAATATTCTAAGCAACACTTATTGAGGCGTTAAAATTCCATCTTTGTTAATGTTCAATTTTACATTCACCAAAACAGCATGCAATGTCTCGGCTGCCAACCCATGCAAAACCAGGCGGAAAGCCGCACTATAGGTAGTATCCGGGACCATTGGGTGTTTATTATTAATCAAACCCAAATGCCCAGGCGTACCCAATATTTGAGAAGCATAAATTCCTATAGTCTCATCCAGCTGTAATGAATTGGAAGCTCGGATGAAATCATTAGCTGTTAGGAAAAATTGATAAAATGGCGTAAATAACTCAATAGCAGAACGAAGATCAAGGACATTGGTCCAACGATTTGGGAATTCGATATGATCAAACTTTCCAGGAGTAATCATTTCCATATTCAATGGCTTTTTACCCTTCATATCCAAGTTGTTTTCCTTAAGCTGCCGATTCAAATTAATAACGAAATTGTACAAATTGAGGTCGTGCTTAAGAAATAAATCCTCTTTTACATCATTAAAATCATGAGGCTTTAAGGGACTGGTTTGAACTTCCACACCATCCACATTGGTAGCAATAAATTCCAGGATTTCACTACCTACATGAAAATGCCGGAAGATGAGTAGATTGGCATCCGGACTCACAAAACGCTTCATCCCCCAAGCTAGGATGCGATGCAACATTTTGGAAGAATCCACCAATTTTGGAAAAAAGAACTTGAATATATGGATAAAAAACATGGTCAATTTGGACCAGAATTGGATGAGGGGCATCAAATACCTAACTGATCTGGAACTATTATCCCGCATCAAAGCCCTCTTAGTTAGATCATTAATAGGAATACTGGTGTCCAAATACATAGCCAGCCAGGGATTGGGGTCACGGCTATCGTGTTTATTGACATCTAAAATTTTATCTGTTTCCATATGGGTTGTTTTTTATTTCGCTTAATTTAGAACAGTGAAAATCAGCGTTTTACAGCGGCAAAAAATTAGTAATTACCTAATTCCTCCAATTGCATCTGATATAATCGAGCAGTGATTTTTGCTGTCTTAGCAATCCTTTCAGCAATATCCATGGTGATATCCGGATGATTGAGGGCCTTTTCCAAATTATGAAAATGATCCTCATCTGCTACTCCATGATAGGTGAAAAAGGAAACCTGCTTTTTCTTCAAGCCCAATTGGTCCTTGATCAGTTCTCCCCAAAAACCAGCCAATCGTTTGCCAATTCCTTCAATGATAAACATGGCCCCCAGTAAATCTACAGGATTACGTTGACTGGCTTGCTGAAACATAAACGCAGATAGCGCTTCACTGCCCACGTTTTTTTTGCCATTTAAAATCGGACCTAAATCTTCGCCTAATGCTTTAAAATTGCTTTCCAAAATTTGGTAGTCTTTATGCTCTGTGGCAGCATGTTGAATAAAAGCGGATCGCAATTCAAATAATTCGATATCGATATTGGAAGCGGCCCTGGTAATCCACTGAGAACCATCGATTACTTGTTGTCTAAGGTCTATTAATAATAGTTTATAATCTTCAAGGCTCAATTGTCCATCGTGAATTTTTTTGACAATGGGAACTTGTAAAAGTCGACTTTCAAAATCTATCCAGATTTGAGTCAATTGGCGTACCAGCCATTCTAAGGTAGGATTATTATTCACCACAAGATCCGGAGCTTCAATGTCCCGGATTGGATATACTCCTTTGTTGGAAGAGCCAGAAACCACTTTTAATTTCATAAAGGAAGTGATAAATCGGCCACTTTCAGGAACCATGCATAAAATGGTTTGCCCAGGCTTTAATTTTCCAGAGTAAAGTAATTCTTCCAGCATAATATAAATGGAGGCCGCCCCAGTGTTGCCCTTATAAGTCAAATTGCTGAACCATTTTTCCTCAGGAATTAAGGCACCTCCCTTTTCCATCAAAGATTTAATGGGAGCTTTAAAATGATTGGACGAATAGTGGCAGCAAAGCCAGTCGATATCCTCGGCCACTATTTTACCCTGATCTATTAAATTAAAAAAATGAGAGACTCCTGTTTTTATCAGGCTATCCAATAAACGAACATCCTGTTTGAGATTAAGGGTTCCCTTATTTGCTGCCTGATTATAATCCGGATAATCCAGCCAGGTAGGCTCTTGAGGATCTTTATTATCATTTTTTCCCGTATACATACACAAGGGAAATTCATTGGCATGAGAAAGAATATCGATCCATTCAATTTTGAGAGACAAGCCTTTTTCTGCCTTTTTGTTTTGGACAACCATGGCTCCGGCACCATCCGACAACATCCATCGCAAAAATTCAGTATCAAAGGGTAGGCTAGTCATATTCTGAGCTTTAAACCTTGAGCCTTTAAACAAACGACTGGCCAATTCACTTCCGACGGAAATGGCATTATTTTTTTCTCCAGATTTTATTTGACTGTAGGCATGTTTTAAAGCCATCATACTGCTGGCACAAACACTTTGAAAACTAGCGACTTCACATTTTGAAAGAGAAGACTCAGCATGGACCATACTTGCAAAACCAGGCACGGGCAAATCCCCTTGTGTTGTTCCAGTAGATAATAGTTCTACGTCATCCGACCGCAAGCTATTTTTTTCAAGGGCCGCAGAAATAGCTTTAGCTGCCAATTGCGCATTGGAATGGGTGGTAGTCCCTTCCTTATCCAGAGCGTAATAGCGAGTGGTGATGCCATTTTGTTTCAAAATCCTGGGCCGTAAGCGGCTGGGGTGGCCATTGACCAGCCCCAGGAATTCTTCCATTTGCTCATTAAGGATTGGTGCATTGGGTAAAAATGTCCCGATTGAAGTAATATAGACTTCTGGTTTCATTGGTGATTTGGGTGGTTTTTTGTTTATTTAAAATCTTAAATTGGCCTAACAAGGTCCAAAAAAATTTAGTTATTTGCCAAAACTTCCGCTTTTAACTCTTTTTCTACGATTTTCCCATTGACCTTACTAACATAAAATCCTTTCCCATCTTTACGCGAGGTAACCACTTTTTTCAATTCTTGTCTTTCAAATAATAATCCCACACGATCATCCAGGGCATAACCATCCTTTAATCGTCCATCCATAATCATTTCGTGGTAGGAATCCCTTCTTGGGCCTTCGGAATAATAATGAGGGCAATGACTTCCTTTTAGAAAACCCAGGGCCTCCATAGCCGATAATTCAACAGGGCGAGAATCCGTAGAACCTTGCTCGAACCAACAGATAGACCCAGCACTACCTCCACCAAGAACGATTCCCTGATCCCATGCCTTTTTTAGAATTTTATCAATGCCATGTGCTTTCCAGATAGCAATAAGATTCAACGTGTTTCCTCCAGAAACCCAAATGGCATCCATGCTCAAAAGGAAAGGTTCGAATTCAACCTTTTGCCGATAGCTGGACACAAACATGCGTTGTACATAAGGCTCAAAGCCGAGTCCATTGGCACGTTCAAACCATCTAAGAATTCTAGAGTCTCGGTCGGCTGAAGCTGTAGGGAGTAGGCAGATTTTGGGCTTTTTCTTACCCGTCAGGCCCATAAAATATTTCATCATGGTATCATCAGAACTGCCGCCAGTTACAAAAATTCGAGGCGTTCCAGCCATGTTTGATTTTGATAAAGGAGATGCTAAGCCTTCTTTGGAAATAAATGGGGCAGCCCCTAAAATTCCTGAAGTGCGAATGAATTCTCTTCTTTTCATTGGTTGAATATTTTTTCTTTTTGGTAATTAGCTTGTTTTAATAAATCTTAACTGGTTTTTAGTTCGCTTAATAAATTATCCAAATCTAGTCTGCGGGTATACATATCTAAAGAACCATCTGGTTTTTTGGGCCAAAGATGTTCAGGACGATCCCAGTAAAGTTCAACCCCATTTTTATCAGGATCATCTAGGTATAAGGCTTCGGATACACCATGATCTGCGGCACCCGTTAAAGGATATTGCTTTTCGTTGAGTCTATTTAAAATAACAGCCAAATCTCTTCTGCTGGGAAAAAGAATGGCCGAATGAAATAAACCTGGCGCTCTTTGAGGTGCTGGAGAAGCTCCTTTACTGTACCATACATTCAATCCAATATGATGATGGTATCCACCAGCAGAAATGAAGGCTGCCTCGTTTCCATATTTCATCATTAATTCAAAACCCAATAGATCACAATAGAATGCCAAAGACATATCCAGGTCAGATACTTTCAGGTGTACATGGCCAATTCTGGTATGGTTAGGGATGGTATATTCTTTTTTCACATGTACTATTTATTTATCATCTAATTTCTTTGCCATCATTGCTAATGTTTCTCGGTTTAGCAGATTTCCATTTTTTATTACTATGTCAATAGATTGTGAATTTCGGATGTCTTCTAAAGGGTTTTGTTTTAAAAGGACCAGATCTGCCAGCTTTCCTTCTTCAATAGTACCCAATTCTTCTTCCATGTTAAAATATTCTGCTGGCCTTATGGTAGCTGCTTCTAACACTTCTAGTGGAGTAAGTCCAGATTTTACCAATAATCTTAATTCCTCATGCAAGCTAAACCCTGGAGTCAGAAAGGCAATGGGGGTATCTGTTCCAGCCATTATTTTAACTCCTGCATCTGGAAGGCGACTTACCATATCATAACCCCAGTTGGCAAAAACAACCGCAAGGGAATCAACAGGAAGATCGGCAATACCAACAGATCGAGTAGTCCATTGCAGATCCACTGAATCTGGAAGATATTTATAATCAGCTCTCCACTTCGGCCGTGCCCATACCCGATTTTCTCTGGCTGCCAATATGGTTAGGGTAGGTACTAGCCAGGTATTGTTCTCTGCTAAAGCAGAAAGAACTTCGGAGCGGGTTGCCGGATCTTGATTGGCAATGGCCTGGTAGCGATGAAGCTGATGAAGTCGACTTCGTAGGGCTCCTCCTGTTTCTTCTTTTCCATTTGCTAATTCCTTTCTTCTTATTTCCATTAATTGAGACCAATCTCTGGTGCAAGACATTTCCAGGTTGCGCATATGTTCAATGCTATTTAAGCCTGCCTTGGAAGCACTTACCACGTCCATACTTAGTGGTACATGACCCGTTACGGGTAGACCATGGACTTTTGCTTCTTCCAGAACGGCTTGATATACTTCAGGTTGAAGCATTTCATAAGCTTTTAGCAGGTCCACCCCCTCATTTTTCAGCTGTCTTACCAATACTCGGGCTTCATCAGGGGTTCCGACCCCCACCCCAAGTTCAGGTCTTCCAGGAGTGTTGCCATCGTAAACTGTAGGAATACCATCTATGAGGGGCCCTGAAATCATTACACGGGGGCTGGTGTTGGGATTGTTATTTGCTTCTTCCTTCAGGGGCTTCACTAGTTCAATTTTTCCACCTGTATCTCTGATACTTGTAATGCCATTTATCAGAAAAAGATCAAACATGGCAGGGGTGATATCAGCATCATAAGTAAGATGTACGTGAGCATCCCAAAGACCGGGGATTAAATACTTTCCTTGGCCATTAATAACAGTAGAAGATTCAGGCGGAGACAAATCCTCTGATTTTTCCACTTTAAGAATCCGATTTTCTTGAATTAAAACGGTCATATTTTCCAATTGACCTTGATGAGCATCTATAACGGTGACATTAGTGATGGCTAACGAAGGCTTGGATTCATCAATAGGGGAGGGTTGACAAGCTTGAATCGAAAATCCTAAAGTCAAAATCAAAAAATGTGATAAATAGAAAAATAGAATTATTTTTTGCCTATTCATAAGTGGATTAGTTGAAGTGATGCTTTAAATTAATGAAATAGTTCAAAAAATAAGATTGAATTGGGATATGAACTTTAGTAGAGCCATTTTTAATCTCTCTTATCAACATTGTGTATTCTTGTTGATTTTTATTGCAATATCCTTTGTCTTGGCAATAATGTTTGGTTTGTCGAGAAAAAAATTTGGTAACAATTTTGCTTTAATGACTGTAGTATGGGCTACTATCAATTTTGTAATTGTAATTATCCTTTTGGAGCATATCCACATCCCAAGTGAAGTATATATAGAGCAAATCTTTTCACATATTATTAAGTGGATGCGAATTAATATTGGATTAGATATATTTTATGGTATTTGTGGTGGAATATTAATATGGCAGGGTTTTAAATCTGTTAAATACCAACAAATGTTAAAAGGCTTTGGGATAGCTGTAATACTCCAAGGCATAGGATTGTTGATTCTTGATTTTATTTTTTTGAAAAAAGTTGATCTATTATTCAGGTCATTTTTAGTTGACGGAATTTAATTTACTGATAGAATAATTCAACAAGCCATCAGTTCCAGACTTTATATCTTCGAGTTTAAGTGGAACCACTTCATCTATTTTTATACCAGATCGTTGGGAATTTTCGCCATTTGGATAATAGATACCTAAGCTTGACATAAACATTCGCATGCCTCCTGGCATATCAATACCAACCTGGTTGCCATCTTGTCCTGCTGTTTGAGTTCCTATGACACTTACATTTTCCAAAACTTGTAAGGCCATTACAAAATATTCGCCAAAACTAAGGGTGTTTTCATTGACTAAAATCAAAATGGGTTGATCATATTCGTAATCCAGAGGCTTGATATCTGCAATGTCTTTTTCTGAAAAATGCCGATAATAAGTCCCTGGTTGATCTAAACACTGAGATTTGAGCAATACAAAGGGCTTTACTTCATTGTAAAAATGACTTAGGAATTCATACAAAATTTCCCAATTTGGATAGTGCCGGAAGTCAAGAATTAGACCTTTCGTATTTTTAATTTTTGAAAAAAAAGTTTCTAAGTGCTCTAAATTTAACTCTCCCATATGGGCATATGCAATATTGGCATCAAGAATTTTCCAGGGCTCCACCTCTTTAGGATCTCTATATTTTCGAATGTCTGGAAAAGAATAACGTTGGATGGTTTGTTGAATGGACTCTGAATCTCTTCGAAGCTCTAATTGTAATGTATTGGAATTGCCATTTAGCAGGTATCTGCAAATTTCGTTATTATGAAATGCAGTATTGGGATTAGGTAAATATCGTCCCAGATTTTTTACTTGAGGCATAAGCTCTTGACCATTTATGGAACTTATTTGATCCCCTAACTTTATATTATTAGTCTGACAGAGGCTATCAGATAATATCCCATCTACAATGAGTTGGTCCCCTAGTAACCTCACAGAGAATGGCACTCTAAATTGACCAAAAAAAGCACGTCTTAATTCAGGGTGAAAGGGAATATTGGCATGACCATCGTTAATCCTGGTACTTAGTAATAATAACTCTTCATAGTATTTTTCTTTGGTATCAGCTCTTAGGAATCTGGGAATAAATTCTGTCAAAACTTCATCCCAGGACTGGTCACATAAATCCTTATAAGGAAAAAAATACTCGATGATATTCCAATATCGGAATAATCCCAAAAGGCGATTAGCTGCCTGGCTCATGTCGGCATCCTCCATAGGATCTTCATAAAAACGAGCATAATTAAGAGAACGCGCCCCTACAGAATCGGAAACATATTTATTAGAAAATTTTTCCTTCTTATCAAGCAGAGATCCCAAGATTTGTTGGTTGCTTTCAGATAAGCTTGAAGATTTAATCCAACTAAAATCAACTAAGGATTCAACATCCTCAAAATTACAAACTGAAGGAACAGATCTTGATTTTGGCTGGCCGGGTATATCCAGCATTTGTCTAAGGGCTTGATTGAATTCATCATTAGAATTAGTAGATCTTATCAAGTCTATGTGGGTGATTAAAACACTATCCCAGTTTATTTTACCAGATCCAATGTCAGGATGATGGTATTTGGCTAAGCCCCAACTTTTAGCCAGATAACTTAGTTTTTCGGTTTCAGTTACTATATCTGGCGGATTACATTGATAGAAAGAACAGGCCAGAAATATTATATAGGTCATTTTTTTGGGAAAGAGAGCCAGTTTCATACTTAAGGTTTTGACAGAGAGCTTTAAAAAGCAGATGTTTTAATCCGTATTTGAATGACTTTTTTTTGAGGCCTTTGGTTACACAAAATAAGCTACTCCTTTACTTGTTGGCCTATTACATAAAAACATAAAGCCATTTTGGGAGCTGCCCGTATGGAAGTGCTAACTCTTTTATAGTCACTAACACTGGTGTTTTTTAGGAAGAAATTATTGTGTTTTTTGGAGCGATTGGCATTAAATGAAATGATTACCTCTCCTTTTCCATCATAATCCTTAATCCATTGAAGGGATAGGATAATGTCCTGATCAACTAGAATATTGTAATCGCTTAGATCAACATTTAGGACGCCTTTCTGCAAAGGGGCCTCCACTAATATATTTTCTGATAGTAGATTATCGCCTACTTTTTCATTTTGATATTTATAGATGTTTAGCCTAAACAATAATTTATCTCCATTGGTGCGATTTACTACAAAGTGTGCACTTTTTAACCAGGTTTCTTTCACTATTGGTAAGAGAGCACCAATTTCGGTTCCAAGTTGACTGCCCCCAAAACCTACGCTATTATCTCGTTTTACTTGGTCATTACCTATGGTGATCTCTTTTTTTAATAATTTTTTGGCAGACAATTCCACCATAGGGGCTTCGTAAGGTCTGGCTTCCAGCTCAACTTTAGGTTTCTTCATTAAATCTTGTAATTGGATTTGCTTAGAAACATAGCCGATAGAAGAAATTGTAACCATTTCATTGTTGGTCTCCTTCTTTAAAGTAAGGATGTAATTCCCTTCTTCATCGGTAACAGTACCTGTTGCGAGTTTTTTAATACCTATGTTTACAAAGGGAATGGGATCCTGAGTGGCAGCATCGACAATTTTTCCTTCAATATTTACTTGCGTGAAAGTAGTATTTAGAAGGAATAGAAATAGAAAACTTAAAGTGATGCTTCTCATATGTTGTTGATTTTTTGTTGTTAAGTTATCAGGTGTTCAGGTTTAAGGAGTTTTGAATTTAAGGTTTGGGTATTTATTTGTGCTTTTAGACACACTTTATTGAACTATTCCCATTTTGAATTTTGAATGATTGAATTTTGGATATATTACCAGACTACCAGACTACCAGACTACCAGACTACCAGACTACCAGACTACCAGACTACCAGACTACCAGACTACCAGACTACCAGACTACCAG
>JANQPA010000003.1 GCA_028285545.1 Saprospiraceae bacterium | reverse complement strand
CAAAGGAACCATCGTCAATATCAGATGCATTGATGCTAATTTTTTCAGCAGATCCTAAGGGTACAGAGATGTCTTTACACCGTGCATTGGGAGCAGCATTTCCTCCTACTATCACCCACTGAGTTTGAATGCTGGTATTACCATTTCCATCATCGTAATTCCAAAGGATGGCATAAGTGCCCTCCTGATCAAATTCAAGAGGACTGTCAGTTCTAGCCGTAATCTTTCCTGCACAATTATCGGTAGCCGTAGGGAAATTGGTGATCATAACCGAACAGGAGCCTGTTAAAGTAGGTAAATTAGCCTGATCGGGCACAGGAGCTTTGGTATCTCGAATAACCACTCTCTGAGTTTGAGAAGAAGTATTTCCATTGCCATCATCAAAAGTCCAGGTGATGATGTGGATTCCTTGAGTGTTATAAGTCAATGGATCAGTGGTCGTTCCGACAATCCTTCCAGCACAACGATCAGTAGCCGTTGGTTTGGTAGAAACGGTAGCCGAACACTGCCCTCGGATGGTTTTCAGTTGATTTCGATCAGGCACAGGGGCCACATCATCTTCAATGACGATGGTTTGATCCTGGCTGGCAGTATTTCCATTTCCATCATCGTAGATCCAGGTGATGGTATAGGTTCCTTCTTTGTCAAAGTAGAGTGGATCAGAAGTAGAGCCAATGACCTGACTGGCACAATTATCGGTAGCAAAAGGAGGTTCGAGGCCAACTTCACAATGTCCCTTGATGGTAGGCAAATTGGCCAAGTCCGGCACAGGAGCAGTGGAATCCTTAATGATCACAGTTTGAGTTTGAGTGGTTGCATTACCATTGCCATCATCAAAAGTCCAGGTAATAGTGTGCGTGCCCTGGGAAGAGTAGGACAGGGGATCATTAGTGGTGCCTATTATAGTACCTGCACAGTTATCTGTAGCTGTAGGCGTCTGAGAAATGCTTGCGGAGCATTCTCCAGTAATAGTAGGCAGCGTAGCCACATCGGGCACTGGCTTAGTGACATCATCCACGATGACCGTTTGTGTTTGTGTGGCCACATTCCCATAGCCATCATCAAAAGACCAGGTGATGATATAAGTTCCCTGGGAAGAGTAGGATAAGGGATCAGTGGTAGTGCCTATTATAGTACCTGCACAGTTATCGGTAGCAGTAGGTGTTTGAGAAACGCTTGCGGAGCATTCTCCATTGATTGTAGGCAGTGTAGCCACATCGGGTACTGGCTTAGTGACATCCTTTACGATGACAGTTTGGGTTTGAGTAGCTACATTTCCATTGCCATCATCAAAAGACCAGGTGATGGTATAGGTTCCTTGTTCAGTATAGGTTATTGGATCAGAGGTATTGCCTCCAATCATTCCTTGGCAATTATCATTAGCAGTGGGGAACACTTTAATGCTTGCGGAGCATTCGCCAGTAATAGTAGGCAGATTAGCTACATCGGGCACTGGTTTAGAAACATCCTTAACAATGACCGTTTGTTTTTGTGTGGTTGTATTACCATTACCATTATCGAAGGTCCAGTTGATGATATGAGTGCCTTGGGTAAAATAGATTAGTGGATCAGAAGTTTTACCCACGATGGTCTTTCCATCACAATTTATCGTAGCAGTAGGAGCCTTAATAACTTGAGCAAAACACTCCTCTGTAATGGTAGGCAGAGTAGGAACATCGGGTATCGGCTTAGTGATATCATCCACAATGACCGTTTGTTTTTGAGTGGTCACATTACCATTTCCATCATCGAAAGACCAGGTGATGATGTGGGTACCCTGGGAGCTGTAGGACAAGGGATCTGTAGTAGTGCCTATTATAGTTCCTGCACAGTTATCCGTGGCGGTAGGCGTCTGAGAAACGCTTACAGCACATACTCCTGTGATAGTAGGCAGAGTAGCTACATCGGGTACGGGTTTAGAAATATCTTTAACAATGACCGTCTGTTTTTGAGTAGTTGTATTTCCATTTCCATCATCGTAAGTCCAATTGATGGTATAGGTACCTTGCTCAGTATAGGTCAAAGGATCAGTAGTTGTACCCTTGATGGTCTTTCCAGCACAATTATCGGTAGCAGTAGGCACAGCCCTTATCGTAACAGAACATTCTACAATATAAGTAAACAGATTAGCTACATCGGGTACAGGCCCTGTCTCATCCTTAATAATAACAGCTTGTAGTTGGGTTAGGATGTTACCATTGCCATCATCAAAATCCCATTTAATGGTATATTTTCCTGGCGCATTATAAGTCATCGGATCACCAGTGGTTCCAATAATTTTACCTGCGCAATTATCAGTGGCGGTAGGAGGGGTAATAGAGGGAAGGGTTCCACAATTGCCATAAATAGTAGGCAGGGAAGGTACGTCTGGTACCGGTTTAGACAGATCTTTGATAATGACAGTTTGTTGTTGACCTATCCAATTACCACTAGCATCCACAAAAGCCCAAACCAATTTATAAGTTCCTTGTCTATTGAAAGTCAAACCATATTCGGTAACCCCTAAAATGGTACCATCACAATTATCCGTGGCGGTAGGAACAGAGAGGGTAACGTCACATTCCGCAGTAATAGTAGGGAGTGCAGCTACATCTGGAACAGGAGCGGTAAAATCATAGATACTTAGCATCGTCTTGCAAGTACTTATATTGCCATTATTATCGGTAACGGTTAAAGTCACGGATTGATCAGAACAGGTAACAGTTGTTTTATCAAGACTTAGGCTTTTAATACCACAGGCATCAAAAGAACCATTATCAACTCTTTGTGGTGTAATAGTCCACTGATCATTTTCGTCCATTTTTACTCCTACAGAAGGAAAGCACATGGCCTTAGGGGCAATATTGTCTTCTACGGTGATGGTAGCAGTACACTTGGCAGTATTCTCATTATTATCGGTGACGGTAAGGGTGACGGTAAGGGACCCCACATCTGTACAAGAAAAGCTGGATTGATCCAGACTTAAGTCCATTATACCGCAAGCATCATTAGAGCCATTATCAACATCGGCAGTGGTGATGGATCCATTACCGTTGGCATCAAGCTGAACGGTTACATCCTGACATTTCACTGTCGGGGCGATATTATCTTCTACCATCACCGTGGATGTGCAGCTACCCTTTTTTCCCTTGATGTCAGTCACCATCAAGGTCACCGTATTTGCACCTACATCGGCACAGCCAAAAGAGGAAACACTCAGCGAAGAGCTCCCAAGGCCACACGCATCAGAAGAACCATTATCAACCTGTGAAGGGCTAAGGCTTCCACTTCCAGTTGCATCCAACTGTACTGTCACATCCTGACATTTCACTGTTGGGGGGACATTGTCTTTAACGTTTATTGCTACTGTACAGGTACCAGAATTACCATGGTTATCTGTTACCGTCAAAGTCACCGTCTTTGTACCTAATTCTGCACAGCTGAAGGAGGAAACACTCAACGAAGAGTTCCCAATACCACACGCATCAGAAGAACCATCGTCAACCTGTGAAGGGCTAAGGCTTCCACTTCCAGTTGCATCCAACTGTACTGATACCTCTTTCTTACATCGTACTGTTGGGGCCACATTGTCCTCCACAGTAATGGTAGCAGTACACTTGGCAGTATTCTTATTTTTATCTGTTACGGTAAGGGTGACGGTATGGGTCCCCACATCTGTACAAGAAAAGCTGGATTGATCCAGACTTAAGTCCATTGTGCCACAGGCATCATTAGAGCCATTATCCACATCAGCGGTGGTGATGGATCCATTGCCAGTGGCATCGAGCTGAACGGTAGCATCCTTACAAAGGGCAGTAGGTGCCTTGTCTTGAACGGTGACGGTAGCTGTACAGGTTGAGGTGTTTTCACTGGCTCCGGTGGCTGTTAGAGTAACCGTATTGGCCCCAATATTGGAGCAATCAAATGTATTTTTATCCAGGGATAGCTCAAATTTTTCACAGTTTGCGCTACCTTCCTTCATAACAGCCCCGGCAGTAATAGAAGCATTGCCCTTGGCATCCAGCTGGACGGAGATGTCCTGACAATAGACCTGAGAAGCCAAACTTAGCTGGACCTGACAAGTATTGTTTTGATGGCCATTGGCATCAACAGCCGTAATGCTGACAGAGAGCTGATCATTAACAGCTTTACCAAAAGGGGTACCGGGTTCTACACTTTGAGTCAGGGTGACAGGGCTACAATTATCTGCCGCATCATTAACCAGTGCCACAAGGTCTGGGACTTTGCCTTCACATTTACCCAATTCACTATACACTATCTGAGGTCCTGGGCAGGTAAAAGTAGGCCCATCATCCACGACGGTGACCTGAGAGGTGCAGCTTTGAGTAAAATTAAAATATTGGGTAGTCACCGTTACCGAGACAGTAGTTCCAATATCCTGACAAGTGAGGGTAGCAGGGGAAATATTTGTTACGGTCATTCCTGAGCAGTCCGGGGTATTGCCGTCAAATACATCAGAAGATAGCAAAGTATAGGGCCCGGCTCCTGTAATAGTAACAGTGGGATTTTGTTTACAGATTGGCTGAGTAAATCCTACCAGGACGGTTACCTGGAAAGGTTTACCTAAGCATTTATTATCGTTGGGATCTAAAGTGAAAGGAGTGATGGTATATACAACGTCCCCAAAACCGTTCAAAGAAGCGGTTTCCAAAAGAGCCTTATCCGTGGTCCGGGTACCACTTGCAGTAAAACCACCCACAGTTCCCGTCGCCGTGAAGGAATACCCATCTGCTATACCAAGAAAGTCGATGATGACAGAGGGCTTAGCACCATTGCAAATATTTTCCTGACTCATGTTGGGTGCCGCCATGATGGGTTCAGAGCTTGAGCCTCCTATACTCGTTGTATTGGAAGTTGTACAGAGGGGTTCTTCAGAAGGAAAGGACATATCGGTGACATTAATCCGATAGGAAGTATAGAAACCAGCGGGAGAAACTATAGTGCTTGGCAAGTTGTAATAAACAAGACGGTACCTATTATTACCCAGGGAGGTGATTAGGTCTGGTGTGGTGGCCAGTACATCAGATGTACCTGAACCTGAACCACCTTGTAGTCCAATAACTTCATAAGCTAAAGGGGCAATGGAATTGCTGTAAGAAATATCCACTACCAGGTCGTAGGTGTTATTTGAGAGGCAGCCATTAGACAGGCTTAGTGTGTGGATGTGCAGATCACAGGGAGGGGGCACCGTTACATTGCAAGTTTCGGTATCGGTATTTCCATCACCATCAGTAGCAGTGAGGGTGACGGCAATGGGACTGTGGGGGACATCGGCCAAAGTGAAGGTATACTTACTGAGGCTGAGCGATGAAATCCCACATTCATCAGAGGAACCATTATCCATATCATCCACAGTGATGGTCGCAGAAGAGTTAGTTGTATTGGCAAGCGGCAACAAGATGAGGTCTCTGCACCGGGCAGTTGGGCCGGCCCCCGTGGCTGTACTAATAGTGAAGTTACCCGTGATAGAGCAATCAAAGGAAGTTACATTATTGTTTTTGACTTTGTAGGTATAAGTGCCTACCGGGAGGTTGTTAAAGATACCTGTGACATTGGGAGTGGGAAGTGTAAATCCACTGGGCCCATTGGTAATTGAATACTGGTGCTGGAAAGGATAACCAAACGTTGAGTGACTGATTGTAGCAGATCCCAATGCCCCGATGGTGCAACCTACTGGAATGGTTGATACAGTGGCGTATATTGGTTGACAAAACTCTACAATCTGGTATATAACTTTACCATTCGAAGAGTTGCTTGTAGTACCACCGGCAGTCTGAACCGGGGTAGGACGACCATTTATGTTTATAGTTGAATTATAGCCTGAACCTCCGCCATAGCCACCGTAATGGTTCGATTCGTCATTGCGACACCCACTGGTTGCACCAGACCATCCGCCGCCACCTCCAGCTCGAAGGAGTGAACCCCAACCACCTGAACCAAATCCAAAACCACCCTCTTGCTGATAAGTCCACCATAATTCGTCATCCTTATAGAGGGTGGCATCTGATCCTGTGGGTGCAATTGTTGAGGTAAGACTTGGTGATCCATTATTGTATAATGTGCTTGACCATCCTGGGCTAGTTCCTGCAAATGGAGAAGAACCTGCTAGATTAATGAAATTAGTTGCATTACCATTACAATATATTGGGCATCTTTCAGAAGAACTATTAAAATTCTCCCCACCAGCACACTCCGTTGCTCTTCCTCCTTGACCACTTTCCCGATTTAAGCAGCAATCGGCCCATGCACCACCACCACCACCGGCAACCATCAACAAGGTCCAATTTGGATCATTACTTGGTTTGTAAAGAATGCCGGTAGCACCCCCACCAGCAGCTCCTTCCACATCGGGACCATAGTAATTATCTCCCTTTTCTCCGATGATAAAGCGGACAGTCGAAGAAGGAGGAATCATGTTCTGGCCATATCCAATGTTAAACCAAATCTCCTGATAGGCACCCTGGCCTCCTTTAGCCACAACGGTACTATTTATCCCTCGGACACCTCCATCCCCTCCCCAGGATTTTAACTTAATAGCTCCATTCGTAACATTGGAAGGAATGGTAAAATCCCAGTAAGAAGTATTGGGGCTGAAGTTTACAGTTGTTTCTGTACCGACGATCATCTGAGGCACGGTTTGTGCCTTTCCATAAGTACTGCATAGTATTAAAAAAAGGAAAACGAAAAAGATTTCTTGAATTGCAATCAAGTAGGTCGGTGTTAAGTTTATACTATTTTTCATTTTTGAAGATTTTTCGAATTGAGTAATAGATGATTTATGAGCTACTTGTGATTGGTAGCGCAGCCTGCTCCTAGAAACTAGGAGTAATGACAAATCGAATTTGTATTTCTCCTTCTATTATTTGGAAAGGGCTTACCAAGCTTGGAAAGAGTATTGATTACCCATAAGTGATTAGTTCTTTGACATATTGAATGTATTAAGTATTAGGCGGAATTTGGCTAATGCAATCCACATTGTTTTCAAACCGGGAAAAGGCTGCCGTTTAGCTTTAATAAAACCACCTAGCAGGGCCAGATGATTAACAAAGTCTCCGATATCGGGTGGGTGCTCTGCCTTGAATTCAATCCGTTTATTGACGAACTGATTCAGATACTGATAAAGGGCCTGATATTCGATGATAGAGATACCGGCCTGATAAATATTGGTATTAGGATGCTTTCTGGCCAGATAATTTAGTCGCATGATAGTTATAGTGATAATGCTGTAGACTGTAATGGCATTTTTGAGTCGATCAGGCGTATGAAGTTGTAATTGTTCAATATTGGCTCCTTGCTTAAGGATGTAGTGAAAGCGCTCAATTAACCAACGTAAAGCATAATACTTGACCAGTTGCTTGGCAGTAGCTAAATCTAGTACTGGGTAAGAAGTCAATAGTGTCCAATTAGCTGCTTTAGTTCCTTTGGGAGGATACGGTTCTTGGACTTGGATCACAAATACATCCAAGGGCGCTAAATTCTTTTTATCCCCTTGGGGCTTATGTAGCTGTAAACGGAGTTGTTCATAACGAAGCTGAACTTGGGCTATCCTTTTTTTAGCTTTTCGTCTGTCCGTTAGTTCAACTTGATATTGACCTCTAATAGGACTTTGAGCCAAGCGTTTTTGAATCGTCTGATCTTTGGTATTGGCTATACGCCGATCATGTTTTGAACGAATCAGATAATGAACATTTTTAGCTAGCGTACTGTCATAGGCCACTAAAAACTCATAAAAATCAGCTTCTCGATCAGCTATTTCCAATATTTGTAAATTAGGGTAGTGGCGAAAATAGTCCTGAGTAGCTTTAAAATGAGCCAACCAGCGATAAGTCTCTTTTTGTTCGATTGGCCATTGTCGTCTTTGACCTCCTTGACCTAAACCGGCTTGAGTTCGTTCGATAAAACTTTGCTTGAATACCCCTAAAGGAACTCCCGAACAACTAGTTAACAAACTGCTATGAAGGTAAAAACCACGGTTGTGCTTATAATTGAGTGGGCCCAGTTGAGCCGCTCCCTTCTTACCCGTGTAAACAACTCCAGTAGTATCTTGCAGCACAAGGTAAAAACTTTGATCTTGCTCATTCACCTTGGCAAAACAGGCCGATACATGACCGGCTATCAATTTATCCGGGCTAATCTTAGCATTACTAAAAAAACGATAAGTGGCCTTAGATTGATCCCGATCAGCATGATTGGCTGGAATACTGCTAGATATATCGTTACTGAGTTGCTTACATATCTGACTATAGCGTTTATTAAGTCGTTGATCGCCTAGATGACTATGCTCTTCTAATTGCTGGTAATGGTGTGTAAATGGCATCATCTACTATAATACAAATTATTACATTCAATATGTCAAAGAACTTGAAAACTTATGGGTAATCAATACTCTTTCCAAGCTTAGTAATCCTCTGCTTAATCTAATTTTTTATTATTCAAATAAAGCCAAATAGATTACTGGAAGTCTCTAATAAATTCAATGATTAAAGATTTATGCAGTTCAGTACATTAAAATGGGGATTCAGTACAATTCACTTTTTTGAGCTATTTATCCCTTCTAAATTCGTAGCATCAACCAAAAAAAATGAAGGATATGCAAAAATCATTATTCACAAAAGGAAACTTTCTAGCTTTAATCATTCTGACCTTTCTATTTATCCAGCCGAATGAAGTCTTTAGTCAAAAGCGTTCCAATCGAAGTACCAGTATTACCACTAAAGATGGGAGGCGGACCATCCATATCACTGACAACAACAAAGATTTTAGAATAGAATATGAGGGAGATGTTACTCTTTCTGATGATGACAAGGACATCATTGCTATTACTGAAGGTGGCTTTATTGAAATTACCAAATCTTCCTTTGGAAACAGACGCCGCATTCTCATTGAATCTGATCGTACCGGGAATTTGATCAGAAAATATTATGTAAACCACCGGGAAAAAGATTATAACCCTGAAGGCAAATCCTGGCTAGCGGAAATATTGACTGAAGTGGTAAGGACCACTACCATCGCAGCAAAAACCAGAGTAGATCGCTTCTACAATCGGGGAGGAGTCAATGCAGTATTTAATGAGGTTGGTAAAATGGAGAGCGACCATGTGAAATCTGCCTATTTGAAATTATTGCTCAAGAAAAACCTAAACAATAATGAATTAATAGGAGTAATAGACCACGCTGCTCAAAAAATAGGTTCCGATCATTATTTATCTCAAATTCTAAAGAGTAATCAAAAAGCGTTTCTGGCAAATTCACAGACAACGGATGCCTATATTAAAGCCAGCAAAAGTTTAGGTTCAGATCACTATAAAACGCAAATCCTGAAAACTGTCATTAATGACAACTCCATGACTGATTCAAATTTAGGAACCTTGTTAAAAATGTCCGAAGACATTGGTTCAGATCACTATATCAGCCAGATTGTTTTTGAAATTATGCGTAAAAGGGACCTTAATTCTCAAAATATCAGCCAAATCCTGGCATTATCAAAAGAGATAGGTTCCGATCATTATCGCTCTCAAATTGTCAAAAAGATTATTAATGAAGAAAACATGTCCAGCACAGCCTATAATGAGTTAATCACCATAATGGATGACATAGGCTCTGATCATTACATTGTTGGGGTGTTGAAGCAGCTGTGGAGCAAAAGGCCGGCCAATGATGCTGAAAGCTTTGATAACCTACTTGGTTTGGTCAATAAGCTTTCCGATCATTATGCAGGTAATTTTTATAAATCCATAGCAGGGGATAAATTATCTGAAGATCAGCTGGTTAAAATCTTGAATGCTGCCGCTGACATTAACTCAGATAGCCGGCTGTCTTCCATACTGGTGGCCCTTTCAAACCAGGTAAATCGTTCTTCTGACCGCGCAAAAGATGCTTATAAAAGAGCTGCGAAAACTATAAGATCTGAAACCTATTATGGCCGTGTTTTAAAAGCTTTGAACTAACAGGTATTCTATTGTAAATAGCATAAGTTGTCTTAAGTTTTTTAGAAATTCTCCGACTGTTAATTGAATTGTTTAGAAGTATAATAGAAGTAAGATGGAAGTAAATAGAAGTATAGTAGAAGTATTATAGAAGTTTAATAGTTAGATATTTCTATTTACTGCTATCTACTTCAAACTACTTCTACCTAATTCTATCTACTTCAACTTTACTTCCAAATTTTAAGATGGCTTATGTTGTTTACCTTTGTTGCATGAGATTGCCAAAACCATTTGACCATAAGAATTTGAAAAATCACCTATTGATATCCCTTATTGGCCTAATATTAGGTGTGCTATTGTATTATTATTTCTCCTCAGATAGCGTGGAAAAGGCATTTGGCTTTGGAGAAGCAACATTGTCCGGGGCATTAGGAATAATTATTTCTTTCCTAATCTATTTTATTTCCAGGAAGTTAGATCAATATATTCCCTGGAAAACGAATTTATTGGCAAGAATTTTTGCAGGACTTGTTTCCGAATTTACGATAGCCTTTTTGATTATCAACTCTGCCTTTTACCTTTATATTCAAGTTTTTGGAAGTATAGCTCCCGAAGTTTATCAGAGTGGATTGATAAAGCTTGCCATTATTTTATTCATTTTGATATTTGTATACAATATCATCTATTTCGCTCTTTATTCTTATTACTCCTATGCTCGGGTGCAGATAGAGGCCGTTAAATTTGAGCGCAAGCAGATTGATTTGCAGTTAAAGGCGCTTAAATCCCACCTAAGTGCCCATTTTTTATTCAACAATTTAAATACCATATCCTCTCTGGCTTATAAAGATGCCAAGACAGCAGAAAAATTCATAAGAGGATTGGCCAACCTATACAATTATACCTTAAATAGCTATCATTCTAAATTGGTCTTTCTCGACGAAGAACTGTCCATTGTTCAATTTTACCTTTTTCTTTTGAAAACACAATACGGTCCAAATATCAACTGCCGCATCGATATACAAAAAGAAGCATTGAAGTCAAAAATTCCGCCTCTAACTCTACAAATGCTTCTTGAAAATACCGTCAAACACAATGTTATGGACGCCCAAAATGCCCTTCAGATTGATGTGTATTCCGATGAAGAGAATATTACGGTCAAAAACAACATCACTAAAGCCCCAAAAAATCTTAACTCTTTTAATATTGGCTTGAAAAATATAGAATCCAGATATCAATTAATTCATAAGCAGGGGATCTCCATTTCCAATAACACTCATTTTATTGTGAAATTACCTATTATTAAATGAAAAGACGACTGATAAATAATCCATTATTCCGGCTTCTTAGCCCCGTTTTCAGTGGGATAGTTGTCTATTTACTGATATTACTCATCAACAATAATGTTGAGCAATTGCAGGATCAGTTCCTGGGAGAAGAACTTTATTTTTGTATAGGCTTATCCTTACTTATCCAGGAATCTTCCATATTCCTCCTGTGGCTTTATCGGCAATTGGCTAAAAACACTCTTACTTTTTATGGACTTCTGATTCAACTGCTTGCTTCTCTTGCATTAAGTGTGGTTCTTGTAAGTCTGAGTGTTCGAAGTTATTATAAATATGTTCTGGGCTTTTCTCCAAATACTGAAGAATTGTGGATGTTTAACAGTATATATTGTATGGTAACGATAGTTTATATTTTACTGCATATCAGTTACCAATATCTTCACCAGGTTAACACTTCGAAACTCAATAATGAACTTTTATTAAAACAACTGATACAAGATGATTTTAAACAGTTCAAAGAGGGAATAAATCCGGATCTGTTAATGGATTGTTTTGAAGCCTTAATTGTTTTAATTCGGAGAGAAAAGGAAAAAGTTGATGATCTGGTGGACCACATTGCAGCAACCTACCGCTATATTTTAACCAGAAAAGATCGACAATTGGTTGAAGTGGAAGAAGAGCTCCTGGTCATGAATCGATTTGTTCAGCTGATGAATTATTTACCCTATCGCAAGGTTCAGGTGCAAAATTCCATACAGTCTAGTTTTTTATTTGTCCCAGGCAGTTTGCTCAAAATTATCGAACAAATAATCAGGAGCACCATCATTTCAGCTGAGATACCCCTTATTATTCGATTAACAGAAACAGAAGAGTCTTTGGAAGTAAATTATGATCATAATGATAGCATCCATCAATCTTTTGATTCGGAAGAGATTATGGCCATCCGCCAGGTTTATAAAGTTTATTCAAGCCAGAATATTGACATTCTAGAGGATGAGAACACCAGGAGAATTAGAATTCCTAAATTAAAAATGCAAGCCAAGACTTAAAGAATGAAGGTAATAATAGTTGAAGACGAAATTCCGGCTTTGGAGAAGTTGGAGCGCTATATTCTAAAATATGACGCCTCTTTTAAAGTGGTGGCCCGTTTAGTAAGCATAGCTGATGCTGTAAATTGGATACAAAACCACCCTCAGGATTTTGATCTGGCCTTTTTGGACATCCAATTGACGGATGGCCTGAGCTTTGATATTTTTAATCAGGTAAAGATTAACAAACCGGTCATTTTTGTCACTGCTTTTGACGAATATGCTATTGATGCTTTTAAGGTCAACAGTATTGATTATATCTTAAAGCCCATTACTTTTACTGAAGTTTCTAAGGCCCTCAACAAACTGAAGAATTTGAAGACTTATCTGTCTGCAAATACTTTAGAAATCGCTTCTCAGGCATTTCAGAAAAAGAAAATAAAAGACCGCTTTTTGGTGCGCCTGGGCAAGCACATTCGTTCTATTCAAAGTGAAGATATTACCCTTTTTTATGCTGAAGGCCGGACTGTATTTCTAATTACCAAGCAGGGTAAAAAATTTACGATAGATTTTAAACTGGAAGATTTGGAAAAAATCCTGGATGATAAACAATTTTTCCGGGCCAGCCGAACCTACATCCTAAATTTCTCAGCCATAGTTGATGTCATTATGTACTCCAATAGCCGATTAAAGGTAAGCATGCAGGTGAAAGTGGATAAAGACATTATTGTAAGTCGTGAACGAGTAGCTGATTTTAAGAAGTGGTTTGAGGGAAATTGAAATTAGTAGTGAGTATTGGGTATTGGGTGTTGGGTGTTTTTTGGCATAGGGTACATTGAGCCTTGAAAGAAATGTGTAGTTTTAGGTATGGTAAAATAATTAAGCCCAAATTGAGATCAATGCTAAAATTCTTTAGAAAGATTAGGCAAAAATTGCTGATTGAAGGGAGTTTGAAAAAATACTTGATTTATGCACTTGGAGAAATTGCCTTGGTTGTCATTGGCATTCTAATTGCCCTTCAATTAAACGATTGGAGTCAATTTAGAGAAGAACGAAAATTAGAAATTGAAATTCTTGGGGAAATAAAAGATAACTTGCTTCAAGATTTGAATATAGAACACATTCAAAATTTGAAATACTTAAATCATACCTATAAATCTTCTCAAATAATTTTGGATCACTTGAATAATGATTTGCCTTACCAGGATTCTTTGGCCAAACATTTTGCCTGGTTGCCCTCATCAGCCAATTTTGATCCTGTAACAAGTGGTTTTGAGTTACTGAATTCAACTGGAGTGAATATTATTACCAATGATTCACTAAGAATGAATATTTCTGTGTTGTATGGGGTCCATTATACCTGGTTGAGCGAGTTTTTAAAAGACAGGCAGTATCTAAATAATACCCCTTTATTTAATGACATGATGAAAAAATTCAATACTTTCAAGATCTATGATTCGGCAACTCCAAGAGATTATGAAAAATTGAAGATCGATGATGATTTTAAAGTTTTAGTACAACAAAATGGACATATAATTGGGGAGACAATTGAAAATTATGAAAAAGTTATTATTAAAAAGGCTCATCAACTTGTGGGAGAAATAAGTGAAGAAATTGAAAAATTTAAATAATTAAGATGACATCCTTTGCACCAATAAAAACTACAAATTTGGAAAAAGATTGGTTGAAAATGAATTCTTTATAAAGTTGGGATGTCAATCGTAATGGTTGTGCCGATTCCTGGTTTACTATCTAGGTCCAATTCTCCTTTTAAGTATTCCGTTCTTGATTGAATACTTCTCAGTCCGAGGCCCTTTTTAACATTTTCCGGATCAAAGCCCAGACCATTATCTTCAACAACAACCTGCAGACGATCTCCTAGCCAACTCAACTGAAGAATAATATGGCTGGCGGATGCATGTTTGAGCGCGTTTTGTGTCAACTCCTGGACAATGCGGTAGACCATCACTTTCTGGGCATTAGTAAGAGAGCTGGACTTGGTACCAAACTCTTGGAAATTAACAGTAATGGAAGAAGAAGCTTGAATATTATTTGCAATTTCCTTAATTCCTTCAGATAAACTAATCTTCAATACATCCGGCATCATGTCCTGTGATATTCTTCTTACTTCCTGGCTGGCATGGTCTAATAATTCATCAACCTTTTCGTATCCATTGACTTTTTCTAGTTTTTTAGTTCTTTGGTGGATGGCTTTAAAATTCAGTTTTACTGTTGTCAACAAACTTCCAAGGCTATCATGCAAATCTTTAGCGATGCGCTGTCTTTCTTCCTCTTGTCCATTTATCATGGCATTTAGGGTGAGTACTTTTTGCTTTTGCTCTAACTGTTGGATTTGTGCCTGTTGAAGTGCAGCTTCTTTAGTAGCCAGTAATTTATTTTTGGCAAGGCGATTCCGGTACCAATAAATGGAAATTAAAAACAGTAAAGCAAAAAGAGTGGAGGCAATGGTCCATGCAATATTACTTTGCCGGATCCTTTGGTTTATCTGTCCTTGTAATTGGTTTTCTTGGGTGAGTTTGTTCAAAGTCAATTCCTGTTTTTCAACTTCATATTGAATTTCCAGGTTTTTCATAGATCTCACTTTTTCCTGATTGAGGATGCTGTCCTGAAAGATGATGAAATTTTGCTGTGCCTTGTATGCTTCCTGGAATTGATTTTGTGATTCGAACAATTCAGTCAAGGATTGGTAACCTTGTTTTAACCCAAGAACATAATCAATACTATCGGATAAGGCGATTGCCCTATAAATAAATAGTTTAGCAAGTGGAAAATTTCGCCTGGCCAGCATTACTTCGCCATAGTTCAAATAGGCGTTTGATAACTCTTGTGGTTGGTTAAGCTTCTGATTAATTTCAATGGCTCGTTTAGCCATTTTTTCTGCTGTGGAGTAATCACCCGTTTCGCGAGCAGCTATGCCAAGGGTATTTAAACTATGGGCAATACCCCAGGGACGTTCTATTTGTTCATCTATTTTTTTGCTTTTTTCTGCAAAATATTGGACTTGGTCAAAATCCCCCAGCTCCAGGAAAACATTAGCTTTATTATTGTAAACAGTAGCAAGCATTCCAGGATTTTCTACTTCATTTTCATAGATTTCCTGGGCTTTGTTATAGCATTTAATAGCTTCAGTATAATTCTTTCGGTTTTTGTGAATGATGCCAATACTATTCCAGGCGTTGGCTACATACCCCTGATTATTATTTTTTTCATGTATTCTCAGGTCCTTATAATAATATTCAAGGCTTTTCTCATAATTCCCAATATAACTATATATGACCCCAAGGTTAAATAAGGAGCCTGACATGGCAAGACTATCATTCCTTTGTTCATAATGAGCAGCCACCTGTTTGAAGGTATCGATGGCTGCCGCATATTCTCCTCGCACCCGGTGCAAAAGCCCATGGTAATGTTTAAGTTTGATGGCCATGGCTTGATCTTCCAGGGTGCTATTAATGAGTTTGGCTTTTTGGAGGTGGATCTCTACGGTGTCGGTATGAAAATTAAACGAATTCCAAACCATACGTCCATGCCAGTATACCCGGGCTGAATCGGTTTCAGCACGAATGATTTCTTTTCGAATGCTATCCAACACCGTTGTTTGAGTAAACAAGCAATAGGGAATCCACAAAATGATGAACAATAAATACCTTGATTTCATAGGGTTAAAAATCTGGTAATCACTAAAAGATACGAATTATACTTTTATTGACAGACCTGATGGAGGGCGTACATAAGTCATGCCCAATTTTAGGGAAATAGGTACTTTTTTGGCCCTAGGCCAAAAAAGTACGAGATAAAGTAGAAATAAGATAGAAATATATTATCCTTACAATAAGTTTAAATCAGTTCTTGTATTAATTTGAACAATTCAAGGGTATATTCTTTTTTCCCGGATAGCTTGGTACCATATATGTTTGGCTGATATTGCTGCACCCATTCTTGTTGACATAAATTTTTACACTTCCTACCGGCAAATTAGAGATGGTGACTTTTCCATTTGAACCTGTTGTGCCAGACCCTACAGTTTGAGTGCCTTTTTTCACCGTAATGCTTGCCCCTGCCACAGCTTGATAGTTCCCGCCGCTCCAGGTTCCATTTTTGAAAGTAGTAAATGTAACTTTTGATTTTTTGGTATTGGTAGGCGGAGAATTGGTACCACATTTTTTGGTGACATTAAACTTTTTAATTCTCGTATTATTATTATACACTGTTTCCAGTATTTCTGCGTCTGGATTTACATGAGCCTTAAAAGTTACTGATCCAGTTGCCCCTAGGTAAACATTGCTAAAATAAACACTTCTACCATTGTAATCATTGGGCCCTATGCCTGTTTTTACATATCCCACATAGGATTTGGGAGTTTGACCAGCCATAGAAACAAATAGTATCACTGGGATTTTCTTTTTTACCCCAGCAGGTTGATGGTTGGTAATAGTAACTCGGATTTTATTTTTTGAGCCAGCGCACAAACCCCCTGAAGGAATAATTTTTGAGACCCTTAAATCGGCCTTTGCGGCGGAGGGGAATACTTCAGCTTTTCCATTGGCAATGGTAAAACAAAACATCAGACCTAACAAAAGGACAAAGCTGGATTTTCTGGATGAAATGAATAAATTTTTCATAATGTTGATTTTTTGGTTTAAATAATACCAGCAAATTGACTCATTATTTGTAGGTAGTCGTCGGTGGAAACCTTGAATATGCTAATTCACGGTTTTCCGTTAGTTGGCCTTGGAAAGGATCGATTTGGAAAGGAAGGGTATTGACAAACGGACTTGCACCCATTAAAAGATTACTAAGCCCGAAATGAAATGCAGGGATTGGTAAGCTTCAGGATAGCCTCTTATTTGATCAAACCACGACTCAAGGCTACTTTAATTAAACCAGCAACATTACGGACATTCATTTTTGAAAGTAAATTTCGGCGGTGAGTTTCAATAGTATTTTCACTTAAATGGAGTTTTTGGGCAATTTCTTTGGTAGTCAATTCATCGGCAATGAGATTCAGGATCTCTTTTTCCCTTCTTGTTAGTTCTGGTAGAAAGGTTTGCTTTTGATTGTGTTCATTTCTTAAGGTGTTCATTAAGGTCAAATTGGCCTCTGGTGTTAAATAGGTAATTCCTTCATTGACTTTTCGAATAGCAATGACCAATTCTTCGGGAGCGGCATTTTTTAGAACATATCCTAATGCACCAGCTTTGAGCATTTGTTGTATGAAGGCACCTTTGTCATGGGTGGTCAAAACCAAAACTTTTGTCTCTGGAAAACGTTCCTTGATGACCTTACAAGTTTCAATCCCATTCAAGACGGGCAGATCAATATCTAGCAAAACGATATCAACGTTGTCTTCTTCTAATTGGCTAATGATTTGTTGACCATTATAGGCAACAAAGACAATTTCAATATCCTCTTCCTGGCCGATGATTAACTTGAGCCCATCGATCAACAATTTATGGTCATCAACTATGGCTACTCGTATCATGAAGACGTATTTGTGAATAATTAAGGTAATGGCTTCATATATAAAGTACACTTTAGCCCCTAATTGTCCTACAAAGTTCAGAAAAATCTTCAAAATGGATTCAGGTGAAATTTAAATTCTTGTTAACGCCAGTTTGGAAACTGGCTATATAATATGTGAGGCGATTTGGAAATCGCCACCAGCAAGTTTTTAAAAAAGAAAGGATGCTTTTAATTTTCTATCATTTAGCCTTATCCGTAATTTTTTCTTCTTTTCCTGTCTTTAAATCAAGAATATAAATTTCTCCATAACCAGATTTGCCGGAGGCGAATACAATTTTAGAACCATCTGGATGCCAATTTGCATTGCCACTATCCACTTCTTTAATCAAGGTTTTTTCGTTCGACCCGTCAAGGTCAATGATCCGAGTCTCCCAAATATCGGTTTCCCAATCACCATAAGTAAAGATGATTTGCCGGCCATCCGGAGACCACTGCGGATACCAGTCATTTAGTTCATTATTGGTAAGCTGTCTTAAATTTTTACCAGAAACATCCATGATATAAATGTCATCATCCCCATCTATGTCAGATACAAATGCGACCTGCTTACCATTAGGGGACCACACTGCTCCAGATTCCCGGAAGTCATTACGAGTGATTCTTTTGATTTTTTTATTCTTGATTTTAAACCGATAAAGCTCGCCCTTTTCATGATCTTTATCGGAGTAAAAGTAGATGAATTTGCCATTATTACTCCATACAGGACCCCCATCCCTAGCCTGATGATTGGAAATATTGGTTTGTTCACCTGATGTTAAATCCAACAGATAGACTTCGTCATTTTTATCTCGGTAGGATTTGAATGCGAGATTTTGGCCATTCGGAGACCAGCATATTTCTGCTTCGAAAGCAGTGTTAATGGTATGTCTTTTAATGTTGGAGCCGTCCGCATTCATGGTATAAACCTCAAAATTGATGGCATTCTTATTTTCCACTCCAAAATGATTGTTGATGAAGGCAATTTTGCTGCCATCAGGAGACCAAACGGGATGTGTACTCTGGGGTTTTTCTTCCTGACAGAAACCAGGATATACTGCCCATAAAATAATTATTAGAACAAGAAATAATTTAATTTTCATAATGACAGCCAATTGAATTTATATGATTGAAAATTAGACCTAATAATTTTTTGAGAAAACGCAGGTGCAGGCCATCACCATTCTTTAGTTAGATTTTTGAAGTTTTTACCGTCAATATCCATTATGCAAATGTCAAAACTTCCTTCCCTACCGCTTAAAAAGGCAATTTTCTGGCCATCGGGAGATAAGGCTGGCTCCCCATCAATATTGGAAAACTCAAAATCAGCTCTTTTATCTTCATTAAAAGTTAATCTCTTGAGGTTTTCACCGTTCAATTCCATACTATAAATTTCCCAGTTGCCATCTCGATGAGTATTAAATACCATTGTAGAAATGTCCTCTGCTATGGAGATATTTGAGCTTACCCCGGATTGATGTGTAATTGCCCGATTCTTTTTTTTAGATAAATGAATGGCCTGTATTTCCACGTCTGTTTGATGGGCTCCTCGGTGGCTGGAGCTATAGAAAATTTCCTCCCCATCCAGACTCCAGCAGGCAGCCAGGTGATCTTTAGCAGTATCGGTTAATTGTTCAGTTTTACCAGATTTTAAATCAAGCGTAAATAATTGCCAGTTACCATTGATATCTACCTCGTAAACTATTTTTTTGCCATCCGGAGACCAGGCGGGAGTCATCTCTCTAAGAGGACTTTTTGTCAACCGCTTTAATCCAGTGCCATCAGGCCGGATAATGTAAATATCATAATCTCCATTTCGATCCGATTCAAAAGCTATGTATTGGCCATTTGGGGACCAGGTAGGCTGACTATCAGCAGAAATATTATTGGTAAGCTGTGTTTTTTGGCCGGTTTCGACGGAAATAGTATAAATGTCTTCATTGCCAGCACGGTTGGAGTAAAAAACAATCATTTTCCCATCTGGTGACCAAAAGGGATGCATTTCATTAGAATGCTTTTTGTTTTGAGCTGAAATGACTGTTGGAAAAGCTAAACATGCCAAGGGGAAAAATAAAAACAATGATCTATAGTTCATGCTTTGTTTTTGGAAAACGAATCCTCAATTATTGTTAAAATACTTAAAGGCCGAAAGAAAGAGTTTTAGCAAGAATCATGGAAATTCCAGGGTAAGGCAAATGTTTGTTTAGAAGCATTTGTACTTTTTCGACTTTAGATTGGGAAATCTCTGGTAAGAGATGGGAGAATTGAAATTGAAAGAAAAGATTATCAGACACAGACTAAAACAGTACAAGTCTGTGAAAGTCTGTGTCTAAAAAGAAAATCTACTACTCAAACCGAAGTGCTTTAATCGGATTAGAAGAAGCCAATCTTAAAGATTGCAAACTAATAGAGGCTAATACAGCAAGCAAAACAGCTATTCCAATCATCAAAAAGAGCAATGGATTTAAATCAATTCGATAACTAAAGGACTCTAGCCAGTTTTTCATCAAAATCCATGAAACAGGCCAGGCAATTAAACTACCTAATAAAACCAATAATAAAAATCTTCGTGATAATAGTTGGATCACTCCTCCGGTTGAAGCCCCCAAAACTTTGCGGATTCCTACTTCTTTGGTTCTTTTCTGGATGGTCAGACGCATCATCCCCACCAACCCCAGCCAGGCTATAATAATGGCAAAAATAGAAGCCCAATCAGTTGTTTTCCCCCATCGTTTTTCTTCTGCATATTTCGCATCCAATACTTCATCCACAAAATTAAAGGTGAAAGATTCACCAGGATTTATTTTTTTCCAGGTGGACTCTAAATGATCCAAAATGGGCTGTATTTCACCGGGGCCGATTCGGACTACAATATTGTATAGATTGGCCGGCCAGACATGGGTCGAAAGTCCGGTCACTCCAGAGCCGATAGCATCAAAATTTTGTGTCAGGATTAGGGGTTTAATCTGCTCATGTAAAGAGTTAAAATGAAAATCTTTGACTACTCCTATGATCTGATGGCTTCCTGTGAAATTACTCCCGGGAATTTGCTGTTCGAAGGGACTTTCCCAACCGAAGTGCTTAACCAAAGATTCATTGACCAAAATAGCATTGCTTAAATTTTGAGCATCAACTCGAAAATCACTTCCTTCCAATAACTCAATCTCCATGGTTTGCAGGTAATTATCATTAATCTGATTGTAAAAAAGGGTTTCTTTACTCCCGTCGTCCTGATCAAAAACAAGACTGGTCCAGGGATCACTGGAATTGTTCATACTTGCTGAAATCTCCAGGATGCGACTATCCTGAGTGGCCAAGGTATGAAAGCGATCAACCAATTGCTGAGCCTCATTTAAGTCATTGACCCCACCCATAGTTATTTCTAAAAGGCGTTCTTTATCATAGCCCAAATCTTTATGCTGAAGATATTGCATTTGTGCCCGGATATTGACAGCTCCAATAATCAGGATGATAGACAAGGCAAATTGAATGACTACCAAGCCCTCGTTAAACCAACGGTTGCGACGAGGTAAAACCATATTTCCCTTTAAAGCCTCTGTTGTATTAAACCGGACTAAAACCATGGATTGTAGCCAGCCATTCAGCCAGGCAATTATCAGGGTTAGTAAAACCATTAGTCCCATCCCTTTGACACCTGGATTAAATCCAATTTCACTATTTATTATTTCAGAAAATGTAGGAAGCATAAGACGGGCAAAAGCAATTCCAATCAATCCGGAGAAAATAGTCACTAAAAAGGATTCCATTACAAATTGACGTTTCAACTGGCCACGGCGGGCTCCCAAGGTTTTTCGAACGCCTACCTCTTTTAACCTATTTAAAACATGACTTGTGGAAAGGGTAATGAAATTGATTCCCGCAATAATTAATACTAAAATGCTGATAGCCAGCATTATATAAAGCTTTTGTGGACTGGTATACAAGGCGTTGCCAATAATTTGATCTTCCATATGAAGGGTGCTTAATGCCTGTAAACCATATTCTACTTTGTTGGTTTGCCGGGAATTGCTCTTATTTTCAATGGCTTTAGTTAGCAGAGGCTCAATAGCTTCTTTGGTAGTTTTTTGGTCGATTTGGATATAGTTTTCTAAAATTCCAAAATTATAGGAATTAAAGGCTAGTTCAGAAACAGCCGATTGAAATTGTTCTAAGTGGACTAAAAAATCAAAGGGGATACTGGATCTATTTTTCTGGGGGTCGATAACTCCACTAACATTGAGAAGGAGGATTGTGTCGTTGATACTTAAATTTAAAGATTTTCCAAGCGGATTATCATGGCCGAAGTATTTATCAGACATGTCTTCGGAAATTATGACGGAAGTTGGTAAATCCAAAGCTGTATTTGGGTCTCCTTTTAACATGGGAAAATCAAACATCTTCAGAAAGCCCGGATCTACAAAATGTACTACCTCCCGGTAGGGAATCTCTTCTTTTTTTACGGTAAAAGTGCCACTGGCATATCGGCTAAATTCAACAATGCCTGGTAACTGATCGGCCAGGTCTCTTCCAAGTGGAATAGCTGTGACCGCACTTTTGCCTTCTGATTGGTTGGTTTCGGTATTAATAATATCGTGATAAACCCGGTAGATGGATGCTTTTTTGCTATGGAATTGGTCGTAGGACAATTCGTTCTGAATAAATAAATAAGCCAAAAAGATAAAAGCAATGGCTAAGGATAGCCCCAGTAAATTGATGAAAGAGTAAAACTTGTATTTCATCATGCTTCTAATGGCTACTATTAAATGACTTTTTAACATTCCCATATATATAATTTTTACAGTTAGGTGATTTCTTAAAAGAAGGTAAGGATGGAATAATCGAAAGACATTCCATACAAATTTCCGCCGGGCAGGCTTAATGCCAAAAGACATTTGATCCTCATGAAATTGTTCCAATAGATCTCCAAGGATGCCTTCTTTGAGTTCTTTCGGGCAAAACCAATTCAGAAATGCTATGGACCATTTAGGGGGCTGCATTAGAAGGAGAATTTTAGATTTGGAAGCAATTTCCAAAGCTTTTGGCGTTGCTCTTGTAAATCGATTAAGAGGCTTTTCCCTGTGTCGGTAATTTGGAAATAGCGTTTTCGCCTTCCTCCGCGAGTAGCGGTGGCCCCCCTCATCTCAGATTTAAGCAGGCCTTTGTCTTCTAATCGATAAAGAGTTATGTGCACCGCACTTAAATTAACCTTTCGATCAAGCTGCTCTTTAATGGTATCCACGATGGCATTTCCATAACCTTGATCACCAAGTATGGCCACCATAGTCAGGACCAATTCTTCAAATTCTCCAAGGTAATTTTTTTTCATTTCTATATAATTTGTAAAACAAATATAAGTATTAGTATATAAATTGTAAAAGAAATCAATGATTTTTTATTCTGCTTATTATTCAATGACTAGAGTTAATCTGGTACAAATATTGATTTATCCTGTCTTAGAAAACTAAAAATGGTGATTTCCAAAGGGAAGGTAGTTGTAGAATAAAATAAAGCCAGGAAAAACTACCTGGCTTCATCAAACATTAGTAAAAAAAATCTGTAATTACCACTAGATGTGGTGCTTAATATACCCTGATTTCTAATGGTTCCGTGAAGGCATCTGCCTCGGGATAAATACTATTTAATTGACTTAAGGAAGTGGATAAACTATTTCTTAAGAAGTGTAAACCAACAATGTTTTTTGGGTTCACATTGTCTATTAAAGCGTCTCGATTCCGAGGGCTTACCAAATCCCCAAAAGTGGGGATGAAGGCCACAGTTACGCTATCTTGTAATAAATTGAATTTATCAAGCTGTGAATCGGTATAGTCGATATCACCGGCATGCATGAATTTTTTACCCCCCATATGAACGATGTAGGTATAACTTTCAACGTCGGCGAAATTATTGCCAAACTGATTAAAGTGTTCTACTTGCAAGACATCAATGGTAATATCATTCAAAACCAGCTCTACTTGCTCAAATTTATTGATTGAAAAGTTGGGGATTCTGTTGGAATTAGAACCAAAGGAAGACCTAAGACCGTTTGGAACGATCAATTTGGTATTAGAATTTCTGGATAAATAACTTTGTATGGCACTGGTAGCATAATGATCTCCATGTCCATGGGTTACCATAATAACATCTATGTTGTCGTATGGCGGTATTCCATTTTGCAAAGCGGACATTACTGTGGAGGAGGGACTAATCCATCCATTTAGGTTATCCACTACATTTATGGCATCAATGGCTACTTTTTTGTCTTGATATTCAATTAAAATGCCATCATTGGCGATGTAAGTGACCTTCACATTTTTATCGGTGTCCACCAACGTAAATTCACTACTGGCACCGCTTAAAGCATTTAAAAATTGTGTCAGGTCATTTGAGACGGTCATGACATACACTCTATAGGCAACTGCATTAGCGATAAGTTCTCCATCAACAGTTTTTGCCTGATCAGAAAGCGACATGGAAAAATTAGCCCCAGTTTTGGGCACCCCTATGAAATTACCTGGAGCAATGTCCACAGCTTTCTCCAGGTTAAAAGTGCCACTCTCACTGCTTTTCACTATAAAAATTCGGTACTCGCTGACATTAGTTTCATTGCTTATTTTTGAAAAAGACACTTGGACGTCAGAACCGTTTCCAGCATTACCAATATCCAGAACTGACAAGCCAAGAACCGTGGCTAGTCGGGTAGGGTTGTTCATTTCCATCCCTCCTTCCTCTTTTTTGCTACAATTTTGAAGCATGAAAGAAAAGGAAATAAGAACCAATAATAAGCATTTTAGTGGGTGAGATCTTTTCATAATAATTTTTTAAAATAGGGAAAAGCTACTTTGTTTAACAGTATTCCCTTGGGATAAGGTGTAATAGAATAAGCCTCGATTAAAAGCACTAACATCAATAGGGAGAGTATTGTCTCCTGAGTGGCTCTGTATTGATTTTCTTAGGATAGGCCTTCCTAGAATATCGAAAACTTGAAGGATCGTCAAACCACCATTGCGTACGGTAAAGTTTAGCCGCACTTCATCAGTGCCTGGATTGGGAAATATAGAGGGTTTGCTTAGCTGTTCAATAACTTCCTCATCAGCACTTACCACTACCATTGGACTAAATGCAAGTCCATTGGGGACATTAAGCCCTTGATTGACCAGGGTTCTGTCAAAACTACCATCTGCATTATACCTATTGACTCTATTCAGCTGCCAGTCACAGATATAGTATTTTCCATCGGGCCCCAAGGCATTACCTTCTGCACGGGTCATTCCCGAAATGAAATTCCTGATGAATTGCCCATCTTTAGTATAGATTTTTACAGCTCCAGCCGTCCAATCGATGACATAAATGTCTTCATTTTCAGCTACCCAAAGACCTACTGGGCCTTGCAAGGTGGTAGTATTAATGAGCACTCCCAGGTTATTACCTTGTGGATCAAATTTTCTGACAAAACCTGCGGTTCCTGTATTTTGACCATTACTCCAGGTGGTCACCAGCAAATTGCCTTCTTTGTCCCAGGCCATTCCACATCCTTCAGGCACATTGATGTTAGACCATTCGTCCACAAAATTGCCATCAAAGTCAAATCTCACAATCTTGTTTTGGGAACTTCCCCACTGGGTAACATAGATTAAACTATCCTTTCCAATAATCATTTTGGTGGGTCTGCTGAGGTTATACCCAGAAGAAAAATTACCTAAATAATCTCCAGTTTGACCATCATATCTTTTGATGTTGGAATTATTGAATCCTGTGACCAGCATGGAACCATCTACAGGATGAAAGAGTATTTCCTGAGGAGAATTCAATCCGCCGGAACGGGCTTTGACAAATGCTCTTACAAATACGCCGTCCATGGTGTATTGTAAAATGTTATGTCCATCTCGATTGGCTACAAAAAAATCAGGTTGTCCTAGTAAAAGAGAAGAGCCCCCTAAAAGGCAAAGGCTTAAAAAAATGCAAATTTTGATTCTATTGCTGTAGCGGCAAAAAGGGGTGTTTTGACAAGTAAGTGTTTTCCTCATTGACTAAGTATTTTTACATCTGAAAAAGGTGATTTCTGATATTGAATATTAGTCAAAGGTAGGCCAGACTTAATTTCAGGAGTATCGCATGTTCATGCTATTGGAAAGACTTTGTCCGCCTATTTACAAAATATATCTTCTGCGGAACTCTGCCCGCAGAAGATATATTAGTCAAAAAAGTGCGCATTTATTCATTTCTCAATGATTTTGCAGGATTTACCACTGAAATTTTGATGGCCTGATAACCAATGGCCAGCAAAACAAGCAATAAGGCAATACCACCGGATAATGCATAGGTCCACCCATCCAACTGTATATGATAAGCAAAACGCTCTAGCCATCTTGTCGTAACAAAATAACTCAAAGGAATAGACAGAGCCAATGCTAAAAGCACCAATTGAAAGAAATTCTTTGATAATAATATGAAGATACTACCAAAGGAGGCTCCCAATATTTTGCGTACACATATTTCCTTAGTTCTCAATTGAAGCACGTATGTAGCCAGACTAAACAAACCGATGAAGGCAATAATTATGGCAATAAAAGTGAAAATCTGAAAGACCTGGGCTGTTGTTTGATCAGCCTCGTATAAGGTATTCAATTCTTGGTCAAGGAAGGATAAGCGTATTTTTTGATTGGGAACGAACTCATTCCAGGCGGATTCAATTTGGGCATTTATCGCAGAAAACTGATCTGTCCTTGAGCGGATGGCAATAGAGACGGGCGTAAAATTTTGTGGGCCCTTAAAGATGACAAGAGGGGATATTTCAGTATGTAGAGAAGTGAAGCTGAAATCTTCAACTACTCCTACTATTCTAAAATCTGGCACCGCATTGCCCCCTGCAGTGCCTTTTATTATTTCCCCAATTGGATTTTCGAGAGCAAGCTCCTGAACGGCTGCCTGGTTAATGATAACAGCTAAGGAATCATTATAGGCTTCACCAAAGGCTCTGCCTTCTACTACTTTAAAATCCATAGTTGAGATGAAATCATCGTCGTATGTGGCAACATTTGCTCTCAAATCAGAAATGTCTGGGCGTCGAGGGCGAAAAATGTTACTCCCCATAAAATCACCAGGCATTGCATTGGTTCCACCAACAGCTTCAACATCTGCCAATTGCTCTAATTTAGCTTTAAAGGCTTCAAAGTTCTGACCGATGGCTTGAGCTTGCCGAACGATAATGACCTTATCCTTGTTGAATCCGAGATCTTTATCCGCAAGGTATTGCATTTGTTTGGCCACGAATAAGGTGCCCGATATCATGGTTATGGTTATGAAAAACTGTAAAACAATCAAACCGTTACGCAGCAATATTCCCTTTCTGCTGGATTTATATGAGCCTTTTAATACGATGGCGGGAGGAACTGCTGAAATGACAAGAGCGGGATAAAAACCTGAAAGAATACCCAAGACAATTATGGTTGCTACTACCAATATCAAGCGCCAACTAAATATCCAATGGCTTAAAACAAGAGATTGTCCAATTAATTGGTTGAAGGGTTTTATCAGAATTAAAGCGATTAGTATAGACACCAAAAAACTGATAAAACAAACCATAATGGACTCCAGAATGAATTGTCGAACCAATAATCGTTTGGTTGAACCCATAACTTTTCTTACTCCAACTTCTTTTGCTCTTTCTGAAGAACGGGCAGTGGTCAAATTGATGAAATTGATGCTGGACAAAACTAAAATGAAGGCAGCAATGGCTACCAACAGATATAAATAAGAAGCATTACTTGTTGGTTTTACTTCAATGTCTAATTTTGAGTGGAGATGAATGCTTGTAAGCGGTTGTAAAAAATAATTAAAGCTATGACCAAGGGAGGCGTAATCTTTTCCAAGCCTGGAAGAAATATTAGCCGATCCATACTGGCTAACCATATTGGGAAATTTGGAATCCATCACCTTTGGATCTACTCCTTCTTTTAACTTCACATAGGTATAAATCCAGGGATTTATCCAGCTATCTGTATTTATGGCATTTTGAATAAAAGGAAGATCGTGGATAGAGCCAATCAAATCAAAATCCATATGAGAATTTTCTGGCAAATCCTTAATCACTCCTGAAACCACATAATTATTTTCACCATTTTTAAAGGTTTTACCAAAAGCTGGTTCATCCCCAAAATATCGTGCTGCAGTTTTGTCGGTTAGAACAACCTTATTAGCTGCATCCAGAGCTGTTTCAGGAGTCCCTTCCAAAAATTGAAAAGAGAATACTTCAAAAAATAAGGAATCGGCAAAGAAATATTTGGTTTCAATAAAGGACTGATCACCAACCTGTACGGGAACTTCCGGATTAAAAAACAAGCGATGCATCCTGGTGGCAGCTTCTACCTCCGGATAATTATCAATTAGGGTAGGAGCAATGGTAACCGGTGAAGAAGCAAAATTTCGAACCCGCTCTGGATATACTCGCTCCAAAGCAATTCTATATATTCGGTCGCTATTTTCAAAGAAATTGTCATAGGAGGATTCAAAGCGGACATACATGGCAATAAACAGACAGCAGACAATACCTACAGAAAGTCCCAGGATACTAATTAGCGTATAGATTTTATTTTTTAATAAACTGCGGTAGGCTGTTTTAAGGTAATTTTTGAACATAATGAAAATAATTTCAGGTGATTTATTTTGTAATGCAATGCATAAATAATGTGAAATAGCTTTGAACAATAATATGTCGAAAGCCATCAGGTAAGGATGAAGAGCGAGAGTTGGCAATAATGTTGCCTAGGAATTAGGTAGGTAAATTAAGGATTTTTGGAGAAACTTCAGCAATACCGGAATGAATATCTTTTTCCAGGGAATTGATAATGTAAATATTCTTTTGGGGAGGATAGTAAGGCTAATTATTATTATGTACCACTACAAACATGAGTCATGCCTAATTTTAGGGAAATAAGCTCTGACAGATCCTTGGGATCTCATCTGTGCGAAATAAAGTAGAAATAAGATAGAAATTTATTGTCCCTATACTAAAAACAACTTATTTCTACCTTATTTCGTCCGCCTCAAGCGGCCTTACTTCAATATATTTCCCTATATTTTGACTAATCTAAGGTTGTTTACTTTTTTTCAAAAATTCGGAATAACTCCTATTTGTGATAGTAATCAATCCTTATTTATTCTTTTGAAAATTGAATTTATTTTTCAAAAAGACCTTAAAGCATTTGAATGAGTTGAACATTATTACCACAGGTATCATCTAATACCGTCATTAATACAGTACCCATTTCCTTTGGTTCCATATTAAATTGTACTCCAAGGCTTTTTAACCTTTCGTACTCTGCTTTTAAATCGTCTACCATAAAGCTTGCACTAGGGATACCCGCTTCTTTAAGGGATTTGTAATACACTTTTGCAGGTTCAAACCCAAGGGGTTCAAGCAATAGCTCTACACCATTTTGTTCTTTTGGAGAAACCACTGTTAGCCACTTGTGTTCTCCCATAGGAATATCTGTTTTTTTGATAAAACCTAGTTTTTCGGTGTAAAATTTTAGGGCCTTGTCCTGGTCATCTACCGGAACACTGGTTACATATATTTTAATCATAAAATTTGATGTTTGTGTACTGCTAAATATCAGAAAAGATTTTTAGAAATAATTATTCCAGATTGCTTTTATGTAATTTTTGGTAGGCGGAAGGAGAATATCCTGTCCCTCGCTTGAAAGTATTGGAAAAGGTGGTAAGACTTTTATATCCTACTTCGTAGCAGGTCTGCTGAATTGATCTTCCTTTTTGGAGCAATTCTTTCGCTTTAGTTATTCTTAGATCTCGCAGATACTGTCTTGGTGTTTGACCATATACTCGTTTGAAGAGCCTGATGAAGTGGAAGCGAGACATACAGGCGGATGCTGCAAGTTGATCCAACTCAATTTTTTCAGAACAATTTTGGATCATAAAGGATCGGGCTTGTCTCAATTGAACATATTGTTGTTTGGGCAAAGCATATTGCTTGGCGACCCTTTTAACTTCCTGTTCAAAAAAGTTTTTAGATTGGTTTTCCATTGGAGTTTGATTATCCACTTTTTTAATAAACCAAAACAACTATTCTACAGTCAAATGCCTCACTTTTTACAAAAAGAAGCTTATTTCTACTTTTAAAGATAGAAAGACCTCGTTTTAGAATAGAAGGATTCTATAAATAATTGATGAAAAATTTTCATTTCAAAAAGGAAATCAAAAAACTCCCTGTAAATAATAGGTTATCATAACTCATTTGTATCGGAAATATTGGTTATTAGTCTTTCTACCTTATTCTTATTTCCTTTTACCCAAAATTGCATCGCAATTTGGCTTACAATAGCCTACTTTGATAAGCTTTTGCTACGGCCTCAGCTTTAGAATTGACTTCCAATTTGCGGTAAATATTTCTGATGTGCGCCCGAACGGTATCTTCACTAATGAAAAGACTTTCTCCAATCTTTCGATAGCTTTTTCCTCTGGAAAGCTCCAGAAGAACTTCTTTTTCTCGAGGAGATAAATCAAAATTAGGTGTGGAACGGAAGGACTGCACAACGCGCCGGGCGATCTCCATACTCATAGGTGCTCCCCCTTGATGGGCCTCTTTTATGGAGGAAAGTATTTTAGGTAGGGGAGTGTTTTTGGTTAAATATCCGCATGCACCTGCACATAATGACTGGAATATTTTTTCATCATCCTGATGGACCGAAAACATAATAATTTCAAAAGAAGCTCCTCTTTCAACAAATTGAGAAACCCCTTGAATTCCGTTGGTATTTTCTGATAAGGTTATGTCCAAGAGTAAAACATCCGGAGGATTAATTAAAAGAGGTTCCATGGCTGATTCCACACTATAAAAGCGTTTGCTGCATGAAAAGTCAGGCTGCCTGTCAATTAACATGCCCAAATACTCTCTGATATCCTGATCATCTTCGATTATGGCTACATCAATCATATGCTACTTTTTAAATAAGACGGTCGTCCCTTTTCCGACCTGACTGTTAATTTCCAAAATACCTCCTACTTTTTTAGAACGATTAAACATGGAATTATGGCCATTACCCATCTTATTTTGATTCAAATCATAACCTTGGCCATTATCAATTAAAGCAATTTCCAGGGAATTTTGACATTCCCTAATATCTAAAATCACTTCGCTTGCATTTGAGTGTTTGAGGGCATTGGTCATGGCCTCCTTGAAAATCATAATTAATTGCCTTTTTAAATCCATATCTAACAAATAGTCTTTACATCCTTCCTTAATTCCAGTCACCGAAAAATGAATTTCGGTATCAGTATACAATTCCAGCCCGAAATCTCTTAGAAATACAAACAATTCCAGGGCCGAATCTTTAGTCGGATTCATGGCCCATATGAAATCTTTGGTGGAGCTATACAGCTCATTGGCATTGCTTTGAATTTTTTTAAGAATATAGGCTGATTTGGAAGAAAAGCTGTCTTTTTCCAGCATTAAAGATTCTACAAATAAAGACATTTTGGTTAAACGATGACCCAATTCATCATGAAAATCATCAGCTGCTTTTTGCCTGGTTTCAGTTTGTATTTTTAATCGGTTAAGTCGAATCTGCCATTGGATCTTGTTGACTAGGAAAATGGAGGATAATAAAATCCCTGCTGTAAAAAACAAAAACCAACTGCTTTGCCAATAAGGAGGGGCTACAATAAGCTTGACTTGTTTAATTTCAGAATTTAAGAATCCCCCTTTATTACCAGCCTGAATTTTAAAGGTATATTCTCCCGGAGGAAGATTGGTATAGGTGGCAGATAGCTGTTGGGAGCAGTATTTCCAATGGTCTTCAAAACCTTCCAATTGATAGGCATATTGAACATCCTGGGGGTTATGAAAGGTAGGGGAGACAAACTCAAAAGTGATGTAATCGTCTTTATAGTTTAGTTGAATGGTCTGTACCCTGTTTAATGGTTGATTGAAAGTAATATTTTCATCATACTTTTTAAAATTCGTCAAAATAGGTGTGGCTACAGTATCTTGTTTTTGCCATTTGGAAGGTTGGATTTGGATTAAGCCCTTAGTACTTCCAAAATATAAATTACCCAGGGTATCCTGGACGGAGCTGCTTCGATAAAATTGATTACTGGTCAGGCCAGCAGATTTGGTAAATCGGTAATAATTCAGACTTTTTGGGTGGATACTTCGAATCCCGTCAATAGAACTTATCCAAAGGTTGTCATTTATACCTTTTTCAATGGATTTTACATTTGGGATAATTGGGAAATCTTCGGCCAATGGGGTCATCGTTAGTTTTTCCAAATCTAATTTTAAAAGCCCTTTACTATAGGTGCCCACCCAATAGTCTTTGCCAGTAAAATAGAAGGTGTTGGCGGTCATCATATCAAATTGGGAAGATTTAGCACCAGGGTAGGTGATTTTTTGACAGCTTAAGGTTTGGCTCAGCGTATCGTAATGACATAGATCGACCCCTTCTTTAACATAGCCTATTAAAAAATCTGATTCGCCTATGGGAAAAACTTCCTGTATATCAGTACTTCGAAGAGAATGAATGTTAAATTGGGTGGAATAAAAATAATTGAATCGCCTCCTTTGGTAATCAAAGCGGAATAAACCTTTATTGGTGCCAATCCAAATGTTTTCTTGCTTATCTTCTGCTAAAGACCGGATAGTTCCCAGGTTAAATGCTTCCCCATTTACCCTGACTCCATTAAATTGATGACATTTTTTTTTGTCTTCATGATAAAGGACTATACCTCGATTGGTTCCAATCCATAGTTCCTTATCTTTATCAACTATCATTGTGTTGACAGAATAATTGATTAAGGGGTTTTTATCAGATTTATTTGAAAATAAAGGAACTAATTCCTTAGAATCAGGATAAAAGCGATAAATATTGTTTGGAGCTGCCAGTCTGATAAAATCAGGATGATCAACAAGCATACTTACAATGGGAAAATTAATAGCTGTTTGCTGAGAAGATCCCTGAATACTATTAATCGGCCAGTTTCTTTGAATGATACGCCAGAGCCCCTTTCCTCTGCTGGCAAACCAGATTCCATTTTCTTTATCGATGTATACCTGGGTAACTTCCCAAAAATTTAACTGCTTATTCATGTCTAGAATGACCTCCCAGTTGCTGCCATTCCATTTTTTTAGCTTATTTTTTTTAGTGAAAACATACAATCTTTTCTCTTTATCAATAAAGGAAAATCCCCCTTTTTCAGGCTGATCTTCCATAGGATCCCAATTGTTGTTACCCTTATTTTGTAGGAGCATTACATCGTTATTCGAGTAATACCACTTTCTTTTATGTTTATCCTCCAGGAGAAAAAGTTCATTAGTGGGACTTATAAAATTACGACCGGTTCCGTAAATGATTTTTTTATACTGTATTCCATCTGCAGATTGATACAAACTGCCATATGAAGTCTCAAGCCAGTGTACTCCTGCTGCATCTCGAAAATATTTTGCTACCTCATGGGTGAAATATCCCAAACCATCATCCCCTTTGATTAGGGTGTGTTCCATTTTGTTGGTGCTGAGATTATAGATTTTAAAACCACTCTCCATGCTGACATATAAAACATGTTCTGAGCTGGGAAAAAAATTATAGATGGCTTGATTAGAATGACCTTCGGGCTTCCATAATTTTAGCTTGTTGTTTAAAGAATCTATAGTAAATAATCCTTGATTGGTAGCTATTCCGATTCCTTGCTTGGGAATATTTTTTATTTGATAAATGCTGGTATTTCGCTTTGGAAAAAAGTAATTGGTGAATTTTTGATCGAGTTGATCATATTTGGAAACTATCCCAACCGCCAAATTAATCCAGATGTTCTCCGACTCATCCAAACAGATGCTATTGATAAAATTAGCTCCTGGTAAAGTAGTGTCTTGAGGATTATGTCGATAATTACTAAAATGATAACCGTCAAATTTATTAAGGCCATGTTCAGTTGCAATCCACATAAAACCTGCTCCATCCTGAAAGACATCAGTAATTTTATTGCTGGAAAGACCATCTTCTACGGTCCAGTTAGATAAGGTATAATTTTGTAGAAACGAGGGGCTGGGTCGAAAAATCAACAGAATAATAATTATCGGAAATGTAAGGTATTTAGGAGCCATATCATCAGTTTTTGATCTGCCTGCCTGTTTGGGTCTCAATTATAGGGTGGCAAAAGTCCATTAATGCTCTTAGTCTCCAGGCTTATTCCAAATATCTTTATTTATCGCTTAATTAATCTACGTTTGCAAAAACAAAATTGCTGTTTATTTAACAAATCGCTATTATTATTACTATGTATCATAAATAAACATTCCCTTTCATCTCACGAAAAGAGACTGATTAAATTACAGAGGCTTTGCCGCCACCTGGCAGCAAAGCCTTTGTAATTTAATTTTTGATTGTTTTTCACCCAAAGATCAATACAATCTTTATTTGCTGATCATTAATTTTTTTACCCCATAGTTCTGCTCTCCTAATACTTTGAGGACATACATGCCAGGGTCAATGCCCTCTAAGTCAATGACATATTGGTGAAAACCAGGCTTTATCAGACTGGAGTCAACAATGGTTCTCTGTAATTGCCCTGAAAGGTTGAACAGCTCAATTTTTATATACTGACTCTCTTGAATGGAAAATTTAAGATTGGCTTGTTGATCAGCAGGGTTGGGTGCCAGCTCCATAGAAATCAATTCTTCTTTTTCATCTGAAATAGAAGTACTGAGTTGTTGAATCGGTTTGTTGGGGTCTACCAGATGATACCACATAGTATCAGTTGCTCCCTCAAGGTCAGTGGCAACAACCTGAAAATAGGCATTTCGAAACTCTTGTTCTGCCCCTCCCGAAATGGTAACCACTTCATTATTCAAACTAACATAATCAGGTGCATTATGAAGAGCAAAAGTAGCCTCCTTGCCCAAAGAAGATAGGCGTAGCCGGTCCGTTTGCGTTCGGGAACTTAATCGAAAAGATTTTCCCGCCTGAGGATAAAATCTTGGAGCAAAATAGCTTGTTTCACCTACCTCAAATTTATTTTCTTTGTATAATTGGCCATTGGTATAGATTTTCATAGACCAGGTTCCATAATCAGCTTTCGTCAGGCTTCCGGTTGACCAGGCATAAGGATGCCACCAATATCTAATATAATTTTGGATATTAATCGTACCGGAAGTAGCGAATTGACTTCCGTTAGGTTTGTGAATGTCGATGCGATAGCTTTGACCAGGGGGCGACTGCAATTGGATCCAGGCGAGCATCAAGGGTTCATTTTTTCCAAATACCTTTGGCTGAGCCACCCGATCTTTAAAAGGAATATCAGTGAGCCTGTTAATATTGCCTCCGATGGCTGGTTCTGTAGAAATTCCACTGTCCATAATCCAAATATCATTTGAGGGAACGTAATCTAATTGGTCTTCCCACAGGCTTTCTTCCCGGTGGCAAGTACCTTCCCATGGATCCCGATATTGGATATTGGGCCAGGAAATACTTCCAGGTTTCCAAAATTCAATGTGTAAATGAGGTACTGGAGAGGATCCTGAACTAGCTACATAACCCAAAAATTGCCCTGCTTTGACTTGTTCGCCTTTATTAACGGAAATAGAGTTTTTGCGCATATGAACATAGACTACATGACTTCCGTCATCATGCCTAACCCTAACAATATTGGCTTGATTACTTGAGTAAGGTGGGTTATAATGCCGATCGAATTCATCATAAACAATATTTGCCACTACTCCGTCAGAAGCGGCCAGGATGGGAATGCCTATGTCCATTAGTCTGAAATTAAAGAGCGTAATATCCGTTCCGGTATGTCCGTCATAGCCAAGGTCGTGCCCACAATTATAGTCAGTGAATACTCCATCAGCAGTTCCTGGATTGCTCTGATCAAAGTAATTCATCATAAAAATATTATCGTACAATTGATTGCCTATTGGCCATTTCATTTTGGGAAAACCCAGCCTGTTTTTTACTTTCAAATTCTTATCCACCCAGGTAGGGGTAGCAATTAATTGATGTTGTTTTTCAGTTACACAAGCATTAATGTGGCTTATGGGAAGATTGGAAGGTGTGAGCATCAATTCCGCCTGACCCTCAATAGAACTTAGAAATAGATAAAGCAGACATAATGTATAACAGTAGCGAACCATACTTATTAGTTTAAGTGAGTGAATGATGGATCAAATATATTTTCGGAGAGGAGGCCCGACAATCACATAATTGTGCGGTTTGTGGGCTATTGTAGTGTAATGACAAAAAAAATAAATTTCAGGCCTTAAAATCACATATTTATGTGATGTCCCATATTCTTTTTATTCAGACCTATCGCATATATTAAACCAGTCTGGCAGATGGGCTTTTTGTTAAAATTTAGTAAGATGGTAACTGCTTTTTCCAGGGCATCGATGTTATTTTTATTTACTATTCTCTTTTCTTTTGTAAAAGGGCAAGGTTTTAAAATAGAGGAGTGGTCCTTAAAAGATGGATTATCAAATAATGTGGTAAAAGATATTCATCAAGACAAAAATGGCCTGATGTGGTTTGCTACCGAACATGGTTTAAATAGCTTTGATGGCCATAAATTTGAAGTTTTTAGAAGCAATCCTTTTGACAAAAAGGCTATTGGTGCAAATTTCCTTACCTCCATCTTTGAAGATCCCGATGGAAATATTTGGGCTGCTCTTTCAGTAGGCGGAGTATCTAAATTGGATCAAAAATCAAAAAGTTTTATTACCTACAAATCTAAAAGCAAGAACCCCAAGAACAGAGAAATCAAATCTATGTTCTGGGATAGGGAAGGAAACATCTGGCTGGGAACAGATTTAGGCCTAAATTTCCTAGACTTAAAATCCAGGCAATATCATTTAATCAATAAACCTTTTTTTCGTGGTACAATCCAAGAAATAGGCCAAACCAAAAAAGATATCCTGTCTTTGAAATGCGATCAGAGGAACTATCAACTGAACTGGAAGACCAAAGAAATTAAAGAGGTTGAAAAAAAAAATGTCCCGGTAATTAATTCATTTCAAGGTATTTCTCTTAGGAGACTGGACAGAGAAAACCAAGGTCATAGCTGGTATGTAGATCAGGAAGGAAGTCTGTATTATCAATTTCGTCAGGATAGTTTGCAAAAGGTACTTGATCATTTCATTTCTCCTATAAAACAACAAAATATTGAAAACTATCTGGTGGATTGTTCTGGAGGATTATGGTTGTCTAAACATGGAGAGGGCCTATGTCGAATACATCCAAAAATCTATGACCTGGGACTTTTTAATCCCGTGAATCAATTTTTTGCATCATCTAATATCAACGCTTTTATTACTGCAATTTGTGAAGATAGTCAGCAAAACTTATGGATTGGGACTGCAAAGGGCCTTTATTTATTTGACTCCACCCTACATATTTCAAAAAAAATTAATCTCGACTTCTTAAACGCCATTTATATATTGGAGATCATCGAAGATGGGGGAGGGGATATTTGGATTGCTACCAATAGAGGATTGTTTAAGATCAATTCTAAAACCAAAATTAAGCAGCAGTATCTGCCTGAATCTGGAAATCGGAATTCTTTAAGTTCTCAATTTGTTCGTGGGCTTTATGAAGACTGGGAGGGGCGACTTTGGGTAGCTACGGGGAGTGGCCTCAACCTGTACCAGGAAAAAACCGATAATTTTATACGTTTTTATAAGCAAGACCATCCAAATAGTTTAAATGGGAATGATGTAAGGAAAATTCTTCAAACTTCAGAGAATGAATATTGGATAGGATATGTGCGTAATGGAATCAGTAGTATGCAATTTAATTCCCAAGCCAATAGTATTAAATGCCAGTCTTATCCTTTGGAAAATGGTTTGCCTCCTAGGGCTTTAGTAACCGTAAATGATTTATTCCTTGATCGAAAAAAAAACTTATGGGTAGGCACTTACAGCAAAGGCTTACTAATCATTGATACGATTGAGGAAAAACTGAAATTTCCTTTTTCTGGCAAGAATTTGATTCCCAATGTAAGCGGAATTATGGAAGATAAGGGTGGAAACTTGTGGCTGGGATCAAATAATGGCATCTATAAGATAAAAGGAGGTACAAAAGAAATATTGTATTTCGGTGATCCTGAAGAATTACAAAGCCGGCAATTTAATATAGGAGCATTTGAAAAAAAACAAAGCGGACACCTGATTTTTGGCGGAATCAATGGTATTAACCTTTTTGATCCTTCATCTGTAAAACTCCAGGTAGAATTAAACCCGCCTCGGATAACTGCTGTGTATCCTTTTGGAGAAATAACTCCTTCTAATTTATTAAGAGATCATGAGGAGATTCTAAATTTAGATTACAAGGAAAATTCTATAAGCATACACTTTATTTCTTATAATTATCAGAACAATAAAAGCTTAAAGTACTCTTACAAATTAGAAGGAATGTTTGAAGATTGGATAGAGGTCGAAGATCAGCTGGCTGCTACTTTTACTAATTTGCCAGGAGGGAACTATCGATTTATTTTAAAGGCCAGAGATCAACTGGGGAACTGGAATCCTAATATTGCCGAATTGAAGATAATGGTTCGTCCTCCCTTTTACAAGACCGCTTTTTTTTATGTTCTTGCCAGCCTGATGCTTCTTTTTCTAGGTTTATTGGTATACAGATTAAGATGGTATTTAAAGTTGAAACAGCTAAAAAACATAGAAAAAATTAGAGAAAGAGCCGCCGCTGATTTCCATGATGAATTGGGCCATCGATTGACCAAAATATCTCTTTTTGCAGAAACACTTTTTAGTATGAATCCGAATATGGAGCAATCCTCCTTTGTTTATCTTTCAAAAATTAAAGACAACACCGCCGAATTATATCATTCCATGAAGGATTTTATCTGGGCAATGAACCCTAGAAATGACAATCTTTTGGAACTGGCTATTTTGTTAAAAGATTTCGGTGATGAGCTTTTTAGTAACACGGAAATTAGCTTTAAGGCCATTGGAATTCATGAAGGTTTAAGCGACATTAAGTTGAATATGGATTGGAAAAGAAATATTGTGTTGCTTTTTAAGGAGGCTGCTCATAACGCTTTGAAACATAGTCAGTGTAAAGAACTGATCCTTTCTTTTTCAACTTTTAATGGCTTGCTGAATATCCTACTTAAAGATGATGGGAAGGGATTTTTACATAATCCTGGTAATCGAGGATATGGATTGATCAATATGCGAGAACGTGCCAAAAGATTAAATGCTGAACTTATTATTCAATCTGCACCTGAACAAGGAACTGAAATCTCATTTTCTATTCAAATCAATCAAAATATCAACAAATGGGGGAGCAAATTAGGGTAGCTATAGTTGAAGACGATCTGGAGATAAGAACACACCTGGCCATGCTTTTGGAAAATGAACCGGAGATTACCTGTAAAAATTTATTTCATACTGTTAAGACTGCCCTGGCTAGTTTAAATCCTGATACTGTTGATGTTATTTTACTAGATATTTCACTTCCTGGAACAAGTGGCATTGAAGGAATCCCTTTATTTCGGGAAAAATTACCTGATACAGAAATCATTATGCTCACCATACACCAGCAAGATCAATTTGTGTTTGAGGCCTTATGCGCAGGTGCCAGTGGATTTTTAACCAAATTTACGCCTTCCAATAGAATTATTTCTGCCATTAAGGAGGTTCATAATGGTGGAGCACCAATGAGTACTAAAATAGCCCGAATGGTTGTGTCTTCCTTCCGCAAAAGGACCAACCCCAATTTGTCAAAACGAGAAAAAGAGGTACTCAATGAACTGTGCGATGGCAAAAGTTATAAAATGGTAGCAGATGCTCTTAACATCAGCCGAGATACGGTAAGAAGTCACATCCGAAATATTTACAAAAAATTAGAGGTCAATTCCAAATCGGAAGCTGTGGCTAAGGCTTTAAAAAATAGACTGGTTTAGGGGGTAAAAAAGTCAAACTGCTTTGGCAGTTTGACTTTTTTACCTATTATCTCATTTTTTTGACACTATTATCTACTCTTATTAATATAGGAATTTCGGAAGTCATGAGGGGTTTGTTTCATAATCTCTTTAAACTTTCGATTGAAATAGGAGACATTATTATATCCGCTTTCAAAACAAACCTGTGCAATAGTCTTATCTGAATTCATGAGCAATTTACAGGCAAAATTGATGCGAAACTCATTGATGATCTGAGTATAAGTTTTTTTGGTTTGCTTTTTAATGAACTTGTAAAAAGCTACTTCTGATATGTTTAGTTTATCAGCAATTTCCTTGATGCTGACTTCTTTTTTGTAATTCTCTATGATGTGATCAAAAACAATTTTGATTCTACCCAGCTGAGATTCATTAAAATCCAGCGCGTATTCTTTCGAGCAGATGTAATTCACATCTTTGGCATCAGCCAATAGCTGGAGAAGTTCTAAAAGGTAGAGCAATCGGTACATCCCTTCGCTGGTAACCAGTTTGGTTATTTTTTTCTGGGCCTTCTTTTTGGTCTCCTTTGAGAATTCCAATCCTCTTTTGGAGCGGGCAAAAAGCATCTTAATAGAACGCAATTCTGGTTTGTTGATAAATACGGAACCTAAAAAATCCTGGGTCATTTGGATGACTACCTGGTTACACTGCATGTCCGTAGTAAAACCATGGGGTAAATTAGGGCCAAACATCACCAAATCGGACTTCTCATAATCCGAAATTTGGTTGCCTACAAATCTACGCCCACTACTTTCTATCGTGTAGCATATTTCAATTTCCGGATGGAAATGCCAGGCCTGACTCAGGAGGGGGCGGCTTTTACGATCCACCAACTTGACGGTGAAAGAGCGTTCGGGAAGATCTACTATTTTCTCATACTCTGGCTTCATATGTACAATAATAAAATTTTTTTCAAAAAAATGCCCTGCTATTTATAGAATAGTGTCACTATTGGATAGTTTGATGTAAACAAGCTTGGAAAAACCCAATGTAATTTTGCTTTTGGTGCCACTATCGAAATATTTTGACATAATTATTACCTTTCACAAACATTAATTATGAAAAGATTTAATTCATACTTTTCCAAGCGTTTTATTTCATTTTTAGTATCCTTTTTATTTATCCTGGCTACCTACGCTCAAGGGACCCTCACGGGGACAATTTCTGGTAGTGATGGTGATGTTTTAATTGGTGCTTCTGTAGCCATAAAAGGCACAAGTGCAGGGACTGTCACAGACTTTGACGGCAACTATAGCCTCGAGGTGCCTGCCGGAGCACAAACCATAGTTTATTCCTATGTGGGTTATTCCACATTTGAAATGAGTATTACTGTTGAGGATGGTAATACCTATACACAGGACGTAGTTCTGAACCTGGATAATCTTTCTTTAGATGAGGTTGTAGTTACTGGTACCTTTACAGGACGTACCCAAAAGGAATCACCCATGTCTATGACCATCTTAAATGCTGCACAGCTACAACAACTCGCTAGTAATTCACAAGCGGATATTCTTCGTACCATCCCCGGTATTACAGCTGAAGGCGGTGGTGGTGAGGTAGCCTCCAACGTATTTGTTAGAGGGATGCCTTCTGGTGGACAATATCAGTTTACACCACTCCAAGTTGATGGACTACCAGTGCTAAGTACTTTTGGTTTAAACTCTTCTGCACACGACGTTTATTTCCGAAATGATATTGGAATTCGAAACTTGGAATTTGTAAGAGGAGGATCTTCAACTCTTTTTGGAGCTGGAAGTGTTGCCGGAATTGTAAACTATACAAGTATTACCGGTACTGCCGAACCCGAAAACAAAGTTCAGTTAGAATGGGCAGAAGGAGGAAGAACGAAAGTAGATTTCCTTTCCGCTGGGCCAATTAGCGAAGATCTATTCTATGCTATTTCGGGTTTTTACCGTTATGATGATGGGCCCCTGGAAACGGGTTTGCCTACAAGAGGATATCAAATTAGAGGAAACATCAAAAAACTCTTTAATGAAGGAAAAAGTTCTTTGACCGTTTCAGGACAGATTATCGATGACAATGTCCAGTTTTACCTGCCTTACCCACTTGCTAATGACAATGGACAAAGAGAAAGACCTACTGGTAATGATGGTGAAACCATTTATACTTTACTGACTGGTCAAGCCAAAGACTTTTCTTTCGATACACCATTTGGTCGATTTAAGTCTCCAATTGGAAATGGAGTTACTACCCAAGGTGGTTATATCATGGTAGATTTAAAACATTCTTTTGGCAATGACTGGCGTTTAGCTACCAAAGCAAAAGCAGCAAGTTATAATCACTGGTTTAATCTATTCCTGGATGGTGATGGTGTACATAATGTACCAGAAACCCAAGCTTCTTTTCTAGCAGATAGAAATCTTCCTTCTAATGCCACCCTTACTTACGCAGATGACGGCACTCAACTGGCGGCTGGGGACTTACTTTTCCAAAATCGTATCCTGGATAGAGAACGTCCGATGGAGGAATTGGTTGGAGAAATTTATTTGACTAAAACCGCTGGAAATCACAACATCAGTTTCGGAACATTTCTTGCCAATACAAAAGCTGATGATAACAACTGGATCTCTAATTATGTAGGGGATTTCCGAAACGCCCCTCGTATGGTTAATGTTTCTTACATGGATGATCAGGGTAACGATGTAAATTTCTCTACCGGTGGATTTATTTCAGGTAGCCAAACCTCTAATCGATACCATGAATCCAGCAAAATAGCTTTTTTCGCTGGTGATGAAATTAAAGGAGACAAGGTAAATCTAGATATTGGCTTTCGCTGGGAAAAAGCTACAGGTATTATCAGTAGAGAAACAGGAGTGGGCAGCAACACCTTCCAGAAAGGGACCGTTTCTACTGATGATATAGCAGTTGCTATTGCAGCTTTATTTAAAATTAACTCTTCCTTCAATCTATATGCAAATGCATCCAGAGGATATTTCTTCCCTCAGTTGCGCTCAGTTTCTTTCTCTGCACCCGGACGTCCTCAAAGTTATGAGACTGAATCTGTATTGCAGGGAGAGGTTGGTTTGAAATATGGTAAGAATAAATTCGCCGCTACCGCTGCTGTATTTTATGTAGGCCTAAATGATCGCCGAAATGTGGATTTTATTAATGATCCCAACAATCCTGGCAATGTAATTGAGGATGTGAGGTTACAGAGTACCCGTACCTTTGGACTGGAAGGAACTTTGAATTACAATCTGGCTAAGGGGCTAAACTTTTATGGCAACTTAACTTTACAAGACCATGAATTTACTAAAGTAGAAGGAAATGAATCACAGGTTGGTAATGAATTGCGTCGTCAGCCAAATATCATGGGAATGGCAGGTTTGAGTTATGATAATGCCGGATTTGATGCCAATCTTTCCAGCAACTTTATGGGTAGTAAGTTCGCAAATGATGGCAATACTGTGGAGTTGGACGGTTTCAATATTGTTCGATTGGATGCAGGATATAGATTTTCTCTTGGTGAAAAAGAATCATTGCGATTAGGTATTTCGGTTTTTAATTTACTTGATGCAGATGGAGTAACGGAAGGGTCACCAAGGCAGGGAGATGCCCAAACAGGTTCAAGTACCTTTTTCGTAGGACGGCCAATTTTGCCTCGTAGACTATTTATCAGAGCTGCTTTTGACTTTTAAAAAACAGAAAGGCAGCCGATTATTGGCTAAAGAATTCGAAAGGAATTATAAGTTTCATACATATTATGGTGGGGTAAGGATTTAACAAAACCTCCTTACCCCCATTTTTTACCAAAATTGAATTCAGGTGGAAAAATTGGTTGGAGACGCAAAGCACATATTAAAACTAAACTGGAAAGAGGGTTTTACCATTCCTACTGCAAAATTATATCCCTTTCAATGGAATTGGGATTCCGGTTTTACCAGCATAGGACATAGTTACACCAGTTTAGATCATGCAGTTAAGGAACTAGATACATTATTTTCCAGTCAATGGGAAAATGGCATGGTTCCACATATTGTATTCCATAGTGAAACAGAAACGACCTACTTCCCATACTATGATTTTTGGGAATCCAATGTTAACCCTGGGGCGCCCAATAAACCTAAATCGTCAGGCATTACACAGCCTGCTGTACATGGATTTGTTTTGGAAAATCTGCTCGAAAAATTCCCTGATAATCAACAATTAATAGATTTTATTCGGCAAATTTTCCCTAAAATAATCAAATACCATCGTTTTCTTTATACCTACAGAGATCCAGAAAGAGAAGGCTTAATGTTCATTTATCATCCTTGGGAATCAGGCAGAGATAACTCTCCACTTTGGGATGAATCTTTGGAGAGAATAAAAATAGGAAAAGGGGAATTGCCGGAATATGAAAGAAGAGACACCAGTCTGGCTCCAGTGGATGAGCGCCCAACAGCTTATCAATATGACCGTTACGTTTATCTATTGCTTCTGGGTAAAAAATTCCTTTATGAACAAAGAGGAATCTTTGAAGAAAGCCCATTCCTGGTACAGGATACTTTGATGAATGCTGTTCTCATAAAATCCAATCAAAGCTTGATTAATATTGGCAAACGATTTGGCCTTGATACTGGAGAATTAGAAGAATGGCAGCAGCAATCTGTTAGAATATTCAATGAAAAACTTTGGAATCCATCTTTAAATACCTATACCGCATACGATGCCAGAGCCGGACACCCAATTACTTATAAAGAAATCGGAGGAATGGTTTCCTTGTATGGAGAGATTCCCAATGAACAACAGGCCAATCAATTGAATGATTATTTATGGTCATTACACGAAAGAGATTACTTTATTTGTCCCAGTTTTGATGTAGACAGCCCTCTTTTTGATTCCAAGAGATATTGGCGTGGGCCTATTTGGTCTCAAATGAATTGGATGATATATCATGGTTTGAAAAACTATGGTTTTGAACGTACGGCTGAAGTAGTCAAGGCAGATATTATAGAATTGGTTAGTAAACATGGTTTTTATGAATATTTTGAATCGCAAAAATCATTGGCTGCCAACATCAATTCTGGATATGGAGGGGGGAATTTTTCCTGGACAGCGGCCTGTGTACTGGATTTATTGAAAAGCTGATTGTAATGTACTGAAACCCTAAATCCATCACCATCAATAAGCATTATGAATTATCTAGATTATATTCTCATCATTTCCTATATCATCGGATTTTTATTTTTAGGTCGACTTTTTAAAGACAATAAGGATAGTCAGGATTATTTTTTGGGTGGAAAAAATTTCGGATGGTTTCCCTTGTCTTTGAGTACCATTGCCACTCAATTATCTGCCATTAGTTTTATTTCTGCACCTGCTTTTGTAGGGTTGAAACAAGGTGGAGGGATGATGTGGTTGACCTATGAATTTGCTGTTCCCCTGGCCATGTTGTTTTTGATGGTCTTTCTCATTCCACCTATGTATAAAGCAGGCATTGTAAGTGTTTATGCCTATTTAGAAAAGCGATTTGGTAGTTCTACACGAGTACTACTTAGTGGGGTTTTTCAAATAAGCCGTGCTTTTGCTACTAGTGTGATGGTATATACGATTGCCTTGATTTTAACCAGTGTTATGGATTTTCCCATGTGGCAAACCATCTTGATTATTGGAGTAGTAACACTAATCTATTCTTATCAAGGGGGGATGAAGGCGGTTGTTTATGGAGATATGATTCAGATGATCATTCTTTTTTTAGGTATTATCATTTGTCTTTTTGCTGGCATATATTACTTGGGAGGATGGGGAGAGTTTATCACCAATATCGACCGAAGTCGTCTGACAGTAGTTGACTTTAATTCTTTAGGAGTCCAGGGTGATGAATTTGGATTTTGGCCCATGCTGATTGGGGGTTTCTTCCTTTATACCTCTTACTATGGAACAGATCAAAGCCAGGTTCAGAGGTTATTCTCGGCCCAGGATATGGGCACGGTGAAAAAAACCTTGCTCTTTAATGGTTTACTGCGCTTTCCAATTACCTTTATTTATTGCCTGATGGGCCTTGTGATTGGTACCATGGCCATTACTCAAACTGATTTTTTGCAGAGTATCCCTAGCGATAAACCGGATTTGATGATCCCTATTTTTATTCGCGATTATTTACCTCATGGGGTTATCGGCATTTTGATGGTAGCTATATTTTCAGCAGCAATGTCCTCTTTAAGCTCTGCAATTAATTCGCTGAGCGCTACTACGGTGGAAGACTTTTTTAACCGAAATAAAGACCTGCCGAATGATAAATATATGGCCTATTCCAAATATGCAGCTTTATTTTGGGGAACAGTGACCATTGTTTTGGCCTTTTTTACGGGTGACATCGCTAAGACAGTCATTGAAGCCATTAATAAGGTGGGTTCTGTTTTCTATGGCCCCATTTTGGCGACCTTTATTTCTGCTATCGCTATTAAGCGGGTCAATGGTATTGGAGCAAATGTAGGATTGTTAACAGGAGTCGCCGTTAATGTATACCTTTGGTTGTATGTTCCTGAAGTGTTTTGGTTTTGGTGGAATGCTGTTGGTGCAGTAGTTACCTTGGGTATTGGTTTGTTGATTAGCCTGTTTTTCGGAAATGGAAAGTCATCAGGAGAGCAACATACTTTAGAAAAAACCTGGGATTTTGACCTGGGCAAAAGCATTATTTTAATAGTATTTTTTATTGCCATTGTTTTGCTGAGCATTAATATTCCCAATTTGTTCTGATCAAAAAGAATGAATTGCTGAGACCTGATTTTTATGAAAATATTAATTGCCCCCGACAAATTTAAAGGCTCCTTATCTGCCTATGAGGTATGCCAGGCTATTGATAATGGCTTAAAAGGTAGTGGAAAATCTTTAGAAACCATTTACCATCCCATGGCGGATGGAGGAGATGGGGCATTAGAAATTCTCAGCAAGCATTTAGATCTTAGGCCCGAGAAGTTGAGTGTCCACGATCCTCTGGGAAGACCTATTGTGGCTGAATACTTTACTTCGGAGAATATCGCTTTTATTGAAATGGCAAGTGCCAGTGGCCTGGTATTACTAAAAGAGGAAGAACGAAATCCTTTACAGACTTCAACTTTTGGGACAGGACAAATGGTTTTAGATGCCCTAAATAAGGGTTATCGTCAATTTTTCCTTTTCCTTGGAGGCAGTGCTACCAATGATGCAGGTATGGGAATTTCCGCTGCATTGGGTTTCCAATTTTTAGATGATCAAAAACAGCAACTTGAACCGATCGGGGCAAATTTGTTGCGAATTCGCTATATCGAGCAAAGTTCTTCCATGGATCTAAGTAATCTTGATATGACCTTGCTTTGCGATGTGAGCAATCCTTTATTTGGCCCCAATGGAGCTGCTTATGTATATGCCAAACAAAAAGGAGCTAGTCCAAAACAGATAGAAATCCTGGATCAGGGTTTAAGAAATTTTCATCAAATAATTTTTCAACAATTTAATAGAGATGTAAGTGAACTGCCGGGAAGTGGCGCTGCAGGAGGGATAGGTGCTGGATTAGTGGCCCTTTTTGGAGCTCAACTTCGAAGTGGTTTTGACACCATTTCGGCCCTAACCAACCTGGAAACTCAAATTCAATCAGCTGATTGGGTCATTAGTGGAGAGGGAAGGCTAGATGGTCAGTCTTTACAAGGAAAAGTAATAGATGGCCTTGACTCTCTGTGCAAAAAGCATAATAAGCCACTTAGTCTTTTTGTTGGGAAAAATGAGTTGGATGAAAAGGATAGAAGTAAGATAAAAACTCAAGGTATTTATTCGGTAATGGAAATCGCAAAGGATCTTTCGGATGCCATGGTTAATGGGGAAAAATATTTAAAGGAACTGGCTTCACAGTTTCGTAACCAAGTTTTGGATTGATTAATTCTCTTCCTTTTTCGATATTGAAAATAAAATCCAATGCTTAGAGCAGTCAGCCCTCAAGATGCCAATCAACTAGCTGAAATCTATAATTATTACATTTTAAACACCACCGTTAGCTTTGAAGAGCAGCCAATATCGATCCAGGACATGGAAAAGCGGATCTTTGAAAAAATCACCAAATTACCCTGGATTGTATATGAAAAGGAAAGCCGAATCTTAGGCTATGCTTATGCCAGTCCCTGGAAACCAAGAGCAGCCTACCGTCAATCTGCTGAAAGTAGTGTTTACCTCAATCCTGATTATCAAGGACAAGGCATTGGTTCCATGCTGTATCAGGAATTATTGCAGCTTTTAAAAAAAATGAATTTTCATGCCATCATGGCTGGTATTGCCCTGCCCAATTCAGGAAGTGTCGCTCTACACGAAAAATTTGGCTTTGAAAAGGTAGCTCATTTCAAAGAAATAGGTTATAAATTTGGGGAATATATTGATGTAGCCTATTGGGAATTATTAATCAGTAGAATGTAGAAGGTAAAAAGTAAAAAGACTTCCTGTCTTTCTACTTTTTACCTTCTACCTTTTACATTTAATCAAGTTTATGACCATTCTAGACATAAGCCTTCAAGGAGAAGGTACCTGTAAAGTTCAACATAATGAGACTCCCTCTGAAGTTTTTACCTCAAAACCTAAGGAATATGGGGGCCGGGGTAATGAATTTTCATCCACTGATTTGTTGGCCGCTGCCTTGGGTACCTGTATTGGATCAAGCCTGGAAAAAGTCTTAATCAGAAATAGAATTGATTTAGATAAAGTTAAACTACAAGTTTTTAAAGATCTATCCTCAAAACCAAAAACCATCAGTCTTCTGAAGGTGGTAATTCACCTTGCCGTTGAGATAGATGAAAAAACAGAGAAAATTTTATTAAAAACAGCAGGTACCTGCCTGGTTAGTCGAAGTTTAGCAGTAAAACCTATTGTGGACTTGAGTTATGATTGGCCTTCTAATTGATATGGGGCAGCCCTTCCAGTGGCTGCTAATCAAATATATCAAGTGAGTTTTTAAAAATAATACACCGCTAAAGCGCTAAGAAACGCTAAGACTTTGCGCTTATTAGCGGCTTTGCGGTGAAATAAACTTAAAACTCAATGCGATAATTCAATATCGGAATCAAACCGGTTTGTATAAAATCCAAGGTCCTTACTTTATCGGGCTCTAGCTCATTATATCGTTCCACCCTTTCAAATACATTTAAGGTATTGCTCACATTCTGGATATTCAGGGATAAGAAATGCAGTACCTTTCGAGCAGGCAATCGGTAATTCAAACCCACATCTGCTCTGAAGTAAGTAGGCAAATGCTGGGAAAATATTCGATTCGATAATATGGTCCGCATCTGTGCTATGCTCTGTTCGGTATCAATGGGTGTGTATCGTTGGCCTCCGTTTAATAAAAAACGCACATTAAATCCCAGGGAAGCGGTTTTCTTTTTCCCTATCATCCAATCTTTGCCCCCTGTCAGTAGGAAATTATATCCGGTGCTGTACCGACTGTGATGCCACTGTCCTTCCAGGGTCTTAAATTTCGAACGCAGAAGAGAAGCATTGGCAATCAGGTAATATTGACGATAAAACCGTCGGTCAATATTTATGTCAATACCGTAGTTTAAGCCTTCCCCCTGGCCAACCAGAACGTCATCCTGGAAAAGTAGGTCAAAAAAGTTGACATTTAAAGCAGCTAATGTGCTAGAAGGATTATTGCTTACCGGAAGGTTTTCTAAATGCTGGAAATAGATTTCCGAATGGATGGACCATGCTGTATTCAGTTTGTTTCGATATCCAAGAACTAAATGTTTAGATTGCTGTAAGGGCAATTGCAGGTAAGGCTGTATAGTACTTCCATCTTCTAATTCTTTATGGATAAAATAAAGGGGCAATGCTTCCTGGCGACTGTGCAGGCCCGCTCCAAAGCTTAATTCCTGATTTTCATTAAGCTGATATTTTAATCCAAATCGAGGCTCCCACAGACTATTTTCATTGAGTTGAAAATGTGTAAAATGAATACCCAGATTGAGGGTTAAGGCAGCAGTGAGTTTTGATTTAAGCTGCGCATATGCTTGAAAAAGATTGGTTTGGCCTTGATTGTCTAGTATTGTTCTCCAACTGCCATTATATTCTCTTTCTGGGAATCCGTTATTGTCAACTATATCGTAATTCTCTTCTCGCAAGATCAATTCATAACTCAGTCGGCTAACAATACCGCCCATTCTAAGCATATGTCGGGCACTAAACTTATGATTAAGTAGTAGAGATACCCGATCCGATTGATCAATAAATTGTTCTTCATACCTTGGGATCAATTCAGGCCCAAAACTTTCCTCGAAATCCAATTGAGAATAGCTTTTGGCATAAATGGTTTTCAGGTAGGTATTTTTTGAAAGAAAAAAAAGATTGGAAACTCCTACAATTCCGGATAAGCCTTCATCTTTATAAGCTTGCAAATCTTGGGGAAAAAAACCACTGAGTTCTTCTTCTATGAAGTGACCGCCCAGGCCAAAAATACTAAAGGTGCCTAGTTTGGAAGTTGGCAAATGGATTTTAAAAGAAAGATCTTGAAAATCAGGAATGGTTCCTCCGCTCGGATTTAAGCCTATTTGGTCTAAAATACCTAGGGTAGAATATCGAAAATTAACCATATAGGAACCCTCATAATTTTTTGAAAAGGGCCCTTCAGTAGCCAGGTCAAGACCTAATAAGCCAATTTGCAGTGAGGTCTCTTTTTTGTTGGTATTCCCCTTACGCATTTTAATATCCATCACCCCGGATAAGGCATTCCCATATTCTGCTGGAAAAGCTCCGCTAAAAAAATCGGAAGAAGCCATGGCATTGGCACTTAGCATGGTGATGCCTCCCCCGGAACCACCTCTGGTAGCAAAATGATTGGGATTGGGGATTTCTATTCCCTCCAGCCTCCACAACATACCTGAGGGGGCATTCCCCCGGATAACCAGGTCATTTAGAAGATCTTCTCCACCAAGCATTACTCCAGGAAAGTTGAGAGCCATGCGGGCGGGGTCAGCAAAGTTAGCTGGTTGTCTTTTTAGAGCTTCCATGGTGAATGACAAACTGCTCACCGTACTTAATTCATTTAAAGGTTCTCCATTTCGGGTGGATCGTACTTCTACTACCTCTAATTGATTGATGGTTTCTTGCATCGCTACATTTATAATCAATTCTTTGGAGTTGGAGACCAATAATTCCTCCATGCGTATGGACTCATAACCTAAATAGGATACTTCCAGACTTATGCGCCCGGTAGGAACTTCATTGATGCTAAAATTTCCTGCACTGTCGCTGGTTGTGGCAAATGAGGACCCCAATTCTGCAATTTGTACGACTGCACCCAGCAAGGGGACTTTGGAGTCTTTATCGAAAATGGATCCTCTCACGGTTTGCTGGGCACTTAATGGCAGGCATAGCAAGGCCATGCCAATGATTGTTAAAACTTTCATAGGTTAAAAATTTTATTATTTGATTTATTTAAAAAGGAAGGTGATTGAGTTTAAGGACTATTCATTTATATAAGAAATTGGATCGGCCAAGTTGTACAGATAAATAAAATTTGGTTTGATATTAGATTACTAAGCCCGAAATGAAATGAAGGGATTGGTAAGCAATTAATTCGCAAAGGCTTACCAATCTATCCTAGCTGAGTAATCCTCTACTAATCTAATTTTTTAATGCTCATGTAAGATTTTTTAGATTGTGTTCTTCCAAATAACAAAGCAATTGGATTGATAAATGATTAATTAAAACCTGATTTTTATAATTGGTAAGCAAGCTGTAAGCCAAGAAATACCGAATTATTCCTTCCAAAAATACGACTTAAGTGGCCGCCTAAACTGAGCTTAGGCTTAATAAAATATTGATATCCAATTCCCACTTCAATACCTACATGGGGGTATATATCGATGTTGTGATCAAAAAAGGAATGTCCTGAATTATTGAAAAAAACTTTTCTGTCAATAGTGTTAAATTGAAGTCCTGCTGCTGTGCTAATTCTTAACTGGTGCTTGTTTTTTTCTATTAAATTAAAATGCAGCAGACCAAATACTTCCGTTACACTGTTATTTTCTTTTAAGTGCTGATTAAAGGTTGAGATATCAAGCCCTGGAAACATTCCCTGAGCCAGGCTCAAACCTATTGACCATTTAGGAGCAATTGGGAAATTGGCATCTAAGCGTAACCTGGTTCCTGAATCGAGCTTTCGAATTACACTCCCGCCAGCCATCTGAAGGTATATTGGGGCATTTGATTTAGATTTTTCCCCTTTTAATAAAACCGGCGGGGACAACAAATTGACTTGATGATCGCTCTGATCAGTTTGGATTTCAGATTCCGACCTTGATTTCAGCATGGCTAATGGCGGATGCTTTCTTTTATTAGGATTAGAGCGCAAAAATTTAGCTTTTTGACTTGTTGATTCTTTTTCTTGTTGTGTCTTTTCCTCCAATTTTGGTTTTATTATTTCGGAAAAACCAGGGTCATTGGAGGTTTCCTGTTTTTCAATTTTTTCCGAAAGGGGCAGTATAGGGGAGGTGCTTTGAGTATTTTTAGGCAAAGTGATGGCCTTCTGTTTTTCCAATATTATTTTCCGGCCGGGGCTCTCGATCTCTTCGGCAGCTATTATTTTTGCTTCTTTTTCTAAATTAGTGACAGAGGGATTCCCCGAAAAAGAAGTGATGATAATACTTAAGGTATAAGCAGAAACGATAATTTTAAAAAATTGAAATATTTTTTGGATAGGCGGTAAAGGTGAGGTCTTATCCAATAATTGGCTTAAATCTTCCCAGGCGGCAGATTCATACTCAAACTCATAATCCTTTAGTCTTTTTCTAAAATCATTCCTCATACTGCATTTTTTTGTAGCTCTAGAAAAAAGGATAACATCTTTCGAAGTTTCTTTTTGGCTTCACTTAAGTGACTCCTTGAAGTTCCTACACTAATTCCAAGTAAGTCGGCAATCTCCTTGTGAGAAAACCCTTCAATTTCGAATAAGGAAAATACGGTCCGCATGGCTACTGGCAATTGTTGGATGTATTTGTAGATGTCTTCTTCTGCCAGCGAATTGAGTGCCTCATTCCAGCCCCTAGTTTGATGAATAGGAAATGTGGTAAAATTGCGTAGGTGCTTTTCATATCGCATTCTCTTTCGAACATGATCCAGGGAGGTGTGCAGTGTTATTTTTTGTGCCCAGGGCAAGAATTCCCGCTTGGAATCGTAGGAAGCTAGTTCCTGAAAGATTTTTAAAAAGGCTGCATTCAAAATAGCTTTTGCATCATCCATATCATTGGCATAACGCATGGTCACTGCCAGCAATCGACCATAAAACCGACGGTGTAATTCTTTCTGGGCGATCCTATCCTTTTGCAGACAGCCAGCAATCAACTCTTGTATGGATGAGAATTTGGACATTAAAAAGGTTTACTAGTAATTCGTCTGTGAAGGAGAAAACGTTGGGTGGTGGAGGGAAAAAAGTGGATTATGTGAGAAAATAAAGGTTTTTAGCAGATTCTTTACATCCATACGATTTCAGAAAAGAGAAATACTTTGAATCAATAAAAATAATCTGTTAGCACTATTGGACTTAGACCGTTTGATAATCCTTTTGGCCTCCTGATAAGTAGAAATTGATTTCCCCCTCTTCTCTTCGTTAATTCGAAATTCATTTGTTGTCCTGTTCATTATATATTCTTTCATCCTTTAAAACGAACTCAAAGATGAATTCCTACTTCCGCTTATTTGCACTTTTGACTGCTTTAGTTTTGGTTGGTACACTAAGTGCTCAAAACCCATTCCCAGGAACAAAACCTAATAAAAAAAATGTTAAGAAGCCTAAATCCAAGGTTTTTCTTCCAAAAAATCGATCGGCTAAGCCTTCTTCATCGGCTTCTTTGCCATCATCAAGGCAAAAAATTCAGAAGGCCAATTCAAAGGAAATTTCGAGATCTGAACCTCTAAAAGTTCCTTTTAGCAAAGGTCAGGTCATCACTTTAAGATCTGCCCTGCAAAATAACTTGTATGTGACCCCTCGTAATGGAATAACGACCTCAAAAAGTTATGTATCCGTCCATAATCATGTAACAAAAAGATTTGATGCCAGAACACGAAGTTGGATACTAGAAGATGCTGGGGATGGATATTTTTATCTAAAATTGTCCAATGATAAGGTCATGGATGTAAAATTAGGAAGTGCCAATTCCCGTACCTCCATTTGGTTGTATCGAAAGAATGGTTCAGATGCACAAAAGTTCAGATTTCTACCTGCTGAAGGTGGGGCTTACTATATTATTCCAAAAGTAAATCCCAACTTAGTTCTGGATGTAAAAGGTGGATCCACCCAAAATGGAACTGGAATCTGGACTTATTCCCTCAACCGCACTCCAGCACAACGATTTTTCATAGAAGACGTAAGTCCTACTGCTCCATTGAAGAGGTACAAAATACAACTTGACTACTTGCAGTGCTTAGAGGAAGATGATCCGGGAAGTGAAATTGAATTATATGGCTTCCTAAAAGCCAAAGTATTTTATGATGGAGACGACTACAGAGTCTATAGAAATCAAGAAAAAAAATTCTGGTATCGTAGTGAGCATAATCCAATAGACCTTTACGAAGGAGATATCTATCACGGAGACCGGGGTCAAGGATCAGAAGATGACACTTTTATTTACGTAACTGAAGAAGATTTCAATCAAGGAAAAGTCTCCATAGGTCTTATCATGGGTTTTTGGGAGCACGACATTGGCCCCAAATATAAACATGATCGCATGTCTCTTGATGGTTTAACTGTTAGCGGTACTTTAATACAAACCAGTGAATCAGCCTTTCAAAATAGAGGGCTATTCACACTCCGTGACGAATATGGAGATACAAAGGTATACGTTGCCTGGAAAGTGGTAGCTTATTGAATAAAAACAGCATAGGAAAAACTGGAAAAATGAACCAAGTTTAAAAAAATCTCAGTTATTTTTCCAGGAAAAAATTGGATCTATAAAGGGAGTATAACTAGTAGTGGATAATTACTTTTTTTTTGAGGCTGTGTGTATAAGTGAAGCAAATAAGGTTTCTCCCTTTTTAGAACTTAAATAAAATTCTCCCTGATATTGTGCCACGGATAATCCCGCCTTCTGACAAGCTTGCAAAATGGGAATAAGATTAAACTCTGTTCCGCTCACATATTTGTTGAAGAATGCAGGGAAATCAAATTCAACCAATTGGTCCAAAACTTCGATTTGCTGGACTAAACCTATTTTTGTGTGGCTTTTGCCATATCTCTGGTACATAATCCTCATAAAATCATCCAGACTTCTGGTATTATTGGAGCGGTGACGAATTTCAACATCCAAGATAAAGGCAATGCTAGCCCCTCCTCCATAGATTAAATGCCAATTTTTTCCCTTTTCATACCCAGCTTTTACCAAATCCACTTTTTGATTTACAAAAGCCTGAGAACTATAAAAGCGGGCAAATTGATAGGCCAGTTTATCCAAATATTCCTCCTCGCTGACAATACCTGCACGAATCAAAGCCAGATTGGCATAATATTCGGTAAAGCCTTCTGAAAACCAGTTGTTTTCCTGCACATTTTCCCCAACTAAAAAATAAGTACCATTCCAATAGTGAAACATCTCATGGGCCAAAACATTGGCCCAAACAATTTTTCGGTTCTCTAAATCCCGTTCAACAAACATCTGATGAAAACTATTGTTAAAGGCTTCCCCATCTTCATAAAAATGTTGAGAAGCGCATATTAAGTAATTAGCTTTTGGAAGCTCTCCGAAAATATTTTTATATGTAGGAAGTACTTTTGCCAGTGTCTTTTTAATCAGATCCGCATTTTGACGGAATTCTGGCGCTACGGCCAGTGTTATGGACATATTATCGAGGCTTATTTGATTTTCATCATGTAGGCCTATCATCAGTGTATTATGAACCAATTCGGCTAATGAGTTGGCTTGAAAACTATATTCCTTTAATTTTATCCAGGGAGTGGAAGTTTTCCACTTGTCAGGAACCTCAAAATTTATGAGACTTTGGCTTTGTTCCTGAATCCCTTGTGGATAAATAAAAAGACCATTACTAATCCAGAATAAACTGTTATTCGAAAATTGCTGAGGCCTTCCATCAATCCCACCCACAGTATTCCAATTGTAGGTGTCGTGATGGAGGGTGACTTCATATTCTACTATGATTTCACTTTTGTCTGTGGTTTCGATTCGCCAACGCTTCTCTTTAGGTTCCCAGGAAAATAGAAGTTCCTGCCCTTCATGATTATGAATAGATTTTATGTTTACAAATTCTGCCCATCCTTTTTGAATGCTTCGTGGGATACTTACATTATTCATTTTAAGATAAGGCAAATTCAATTTCATCCTGGCTGACACCTGCACTTTTCGACTATTCTCAGCAAATATGGCTAGCTGGTACTCCAAAGGATAATAAGGACGATGATTTAAGAGCCTATTATTTTCTAATTTGGAAGACCCTGACCAGATACAAATTAGTAGTAACACAATTTTCAAAGCCATATTAATAGCAGTTTTATTCCATTAAAAATTCTTGATTTTTAAAAATAAACTGCCTAGTAAGAGGATTGGACCGGGAAGATGTTTTCTTACCAAATTTTATTTAGAGGTGGGTATTCCTAAACCATCATTTCCATTCATCCCCAAGACACAAAAAACACTAAGACTTTATGTCTCTAGGTGACTTGGTAGTGAAATTCAATTTCAGAGCCTTTTTTTGCAGACACTGATAAAAATAAGGTATAGAAAGATGTTTCTGAACCTTTTTCTGCAAAAGAATTTCGTAATTGACCCACATGAGTTATTTGATTATCGCTCTTCTGGGGATGGTAGTTGTACAGAGTTTTCTGTTTACCATATATTTATTCAAGTATGGAGATGATGCAAAAACCAGCATTCTAAGGATTTTTACTTTGGTGATTGGTCTTCACTTTTTTAACCTTATGCTGGGACGGATTATTTATGACTATCAGGGCTATGGCCTCAGTTGGATTTTTCTTTCATCTTATGGCCCATTGATTTTTATCTATGTAAATTATTTTTTGAAAAAAAAGAGAAGGTTCCTTCTACTCCATTTATTATTACCCTTGTATCCACTTTTTTTATGGGCTTTTACGGATAAATTACATCAGGAATCCTCTGCTGATCAATATTTAGATTATTGGGTTTCATTACCTATTTACCTTTCCTTATTTACTTACCTCTTCTTGTCTTTAGGAAAAATATTTCAAACCACTGATAAAATAGCCAATTTGAAATGGTTGAAGTATTTGGTAATATCTATGATATGCCTGGTACTCGTTCACACATCTGTACTTTGGTTTTATTCTTCAGGAAAAGAGGAGTTGGCCAACTGGTTATATGCAGGTAATATAAGTTATATGATTTTCTTTTTGACTGGAATGGTCTTTACAGCCTTGTCAAAACCGGATTTTTTCCAAGCAATAAACACAAATTCTAGCAGGCCAAAATATTTTTATACAAATCTCAGCAGCAGTCAAAAGAAATCCATTTTGGGACGCCTGGAGTCCTTGATGGTACAGGAAAAACCATATTTACTTCAGGATCTAACGCTTGAAGATGTATCAGAAAAATTAGGGATCTCCAAACGTCATATTTCTCAGGTTATCAATGAAAAACTTCAAAGGAATTTCAAGGATTACATTAATGGCTACCGGATTAGGGAGGCTACTGAAATATTAGAGCGTAATGCCAGAGATATTAGAATTTATGAGGTTATGTATGATGTAGGGTTTAATAACAAATCCTCTTTCAATTTTTCTTTTAAAAAGTTTACCGGATTGACTCCACGAGAATATCGCAAATCCATCTTACTTAAAGAACAGAAAACAATAGAGAATTACTGAAATTATGGATCAAATAAGTAAATCCTCCAGGAGGAATTTTATTAAAATAAGCATGCTTGCTGGTGGTGGCTTATTGGTAGGGTTTAATTTATTAGAAAAGCAAAATAGAAAAATTAAAGGTGATTCTTCTGCCACAATATTAAATGCTTTCATACTAATAGGGGCCAATTCAGTGACCCTAATGGCCAAAAACCCTGAAATTGGGCAGGGCGTAAAAACATCCCTGCCCATGATTCTAGCTGAAGAACTGGATTTTCCATGGGAAAAAATAAAAGTGGAATTTGCAAAACTTGATCCTAAATATGGCCCTCAGTTTGCTGGAGGAAGCATGTCTGTCACCACTAATTTTGATCAATTGAGATTGGCGGGTGCTTTTGCCCGGCAAATTCTTATTCAGTCCGCAGCAAAATTTTGGAAAGTTGATCCAAAAGAATGCATCACAAAAGAAGGTTTTGTTCTACACCAAAATAAAAAATTGTTTTACTGCGATATACCTGTTCAAACAGAGGGAATTGAGCTACAAAAGGATATCAAACTCAAAGAAGTTTCCTCTTTTTCCATCATTGGAAAACCTACACCCCAATTAGATAGCGATAAAATTGTTGCAGGAGAGGCACTCTTCGGAATAGACCGGGAATTTCCCGAAATGGTTTATGCTACGGTAATAAAACCAGACATCTTTTTATCGAAAGTCATTTCTTTTGAGGCTGAAAAAGCTAAGGCCCTCCCAGGAGTTATTGATGTTCTGAAAATTACGGGAATGGGCAATCCCACTTCGCTATTAGATGGAGTAGCCATTATTGCTAAGGATACCTGGACAGCTTTCAAGGCCCAAAAACTGGTAGAGGTAAAGTGGGAAAAACCAGCAAATTTCATCAAGGACATGGATGATTTATATGCAGAATTAAGGGCTGGTACGCAGACCAAAGGAACCATAATCAGGAATGATGGAGATGTTGATCAAGAATTTCATTCCCGGAAAGTAGTCCATGAAGCCACATATATGGTCCCATTTATTGCCCACAGTCCCTTAGAACCTATGAATTTTATCGCCAATGTCCAGGAAAATAGTATCCAACTTATTGGTCCCACTCAAACTCCTCAAAGTGCCAGAATTCTAGCTTCCCAAATTACAGGAATTGCTGAAAGGAAAATCAGTTTAGAATTTACCAGGATCGGAGGAAGTTTTGGCAGGAGATTACTTAATGATTATGTGGCTGAAGCGGTATACCTTTCTCAAAAAATAAAAAAACCTGTAAAACTTGTTTGGTCCAGGGAATCTGATTTTAAAGGAAGTTATTTCCGGCCAGCGGGTTGTTATCAGTTAAAAGCTGCATTGGATAATGATCAAAATATTACGGCCTTTCAAATGAAGGCTTGCACAGTATCAAGAGGTGTTTTTAAAAAATCCAGACAAGCTGCTCATTTTAGAGAAGTCTTTGCAGATCAACAGCCGGCAGGAATGGTCCCCAACCTGAAAATTGAATATAAGCCACTCCGTTCAAATGTTCCGGTAGGTGCACTTCGTACCCCAGGAGTAAACGCCACCACCTTTGCCTACCAAAGTTTTTTAGATGAATTGGCCCATCGGGCAAAAATGGATCCTATTGATTTTCAGTTACAAGTGATTGGATCTGCAAACAGGGATATTCCTTACGACCACCATGGAGGACCTACTTATAATACTCAAAAATTAAGAAAAGTCATTCAATTACTCAGAGAAAAGGTGGACTGGGATAAAAAGTTATCGGCCAATCGCCACATGGGTTTTGCAGCACAAATGGTATTTGGTACTTATGTAGCCATGGCAGTTGAAGTGACTCTTCTTGATGGTAAAATAAAAGTCGAGAGGATAGACACCACTATTGATTGTGGCCTGGTGATCAATCCTCTGGGAGCAGAAGCTCAAATTCAAGGTTCCATTTTAGACGCCTTAAGTGCAGCCCTTTATGAAGAAATAACCTTAGATAATGGAAAATTAGTGGAACAAAATTTTCATTCCTACCAAAAACTAAGAATAAGGAATGCCCCTGAAATTAAGGTCCATTTTGTAAGAAGTACCGATCATCCTCAAGGATTGGGAGAGCCTGCTTATCCATTATTGTTTCCTGCTTTATGTAATGCTGTTTTCCAGGCAAGTGGAATAAGGGTCCGGGAACTGCCCTTGAAAAACAAGGTTTCACTCACATAATATTTTCAAAAATGACGACTGTTTATCCGATATATAGGGTGCTCAAAACCTATTCAGGAAAGAAAGATTTACTCTTTAAACCATACAAGTTTCTGATGGCAATGGGCATCCTTTTTTGTACGACCAACCTGGTTTTTAGTCAACAAAATATTGCCCAAAATCTTCTGGATGTAATCAATTCTAACCAAAGCAGGAATTTTAAAAATTTCATAAGTAAAAATGTCGATTACCAGAATAATGACCAACTTTTTGGCCGCTGGGAAATTATGCTGAAAAACACACACAAGCGTTATGGACGATTAAGTTTGTTAAGTGCCGAAATCACTCCCAACCGGGCCCTAGTAATCTATTGTAAATCCGACCAGCCAGATGCTTATTTTCAGTGGGTAAAAATAAAGATGCAATATGGTGATCAACAAAAATTTATTCGGGCTAAGTCAGAATGGGTCTTTGATCCTGAAGTTAAAGTGCCAGCTGGTAAAGTTAGTATAGAATTGCTCACCCAATTAACCAAGGAGTATGTTACCCAAATGGCATCTAGTAATCGGTTTTCGGGGACAGTATTATTAGCCAGAGAGGGGAAAATACTCTATGATGGGGCTTTTGGCTGGGCAGATAAGGATGCCAAAAAGCCTATGAGGAAGGATACCAAATTGAATTTAGCTTCTACCACCAAAATTTTCACAGGAATTGCCATCAGCCAATTGGTGCAGCAAGGCAAGCTGACTTATGATACCCAGGTTGGAGAAATCCTTCCCTATTTTAAAAATAAGGGTAGTAAATCTAGAATAAGCATCCATCAGTTACTGACCCACACTTCAGGATTGGGAGATTTTTGGTCAAAATTTGATGTTTCTCCACGGGAAAAAATCCTCAGCTGTCAGGATTATTTTGATTTGGTAAAAAATGATGCCCTGCTTTTTGAACCTGGAAAGGGAAAACGATACAGCAATGTAGGGTTTATAGTTTTAGGCCTCATCATTGAAAAAATTACAGGTAAAGACTACAAAGAATATGTAAAGGAGAACATTTTTAGTCCTGCTGGGATGAAAAATACAGATTTCTATTCTTTAAAAAACCTGCCGGAAAACATTGCCCACGGATATTACTTTAAATGGAGAGGATCAAGGCATCGTATTAGTAATCATGATCACAAACCCATTCATGGAAGTCCGCAAGGTGGCGTCTATTCCACCCTTTATGATTTGCTGAATTTTCAGAAAGCTTTAAATGAATATAAGATTTTGGATAAAAAATATGTAGAACTGATGACTAGTCCTAAAGTAGAACTTTACCCTGGATTTCAATATGGTTATTCATTCCAATGTCCATTGGTCAATGGAAAACGATATATTGGCCATGACGGCGGTTCTCCTGGAATTAGTGCAGAATTCAGAATGTTTCCAGAAGATAAATTGACTTTAATTGTACTTTCAAATTTTGATATGGGAGCAGATGAGCTGGCAGAGTTTGTAACCATGCTGATAAGCAGATAGCCTATGATCTTATTCCACCCCTCCCCAACACATGTATTTAATATTTAAAAACTCCTCAATTCCATATTTAGAACCTTCCCTTCCCAGACCACTTTCTTTTATTCCTCCGAAGGGAGCTAGGGTAGTAGAAATCATTCCGGTATTGATGCCCACCATTCCATATTCCAATGCTTCTGCTACCCGCCAGATCCTGGCATAATCCCTACCATAAAAATAAGAAGCCAATCCATATTGGGTATCATTGGCCAGGGAAATGACTTCCTCTTCTGTATTAAATTTAAATACAGGAGCTACCGGACCAAAGATCTCTTCCCGAAAAAGCATCATGTCTGTGCTTGGATGGGAAATGAGTGTTGGTTCGTAAACCAACTGATGGGGAGCAGCTACTTTGCCACCCGATAAAATTTGGGCTCCTTTGGTTCGCGCATCTTCCACTATCTTTTCAACAAAATCCAATGCCTTAGGCTCAATCAATGGACCGATATTGGTTCCCTGGATCATACCATCACCCAATTTTAACTGGGTTATGGCCTTTGCCAGTTTGGAGACGAACTCCTCATAGACTCCTTCCTGAACAAAAACTCTGTTGGCACAAACACAAGTTTGTCCAGCATTTCTAAATTTGGAGGCCATGGCTCCTTCAACCGCAGCATCGATATCTGCATCCTCAAATACAATGAATGGTGCATTGCCACCCAATTCCAGAGATACCTTTTTTATAGAATCCGCTGATTGTCGGAGCAATATTTTCCCAACCTTGGTTGATCCGGTAAAAGACAACTTTTTTACTTTGGGATTGCCGGTCAATTCTTTGCCAATGGAAGGGGCATCATTTGTGGTGATGATGTTCAGAACTCCTGGAGGAAAACCAGCCTGATCTGCTAATTCAGCCAAGGCCAAAGCACTGAGAGGAGTCAATTCTGAAGGCTTTATAACAAGGGTACATCCAGCTGCCAGGGCAGGAGCGACCTTGCGGGTAATCATGGCATTAGGGAAATTCCAAGGGGTTATCGCCCCCACAACTCCAACAGCTTGCTTTATTACAGTAATCCTTTTATCTCTTCCGTGCCCAGGGATAACATCACCATAAACTCTGGGGGCTTCTTCAGCGAACCATTCCACGAAGCTGGCACCATATCGGATCTCTCCTTTTGCCTCAGCAAAAGGTTTGCCTTGTTCAGAGGTTAAAATTTTGGCTAAATCATCCAGATTTTGCATTTGCAGCTTGTACCACTTTTTTAGGACTTTAGCTCTATCTGTGGCAGGAAAATTTCGCCACTCCAGGAATGCTTGATGTGCAGCATCGATGGCTTTGCTGCATTCATCAGCTGTCATATCCGGAGCCTGACCAACAAGAGCATTATTATAGGGATTGATTACATTGATTAGGGCACCATTATTGGCATTTTCCCAGATTCCGTTGATGTAACATTGGTTTTTGTAAAGAGCTGGATTTTTTAATTCTAACATGCCTGAATGTAGGTATTATCTTTGTTGGTAATTGAATAATAAAAAGATAAGAACTCGACAAAATAAAGATAACATAAGATGGTGCTGAACGGCACCATTTAATATTATCTTTGCAGCGCCTCGCGTCTTAGGGCGGTGTAAAGAAAATTTTGTCCGGGCCCTTAATTTTGTCCATTATACAACAAATTAAGCATTTAACAATCAGTAATTATTGTTTTATAAAGGAGTGGATTTAAAATTCAATTTTTTGACGTACACTATTAAACTTTAAACAACTTCATTTTAAGAAAAAGCAAAAAACAAATATGGCATTACCATTTAAGAGTTATTTAAAAAAAGAGGCTGCTTATAGTGGAGGGAAATCCCGCAGTGAAATACAACTAGGTGATAAAGAAATTCATAAATTATCTTCCAATGAAAATGCTTTAGGTGCTTCCCCAAAAGCCATTATAGCCATTCAAAAACAACTCACTAATATCTCGGAGTACCCTGACCGAACCGATGAAAGATTAAGGAATGCTCTTTCCGATTTTTACCAAGACGAATTATCTGCCAATCAATTTATAACGGCCAATGGTGGGGTAGGCCTCCTGGAATTAATTATTGATGGTTTTATGGAAGAAGGGTCGGAGTGTATTTATTCCAACCCTGGGTTTAGTGCCTATAAAGGTTTTCCTTCGAAGGTGGGAGCTACTTCAATTGATGTGCCCTTAATAGAACATGAGAATGATTTTGAATTAGACGTCAAAGGAATTTTGAATGCCATAAATGAAAAAACCCGCCTGGTCTTAGTAACGGCACCGAATAATCCTACAGGAACATGTCCTTCCAAAAGCCAGATCGATGAATTGGTTGAAGGCTTGCCTGAAGACATTATTATGGTCTATGATGAGGTTTATTTCCAGTATGTAGATCGAACTGATTATGTGAGGGCTTATCATTATGTAAATTCAGGCAAAAATGTAATCGGTTTGAACAGTTTTTCAAAAGCCTATGGCCTGGCAGGCCTTCGTATAGGCTATGCCTACTCAAGCCCTGAAATCGCAAGCTATTTGCAAGGGATTCGAAGACCATTTTTAATTGATTCCATCAGCATGACGGCAGCTATCGCCGCTTTGAAAGATGAAGAGTTTATTGAACAGACCGTCAATTTAATTCATGAAGAAAAACAATTCTTGTACAAAGAGCTGAATCGATTGGGTATAAAACATTGGAAAACGGAGGCTAATTTTATTTTAATACAGCCGGATATAGATGCCCATTTATTTGAAGACTTAATGTTAAAACAAGGAATAATGGTCAGGCCTGCCAAGAATTTCGGTTCTCCTGGTGTAAGGGTAACGATAGGGACTCGCCATCAAAATAAAGCCTATATTCGAGCAATGGAAAATATTTTAGTTAGTAGGAATTAACACAAAGTTTTCATCACAAACTATCCTGATGGAAAAACAAGAAACTTCTGGCACAAAAAACCTCCTTCAAACCATTGGCCCTGGTTTGCTCTTTGCAAGTTCTGCTATTGGAACTTCTCACCTGGTATTGTCTACGAGGGCAGGAGCACATCATGGGATGATTTATTTTTGGATTATTCTCGGAGCTTTATTATTAAAATATCCCTTTTATGAATTTGGGCCACGTTATGCCAATGCAACGGGGTACAGTCTACTGAAAGGTTATAAAGAGCAAGGTAGCTGGGCGGTTATTTTATTTCTACTGGTGGTCATCATAAATATGTTTGCGGTAACAGGAGCCATTGGTGCTGTTTGTGCGGGATTATTAGCTACCATGTTTGGAGTAAGTGGTATTTCAGTCCCCTTACTGGCAGGTTTAATTCTTGGCATTTCAGTTATGCTTCTGCTGCTTGGGGGGTATAAAGGTTTGGATAATCTGGTCAAAGTGATATCTGTAGTCTTATTAATTACGGTTTTGATTGCATTTTTGGCCGTATTATTTAAAGGACATGTGCCTCAGGCAGAAAATTTTAAAGCTCCAACCTTATTAGAAGGTACTGGTTTGGCCTTAATGATCAGCTTGCTGGGCTGGATGCCGGCCGGTATGGAAGCCTCTACCATGAATAGTATTTGGAGTGTAGAAAAGGCCAAAGCCACAGGATACCAACCCAGGTTAAAAGAAAGTCTTTTTGATTTTAATTTGGGCTATGTGTTTACTCTTATACTGGCTCTTATGTTTATGACCATCGGTGCATTTACTTTATATGGTACAGGAACAGCTTTAGAAGGTAATGCTACCCAGTTTTCTAATAAATTACTCAATGTGTTTACACAAAATTTAGGCTCCTGGTCTTATTATGTCATTGCTATTGCTGCCTTTGGTACCATATACGGGACTTTAATTACGGTTTTGGATGCTTTTCCTCGGTGTTTTGTTAGGGGCTTAAGAGTGCTGAAATATGAGAACACTGAAAAAAACAAAGAACAGGAAGCTTTTCTGGAGAAAGCCTACAAGTGGACCGTCCTTATCGTAGGATTAGGAGGATTTTCTTTATTTTATTTTTCTGCTGCCAGTATGTTGCAGCTGCTACAATATGTAACCATCATTTCTTTTTTGCTGAGTCCTATCATTGCCTTTCTTAATTTGAGGGCCATTCAAAGCCCAACTGTTCCCATAAGCCATCGACCCGCCAGGTCGATGATGGGGCTGGCTTATTTGGGGATGTTTGCTTTGGTAGGTTTTTCTATTTATTATTTGATGAGTTTGTGGTAGGTGATGATTATTTTTATCTGCTGGGATAGAAATAGGGAATGGTCTTTTTTCAGGTAAGTAAAATTTATTTGTAGTTCTGAAAAGATGGCAAAAACAAAAGAAAAAATATTAGATGCTGCCTTAAAATTGTTTAATAAGGATGGGATGGTTAACGTGCGCCTACAACACATTGCCGATGAAGCATTCGTAAGTGTGGGCAATCTGGCCTATCACTTCAAGAATAAGGAAGCAATATTGGAGGCACTTTATGAAAAGTTGACCAAAAAGCAGAAGCATTTATTGGCAGAATATCGTATTGTTCCCCTTTTTGACAATATTGATCGACTAATAGCCCATACTTTCCAGTTGCAACAAGAGTATGTTTTCTTTTATTTAGATACCCTCGAAATTGTACGGGCCTATCCTGCTATTGGCAAAACACATCAGCGGCATATTCAATCCCAAATAGGCCAATTAAAAGTCATTATTGAGTTTAATGTTTCTAGAGGGGCTCTGGTCAAGGAACCTATGGATGATTATTTCCAGCAACTTGCCATGCAAATCTGGATGACGATGGATTTTTGGCTGACTCAGCAGTCTGTCAGAATTGATCAAAGTCCTGATGAAAAAGATTACAGAATGGCCGTTTGGAATCTTTTAATTCCATCTTTTACAGACATGGGTAGGCGGGAATATGAACAAATGCTTCAAATGCCCTACGACTTCTTCTTTTAATCCTCCTTTAAATTGAGTAGATTTGTAATTCAAAAATTTAGGCATAATTTTCAAATAATTGCTAAAATGGCAAATTTTCGCCTTGATGATGGTGCGTATGATGAGCTTCTCAATTTGTTGAATAACCAACATTTTATTGAAAAGCCTGGTGATCGAAAAGACATGGATTTTCTGTCTGATGACTGGTGGTTAAGGGATACAGCAGTTATTGAAAACATCGTTAAGAGAGAGGGCATGTGGGAAATTCATCTGGTATTTGCCCATTACCAGGAACCTCAAAAACTTATTAAACGAGTGATATCAAAATATACCAGCAAGGACAAAGCAGAGATGAATGCCTGGTATATGAAAAGACTGGCTGCCAAGGACCAAAGAGGAACCTTAAAAGTAAACCTGGATGACTTTGGACTTTGTTACAGTTAGAAAGCACCCAAAAATTAGAATGAACGAACAATATCCTTTATAATGGCGGACCTAAATACCAAGCAAAAAATATTGAACGCATCTATTCGATTATTTAATGAGAATGGAATGGCAAACGTACGCCTTCAGCAAATTGCTAAGGAAATAGGTATTAGCCCAGGTAATCTCGCCTATCACTTTAGAAATAAGGAAGCCATCATTGAGGCTATTAATGATGACTTATATGAAGAAGCAGCTGAAATATTATCTACCTATCGGATCTATCCCAATTTGATGGATTTTGACAATCAGCTCAATAAATATTTCACCTTCATTCAAAAATATCCTTTTTACTTTTTAGACCTTGTAGAAATTGAACGGCACTATCCTGAGATCCGTTCCAAGCGTCAACTTCATATATCAAAAATGATAAGCCAAATCCGTAAAAGGTTTGACTTTAATAATAATCGTGGACTAATTATTGATGAACCCCGGCCTGGTGTTTACAACAGTGTAGCAAATGCCATTTGGGTATTGATAACCTTTTGGGGGCCTCAAAATTTAGTTCGAGGAAAAGAAATGTCAATGGATACCCCGCAATTTAAAAAAATGGTCTGGAATCAAATGTATCCTTATTTTACAAAAGATGGAATTGCTGAGTTCGAACAGTTAATTGTACCATTACTTCAACGGCACTCACCCTAAAACTAAAAGAACTCCGTTGTCTGCCGATCATAAAAACTATGAGTATGACAAACCTGATATGGTTGAAAGGAGGTGCTTGTAGTGGAAACACTATGTCTTTTCTTAATGCTCAGCAACCTTCAGTGATTGAGCTGATAACTGATTTTGGCATCCGAATATTATATCATCCCACTGTAGGTCTGGAAATTGGCGAGCAAGTCAACGAGGTGCTGAACGAGGCTGTTTCAGGGACTGTCCCAGTTGATGTTTTCGTCTTTGAAGGTACTGTAATTCAAGGTTCACAGGGCACTGGAAATATGAATTACTTCGCTGGTCGAGTGATGAAAGATTGGGTAGAAGATCTGGCTAAAGTAGCAAATTATGTGGTAGCGATTGGTGATTGTGCAACCTGGGGGGGTATTATGGCCGTTCCTCCCAATCCTTCTGAATCAACAGGCATGCAATTCCACAAAAAAGAAAAGGGCGGATTTTTAGGTAGTAATTTTAAAACAAAAAGTGGATTGCCTGTAATTAATATTCCTGGATGCCCAGCTCACCCAGATTGGATGACTCAAATCCTGGTTGCCATTGCAACAGGACGTGCAGAAGAAGTCCTATTAGATGATTTTCACCGACCAAAAACTTTTTTTACTGATTTTGTGCAGACTGGTTGTACCAATGCCAATGCTTTTTCTGAACATTTTGAAGGTGGTTTTGGAAAAAGAGGAGGATGCCTCTTTTATGAAGTAGGATGCCGAGGACCTATGACCCGTGCAGCTTGCAATCGAATCCTTTGGAACCGTACTTCCAGTAAAACACGTGCAAATCATCCCTGTCTTGGCTGTACCGAACCTGGCTTTCCCCATCATGATTTAAAAAAAGGAAGTGTTTTTAAGACCATGAAGTACCTGGGTTTTTTTCCAAAAGAGAGCCCCGAAGGAATGAGCAATATCGCTCATTATATAAAATCAAAAGTGAACAAAACCTTTTCCGACCAAAAGAAAAGAAACCTTTCTAAGTAGTTTTTCCCTTCTTATTCACCACTCTGTTTTTTATCTCAATTTAGATTAATTCTGGATTAGGTATAACTTTCAAAAAATTAGGCGTTTTTTTCTAAAAAATTTAGAAAAGGTTTTCTAATCATCAATTCAATTACTATATTTGGTCAGACTACTATATTGTAGAATTTGAATTTGATTCAATATAAAGATTCAAAACTTTATAAAACGAAATACTCCTTTTTATTATGGCAAATGTTTTATGGTTACAGGGAGGGGCATGTAGTGGCAACACCATGTCATTTCTAAATGCCGAAGAACCAACTGTTGTAGAGCTTATTGTTGACTTTGGTATCAACATATTATGGCATCCAACGGTAGGGCTGGAAATCGGACATCAAGTTAGTGATTTATTAAACGATTGTATATCCGGAAAAACGCAGTTAGACATATTTGTTTTCGAGGGTTCTGTGGTTCAAGGTCCAAATGGAACTGGAAAGATGAATTATTTTGCTGACAGACCCATGCAGGATTGGATCAAAGAACTTTCTGCAGCCGCCCAATTTGTAGTTGCTATAGGTGATTGTGCGACTTGGGGAGGTATACCTGCGGTTCCACCCAACCCAAGTGAATCAACAGGTTTTCAGTTTCACAAAAAGAAAAAGGGAGGTTTCTTAGGAGCGGATTTCAAGTCGAAAGGAGGCTTGCCAGTAATTAATATTCCAGGTTGTCCTGCGCATCCAGATTGGATCACACAAATTTTAGTAGCTATAGCCACTGGCCGAATTGGTGATGTTTTGATTGATGAATATCATCGTCCCAAAACATTCTTCACTGATTTTGTCCAAAATGGATGCCCCAATGCGGTCGCCTTTAGTGAAAAAGTGGACGGCAATTTTGGAAAAAGAGGAGGTTGCCTATTTTATGAAGTAGGCTGCCGAGGGCCTATGACTCGTGCAAGTTGTAATCGCATCCTTTGGAACAGACAATCCAGTAAAACGCGAGCTAATCATCCATGCCTGGGCTGTACGGAACCAGGATTTCCACATAATGATTTAAAGAAAGGTTCTGTTTTCAAAACCATGAAGTATTTAGGATTCTTACCAAAAGAAACACCTCCTGGTGAACCTAAATTATTTTATTATTTCAAAGCGGGAGCTGGAAAGGTGCTTGGATCACCTAATTCAGCGAAAGACTACGGTAATTCTAAATAAATCTGCAAAATTAAAAATCAAAATAAAATGTCATTAAAAGAACTCAATATATCTCCGGTTGGTCGAGTCGAGGGTGATTTGGATGTAAAAGTTTACATGGAAAACGGAGTGGTGACAAGAGCACATACACAAGCAGCCATGTTTCGCGGATTTGAGAAAATTCTTCAGGGGAAAGATCCACAATCTGGCCTGATTGTCACTCCACGTGCCTGTGGTATTTGTGGTGGCTCGCATTTATACTGCGCATCATCGGCCTTGGATGTAGCCTGGCAAACTACTTTGTCGCCTAATGCACTACTACTTAGGGCTATTGGTCAGGCAACGGAAACCATACAAAGTATCCCAAGATGGTTTTATGCCATTTTTGCTACGGATATGGCCAATAAAAAATTTGCTAATAAACCGCTGTATCAGGAAGTAGTAAAACGATGGGCAGCTTATGTAGGAACTTCTTTCCAAACAGGGGTGACTGCATCAGGACGTCCTGTAGAAGTTTATGCTCTTTTTGGTGGACAGTGGCCGCATTCCAGTTATATGGTTCCGGGAGGGGTAATGTGTGCACCAACTTTAAAAGATATTACTCGTGCCCATGCAATTATGAATCAGTTTCGAAATGATTGGTTGGAACCGGTTTGGCTGGGTTGCTCTATAGAAAGGTATATGCAAATCAAGTCATGGGATGACATGATGGAGTGGTTGAACGAAAATGAATCTCACTTTAATAGCGATTTAGGCTTATTGCTGCGGGCAGGTATTGAATTTGGCTTGGATAAGTTTGGTCAGGGAGTCGGAAAATTCCTGGCCTGGGGAACCTACTTGCATAAAGACATGTACAACAAACCGACCATAGAAGCAAGAAATCCTGCAGTAATCAGTCCTTCAGGATTTTGGGATGGCACCAATTATCATCCTGCCGATCATATGCAAGTTGCAGAACATGTTAAGCACGCCTGGTATATGAACCAAGAAGATGCCTTACACCCATTTGATGAACCAGCACCTATGGCATCAACGGATTCAAGAACATTAGAAAATTCTGACTTCAACAGCAAGTACAGCTGGGCAAAAGCTCCTCGTTTTATGGGGCATGCTGCTGAAACAGGGCCATTGGCACGAGTAATTATGAATGCCAATCCAGCTAATGCAGCCCATCAGATCCAGGACCCATTATTTGGTGATATTATGGAAAAAATGGGACCTTCTGTATTTACCAGGGTATTGGCTCGCGTCCACGAAGCACCTAGAATATACGTTATGATCAATGACTGGTTAAGCCAAGTTCGTTTAGATGATGAGTTTTATATCAAGCCTACTGAAAGAGATGGCATCGGTTGGGGAGCAACTGAAGCTGCCAGAGGAGCTTTGGCTCATTGGATAAAAATAAAAAATGGTGTTATCGAAAATTACCAGATTGTTGCACCAACAACCTGGAATGTAGGACCCAATGATAGTGAAGGAAAAGCAGGCCCAATTGAGACTGCCCTAGAAGGCACTGAGATTGAAGATCCACATGATCCGGTAGAAGTTGGAATGGTAGCTCGTTCTTTCGACTCTTGTTTGGTCTGCACCGTTCATGCACATGACAATAAAACCGGAAAAGAATTGGCCAAATTCAAATTATAAAATCCAATTAAATAATGGATACAGCCCGTCAATGTTTTTTGACGGGTTTGTTTTTTGTATGGATTTAATATTTTTAACCTGGTTTGAAACTTTTCCTATATTAGATTGATGGATACTACAATAAACAAATTGTCGAAAAAAATAGCAGTATTAGGGTTTGGAAATCCCGTTCGTGCCGATGATGGGGTAGGAGTTTATGTAATTCAGGAATTAAAGAATCTGCTGGGGCAGAAAGAAAATGTCAGCCTATTCGATATGGGGACTTCTGCCTTCGAAGTGCTATTTCAACTCAAGGGTAACGATAAAATAATTTTGGTAGATGCCGTAATCAATGCTAATGAACCAGTGGGGACCTTGTTCAAATTGCCAGCCTCCGAAATAGAAGCAGAAATTGAAGATGATCCTATGGTATTTTTACACAGTTTAAAATGGAGCCAAGCTCTTTCCTATGCCAAAAAAATGCTGGGAGATGATTATCCTGAAGATATAGAAGTGTATTTGATAGCCATTGATAACACGAAATTTAATGTTGGAATGTCGGAAGAAGCCACAAAAGGTGGCAATAAAGTAGTTAAAATATTACTAGAAGAATTAAAACATTAGTTCTCATGTTGATACCTCCACAAAAGATTCAAAATGAGCTAAGGTCTGACTCTACACCTGGAGCTAAAGTTCAATTAAAATCGTCTCATTTGCTGGTCGACCGGGAAGTGTCCAAACTAATATTTGAAAATGAATCTAATGTGAATGTGGTTTATTACCCTGATCGCAAAAGCTTAATGGTGGCGCCGGCAAGTGATGATCTTTTCAAAAAACTACATAAGGCAAAGCAATTCATGCTCAAGGATCGAAATATTAGAGGTGACAAATCCATTGTTCTGCATGAATTATTGATTGATAATGATGTAAATGACTCTGATCGTAATTTAGAATATGAAGTTCAAAAAGAATTAAAAATCCTGAACGTGAAGTTATAATTCAGGCTTATGTATATTTCTTCAGATATCCCTAATTACAATTTGCTAGGTTTTCCAGGAACACCTGAAGATTTTAAACTCCTGAAGGAGGATCAGTGGTTGATGAATACAGAGGTGCAATACCAATTGGTAGAAAGAAAAGGATTGTGGCATTTGACCATGATTTATATTGCAATAGATAACCCTTTTAAGCTTATTTGTAAAAAAATCGACACCTATAATTCCGAAAAAAAGGCCAAAACTTTTGCCAGTATTTTACAAAGAGGCATTCGCAAAGATGCCAGAGGTACTTTAAAAACAAATCGAGATGCTTTCAATATATGCAGCAACTGAGCACCATCCACAAATTGATGAAATCATAAAAAAGGAAGATCGTTTAAATGAATTGATAAGCGTTTTGGACTTTTTGGAAAATAGACCTGTTCCCAGTGCCCAATCGATCTTAATCAAAAATGGTGAAATTAACTTGCCTCTGGATTGGTATAATTTGCAAGCCCCCTTTTTATTGCCCCAAGAAATTGAACTAAATAAAGCTAATCTTCTGGGAATAATTTTTTCCAAACTCAATAACTACGAAAAATCATATGAATACTTAAATTCTCATAATCCTTCACTTTTTACAGAATTAGATTTTATTAACCGGCTCCAGCAGGGATTTTCAATAGATTCTGCCGAGTTAATTTCTCAATACTCTCCATTTGAAGAATACCGTTTAATGCACAATAATGCGATTCTTCGACATTATGCCTCTTCTCCTGAAAATTTCGATTTGGAAAAGACCATTTATTTTTATGAGGAGGCAATAAAAAGTGCTCCTTCTGAAGAACATCATGCTTTTACCACTAAACATCTAGCACTGTTATGTATAGACATCCAACGTCCTGGTCTGGCCATAGAGATTTTGGAAAAAGTAAATGAGAACCAATTGTCCAAAGAGGCAAAAATAGAATTGCAACACACCTTTTGCCAGGCCTGGATGCATCAACTAACGATTCCTTATGACCAAAACTTATTGGAAAAACTAAAAAGCACTCTTTGGTCAGTTTTACAGTTTTATGAGCAGACCGACAGAAAAGTTGAAACCGGCTTGTTGCTCCTGGATGCTGCTCATATTGCCAATATTTCAGAGAGCTTTTCAGAATCCCTGGGATACGTCACCCGGGCCATTAAAATATTTGAGGCTGAAAACCTGATTGAACTAGCTGGTAATGCACATTATCGAAAAGGAACTTTATTGTATACCTGGGCCCAAAATGGAAACCCACAGTTTTTCAGGCCGGCAATTGAAAGTTATCAGGAGGCTTTGAAAGTATTTACCAAAGAGATGGCCCCGGATGTGTTTGCTGATATTCATCATAATCTTGGGGTTTTATATTCCGATATTCCTGATGAGGAAAAAAAGAAGAGCATTTGGGCAGGAATTGCTGTTTCTTCTTTTGATGCTGCCTTGGCTTTTTATACCAAAGAGAAGTACCCGTATCAGTATGGTATGATTTGCAATAATTATGGGAATGCTTTTACCAAATTCCCTCAAGCCGTTTTAACAGACAATCATGAAAAAGCATTATACTATTACCAGGAAGCATTAGAGGTTAGAACGGCTGAATTCCCCTACGAAAGAGCTATTACGCTCTTGAATTTTTTAGAAGCAAGTTGGGATGTGGGTAATGACCCGGAAGAGTTCAATGAACAACGATTTCTGGATATGGTAAAAAAGGCAAATGAGGTAAAAAACCTTGTCGATGATGAAGAAATGAATGCTCAGGCAGAAAAGCACTTAAACTTATTGGCTGACCTGAAGCAAGTCGTTTCTAAATAATTTAATACTATGCATGAAATTTCTTTAGTTCGAAATATTTTTAGCACCCTCGAGTCTGAGTTTTCAAAGGATGAATTGAAAACTATGACAGCCATCGATATGAAAATTGGTCTTTTGTCTAATGTAGAGCCGGTCTTGATGCAAAATGCTTTTGATGCGGTAACCACAGCTGAAGAAAAATACCAAGAGGTAAAACTTAATGTGGAACTAGTCCCTATTGAGATTCATTGCCAACCTTGTAATCTGAACACTACTATTGAGAGCTATAAATTTGCCTGTAAATCATGCGGTACGCCAAACAATAATGTGGTAAAGGGTACTGAGTTGCTTATTCACAGAGTTCATTTTGACTCCAAAGAAAAAATGACAACTCAAGGTTTTTAGTCAATATAAATAATCCAGCGGCGTAGCTGCGACACTCAGAGAGCTTTATAAATAATAGAGTGTTCATTACTTAATGTCACTTTTTGTCTATTACTTTATGTGTTCCAACATACCCTCAATTTCTAAACTTTTCTAGAATAAATCCTGCCCACTTTTCTTGTTTCCTTTAAGGAATGTGCGAACTCAACTGGTGCTCCTGAATTAGAAAATTTTTTCTAAACACTTGAATTATTTTTCTAATTCAAATCATCTCCCTAAATTGGCTAGAGACTACCGATTTTTGTAGTAGTTTAATGGACTACTCAGTAACATAAGTAATTAAATATTGACAATGGATAAAGTTCAAAAATCAACCAAGGCAGCAAGAGGGAGCGTTACCTGCGACAATACTACCATGCATCTTCTTAAAGCCAATGACTTCGTGGCTGAAAGCATTCGTAAAAAAATGGCAGAGCAAAATATTATGCTTATTAATATCACCTCATCTGCTGGTAGTGGCAAGACCACACTATTGCAGGAAACTGCTCGGCGAATCGGGGATAAGGTTAAGATGAAAATTTTAGTCGGAGACTTAGAAACAGAAAGGGATGCCGACCGCCTGCGGGAAGTAGGTGTTGATGCCTTACAAATTGTAACTGGAGGAATCTGTCATCTCGAAGCCCAAATGGTATGGCAAGCCATGGAAAATCTTGACCTGGAAGGAGTAGAGTTATTAATCATCGAAAATGTAGGCAATTTGGTTTGCCCCGCATCTTTTGATTTAGGCGAGGATTATCGGGTCACCCTTATTGCGACAACAGAAGGCGATGATAAGCCCAAAAAATACCCTCGTATGTTTCTGACCAGCGAAATGATGTTGGTTTCTAAGGTGGACTTATTGGAATATCTCCCTTTCTCGGTTGATGCCGTGGTTGAAGATGCAAGAGATGTTAACCCGAATATAAAAGTATTAGAAGTCTCCAGTACTAAAGACATTGGAATTGATGAGTGGTGTAGCTGGCTACTGGAGAAAGTAAATGAAAAGCAAATTACAAAAGAAGAAGCGGCTATTTGATGACTACCTGGCATATCCATATCGAAGGTCAGGTTCAGGGAGTTGGCTTCCGCCCCTTTGTTTATTCAATGGCTCAGAAATATGAGCTACAAGGTTGGGTAAACAATACCATAGATGGTGTTCACATCGTATTTAATGCGGATGAAAACCTAGCTGGGAAATTTGCTGAAGAGCTAGTGGCCAAAGCCCCGCCTTTGAGTAAGATAACTGCCATTCATAAGCGTAAGAAAAAACAACAATTTTTTGATCATTTTCAGATTATTCATAGCAGTGAAGAAGGAGAGCCCAATCTATTGATTACCCCAGATTTTGGATTATGTGAAGATTGTCGGGAAGAACTGCATCAGGCTGCTAACCGACGACATGGATATCCTTTTATTACCTGTACCAATTGTGGTCCACGATTCTCAATTATAAATAGTGTGCCTTATGATAGAGAATATACAGAGATGTCTGTCTTTCAGATGTGTGCCACTTGCTCAGAGGAATATAATAATCCCCTTGATCGGCGTTATTATTCTCAAACCAATTCCTGCTCAGATTGCGGTATCGAACTAACTTTATTTGATGCGGATCAAAATCCAATATCAAAAGATTCTGAAGAAATAGTTAACCGAATCATACAACATTGGCAGGAGGGCAAGATTATAGCCATAAAAGGAATAGGGGGATATCTGCTTACCTGTGATGCCAATAATAGCGCTGCTGTTTTGGAATTAAGAAAGAGAAAACATCGCCCATCCAAGCCTTTTGCCTTAATGTTTCCCAATAAGACTTCTGTTGAAGGTTTATTTGATCAAAAAGAAGCTATTCAGGAAATGAACACCCATGTCTCACCTATTGTATTAATGGAATGGAGTGAGGATACTGAAACCTTTGGTGAAATTGCCCCCGGACTCAATCAAGTAGGGGTAATGCTGCCCTATACTCCCCTTTATGAACGGCTATTGCACAAATTTGATAAACCAATAGTAGCTACCAGTGGAAATATCAGTAATTCCCCCATAGTTTTCCAAGATGAAAAAGCTTTATCCCAACTTTCAAAAATAGCCGACTTCATTTTGCTAAATAACCGAGACATTGTTATTCCACAGGATGACAGTGTGGTCAAATTTTCTTTTTTTAAAAAACAAAAAATTGTCCTACGCCGCTCCAGGGGATTGGCACCAACTTATATCAACCCCAATTTAGAGTTGCCTGGCGAAAGCATTTTGGCTATGGGTGGAATGTTAAAGAGTACCTTCAGTTTTTTGCATAAAGAAAATATCCATATCAGTCAATATTTAGGTGATTTGGAGCAATTCGATACCCAGCAAAATTACCAGCTAACCATACAACATTTCTTAAATTTATTTCAGGCTCAGCCTGACTGTATCATCAAGGACAAACATCCGGAATATCCTTCTACCCATTACGGTGAGCAATTAGCAAACGAATTAAGCATACCTACTTATGATATTCAGCACCATATCGCTCATTTTGGAGCAATTTTAGGCGAGCATCACTTGATGCATGCTGATGATACCATTTTGGGGGTGATTTGGGATGGAACCGGTTTTGGAAATGATGGCCAGATCTGGGGAGGAGAGTTTTTTAAATACCATGATTATCAATTCTCCCGCTGTGCTTACTTTGATTATTTCGACTTCATTTTGGGAGATAAGATGCCCAGAGAGCCTCGCATTTCTGCCTTATCTGCTTGCTGGGATGTAGTGGGAGCGGAGGAGTTTTTGAAGGATAAATTCAGCAAAACGGAATGGCAGATTTACCATAAACTTTTGCAAAAAGATGCGCCTTTGCAAACCTCAAGCCTGGGGCGTATTTTCGATGCGGTAGCATCCTTATTGGGCATCCTGGATAAACAGACCTTTGAAGGGGAAGCAGCCATGCGGTTAGAAGCATTAGCTACTTCTTATTTCAAAAAAAATGGCTTGGATTTTTCATCTAGCTATTTTCAGGAAGATCTATTGGAAGATCGCATTCCAACTAAAGCATTGATGGATAACATCATCAAGGATTTGTGGTCAGGACAAGCAAAGGACTTTATTGCAGCAAAATTTCATTTCTCTCTGGTGAAACTGATAAAAACGATAGCAGATAATTTCGAGATTAAAAAATTAGCTTTTAGTGGAGGTGTTTTTCAAAATGGCTTGTTGCTTGATTTGATTCTTCATCACCTCAAGGAAGATTTTGAACTATTTTTTCACCAGCAGCTTGCGGCAAATGATGAAAATATATCCTTTGGACAACTGATCTGCTACCAAATAGTAAAACATAGAGTATCTTTTAATAAAAATAAATTAAACAACCATGTGTTTAGCAATTCCTGGCAAAATCAAATCCATTGAATCCCGATTTGATGGAATGGTACGAATGGCCAAAGTTTCTTTTGGTGGAATTATTAAAGAAGCCAGTTTGGAGATGGTTCCTCAGGCCAAAGTCGATGATTATGTGCTGGTCCATGTGGGGGTAGCCATAAGCATTGTTGATGAAGAAGAAGCTAAGAAGACTTTTCAATATTTGGAAGAAATGGGAGAAGTAGAGGATGAGTTAAATATTTCTGAATTTCTCCCCGATAAAAAGGAATATAGCAACAAAAAATAAACTTCTATGAAGTTCTTATCAGAATATCGAGATCCTGAACTGGCACAACGCTATTTAGAGGAGATCAAAAAGACGGTGACTCGACCCTGGACGATTATGGAAGTCTGCGGTGGTCAAACACATAGTTTGGTTAAAAACGGCATCCTTAATATGTTGCCCAAAGAAATCAATATGGTTCATGGGCCGGGATGCCCGGTTTGTGTAACACCATTGAATCTAATTGACAAGGCCGTTTTTCTGGCAGAAGAAAAAGGGGTAATCCTTTGCTCTTTTGGTGATATGCTTCGGGTTCCCGGATCAGAAAAAAGTTTGCTGGAGGCAAAGGCAAATGGAGCAGATATTCGAATTTTATATTCTCCACTTGAAGCCGTGAAAATTGCTCAGCAAAATCCAGATAGACAAGTTGTTTTCTTTGCAGTTGGATTTGAAACGACTGCTCCGGCCAATGCCCTTTCAGTTGTTCATGCCCATAGGTTGGGTCTGGATAATTATTCCATACTGGCTTCGCATGTATTGGTACCACCAGCAATTGAAGCGGTTATGGAAGATGAAGAAAGCCATATACAAGGCTTTTTGGCAGCAGGCCATGTATGCACGATAATGGGGACCTTAGAATATTACCCATTGGTTGAGCGCTTTCAGGTTCCTGTAGTCATTACCGGGTTTGAGCCAGTGGATTTATTGCAAGGGATTTTGATGACCGTAAAACAGTTGGAGGCGGGGGAAGCCAGAGTAGAAAATCAATATTCCAGAATGGTGAAAGAGGAAGGCAACCCTATGGCACAGGATACCATTTATGAAGTTTTTGAGGTCACCGATAGATTGTGGAGAGGCATGGAGGTAATTCCGATGAGTGGTTATGAAGTGAAAGAAAAGTATGCAGCATTTGATGCGAAGAAAAAATTTAATGTGAATATTGCCGAAGCACCAGAAAATGAAGAGTGTATAGCCGGTGAAATAATGAAGGGCATCAAAAAACCCTTTGAATGTCCCAATTTTGGGAAAGATTGCAAGCCAGAAAACCCATTGGGGGCTCCTATGGTCAGTTCGGAGGGGGCTTGTGCCGCCTATTACCATTTTTCAGGAATGATTAACCAAATGGAAGGGCAATCAGCATGAAAATCTTATTTCTCACTACAGCATTTAACGGGATGGCTCAACGAGCCTGGATAGAGCTGGACCGCCTGAATCACCAGGTCAAGGTACACATAGCTGGTGATGGTCAAAGCATGATTGCTGCAGTTGAGGAATACCAACCTGAATTAATCATTGCTCCTTTTTTGACTAAGAAAATTCCTGAAAGCATTTGGAAAAATTATACTTGTTTAATTATTCATCCCGGTATTAAGGGAGACCGTGGAGCTTCCTCCTTGGATTGGGCCATTTTGAATGATGAAAAAGAGTGGGGGGTCACCATTTTGCAGGCTGCTGAAAAAATGGATGCCGGGGATATTTGGAGTTCCCAAATATTTCCAATGCGAAAAACAAGCAAGTCAAATTTGTATCGCCATGAGGTGACCCAAAGTGCCATGAGGGGACTTATGGAGGCTCTTAAGCATTATGAGAACCCAGATTTTAAACCGGAGCCTTTGGACTATTCCAATGAAAACATCAAAGGGAGATGGAATAGGAGGAGCCGACAGACTGATTTTCAGTTTTCCTGGCAGGAAAAAACAGAGGATATCCTTAAGAAAATAAATGCTGCCGACAGCGATTCTGGCGTTTTAGCAGAATTTTTTGGAAGGAAGTATTTTGTCTTTGGTGCCCATATGGAAGAGACATTAAGTGGGCAGGCAGGCAGCATATTGGCCCAAAGAAATAAGGCCATCTGTGTAGCAACAGCTGATAAAGCCATTTGGATAAGCCACTTGCGAGCCGACCAGGAAGGAGCCATTAAATTGCCAGCTACCATGGCATTGGGTGAAAATGCCATAACTATTCCAAAAAATGAGATTGATCTTTTCGAAAAAATTGAGCAGGCTACCTTCCAAGAAATTAGATATGAGCAAGAGGGTGAAATTGCTTACCTGTATTTCGATTTCTATAATGGTGCCATGGATACAGACCAATGCCTTAGACTTAAAAAGGCTATCCAAGAGGCTAAAAAGCAGCCCATAAAAGTACTGGTCTTGATGGGTGGAAAAGATGTATGGTCAAACGGTATCCATTTAAATGTGATTGAGCATGCGGAAAATCCACCTGATGAAGCATGGGCAAATATCAATGCAATTGATGATCTGATCTTAGAAATAATTGATTCTCCCAATCACTATATCATTTCTGCACTGCAAGGAAATGCGGGAGCAGGTGGAGTTTCATTTGCCTTAGCAGGCGATAAAGTGCTTGCTCGAAAGGGAATCGTGTTGAATCCTCATACCAAAAACATGGGACTGTATGGATCGGAGTATTGGACCTATTTATTACCCAAAAGAATAGGGGTTGAAAAGGCGAACCATTTTACAGAACAATGTCTGCCCTGGGGCACAGCTTTGGCCAAAGAAATTGGCTTAATTGATGAAGTTTTTGAAGAACCTGCTGCCAAATTCAGGGAAGAGGTTAAAAAAGTGGCTAATAATATAGCTTCCTTATCCTATTTCGATAAACTTCTGATGGCCAAACGTTTTCAAAGAAAAAAAGATGAAAGAGTGAAGCCACTGGCAAAATACCGAGAGGAAGAATTGCAGCGGATGAGAAATAATTTTTACAATAATGATCAAGGATTTGCTGAAAAGCGATTCTGTTTTGTACACAAAATTTATGATCCAAAACAATTGGATTCCCTGGAGCAAAGAGATTGGTTTAGTAGCCGTAGAAAAATCTATCGCCGCCGCAAATGGGAGCCTATTGAATACAAATAAACCGGAATGGAGGAGGAAAATCAAAAAGAGAAAAAAATTAAAATGCAGCTGTCTTGCCCTATGCCCAAATTGGATTTTGAAGTCATCACACTGGGGCATGGAAGTGGTGGTTTATTAACCAATAAGCTATTGGACACCGGAGTTTTTGATGTATTAAAAAATGATTATCTCAGTAAACGACATGATGGTGCAACTCTGGATTTGACTGGAAGGACTGCCTTTACTACAGATAGTTTTGTCATCTCTCCTGTCTTCTTTCCAGGGGGAAATATAGGTGAGCTGGCCATCAACGGGACGGTGAACGATTTAGCCATGTGTGGAGCTATTCCCCAATTTTTATCCCTAGGTTTTATCATAGAGGAGGGTTTGACTATGAAAGAATTTTGGGAAATACTGGTGGCCATAAAATTTGCATGTGAGCAAGCAGGAGTGACCATAGTAACAGGGGACACGAAGGTAGTGGAACGAGGAAAAGGAGATAAAATTTTCATCAATACCACCGGGGTAGGACGGATACACGATAAAGCCAACATAGATATTTCCAATGTGAAAGCTGGAGATAAAATTATTGTCAGCGATAATTTGGCGACCCATGGCATCGCCATTATGTCGGTAAGAGAAGGATTGGAATTTGAAACAAGCATAGAAAGTGATACCCGAAATTTGAACCACATAGTCAAAGCTTTGTTGGATGATTTTGGTGAGGACATTCACTTGTTGCGCGACCCAACTAGGGGAGGAGTGGGAACTGTTTTAACCGAGATAGCCAGAGACACTAAACTTGGGGTGGACATTTTTCAAAAAGACATTCCCATAGACGATCAAGTCTCTGGTGCCTGTGAAATTTTAGGACTCGATCCCCTTTACGTGGCCAATGAAGGGTTGTTTATTGCTATTGTCGATACCTTGATAGCTGAAGCCATGATTGATAAAATGAGATCTTTTGAATTCAGTGCCAATGCAGCCATTATCGGTGAAGTAATTGAAGAACATCCTGGACAAGTGGTTTTAACCAGTCAGATAGGAGGGAAACGAGTGGTGAACATGTTGGTTGGGGAACAACTACCGAGAATCTGCTGATTATGAAGGGCGACATTCAAAATAGAGGGGACATTAAAAAACTGGTGACTACATTTTATGAAAAGTTACTCAAGGATAAAGAATTTGAGCACCTATTTCTGGAAGTGGCAGAGCTTGACATTCTTGAACACATGGACATCATCGTTGATTTTTGGGAAAGTGTTCTATTTCAGGCAGGAAAATACAAGCGAGATTTAGTGGACTTTCACCTAAACCTGAATCAAAAATATAATTACGGACTTAAGGAAAAGCATTTCCATAATTGGCTGGATGTTTTTAATGCATCTGTAGATGAACTTTTTGAGGGAGAAAAGGCCAAAGGGGCGAAAGACAGAGCCTTATCTCTAGCTACCATAATTAAGATGAAAATTGATCATCTCGAAAGAATCAGACTAGAACTCAATAATTAGATGGAACAAAGCGAACCCATAGCATTAGAGAAGTTGGTTACCCATACCCAAATTTTTAAGGGAGCAAAGGACAGCCCCTTGCTTGCCCCCAGGGGAGTGTTTTTGGTGAAAAATAAGCTGTTTGTAGCTGATACGGCTCAAAACAGGTTATTTATCTGGAATGAATTACCCAACCAAGAATTTCAAAACCCTGACCTAGTACTTGGGCAAATGGCAAAAGCAGGGACTGGACGAAATGCCAGTGGGAAGGTGAGTGCATCCAGTTTGTTTTATCCCTCTGGTATCTGGTCCGATGGTGAAAAACTCATTTTAGCAGATGCCTGGAATCATCGAGTGTTAATTTGGTTGAAAATGCCCACCAAAGATGGGCAAGCTGCCGATGTGGTACTGGGACAGCCTAATTTTCAAAACAACGAACCCAATGTGGAAGGCATTAGTCATCCGCCCTCGGCCCAATCACTAAACTGGCCATATGGCGTTTTTTCTGATGGAAAGCAGCTTTGGATAGCAGATACAGGAAACAGAAGGGTCTTGTATTTTGAAAACATCCCAGATCATAATTTTGTAGCTGCCAGCAATGTGATTGGGAAGCCCAATTTTCAGGAAAGAGACTACGAAAACACGGATGCCATCTGGCCCTATTCGGTAAAGATTGGCCCTGGAGGAGAGATGGCCATAACCGATACACAATATTACAGAGTATTACTTTGGAAAGATTGGAAAACGGCCTTTGATCAAAAAGCAGATGTGATTATTGGCCAGGGCTCATTTGAGGCCAATGGTCAAAATCAATTTGGATGGTTTCCCAAAGCCAACACCTTAAATTGGTGTTATGATACTTGTTTTTATCAGAAAGGCTTATGGGTAGCAGATACAGGGAGTAGTAGAATATTGTGGTTTGAGGAGCTGCCTGCACATCATAATGCTTCGGCTGATAATGTTTTGGGTCAGGATAATTTTACCACAGGCAGTGAAAATAAAAATACCATTTGGAGTACTGAAGGAAGTTTGTATTGGCCTTTTCAGGTATGTATAGAAGGCTCAACTATGGTGGCGGCCGATACTGGTAATCACCGAATTGTCATCAATCATTTGAAATTTTAAAACAGGATTATGGAATCAACTTTTCCTTTATTTTTTGCGGCAGTTGTCGGTTTTAGTCATGCTTTTGAGGCGGATCACCTGGTAGCGGTCAGCAATATTGTTACCAAAAGAGACCGATTGGCATTGGCCATAAAGGATGGAATATACTGGGGTTTAGGCCATACTTCCACCATATTTATTATAGGATTGCTGATGATTGTGGGGAGGGCCACGGTCTTTAATGGGTATTTCGGCTATTTTGAAGCTATTGTAGGAGTTATGCTTATTGTTTTAGGAATCTTTCGCCTATACCAATATTTTAATCATAGGAGTCAGCCTCAGCAATTGGTAGATGAAAAAGATAACCATCATTTGGCCTATGGAATAGGCTTAGTCCATGGACTGGCAGGAAGTGGAGCCATAGTACTTTTAGTGATGGCCGAAATTCCTAGTAGTTTCAACAGCCTGCTTTATTTGATCATTTTTGGATTGGGGTCGGTGATTGGCATGTTAGTGGCAGCGGGCATTTTCAGTTTGCCATTTAGCAAAAAACTAAGTAGTAATCGAAATTTACAATTGGGGTTAATAATCTTATCCTCTTTGCTTTGTATTGGATACGGAGCATATGTGGTGATTGAAAATTTAGCTTAAAATGGAAGAAACGGATCCCAAGCAAGTTTTGCTATTTGCCCTTAAGCGCTATAATCTTGAGGTAAAAACACAGGAGGGGAAAATGATCAAATTAGAAAAAGGATACCTCATCGAAATAGAAGACATCAATTTATTCAAATTATTGCAAGGAGGTCAGGTGATTGCTCCTTTTGCCCAGGTGGAAGAAATGTGTCAATTTATTAAAATGGATATGCAAATCAATGAAGAAAGTTGAGCTCAATATCATTGCACTAGCCAATAGTGAGTCTAGTAAAGGAAATTTTGCCCTAATTTTGGAAGAGCAGAAGGGATACCGCCGATTGCCCATCATTATAGGCAGTTTTGAAGCCCAGGCCATAGCCGTATCTCTGGAAAAAATGCAGCCTAACCGCCCCCAGACTCACGATCTTTTTAAAAATACCTTGGATCAATCTGATATCAGCATCTCAGAAGTCCTCATTTCTGATATGGTAAACGGCATATTCCACGCTACCTTAATCGGCAAAAAAGCAGATGGAAGCCCCCTGGAAGTGGATGCCCGCTCCTCTGATGCCATTGCTCTGGCCATCCGTTTTGGCTGTCCCATTTTTACTACCGAACAAATCATGGATAAGGCGGGAGTGGTCTTAGAAAGCCCCAGCAAAGCCTTCACCAACAAACGCGGCAAACTCTCTGATTACTCCCTGGAAGAGCTGGAACAGCTATTGCTGCAGGTTTTGGCCAAGGAGGATTATGAGAGTGCGACTAAGATAAGGGATGCGATTAGGGGGAAAAGGTAGATTAGTAGCACTTAAGATCAATTTTTTATTAGCGCTAGTCTATTGAACATTAGTGCCGCTAATTTCATGAAAATCCTTTCCCGTGCCAGACAGGATATTTATCGTTTTATGAATAACAAATGTGGTCTGTTAAATGCAGATAATCCATGAGATGCCCAAAAAAGGCCAAAGGCTTTATTGCAGCAGGCTGGGTCAACCCTGATGATTTACAATTCAACAATCATTTTTTCAAGAAAATAGGAGAAATCGCGATAGAAAAGGTAAATGAATGCGATACTTTATTAAAAGAGAAGTATGCGGCCATATTTAGGGAACATCCTTATTATGATAAGGCGAATCAGAAAAATTGCTGGCTGACTTGACTGCGGATTCTGAGTTGAAGGAAATCTTTGAGTTATTGTGACCTGGGTTGGTTTCTACATGATATTACACACTTTATGGGATGGTGTGATATTGTCTGCAATTCTGGGAAGCTATCACCAAAACCTTTGTATTTTTTGTTCATTTTTATTATATTTAAAGGGTTAAACACCCAGTAAAATGAAAATAACGAATCCAGTTATATTTATACTTTTCCTTAAAAAAGTAAAACAAAAAATTCTTACTCCACTTTTCTTATTAAGAATACTTCTCGTACTTTTTGTCCCTTACTTCTTTCATGTTTTTCTTAGAATATAATTATAATATGTTGATTTAAAAGGTATTAAGTAAGTTTAATGCCTAATGCTTATTTATTAATAATATGGGCGAGTGTTTTCATTTGTTAGAATTAATCGAATAATAAAACCTTTAAATATAGAAGAAAAATGGGATACCTTTTTGTTAATACAAATAGATTAAATGTTCTAAACGAACCCATAATTGGTGCTAAACCTATTGCAGTAATAAATAAAGGTCAAATTGTAAAAAAATTAGGCTTTATTGACAATTATTACTGGGTAAAAATAAAAACTAAAGGGGGTAAAATAGGTTTTTGCCCATTCAAATATTTTTTAGTATTTCCTGATAAGAAGGATATCAAGACTAGCGATCCTCGTTTTCTGAAAATAGCCTTTGGTGAAAAAAATATTGTTGAATTAAAAGATCCTAACGAAAATCATAGAATTCTTCAGTACTTAGGTACGTGTGAAAAATTTACTAATGAAGATGCAAAACTATCAGATGAGACTCACTGGTGTTCAGCTTTTATGAATTGGTGTATAGAAAAAGCGGAGTATGAAGGTACCAATTCAGCATTGGCACTGCATTGGAGAACCTGGGGAAGAAAAATCAATCCAAGAAGAGGAGCTATTGCTGTTTTTGAAAGATATTCAAAAAACGGGGAGGTGGGTGGTCATGTTGGATTTTATTTAAGCAAATCTGGAGAAAACAAAATTTCAATTTTAGGTGGTAATCAATCAAATTCTGTAAAAATTAGTGATTATCCAATTGAAAATAAATACTATAAACTAGTAGGATTTAGAGCTCCAAATGTTCCTTCATAAGTGGAATGTCTTAAAAAACTTTAATTAATCTAAGGTGTAAGTATGCACTGTGTTTAGAAAGAAAATGAAACCTAGTAAAATAACAGAATTAATCTTCATATTGAAAAAAGCATTATTGCACAATAGGTAATCTCAAATCTATTCGCATCATATTTTTTTCTATTCCATAACTGGATGACCTAACCTTAAGGTGTGATCTATTGCAAAAAAGATTTGAAACGGTGAACACTAACTATGTAAATCATGATTGCAGTTAGATTTATTTGAAAAATCACATTAATGAATCCACTATAGATCAGGGTGAGTCGCTTTAAAATTATCAGCAGAATATGGAACTATAAACAATACAATGGCTTAAAATTAAGTGACCTTATTTTGTAACCAGTACCTCTTTAAGAATAATAGATTTTAGCTAGCCATCACAAAGAGAATATATTGGTATGGTTAAATCTTAAGGGTTGATAAAAGTTAGAAAAGGATAAATAACTAATTTTTATTAGACTTTAATTTTAATTGAACTAAGATTATTGCATCCTAACTTGAGTTAATTAAACTAAAAGCACATGAGAAATAGGATAAAAATTTCAATTTTGACAGGGATTATTGCTGTTATTTCTATTTTTTGGTTTTTTGAATCCTTGAGTAAAAAAACAATTAATGAACCTAGTATCATTATTAAAGATGCTGATAGAGATACTCTAATTAATCTACTGGCTGAAGACAAAACCGTTTTTTATGAAAACAGTTGTAGGCAAATTGATAAAGAAAATTATACGATTAGATACTCTTTAGGTGAAGAGGATTGTGGTATTTGGAATGATAAAATGCAATTAAGAAAGGTTATAAATCCAGGATTCGAAATAAAATTGTTGAACTCTGGTAAAAACAAAATCACCTTATCTTTTGATGGAGATAAAGTCTTTCCTAAGCTATCATACCAAAAAAATAATTACCAAGCCTTCACCGAAAAATTTATTAGAAATGAATATGATTATATTGAATTTTTAAGCCATACAAAATCTGTTGAAGTAAACTTTTTAAAACTAAAAGACCACAATGAAATTGTTAAGGTTTCAGATAGTCTAGGTTACTCTCAAATTGCATTTAATACTCCTTCACAAATGATATTAGAAGAAGAGAATCCCATTACTTTGTTGGTTGCCAACTTCTTAACACAGGAGGAATTGGCCATTCAATTAGATTCAATTTTAGGAAAATCAAATCTAGATAGTTTGGAAACTCATAGAATTAAATCTACTGCCTTCTTAGAGGCCCATCTTACAGGTCAGAATTTTTCAGTAATAAGTGGCTCGCCAATAAGGCAACCTATCTTCGATTATGATGTCACCAAATGGGAATGGATAGTAGAGCCTAAAACGATAGGAATTAAATATCTGGTGCTTACAATTAATATTATCCTTGATGTAAAAGGAAAAGAAAGCCCTTATACAATACAAACTTTTAAAAAAGAGATAAATGTAAAAGTGAAAAATAAAGTATGGCACTTTTATAAGAATAATGAATCCTTGATTTTAGCAATATTTGGAATAATATTTTCATTTCTAGCAGTTTACTTTGGCTTTTGGTTAGGGAAAAAAGCTAAACAAATCGACGAGAAGAAAATAAATAAAACTAAATTAAAAAAAGAACGGAAAGCGAAGGAAGGGAAAAATGAGGATGGTATTTGATGTTAAATCTGGAAAAATAAAACTAAAGATCTGAATATGGCATATCAAGAAGAAAAGTGTGAAAGCTTGCAAGAATATATCAATCTAACTTTAGATTGGGCATCCAATAATCATTTCGTAATTTTTAGAGGGCAAGGAAATTCTAAATATCAATTGACCCCAGGAATAGCGAGAACTCCAAAAAATAAAAAGAAATACCCTGTAGCTGAATTACTATTGATAGAAAAGGAAATTATTCAGGAATTCAAAGTTCTTTGTAATGATCATATTTCGAGTCATCAAATTAATAAACAAGACGAATTAGAAGTATTATCTTTAGCACAGCATTATGGATTACCTACAAGGCTATTGGATTGGACTTCAAATCCATTAGCTGCCTTATTTTTTTCCCTACAAGGAATAGGTGAAGATGAAAAAGATGGTGAAGTTGCAGTTTGGGCATATTGCATACAAGAAAATGATAGACGGGTTTTAAATTTGGATGACGTACAGCGTGAAAAACCATTTGATACAACAAGTACATTTATTTTCAAACCTAAAACAGTTTCAAAAAGGGTAATGGTCCAAGCTGGATGGTTTACTTTGCATAGCTGTAATGCAAAAAAAGGATTTATCCCCCTAAATCAAGACAAAGATTTTAATGATGAATTAGCTAAGATACTTATCCCCAAAAAGGTAGCCGATGATCTTAGAAAAAAGCTAGATATTTTGCATGTGAATTTCTCAACCTTGTTTCCTGATATTGGAGGGATTGCGAAGCATTTAAGTTGGAAGGTTTTACGTAAGTATACCGAATTTATGGATATCCAAAACAAAGGAAGATATTAATTCTAACAAATAATACACCACTCTTTACTTCACTCCAATGTCTAGAATTATGTTTCTTGATTGTCAAGCAGTCGATAAAATAGCTCGAAAGAAAAAAATCAGAGCAATCAAAGCATTTTAATATTGGAGAAATACTTGTAGATGAAATCGCTAAGGAATACAAGGTCTGGGGAAGTGTGACAAGTCTTGATCCTTTGGAGGGCTTTGTTGGAGCTCTAAAAACAGAAGTAGCTATTGCCAGAAGCGCAACATCCATTAAGAAATTGGCAGCTACTAATTACACTTGGGAAGACTTAAAAAGATTTGATTTATGGTGGGGAACAAAATAGCAAAAGGGTAGGCGATGAGATTTCCAAATTGGGGTCGACTGATGTGAATACCACTCCTCAATTTCAGCTGATGATTGATTGAGCATTTGTATTTTCTTCTCCGGATTTACAGCCTATATTTAATAGCTTTAAGGATATTAATAGTTTGTTGGCTAATTTTCCGAGGCATATTAGGGCTTCTGTTAGTTATGCTGAGGTGGAAGATGCAGCTGGGGAGATTGAGGAGATTCGAAGGGAGTCGACTATATCGAAATCTGAATTAATTATTTATGATTTTTAATCAAAATTAAATTTAAATATGAAGACAATTCAAGTTAAATGTTTTATTTTGAATAGATTGACTGCATTAGACATGAATGCTTAGTTAAAAAATTATTTATTATGGCAAGCAAAACAAAGGTTATTATCATTTTTCCTTATAGTGGGTTTGAGGAAAAAAGTGAAGCGGAAACAGCTTTTTGGAGTATTGTTGAATGGTGTAAAATTGTGGATATGGATTCAAAGCCTTTAGTTGTTGTTAATCGCGATACTGAAATAAGACAAAAAACTGTTGCTTTTACTAAAAAAAATAATGGCATTGTAGATACAATTTCAGTTTGGTCGGTCGATACTTGTCAAATGTGGTTGGCAGGCTGGGGGTATGTTATTGATAACTTTTCCAAGGCTGAGAGAATTTGCCAAATCCCTGGAGATCTTACTACAATTGTCGATAAAGCTAACTTTAAAGGTAAATTGGATAATATGATGACTCATACTATGACAGATTTCGTGTTAGGCACCTTTGATACAGGTGATCCGCTAAGTGCAAAAGAATTAATTGACACCTATGGAACTAAACCATTGTTAGCTAATTGGTTCCCTGAAGTTTCCAAGGAATTACAAAAATTATCCCCAAGATTAACTAAGATGAGAACGGAATTTTTAAATATTAATATATCAACACTGAAAGAGTTAATCAAATATAGGAAATTTGCTTATGAACAAACACTCAATATGCTTTTAAGATCTTGGGACCATGAAAATGAGAATTGGAAATATATTATAAGAGTTTTTGAGTTGGGAACCTTGAAAGATGATACCTCATTCCGGAGTTTTCGTGGTTGTGTAGATCAAGTTGAAAGAACTGAAAGGATGTTAAAAATGATTTGGAGAGAAGTCAAGGAACCCGCCGCAACTAAAAATAATAAAAGTGAAGAAGAAATTAAATCTGCTGAAAAGCTATATAGAAAATTTACTGATAACTTCGAGCTTCTTGATCGACGTTCCAGGTCCATTCGAGAAAACGCGAGAATTTCGATAAGAGCGTTTCTAGTTCCAACTGAAGATTTATGAATTTTTTTTAGAATAATTGATTTAGTAGTTAATAAATTATTCCATTGTAAAAATCCATGCTGATCAAAAGGTGTAAATAGAAATGTCCTACTATTATTGTCCTTTCCTTTGCTAATTGCCGATGAAATAATCATTCATCAAAAAGCAATTAGCAATGAGCAAAAACACAAAAGAGTTAGCCGTAGTTGTAGCTAAAGTTGTTAACTCTACCTTCCAGGCCATCAAAGACAAAGACAGTTCTAACTTAGGTAAGATTCAGTATTATGTTGGTGATCTTTTTGCAACAGGAGCTGCTTTTGAATGGAATTGATCTAATCGGCCAGTAGTCCTCCATCCAAACCGAAGAAGAAAAGCTGGAAGTAAGAGGAGTTATCTTTTATGAGCTTGCTAGTATTGAAGGACCATTCCGCTCAGATTTAACCGATGTAGTGATGGAGTTTTATTCCATTTTTAGAATGGGCGCTTTTAATTGATTTAAAGAGGTAGCTTGGTTCTGGTAGAAATCCATATCAATCGTTGGATATTAGGTTGAAAGAAGTTGAGGCGTTGGGTGCCAAATTCTTCAAAAGGAACTGGCCTTGATACTCTTTTTTGTATTCGGAAATTACTCATCTATCATAATCCAGATATAGATCGAATTGTAGTCTTCCCTGAAAAAAAAGGAGAGTGTAGGGAAAGGGGGGCAATTCAGTAAAGCACTAATAAGCTTAATATCTACAATTTTCTTTTTTGTTATACCATGTTGTACCCAAAGCCCAAAACAAAAATACCCTCCAAAAATTGGAAGGCATAAATGCTTGATTTTCAGTGAGTACCGAAGGAGGGACTCTATCAAATGAAAATAAGTCGCTGATAATCAACGACTTATTGTAGCCCGTTTTGTCTATAGACAGACTTCTTTTGTCTATTTGTCTACGAATTTGTTTCATATTTCTCTCTCAATTCATTGATCAGCCAGTCCATATTTGCCCTTCGGATTCGGGCAAATTGCTCGTCATCTAACAGCATGTTTCCTTCATTAAAAAATAGCCAGTGAAGATTGAGCCGGGGATGGTGTTTTACCAGCTTGGCGATAAGATCGGAACTCGGAGTCTCCGTCGTTCCTTTTAAGACATTGCCGAGAGTTTTGTTGTTGTAGTTGATTGCTTCAGCAAAATCCTTCGAAGAGCTGCCTATCTCTTTGATGTATTGCTCTAGTCTAATTCCAATACGCATAAAAATAGTTGTTAATTTTGACCAAAAAAGAGAATATTCTTGAATATAGTGAGAATATTCTTATATTTGTGTTGATGTTAATAAAAACAGAGAACCAAAATTGCTTATTTATGGCTTACAAAAACAAAATAAAGATTTTTTTAGAGGTATTGTCCTCTTTTGATACTAAAAAAAAACGTGCTTTAGATAATGAATTAAAGAATATTCTTGAAAAAGAGGCAGGAACAAACGCTGTTAGATACCTAAATTTGAAGCACGCTCACCTTAAATTGTACCACCTGGAAGGGGTTACCGTACTGAATTTTTTCAAAAAGAAGTTTGATGAGGCTTTAGAAAATGCTCAGGGAGAAAGATTAAATCAGCTAGAGAGTTATTACCCAGATTCTCACCTGAGCATTTATTACGATGGTATTCATGGGATTATTAATCATAAGCAGCCAGTTGCTTTTTGAATAGCGGCTGGCCTTTTTTTTGCATTCAATTACAACTTAAAATATTTTCGCATGACAAAATTAGTATTACAAAATGATCAGTTTGCCTCCCTTACTCAGTCCATCCGGAAAGGATTACCGAATCAATACATTGGAGGGGTAGCTGGATCCTATTTAATCAATGCTGCCTTTGTAGGACTCTTTATCTACCCTATACTTCAAAAAATTATTCCTTATGGTGTAGCTGCTGAGTTCTTAGCCATGTTTGGCGCTGCCATCGCTCAATACTTTAGATATCTGATTGTTTTTACGGATCAGTTGCATTACAGTGTAGAGTCTACCAAACGAATGGTGCAGCTAGTGGCCTTTGGAATGACCATGTTATCTATTGGTGAGGCCTGGCATTTGATTTCTTCCATTCCTACAATTAATAGCAATGAATTTTGGGCGGTATTTACCTTTTGCTTCGGCATAATAATCGCTGGTTGGTTACTGGAGATCAACTTCATCAAAAAGATTTCTGAGTATACCGATCTGCAAAAAGAACAACTGCAGAAAGCTAATTCGAGCAATGGCCAGATTGGAAGACAAATTACTCCTCCCTTAAGTCCAAATGCAATTATTGAAACAGAAAATCAGGAAGAAATCCCTTTTTCGCTGAACCTAAATGGAGCGACTCCATAGGGAAATGCCTCTTTTGTGAAAGGCCCATTCATTACAGGCCCAACAAAAGATCAAAATACTGCTCCCCATACTGTAGAAATAAAGACTACCGAATAAGAAAGGAACTGAAAAATAAAGACTTATCCGTCTCAATCAACTAAAAAGCTGTAATACCATGAATGACCTTATCAATGCAGAATTAAGCGATTATAAACTGGCGTATTACAAGCTTATGGAGGTACTCGAAAAGGATCGCGAGTACCTCCAAAAAAAAGTAAATGAGGGCAAGATCACCGAGAAGTACCTGAATTACAGAAATCATTATTTAACTAAAATCCATACCTACATTGATGGTACCCAAAGACTCTTACAAGCCATCAGCTTGTATTACGAAATAGTAGGAGAAGAGGATACCGAAAGCCTTAAATACAAAATATGCGACCTTGAAAATGAAAATAAAAAACTAAGGGCCTGGCTGAAAAGCCTGGGCAAAGACATCAGCTTACTCCCATACTTTAGAGAAAGTGATTTACAATACGCTTAAAATTTAATCTCATGGCTTACGAACCGGTACGCTTTCAAAACATCCCTGAACAGGTTTCCGAATATATTAATAAAGGAGATCAGGAAGAATCTAAGAGGGTAGTGGCTAACATTGCCGTTAAACTGAAAAAGGAGACTAAAGAAAAAACTCGGTTTCCTATTGATGCTTTCCCTTCCAGAATTCAGAATATTATCCAGGTTTTTTATGAGTGTTACAAACTACCTCCCGATTACCATTGTGCAGCTATTCTTGCTGCTGCTAGTGTGGCCATCGGAAATGCTTTCAGCGCCTACTTTAAGAAAAAACAATCTTACCCTCCAATCCTATATTTGTCCGTTGTTGGATATCCAAGTTCGGGGAAAAGCCCAGGTATTGATTTTGGCTTGTTTCCCCTTGAAGAAATCGAAAAGGAACTGAGAGAGGAGCACAGGGACCGAATTGAAAGATGGAAAGAGGAATGTTACAAGGCCAGCTTGGATAAAAAAGAACTTCCAGAAAAGCCCGTTTCGCAGGATTTGATCATCGATGATGCCACCAGGGAATCGATTAACAGAATCATGTCAAACAATCCCAAGGGAGTGATCCTTGTACAGGATGAGTTAAAAGCCTGGATAAAAAGTATGGATATGTACCGGTCTAAGGGGTCAGATCTAGAATACTGGCTTAAGATCTGGTCTGGTAAATCTGTAAAAGTAAATCGTACTTCAGATGATGTTATCTGGCTTCCATATCCTTTTGCCTCAGTAATAGGTGGGATCCAACCAGGTGTATTAAAAGATATGGCCACTGGAGGTAAAGCTGATAATGGTTTTTTAGCTCGTATCCTTTTTGCTTATCCGGATGAAATGATCAAACCTTTTCAAACGGATGAAGAGCCACATGAAAAAGTATTGGACCTTTATCGAAAGATGATCAAATTTTTATATCGTCTACCCAATAATTTTGAAACAGAAAAGAGGAGAGGAGTAACCTTTGCCAAAGTAATTAAAACGCATGTTCCTCTTAGTGAAGAGGGCAAAAAGATCTACATCAAATTTATTCACGATTATACCCAACAATATAATGAAAGTGAGTCCGAAGAAGTGAAAGGCATTTTAGGAAAATTGGAACAATACTGCCTTAGGTTTGCCCTCATTATTGAAATGCTGGAATTCGCTTGTTCTAAAGCCCCTGAATTTACCGATGATTTAAACCCCATGGGAGAATTTAAAGAGGTAGAATTTTTAGAATTAGAAGACCTTGAAATTTCTAAATCCTCAGTAGAAAAAGCCATCCGGATAACCAGCTACTTTAAACGTACTGCCTTAAAAGTGATTGATCAATTAGATAGCCCCGTAGCTCAGTTGGGAACTTATATCGAGACCTGGTACAATGAAATGCCCGAACAATTCCATACCAATGTTGCCTTAGATGTTGGCAAAAAAATCAATAAGCAATTTCCGGAGGCCAAACTAAGTGAATCCACCATCAAAAGACTTCTAAACAATCAAAAAGGGAGGCTTTTTGAAAGGGTTGGTAGGGGCTTACATCGGAAAGTTTACATATAAGGATTAGGTCGTTTGTATTAAAATTTCGTGAGATTATGATTTTGAGGCCCTGCCCAATAGGGTGGGGCTTTTTTAATTCTCTCTGCTAAAATGGCTAAAATATAATAGGTTATTTAAAACTAAACTTATGGACTTTTCAAATCTAAGCCAGTATCAAAATCAAGTACTACAAAGACTACAATTTTATTTTTCCTACAAAGGGCACCATATTTATTTTGATCAAAAAACAAGAAACTACTTTGTAATAAGCAATGAAAGGATTGAGCCCGTTTTTGGAAATAATTTATGGCTTTGGATGATACAAATTGATAAACTAAATATTACTTAACGATGATCTGCAATTTCATGCTTCAGCATCCCGACAAAGCTAAAACTCATTTTGTAGAAAAGGTTTTAAAAAGCCTGAAGGGGGTAAGTGAAAAATCCATCAATAAACAATTCCAATTTGAAGACCTCGACGAGTTTGTCCCTAAACATCATACCCTACGGAAAGGTAATCGATGGCGTAAGGATATGATCATCCATTTTTACATCAATGCTAGACAAAAAGGTGCTACAGAATTTGCAAAATCCTCCTGCACTTTGGTGCAAAATACCTATATGAAATTCCAGCGAGATATTAATCTCCTAGAAGTTTGGATAGATGGCCATAAACTCAGCCCTCATAATATCAACTTCCTGATCATTAACGATGGACTGACTTATCGGCGATTTGTCGAATTCTTTTTTCCCTTGTCCTATAATCTCCAAGAGTGGGAGGGTCAATTAATCCATTGGACAAAACTGAAATATCCTATTTCAGGAAAAGCAAGCCCCTCTGGACGCTACATTGCCCTTAGTCAAGTACCGTACGATCAAAAGGAGGTCTTTTTTAACTATCTGGAGAACAATCCTTCCATTTCAGTATCAGGCATAAAGGGAGTGTCTTATGAGCATTACTCGGCTTGGTATGATGAGTGGATAAGACAGAGAAAACATTAACTCTATGAATTTTTAATTCGTCTACTTGTGTAGCTCTAAACCTTAAATATTGTGGCCGTCCCTTAAGCTTAATTTTGGATAAAAAATTAAGACGACTAATTGCAGTTTAGCAGCTAGTTGCTTTAATAAAAGCTTTAGAAAATAACTTGATGGGAGAATTTTTTATTATTATTTTTTTTGATCATTCTTTTATTTATTACATCCTCAGAATTTTGATAAAAACCTAAAATCTGATTGATGATTACTTTATACGTGAACCTGCCTTGAAAAATACAAATAAGAAACAAAAAGAATAGAATAATTAGTATAACACAATTTATCGGCTTATTTAAGAATGCGACAACACCAATGACTAAAAAGTTAATCATACCTGATCTTGCCATCCTGTATATCCCTATTTGTTCATTTAAGTTTTTAATAAAGCTTGCTGGTGCTTTTAAGTAAATTAGAGATCTTTCAGATCTAAGAATTTCCAAAACTGGACCGAGCTCTGGATGATCTTTTATTAATTTCTTTTTTAATCTATCTGCATATACCCATTTAGCAGCCCAATAACTCACATAATTCATTGCCCAACCAAGTTGGTAAAATATGACCAATAGAATCGGAAAAGTTAATGGTGGAAGTGCCTTATAAATCTCTTTTACATCACCAAAAGAAAGTTGATAGTCATAACTTGGAAATAAGATTAAACATATAACCCATATAAAGGTGAAAAAACCAGTAATTAATATTTCAATGAGTAAAACAGTAGTTGACATAACTTAAGGTTTATGGATAAAAAAAAGGGAATTATTTCAACTTTCCATCCAATTCAGAATACTTATAGAAGCTAAAGATTTGATTTATATAGGTTTTGCAAGTGAAGTGACTTTGAAAATAACAAATAAGAGATACCATTAAAAGAATTAAAAATAATGGCCAATTAGCTAAATTGTGAATAAGTATAAGAAATGCCAATATTAAAAAGTTAAACATTCCCGTTCTGGTTAATCTATAGACTACCAAATGCTCACGTAATTTTTTAAGAAAATCGGAGGGAGCCTTTAAGTCCAATTGGTATCGTTCTGGTTTCTCTTCATCGAAATGATTTTCAAGTTCAGGATGTATTTCAGTTAATTTACGGATCATTCTATTAGCATATATCTTTCTCGATAAATAGTAGGAAATATCATTCATCATCCAGCCTATCTGGTAGAGAATCGCAAGCGAAAGAAATAATATTAAGGGTGAACTAAATTTAAGGTAGCCAAACTTATTTTGGATCTTTGTTAAAACGATCTCCAAGTCGAAATCATAGCCGTAATTAATCATAATTACAAGCATAGTTATCCATATGGAGGTGAAAATTCCAATGATTAATATTTCAAATAGTAGGACTGTAGTTGACATAACTTAAGGTTTAAATATGGGAAATAGAGATTATCGAAGGAATATATTTTGAATTAACTACGTTTCTCCAGACTCAAATAAGCAAGCAATAATGCATGAACTTCTTGCCTTCTAATTCTTCTGAAATTATATCCAAACGCTATTGCTAATATTAATGAAAAATATAAAATAGGCCCTCCTAAGGAATTTATAGGATGAAAATTAATAGGGGAAGAACAAATTATTATTCCAAATAAAACACCTATATATGAGGCCCATACAATCCCTGCAAAAAATCTTGATCTTGTTTCAAAGGATCTATAAAAAAGAAACCCATCTTTAGAATTAACGCAAAGTTGATGTTTCCAAAAATCAAATACTCTAGGTGAAAATGTACCCTCAAAGTCAGGGAATACTTCATCATTAATTCCTGAGTGAATTTCGTGATGCTTAAGTTCCATTAAAACATAACTAAGTACATCTGGATAAGGGAAGTTTGATGGAGCTCTAGGTCGAACTATTTTTTCTGCCAACCAGACAGGAATAGCTCTTAGAACACTCCCAATTAAGTATGCTGCAAAAAATATAAATATTAAATAAACCAGGTTTTCAGAAATGGAATCCGAAATACTATTTAGCATTGACCAAAAAGTGCTATTTGCTTCAAGGTTTTTGTCAAAGGCTAAAGCAGTACTATACAATACGGTGAAAATGTAAAATCCAGGTGCTAAAATTGCAAAAAAATCAATACCTGAAACTCGATTGAGAAAAGAACTATTGGCCATTGGATTAGGGTTTTGTTTAAAATTAATTTATATGAGTTTAACCCTGAAAGGATAAAAAAGACGACCAATCAATTCGAAAACTCGATGATCCTTTTAAAATAATTAGAAATGCTAATGTTTTCTTAACTACTCCAACCGCCCCAAAACCTCCCCCCACAACACCTCATACGGCACCACCTCCAATTCAAAATCCTGCACACTCTGATCAATAGGGTAGGAGCGCAACTCCTCCAACAGATCCCTGGATTTTTCCTCCACCGCCTTCCTGCGAAAATGACCTTTCTCCAAACTCATCAACATTTTGACAAACAAGCGGCTGCGGATCAGCGGCTGCACCATCAAATGACGGTACAGATATTGCTCGATCGAGGGCATGCGGTCGATGATCTTGCCGTATTCCTGTTTGTTGAGGTGGTATAAGACCTCTAGGATGAGGATGTTGATGTTCATACCTCTTTTGTCCTGGCTGATTACCGGGATCTCATTTAGAAGCTTGTACAAACGAATACTTTTATTGGAGAGCAGCTTGGCCATGGCCTCATACACCAGCCAGATTTCAGCATGTTTAAATTGTTTGACCTGGTCAACTACCTCCAGAGCCTTTTGATACTGGCCATGGTGAAAGTGATTAAGTGTTTCAAATCGTTTGATGTGCTGCCAATTGACATGGCCAGGTTCGAAAAAGGCTAGGGCCTGATCAATTTTGGGCTGAACTGAAGACTTTTGCAGGATAAGTGAAGGGATTTGGTAGCTAAGGAAGAAAAAGGAAGTGATGGGGGGGGCTTTCTGACCCAAGGACTCCATCAATTCAATAGCCTTTTCACATTCCTCTATAATTTTGGAGTGATCATTAAGCACCTGGTAACTGATCACCCGAATATTGAAATACAAAAAACTGCTCCAATAATGGCTTTCCTGGGGTAGGGGAGTCTCTTCCAAAATTTGATGGATAAAAGCCTTGTCTCCTTCATAGCGTCGATCCGCTCCGAAACGGGCGGATAATTGACTATAAATCTCCTCTAATTGATTTTCCACCTGCATCTCCTCTCCATACCGATTGGCTAATTCTGAATAAAACTTCCTCTTTTCCTCATTTTTATCGATGGCTGAATAATGCCGTCTTAATTGTCGGGAGAGTAAATAAATGATGTCTGTAAAATCGTATTTCAAAGCCGTTTTTAGGGCGTCCTCCGCCACATAATTGGCCGCTTTCATCATGCCTTGTGTGCGGATGATGCGATAGGCGGCTAAATATTTATAGGCTTCGTATAAAGATGACTCGTACTCGCTCCTAATGTTATGCTGCGTAACAATAGTACTGTTTATTAACTGATTAAATAATCTTCTTTTAGTCTTGCTGAGGAGGGCAACAGCATTTTTGCTGCCTGGATATAATCTCTTCCTGGCATCTTCATTGTTTTTGACCCTCCCTTTTTTGAGGAGCTCGTACAGTTGGGTCGCTTTATCGTTCTGACGGCCTACTAATTGTAAATATTGTAGTTTAAAAGTAGAAACAATGTCTACTAATTGTTTTAGCCTAATCAAAAATGCAAGGGTTTGATTAATAATAATATATGACCAAAATATAGAAATTATTTTAGTAGATAGCAACTACAATAAAATTAGAGTGGAGTAGTAGGATAAAAAAAAGAGGTTCGGAACTTAGGAAAGTCCCAAAACCTCAACATTTATGCAATTTCTTTACACGCTTTTAGGGGAGTTAGCTTCTATTATTATTCTAGATATTGATTCCCTTTAAAAAGGGAGGCACTATCCGGGCTTAGTTACCTCCAAAAAATGGAATTAGACACTCCAAATTAAAGAATTTTCTCGGTTATAAGAAAATTGAAAAGCACATTATGATATTTTTTTATCAAAATGTGCTTTTTTTATTTACTTTTATCACGGAATTAGACTGAATGGAAAACTATTACAAACCCAATTAATCATTCAGTTATGTATGCAGTCAATGATTTTATTACCTTCCGCCGAGGCACTTCCGATCCCCCACCTTTACTCCTACCTTATTTTTCCTTACTTTTGAAGTGCAAACTTAATCTAGGTTTAAATTTAAGAACCAGCCTGCCAGTGGGTCCGGGGAGGAACCGGACAGCCCCTCCTAGAGGGTGTTTGCCCGCTAGGTGGGCGATCTTAAACCAAAGTAGCTATGACTACTCAAAATCATTCTAAATCCCTGGGCCCTTCAGTGCTCAAGCTTACCAACGAAGAATTTCTAGTAATTTTCGGCAATTATCCTTTCCCTGAGGTATCAGAGGAGTTGCAAAAGATTGTGAATCAGCTATTCCTCTTTTCTGATGAATTACCCTTTTCAGATCCTCAATTTAATGATGCTCGCATTACCATCCTCCATGCCATTGATGTCTTCAATCGGTTGGAAGAGAAAATGTCGGATAGTGCAGCCTTTTATCAGCGGTATTTGAAGTGAATTATGTGGCCATGCTTGCCCTGGGGGAGGGTGGGTGTGATTGTAGATGTTATGGAAAGCTCTGTCTAGGTGGGCAGGGCTTTTTTATCGGTAAAATGTCATTTTTCGACTATTTTTCATAACTAAAAGAGGAACATCCTTGTTATGACATCGTATAAATAGTATATTGTTATTAAATATTATCTATCTATTTAGTATTTTATTCCGATATTTTGAAAGAAAAACATCGGATCCAGTTATGAATAAACAAAAAATCAAAAAAACTAGATGGATATTTTCTACAGTAATCATTGGATTACTGCCATTTATTTTAAGGTTATCTATTTATTTAGTGAGTGAAAAAAGCGACATTAATTTCTTAATGGCAGGATCTGATTTTGCTATTTTAGGTTTAGTATTAAATTTAACAAACATTAATGAAATTGAACATAAAGTAGGAGATCACTGGAAATCACTTATTATAGGAGTATCAATTGTATTAATTGCTTTTTGCGCGGGATTTCTAGCTCTTTCATATGTTTCAGATTTACCAGGCCAAAATCTCATAAGAAGAGAAGTAATTTTTTACATTGCATTAGGCCTTGGAGCAGTTTCTCTTATTTTTAGTTATTCGGTTTATAATATGATTCAAAAATTGAGTTACAATGAATAATTATGAAATAACCCTTGTTATCGTTACATCTCTAGTTTCAGTTTGTGTCTTATTCTTTGCATATTTGATTTTCAAAGGTACTAAAAGAGAACTGATGTTAAGAGGTGGCTCAAAATATAGTTCTGCAAAACAACCCCGTCGTCGTAAAGAAGTTGTGTAATAAACTTTAGGTTATTACATAAAAAAAGCCATAAGATTCAGTCTTATGGCTTTTTTTATGGTAGGTGAAAGAGCGGAAGTTTAATTATTGACTTAAACTATTATAAAAGAACCTTTTTAACGAAATTTTAGTATAATATTTAAGAAACCAAAGGAATTAAACTAAATCCGCTCACCAGAAACATTAAAGGATGAAAAGTTCTAAACCCACAGAAGATAACTTAAAAGGTCTCATTAAACTTGTTGGCATAATTTTCCTGATTTGGTTATCATCCTGGCTAATAATATGGTTTTATTTTAAAAGTTGGGATAACAGTGCTCCATTTGGAGATTCATTTGGCGCCATTAACAGCCTTTTTTCAGGCCTTGCATTGGGAGGTATCATCTATACTATTCTACTTCAGAAAAAAGAATTAGCCTTGCAAAGGGCAGAATTAAGAGAGACTAGAGAAGAATTTAGAATTCAGAATAAAACTTTGAGGCTCCAAAGATTTGAAAATACATTTTTTAATCTCTTAACCCTACATCATCAAATAGTTGATTCCATTGATTTTGAAATTACTGTAACCAATGCAGGAGGTATGACAACTAGTTTTGTTAATCCAGACCCAATTCTTTCCAGACAAATAATTTTAAAAGGTAGAGATGTTTTTAAATTAAAATATGAAGAATTAATCCAATTTCTTCCAGCTAATCCACATGATGGATTCGAGGAGAAATACAATATTTTTTGGGAGGATATCCAAACTGATTTCGGCCATTATTTCAGAAACCTTTATCGGATTATAAAGTTGGTAAATGAAACTGAATTTTATCCTCTTCACGAAATGGAATTTAAAAATGGAGCAAGTCCAAAGATTAAAAAACAAACACATGCTGCAGTAAATTTTGGAACACGGTATAAGTACACTTCCTTAGTTAGGGCACAATTATCAACTTTCGAATTATTGTGGCTTCTGTATAATTGTGTTGCTCCTCATGGTAAGGAAAAATTTAAGCCGCTAGTTGAACGATATTCCCTTTTTAAAAACTTGCCGAAGGAAAAGGTGCATCATCAAGTTTTTGTTTCTTATTTCAAACATTCAGCATTTGAATCTCAATAAAAAAGTAGGCCTTAAAATATTGATCTAGATGAAATATGAAGAACCAAAAATTGAATTATTTTCAGAAAATAGTAATTTGAACAATTCTTTAATACAAGTGGCTGATAACCTAGCCAAGATTACGACCCAGTATTTTGAGATTCCAGAATTTGCCCTGTCAAGCTTTAAACCTGAAATAGCTATACCTTCCTTTGAGAAATTTCAATCTCAATTTATTAATGTTGCAAAAGCTTTTGAAAGTATTAATTATCCTCAGTTATCAGATCAACACTTCTTGGCTTGGCAACAATTAAATAAAATTCAAACATTACCATTTAAAGTAATTGGAACTAGATTAGGTGCAAACCCCTTGGACATAAATTTCAAAGCCTTTGATTTATCTGAAATTGAATTTAAGGAAGAGAAAATTAAAGAAGATGTAATAATTACAGAATCATCAAGGATAAAAGAAATAATTCAACAAATCTATTTAGACAAACAATTTTTGTATAAGCTAAAATCTAGAAAATTTGAAGAAGTAATTGCTGAAATTCTTTATCAAAAAGGTTTTGAGGTGCAGCTAACAAAGCAAACAAGAGATAATGGGTATGATATTCTTGCCTTAAAAAAAATTGAATCATTTCCTGTAAAGTTCCTTGTGGAATGCAAAAAATTTGCTCCCAATAGACCAATTGGAATCGGTATAATTAGGAGCTTCTGCAATGTCATCAAAGAAGAAAAGGCTAATAAAGGAATAATCTGCACTACTTCTTATTTTTCCCAACCATCAAAGGATAGAAAAGAAAAAGAAGGAGTTATTCTTGATTTTAGAGATAATTCAGATATCCTCATTTGGGTTAAAGAATATCTAGGCATAGAGAAGTAGTTTAAAAAAGACTCGGAACTCATAACCCGAAACTCCTCACCACATATACCAGAATATTCTTTATATTAGTAATCACATTACTATTAAGAAACCACATCCACCCAACCCCAATGGATAAATTCACCATCATACTCATAATCCTCCTCCTGGCAGGCCTGGCCTATGCCTACATCCAATACCTCAAAAAAAGAGCTGGAACCGAAGGTTATCCTAAAATAAGGGCAGTTAACGCCTTGCTATATGGCTTTTTAGCCATTGTTGGAATTTCAAGCCTCTTAGCAGACGTTCTGTTTGAGGCTTTGGACTTGAATAAACCAGCTCAATTTGAATGGCTGTCCTTTGGGGCCTATGCTATTTTTGCTGTCGTTACAGGATGGATTATGACTAGGGGAAAACAGGGTAAGCAAGTTCATTATGGAAGTGGAGATATTGTTGGAACAAAAAATGTAACTAACATCCACGAATCTCCTAAAAAAAAAGTTGAAGGCAAAGAACTCACCTTCCTCCAAACCATCAACCCTCAAAACATCATAGGGCGAGAAAAAGATCTGGAGAAGCTCCACCAGCTGTTGAATGACGAAAAACAAGTCGTAGTAGTCAATGGCATGGGAGGTATTGGAAAAACTACCCTAGCTGCCGCCTATGCCTTTAAATATTATGAGGAGTACCAACACATCGCCTGGGTAACTCAAAATGAAAAAGACTTTGCCATTGACCTGGTACAAAATGAACAGTTGATCCAATCCTTAAACATCGATAGTACCGGCAAAGATCCAGGTGCCTTATTTTCAGAAATTGTATCCGCTCTAAATAAGATCGATGCCAAGCCTAAATTATTTATTATTGATAATGCTATTCCTTCTATAGAACAGCGCTTAAACCAACTCCCTGGACAACCCAATTGGCATCTACTGGTGACTTCCAGGGAAAAGATTGTGGAGTTAACCAAATTGGATCTAAGTTTTCTAAGCCTAGAGGAAGGAATAGCCCTTTTTCAAAAATATTGCTCCAGAATTAAAAAAGAAGAAAACATTGCCGCCATTGTCAAAATGGTAGACAAACATACCCTGACCATCGAGATCCTGGCCAAATTAACTCAGCTCCAACGGACGGATCTGGATACTCTTAAGCAAGCTTTAGAAAAAGATCTTAAAGTGAATGTGAAAACCAAGCATAGCCAACAAGAACCCATTGAAAGAATAACCTCTTATCTGACTACTATTTTTGATTATAGCCAAATGGACAAGGTGGAGGAATGGTTAATGAAACAAATGGCCTGTCTTCCTCCGGAATACCATACATACGATTTGCTTTATGAACTAATTGATCCTGTAGCCAGTGAAAAGGCCGATATTTTTTCAGAAACATTAGAGAAACTGGTCCAAAAGGGATGGATCCTAAAAAATAGGGAGAAAGAAATAATCATAAAGGAAGAAAAAGAAGAAGAGACAGAAATTGAGCGATATAAAATGCATAGGATTTTAAAAGAGGTCAGTATTAGATATTTTGAAATAGTAGGAGAAGATATTTTACCTCTTATGACACAAATAACGAAGAAGTTAAGTCTTGATGCTACTAAAGAAAATCCTATTGATAAATTCCCATGGATTCCTTATGGGAAATATTTACTTGAGGCAGTTCCGACCTTAAGTTTAACTGAAGTAGGTACTCTCCATAATAATCTGGGTTTAAGGCTTAAAGGACTTGGATTCTTTGGGGATGCAAAAGAATTTTTAGAAAAAGCACTATCCATTTACAGGGAAAATCTAGGATTAGATCATTCATTTGTGACTACCAGTTATTCGAATTTGGCTTTAGTGCTTCAAGATCTAGGGGACTATGAAGGAGCGAAGGCCTTATTAGAAAAGGCGGTAGCATCGGCGGAGAAAAACTTTTGCCAGGAGCATCCTGCTATAGCTAGGAGGTATTCGAATTTGGCTACCGTGCTTAAAGACCTAGGGGACTATGAAGGAGCGAAGACCTTATTAGAAAAGGTAGTAGCATCAGCGGAGAAAAACTTTGGAGCAGAACATCCGAGTACAGTAAGGAGTTATTCGAATTTGGCTACTGTGCTTAAAGATCTAGGGGACTATGAAGGAGCGAAGACCTTATTAGAAAAGGCGGTAGCATCAGATGAGAAAAACTTTGGAGTAGAACATCCGAGTACAGTAAGGAGTTATTCGAATTTGGCTACCGTGCTTCAAGATCTAGGGGACTATGAAGGAGCGAAGACCTTATTAAAAAAGGCGGTAGCATCGGCGGAGAAAAACTTTGGCCAGGAGCATCCTACAACAGCTAGGAGTTATTCGAATTTGGCTACCGTGCTTCAAGGTCTAGGGGACTATGAAGGAGCGAAGACCTTATTAGAAAAGGCGGTAGTATCGGCGGAGAAAAACTTTGGCCAGGAGCATCCTACAACAGCAGTGAGGTATTCGAATTTGGCTTTAGTGCTTAAAGATCTAGGGGACTATGAAGAAGCGAAGGCCTTACTAGAAAAGGCGGTAGCATCAGCGGAGAAAAACTTTGGCTATGAGCATCCTACAACAGCAGTGATTTATTCGAATTTGGCAACCATACTTAAAGATCTAGAGGACTATGAAAGAGCATTAAAATTTGCAAAAAAGTCATTAGCCATTTCTCAAAAGGTATATCCTGTCGGACATCCAAATATAGAAATGGATAAAAGTATTATTCAAGACATTAAAGAAGCCATGAAAAAGTAGGGTAGGCTTGGTTTAGATAATGAAGGTAAATATTTACATAAAATAATTTTCACAATCCATTCTTGCCAAAATCCCAAAGACCCTAAAATTTCAAAAAAATCTAAAAAAACTCAAAATTTTGACCCTTAGAGGATATTATTAGAATAATATAATAATATAA
>JANQPA010000128.1 GCA_028285545.1 Saprospiraceae bacterium | reverse complement strand
ATAGGCCTTTTGTCTTTTTCGAAGTTTGTCGTTATCCCTCGAAATTAAACAAAAGGCCTTTTATTTTTCATCCCTTTTTTTTCGGGATGACTCATGTTTAATTATTAATTTTGAATCTCTTCTGTAAAGTAAGTCTCTAATTCTTTTAGCGTATTTTCCTCTGTATATATATCCCGAATCAACAGTCCTTTCTCTAATACCACAATACGATCACAAACTTCAGTTACATGATTTAGGTCGTGACTAGAAATTAATACCGTCATTTCATCTGGCAGTTCATTGATGATTTTTCGGAGTTTTATTTGAGAACTTGGGTCAAGATTGGCAAAGGGCTCATCTAATATTACTACTTCTGGATTGCCTAATAAAGCTCCTGCAATACCAACCTTTTTTTGATTTCCTTTGGACAGGTCCCTTATGTATTTTTTACGCCCAAGAATTTCTCCATTAAAAAGGGTTTCAAAAGCCTGCAAATGATTATCTACATCCGCCTTATTAAGGCCATAGAGTTTGCTAACAAATTCAAAATATTCTTCTGGCAAAAGAAAATCAATTAAAAAGTTTTCATCAAGATAGGCTCCGGTGTATGATTTCCAATGTTCTGAGCGGGCTATTTTAGTCTCCTTTGATAAGACTTCACCAGAATCAGCCTGAATTAAATCCAGCAATAGGCTAAACAGGGTGGTTTTTCCAGCCCCATTATTTCCAACCAAACCAAATGTTTCTCCTGAATTAATATTTAAATTGGGGATATTGAGTACTTGTTGACCTTTGTAAGACTTAGTGATGTTATTTACTGTTATCATTATATGGTAATTATTCTTGTTTTTGATATTTAGTATAATATGGTTTTTGGAATAATCTGATTATTGTTTTTCTCTAAAACCAGCTACTATTTTGTATTTCCTTTTTTCAAACTGTTGGCTGACCCAGTCCAAAAGCATAGGTCGAAACATTAGTCCAACTATACCTACCAAACCAATAGCAGCTATCCCCCACCATTTATATCCTAACCAGGCAAAAGGCCAGTAAATAAATAAGGGCATTAAAAGTAGAGGAAGGATCATAACAAATTGATTGACATTTACTCCTTCATAGTTGAAAAAAGCACCTTTGTTTGGTTCTAATCTTTTGGTATTGTGAGTAGAAAAATACATCAACAAGATCGAATTGACACCAATATTAAAGAGTGCAACGGCGATAAATACAAGTGGGAAATTGATGTTTAGAAAACCATACACACTGGTCAATAGGAGCATGATAATATTGGCAATCATGAAAAAGAAGTATTTGGCCTCATAATAATTGCGAATGGACCAGTTGCGAGCCATTAAAAGGTCAAAAAAACTACTCTCCCAGGAAAGCATTAATTGACCATATTGAACCATCATCATTCCTATTACCAAAACGCCAATAAAGATGATAAATCCAAGCTGTGCCAAAATTTCACCATCGAAAATCAAGGGATAAAACACAAAAAAAATGGCCATGGTAAGCATGGTCCGTGGACGTTTATTTCGCCAGATTAATTTAAGGTCCATCTGGATAACATCTCCAATTTTTCCAAACCTATCCAATAAACGAAAGTGTTGGGTACTCGCCTCCCTTTGGCGCTTAGGAACTAAAGCATCCAGGTAGGCATATTTTCTAAGCCTGGAGAGCATAAGCATATAAGTTCCCACCAAAACTATTGCTGGTAGCAGTAAAGCAACTGGATTATTTATGATATAGTTGATCATCTGGGAAAAAGCCTGTGAAATGGGAAGCCATCCTTGTGAATCTACAGTATAAAAGACGATTAAGGCCGCAATTACAACAAATGTAATCCAGGGCTTCACCGTAACCGAACGCTTTAAATAAAATGCCAGAAAATGATTGATCCCTATAAAAAGAAACATCAAAACTAACCAACTCCAAGCCTGACTGGCAGGGTAATTGGGGAAAAGATGAACAATAGCAAAGGGAATGATAATAAATAGAGGCAGAAAATTAAAAAAGTCCGGAACTGAACGGATTAATAATAGATTATAAAGCTTATTCCTTGAAACAGGCAATAACAAATAGGGTTGCATGCTCATCAAAGGAAACGCTTGTAGAAAAAAGCGAATGGATAAATCTGCCACCAGATAGTAAACAATGAATTGGTTGATGGCAGTTAGAGGGTCCAGATCCGGATTTACCTCTTTGAGCAATTCTGGCATAAGGATGCCCAAGCCAATGGCAATTAGGATAAAATAGGCTGCTACAAAAAACAAGATAATATTGATAGCTAAGCCTCTTTGCCATAATTTGGCTCTAAACCGAGATTTTAGCTCATTTCGTAATAAGGTTATTAACATATAAATTTCATTTTTGAGAGCTGTTGGTTGATCGTTATCAGTTATAAGTAAATGGATATTCGTTATTTGTTATTCGAGAGCTATTATTGTTTCCTGCTAATAACCATTAACGAATAACCAGTAACCCAATAAATTAGTTAACCTTCCAATTTCTTTCTTACATCTTCGCCACTATATTAACACTCTCTTAACAATTTGTTCGCTGATTCTCTATTAATGTCCTTAAAAATTCGACGATTGAATTCCCTGATTCTACTTTGTCATCTATTTTCAGACTTTTGTAATGACTAGAGATGTTTTCGTCAGAAAAAGTAGGACTTGGCATGATGATTTTCTTATTTTTAGCCGCAATTAAGTCGGAGCGCAAAAATATGAAAGCAATAATATTTGATTTTGATGGTACTCTTGCCGATTCTCTTTTATTAGGGCTGGAAGGAGTGAACCAACTGGCTCCGCGCTTTAAATATCAGCCGATTACAGACACAGACTATATTCGACAAAAAGGAATGCGAAAGATTGTAAAAGAAGATCTACGATTGAAATGGTATCAACTTCCTTTATATATACATGCCTTAAAAAAAGTACTAATTCCAAAAATTGACGAACTAGAATTGTATGAAGGGCTCCCTGAGGTGGTCAGAACCCTGTCTGGAAAAACGCATCTTTTTATTCTTACCTCCAATATCCGCAAAGCGGTGGATCATGTCGTGGAAAAATATGAATTAGACTATTTTGAAAGGATCTTTGCTGGAATTCCCGCCTTTAGAAAACATCGGGTATTAAAAAAACTACTCAGTCGCTATGATTTAGGAGCAGACCAGGTCGTCTATATAGGAGATGAAGTAAGAGATGTAGAAGCTTGCCGCAAAGTAGGAATACCCGTTATTGGTGTCAGCTGGGGTTTGAATGACCGAAATGCCTTAAGTGCTGCCAATGCCGATTATGTGGTAGACACTCCTGAAGAATTATTAAAATTGATTCAATCGAAAATTTCTTAGCAAAGAGAAGTTTAATAATAAATAAATTACCCATTGTTTGCCGCCGGCAAACAATGGGTAATTTATTTATTATTACAATCCATCAAAATCCAACTTAATAAATTAGCGTGAGTCCTTAGCATGTGCAGATGATTGCACATGAAGAACAATTCCTAAATCACCCGAAAAGGACTCACTATGAACAGAATTTACTTTTGGATTTTGCTATGCCTGCCGTATGTGCTGATGGCACAGAATGTACCACAAAAAACAAGTCAAGGAGAATCGGATGTGGACATTCAGAAATCATACACCTGGAATAATCTAGAATCATCTATCGATTCTATATTTGACATTTATTTAAAAGCGGAAGAAAGCCTTCAAGGAGGGGTAATAAGCATTGTGTCTTCTGATTCTATACTCTTATCGAAAGCTTATGGAGTATCGGATTTAGAAACCAATAAAACTTTTGATCCTGATCAAACACATGTGATGGTTGCTTCAGTAGCTAAATTAATAACTGCCACAGCTGTTTTTAAACTGATGGAACAAGGCAAAATACAATTGGATCAACCCGTTAAGGACATAATAAAAGATATTACCATTCAAAATCCATTTGATCAGCCTATACTGGTTAGGCATCTTTTGACCCATACTGCCGGCTTTGACGATTCTGCGATGGGCGATGAAGTAAAAGATCGTCAAAAACTGGCTTCCTTAAAAGATCACCTTAAAAAAAGGCTGCCGCCTGTAGTTTGGGAGCCAGGCAAATTTTATAATTATTCAAATCGAGGAATGGTCCTTTTGGCCTACGTCGTGGAATGCGCCTCAGGCCTTCCATTTGATCAATTTTTAAGAGAAAATGTTTATCGCCCACTTAACATGGATAAGTCCGGATTTGATTACAGTGATGAATTGCTCAACAATCTTTTTACCCGGTACAGATGGAAGGAAAATGAAAAGAGAGGCCTTTTTCTTGATGGAAGCTATGGTATAAAGTATACCAATCAAATAGGTGCCAGCGGTTTTAAAACTACCGGATACGATATGGCTAATTTTATGCAAATGTATCTCAAAAAGGGAATGTTTCAGGGCATAAAAGTATTAGAGGAGGAGACTATCGAAAATGCATTAAAACCTCAATTTTTTTATCATGACTTAATGGATAGTAAGCAGGGATTAACCTGGAGGATCAGAAAGGTCCAGGATCTAACTTTTTACTACCACAGCGGGGATGATGTGGGCCTTGAAAGTATATTGGTAATGGTCCCCGATAAAGATATTGCTTACTTTTTTGCCTCGAATAATAATGTAGCCAGTAATCTTAAGTTTGAACTTCGTGATTTTTTATTGAATAAATTGATTAGTAAAGAAAAAATTGAGAAAAAATATCCTTCAGACTTTGTTTCGGATACGGATCTAAAATCTCTGGCAGGATCTTATCAATATATGAATGATGGGTACACAACAATTGAAAGTGTTTCCTATTTATTTGGAGATGTTCGAAAGGTGAAATTAGAAGGAGATCAATTTTTCGTCAATGGAAATGTATATGAAGAAGTTGACAAGCTTTTGTTTAGGAGAAAAAGAGATAGCCTATTGGTATCTTTTGTGATAAATGATAATCGAGCTCATTATTCGACGGGCTATGGTACTTTTCGTCAGCTTAAATGGTATGAAAGTCCCTCTTTGCACCTTCCTGCTATGATGGGCTGTTTTGCCATTTTTTTAAGTGCAGTTATACTTTGGCCCATTCAGTATTTTAGAAAACGAAAAAAAGGGAATGTTCCAGTATATAAAGTCAAAAGGACTATTGGAATAGCTGCTTTCTTGATTTTATTCTTCTTTATTTTGTTGGGTACAACTACCCAGGGCTTGTCATTAAAGTTTGGTGCTCCTTCTTATTTATACTTTTATTTTACTTTACCCATCCTAGGGGCCTTGACATTTTTGATAGGCTTATTTAAGGTTCCGGCATTTTTCAAAAACTCTTCGGTTAGCATTCTTGGCAAAGTTCATTTCGCCGTGGTGCTTTTAGCTATAGTGGCTTGTTTGTTTATATATAATTATTACAATTTGCTTGGCTACAATTTTTAGAAATATGAAATAGTAAATGCTTATTGGTCATTTTTTTTCGATATTTGGATTAGAGCATCCTTTATCAAATTATGACCTGTAAGCATTTATATCCTCTTGAAAAAGAGTTGTTAGATCATCAAATAAAAATTACTTATCGGGGGCAAGCCTGGAGTGAGAATTGCAGGGAGTGGGTTTATTTTGATTGTTTATTCTCAGATCTGAATTTTACCATCCAGAGATTAGGAATGGATAAAGATATTCTCCAAATTCATTCCCATCTAGGTACTCATGATGGTCAGGAATACGGTCTGGTTTGCACTGTTTGTCATGATGGAATAATGGGATATCATCCAGATGGCCAAAAAAAAGACCCTTTTATATTTAAATAAGCCTTTATCCAAGTTGCCTTTAATTTGGGGTATAAGGCAAAAAGTAAAAAGTAGAAGGACAAAAACATTTAATTTATCTATTACCAAATGGACCAGCCAAATCCTCAAGCTAGTTTTAGCCATATCTTAAAATATGCCAGCAAAGGGGATATTTCTTCCATCCAATATCTTTTGAAAGAAAAGCCTTCTTTGCTAAATGAAAAAAGCGGGGGACATAATCGAACTCTTCTTTGGGAAGCTGTCAACTCAAGCAGAGTCGATCTGGTGAGATATTTAATAGAAAAAGGAGCCGATGTTAATATTCCTGGTAGATATAGGAATGAGACTTTCGTTTTATTGAAACCCTATTGTATCGCGGTTAAGAAAAAATACTTTACTATTCGGGATTTATTATTGACCAATGGCCATCAAATGGATGTATTTTCTATGGCATGGCTGGGTGATTATGACCTTTTATCTGTAAAAATTCAAAAGGATAAGACTCTTATTCATAAACTAATGGAAGAAGAGGAAGTTTGGGAAATAAGCCTTTTGCACTATGCCCTGGCCGGTGAGAACTTTCAAATTGCCAAAATGCTTATTGAGCAAGGGGCAGAAGTAAATAAATATTCCAAATTACTTTACGAAATCGCCTGCCGATTAGACCGGTTTGATTTTGTTAAATTATTCACTCAAGCTGGAGGTGCTCCTAATATGGTAGATGTTCCATCAGTTCTCCATAATAATAATGAAGAAATTATCCGATTTTTCTTTGAAAATGGTTTGGACTCTAACAAACTTACCTGGATGGGTTGGCCGCCCATCGCTTACCTGTCCAGAGGTGATAAAGGAGAGCATCCAGAAAGGATTAAAACTTTGATTCAATATGGAGCGAATATTAACGCCCAAAATTCTAAGGGTGTTTCAGCTCTTCATGCTGCTTCTAAGGCGGGTTTTTTGAAGGTCGTCAAAATTTTGATAGCTGCTGGTGCAGATCAGAAAATTAATGACTTCAAAGGGAAGACCCCTTTAGATTATGCCAAAAAATATAGGAAGGGGGAAGTCGAACAGTTTTTATTGGAGAATGGAGCTTGCTGATTTATTCTATCTGAAAATCTTCCACACATTTAACAATATCATATCGACCACTAAATGAGAGATTTGTTTTTTGGCAATAAGGGATTGATTATTTTGTGCTCAAAGCCTTTAAATGCAAGTCCTTAATATCCATAAAAGAGTCATAAATCAACCAAGAGGAAAAGTTTGGGACATCGTCAAAACCCTTTCTTCCAAAGAAGATCAAATTTGGCCTACTGAAAAATGGCCAAGAATGAGATTAAATAGAGGCTTAGAAGTAGGGTCAAGTGGTGGTCATGGACCCATTCGGTACGTCATTCAAGAGTACTTGCCTGGTGAATTGATTCAATTTAAATTCCTTAAACCCAAAGGTTTTATTGGAAAACATACTATAGAGCTTACAAAAATTGAGGAGAATATCACAGAATTGAAGCATACCATCCATATGAAAACCAGCCTCTCTGGTATGTTTATTTGGAGTTTGGCTATCCGCTCCTTACATGATGCCTTAATGGAAGATGCTTTTGATAAAGTGGAAAATCATTTCTCCAAGAATACAAAAAAACAGAATGGAATACATGGGTGAAGATTTTGAGAAAAATTTTAAAGTAAAAATAACTGGTCAGCCAATTATTGGCTTGCTCATAAGCTGCTTCTTATTGTTGGGATTAAGCCCTGTTTTTTCACAGGAAGCCAAACAAGAGTCAAAAAGCCAAAAAGACTACTGGGAAATTAGCAATAGAAATAGTATCGTCTGGGATCTTACTCAAGAATCAAGGCTACCCCATCATGGGAATATTGAAATGGCTGGGAAGAATGTAGCCTCTATTGTTTATTATGAATTGGATGAGGAACGGAATATTTCCATCACCAAGGACCTCATTTTTCCACAGCTAAGAATTTTTAATAAAAATACTGAGCCAGACTGGAAAAAGTACCGGGCTTATTTCAGAAGAAGCGTATCTGATGAAGTGAATCCTCTATTTTTTCACGAAAATAAAACCCTCATGCCTGGCCCCGTGGATTCCATAGAAATTGCAGGGAAACTGATCATTTATCATCAACCTTTTAGTGGCTTGCAGTTAACAAGAACTATTTTCCCATCTATGGAAGATAGGGTATTGGTTGAAAAATGGGAAGTCAAAAATATAGGACAGGATAGTAAAGACATTCAACTTAGTCATAATAGCATCCAACAAAGAGAAATCGGTTATAAAGGAGACTATAATTTACAGGTATTTTCCAGTGGTAAAAATCAGGCAAAGCTTGCTCCTCAAGAATTCTTTATTCTTCCTGTTTATCATGGAGCCACTCTTAATGAAGAACGCACTGATAAGTTTGATTGGAGAAAAGCAGAAGAAGAAAGGAATGCTTTTCTGGCAGAGATAGGAGAAAAACTTATTCTTCAAAGCCCTAATGAAATTATCAACACACTTTTTTATTTTTCAAAAATCAGGGCGGCCGAAAGCATTTATAATTCGCAAATGGGTTTGGTGCACTCTCCTGGTGGTGGTAATTATTATGCAGGCATATGGGCCAACGACCAGATAGAATACAGTGGTCCCTTTTTCCCTTACCTGGGCTATGATATTGGAAATCGGGCAGGTTATAATGCTTATAAATGGTTTTTAAAAAATAAGCCTATAGATTTCTCAAATATACCTTATGCTTTTGAGGTGGATGGAATATTTCCTATGAAGCACCTGGATAGGGGGGATGCTGCCATGATAGCATATGGTACTTCCAAATATCTCTTAGCATTGGGGGATTTAGAAAAGGCAGAGGAATTATGGCCCTTGATTGAATGGAGCTTGGAGTATTGTCATCGAAAAAAAAATGAATTCGGTGCTATTGCTTCTGAATCTGATGAAATGGAGGGTAGGATTGAGACTGGAAGGGCTAATTTGTCAACCTCCTCTCTCTATTTCGGCGGGCTAAAACACAGCATTCATTTGGCCAAGGAATTAGGATTCGAAAACCTGGCAGAAAAATATGCTGCCAGAAAAATGGAAATAGAAAAGGTCATAGAAAACTATTTTGGAGCAGAGATAAATGGCCTTAAAACTTACAAATATTTTGATGAAAATAAATATCTAAGGCATTGGATCTGCCTGCCACTAAGTATGGGCATTTTTACGCGTAAAGAAGGGACTTTAGAGGCGCTTTTCAATCATTTGTGGACAGAAAATGGAATCCTGGTGGAACTTAAAGGTGAGGTCACAAAAGAATCCATGTTTTGGGACCGAGCTACCCTGTATGCGCTTCGAGGAGGTCTAAAAGCCGGAGAAACGGAATTAACGAAGGATAAACTAATTGCTTTTTCCCAAAAAAGGTTGTTAGGAGATCATGTGCCTTATGTAGTAGAGGCCTACCCAGAGAATAATATGAAGCATCTGTCGGCAGAGAGTGCTTTATACTGTAGAATATATACAGAAGGAATGTTGGGAATAGAACCTCAGGGTTTTGGCACAATAAAAATAAGACCTAATCTTCCTAAAGACTGGGATACGCTTAGCTTGAAAAAGATGGCCATTTTTGGGCAATCAACTGATATCCATCTGACCCGACGAGCCAATCAATTAAAATTGGAAATTAAAGCTAATGGGAAAATATTGTTCGATGATTTTATCGAAGAAAATAAGCCCATCATAATAAATTACAAATAAGGATGGAAGACGAATTGGATTATGATTTTTAGGAAATGAAGGAGGAGGTTTATGTTGAAAAGGTTAAGATATGTCATGTTTAGATATGACATGTCCACCAAAAGAGGGATATGTCTTTTTATAAATCGTTGATTATCAATAAATAATTATTTTTCATGTACATGGCATGTCTAGATATGTCATGTGCTTAAATAGAGGACATGTCATATCTAAAAATGACATGTCTTGTTCGATAACATCAAATATCAAAACATCAACCTTGATGAAACTTAAAAGAACTATTCTGTTGCTTTTCCTATTGGTTGGATCTTTAATGTATAGCAAGGCACAAAATAATGCTGAGGAGGTGGAAAATACGTTCAATGCCTTATGCGAGTTGTTTGAAAAAAATTATGCCTCCTTCGAAGAAAAAGGAATCGATTGGAAGGCAATAGAACAAAAATATCGATCCCAATTGAATGATGATTTAAGTCCAGAAGCTTTTTTTGACCTTTTATCTCAAATGCTTGCACCTCTTCATGATGATCATGTCAATCTGATAGCTCGTGATATTGATAAGGGTTTTACAGCCAAAAGACCTTCCAGGATAATAAAGGAACTTAGCTCTATAGACGGAAAAAACAGAAGGCAGGCCTTTAATGAAATGATTGAACAGACCTTAAAAAGTAATGGATTTAAGCCCTTAAAAGAACTTGGTCCCAAATATGATAACAGAGCATTATTTACTTATTCAGATAATTCAACTTGGGGCTATCTAAGGTTTACCAGAAGCTTTAGCTCCAAGTCTTCATTAGGACTCTCTACTGTGGATAAATTACTTGAAGAAATATTTTCTTCTTTTAAAGATCTGGAAGGACTAATCATTGATATCAGATTTAATATGGGGGGAGATGATCGGTTTTCTGCAAAAGTGGCGGGACGATTTATAGAACAAAAAACCCTTAGTTATTACAAACAAACTCGAAAAGATGGAGTTTTTGGGGATTTGAAACAAAGATATATTCAACCTGCTGGCAATGCTAAATTTCTCAAGCCTGTAATACTGCTTACCAATGATAAGACAGTCAGTGCAGCCGATGTTTTGTCTTTAATGATGAGTCAACTACCTAGGGTAAGCCTGATTGGGGAACCTTCCAATGGTGCATTTTCGGATCTATATTCCAGAAAACTTCCAAATGGATGGACCCTTACTTTAAGCAATCAACGTTATCTGTCCTTAAGTAAGGATAATTATGAAGGAAAAGGCGTGCCAGTAGATATTAAAGTTGAAAACACTTTAGAGGATATAAATAAAAAAAGGGATTCCGTAATTTTGGAAGCATTAAAATATCTAGCCAAATAATTTAAGAAATATGAAAACCCGCAAAGAGATTGATCTTCTTGGAGAAATGGAAATCTCCAATGATTTGTATTATGGTATCCATACCCAAAGGGCTATCCAAAATTTTGATATTTCTAATTCCAAGATTGGAGATTTCCCCCTTTTTATTAAAGGACTAATCACCACAAAAAAGGCTTGTGCGAATGCTAATAAGGAAATGAAAACCATTCCAGCTGATAAAGCAGATATGATCGTTCAGGCTTGTGAAGAGATTTTAGATAATTTATCGAAATATCTGCCCTATTTCCCAACAGATGTATTCCAGGGAGGAGCGGGAACATCTGTAAACATGAATGCAAATGAAGTGGTTGCAAATGTAGGCCTGGAGTTAAATGGCTATGACAAGGGACAATATGATATTCTCAACCCTAATGACCATGTCAACAAATCTCAATCGACCAATGACGCTTACCCCACAGCCTTTCGAGTGGCTATCTATTATTATATCAATTATCTGATTGAAAATATCAGTCATTTAACGCATCAATTGGATAAAAAAGCAGCAGAATTCTCAAAAGTGCTCAAAATGGGTAGAACTCAACTACAGGATGCCGTACCTATGTCCCTCGGAGATGAATTTGCTGCTTGGTCCGCTAATTTAAAAGAGGAGGTCAAAAATCTGAAGATGAACCGAAATCTGATTCTGGAAGTCAATCTGGGAGCTACCGCCATTGGTACAGGAGTGAATGCACCCAAGGGCTACTCCGAAGTGGCAATTGGATATCTTGAAAAATTTACAAAAGCCAGCTTCGTCAAATCTCCGAATCTTATTGAAGCTACTTCTGACTGCGGAGCTTATGTTATGATTTCAGGTGCCTTGAAAAGAACGGCGGTTAAATTATCGAAAATATGCAATGACCTAAGACTGCTTTCTTCCGGCCCACGTTGTGGTCTAAATGAAATTAACCTGCCGGAATTACAAGCTGGATCTTCAATCATGCCTGCGAAAGTAAATCCTGTAATTCCTGAGGTAGTTAACCAGGTTTGTTTTAAGATCATCGGTAATGATGTAACCATCTCCTTCGCTGCAGAAGCAGGACAATTACAATTAAATGTAATGGAACCGGTGATCGCTCAATCTCTCTTTGAATCAATTGAGTTATTGGCCAGGGCATGTTTAAGCCTTTCCGATAAATGCATCAATGGAATTACTGCCAATGCTGAACATACTAAGGATATGGTCTTTAATTCCGTTGGCTTGATTACTTTCCTCAATCCATACATTGGCCATCATATGGGCGACCTTATTGGTAAGGAAGCGATCGCTACCGGCAAAAGCATACGTGAACTGGTACTCGAAAAAAAATTACTTTCTAAAGATGAACTTGACCGTATTCTAAGTTTGAAAAACCTGATGCATCCGGAATATAAGCAAGACATATAATCTAAAGTAGAAGAATTATTTAATCAAAAATATTCTTTTTATCCAAGCCTTTAATGGACCTGGAACTAAAATAATAGTGTACCATAAGGCCAAGCCCCCAGAATACACTACTTGAAGAAGCGCCCAATACTGTTTCGGTATTAAATCCCATGTAAAGGAATAAGGCTGGGATACCTATACTATTCACAATTATAAATGTTACCAGATGATATTGGAAACCAAGATCTAGTTTACTATCCCTGACAGGATCATTATATCCCAAATAAAATCCTGAAATGAGTAATCCCAGCCCAAATAAAAGGGCATATATCCATATTGAATTGTAAGCTTGAGCTGATAAAGCTGCATACAAAGAATAGAAAAAAGCAAAGGAGAAAACCATTGCCAGGCCGCAAAAGAATTTTAAATTGGTGGTCATTGAATTCATAATTTAGGTGATTTGTTTTGGATTAAATCAGCTATTTTTTTACTGTAAAACAGACTGATGTTTCTTTCAATAAATTTGCTCAAAAGGTCTTTTCCAACTTCCGTTAGAAAATAATACTTCCTGTTTGGCCCCTTATGCCCTTCTCTTAATTCATAATCAACTATCTCCAGATCATAATATTTGCGAAGTGAACGATAAATACTTTGTTCTTCACAGGAAAGAGTACCATTGGTGGCTGTTTGAATAAAATTTTTTATGTCTGATACATATAGTTTATTATCCCTAAGGGCTAGCAGCATCCAAAATGTTAATTGCCCCTTTTTATAAGTTTCCTCCCAGCTGGCTAGAAGATCTGTTTTATATTTCTCAGTATTTGTCATTTGGTATGATTTCAATAGTATTATACAAGTTGAATAATACAAAGATAATAATTGTATACACAATTCAAAACTAAACACTGTTCATGGAATCAATTAAATGAAAATATCACCCAAATGGGTGAGCCCACCCCTATGCTTTGCCAATAACTTTGTGGATGTAATTAAGAGGAAATAACAACCTCATCTTTTTAAACTCTAAAAAATTCAAAAACAATGAAAGCTTTAATTTTTGCATTTGTAATGCCTTTTACCATGTTATTTTCAGGAGAACAGACTACAGTAAATTCAGAGCAAAATATTTCAATCGAGGAAAGTTTTGATCTTTTTAAGAAAGTGGAAGTTGATGTTGAAATTGACTTAGGAAGAAAGAAAAAAGGATGTAGTGGTTTTGGTGTCTGTGGCGTAGTAATCAGCGGAAGTGTAATTGATGTGGTTGACGGATCTGGTGCTTTTGGTAAGATAACTTTTGAAAATGGCCGGGCTACCAGTCTCTTCATTCATCGGGCTTCTTTAAATGCACAAACTTTAAAAACATATTTTTCAGGGAGCACTTTTGTAGTGGGTGAAAATTTCAAAGCTACCCTAAGACATAAAGGACAGAGCTTTATCATTTTCTTGAAGGCAGGGAAATATAGAATGCAAAAAACTTCAAAAGGGTTTAACATTGGCATGCCTCCCACACTAAAATAATTGGATAGATTGTTGATATAAAATGGGATTTACCCTGGCCATATTTTGGTCAGGGTATTTTTTAACGCAAGTTTGCAACTTGTGTGTAGAAAGTAAAAGGTAGAAAGACTTTTTTTCTTAAGAAATAATCCGGCAGTTTTTTTATCCTTCTACATTATACTTTTTTCCTTTTACCTCAAATTGTCATGCAATTTGAATTAGTTGTTTAGTAACCGTTTACTTAACAAAGGCTTTTTACGCCTGGAAACTTCCACACTTGTACCATCATTGAGAATCAAGATTCCCTCCGGCGAAAGACGATCCACATAAGACAGGTTCACCAAATGGGATTTATGAGTGCGGAAAAAACCATATTCGGAGAGAATTTCATCGTATTCTTTTAATGTTTTAGAAGCAATAAATCGTTTTTTATTTTTCAAAAAAAAGAGGGTGTAATTATTACTGGCTTCACATCTCATAATTTCGGATACATCAAATAAAGCAACTCCTTCCTGAGAAGAAATGGCCAGACGAGGATTTTCATTGGACATATTGTCCAGGTTAGTCAGGAAGTTTTTGAATAGTTTGCCATTTTCGTTTTTAAGATTTCTCTTTTTAAGAAATCGATCAACAGCCTGAATAAGCTCCTCCGTTGCAATGGGTTTAAGCAGGTAATCCAATGCTGAAAATCGGATAGCAGTTATAGCATATTGGTCGAAGGCAGTTGTAAAAATGACTTCAAAATTTCGTTTTTCTATAGCTGACAAAAGACCAAATCCATCCATATAAGGCATTTCGATATCCAGAAAAACGATGTTGGGGCTATGTTCTTCAATCAGTTCCATAGCTTTTGAGGCGCTTTCAGCCAGATAAAGAGTGGTAATCGCAGGAACGTGTTTTTCAATCAATATTTTTAGGATATTACGAGCTCTGCTTTCATCATCTACAATAATTGCTTTTATCATATTTACATAGCATTTTCGGGTATTAGGTCATTGGGAACTTGTATATTCACTTCAGTGCCAACTGCATGTTTTTGCTGATCATACAAATCTATTATCTGGATGTTGGTGGCTTTATCATTTTGTTTTTGAATTAACTCCAACCGGTCTTTTATGAGTTGTAAGGCCATGGACTTGTGATTTCTTCTTTTTTTACTAGAGATCTTTCGAGCAGCAGTCCTTCCAATGCCATTATCGGTGATTTTACACCTTACAGAATTTTCATCAAAAGAAAATCGAACACTTACTTTTCGAGCACCTTCTTTTTGCATCAACCCATGCCAAATGGCATTTTCCACAAAAGGCTGGATCATCAAACTAGGAATAAATAATTCTTCAATTTCTTCCTGTGGCTCATCTACTAGAATCTGATATTCAAATTCATCGTCAAAACGTAGAGATTCCAGTTCCAAATACAGATTTAAAATCTCCATTTCTTTTTCAATTTTAATATAGCTTCTGGCTGAACTTTCCAAAACATTGCGAAGTAATCTGGAAAATTTTTGCAGATAAGAATAAGCTACCTCAAACTGCTCAGTTAATATACTTTCCTGAATGGCATTTAAACTGTTAAATATAAAATGAGGGTTCATCTGTGCTCTCAAAGCACGGGTTTCTAATTCGGCAATCATCTTATTGATTCTTCCTTGTTCTCGTTCTTTTTCTTTGATCAGTCGCTCGCGTCTTTTTACATAAAAGAAAATACCTGTTCCTATAACAGCAGCCAGAATAGAATAAAACCACCAGGTGGTCCAAAAAGGAGGACGTATGTAAAAGGGGAGATTTATGGGAGCTGAATTCCAGACCAGATCGTTATTAGCGGCCTTAAAAGAAAACACATAATGTCCGGGAGAAAGGTTGTTAAAGGGAAAAACCCTTTGTGAAGTTGGAGGCGTCCACTCTCCTCTCGCTCCTTCTAATTTGACCTGGTACCTGTTTTTTCCAGGGTTTTTGAGACTGATACCTACTATTTCTATTTCAATATCATTTTGGTGATAAGGGAGTTTTAAATCTGAGGCACTCAAGTTTTCAAGAGGAATTTCTAGTCCATTTATCTTAAAGGCACCAACATTCAAAACAGGTTCTACTGAATTGAAATGGATTGTTTGAGGATCAAAAGACATCAGCCCCATCGAAGTAGCAGCCCAAATCACTCCTTGTTGATCTTTGTGTAAAATTATTTTTTGATAAGCTTTTTCTATCAATCCATCTTTGGGATTATAATTTGTCACAAAGTAGGCTCCGTCCTTTTTTCTAAGAACCGAAATTCCCAAATAGGTGCCCAGCCAAATATTTCCCTGATCATCTGATTCAACATCCAGTAGGAAGTTGCTGGAAAGACCATCGATTTGATCGTAAGATCTAATGAGATCTATTTCTCCTGCTCCATGAATTTTATATTGATATACTCCCTTTCCCGTTGTGCTTATCCATAATTGTTGTTTTGCATCAGTAGCAATTCCCGTTACTGGCAGGTCATCCACGGGAAGAGGATGCTTTTGAATCTTATTGTTATAGGATACTGAAAATAAGCCTTCTTGACTACCCAGCCAGATGTGTTGAAAGGAATCAATGAGGATGGAATTAAATCCTATGTCTAACAACTCGGAGTAATTTTTGAATTGGTACCTCTCCTCCTTGGGGCCCATCTTTGAAAGACCATAATTGTGCCCCAACCATATATTCCCATTCTTATCTAAAGCTCCGAAAGAAAGATCAGCTCCTGGGTAAAGCCCATCCTCATACCAAAAGCGATCAAGGTTTTTACCTTTAACACGGCATATTCCGTCCCAATAGGTGGGTAGCCATAGATTTTCATCCTCATCAAAAAAAATAGAAATGATTTCCGCTCGAGGAAACCCTTCCGGCAATTTGAATCGACTGAACTTCTCTTCCTCCGCTGCTTTGAAATATACCTTTCCATGATTACTACCTAAGTATAATTGACCACTTTTATCCTCTCCAATCGAAAAGATGCCATTGGGCATAACCTGATTTATTTCAGGATACAAACGAAAATCACGGAAACTTACCTTAATTAGCCCTTCATTGCTCCCTAGCCAAAAATTATCCTCACGGTCTTTGATCATACAAAACATCATCTTAATGTCGTAATGGTCATATAAGGATTGACTAATTACAGTGTGATCAGGTTTGATTTGCAAAATACCATCTTGATGTACTGCCCAGAGGTCATCTTCATGAGAAACAATACCGTAAATATCAGATCGGGAGGCATCAGATGGAATGAGCAGCGATTTTTGCTTTTTATTAAATAGATAAAAATTTCCTGTTCGGGTTCCAGTTAAAACCTTTTCCTTTTCTATAAAATGAATGGAGTAAAAAAAATCATGTATCCCAGGGTCACCTATACCAAGTGTATCTATTTGATTGTTGCTATAAGTGAGAAGGTAATTGTTAACCCCTAAATAGGTGTTTCCAATATGATCGGAGCTAACAAGACTGACAAAATGTTCATCAAAGAGTTGTTCAAAATAAGCTGTGTCCGGATTGTCAAGGGCGCTTTGCCAGAGTTCTTTTGGGAGCCGACCTCCTCCTTTGCTCGATCCTACCCACAATTCTTGTTTCTCTGTTAAATGAATTTCATACAAAAATTCAGGTAGGATATTATTCCTAAACTTTATCTCTTTAAACTGGGTATGATCAAAATAGGTAACCCCTTTTTCGGTAACTATCCATAGATGCCCCTCTTTTGTTTCAGCAATACCTACTACCTTTCCTTTGCTTAAGCCATCAGCAGCAGTGAAGTTTTTGAACTCATAACCATCATATTTACTCAGGCCAATAGCTGTTCCGATCCATAAGAATCCTTTACGGTCCTGATGCAGAGATAAAATTTCAGTAGATAAAAGACCATCATGAGTGTCAAAAATTTCCACATGAAGAGGATCTGCCAATTGACAAAAACTCCAGTTGAAAATCATCATACTTCCAATAAAAAGTAGATACCTATGCATACTATAAATCTACGAAGTAAATACAGAACTTGCTGACCGTTAACTCATTAAATGCTACCTTTTACTGGTTTTATTTCGGAATGTCTTAATTTTATAATACCTCAACCTATAATTATAGAGCTCAATTAAGCTTATTGATTTGGCCTCGTCTTCAGTCAATAAGTTTAATTCAGTTCAATTTTTTGTTCCAAAAACCTTGTAGATATGAAGACCTTAAAGATTTTAGTAATTCTACTTCTGTTTTCTTTGTACTTACAGGCGCAACCATTGAAATGGAATAATTCGGGGATTTCGGGAGGAAGTGCTCTTTTTTATCCAAGTTTTAGCCCTTTCAATTCTGATGTTATTTACATGGCAAGTGATCTTACAGGGATGTTTTTTACAGAGAATGGAGGAGAAAATTGGGATCTGGTCCCTTTTACAGAACTGAGGGCTACTACATTGAGTAAAATGTATTTCACCAGCCACCCCGATACTTTGTTTACCTTAAATAATGATTATAGAAACGTCAGGCAATTTGTTTATCGCAGCGACGATGGTGGGAAGACCTGGCATCCGATAGGTCAAGATCCTACTCAGGGTGAAACGCTTTATTTATTAGTAGACCCTGATCGGACACAGCGGCTAATTATTTCAGATTATCATAAGTTATACTTCTCGAATGATGGCGGAAACTCTTTCAAAGAAGCTTATCAAGCCGATGATAATATCTATTTAGGAGGTGTTTATTGGGAAAATGACAGCATTTATATTGGTTCGAATGATGGTTTACTAAGGTCAATTGATGGTGGTGGGACCTTTTCAAAAATGCCGGTTGAAAACCTGGAACAAGATATGGGCATCTTGTCATTGTCAGGGATAAAAGAAAATGGGAAACTCCAATTCTTTTGCTCCATTCGAAACAAAAATGATATGTGGTCGGGCATGCTTCCTGATGATAGTGATTATTATGGCAACCAGAAACTGATTTGTATAGAAAAAAAAGGAGAGAATCAATTTGAAAGGCAAAGTATTAATGCCAACCTGGAAGAGTATCAGGACTTTCCGTTTTTTGTAGATAGTCCAAAAGATAATGAACGCCGCATTTTATATTCAGCGGGAGCTTTTATTGACAATACCGGGAATCATGTTCACCCTCAAGTGTTTAAATTGAATCCCGAAAATTCCAATTGGGAGACCACTTTGAAAACCAATCAGAACCTAAATATTGCTACTGGATACATGGGAGATCAGGGTGATTTTAACTGGGCTTGGAGTGAAAATGCCATGGGCTTTGGATATGATCCTAACAACCCACAGGTGGCCATCATCACCGACTTTTCCTTTGCTCATATTACCCGAGATGGGGGAGAATCCTGGACTGCTATGTATGTAAAGCCAGAAGAACTTAATCCAGCAGGAAAAGCAACTCCCAAGGGAAAAACCTACCAAACAAATGGCTTAGAAAATACTTCGGTATGGTGGCTTACCTGGACCAGTCCTGAAAACTTATTTGCTTCCTATACCGATATTACCGCTGTAAGATCAGAGGATGGAGGCAAGAGCTGGTCTTTTGATTATCAAGGATTGGATGGAAATATCGGTGAAAATTATAATACCATCTATCAAGTGACCGGACCTATTGAAGGGAAACTATATGCAGCAGCTTCTACCCTTCACGATATTTACCAAAGTACTCACTTGGAAGATTTTCGTTTAGATGATGAGGAAGCCGGAGGTGCGGTGTTTTTATCAGAAAATGAAGGCCAGACCTGGAGCTTAATAAGGGATTTTCAACAACCCCTTGTGTGGACGGAAATAGATCCGGACAATTCCAATGTCATGTACGTTAGTGTTATCAATAGCAAAAATGGAGGGATCTATAAAACAGAGAACTTGCAAGCAGGAAATAATGCCAATTGGGTTAAACTAGCAGCCCCTCCCACCACTGAAGGCCATCCTTTTAATATCCGGGTGATCAAAGGAGATACGCTGGTTTGTACCTATTCCGGAAGGCTGATCGATGGAGTAAGATTTACCCAAAGTAGTGGTGTTTTTTATTCAGAAAATGGAGGACAGACCTGGGAAGATCGCTCTCTTCCTGAAATGAAATATTGGACAAAAGACCTAGTTCTCGACCCACATGATGAGAGTGGCAGCACATGGTTTGCAGGAGTGTTTGACGGATATTCTGAACATCCTGCCACCTTAGGCACTGGAGGGCTTTACAGGACCAGTGACCGAGGAGAAACCTGGCAGGAGATTGGAGATTTCTATCGGGTAGAATCTGCAACTATTCATCCGGATAAACCTGATATCATGTATGTCACTACTGAGCAGGAGGGGCTGTGGTATACGGATAACCTTAGATCAGAACAACCAGAGTTTAGGTTATTAGAAGCTTATCCTTTCCAACAACCTGTACGTGTTTTTTTTAACCCCTACAACAGCGATGAAGTTTGGGTAAGCAGTTTTGGTAATGGTCTTAGGAAAGGAGTGGTTGAAATTTCTACTCAAACCGAAGACAAGGATCTTGAGCGGCTGAAAATGAGTGTTTTTCCAAATCCTGGCAAAGATTTTCTGCAAATTCAAGTACATAATGTTACAGGTCCTTTGGAAGTTCAAATATACAATAGCCTTGGAGAGATGGTTTACAGCAGACAAACTCTTAATGCGGAATTGAGTATTGATACTGGCCACCTAAGTTCAGGCCTGTACTTCTTACAGACTATTTCTGGGATTGAAAAAGCAGTAGAAAAAATAGTGATTATTAAATAAAAATACCGTTGCCTCAATCATCGGCTCCATTGCCTCAAAATACATTCTGAGCATCCATAAAGCATCTACTTTTGAAGTATAATCAAACTGAAAATTATGCAGCAAGAGTACTTTAAAGGCGGATGCTGAAAAGCCAGAATAGAGTAAGCTTTATCCTTTCTAAATCCAAAATAATGAAAACGACAAATTTGAAATTGGCAATACTTTCTCTATGTGTAGTATGCTTTGGGTATAACCTTAATGGACAATCATTGGATGGGAAAGAGGTTTATATTGAAAACCTGGGAAGCGGAAAAGTATTTGATTTGGCTTATTACTCCAAATCAAATGGAGGAAATGTACAACAGTATGAGTTGCATGGAGGAAATAATCAGATTTTTCAGTTTATCTATGCAGGTAGTGATTATTATTTTATTCGTGTTAAGGATAGTGGCTTATACCTTGATATCGCCGAGGCTTCGGGAAGTAATCGCGCTAACTTACAACAATACCGATTTACAGGAGGCCATAATCAACAATTTAAGGTGGTTCCTACGGGAAGTGGTTATTATAAAATTGAATGCCGCCATAGCGGAAAAGCACTGGACGTAACGGGCGGTTCCAAAGCAAACTATGCAAATATTCAGCAGTATTCATGGAATGCCGGGCGAGGTCAATATTTTAAATTTGTGATAGCTAAACCAAAAGGGAAATAAAGCAAAAAGTATTCTTTTAGGCATACAAAAAAAGTGAGGATGGCTTGCCATCCTCACTTTTTTTGTATGCCTAGGTTTTTAAACATATTCCCTATATTTACTAAAAGCAAAATCAACTAATCGAATACCACCTTATGAAGCTTATTCCAGTCAGCTTAATACTCATTTCATTTTTATTCACTACTTGCACCCTTCCTCCGCCATCAGAAATTTCTGAAAAAGACTATATCGAAGCATGGAAAAAATTCTATCCTTCCAAGGCACTTGCACAAGGTATGCATGATGCCATTTACAATTATGAAGATCGCTCCTACGAAAGCATCGCCGAATGGCTGGAAGTTAACCAAAAATTGCTAGGCCGATTACCTGATGAAGGAGACCCCGCTAGTTCGCCAGAAAGAATTAATGCACGATTATTAAAAGTGCAGATTCAAAAAGAACTTCACCTTTGGGATCAAGAGATGCCGCAGTTTTTGTCCTCTGAAATGTATGCCAATCTGATTGATCGAGCTTTTGATCAGGTATTAAAAGCTGAATTTTTGACAGCAATGGATAAAGCTGACTTAATTTGCCAACGCATGGAATCTATTCAAGCCTTATGTATGTCTGGAATTAAGTTTTTGGAAGAAGTGACTAAAGAAGAAGTTTTAAAAAGTGTAGAAACACTAGAAAAAAATAAAGCTTTTTTTGAAAAGGAACTATCCGAAAAGCTGAAGAAAGAGGGGCTTACACCTGCTTGTTACGATTTTGAAAATCAAACCAAACTGACGGCAAGTAGTATCCAAAGGTTGATTGATTATTTGAGGGAAACTTTATTAACCAATGATGATCCTTCTAATTCAATACTAGGTCGAAATGAATATGCTCGAAGGTTGACTCAATACCTCGATATGTCTACATCACCAGAGGAGCTTGCTGAATTGGCTTTACAGGAAATAGAACAAACAAGGAAACTGATCGGAGAAGTCTCTCTTGAATATGTAAAGGATACTTATTCGGGCAGCACAGACACTGATAATTTGGAGGAGGCTATCAAAATAGCATTTGCAGACATGGAAAAGGATGCGCCTTCAAATGGAGAAGAATACCTTCAATTTTGGCAGGATTTATCAGCTTCCGCCGTTCAATTCATTGAAGAAAATAATATTGCGACCCTTCCTAAATATCAAACTTTACGTATTATGCCCGCTCCTGAAAGTGCAGGCCCTTCTGCAAGAGTGGGCTGGGTAGACAGTGCTCCTCCCTTTGATCCCAATCCAGTCACTACACTTTATTTGCCCAATATACCCGATGATTTTCCGGAAGAAGAAAAAAAGGATTTCTGGTCCTCTTTCAACAAACCCTTTAACCGGATGATTGTGATCCATGAATTATTCCCTGGGCATTATATGCAAATAAAAATAAGTAGAGAAACGGCCCACCCTATTCGATTACTTTTTCCTTATGGCCCCTATTTCGAAGGGTGGGCAACTTTTACAGAAAGAGTTGCCCTTGACGCCGGATGGGAAAAGGATCGCCCCCTAACTTTCCTTGCCCACCTGCGCAAAAGGTTGGAAAATGCCAACAGAGCTTACACTTCTGTTCAGGTACATTGTAATGCTTGGGATCAGGAGAAAGTAATGGAGTTTTCTACCGAAACTTCTCTATTAGCGCCTCAATTTGCTAAAAGTTTATGGGGCAGATTGATGCGGTCTCCTATGCAGATGACTTCTTATTTTTATGGCGGAGTCCAGTTTACAGATCTATTGAAGAAAGAAAAAGATCGCCTTGGAGAAAAATTCAACCTTCAGAATTTTATGGATACCATCATGAAAATTGGCCCCATTCCAATTGAAGAATTTTATACTATTTTCAGAAAGACCATACCAAATTAGACAGTAAAGAGTATGATAGAAAGAATTGAATTAAGTCCAGGATATTCTATTTCCAGGATAATTAAAGGTGGATGGCATCTTGCCGGAGGACATGGTAACATTGAGAAAACTCAAGCTTTAGAGGATATGCTTGCTTTTGTACAAGCAGGTATCACCACTTTTGACTGCGCGGATATATATACAGGGGTGGAAGAACTGATCGGGCAATTTTTGAAAAAAAATAAAGATGCCTTTACCTCTGGTAGCCTTCTTCCAGTTCAGGTACATACCAAATATGTGCCAGATTATAATGCCCTGGCTCATTTAACCAAGGAAGATACTAGCCGAATTATTGATCGATCCCTTCAGCGTCTTGGGGTAGAGCAACTAGACTTAGTGCAATTTGCCTGGTGGACTTATGATATCCCCGGTTATGTAGAAACAGCGATGCACCTCACAGAACTTCAAAAGCAAGGTAAAATTCGTCATATCGGCATTACTAATTTTGATGCAAAAAGAATTCAGGAAATGCTGGATGCCGGAGTCCCAATGGTTGGAAATCAGGTGCAATATTCCATTTTAGATCATAGACCGGAAGCGCAGCAACAAGAAATGGCTGCGAAGCACAGGTTTAAATTTCTATGCTATGGTACTGTGGCAGGAGGCTTTTTGAGTGATCGATATTTCAATGCACCAGATCCTGCTCAACCACTCGAAAATCGATCCCTCACTAAATATCGCTTAATCATTGATGAATTTGGAGGATATGAGTTATTTCAAGAGGCTCTAAGCATTCTTCGGAACATTGCAGGTAAGTATAAGGTAGGTATTGCTGAAATATCGGCAAAATATATTTTGCAAAAACCAAATGTAGGAGGAGTAATCATTGGTGCCCGCAATCGCAAGCACCTTAATAATCTTAAAAAAATCGGCAGCTTCCAACTAGATTCCGAAGATTTGAATGAAATTGCTGGTATTATAAATAAATCCAAAGGACCCACAGGCCCTGTTTATGAATTAGAAAGAGATAAAGAAGGTAAACATGGACGCATTATGAAATACAATCTCAACGATCCGGCATGAACACAGAACTTCAAGAAAAGGAATCCAAGCGGTCGGTAACATTTTATGGAGGTGCTTTTGGAGCCCTCCTCCCTTTCATTGTTTTTGTAACAGGAGTAATTATCATTGCGCTTTCCGGAGCGCCAGATGAACGAGGATTCTGGCCTATTTTAATATTAGCCTTAGGAATAGGCTTATTATTTGCCAAAGATAAAAATGAATTCAGCCTGACCGTCATTGATGGGATGTCTCAGCAGATTGTAATGATTATGATTACAGCTTGGATGCTGGCCTCCATCATTGGTGTTTTAATGACCATTACAGGCTTTGTAGAAGCTCTAAGCTGGCTATCTAGTCAGCTAAATTTAGGAGGAACGGGCTTTGTGTTGGCCACTTTTATTATTTGTTGTATTGTGTCCTTATCTACTGGATCTAGCTTTGCTACTATTTTGATTTGTAGTCCGATTTTATATCCAGCTGGGGGATTATTGGACGCACATCTACCCAGCCTGGCAGGGGCTATTATTGCAGGGGCTACTTTTGGAGATTTTAGCGCCCCCATTTCCGATACGACCATTGCCAGCGCCTTAAGTCAGAAAGCTCAGATTGGGCCTACGGTGCGTTCTCGAATAAAGTATATTTTACCTGTAGCCTTGCTGGCATTAATTGCCTTTTTCTTTAGTTCTAGTTTAGCTGAGCCGAGGACTGGGAGTGAAGAATCAAAGTTGCTGGGAGACCCCAGGGGATTGCCTATGATTTTGGTGCCAGCACTTATCATTTTCCTGTTTTTGAGAGGTAAGCATTTGCTATATGGTTTGTTAACAGGTTTAATGTTCGGTGTGGTTTTAGGCCTAGTACTTGGCTTGCTTCCTGTAGATCAACTTTTGTCTTTAGACCTCGAAAATTTCACAGCCAAAAGTTTTGTCATCGATGGGATTAACCGGGCAGTAGGGATTAGTTTTTTCACCATCTTGTTGATGGGCTTAGTGGCTACCTTAAAAGCTAGTGGACTGGTAGATCGTTTGGTGGTTTTTGCCTCTGATAGAAGCAAAACGGAACAACATGCAGAGTCTTGGATAGCGGGAACGGTTGGGGCGGCTGTATTATTGACTACCCACAGTGTAGTGGCTATATTAATGGTAGCAGAATTTGCTAATAAAACTGGTGAAAAAATGGGTGTTTCTCCCAAAAGAAGAGCCAATATCCTCAGCCTGGTCGTATGTGTATTCCCTTTTTTGCTGCCCTATTTCATTCCGGTTATTTTGATGGCTAATACAACTCTGGCAGGGGAAGAATTTGGTATCCCTCCTGTGGCCCCACTGGAAGCCGGCTTGTACAATTTTGTAGCCTGGGGGATTTTAGGAATGGTGGTTTTGGTGGTTTTGTTTGGATATGGAAGGAAGAAGGATGTATAGGCGGTTGCAAACCGCCCACATCGGTTTCAAACTGATTTGGGCGGATTCAAACCGCCCATAGCTAGGATAAAAATTAAGTAAAATGAGTCAAAAACAAAAGTTAAGAGAAGATCAGTTCGAATTATATGACTTAAAAATTGTAGTGGAGGCCATTGATGGACATTGCACTTGTAACATGAAAGTAGGAGATTGCTTTTATCTAAGAGGAGGGAAGCTATCTATGCCTAATGAGTCTGACTTTTGCCTTTATGCCCTCCAATCCACCCTTCCTTTGCTTCCTGCCAAGCAGCGTAAAAATCATCCTGCCGATTGGATGGAAACTGATGCTCGGGTCATTTGTCCCGATCCAGCCTGCCAGTTGATCATGCGTATTGATCGTGAAAATTCTAGGGTGCTTAATCATGATGATGTGAGTCCCATCTCCTGGGAATCCATTGAGGATGAAGAATTATAGTTTTCTTAAAAATGGATAGCTATTGTGTGGTTCCGATGACTGATTTTATCTTTATTAAGAAGCAATAATTTGGAAAAAATCACCCGATGAAAATGAGAACCTCCTTTCTAATTTTTCTAAGTAGTTTAATTATTCTAGGTTGTGGCTCTAATCACTTGACTCTTCGAGATTTAGATGGCAATACCTATAAAACGAAAGAAATCAATGGACTGACCTGGATGATGGAAAATCTTCGTGTCAGTAAAGACAAGGATGGCCAAAGTATTCAGGTTTATTATCCAAATGAAGATCCTAAACTTCAAGCTACCTATGGCTTATTCTATGATTATGAAACGGCTTGTAAAGTTTGCCCTGAAGGGTGGCGATTGCCCAATAATGAAGACTGGATGCAATTGATAAGTTCATTTGAACAAAATGATGCCGCACTTTTTAAAGAAGAAGGTTTCTGGGAAAATGATAAAGCTTCCAATAAAAGTGGCTTTTCGATTCGCCCTGCCGGATATGGAAATAGTGGCGAATTCGATAATAATTTTGGTCAAAAAACACTCTTTTGGTCCAAAACCAAAGAAAACGAACACGATGTATGGACTTTTATTGCGGAAACAGGTCTTGACTCCATACGTTGGGCTTCTCAGCATCCTACTTATGGTTTTTCTATTCGATGTGTGAAGGAGGAATGAAGAAATGGTAATTTATTTTTTTTTTGACACACCTGCCTGCCGACAGGGAGGGACTTGAACAGACTGTTACTGACCTTGCACTGTTTTAGTATGTTCTAAATGATACTATCGTTGTTCTTCCAGGTCATTAATACTTTTACGTAATAGGCCAATAGCTTTAACTAGCTCTTCTTCATTCAAAGATGCGAAACCCATTCTTATGGCATTCAAATCTTTTCCATTTAAATCCTGAAAAACAGTTCTGGATATCAATAAACCATTCTGGATGGCTTTTTCCCTGAGCAGGGGCAAGGGAATATTTTCTTTAAAATGAACCCAGGTGGCCAAGCCTCCTTCCGGGATCTTAAAAGAAATATGATCACCTAGTTTATTCTGAAGCAATTCACAAAAAAGATCTCTTCGATTGCGGTATTCCTTCAATGATTTTTTGAGGTGTCGCCTAATGATACCCTCTTGGAAGAGGTAACCAATAGCTTTTTCTAAAGCTGTATTTCCATGAACATCCATGAAGCGACTGAGGCGGGCCAGCTCATTTATAAAATCAGTAGGAGCAACAATGAAGCCCATTCTCAGACCGGGAGCAATGGTTTTACTAAATGACCCTACATAAATAACTACCCCTTCATGATCTGTACTGGCCATAGGTAGTATAGGACTGTGTGAATAATGGAAATCATAATCGTAATCATCCTCGATGATGGCAAATCGATATTTTTGGGCAAGCAGCAATAACCTCATTCTTCGATCTGCTGATAAAGTAACTGTGGTTGGATGATGGTGGTGAGGCATAACAAAAACGGCCCTTATTTTTTGCTTGCTGCATAAAATCTCAAGGGCATCTAAATCCAGGCCGTATTCATCAACCGGCACAGTTAAAATTTCTCCACCGGCAATTTTTATAATATTGTTGGCTACTTTAAAACTTACATCCCCCACTACTACCTTATCTCCATGATCGAGAAGAATCTGAAAAATAGCTGTAAAAGCCATTAAGCTTCCCCTGGTTATGATGATGTTGTCCAGTGACACCTTAATACCTCTTGTTTGTGATAAATACTGAACCAATTCCTCCCGCAACAAAATATGGCCTCTAAAATCAGAAGCGTAATTCATGATTTGCCTGGCATGCCGCCTGGTTAATACACGATAAAAACTATTCGAGAGCTCTTTCATGGGGCCAATTCTAACATCAGGATATCCCGTATCAAAAATGTACTTGATTTTCGAAAAATCAGGAGGTGTGTAATGTTCCAAATAGTCGAACTCATGGCTGTAATTGAATAGGCTTTCCTGAAGAGGGTTATCTTTTCTTTGGAGACTCTGTTCTAAAGGATATTTTTTAGCAATTGGAATATCTGCATGGACATAGGCACCTTGATTGGGTTTAATGTCAATCCATCCCTGTGCTTCTAATTCCTCATAAGCCAGAATAATGGTCCTTCGGCTGATTCCCAGCAGTTCACCCATCTTCCTGCTACCAGGCAATTTAGTCTCTACGGTAATTACCCCTGCAGTGATGAGTTTGATGATTTCATTTGACAATTGAATGTATAATGGAGCATTGCTCTTTCTGTCTAATTTGATTATGGATTTAAATGGAAGCATGAACCGGTACCTTTAGTAAATAATTTCCGGATAAAATGAGTGTACCGGTAAAGATATAATATTGCAAAGAATTATTTGTCAATAAAACCGGAAAAATGAACCCTGTATCTATACTTCGATCAGTACATTTTAGGATTTTCACGCTATTTCTGTTTTCGATTTTACTAAAAACAGAACTACATGGACAAGCCTCTGCCATTACCAATAAAACCCTTTCGTATACACTGACAGCAAATATTATTAATGCCGAGAATAAGGCTATTGAAATAGGAAACGTTCTGGTTTTATCTGAAAAAGACAGTTCCCTAATTCAGGGGGATATATTTATTGATGGCCTCTTTTCTATTGAAAATATATCTACCCCTTCTTTTTTGCTAAAAATTACGGCTCTTGGATACCTGGATTTTATCCAAAGAATAGAAAATACAGATCTTATTCCAGAAATGAATCTTGGAGAGCTATCCCTAAAACCCCAAGAATTTCAGGAGGTAATTGTTACTGCCAGGCAGCAATTATTTGAGCAGAGAGGTAGTGATATAATTGTCAATGTTGCCAATACTTCTCTTCAAAACGCGGGTTCAGCCCTGGATCTAATCCGTAATACCCCCAAAGTAGCTTTTAACAGTGCAGGCCAAATTTCCGTGCTTGGAAAAGGAAATGCACTTATTTATCTGGATGGACAACAGCTTGCTTCCAACCAAATACTAGGGAATATTTCATCAGGAGATATTCAATCAATAGAAATTATAGAAAACCCAGGGGCCAAATATGATGCTGCCGGAAATGCGGTGATTAATATTATTACTAAAAGCCAATTGCTAAAAGGTTATCAAATAGACCTGATCCAGGAAATAGGTTATGGAAAATACTTTCGGTCTTATGCCCAGGCGAATGCCTATTATCGGATCGATAAATTGACCTTAAACGCTGGATTTGGCATACGTCCCTGGTCCTGGGGTGGGCGGAATTACCAAATTCGAACTCATAGCCACCTTAATTCAAATTTTTTAATTGATAGCAGGTTTCAACAAAAAAATGATCGCCTGGATTATAACTATTCTTTTAAGGCTTCCTATCAAATGGACTCTAGGAGCATGCTCGGATTTCAATACACTGGTAATACTATTGACGGGGATAAAGAAGCCAGCAATATAAGGCTGAGCCTTGAGAATGGCCTCCCCTCTTTTAATATCGAAGCTACTTTAGGTGGCCCATATGACCAGGCAAGCCATACCCTAAACACTTTTTATCGCAAAACGCTGGATACTTTAGGATCTAATTTTCAATTGAGTGCCCAATTATCCAGTTTTGATTTTGACAGACAAGAAGGGATTAATCAGATTTTGGAAAAGCAAGGAAGCCTTACACCCATTAATAGAAGAAGTACTAATAATAATGCTATCAATATTTACACTTTTCAGGCGGATCATCAGCTAAATTTTACCAATGGACTTAGCCTTCAGAGTGGACTAAAAAATGCCTATATCACTAATAAAAGTGGACTGATATTTGAAGCACAGGAAGGCCAAAATTTCAGACTATTACCAGAATACAGTAATAATTACTCCTATGTTGAAAATATTATGGCAGGCTATGGAAGCTTTAATTGGCAATCCCCAGGTTTACAAATAAGTGCGGGTATTAGAGGAGAATGGACCCAAAACAAAGGACTTTCTGATAATGTAGAAGGAGATGTCGAATACCAAAAAGATTATTTTAATCTGTTTCCTTCTTTTTCTATAAATAAAAAAATTAAAGATAATCTTAAAACCTCTATTAGCTACAGTTATCGGGTTAACAGACCTACGTTTCAAGATTTAAACCCTTACGTCTTATTTGTGGATTCCTTGGTCTCTTTAAGAGGAAATCCTGCCCTATTGCCTGAGTTTGCTCATTCTTTTTCTGGAAATATTAATTATAAAAAACTGAACCTGAGTCTTAATTATATATATACCAAAAACAAGGTAAACCAAATCTTTAGATCATTAGACACCAATGACCCGGGAGTCATAGCCTTTGTAAAAGAAAATCTTCAAAGCACCGAACTGTATTCAGCCGCTCTATCTTTTCCATTGAGCTTTGGGAAATATTCCGGGTTTTTTACTCTAGGCAGTTATTACGATGATCATCGAACCAGAGACTTCGAACAAATTGTCACTAATTCCAGGTTAGGGTTTTATTTTCAGGCCAACCAATCTTTGCAACTCCCGTGGAACATCAGATTTGATGCCATTATAAATTATACCTCCAAAAGAGTAGATGGTATTTATTTAGACAATCCCATTTCATTTGTAAACCTGGCTTTGTCTAAAAAGATCCTTAATGACCAGCTAACCATTCGTTTTTGGGCCAACGATATTTTTGATGATTACAAATTTACAGGAGTAACAGAATTTAACGCTATGCGTGGAGACTATTTGTCAGAAGGCGACTGGCACTTTGTTAAACTCTCATTGAACTGGAATTTTGGAAAATTAGGGACTGAAAAAGTCAAAGAGAATAAGATTTCCCAATCTGAATTAAATCGCATTAATGCTAATCAAGATTAAACTATGCAAAAAGACACATACCTATTAGGAGCCCATCAAAAAGAACTACATCGACTAGGCTTGCAACACCAGGTTTGGGCCAAAGAAGCTCATTTGGGTTGGGAAAAGGCTTCCTTCCAAAATGGAAATACTATACTGGATCTGGGCTGTGGTCCAGGATTTTGTTCCGTTGAACTGGCTTATAGAACAGGAGATGAAGGAAAGGTAATCGCAGTGGACCTCTCAGAATCATTTTTAGAATTTTTGGATCACGCCAGACAACTCCATTCTTTGAATATTGATCTTCAAAATCAAGATCTACATTACCTTGACCTGGAACCTGAGAGTCTCGATGGTGCATTTTGCAGATGGGTGTTGGCATGGGTGAAAAATCCAACCCAAATCATCCAAAGAGTGATTCAAGGCTTAAAACCAGGTGCTACCTTTGTTGCTCATGAATATTATGCATGGGAATATTTTAAGTTTGAGCCTTACAGAAAAAATTTACAAATAGGGATACAAGCTGCTTTTGAAAGCTTTCTGGATGCCCGTTGTAATATTAACATCGGCAGCCAGCTTCCAAAGATATTTATAGATCATGGCTTGGAAGTGATCTCTATCCGTCCGATGACTAAATTATGCAGACCTAAGGATTTAAGCTGGACCTGGCCTAAAAACTTCCTTAGTTCCTATATCCCCAAATTAGCCGAAAGAGGAAAACTAGATAAAAGCACGGCAGGCAAAGCTGTAACTGAATTGCTGGAATTGGAACAGCTACCTGAGGCTACCTGTTTATGTCCAACAGTAGTAGAAGTGATCGCTAAAAAAAATATTTAAGTTACAAGAGTTTTGCCGCCAGCTGGCGGCAAAACTCTTGTAACTATTAAAAATCTTTCACCATCATTAAATCACTTTGGAAATTGTCTCTTTGAACGTATAAAATTCTTTTTCCATCCTGTGATACCGTTAGCGAAGGTTCATTTCTATTAATAAGTCGTTTTAACTCAAAAATGATAGAAGTAGTCTCATTTTCCAAATCAAAAAAAGCAACTGAAGCTTTGTTCATCTTTCTTTGGAGATAAAATACACCAGTAGGGGTTACTTCCCAACTGCCCCAATCTGTTGGATCCATATCTTCAATAAGCTTGACCGGATTAGACTGAGATACTAGGTCCTGTTGCCATAATCCTTGCTTATCTCTTTTTATAAAATACAAGGATTTTCCATTTGGAGATTCCTTTCCGGCAAAGCCTCCCTCAAAAGTAACTTGCTGGATTTGATCATTCTGAAAATGTTTTTTCCAAACCTGCCAGGATCCCAATCGGTTGGAGCTAAAATATAGCCATTGACCATCAGCCGACCAATTGGGAATAAGATTTTCGTGTTCATCAGCCAGAAACTCGATAGTAACTGAATTCTCGAGATGACTAATAAAAATCTTTGACTGATCTTCAATTCTGGCTGAAAAAGCCATCTTTTTCCCACTGGGTGACCAGGATAAGAAATTAATTTGATTGGCTTTGAGCTCGGTCAATTTTTGAACTTCTCCATCTTTTGATATCCAAATTTCCTGAACCCCATCGCGAAGAGAGACAAAGGCAATATCTTTTCCATTTGGTGCTAATTTGGGATTGGTTTCTATCCCAGTGGATGCCAGAATTTTATGATTATCCGTCTTTCCTTCCAGCTGATCAGGGAGCTTTATTTCCCAAATATCTGAATCATAAACCTTTCTTTGAAAAACCAAAGTATGTTTACTTTGAGAAGGAGCGGTTAAATGATTTTCGCTTAGCGGAAGCAATTTAGGTGTACCACCGCTTATGGGGAGTTTCCAAAGCCTGGAAGTACCAGATCGATTTGAAGAATAGATAATAGATTTTTTATCTGAAGAAAAACAAAGACCTTCGATTTCCTGATCTTCTTTGGTCAACTTTCTGGGAATTGCTCCAGCATCAAATTTTGTGATATACAAATCTCTGATTAAAGAACCTGGGATTTTAAGCCTTGTGAAGATAACTTGCTTGCCGTTTGGAGAAAATTGAGGGTCAAAATCTCCCCATGATTGAGAAGGAGGATTGGTAAAGGCCAATAATTCTTTGGTTTTCAAATTCAATTGATACAAAGCATGTGGCCTTTCATCATATTGATCACTAAATAATAAATTTTTACCATCCGTGGACCAGGCCAGATCGGGGTGAGGTTTGTTATTAGGTGTAAAAACTTTAAGAGGCTTATCTCCAAGAGTGGAAATGGTATAGATGTGCCATTTGTTTTCTTCCAATTTTAGATAAGCCAAACGGTCTCCTTTGGGAGACCAAACGGGATAAATCTCGTGTTCTAGGGCATGAGTAAGTCTGATGTTTTTCCCTGAATTAATATGTAAAATATAGATATCCCAATTGTTTTTTTGATTCCCATTCCAGGAGTATGCCACATATTCACCTGATGGAGAAAGCTGTGGATTCATTTCAGTACCTTCAAAAGCAGTTAAAGCTTTTGGGATGATATTTTCTTGCAAGGAAACAGAGGAAGTATTGGATTGATTGAATAGAAACCACATTCCTGAAAGCACAATAAAAGAAAGAAGGATCATTCCAATTCTGCTTTTAGAAAAGAGGTCTTTTATCTTATATGCAAGCGAAATTTGGTTGTTTTTAGCAGGATCCGCTTTTTTAGGAGATTCTGTTAGCGGAGCAATCCATCGATAACCGCGTGTACGTATCGTTTCAATGACCTCTGGAGTGTCGGGATTATCCTCGAATATTTTTCTAAGATGAGAAATGGAACGCGAAACGACCACTTCACTTACAATCGTATCTTTCCAAACCTTCTGCATGATGGCTTCTTTGGAAACTACTTCAGCAGGTGTTTTGATCAGCAAAAGTAAAACCTGCATTACTTTGGGTTCTAACTGAAAACTTTGGTCCTCTTTAATTATCCGATTTAATTCAGGATAAATATGCCAGTTTTTGTAGATGTATATTGCTTGGGTCTGCATGCGAAAACTTTATGATTCCTTTATAAAAACTATAAACGATTCTTTAGGGTTGCTTAGTCAAAAGGTGAATCTTACCCAGAAAAAAATGAAACAATTTAACCAGGTTCTACTACTGATATTCCTATTGTTTATTAATGTGCAATTTGTTTTTTCACAAATTGAGGCGACTCTACCAGAACCAACAGGAACACACAAAATAGGAAGTACTTCTTTTTATTGGATAGACAGCACTCGCCTGGATACTATTACTAATGTAGCTTTTTCATTTTTAAACACCTCCGAGTTAGACACCATTTTATCTAAACAACTAAATGCCTATCGTCAGATGGCTGTTCGGATTTGGTATCCTGCAGATGTTAATGGAAGCCATCAAAAAGCTTTCTACTTACCTTACTTAACCGCCCAAAAAGAACGGCCGGAGTTTTATGAAGCCAGATTGAGAAACTACCAAAATGTCAATACGCATACTTATCAAAATGCTCCAATTAAAAAAGGAGTTTTCCCTGTTATTTTGTTTAGCACCGGGAGGGGTACCAATATGGCTTATTATACAACACTAGCTGAAGAGTTTGCTAGCCTGGGTTATGTTTTTGTTGGAATTAGTAGTGCTCATGCCACTCATATTGGTCTAAAGGATGCATTTATACCAGCTTTGAGCCGATGGCGACCTCCTTTTTCTATCTATGATCCCTCTTTTGAACGGGCCGATGCTTTTTTTGAAGAGGCCAACGAGATTGTGAGCAAGGATATGATTTTTGTATTAAAAAAATTAGAGGAACTGAATCAAGGTGATTCATTTTTTAACAGAAAGTTCAAGATGAATCAAATAGGATTTATGGGGCATTCCCTGGGAGGTATGGCTGGCGCACGTGCCTGCAAACAATCCAAAAAGTGCAAAGCCTTTTTTAGTATAGAAGCTGTCGCCAGTAAAGATGTGCGTGCTTCTGGTTTAGAGGTTCCTTCCGGCCTGTTGGTTAGTGAACTTTCCATTTCACAGGATAACAATAATTACCGACCTCTATATATGGAAATTACCAAGGCCAGGACTGCTGATTTTCATCTTTTTACCGTATTAAAAGGGGGACACAATTCTTTTTCGGATTTGCCGATAATTGCTTCACAACAGTTTAATTATGAAATCGATGCTTTGGAGGGAATTGCCATCGGAAGGAAAGTGTGTGTGGGATTTTTTGATAAATTTTTATTGGGAAAAAAAGTAAAATTGGATCAATTGGCGGATGGGTTTGATTTGGTAAGTTATCGGAGGTATTGATTGCAATTCCAATAGCAATTTTTTGAATTTATTGATATTGTCATTGAAATTCTGATACAAAGGTAACCAAGGTTAACTACCTGTATTAACAAATGAGCATATAGAAAATGATTAGCGGCCTACTAATCATTTTCTATAAATCCATTTTTTTTGATAAAAAAATAATATAATGTAAAATCAAAAGCCCTCAAAACCTATCAAATGGACAATAGAATTGAAATCCCCTTAAGTAAAGTCAAGTTACTTTTACTCCTGCTAGCTTCTTCTGGCTTTGTAGTGCTCGGTGTCTTCTTCACTTTCAGTCCTGCCAAATTTCAATCCAGCCTCTTTCAAAAACCATCCATTATTCAGGTGATTGGCTTGGTGTCCTTACTGTTTTTTGCTCTTTGCCTGGTGGTTATTGTAAAGAAATTTTTTGATAAAAAAGTAGGACTTGCCATCGATGATAAGGGAATTGCAGACAATACCAATGGCTTAAGTGTTGGACTCATTCCCTGGGAAGATATATTAGGAATAAGAGTCATCCATGTTTTTACACAAAAGATTATTATGATTGATGTAAAAAATCCGGAAGACTATATTAATAAGGCAAAGAATGGTCTGGCTAGAAGATCTATGAAGGCCAATTGGAAAATGTATGGCTCCCCTTTATCTATCATTTCTAACTCCTTAAAGATTAATTTTGACCAATTGCTAAAGTTGTTACACCTTGAGCTGGAAAAAAGAGTTGATTTAGATCGGTAAAAAAATTACTGGTAATTATTTCAAGGCTGTTACAACAAAAATTTATGAAAACGCTTGCTTATTACTTGCTTTTCCTAAGCTTCCTTTTTTCTTGTTCAGATAACAAAGAAGGACTAATTGTAAAAAATGGATTATTAATCGAACAGATTAACATCATTTCTCCAGATAAAAAAGAGATTCAAAGAGATGCTTATATTTTGATACAAGAAGACAGTATCTACTGGATTGGAGAGGCCAGACCTAAAATAAATGGCGACTATCAAACAATTGATGGGAATGGAAAGTACCTTATTCCTGGTCTACTAGATGGCCACGTCCATATCACCCAAACCAATGGATTAAGTGAAGAAGAGGAACAACAAAATCCCGAACTATCTCAAGCTTTTCGAGCGCAATTGCCCAAAAGTTACCTCTACTATGGCTATACTACGCTGATCGATTTAGGAGCTTCTGATTTGCGGCGCTTAAAGGATTTTCAAAAAGCCGATTTAGGTCCTGATTTATATTATGTAGGAGGAGGAGTGGTGATTGGGAATGGATATGGGCTAACCAATTGGTCGGATGAACATCCTAATTTTGTATATCTGGAAAGCGATGCCGAGAATATTCCCCAACATTACTCTAAAGAAGATCATAGCCCTGCAGAGGTAGTTAGGCGTATAGCTGAGTCTGGAGCTATCGCAGTCAAATCATATTATGAACCTGGTTTTGATCCTTCACAGCCCAGAATGCCCGTCCCTACCGAAGAATTGATTCAAAACTTATTAGTAGAAACGCATCGACATGGCCTTATACTTGCTGCTCACGGCAATTCTTTGGAAGCCCACCAATTTTTAGGGAATGCAGGTGTCGATATGATTGCTCACGGACTTTGGAATTGGGGAGAATTTCAGGCAGATGACCAGGGTAATATACCGGACACCATTAAAGCCACTTTAGACCAGGAGGTTGATAAGGAAATTGGCTATAACCCAACCCTACAAGTAATAAAAGGCCTAAGAGCCATGACCGAAGAGGAGTTTCTGGAAGATCCTAAATTATTAGAAGTGTTGCCCAAAGAAATGATCACCTTCTATAAATCCAATAAAGAAAGAATGTATGCTGAAGTTTTCGGGGATGCCCCGCCGGAAGTGATAAATCGAGTTTTCACAGGTATTTCAAAAAAAGGGCAGAGCGCTCTAAAATATCTGTCAGATCAGGGCGGAATAGTATTATTTGGAACGGATACTCCTTCTTCTCCTACTTATGGAAACCCACCAGGCTATAATGGATTCCTGGAAATGAAAGGCATGCAAGAGGCAGGTTTGAGCCTGGAGCAAATCTTAGCTTCCGCTACCATCAATAATGCAAAAGCTTTCGGTTTGGAAGATAAATACGGAAGTATTGAAGAAGGTAAAAAAGCAAACTTACTGCTCTTGGATAAGAATCCACTGGAAGATATTGAGGCTTATGATGCGATTTCTTCGGTTATTTTATCCGGAAAAAATTATGAGCGGAGTAGTTTTTTGGCAAAGTAAACCCGTGTGTATCCGTGAAAATCAGTGTCTTTTAACACCATAAAATTTATTGATTCAGTTCTTTGGGGAGATGTCTTCCCTTTTTCATGTTATCCAAATATTTTATCTTTCCACACATGAAATACAAGGAGGGTAACAATTGAACATCAAAAAATACATACATTGGGGGATTATCCTGGGCTTCCTTTCCGTAGGCCTAATCCTCATTCTGGGCGAAAATCTAAATTCAGCTGTTCCCAGAATGCGTACTAGTCCAGGCAAGGCCAGTCCTCTGGGCATTATGCCTCTGACCTGGATTTGGAGTGCCCTTCTTTCTCCTTTTTTTATGTATCTAAATGACCAGCTACCTTTCAATCAGAAAAAATGGCTCCCGGCTGTGCTGATTCATACTCTTTTGTTGGCCGCTTTTAGTTATTTGATCGGATGGCTTTATTTTTCGCTTTATATTCAGATGGACATAGAATACGCTATGCGGCAGAGATTGATTATGGGAAATGTCTTTGTCAACAGTCTTCCACTATTTGTATTAATTGCAACCATAAATGCCGTTCGCAGCTATGAAACTTCCAGGGAAAGACGACTGGAGGCTGTTCAATTAGAACAGCAACTCACAGAGGCTCGCCTGAAGGCCCTTAATCTTCAATTGCAGCCTCATTTTTTATTTAATACTATGCAAGGTATTTCCACCTTGATGTATAGTGATGTTAAAGCAGCCGATGATATGGTTCACGGCCTGAGTGATTTTCTGCGATACGTTTTGGAGCATGGCGAACGTCATGAAGTAAGCGTAAATGAAGAGGTAGAAGGCTTAGGTCATTTTATGGAAATTTGTCAGCATCGATTTATGGGGCGATTTGTTTTTAAACAAGCTGTTGAGGAAGAAGTGTTGGAGGCCAATATTCCATTTTTGCTCTTACAACCTCTGGTTGAAAACATATTTAAGCATGGCGTGGAAAAATATTCAGCAATCATTCATATCAACCTTTTGATAAAAAAAGAAGAAGAAAATCTGCTTATCAGGCTGGAAGACGATGGCCCTGGCCTGGATAAAAAACAAAGTAAATCGGGAACAGGCTTGCGAGCCATACAGCAGAGGCTTCGGATTTTATATGGAGACCAACAAACATTTTATATAAATAATGGCCAAAAATCAGGTGTGGATATTCGAATAAGTATTCCTATCACCTTTCAAAATCAAAGCTTATGAAAGCATTGATCATTGATGATGAAGTATTAACCCGTCAAAAGGTGCATCAACTCTCTCGAGATTTTGAGGGCTTGGAAATTATAGGGGAATGCAAAGACGGCTTGGAGGGGATCGAAATGATCCATCAAAAAAAGCCAGACCTGGTTTTTCTCGATATTCAAATGCCGGAATTGGATGGCTTTAATATGATTCAATTATTGGAAGAAGAGCCTATTCCACAGATTATCTTTATTACTGCCTATAGTCATTTCGCCCACAAAGCTTTTGAGATTAATGCAGTGGATTATTTACTTAAACCCATAAAAAAAGAGCGTTTTAATGAAGCTGTACAGCGATGTAAGGAAAGAATACTTCGTAATGATGCTCACACTCGGGCAAAAGATTTAAAATCATTATTTAAAAAGCTTACAAATTCCCAGTCAATAAGAATAGCTGTAAAATCCGAAAATGAAATAAATATTCTCAAGCCAGAGGAGGTTATTTGGATAAAAGCCGAAGGCAATTATGTGAGGCTTTTTACCCAATCTAAGTTTTATCTCAAACGCATTTCTATGCAAAAAATGCTGGAACTTCTCCCTGATGATTCCTTTATTAGAATCCACAAATCTCATTTGATTAATTTGGATTATTTAGAAAAAATAGAACCTCATTTTCATGGAGATTATGTTGTGACTTTGAAGGGAGGAATTAAATTAAATTGTAGTCGACATTATGCTGATCATCTCCTTTCTGCCTTAAAATAATAGCAATAATCCATCTTGTCCCGATATAATCCGGCTTATAACAAACTCCTTTTCGATTTAAGCCCCTCCCATTAATTTGGCTTAAAACAATTTCTTATGAATTCCCGATTACTTATTAGCCTGACTATTTTGGCAGTCTCTTCTGTACTTACACTGTGTGGCCAAAATGAAAAAATGCCCAAGCCTGAAGAAATCACCATAGGCCAGATTTTTCAAATGCCCTCTAAGATTTTAAAAGAAAAAAGAGAATACCGATTATTTCTACCCCCTTACTATGAATCTTCCGATACCAGATATCCTGTGGTTTATGTGTTAGATGGAGATTCCTATTTTTTATCTGCAAAAAGTGCGGTCGATGCCCTTTCAGGTTTAGGACTGATGCCAGAAGCTATTATTGTGGCAGTCACAAGTCCTGATCGTAGAATCGATATGACTCCACCTAATGTGCCAATTAGAGGAGTGTCTGATCCTGGGGGAGAAAGGTTTTTAAGCTATTTAGCGGATGAGCTAATTCCTAAGATTAATCAGGAATATCGAACTCTTCCACTTCGGATACTCATTGGTCATTCTCATGGCGGGCTTTTTAATGCCTATGCGTTATATGCCCGTCCCAATGCTTTTCAATGGCATTTAGCTATTGATGCACCAATGCATTTGGGAGACTGGGTTTTAGAAAGTGAAATCGAGGCCTTTCTAAAAAAACATCCTGATCATAAGGGAAGAATAAGTGCGGTCTCAAGTTCTTACGGATGGAGCGCTGATAGTTGGCAAAAAATGACAGCATTTGTTGATCAAGGATTTAGAGCCATGACTTTTGAACTGCCTGGAGAATCTCATTCCTCTATGTATCATATGGCCATGTACAAGGGATTGAAGCAGCTCTTTTATGATTATTATTACAAACACAGTGGTATTGTCAGTTTTGAGGAATTGGAAAACAGGTATCAAACCATGACTGAGGAATATGGTTATGAGGTGAAAATACCCATTTGGGCTTTGAGATATGGTGCGATCGAGCATCTGGTTTCAGGAGAAACTAAAAAAGGCCGACAATTTGTAGAGCTCCTGGCTCAGGAATACGGCAGCACCAAAATTTTCGGAAATGATGCCTTAGATTGGCTAGAGTATCAGGAAAAAAATCCTCCAGAAGAAACCAGAGCCGAATACTTGGCAAAAGAAGATGCATCTGTTCAGGATATTTCACCCTTTTTTGGAAGCTGGAAAAGTACGGATGGTCAATACACTTTTTTTCTGAAAGAAGAAAATGGGAGGGTAGTCGCCTCCTTTGAACAGATTATGCCTGATGGAAGACCTGATTTGACAGAAATTAAGAAAGTCATTGCTAAGGAAGATGGCTCATTTGAGATCTCCTATTTTAACAGGCGAACCCCTTATTCAGGAATCATTGTCTATCACATTATGCCTTCTAAAGAAAAAGGAAAGCTTCATGTTGAAAACTACTTTAAAGGCAATTGGGATCCTAATGGTCCAAATGCTTCCATGCGGGAGCAGTTTATTATTGAAAGAATGAAGTAGTAGTGGTCCTGCTATTAAACAAGGTAGGATCAGATCTGAAAGGCTTAATATTATTAGAATTTTACATCCCGCACCTCTGGAGCTCTACCTTCGGGTTAATTCAATAAGCTAACAATATTTAGCCCTTCCAGAGCCATTAAGATTTAATTGAGCTCCAAGCTCACATGATTCCTATTCCTATAATTTCATAAGGAGGGAATCCCCAACTTACCTTATCTTAGATAAAAATCTTATCAAGATGAGAACCACCTTTTGCCTGTTGTTGATTGCTATTCTCTTTTTCTCTAATTGTAATCCAAAAGGATCCCAGGAAATCAGTGATCCAGTCTCTAAATCACTGGATTTCCAATCCTGGGAAAAGACTCAGAAACCAGTAGGTACTCCTGCCTATCTTGGTTTGGGTACCTATGCGAAGGTACTGTGTACTGCCGTTTTTGAATCAGGACGTACAGCAGAAGAAGCCTTTCAAAACAGTGGTAAATTAATTCTGGATCAAAGCTATCACGATGCTGTAAATTTTCAAATTGATTATGAGGCTAAGCAAACCATCCTTACTATGGGAGACAGTCTAAAGAGGACGGCCACTTATCATGGTGATCAGGGCTGCATTATCGATTCCTCTAAAGGACTCCAATTTGAACCTGTCCAGGTCGTTTCTGCGCTTCCCGATGCTGAAACCATAGACTGGCCAATGGGCGATGTGACGGAAGACCATTCGGATCAATATGATCAAAAAATCCTTCAACAGGCAAAAGAAGCAGCTTTTGACTCCCGGGCTCTTACGGCTGCATTTTTGGTCGTTCACAAAGGCAATATCATTTTAGAACATTATGATCAGGGGGTAAATAAAAATACCCAATTGGAAAGCTGGTCTATGGGAAAAAGCCTGACGGGAACCTTAATTGGCCGATTAATGCATATGGGTAAATTGTCCTTAGATCAAAAAGCTCCGGTGGAAGAATGGCAAAAGGAAGGAGATCCAAGAAGAGAAATCACCATTAAAAACCTGATGCAGATGAGTAGCGGTTTGCGATTCCCAGCTCACCGAGATCCAGAAGTAAAGGTGGCCATTGCTCAATTGGAGCATATGTATGTGTATACAGAGGCCATTAATATTTTTGATTTTGTAGTGAACCGGCCTTTAGAGTTTGTACCCGGCACTGCTGGCCGGTATCGCAATTGTGATCCACTAACATTAGGTTATATTTTTCGAAAATCAGTAGAGGCTGATGGCCAAAATTATTGGACCTGGCCTCAAGAGGAATTATTTGACAAGATTGGCATCAGAAGACAATTGATGGAAACAGATCCTTATGGTAATTTTATCTTGTCGGGTTTCGACTATGGTACAGCACGAAATTGGGCGCGATTGGGTATGCTCTACTTGCAAGATGGTATGTGGCAGGGGGAGCGACTGCTACCCGAAGGTTTTGTAGATTTTGTATCCACTCCAGCTGAGAGTTGGGAAGCGCCAGTTTATGGTGGGATGTTTTGGGTAAATGGTAATCAGGTTTTTTCCCTACCAAAAGAAGCCTATTATATGGCTGGAGGTGGAGGGCAAAGAACCATTATCGTACCCTCCATGGATTTAGTAGTTGTAAGAATGGGGCATAGTCAAGGGGGCAGTTTTGTTGGAGGGTCTTTGAATAGTGCTTTGAGGTATGTTGTAGGTGCTATTGAACAAAGATGAATCGAAATGAACAAGAAATAGTAATGGAATTCAAATGGGGAGATCTTATTTTGCGAGATGAATAAATTTATACTGTATTTAATTATTTCGGCAACTTTTTTATGGTGTGAATCTTCACCAAATGAAAAGGCTAATGTTCAAGATGGTAACGAGATTAATTCATACCATATAACATTCAATGGATTGAAATCTCGTTCGATTTCGATCAATGCACAAATCCCCGTCGATGAAAGTGAATTTTATATTCTTCCTCATGACAAACGATTTCTTCCAGATATTGAAAGTTATTGGGATGTTATCACCATTGAAAGCATGTCAGATGATTCGAAAGATCCATTAGATATTATTGAATTTATAAAAACTGATGAATATAATATCACCAAAGCCAAGCTTAACAGAGAAGTTGTAGGAAATCTAGAGCTGAACTACACCGTAGATATTTCCTATATAGACAAGAATTATCCAAACCTTAATACAGCAATTGGTAAATCTTTTGGAACTGATTATTTCTTAGTAGCCAAGCCATTATTCATATTCAGCAAGTATAGATCGGAAACTAAGGTGACAATTAGCAATCCAGCAGGATTGAAAATAACCATACCATGGAAGAAACAAGATGAGAGCTACCTTGCAAATAGTCTTCGAGAGTTTGCGTACTCCAATATCATAATTACCTCTGGTCCTATGAACACCAGTGATATCGTTGTTGGTAACTTATCCTATAGTATTGCATCATTCTTAAATAATAAGGAATCGGCTAAACTTATAAAAGAAATGGCAATTGACATTTCAAATTATTATGTCAATTTATTTCCCTTAGATAAGCCAGTTAGATATGTTCAGCTTGTATATAGTGTGCCTGGACGAGACAGTGGAGGGGAGGCCTATCCCTACAGCTCAGCAAGTGCCTTTTCAGAAGAATCTATGAAGACTTCTATATCCTGGAAAATCACTGTCTTTCATGAGCTTTTTCACATGTGGAATTCTCATCGACTCAATGGGGTAACTCTAAACCGAAAAATGGAATGGCTTACCGAGGGTTTTACAGAGTTCATGACAGAGATGGCTTTATACAAAAACGGACATATAAGTGAAAATCAGCTTATAACCTTGCGTGAATCTAGGCTCTCACGACTAAAGAATACAATGATTAGGAAAAATGGCAAAGTCAGTATACTAAATAGTGGGGAAAACAAAGGCCCAAATTACAACATTGTTTATGAGGGAGGTTGGTTAATAGCGAATTGGCTTAACAATGAATTCAAACAAAAAACAATGAATCAATGGGATACTGAGCGCTTTTTAGCACATCTGTTTGATAAGTATCCAGAAGACGGAGATCTCAAATTGACAGTGGAAGCTTTTATGTCAGAAGTGGGAGAGATCAATAAAGAAACTGAAAAGAAACTTATAATCTTATTAAACGCTTCAAATTGGGAATCAGTAAAAGAATTCATTTGATAAATTGAAGTGGGTAGTATCCTCAAAAGTGTGTAAGAAATAAAAAATAGGGGGCCGCGGCCCCCTATTTTTTATTTCTTACACACTTTACGGGACACTGTCAATTAATTCATCTTTTCAAGCTCCTCATTTATCATTTGAATAATATTATTTGCCTGATAATGTATTCTGCTATTGACAATAATCAGATTATCAAGCATGCCTTTTATGTAAATTAAGCGATTCCAATACTCCATATTTTTAGATACCTGCTTGAAATTTTCTTCTAACCTTTCTCTGGGCCAATCCGGCCATTTATAATATCTATGGGGGAAGTGTTTGGCATAAAACTCCAGGTAATTGGTAGTGTGAAGTTCGTAAACATCTTCATTTTCTGCTAAATCACCTAATTGATCTTTCCAGTCGGCCAATAAATATTTTAAGGAATCATTGCTGATAAAATTAAGATTACCAGTTGAAATTAAAGAGTTGAGCACACCCAGAGAAGGATTAATGTGTCCGCCGCCTTGACTTTGTTCATGAAGTTCAAGCCAATCATCATAAGTGGCCTTTCCAGCAGCAATAGTCTCCAAATATTTATCAATGACGGTTTTATATTCTTTTCTAATGATCAGCCTCTTGGCAATCCTTTGTTCATTGATGCTAAACTCGTTGCTGAGATCTTGTAGGGCCTTTTGTTGGTTTTTTTGATTGATGCGGTTTTGATTCCAGACATTTACCTGAAGAGCTAATAAAATTCCTATCATTACCAAAAGAACCTCTCCAAGAGCATATATTAGTGACCCTTTTATATTGCCTCTTTCAAATAATTGTTTTCTTATTTTTCTGAAAAATTTTAGCATGGGTTATTAATTTATTTTTCCTCTTCAACATATATGTCAATTCAAATTATAGATGTCCCAAACTGTTTCCCAATTACCATCCTTCTTTTTCTTAGCTAAAATCATCCATTTATAGGTTTCTGTTTCTATGGTAGAGTCAAGGCCCATAATTGACTCTTCTCCAGTCCCTCGAATAACTGCCCAATTCTGAAAGCTTAGCACTTCATTGGCGGGTTCTGCCATTTTGATGATTTTGGCTTAATCGATTATTAAGGTTCTTTTAGCCATTATTAGCTACACTTTTTATATCTATCGTCTCACCTACTTCCAATTTTTCGATACCTGTTGATAATTTTATCCAAATTAATTCATTATCAGCAGGGTTCATTATTTTGTTTTTATCGATTTGAACTCTGTCAATTGCATTTAAATATTGGGTAAGTTCTCCATTTCCAACTGACCAAATACCTTTAGCTTTTCCAATTTTTTCACAAAAAAGAACCATGTTATCCCACCTTTGTTTGTCTCCAAATTCCCATGAATGTCCCCATACATAGAATAAGGACAACTTCGAATTATCGAGTGCTAAATAGTCATCTAAATGGTCTAAAACTTTACTTTCATGACAGGTCGGATTCCATTTGAAATAGTTATTAGGTAAGTCAAATGTATAAGTGTCAGCTACTGTTCTGGCATTGAGAATTCCGGTTGTAGAGATTAGTTCTGCGATACTATCATTAGTGTTCCCAAAGGGATATGCCATACTGATGATTTTTCTGTTTGTAAGTTCTGTCAGTATTTTCAGGTCTGTATTAACTTCTTCTAGTATTTCTTCATATGAGATATCAACAAAGTTTTTATGGAAAGCGCCATGAGCAGCAATTTCGTGGTTTTGGTAAATCAACAAAAGGGAATCTTTTGGGACATATTTTTGAAAAATAGTATCGCCATTTTCTTGAGGCCAGCCCCGTAAAGCTCCCAAATATGCTGAATTGAGATTGAAGGTACCTACAAGTTTGTTTTGGTCAAACAAGCTAGCTAGCTGAATATCTTCAATTGTGCCATCGTCATAACTCAATACCAATGCTTTATACTTTCCTTCTGGGTATGTAAAACCAATAAATTCAGCTTTTTCATTGCAAGAAGAGAGCATTAACAAACAGGCATAAGAAAAAACAAAGTTGGCTTTTTTCATAATCTTGGAAACGTTATAGATGGTATTCAATCTGGTATGGTTTACTATTTTCTCAGTTGGAGCTAGTAGCATCTAGCTCGTTTAATGAATCCAATATATATATTAATCCTCAATAGAGAAAACCTTGAACTCAGGTGAAATAAGGCAATATCTTCCATGCGAATCACGAGCTAAATGGGAATAGTTATATGAGATTATTCTTCCTGAAGGTAAATGAAATATTCTTATCATGTGTAAAGATTTAACTTTAATGAACAGCTCTGGAAGAGCCAAAATATTGTTAGCCCAATGTATGAAAACGAAGAAAAGCTCCAGCGGAGCGTAATGTGGTAAATACTGTGATTACATCACGCTCCGCTGGAGCTTTTCTTCATTACAATAATCTTTCTAAGAATATTATGCTTCCCTGAAGCATTTTAGTCATTAGAACCAAGCATCCAGGCGAAAAGTGTCAGCTTTAATATTAGGACATTCATATTTAATTAGCTCATGATTCGCATCTTTCATATCTCAAGCTTTAAATCAGAATTTATTGCTAGATACAGTGAAGGCTACAAAACTTAATGACTCCAACTCAAACCAAGCACTACTCATGAAATATGGTTAACTAATCATTAAACCTCTTCAGCCAATCATGTAGTGTTGAAATCCAGTGATGTGGCACCTAATATTGTGGAATTCAAAAAGGAGTTTATCAAAAAGTATTGGTGATAGCAATAACTTTTAAATAATAATCATTCCAAAAATCAAATGAAAAAATTAATAAAATCGATAGTACTCTTGGTGGTATTAAGTATTTCATCAAAGGGGTTAAACGCTCAAACAAAAACAAATTCCTTAGGGTTTGGATTTAATATTTGCCAAGTTCAAAATGACTATGGATTAGGATTGGACATCATTAGTCCATATTTCGCAAATTCAACCGTTGCTGTAAGAATCGGGGGGAGTTTAAAATGGTTGGAGCATATAGATGGTGAGGAGATGACTTGGACGACTTATCAAAACATGCAAGGTGGATTGAGGGTGCGGCAATTTGTCATTGAGGACAAATTATTTTGCTATGGAGAAGGGGGAATTATGCTTTTGTTTCCCAACCAGGAATTTTCTTCTGAAAGTATAAACATTGGAGGCTATGGACTTTTTGGCTTTGAATTCAAATCCGCAGATAAAGTTGGATATTTTTTGGAAATGGGAGGAACGGGCACGGGAGCCAGGGTAGATAAAATTATAAATAAACCAATCTATTCAAATGGATTCATTACAACTGTGGGCTTTAGGTGGATTATTTAGTTGTAATAGAGGAGTGTCCTCCTAATTTAGGTAGGTATTTTAACCTTCCTTTGAGGCAGCTATTTCTTTTCTTATTCGACTCAGTGAATGCTTGGTTACACCTATGTAGGAAGCCAGGTAATTGAGAGGAATTCGGTTGACTAAATTAGGAAAACGATTAAAGAACTCCAGGTATCGAGTCTTGGCATCTTCTGCCAGCATTGGACTTATACGGTTGACTTTTTCGATGAGCGCTTTGCTGATGATTTTGTTGATCATATTATCCCAAATAATAATGGTGTTGGACAAGTTTTGCAAGCTTCCTTGGCTAAAAACATACATTTCAGTGGGTACGACAGCTTGGATGTACTCAGAGGAGGGAATTTGGTTATTAAAACTGTTCAAATCCACAGCAAAGTTATTTTCTTCAACAAAATAACGTGTGATTTCTTTGCCATCTTTGTCATAATAACAAACACGCAATATTCCTTCATTTACAAATGCGACCTGCCTGGCAACTTTCCCCGCCTCTGAAAAATATTCATCCTTAGACAAGCGAACTACTTTCACTTGATCTTTTATCAACTGAATTTGCTGAGTATTCAGATTGTCATATTGTAGCAAATAATTGATTAGATTTTGCATTCTCGTTTAAGCATTTTTAAGCCAAGTCTCAATTTGTTTTTCTGAAAAACTCCAAAGGTCGTCTTGCAATTCTTTATCATAACTTTCCCTGGAGGACTTTTCTTCTCCTCCTACGTAAAAATAAGCAGTGGTTTTATCAGTTTTCCTATTCAAAACCCAATCTACTAATACTTTTGCAGATTGTTTTGGAGTGTTTATGCGATTGCCAAAAAGTGTTTGTAATGGCAATACATTCTTCCAGACAAAGCGTATAAAAGCGGGATAATCATTTGCCAAACCAGTGCCTGGCATCATTCCCGGATCAAATGCCAAAACCTGGATAGGGCCTTGTTGTTTGCTTAACTTTTTAGCTAACTTATAGGTGAAAAGGACATTACAAAGTTTGGAAGTAGAATATCGTACTTGCCCTTGATGCCTCAGTTCCTTTGCATCTTTTTGACCATCGTCTGCACCACAGTAAGCTAATTTTTCAGCCGTTTTATAAACTGGAACGGGAATGGGTGTTTTGAGTTCTGGTTTATGAACGCCGCTAGCTGTATTGATTATTTTGCCATTTTCGGATAGATGGGATAACAACAAATGGGTGAGCAAAAAATGGCCAAGATGATTTACCCCAAAGGTCTGCTCATATCCTTGTTTTGTAAAGCGCGTTTTGCTGATGTATTGGACTCCCGCATTATTAACTAGTGCGAACAAAGGAGGTAAATTTAGATTCTGAAAATCGACTACAAATTGCTTTATGGAATTAAAATCCCCCAAATCCAATGGGAAGCCTAAAACGTTTTGATTTGCCGTTTCTGCTTTGATTTGTTCAACGGCTTTGCTTGTGTTTTCCTTATTTCGGTTAGCAATGACAATACCTGTTTGCTTGTCTTTGGCCAATAATTTGGCGGCCTGGAAGCCGAGGCCTTGGCTTCCACCTGTGATAATGATTGTCTTATGCATCAGTTCTTATTTTTAATAAATATGTTGGTTGATGATGAAACAAAATTATCCTATTCATTTTTGGGAGGAGTTGTCATTTGACAACTAATTAATTTTCTCAGAAATAAAAAATTCCGAAACAGCTTCAAGCCATTCCGGAATTCATTTCTCTAAAATCACAGAGGAGTTTGTGCTTAATTATGTGTTTTACTCAACTTTTTCCAATTCTTATCCGCGACACTCACTAATTTGTTATGGTCTTTTTCATTCAGCCACAATTGCTTGGCATCTAATTCCAGATTATTCAGGTATAAAAAATAAGTGCCGTCTTTGCTGATAAACTTATTGGGATCCACTCTGAATTTTGCTCCGGCATAAACGCCAAAGGCACAGAAACCACCATATTTAGGTAGGTATTTTTCCGGATTTTTATCAAAAGCAGCTTTTTGTTCTGCAGAGGTGAAGTAGTAAACCACCTTTTGATGTTCCGATTTGAATTCCTTTAATCCCTTCTGAGCCAGGCCCAGGTCGGCATAAGAGACAGGACTGTAGCCCTGTAAAGCAATATTACTATTGTCAATGTTATTGGCTTTATTGTCCTGGGCAAAAGTGCTGGTTGATAAAGCCAAAAATGCGATGAAAATTATTATTTGTTTCATTTTTAAAGATTTGAACAGTTTGAAATTTATTAATTCTTTAATGACCATTACTGAATAGCCAGTTCAGGTTTATGCATACTGACAACAAAAAGTACGGCTGCTCCATTGATCCAATAATAGATGGCATCCAGTCCTTCAAAAGAGAAGATAAAAGGAGCCAGAACGAATACTAGACCTACTAAAAAATCTACGGTCAAATGAATCCGGTAGGATAGAATTCGGATTAGGCCTAATTGGTGGTCGGTTAAGATGGTTAAAATAAATGCCGCTATACCTGTAATTACGGACAACTGCAGAGCTAGTGGATTGGAGCTGCCAAGACCCAATAAAAAAGGTAAACTTATGAGTGCAATGGCAACGGGATAATCCAGATAAGCATGTATTTGCTTAGTTACGAATTTCATGATTTTGATTTTTCGTTTAAAGATTAATTACGATACAAAGATGCAGGAATGAGGAGGTGGATTGAGTACAAAAAACTTCCTTTGAATTGTACTTTTTATTTTTTCAAAAAGGTGGAAAATAGTAGGGTTTATGTAAGATAATTTCGAGTAGCCCGCACGGGCTACTCGAAATTATCTTACATAAACTATAATGAATGGAAAATCTTCAGATTTAGGAAAGTAGTTGCCTATATTCAAGCGGAGTGATGGAGGTATGAAGTTTAAAAAACGAGGAGAAATGGTTGGCTTCCTCAAATCCTAATTCATAGGCAATTTCCTTAATGGTGATATCAGTTTGAAGTAAAAATTTGGCGGTATTCATCAATTCTTGTCGGATGAGTTGTCCAAGCGTAATGTTGAGTTTGTCTTTTACTTTTTTGGATAGTGTTTTGACCGACAAATTCATTTGAGTGGCATAAAAGTCTATTTTGCGCTCCTCTTTATGATGGGTTTCTAGTAAGTGATATAATTCAGGCAAGAAGGAATCTCTGCTTTCAAAATCAATGGTTTTTCTAAATTTATTGGGACTTTTACCAGCCAATTTGCTAAAAACCCGGTTAAAATAGGCCGGATCTTTAAAACCAAATTCATAGGCGATCTCCTTGATGCTTTTATCGCTGAAGGCAATTTCTTTTTTACTTTCCAAAAATCTTTTTTGACTTAACATCGATTTTATGGTGATGCCTACTTTGTTTTTTAGCAAGGCCTGTGCTTCATAGCCTTGAATACCTATTAGTTTGGAGATCTTTTCGTTGGACAGATGGTTTTTATATTGCTCATCAATAACTTCTTTGACATCAAAAATTAGGTGATATTCCTCTCGATTGGCATGGAAAGGATTTTGCCAATACCACTGGTCTTTAGAGATGTCAATGATGTCACTGACTTGCTGAGAAAAAATGGATTGGTTGAGATATTTTTGGCAGGTCTCACATTCTCTGAAATTGATATAGCCTAAGGCTACCAGGTGTTTAAAAAGCACTCTGACTTCTTTATTCCGAAAAACTTTTTCCTCTTCAAACTCTATTTTTCGGACCAAAAAATTTTCAGATAGGAACTTGATGTACTGCCCTTTTTCCAAAAAAATTAGTTTATCCTTCCAGTCGTGATAGCTTTTGAAATCAACCTCTATTCCACCCTGTCCTTGAAGGACATGGTACATGGTATATTGATTGATGAAATATACTTGGTTTAAGGTTGGGTGGAATTTGCTGACCATTGGTGGAGTTAGTAATTTTTTTCAACTTTAGTAATCCACTCCAAATAATTATCTGAGTTTATAATATTGAACTCAGAGTCTGGATAGGCTTCTTGCCATGCTGTTGGAGTCTTACTTTTCTTATTCTTTTTCCATTTAAACTCATAAGCATAAAGTTTTCCTCCTCTATCTTCAATCCAATCAATTTCTTGCTGATCATAGGTTCTCCAAAAGTAGTTATAAACCAGCATTCCTGTATAAGCCTGTTTTTTGATTCTTTCGCTAATAATATAATTTTCCCAAAGCTGCCCCTGGTCATTTCTTAAGTCAAGAGGATTTAAATTAGCTATTAAAGCATTCCTGATTCCATTATCATAAAAATACCATTTGCTGTTTTTTGTAATTTCCTTTCTCAAATTTCTACTAAATCCACCTACCCGATGAATAATAAATACTTTTGACAGCAAATCCAGATATTTTTCAATGGTATTTCTGCTTAAACCTAGCTGATTTGCTAATTCATGATAAGAGACTTCATTTCCAATTTGGAATGCAATTAATTGTAATAATTTGAGGATTTTATTGGAATTTCTAATGTTTTCAAATGTCAAAATATCCTTTAATAAATAGGAATTTACCAATTCCTGAAGATATTTAGCTTTAGCATGGCTATCCTCCAAATGAGTTAATTCTGGATAGTTTCCCAAAACTAATCTATGACGTAAGTGTTCTTGTTTGTCAATGAGGTTTTCAAATTGATTGTACTCCAATTCCGAAAAAGGAAATAAATAGTAGGTTTTTTTCCTGCCAGTAAGGGGTTCGCCAGTATATTTATTAATATCAAAAGCAGATGACCCAGTTACAATAATTTCCAATCCCTCAATATTATCAACCATTAGTTTAAGTATACTGCCAACTTCTGGAATTTTCTGTGCTTCATCAATTATCAATAACCGTTTGTTTCCTAGCAAAGTTTTATAATGAAGGACACTTCTTCTTTCAAGGGCTTGTATTGTAAGAATATCCTCCCCATTTAGAAATAAATATGGTTTTTCAATCTTATCAATAAGTCTATTTAGTAGAACTGTTTTACCTACTCTTCTAGGGCCTAATAATACAATTACTTTATTAGGTTGAAGGGCGTTTTTAATGGTATTTTCTATATGTCGATCTATAAATTGCATAATTCATTCATTTTATTGAACGAATTTAGCTAAATTCGTTCAATAAAATGAATGAATTAAATGAATTCACACCCTAACATTCCTTCTTTATCCTTCCTAAGGCCCTACTCCCTCTATAATCTCCATCCCATCCTGCTCCATCCCATGAGGATAATCAAGTACTTTTTGCCTGGTTTTATAATCATAAACCTGAACCTTGTTCAATCTGGGAAGAGTGATGTATACCTTCTCCTCATCAGCGATAATCCCCAATGGAGAGGACTCTAAATCAATGGATTCTTTAAAGGCAAAGGTATAGGCATCAAAGATGGCAATGTTATGACTAAAAACATTTACTACCCATGCTTCCTTTCCTATAAAAGCGATTTTGACTGGAAATTTGCCCTGAGAGTCAAAAGTTTTTACTGGCTTTAAACTTTTAACATCTATGATCATAATTTCATTGGCATTATTACACAGAACCCAAAGTAGATTGTCTTCTATACAAACGCCCATCCCTTCAGGACCTTTTGGAGTAGAAATGTTGCTTACTTCCTGATTTTCCATATTGATAACAGAAACAGTATTGGATTCAATATTGGAAACAAATAAGCTGGAAAAATCCTGGTTACTTTTGATAATATGACTTCCGGTCATGGTTTTGTATTCTTTCAGGATGGTACCAGAATTACCGTCGATTTCTCTGATCAAACCTGCATTTTCATCAGTGATCCATACTTTAGAACCATCTTGATTGCTTAATACACCATGTGGGGAAAAACTTTCTGGGATGGTAAAGGTCTGAGTACTTAGATCTTGCAGATCGATTTTAGTAATGGAATTCTGACTGTCTTCCATCCATTCTAATTGCTGTGGGGTGATGGGGTCTTCATGAGGTTTGGGATAAGAACCATAATTGGCCACAAAGGCGAATCTATTGTCTTTTGATACGCTGATCTCATGAGGGCCAATGCCTACCGGAATATTTTTGACCAATTTTTGTTCTGCAGTATTGATTAGGGATACACTGTGACTGGAACGATTTACAACTAGTAGATGCTGTTGGACAATTGGGGCTTCTGCTGTTTTTTCTTTTGGTGTATTTTCCTGACAACTGATGATGGCAGAAATGCCAAATAGGATCAATAGATTCCATAAAATTGAAAAGGAAGGCAATGGAGATCTTTGGTGAAGGGTAAATCTCTTCATAATGCAATAATTTTTATAGTAGGTGATTAGAGTTCTTATAATTTTTCATAGTTATTCAGCGATACTGCCAGCATCGCTGAATAACTATGAAAAATTAATCCTCTTGTATTGGTGTAAGATAGTTCTCATTGGCATAATCCCCAATCTCATTTCCAAGGCGATGCCCTTCTTCTGAATCATATCTAAAATGGATGCCCAAATAAACACGTGACATGGAAGCCTCTAGCCCTGCCTCTGAAAAAGAACTAAAGGAACGAGTAGGAGGATCCATCTTTACTTTTTCTGAAAAGGGGCCGGCACTGTCTACCTCTTCTGTAGTCATGGTAAAAGCATATTGGTCACCTGTTCCCAGTACATTAGACAAGACCCTCATGGCAGCTGAACTTGAAGTACCATGTGCAGAAGGATAAGACGGAAAAGCATAGGTATGTTGGTGTAGGTTGTTCCACTTTTCATCGGGTTCAGTAACTGGATTTTCGTCATTAGCTGCCCAACGAATGGCAGTGTAGGGGCGCCAGTGATTGTAATGAAACTTGTTATCAAAAACGTTTACATACGCATCATAAACCGTCATGTTTAATAGTGCCAATGCTCTGGTGGCTTCCCAAAGATTGAGCCCTTCTGTTTTGATGAGCTCTCTTGCTAGCCTGTTGTGTGATTTTTCTACAAAATCTTTCCACCACATGGCAAAATGGGCCTGATCATCGCTTCGGACTTCGCTTTCTGTGCCACCATATTCTTTTACTTCATTAAAAAACCTGGTATAGTCAGCACTTTTGATGTCTGGAGGAGGAGGGGAGCGAAAATGATCCTGACTTGGAAGCATAAAGGGGCTGGCCGCTGCCCAACCAGCACCAAAAATAAACCCTTCCGGGGTTCCTGAGTGTTCATTAAACTCGGCATAAACACCAGGAGCCATGGGATGCCAGGTATAATCCGCTTCGCCATTCCAATTGTCGCTTCCTCTTACTTCCAGGATTTTGGTGGCTGTTTCTTTACCTAATTGAATGCCTGAATCTTTGGCTTTGCCCTCAGGAATGTCTGCAAGAGAACTTTGTAGCAATGCTTGTAATTCCTCTTCTTTTTCAGGAAAACTAATTTTGACCACCTCATAGGCAGCCTGAGCAATAGCAGCCTCTGGATCCGCATCGGGTTGCTCACTTGAATACTGATAGGATTTGTAAATGGGGACGATGGCATTTAAAGCATTGTGCATAGCCAGGTGCGCCAAGGCCTCTGTACGAACACCATTCAGTGTTAATAAGCCATCTTTTTCTACGGCTAATTCCATAATCTTTTCATTCCAGGTAGCGGCTAAATCGGCATCGTAATCTTCAATGGAAATTTTTTCTGAGTTACAGCTTTGGAGGAAACAAGTCAATAAAAGAATTAGTAAGAACATGAAATTCTTGGAATAAATTGCCTTTTTCATTTTAGAGTTATTTTGGGAGTTGATTGAGTTCTAAGATAGGTATTTAACTGCCAACAGAGAAAAATATTCGGGGATTAGGAAGAGCAGGGGTGTGGCTATTGTCTATTTGGGAAATTTTGGTTCCCCTCGTCTCTTTAAGTGTAATCAATATTGAAATGGTAAGGATCTGATTTTCTATTTCAAGGTAATTTATCAACTACCTGTCTATTTTTCCAATGATATCTTATGGTCAAAACTGCTGTTGTTAAAAAGGGAATAGTTGACAACAAAATCTTATAATTTCCATTCATAATTCCTATTGCAAACATGAGGGATAGCAATAAAGTTATTCCACCTAAACCTAAAAAGGTCAGTATTTTACTTGGCTTTTTTTGAAATAAACTCACAATAAGTAATATCTGTCCAATTAGTGGGAGCAAAGTAAAGGGATGGAGAACCGAAACTGGATCACTAAAGAGTTTTGATATTATATCGAATTCCATTTGGAAGAGGAAAACCTTATTGTCTCCCCACTCCAAATACCCAAGAAGGGAGGTAAGAATCAAGCATATATTTAGAATTTTGCTCTTCATAACTTAAATGTTTTTTGTAGAAAAGCACAATCACTGTTAATACTAATTGATATCTATATTGATTAACCTATCTCATTAACTTTTACAGAATTCACTCTTTTTTTTCTCAAAAATGACTATTTCTCATAAATCGTGCCGCCATGACTAGCTATGATAAGCCATTTATTGATTAACCCATTCCATCAATCGCTCATCAAAAAGCTCACTTTCTTCGAAATGTGGAGTATGCCCACTTTTTTCAAAAACGGAAATGGTCAAATTGGGTAAATCAGCATATTGATCTAGCCAAAGCGTGGGAGGGACGATATAATCACTTTTGCCCAATGCTACCAAAGTTGGCTTTTCAGGAGCCTCCCCTGCAGTAAACATATCATAATTGGAAAAGAGTGTTCCAAAAAGATGACTGGCTAAATCCCAGTTGAAGGACACTCTTTGCAGGTGTTCCGTCATGTCAAAATGAGCATCGTGCCACCTCATGGGACCTTGAGCCACTATCTGCTTGACAAGGAGTTCACCCTGAGAAAGACTATCCTGGATGCTTTCAAGGGCTTTCATATTTTTTTGGTATAAGCTTTGCCGTTCTTCAGGAGCATTGGCCCAATAATTTTGTAAGGCTTCCGTAAATGCCGGAGTATTATAAGTACTTGGAGATCCAATCATAATTACACCTAGCACGTATTCAGGGTATCTTTTAGCATATTCATGGGCCAGAATTCCATTAATAGAGTGGCCCATTACATAAAACTTTTGTAAACCCATGGCCGCACGCATGGTGTCCATATCTGCAAATAGAAGATCAAGTGTGTAATCCTCCACTTTCATAGGATTATATTCAGCAGCTGTAAATCGGGCATCCGCGAAATGTAACTGGAAATGATTTCTCAGGTTTTGAGAAAAGTATTCGGGATCAGAAGCTACTACCAGGCAAGCCGGGCCTTCACCTTCTATTTTATAGGTCAATTTTGTTCCATCTAAAGTGACATTGCCGGTTTTTTTCATGGGTTCTGGTGTTTGCTCTTCTTGATTTTGGGTCTTGGTTTGACAACTGGAAAAAGCTATGAGAAATAGGAATACGTTAATAAAGAAATATTTCATACTAATATTACATTTTAAGAAAGGTTCTCTCTGCTCCAATCCTCAGCTTTGGCTATTATTTTTAGCAATATAAGTTATTAATGCTTAATAAATCTAAGGGTTTGGAGCTTCTCAACCCCTAATTGCTTATTTTGACTGGTGGCACGGATGAAATATATTCCTGATGGTAAATCGGCTATATTTTCTATTATGTTTTGGGTGCCTGGATTAATGATGTTTTTCGCAAGGGGCTTAATAATTCTGCCTTCTGGGCTCATGATGTCCATCTTAAGCTCAGCTTTAGCATCACTAAAAATAGAAATATTGAGGTCGTCGGTAACAGGGTTGGGCTTAATTTTGATAAGGTCATTTACAATGATTGGTCTGGATTGTACATCTGATATTATAGAGGTATTATAACCTGGTCCTGTATTTTCTTCTGTTGCAATCGGCTGAATAACTGTATTATGTGGATATTCGTTACAACCCAAATCTTTTTCTGCTATTAACACGGGGCGATTTTGTCCCATTAGGTCAAATAACATTTCGGTATCTATATCATCTATGTTCTCAAATTCAGGGAGAAAAGCATAATTAGCTTGTGCTGCATTTATTGCTGGACTATTTTGAGCTAAACCCCAAAAACCTTCACTGTTCATTTCTAACAGTGGATCAGTAATCGTCATTCCGTTCGCAGGTACGGGCATTCCGAGATTGCCAAATGAAATATTTCCAATCCAGGTTTCTGTTCCTGTCGGGTCTTCAAACAGCTCATCATCAGGATCAGCAAAAATATTATTGGCAAAGGTGACATTGGTGGGCTTATCGTTGCCATCACCGCCAAGGATTATCTCGGAGCAATCAACTACCGTATTAAAGGCAATATTGATATTATCCAAAGGATCTGAATCTTCGTTTTGGAGATAGATAGCCCGATCATCTAATTCGAAAAAATAATTATTATAGATATAATGGTTCTGTCCTTCTCTAACTCTAACTCCTCCTTTTCCATTCAAAAAGAAATTACCATATACAATAGCTTCCGAACCATGACGAAGTACTAATTCGGCTTTTGGATTATTTTCAAAAGTATTGTATCGATAAACATTTTGGCTTGCCTTGCTGGAAATGAGTTCACCATCACCATCACACTGAGTAAAATAACAGTATTCTACTAAGGTTCTGCTAATGTGATCTGCTTGTGTGCTGAGTCCAATTCTTATGGGTTCAATACCCATATCGTTTCCAGTTCCATCAAAGTTTTTAAAAGAACAGTATTGTATTTTGTGATAGCCAGGATTGTTCTCATCAACAAGTATGGATAGAATATTTTGATCATCCAGGTTGAGTCTGTTTTCGAAATTGCAATAGGTGATTTCGACGAATTGACTCTCTTCCCGTACCCTTAAATACTTATAGCAAGTATAGGCTCTGATGTTGATTTGAGTAAAAATATTATAACTCCCTCTGGTGTTGATGACATCTCTTGTCCCAATATCTCCATCCAAAAACTGGAAGCCCTGCAAAGTAATGTAATCACCTGTTATATCCACTCTTGATGCTCCAGTGAAAATGACCCTTCCCAAATTCTCTGCTGCGATAAAAAGGTGATCTTTATCTATGTCCATAAAGATATCTGAATACGTACCAGACCGCCAAATGATCGAATCATTCATTGTGGAGCGATCATGTGCTTCATCAAATTCTTGTTGAGAACTCACATAAATCACTTCGCTCTTCAGGTTGATTGAAGAAAGCAATAGGCATAAGGTAATTATGCTTGGGATTGGCTTTAATCTCATTGACTCTTGTGTTGTATTGGTTGTTTTTATTATTTTATTCGATTGTACTTTTTCATTACCTCAATTAATTTATTATGTGAAATACTATAAACAGTATTTCCATTTATTCCCGTCATTGTTTTCCCTGCAATTAGTGAGTTTATAATGGCTTCCTCTGTTGCTTGAATTGCTGCTTTATAAAGTGGTTCGGCTTCATACTGATCTAAAAATTCTGCGTTTATTCTTTTATACGGTGAATCTTTTGACCATTCTGTTTTTTGTGTGCTAAAGGCAATAATGATGTCTCCAGAAAAAGGGCTGCCCATACTACCTGTTCTTGCCAACCCAAAAGTTGCTCGTTTGGCCATTCCTTTTAAAATGTGTGTAGATACAGGGGCGTCAGTTGCAAGCACAATAATTATTGAGCCATCGCCATCTTCATTGTTCTTGATAACTGGTAATGGATCTTTAATTTCCTTACCAACAGGTACTCCAGATATTATTAGTTCTTCTCTATACCCCTGATTTGTTTGAACTAAGACACCAACTGTATATCCTCCCTCTTTTTTGGTTAGGACCCTTGAGGATGTACCAATGCCTGCCTTAAAGTCGTAGCAAATCATTCCAGTTCCTCCACCAACATTCCCTTCTTCAACTTTTCCGGTACGGGCATTATTCAATGCTGAATAAACGTGGTCTTCCTTGACAGGAAATAACTTAAAATTGCTTAAATAAGCATCCCATGTATCAGCAATTACAGGTATAAAAATGGGTTTTTGTAAACTATCAATCGACCATTTTATAACAGAAGTATAAACGGTTCCATTGCTTCCTGTTCCTGTTAACATTATTGGTGATCTCAAATAACCAAATTCCTCAGCAAAAACAGCTCCCGAAATTTCTCCATCTCCATTAAAAACATAGGTAGAAGCATCAAAGTCATAAAGGTTTTTATTTGGAAGAATGGCTGTTACCCCAGTCCTAATGGCTTTATTATCAGAATTTTTAATTATGGTTGTATGACCTACTAATACACCTTCTACATCTGTGATGGCATTATAATTCCCAGGTAGTCCTTCAAAAGGGATTCCAAGATCTCTAGCTCTTGGATTCTCTTGGCCTAGCAGAGTAAAAGAGCTTAAGACTAGCAATACTATAGTAATAAATGTTTTCATTTTAACTTTTTTAGCATGGCAATTAATGTTTAGCTAAATGTAATGCCTATAGAAGGGAAGTTACTGACATTTTAACTTTTGCGTGCTCCATGTACAGGATTCTTTTCACTTAATCTTTATTTTTCACTTCTCTTACCCCAGCTTTTGTAAGTATTATTTGAAAAATTTTCCCCTTTTTGTTTTTGATAAATTCGATGGTCCTATCATCATTATCTGATCGGAAAAATTTGCTTGGAGATTCGGGGATCAATTCTATGTCAAAATCAGAGTAAAATAATTTACCATCCTTCTGATGAATTTTTATGCCTTCATATTCCCCCACATATTCATCGTAGACTTTGGGGTCAATTTGTATGGCAATATGCTCGTAAGGTAACTCTACTTGTTTTCCAAAAACGATGGCAGCCAGTCCGTAGGCAATTAAATAGGAAGGAGATTCATTATTTGATAAAACCGTTACAAAAACATTATCGTCCGTAAATCTATTGAAGGAAGTTTGGGTGCCAAAAAAACCTCCATCATGGCCTACTAAATTATGATTGTGGTTATAAAATGGATTCACCAGGACACCATAGCCAAAATCATGTTCATTATAGGAGGTGAACATCAACTTCTTTGATTCTTCAGAAAGTAAGGTGGTATCATCAAAAAGATGTTTGTTCCATAAGTACAAATCTTCTATGGTTGAATACACTCCGTCAAGACCAATGTTATAATTCCAATTAGAATAGGGGTTTTTAATGAATCTGGCTTGTTTGTGATAATAAGGTTTGGCCATTTTGGATACTATAGCATCATTGCTGCTGATACCCGAACTGGTCATTTGTGCTTTCTCAAATAAGTGCTCGTTCATATAGGCAGCAAAAGACTGTTTAGAGGCCTTTTCAATTATGGTGGTCAGCAAATAGTAGGCTGTATTACTATAGGAGGTTTGTGTGCCTGGTTCAAACAATAATGGCTTTTGCATAATATATTTTACCACAGAATCCTGTTTTACCGTTTTATTTGATGAAAAGAGGTCATCCACATCATTACCAATCCCTGAATTATGGCTTAACAACATTTTGAGGCTAATCAAATCTCCTTTAGGAAAATCTGGATAGTATTTTGATAATTTGTCGTCAAGAGAAAGTTTATTTTTTTCTGCTAACTGCAAAATTGCCACAGCTGTAAACTGTTTAGATACGGAAGCCAAACTAAATTTTGTGTCAATGGTATTTTCTATTTCCCATTCGTAATCTGCAAAGCCGTATGATTTTTTTAGTAGAATAGAGTCGTTTTTGGTTACCATAACGGTACCTGAAAAATTATTGATGTCCGCTTGAGCATCCATGTATTTTTCTAATTGAATGTTCAATTTATTTTGAGTGCAACTGGAGATCAAAAGGAGGCACCCAATTATTTTCCATAGTTTCATATTATTCAGATTTGCAATTTGAAATAATTTTTTGGAGGATGGTTTCAAGTTGGAGGAGCTCTTCACTGGAGAGGCCTTTTAAGGCGGTTTCTCTATTTTCATTAATTTTTGGAGTGAGCAGTTCTAATGCCTTTTTTCCCTTCGCAGAGGTTTCCAGATCAAATTTTCGTCTATCGGATGGCTTGATGCTTCTTTTGAGGTAATCTTTTTTCACCATTAACTCAATCATTCGAGTAATGGAGGCGTAATCTTTATTGATCAATTTTGCAATGTCCTTTTGAGAAGAAACGGTCTTTTTATTAAGAATGATTAATACCAGGCATTGGTCTACAGTGATATCTTCTATAACCTTGTTGATGTTTTTTTGGGAAAATTTTCGGTAGTCTTTAATAGCCTGTTCTATTAAGTAAAGAACTGTTCCTGTTGGGTTTTTTATGTCCATAACCAATTTATTTGATACAAATATAATTGATATATCAAATAAAATCAAGAAAAATAAAATCTCAAGCTATAGGAGGCTTAAAAAATTAGCTGGAAATAAGGTTTGATACAGGCTTTAAATATCCACAATCAGCATATCATCTTTCGCTCTGGAAACACAAATGCACATTTTATCATTTTCGCTTTTTTCTTCCTCACTCAACACAGCGTCTCTATGGTCTATTTTGCCTTTAATTACCTTTGTAATGCAAGTTCCGCAAGTACCTTGAAGACAGGAGTAAGGAACTTTGATGTTATTTAGGTGAAGGGCATCAATAATTGTTTCTTCTTTTTTTACGATAAGGGATTTCCCACTTTTGTTAAGGACTAATCGAAATTCTTTGGGAGCTGATGTTTCAGCCTGATCCATTGAAAAAACTTCTTGTTTAATCTGGTTATTTCCCCAGCCCAAGTTAAGGGCACTTTGTTTTATCCATTTATTAAAACCTGAGGGACCGCATGCATAAATTAGGGTGTCTTTATCCGGATTAGCTAAAACCCTATTGATATCCATAGATGATTTGCCTGCCTTGTCTATATGAATTTCAACATTGGGTGCAAAGGTCCAATTCCTTAATTCATATTGAAAAGGCAGGTTCTCTTCGGATTTGATACAAATATGCAGTTCGAAGTATTTTTCAATTTCTGTTAAGCGATGAGATATGGAAAGCAATGGGGTAATGCCAATCCCTCCGCCTAATAGAATGTATTTTTTCACATTTTCATATAAAACAAAATTGTTGCTGGGATAAGATATTTCTAAAGTTTTTCCTACAGAAATTCCCTCATGCATTTCCTTTGAACCGCCCATTCCATTGGGTTCAAGTTTTACTGCTATTTGATATTTATTTTTCTCATAAGATGGATTTACAATGGAGTAAGCCCTTATTTTTCCGCTTGGCAAATGAATTTTAATATGCGAACCGGCTGTGAATTCGGGTAAGGGTTGATTACCATCTGCGGAGGTAAACACAAAGGATTTTACATTTTTACCAACCTCTTCAACGGATGTAACTTTTACCAATAAAGTTGTCTTATCCTTATTGCTTAATTGTTTAAGAACACCTTCCTTATAATGCAGGTCAGGTTTTGAGAAAACATGTTTTTCTGGAATATTTTGTTTGCGAAAGGTTCCGTTTGCCAAGTCCCATACCTTGAAATATTTATACCAGGGTATGTGTGGAAGAAAATGATGCATGGCATGATGTTTTTGACCATACAAAGACCATAGGAAATATTTACTCCCTGTTAAGCTAAAGGTTGCATGAAAAGGGAGCTTATTCCATTTTAAACCCTCCGGGTGCGGAGTGTGAGCAAATGTTAAGGCTGTATAAGCGATGGCTATCCGATTAGGAATAAAAAATATAATGAAATACTCATACCCTATTGGGCTAACTAAAAACAACACATGAAAAAGAATATTTCCTAAAATCATGGAGAGTACATTAACCCTGGTTTTGACCGGTGTTCTCTGCCATGCTTTGAATATTAGCCAATGTGTCCATATGAAATCAGGAAAAAAAAGGGAAAGATATCCCAGTGGGAAATATTTTGTTGGGATAGCCACCAAGGGTTCATCTGGGTCTAAATTTTTATCCCCCACGTATCTGTGATGAGCTAAATGAAGATAGCGGTAGCCGACAGCATTGGAAAGGGGGAAAAGTATGGAGCCTGAAATAGTTCCCAAAATATCATTCAATAAATTATTGGAAGATACTGCTCTGTGGGTTGAATCATGCAAGGGAGTAAAGGCAGTATAAAAGCTAAATATCATTATAGGATAAACGATCCACAGGGAGAATCCTCCATAAATTAGCATCCACATACCTCCCAATACTCCTCCATAGGCTATAAAAATAAGCATCAATTGATGAAAAGAAATGAAGGGTACATAGGAAACTTGCTTGTAATCTGGATCATTCACTACCTGATGGATGACTTCCCTGACTTGGCTATTGGATGTGATACTCATGCCTGATTTCTTTATTTGGCTCAAAATTGGCACAAATAAGATTGAAATTATAGACGATAGCGTTTAATCAATATAATAAAGGCTGTCTCATCCGCCTCAGGCGGATTCGCCAGCCTTTATTATTTCTTTGAGGTGTAATTTTTAAGGGGAAATTCCATTTCCCCTTAAAAATTACACCTCAAAAAGAAAATCATTTGGCGGCTCAGAACGAGGAACGCCTGTCTACCGACAGGTAGAAGTTATGAGCCGCCCTCTATCGCTTATTTAGTTTCTTGATTTAGAATTGATTTCCTCTAATAATTGGGCTACATCCAGGAGGTAATTATACATCCATTGGTAGGTATAATTTTCATAAGTGATTTTGAGCAAAAAGTTTTCACTCAATAAGGCAAGGATTTTAGCGGCCAAAAAAGATTGGTCCTCCAACATTAGAAAGGACTTCCATGTTTCGAGGATGGCATTTTCAAAAATGTTAAATACGGATTCAAAGCATTTTTTAAACTGAGGTTTATCCCTGTTAATCCTAAGCTGTTTGTGAAAAAATATATCCGTTTTATAATCAAGGAATATATCCACCATACCAGGGATGATACTCTGACAATTGCGGATCTCTAGTGCAAATTCTTCTGCTAAACTTAGATGATATTCTAATAAAGAATCCTCAAAGCCTTCCCAGTCTCCAAAATAATAATAAAAGGAAGATTTATTCTTATTGACAGCTCGAGCGATAGATTCCACATTTACTTTTGTAAAACCATTTTCGGATATCATTTGATACCCTTTTTCCAGCCATATTTGCTTATTTTTTCCTTTCATTCAATGTTCTGAAACCACTTATTATCTGTTTTTTTTTGGGATCATTCTATTTAATGGTATGTATCTATGTCATGACCAGCTTTTGCTGGACATGGCCATCATATACATTATTAGTAACTGGTTTTTAATTCTTTAACTTGGCATAGATATCATAATATATTCGCCATTTTTTATTTCACAATCTTTCATTGTTCCTTCTAATTCAAAGTTAAGTTTTGCCATGGCTCTTTTACAGTTATGATTATTGGTTTCTACAAAACCTTCAATTCTGTGAAGTCCCAATTTTTCGAATCCATAATTGCAAATTAAAGGCATGGCTTCTGTCATTATTCCTTTTCCCCAAAAGTCGGGAAGTAACCAAAGACCAATTTCAGCTTTTTTATTTTTTGGAGACAGGTCGTTTAGTCCGCCAGCACCATAAAATTCTTGATTATCAATTGAGCATATAGCCCACCAGAATTGTGTTCGATTATTGTACCATTCCATTTGTTCTTTTGTAGCTTCTAAATTGTCGTAGCTTACTCCGTAGTGTTTTATAACAAAAGGATTTGACAGTCCATTATAAATGTTTTGAATATCTGATTCGACTATTTCTCTGAGCAGAAGGCGCTCTGTTTTTATGGATAAAATTTCTTTTTTCACGTTTCTGATCTTAGGTTTTATTTTGCAAGGCACCAACGGTCTCATATATGTGGCTTTGTGAGCTTTTGCTCCCAATGAATGTCATACATTTTGTTCGCTGCTAGCTTCTTTTATTTCACCCATTTTCAATATTCTTAAGTTACCATTAAGACAATTAGAATAAATGTCAGGATACCTATTGCTGTTGAAAATTGACCCATTTTTTTTGATTTAGTCCAACCGAACAATGATATTATTGATGTTATTGAAATAATTCCTATCAAGAAGGAGGAAATCCCTAAAACTCTTGGTAATACTAAATCATTACTTTCCACATTGAAAGGAAATCCTTCCGTTGTCATCATAAAAATATTAGTCATTGCAAAAATTGATACCAAGAAAGCTCCTGTAGCCACAATTGAAAATCGAAAGATATTTATCATAGTCTTATCGGAGTCTTTCTTTTCAAACAATAAAACCAATACTGTTAGAGAAAATCCACATAACAAGGCACTTATAAATTGTATTTGACTCGCAATTTTGTTCATATATTCTAATGAAAGTTCAATCATTTTCGATTAATTTTTGCTCTGTTTAATTTTATGATTTTCCATGTTTTTATTTTCCTCATTTCTTATTTGGATTCGCATTAAATGCTGCTTGCAGCGAACAATCTAAAGCTGCAGCGGGGCTGCGGGCAGTAGTACTGAACGCTGCTGCCTTGTTAGTTCTATTTTCTAACTATTGCGTAGAATGACTAATAATTTCAATCTCTCAATTATTGCTGCACTATAACAACAATAAGCGAATTCGCTTTTTTGTATTCTTTATCACTTTTTTAATGGAAGCTAATGGTTTTACTCAATGTAGGAGTCGAGCACAATGGCTATTGATATTTTAGCTTTTATTTTCTCTCATTATTTTATGCAATAATTCATCACCTCAATTTTACTTCTAGCTAACTCCAAGTTTTTCTTCTATAAGTTTACTCTTAATAAAAGGAGATCTTCCACTAGGTCTATTATGCTTTTTGCGAAATTCTTCTTCTTTTAATTCTAATTCAATATATTTTTCATGGAGAATTCGCAGTTTTTCAATCATAGGTAAATCGTCTTCTCCATTCATTAGTTTTGCCTGGATTGACCAATCCATTTCAATCCCCATTTCCAATAATTCATTTATTACTTCGTATTGGAACTGAGGGTTATATCCTGAAGATAGATAGTTTTGTAAGGGATATCTATTATTATATTTTTCATTTATATCTAGGTTTAATTCTTGGACTAAGTATTGAATTGTTTTTGCTTGTTTAGCACTTGTCAAAAGTCCATCAGTACTACAGCCGTTTTGTAAAAGGTAATCCAGCTTTAATTTATCGTCTACATACTTTTGAATAATAGTTGGATATCCATCTTCTTTTGGCAATATGTCTCCTGTGTATTCAAATACCTCTTTAAATCTTTGGAGACCCAACTGGGGATTATCGGGAGTATAAAACATATGCCATTGCAACACCTTTAAACCTGAATGATATTCATTTGAGAATTCGAAGTCAGCGTCAATCCCTTCTTCATCCCACTCAGGTAATCCAAGAGAATTAATGAATTCATTAAACGATTTAGCTGACGTTTTTGAAATTCCATCTCCTCCCGAATAATTTGCAATATAAATATGCCCATATTCCTCTTTGGCCAGATTGAAAAAGTAAACTCCTCTTTCTCCTTGTGCAAATATCAAAATGTTTTCAGGATTTAAATTATGTTCTTCAAAGGCTTCTTCATCGACATCATGTAGAGTATATGTTATCGGGTAAAGTTTCTGAATGATTATATCACCAATACTAAAAAAACGTTCCACCCCCCAAATTTCTGTTTTGTTTTCAGGGCCCAAATTAGGCCAATTTGGATATACTACCGCCCCATTGTTTTGTAGTAAGAATTCTACATAATCTTTTGGGAAATTCTTATCCCATAAAGATTCTGCTCTGGCTATTTCGTTGCGGTTAGTGTCAAATTCTTCTTTTTTTATTTTAATGTTGTTCATTTTCTAACTCTAATGAGAGCTAATTAGGGTTTACACGATGACCTCTAAATTATATATGTCTGATTCCATTTACACTTCCTAATATAGTATTTAAACCTCAATAAACAGAAATGAAAAAAGTCAGAATACTTATAAGATCCAAAGCTTCATTTCGTACAGTCATCGCCGAATTAACAACTCATCCAATTAGTAGCCTAATTCTTTTACCAATTTTAATATTTCCTGGCAGATTATATCAGCATTCTTTTTGGTCGAGTATATGCTATTATGATGTCCATCTATCAGAAAATGTTGACCATCTGTAGAAAGTGCTGCAATCTCACCTTGCAGTTTTATCCATTCGGGGTTTGCCTCTTCGCCATTATACCTTTTGTTGGCGGTAAATACCCTTATAGGTAGGGAGCCAAAATTGTTGGTTCCTCTGGATTGATTATAAACGGACTGGTTCCACTTAATTTCATCTCTATACCCTCGATAATACTTTCCGTTTAGGGTGTAGTCATAAAAACGATTATTCACTTCATCTGGGAAGTCTTCCACATAAAGAATAGAGCCATTCAAGCGATCAAAAATGCCCAGAACCCCAATATCTCCTAAAATAGCTACCGTATTTAACATCCATGATACATCCTTTTGCTTTGGAAAATTGAGTCTTTCCCGTTGATCTGGATGACTGGAATCGATAAAAATCAATGCTTCTACTTCATCAGGATAAAGTTGTGTATAAACACGGATAAAAAGTCCTCCAAAGGAGTGGCCTGCCAAAATATATGGAGGAGATTCTCCTGCTTTTTCTAATAGAGCGTGCAGCTCATGGGCGATAGTAGTAGGGTCTCGAGGAGTATGACTCATATCACTATAGGCAATTCCGGCTCGGTCATATCGAACTACTCGTAAACTGTCTTTCAGTCCTTCACTTAACCAGTGATAATGTTCACATGGTAAGGCTTGCCCTGTCTCAATAACAAGCGTTGGTTTATTACTTTTTTCTCCAGCACTATTGATATGTAATTTGAAGCCACCAATATCGACAAGCTCTCCCGGTGGCTGTGGTTTGGGAGCAAAAACACGAAAGGTTAAGCCTGCAAAAATGATTAGAAACAAAAGCAAACCAAATGACTTGGCCAACCATTTTAAAACTATCAATGCTTTTTTCATGATGATGTTTTAATTGTTGTTTAGGAATGCATCAAACCTAAACCACATTTGTTCAGGGTCCCATTAATAATGTTCAAGGCTACTGTAGCAGGGATATATCCTTTCGAAATTGACACCAACATCATTCGATGAAAATACAATACTGTTGAACGCAAAAACGATTGAGTTCATCAAGATTATTATTTAGCTTATTTGAGGGTTTATATTTTTGTAATATGAAACGTTTTACCTACAAGCATCTCAAGGCAATAGGCATTGCGGGTGTTCTTACCCTTGGGATGACGCTTTTATTAATAAATGAAATTCCACTTTTTATTTCTCATCCTGAGTATGTACCTCAACCCATTTATTGGATTATTTTTTTATGGTTGGTACTTTCTTTTTTGGTGTACAAATTCCCACTCTATCAGGTTTTAATTGTACAAGGATTACTGCTATTTTCCATACTTGCAGAACACCAAATAAATGTTCGCGACAATGCTATTACTATGCCACTCCTGATTCTATTCTGGTTGGGAATTACCTACTTTATTTTGCCACAGTTTTTCAGCAAATATAGAATTGCCATTCTTTCAGTATATGGATTGGTCATATTATACTATTTCATTTTTAGGGAGGCTACCAGTTATGCCGTAGATCATCGACAGGGCTTTGCAAAGTTTATTGTATTGCCAATACCTTTCTTTATGGCATTATGGGTTTATGAGCAGTGGCGCTGGCTGCAAACCTTAAAGGCAGAAAAGGCAAAATCTGAATTGGCATTGTTGAAAAATCAAATCAATCCCCATTTTTTCTTCAATACTTTAAATAATCTGTACGGTTTGGCAGTTGAAAAATCAGATCAAACTCCTGCTATGATCCTAAAATTGTCTGACATCATGCGGTACACGATATATGATGGAAAATCAGATTATGTAGCCTTGAAAGATGAAGTAAATTATCTAGAAGATTATATCAATCTCCATCTAATTCGATATCAGAAAGGAGTAGACATCTCCTTTCAAACCGAACTACAGCATCCACATAAAATTGCGCCATTGATGCTCATCGTTCCTTTAGAAAATGCATTTAAACATGGAGTGGAAAGTCTTGAGGAAAATGCATTTATTGACCTCAGCATCAAAACCTCTGAAACGAGCATTTTTTTTGAAGTGAAAAATAATTATGAGCCAAAGCTAAAAAATGGGGAAGGTATCGGGCTATCAAATTTGATGAAAAGGCTCACTCTTATTTATCCAGATCGGCATCATTTGACCATGGATAAAACAGAAAACCATTATACCTTTAGCTTAGAAATTAAACCATAAATGAATTATCTGATTATCGATGATGAACCTATTGCTCACAGAATAATTGAAGGGTATTGCAAAGAACTGCCTCAATTAAATAAGGTAGGCAATGTATTCAGTGCTTTGAAGGCTTCTGAGCTGGTAATAAACCAACAGGTGGATTTGATATTTTTAGATCTCAATATGCCAAAAATGACAGGTTTTGAGTGGCTAAAGACCCTTTCACATCCTCCCAAAATTATCGTTACCACTGCATACCAGGAATATGCTTTGGAAGGCTATGAACTGGATGTTGTTGATTATTTACTCAAGCCTATTTCTTTTCCACGTTTTTTAAAAGCGGTTCAAAAAGCCAGTGCGATAGAAACAAAAGCGCAAGCAAAACCATCCAATACTAACAGCGTTCAAGAGCATAGTTTATTTCTCAAAGGAGATAAAATCCACCACCAAATCCATTTGCGGGATATACTTTTTGTGGAAGCTTATGGTAATTACTCCAAGGTTTTTCTGCAAGAGAATATGATCCTTACCCATAAAAAGATATCAGAGTTAGAGCAGTTGCTTCCCAAACAAAATTTTATGCGCGTGCATAAGTCCTTTCTTGTAGCGGTTGATAAAATCGATTCTATTCAGGGAAATCAAATCTACCTGCAAGAGCATAAAATCCCTATTGGGCAAACTTATAGGAGTATGATTAATCAATTGTTGATGGGGAAAAAGTAGGGTATTGGGGTTGTATGAATGACATACAATGGTGGATGTAGCGTGGCATTCCGCAGGGTGGCAGGACGGTATACCTTGTATTGTGGGATGTGCCAGGTTCAATTTATTTCTTTTCATGGATAAACACTGCCAATTTAGCGAAATTGGGTAATCCTCTACTAATCGTAGATTTCAATACATTTCCGTTTTTAAATCCGCCAATTAACGCAATCTGATTATATGACAAATGATTTTCTTTCATCATTCTTCTGAATCTGGCAATCCAATCCTTTCTTATTTTTCCTTCCATTACCTCTTTATAAAATACCCATTTTGATTCAGACATCTTACCCGTTTCAAAATACATCAATCTCACAAATTCTAAATTCACCTCTAATTCAGACAAATATGGATTCTTCTTTCTAATCCATTCTTTTGTACCTTCTACACCTAGATTTGCAAATTCTAATGCTATCGAGAATCTCTTATCTCTATTGAAATTCTTATATATTGACACTTGAATTTCAGCAGATTCTCTTGTTACATTAATTTTATTTCCCCAAAAGTCCATATGTCTTTAATTGTAGGTTAAATATCCATGACTTTATATATTGAATATCTAAATCGCTGTCCAATAGTAAAAACTTCAAGTCTTCTAATTGCTTCTCACTCTGGGATATATTATACCATTGTATTTTTGATATGATTAGATCCTCAATCGATATCATCCAGCATAATCGACTAAAAAATTCTACTTTTTCTCTCCTCTGAAAAGCCCGATAGTTGTAATCGCTGTCCTTGTAGGTTATAAAATCATATCTTATTCCTGTCTCGAAGTCCGTAATGTTGAAAAGTGATCCAAATTTAACGCTATCTACGAATGACTCTTTATGATCTTTCCATTCTGGAAAATGATTGATTATCTTTTCTACATCGTGTGGATATGTCTGAACTACTAAATCTATATCATTGGTTGTTCTCGATCTATTGTGGTAACTCACTGCTAATCCCCCAACTATCATATAATTAATATCCTCTTCTTCAAGAATAGTGATTATTTTATTTAGGGCCTTTTCAAAAGTAGTAAATATCATAATTTAAAGTTAACATATGTTTACTTTAAATCAAAATAATTTTTCATTGTCAGTATAAAAATCCTATTCCGGTTTCCAAATTATATTTGCCTTCAAAGGATCACAATCAGGATTTTTAACCATTTTAGAACATGGACAAGGAGGATCTTGACGACCATAATAGTTTTTTAAAACATATTTCCGCTTGGCCAATACCGTCCCGGCAGAAGTGGTTTGTTTTAAAACACCTTCCCCAGTAATTCTATCCCAAACGGTTGTCAGGCGAACTTTTTGCTCGTCCATTTCTGTATTTTTAAAACTTGGATAAACTGTAGAGCCATCTTTAAATCCAAAATTCCCTTTCAATGAAAAGGTAGTCCGAGATCGATCATCCAAATATTTTGGTTCATAAAACAAATCCCAGTCTGAAACGCCCATATTGGCAGTGCTAAAAATAGGTTTCATATTATACTGCTGTTTCACCAAATCAAAAATGGAAAATTTTTCCTGCAAATATCGATTGGAAATTTTTTCACCGGGAATTTGGGCAGCAGATTTACAATCTAAACACCATTCTCCATTATTAGGAACAACCGTGTGTTTTGCAGGACGCAATTCTATTGGAATAATAATTCCTTCCTCAGGAATAAACTCTGGAAAAGGAATGGATGGTAATTTCCGATAAACGTATCTATCATCTTGAAGTTGGAGAGTAGGATAAGAAACGAATTTTTCGCCTAAAATCAATTCATAGGCTTTTCGGTTTTTAACTTTTATTTCGATATACAAATGGGCATTATGGGGAGCATACATCTGTAAAATGGTTCCCCAGGTAGCTGGATCTTCCCGATTGTAGCTTGCAGAGGGGACAATGTCATCTAATTGCTTTTTGAGTTCCTCTTTTCCTACTTTATAAGCCGTTGCATAAGCCGCAGCTCTTAAAGCAGGTGATAATGCTTTTCCAAATTCTTTATCAACGCCACCAATGGCATAGGTAGCCCCCTGCGTAGCTAAATATTCAATTCCATTTTCTCGCAATTGTTCAATATCAGGAAACTCAGGTGGAATCCCTGCCGCCGCCAAACCGACATTGATTCCTGCCTCCACTACCGAAGAGACGGCTGATTTACAAGATGGGGAAGGATCAACCACCCCACATACTCCATCAGCAACCAATCCTGCCGTGAAACCTTTAGCATCATCATAAAATCCTTGCCATTGATCACGAGTTGCATTCAGTAAATCCGCTGCCTGTTCCCATACATCCATATCATCTCTAATCTGATTTTTGATTCTTTGGATATTATATCGACATCCTACTCTGGTCAAATTTTTATATTGGTGATGAGACTCCATGTTTTCCACATTCATACTCATAGTAGTAAGCCCGTCACCATAAAAGGTAAATCTTGGCGGGACATAGCTCCTAATTTTTACATCAAAAAGAGTATGAAAAAGTTCAGGGCACATATTTCCATTGGGGCATAAAGAAGCAATGGACCAGGGGGAGGCATCCATCTCTTTTAGCCTAAGATTTCGAGTAGTTCTGGGAATCGCAAATTTGGTATTTCCTTGTCCAACTTTTAGCAAGGAAGAGAATTGCGGGTGTTTATCCAAAAAGGTACCTGGTGCAAATACATACTGATTACCGGCAAAAATATATTTCCCCAGAAGACCCGCAGGAGTTACTGCATTGATTTCGTTTTCAAAATTGGCAGGGACACCATCCCAGAGGTCTTTGAATTTACCTGAGGCGATCTTTTTGAAATTAGAAAATGCCACATAATTTCCATTTTTTACCAGGACAATGTATCCTTGATTGGGGTTTCCTTTTTCGGTAAAATACATGGCTGCATCAATGTCACGCTGGAAAACTTTAGGTAGGCCTTGCCAGCCTCCAGGTAAATTTTTGGGATAACCTTTATCAACCGTAATATCAGTTAAGCGAATATATTGACCCCCTTTAAAAAAATAAGTCTTTCGAGTGGGTGGATGATAAACGGCAGCATCAATGCCTGATTGAAAATATTTTGGCAATCCTCTCCAACCTCCTGGCAGGTCTTTGGGATACTCTTTTAAAAGAGAAGGTTCATTCTTACCAGAAAAATCTAAGGTGTATTTATAATATTGTTTTCCCTGAAAAACATACATCCCGCGCTTAGGAATAAAAACTGCAGCCCCGGCAGTTATTTTACTTGAGAGGATCTCCTTTCCTATATCCTGAACTGGAGGATATAGGATTGGGATTGGCGTAGGATTTGTAAAGCTTGTGGAAAAGACAAGGATTAGAATAGAATAAATTGTACTTTTTGTTTTCATGGTTTTTGGTTTTAAAGATGACTAGGGACGGTGTAGTTGGTTTGAGCTCTTATGCATTATTGGAAGAGGGGCAGTCCAAGTTGAATTAACTTCGAAGATCTATACTTTTATCATCTATGGCTTGAAGCAATTCTATAACCTGTATCTTTTTCACCGAAGGAAAATCATTCAAAAATTCTTCTAAGGTATCTCCAGCTTTGAGGTAGTCAAATAAATTCTTTACTGGTACCCGAGTGTCTGTAAATACTGGCTCTCCACTTTGAATATTCGATGAAATCGTTATTATTTCTGATATATTCATATTTGTAATTTTATTGATCTAATAATTTAGTTGTTTTTTAGATCAAAGTAAATTTTTTTTTATTCTTTACCTGCTATCCGCTAACAACCTGTATAAATGATAGCCTTGATGGAAAAGAGCAAATGGGAGAAGAATGCTCTTTTGATGGTTCCTTTAATCTATTTCTAAGTGTCGCTGTTCCCATTTAAATCTAATATCAATTCAAGTTTACTATTCCAAAATCCGCATGATAGGGAGGGCTTAGGCAAAAAGTAAAATTTCAGCTTTCACCCACCCATCCACTCTGTTGGTCATTGTTTTTTATCAAACATTTGTAGAATGTCATTTAAATGAGTTCTATTTCCATTGACCTCTCTAAATAAATTATAATAGTCGTCTGATATTAGCTGAAACTTATCCGCTTGTTTTGCCTCTGACCAACCTGATTTTATGGATTCAAATGCATCTGAGTATTCTGTATGCAGATTCAACAGTAAATTTGAAACGATCTCCTTTTCTTCATTTGTGTGTTTTTATAATAGTTCCTACAGTGGAGTATTCGTTTTCTATTTACTCTTCTTTTTTAGTTACGGTGTAAGTTAGCTCATTCAGGTTGACTTGTATCAGGTAACGACCCTTCCTAACTGGAATATCACTTCCTTTCGGTTCGAGTTCACCTTGCTGAAATCCATTTCTTCCCCAATTAAAACTCCTTGGCTGCTGCTCTTTTTGGAACTTGATTTCACCATCTTCTAAATCGAGGATAATCTCCCAGGTATTTTCCTGATCGCTTGTTTGCTTGAGGGCAACAAATTGGTCTGGGTCACCGGGTAATGCCGATCCCACAACGCCCAGGTCATTCTCGATAGCCTGGTTAATATAGTTGGCTAATAATACTTGCAATTCATTATTGGCTCTCATCAAGCCAAACATCTTTTCTCTTACTCTTTGCGAAAGCGTTTTTAACATGACAACATGCCCTCGAAAGGTTTCATCATGAATCTGGGCTCGCAATTTAGCTTGATTAACCACTTGTATATTGGTATTCCAGGTATATGCCCCCTCAAAAGAGGTAGCAGCTTCTAAGTCCAAAATTCCATTTACGGAGAAATAGCCTCTCAATTCCCCAACTAAGTTATTGTAGGCAGATAGTCCTTGATCTACACCATATTGATAATATAAATATCGGGCAAGTTTATTATTGATATCCTTGTCGGTTATTTCTCCTGTTAGATGCTTGTGATTTTCTTTTACATAAGAATAGTAATCGAAGGTATAGAGAAGATAATTGAAAGGAATTACCTCAATGACGGTAGTATCCTCAATTGATCTGCCAGCAATTTCATAGGCCGTAACCTTGCTCAATCCGAACGACCAGTAGAGGGTCATTTGCCTTGATAAATCACGTTCAAGATCTAATATAATGGCTGCATATTTTTCCTTTTCAGCTCTATGGTTTTTCTGCCCTTCATTCCAATTATTGATCTGTAATGCGATCAAAATACCTATTACAACCAATAGAATTTCTCCAATTGCGTAAATCAGATATCTTTTAGGATTTCCATCTTCAATTAATTTTTGCCTTATTTTTCTAAAAAATTTTATCATTGGGCTTTGGTTTGACTTTTAAATCTCCATGCGTATGGGTTGGCTACAACGTCCCCCATACGCAATGCCTGTGACTGAAAGGAGCGGGTAGACGAGTGTGCTTTGTGTACTGCATTTTTTTCTTTTAGCAACAATCCCACGTAAAATAGGCCTTACTAAATTCTTTATTTCTTAGACTTTTTTCATCAATGAAAACATGCCCTACTCCAACATCTCCAAAAATAATATCATCTTCGCTATCTATTTGTAACAATTGAACATCATTTATATTTCTATGTCCATAACCACGTGGGTCTGATTGTGTAAATTCTGCATATCCACCTAATTTATGTCCTCCTGCATCAAAATAATCATCGAATTCACTTTCTTCCTCTTCGCTCAATTTCTCTATGAAATCTAACCAATCTAGATCACCGAACTGAAAATCAAATTGACAATCATCTAATCCTCCATTTTCGATTGATTTCTTGAATTTTAATTTGTGGATTGTTTGAATTGGCATTTCTTCATAGTCTTCTTGACTTATGAAGGAAAAGTCATCCATAAATTCTTCTTCAGTTTCAGACTTGCTGTGGTATACAATTTTACTTTCTTCATCATACCAATCAGTTCCCGATAAAAACAATTGCAATATTCCATCCGCTGGAAAACCTGAGAGTTTTGGTATTTCTTCAAAATTTAATTGAGCTGCTAACAACATCGGTTTTCCATTTTTATCTTTGGGGTAATCTTTTGATTTCGGGTAAAATGGAATTCCGAGAAATTTGCTGGTTTTTATATTTAAGCTATCTTTCAAAGCAGGAACTTCTAATGATTTTGCTGCAATCTTTACAACCTCTCTTTTGTATTTCTCTAATTCTTCTTCGTAATCTTTCAGAAACTCGGGTATCATTTTTTTGTTTTTATTCTTTGCCTCAACCAACTACTGCAGAAATTCAACCTCCTCACCAAGATCACAAAACTCCACTTTAGCCCTTTTTGTAGCCTCTAAATCCGTAAGAAAACCATGTCGCTCTATGTTCCAAATATCCCCATGGATGGATTTATAACAAATTTGAACCTTTATTTTGTCTGCCTGGCTGTATATGTATTTTATGAGGGCCTCATTATTGGTATTAGACCAATCTATTAATGTTAAATTTTGATTGGAGGACAGGACCCTTTGATGAATATTTTCATTGCTGTGGCTTACATTTATAGTATCCGGTATTTGTATAGTTGTATAAAATTCTTGCCAGTTTTTTACTGCTTTTCCGTCTACGGATATCACCACTTTTTCAATAATGGCGGGGCCAGTGCCTTTATTATCGATTACATATTTATAGGTATGCAGTCCACTTCTTGAATATCCTCGATGTAATTCAATGCTTAGATGGGGCCAGGCGTTGGCTTTAGTTTGTTCGAGAAGTATTTTTGTTTGCTCATTCATTATGGAGGTCTGGCGAATATAAACGAACAAAGCGGCAAAGCTGGAAATTAATACCCCAATGGCAATCATTAAATTTGGATCAATTTCCTTTTTCTTTTTGCTTTGCTTACTCATGTCAATTATATTTTTAACCTATTCAATTGACACAATTTCCGACTTTTTATCGAAGAAGTTGTTTAAAGTTTTTCGCTTCCAGTAGAAAACTTTAAACAACTTCAAAAAAAATGATTAAAATATCCTATCAAATGATGCTCCATTAAACCTCAAAACTGCCCCATCTCCCATAGCAAACCATAATTCGCCCTTCCTAGAATTGTAGATCTGCCAGATATGTGTGGTAGTAAGGCCGTCATCTGAAGTGAAATTTTTCATAGAAGTCCCATCATACCTCCAGGCACCTGTATCTCGATCACCAAACCATATATTACCCTCTTGATCTTCTCCAATGGCAAAGACATGTTCGAGGCTCCAGGCGGGCGACCGGTATCCCCCTGTACGCAAACTATTCTCTGATATGAGGCCTTGTTTTTCTGAAAAATTGATGGCTTTGTTTCCATCATATAATAAAACGCCAATTCCATTATTTCCTATCCAAAGATTTCCCTTGCTGTCTTCCATGATGCATCGGACATGCAAAAACCCAGTCTCTTCATTCAGTCCCAGGTATTCATCATCAATTATGGTAAATGCTGACTGACCCGTAATCAGGGAGGCGGCACTATATCCAATCACCGCACCATAGGTACCAAACCACACCTTTCCGTTTTTGCCTCTAGCAAATGGTGTAGAAACTGAGTAATAATTTTCATAGCCTGGTTTATCTGTGAGAGGGAATACATGATAACTAAGCAAATTTCCATCATAACGATATACTCCAGGCTGTACTTCAAGATCATTATAGCCTATCCCCTCATCTCCTTTAAACCAAAGATCATCTTTCCCGGACTGCCAATTATTTTTTGAGCTATAATCTTTTAAAGGGTGGGTGAGTATTCTTTTTCCATCATAGCTACTAATACCCTCCCCTCCTTCAAACCAAACCATTCCATTAGCATCTTCATAAATTGATCGAATCTGGGGACTGCATAATCCATCGACTACTGAAAAATAGCTCAGCTTCTTTCCATCAAATAAACCAACTCCTTCCTGATGGCTACCAAACCAAATATTTCCTTTACTATCCTCAAGGATGGAACGAATTCCACTGGTGAATTTTAATCTGAGTGTGGTATCCATCTCGCCCGCATTGGAGGTAAGGCTGTCACTAACTAGTACTTTCTGAGTGTCGTTATTGGGGGAGGGATTTTTACTAACACAGGAGAGGATTGAGGCTGTTAAAAATGAGAGGCAAAGAGCTAAACGGGATATTCTAATTGGGTTTACTTTCATTTGTGATAGGTTCTTGTCTATGAATGTTTAAAATTAATTGGTTGGACCCCAATAGACCTTTTCATTAATTAGCAGCAATTTTGATCATTTTTTTTGACACTTCATGCCTTCGGCAGACGGGGACTAGCGCACACTGACTGTTACTGACTATCACTGTTTTAGTCTCTGCTGAATTAATCTTACCTGAAGTAAAACACTTAATGTCTAGATTTACTGGAATCCAACCAAAAGATTTTGAATTGGCAATGGCGTGATAGCATGGAAAAATAAAATTTGGGTTGACTTTAGATTACTAAGCCCGAAATGAAATGTAGGGATTGGTAAGCTATTGGATCGCAAAGGATTACCAATCTTTCCAAGCTTAGTAATCCTCTGCTTAATCTATTTTTTTATTGCTCAGATAAGATTTTCCAAATAATATTCTACCATGCAATAACTCCATTGGTACTCTTCCTTTTTTATAAAGGTATTATGAAAGACCTATCAAATGCTATATCAAATGTAAAACAATGTAAAAGGCATGTAAATATCATTTATAACAACCGATCCCGATGCTCAATAGCCCATTTCAACAGGGCATTTTGTTCGCCCCCCAATTCCAGTTTCTTACTAATTTTGGTTCGATGATTAGAAACAGTTTTGGGGCTAATGAAGAGCATGTCTGCAATTTCGGCGGTTGTTTTTTGGCGGGCGATTAGCTTTAGGATATTGATTTCGTGATCGGTGAGCTGCCTGAAAATATTATCCTCGGTATTGTTTTGGTTTAACAAATATTGGGTAAGACTAGGATTGACATAGGCTCTCCCCTGTGCTACTGAGCGAATACAATCTAAAATTTCCTTTTCACTACTTTCCTTTAACAAATATCCTTTGATACCGGCTTTTATAGCATTTTTGAAAAAACTTTCATCTTTAAAAAGGGTAAGTAAAATGAACTGAGTTCTGGTTCCTTCCTCAATCAATGTTCTGGCGGCATCCAGGCCAGACATATGAGGCATTTCAATATCTAAAATAGCTACATCAGGTTTTAGGCCACGTAATTTTTCCAGTGCTTCTTTTCCGTCAGCAGCGCTGCCTACCCACTCCATTTCTGTTGTTTCTTTAAGCAGGTCGGTAATTCCCTTTCTCAAAATAGGATGGTCATCGGCATTAAATACGGTGATGGGCATAGCTACTTATTTTTGGGTTTTAGGTATTTTGATGTCTATGATAGTTCCTTTTGGAGTACCACGTTCAATTTTCAATTTGCCTCCAATATTGGAAATCCGCTCATACATCGTTCGAAGGCCAAGACTTTTAGACTTTACTACGGCCAATTCATGATCAAAACCTTTTCCGTTATCCTGTATTTTAATCAAAACCTCTTCTCCTTGTGTATTTAAAGTTACTTTGGCGGCGCTAGCTTCCGAATGCTTGATGATGTTATTTAAAGCTTCCTGTATCGTTCTGAAAATATTGATTTCTGCTTTTTCTGATAAAAGGCCATCAATATTTTCTAATTCTTTGGTGATAAAAAGATCCGTCGAGGCATCTACTTTTTGAATGGCATCCGTAAGGGTGGCGGTCAGACCAAATTTTTCTAATTGGAAAGGATGCAAATCTCTCGAAATAGATCGGACCTCCTCCAAAGTATCTGTGATTATTTTTTGATTGGCCAGACCGGTCTCGTTGGAAGTTTCCAGTTGTTTTTTAATGAGTAGGAGGGATTGTCCAACCCCGTCATGTAAATCACGAGCGATGCGTTTGCGATCCTCTTCCTGAGCATTGATCAAAGCTTCGGCAAAGGCTTTTTTATCATTACGTTCTCGTCGAATTCTATTTATCTGAAAGCCGAGGAAGCCAAAAACCACAAGTAGTCCAGCGCTTCCAGTATAGAGGTTCCTTTGCCTCGATATTTTTGCATTTGTTTTTTCCAGTTCAAGTATTTCATTGTTCTGTTCTAATATTTGTTTTTCTTTCTGCACAGATTGATATTTTTCTTCTACTTCAGCTATAGCTTTATTTCTTTTATCATCAATTAATTTTTCGTTATAAGCCTTAAAAGATTCGTAATTGGAAAGTGCTTTTTCAAAGCTCCCCAACTTTTTATATATCTGGTATAATAAGTTGTTAGCTTCTGCCTGGTGTCTTTCCATTCCCTTATCCCTAGCTATTTTTACAGCATTCTCACCATACGCTATCGCTTGATCCATTTGATCTGTATAAAAATAGCTTTTGGTCAACATGGTTTTTATGGACAAGGTGGAGTTATTATCTCCCAAGTCGGCAGATAATGTTTCTGCTTGTTTGGATAAGCTTAAAGCTTCTGAATAATTACTTTTGGAAAAATAAGCGTTCGCCAGATTACCCAAACTTCTTATTATCGAACTTTTATCATTCATCTCATTAGCAAGGGCCAAGGATTGCTGATAAAAATCAATGGCTTTATCACTATAAAGATCTGCGCTGTCTCTAAAAACTTTATCGGTATCGGGAAAGGAATCTGCTTTTGAAAGAAAACGATTGGCAAAATCAGTGTATACTATAGCCTGGTTGTTGAGCACATACATTTTTCCGCGATTGTCCTTTAAATGATTCGCAAATTCCAAAGCTTTCAGATAATATTGTTCAGCTTTGCGCAATCGTCTAAGGCTTTGAAAAGCTGCCCCAATATTAATGTAAGGCATGATTATCTTTTGGGAATCCTTTTGAATCTCCCAGGTTTCTAGTGCGCTTAAATAATAATTGATCGCGGCTTGGTCATCCCCTCTGTTTTTCATCACAGCACCTAGCTTCATATTGGCATAGGCTATTTGACCTTTATCCTCTAAATCTTCATAAATCTTTTTACCTTTCTCAATCAGTTTTTCTCCCTCACCCAGGTCGCCAAAAATCCGGTAGGTATCTCCAAGTTCCAGTAGTGCTTTTGCATGAGAAGATAAATCCTCTAAGTTTTTACTAACCTCTACGGATTGAAGCCCCAAAATAATGCAGGTATCTTCATTTAGAAAACTATACTCAATGCTCAGTTGTATGATCGTGTCCACCTGCCGCGCAGTAGGGTTTACAAATGACATTGCTCTTTCAAAATTTTCGGGTGTAGCTTTTAGTTGGATAGGTTCTGACTGATCATCCTGAGCATGCAGAGAAAGACCAGCTAGCAAAAACACTAGGATAAGTCTCATGATATAGGATTTAAGTAGTTTTGTGATTATCGAAAACTACAATTTTTTTCCTATTTATTGGGTATCCTGTCAAAGTTGATGCAAAAGGATAGTGCTGTTTTTCCAATGATTATTCTAAAGAAAACTTAATGGGCACATATACAACTGAGGCACCAGAATAAAACTTACTGGATAGTTCAAGACTTTTTATCGATTTCATTGCTTTCAAGGCTGCTTCATTAAAGCCTTCATTAAAACTTTTTGCAATACTGGTCTTTTTAATTTTTCCCGTTTTAGAAATCAACACTTTAACTACAACCTGCCCTTCAAGCGTGTTTTCAAGCATTTCTTCTGGATATTCTACGGTTTCTATCAGGTGAGCCTTGATCTGAGCAACCGCCGTTTGGCTATGCTCCATAGCTAGGTTAGGATTTACTTTTTGTGTGGACTTAGCATCCTTAGATTTTGCTAACATCTTCTTATCTACTTGAGCAGTTTGGGCTATACTTAAATTTGTTACTAATGCCAGAACCAGAATGGTGGTGATGCGGAACATTTTCATGGTATTTATTTTTAGGTTTTGATATGATACAAAGGTATTGTCAAAACCAAGGGAGGGGTATGGGGGCAAGGGTGGGAATTGTGTAGGGTCTGGACCCTAAAGGGTATAGGCCGGTTATTCTATTAATTCCAATACCTGCTGATACAATTTAATTAACTCCCCCTCAAAATATACCATATCTTCTAATGCGGATAAAACATGGCCTTGGCCTGTATAAAGCATGTCTAAGGCTTTTTGTGCAGAGGTGTTATATCCTTCAAAAAGGGTATTTATATTTCCAAGTAGAATAATAAGGTCATAATCCATATTTACAGAAGCATTGGTTGCTTCTGCTAATTTCCAGGCATCATTTCTAATGGAGGCCGTTTGCAATCGGATATTGTCCTTACCATATATTTTGAAAGTGTCATTTTCTATTTCAAGGCGAGAAATAACATTTCCTGATATTAAAAATCGCTCTTTTTCCCTTCGAATAATTTTAATTTCATCCGGGATTTTATTTAGTGATCTCAAATAGTTATTCCGTACTTGTTGTATCATGGCCTGATCATCTGCAGGATCAAATTCCATAGCAGATATAGGAGCAGCCTCTACCAGGTGGCGATAATTCCTAAGGTCATCTACCAGTTTATGGCGATAGGTACGTGCTTCTTCTACTTCTTTAAGGTTAGTAAGAGTTTCGTCCTTAAGCGTTTGTAGCACCCGATTTAATAGTTTATTGGTTTTGCGATCTTCATTCCAATTATTGACCTGGAGCGCTAATAAAATACCCACCATAACAAGTAGAATCTCCCCTGAAGTATAAAGAAGGTAAGAGCGGGTTTTATCTTCTTTAATCAATCTCTTTCGAATACGACTCCAAAAGCGAAACATAAAATGATTTTTTGAATAACACTTATCTAGTTTATGAAAAGACTAATTTACGCTATCTGCTGGCTATTGGAAAATAAATGAAGCCTAAACCTTATATTCGCAGAACAGCGAACCACATTCCATTTGATGCTTTAATAAAGTAACATATACATCTTTACTCATGGCCCAAATCATCGACAGAAAAAGTATCGAACAAATCATTCTCCAAGCCAATCAGGAGAATCTTTTAAAATATATAGAGCAATCTTTTATCGCCTATTCTTCAGGTGCTTCTGTAGTACCTCCAGTGGGTACCCTGAATTTTGATACTCCTCCCGCCGACGTTCATATCAAATATGGGTACATCAAGGAAGATGAATACTATGTAATAAAAATTGCATCTGGCTTTTACAACAATCCAAATATTGGACTTCCTTCAAGCAATGGATTAAACCTGGTTTTTAATCAAACAACAGGAATACTGGAAACCATTTTGATGGATGAAGGCTATCTCACTGATGTACGTACAGCCTTAGCCGGAGCTGTTGTAGCCAAACATTTTGCGCCCTCCGAGGTCCAGAAAATTGGAATCATGGGTACAGGAATACAAGCCAGGCTGCAATTGAAATATTTAAAAAATGTGATCAACTGCCGCAAAGTACTAGTCTGGGGAAGGAGCATGGAAAAATTGCAGATTTATAAAGAAGAAATGGAGAAGGAGGGTTTTGAAATCGAATGTACGCTGGAAAATTACCAAATTGGGAGAGAGTGCCAGCTTATTGTCACCACTACTCCGGCAAAAGAGCCTATTCTTTTTGCTCAAAACCTTCAAAATGATGTTTTGATTACAGCTATGGGAGCTGATACGATTGGAAAGCAAGAACTTGATCCGGCTATTTTACTGAAAGCCGATCAAATCCTTGTTGACAGTTATAGTCAATGCCGGGATCATGGCGAAATTCACAAGGCCTATAATCAAGATTTGATATCTGATAAGGCCCTGCTGGAAGTTGGATTAGCTGTTTCAAAAGAACAGAATCTCGATAGCAACAAAGGAATTGTCGTAGCAGATTTAACAGGAATTGCGACACAGGATATCCAGATTTCTAAATTTGTGCTGGATCAGTTAAAGTAAATAAATCATTTATTGCTTTAATTCTGGACTTCCCCATCCACCCCCACCAGGTGTTTTGATCACTATTTTTTCGCCATTTTTAACATGGGTACTATCTACTCCTTTTAAATCTTCGATCTTCCCATTTTGTCGGATGAGGTACTGCTCTCCGGTTTTTCCAACTTCTCCTCCCTGCATCCCAAAGGGTGGAACAACCCGATGTTGACTCAATATGGTGAGTTCCAGGTCGTCCAGAAATTCAATTTCCCGAATGATGCCATTACCCCCATTCCATTTTCCTTTTCCACCTGAATTTTCTCTTAATTCAAATCGGATTAATCGGGCCGGATATCTGCGTTCTAGTTCTTCCGGATCGGTAATGCGGGTATTGGTCATGTGTTGATGTACTCCAGAGCGGCCCTGAAAACCAGGACCTGCTCCAACACCTCCACAAATGGTTTCGTAATAACCAAAGGATTCATTTCCAAACAAAAAATTATTCATCGTTCCCTGGCTACAAGCAGCCAAGTCTAAAGCCTTAATCAAGGTATCTACTATTCTCTGACTTACATCCGTATTACCACCCACAACAGCAGGGCATTTATCAGGATCATCTTCAAACTTAGGATGCAAAAAGCAATCTGGCAAATGGATGTCTACCTTTTCCATTAAACCTTCATTCAAAGGGATATTTTGACCACACCAAAGACGAAGTATGTAAATGATGGCACTAAAAACAATGGAAATATTAGCATTGAGATTATAGGGGTGGCGAGGTGAGGTACCTTCAAAGTCAAATTTTATCCTTCCTTGGTTTATGTTTATTTCAACGCATATTTCATGTCCGTCATCCAGCTGTTCTTTAGCAGAAAAATAAGCCCCTTCATGTTTTTCCAGAATTTCCTGCAAGGCATCCGATGAAACCTTTTTAATCGCCTTCATGTAATGATGCACTTTTGCAAGACTATGCCTTTTAACCAAATTTTGTAGGGCATGCTCTCCTGTGCGTAAGGAGGCCAGGGCTGCATTGATATCGGCCAGGTTGGAAGCAGTTTCTCTACTGGGGTAAGAAGCTTGATTTAATTTATCCTCCAACATTTTCCAGTCGGTATATCCTTCCTTGACGGCATAGGCAGGTAAAAAGGCCACTCCTTCCTCTGCCAGGGTTGTGGCATCTGGAGGCATAGATCCTGGTCGTTTACCCCCAACTTCAGCATGATGGGCTCTATTAGCCACATACCCAATCAGTTCTTTTCCATCTTCTGTATAAACAGCACTGATTAAGGTAATATCTGGTAGGTGCGATCCACCATATTTAGGATGATTAGTGATCACCACATCTCCTGGACGGAAAGGCAAATATTCTTTCACTAATCTAGTACATATACCCAGGCTTCCCAGGTGGACAGGAATGTGAGGAGCATTAACCATCAATTCTGCCTCCGGATTGAGGATAGCACAGGAAAAATCAAGCCGTTCTTTTACATTGACTGAAAATGCAGTACGCTGAAGCTGAGCCCCCATTTCTTCCGCAATGCCTGTAAATCGATTGGTAAATAGCTCAATTTCAACTGCCTCTTTATAGGAATTGGCTTCACTTTCTGTTTGTCTGGGGTGATAATCAAGCCTAAGATCCTGGTTGGGACAAGAATTTGCTATCCAGTCTTTTTCCAGGTAAAGAGTTGCATGGTCATTTAAAATCACAGCTGGCCCATTTATTTTCATGCCGGCCTGGAGTTTTGACCACAGGTAAACAGGTGTTTTATTTTCCTTTTTGGTGATGGGACTGATAAGATGATCTGGATCAGGTCCCTCCAACTCGACGGGGTCGCCAAAAGCTTCAATGTTGGGTTGTTGAGTGCCTACTGTGACTTTAATACTTTCTACTTCAATGACAGCATTCTCAGGAAAGTATCCAAAGAGTTGTTGATATTTTTGACTAAAATCTTCTTCTATCGAAGTACTTGTCAGCCAATCAATTTCAATAGCATTTTCTTGTCCTTGCAGCCTTAAATAAACATATTGACTTAGAACCTCAATATGATGAGTAGAATAGCCTGAATCCATCAAATTATTAATGGCATTACCAGTAAGCGTTCCAATTGTAAAAGGAAGTTCACTGATATAGGATGATAAAGGTAACAACAGTTGTTGTTCTGCCATTCTTTCCACTCGGGCATTGCCAATGCCGTAAGCACTTAATAAGCCTCCATCAAATGGAACAATAACAGAATTGCTATGCAGTAATTCTGCAATTTTACAACAATGCTGACCTCCCGCTCCTCCAAAAGCAACAATGGAATATTCGGAGGGATCAAATCCTTTGCTCACTGAAATCCGACGGATGGCATCTGCCATCTTTTCATTAGCAATTCGTTCTAAGCCAGAGGCCAGATCATACAGGCTGTATCTTTCTCCTGTAGCCTGCTCTATGTCCATTATTAAATTAAGAGCAGCTTTCTCAGCTGCCTGGTGATTGATGGGAATGCCTATTTTCCCAGCATCCATTTTACCTAGTAATAAATTAACGTCTGTAATCGTAAGGGGCCCTCCCGCCCCATAGCAAGCAGGACCTGGGAAAGCGCCAGCGCTCTCTGGGCCAACCTGTAATTTGCCATGCTTAAAATGACAGATGGAACCTCCACCGGCAGCAACTGTTTCAATAGCCAAGGTAGGACTTAGCATTTCTATGCCGTCAATATTTGAAATGTATTCGTAATCATATTGACCATCATAGCGAGCCGTGTCGGTACTGGTACCTCCCATGTCAAGGGTTAATATTTTCTCAACTTGATGTTGTTTTGCAATACGTGAAGCTCCAACCACCCCCCCGGCCGGACCGCTAAGAAGGCTGTCTTTGGCATAAAATTTTTGAGCATTTATTAGGCCACCGGCACTGGTCATTACTAATACTGACCGCTCTTTTTCCGTAGGCAAATGCTTGGTAATATTGTTTAGATATTGTTCAATGATGGGAGTAAGATAGGCATTAACTACTGCCGTTTGAGTACGAGGAACTAGCTTAATGGATGGTGACAACTGGTGAGAAAGACTTATAAATTTGAAACCTGCTTCTTCTAAAGCCTGGCTTAGTTGTATTTCGTGGACTGGGTTTTTATAGGCATGAATAAAGGAAATGGCAATAGCTTCTACATTTGTTTGTCGAAGCTCCTGAATGAGTCTATCGATTTCATTTTGTTCAAGCGGGAATAAAACATTTCCTTCGGCATCTAACCTTTCATTTACTTCAAAAATAGCATGGGAAAGTATTGGTGGTTCGGGGATGTCTAACTGAAAAAGATCCGGTCTTTGCTGATTTCCAATAAAAAGTAAATCTTTAAACCCCTCGGTGATTAATAGAGCTGCCCTTGCCCCTTTTCGCTCCAGTAAAGCATTTGTTCCTTTAGTGGATCCTAAGCGAAGCTCCATGGGAGGAAGCTGCTCCTTTAATGGGGTTTGGGTGATAATTCGAGCACCCAAAACCGGAGCTTCTTCAAAGGCGGTTAGCTCAAAATCTGCATCCTTTTCTACTGAGATATCCTGGTTAAGCCAAATGAGATCTTGTGAGAGGTCCGTTTTTAGAATGGTAACTTCAGAATTGGAGTTACCTTCAGATTGCAAGAGCCGGAAGCAATAATCCTGAAAAATATTTTTTTCTACAGGCCAGGAATGACTTATTCTAAAACAACCGGAAGAGATTTTTTGGATGATTTTTCCTCGGATATGCCCTGAGCTTAATACTTTCGCTCGCTTGATAATTCTATCTGGCGTGTAGGCAATACAATCCGTAAAAGTACCTCCTGTATCGATCCAGATTTTCCACTTTGCTGCCATATTGATAATCGTAAATAGAAAATGTATATTTGTTTTATTCAAAGAAGAAGGTATAATGTAGAAAGTGAAATGACTGGTCTTTCTACTTTCTATCTTCTATTTTTATCTAATAAAGAATTATGGATTCCCCTTCTTTAGAAATAAGACAATTATACGATAAAGCATTGGCATTTGACAATGCAGGGGATATTTATAATGCAGTAAAGCTATATAAAAAAATAGCAAAGGCCTGCCCTCAGTGGTCAGCCCCATTTGAAAGGCTCTATCTGTTGTATAAATACAGGCAGGATTGGAAGGCCGCCCTATATTATACTAAAAAAACAGTGGCTCTGGATCCTTCTAATAGTAATGCATGGTGGGATCTTGGAATTGCTTCTAGCGCCTTAAAAAGATGGAGAATAGCAAGAAGCGTATGGACTAAATTTGGGGTTAAGAAAAAGGAAAACCCTTTGCCTCCAAGGTCAGCAGTTCAATTAAAGGCCGGGAAAAGATTTGAAATCGTTGAGATTAAATTGTTAGATCCAGCACGTGGGATTATCAATAGCATTCCTTTTCCAAATACTGATCGAAGGTATAAGGATATCATCATTTTTGATCGTGTTATCTGCGGTACTTTTCAAAGTGCAAAAAAAGGTAAACTTCCCATTTATCGGGAATTAGGGGTCCAGAAAAGATCTGTATATCAGACTACTTCATGCTGGCTTCATGAAGCGGAAAAGGAGGAGGTATTAAAATTAGAGGGGCTTTGCCGTCAATATCAATTGGGTTTTGAAATCTGGAGCAATGCTCAACTCAATTCAAGTAAAGTTAGTGCTTCAAAAATTCCTGAATACTATCATATCAAAGGATTAAATACTCCTTCGGAGAATGGAGTTTGGGTAGCCATAGCCGCCAAATCAATTGCTCAGGTAAGAGCTGTTTTGGACTCTTGGGAGATCATTTGTCTTAAATCCTATTCTGATTTAGTTGTTCACAACTGATGTCCTGTTGTTTTATTCTTCTATTTTGCGATCTGGATCTAATTTTTGGACCCTGACCGTCTCTATCTTTGTATCACTAACCAATTCCAGGATGAATTTATAGTCGTTCAGTTCGATCTCTGCTCCCTGAGCAGGGATGGTTTCTGTAGTCATAACGAGATAACCGGAAAGGGTATGGTATTCACCTTCCGGAAAGTTGATCTCTTCATATTTCTCATTGAGATAATCAATTTCCAGACGCCCGGAAAAAATATATTCTTTATTTGATAATTGCTTTTCAATATGGTCTTCTTCATCGTGCTCATCTTCAATTTCCCCGAAAATCTCTTCCAGGATGTCTTCCAGGGTAATGACCCCAGAAACTCCGCCAAATTCATCTACTACACAGGCAATGCTAATATTTTCCTTAATCAGTTTATTCATTAAATCACTGACCCGCATAACTTCTGGAATGAAAGGAATATCCAATAATAAAGATCCAATTGAATCGGGAGCATTTAACAACTGTTGGTGATGGACATAACCCTGCACATCATCAATATCTCCGCCTGTGACCACTATTCGAGACAATTTTGTTTCTATAAAGAGACGCTCCAATTCCTCAATGCTGGACTGGAGATCAATACTCTCAATTTCGGTTCGTGGAACCATACTGTCTCTTACCCTGGTCTCTTTTAAGTTTAAGGCCTTACCAAACAATTCTTTGTCGATGTCATTTTCGGCATCCGTCTGTGAATCCCTTATGAAATTTTCCAGGTCAATTCGTGAAAAGGCTGCTTCGTCAGTCTCCTTAGGTGGCTTAAAAATTAATTTCAGCAAAAAATTAGACAATCTACTCATCATCCAGGATGGAACCGAAAGTAAAACCTGAATTCCTTTCAGAGGATAAGCCAGAAAATACAATATATCATCAGCGTATAATCGGAACAAAGTCTTAGGAAGGAATTCTCCAAAGATTAGAACAATGATCGTAATGACCAAGGTGTTTATGAGGAGGAGTAAAAAATTACTGGAAATATAGGACTCATAATAACCATTCAGCAAATCAGTCATCATAATGGTAAATACTACTAGTGCAATATTATTACCGACCAGCATGGTTCCCAGGAAGGAGGCTGGTTTTTCATAAAACTTGGCAAGGATATTTCCTCTGCGAACACCCTTTTTCTTTTTTATTTCAACCTTGAGTTTATTAGCTGAAATAAAGGCAATCTCTGAACCCGAAAAAAGAGCAGATAAGAAGAGAAAAAATAAAATAATAGCCACGGTCATTAGCGAACGTCAAATTTATATATACGTGATGCTATTAGTTTTTCTCGAATTTTCCAAATTTAATTCAATTCTTTAGATAAACTTTGTATTGCTTTGCTTCCACTATTGGACCTGAATTTGATGTTTTTAAAGTCTTGATCGGCTTCAAAATACCTTGTGAAGATGGTGTCTTGTGGAGTTATGATTACAGCAAATCGATTGGTATAAACTTTTTGAGTGCGTTCATTCCAAATCAATTCTTCTGTTTCCAAACGTTGGTTTTGTGTGCTTTCCCATACTACACTATCCCTAACTATAACTTGTGTCTGATTATCATACCGAACTCCAAAATTAGCAGTTAATGTACTGGTTAATTGTAGGTTTTCGCCATAAAAAAGTACTTCTAAACCATCCGGGAATTCCTGGCGAGGTTCTCGCCTGTCAGTATAATTCAACATAGTAGGCCCCATCACCTGCACTCTTATTTCGGCAGAATCACTATAAATTATCTCTACATCTTCTGCCCGCTCTACACTTAAATCCATAGTAATACTGTCAGGTACCTCAAAAGTCTTTTTTTTACAAGACACCAAAAACAACATGCCCAAAAATGAAATACTCAAAAAACAAAGACTACTGGATTTTAACATATCAATCAGACAAATTTTAAGTATAGGCTTTGTGGGCACCGGCGGTGCCCACAAAGCCTATACTTAAAGAAAAATTGTAATTTAATTTAAAAGCCAAAATTAACGAATTAAGGTAATATCTCCTTTATATCTTAAACTTGTTCCATTGATAAACTGGACCTCGAGAAGGTAGACATAGGTTCCCGAGGGGAGTTTTTCATTCAGATATCGTCCATTCCAACCCGAGGATTCCTGCCCAAAGGGGATATTTGAAACATCAAAAACCAGGTTCCCCCATCGGTCAAAGACTTTCATATCCAAAATTTGCTCAGCAGCCGGCCCTCCGTAGGCAGTAAAAAAATCATTCTTACCATCTCCATTGGGAGAAAATACATTTGGGATATATATGGGTCGAGAGTCGTCAACAAAAACGGTTACAGAATCGATAGCAAAACAAGCATCCTGGTTAGTAATGGTCACAAAATATTTTGTATCAACAATAGGGCGAATACGGGGTTCCGAACAATCGATACAACTAAGAGAATCGCTTGGCATCGTCATCCAACCATAAGAAACCCCTAAGTCTGTAGTAATAGCTCGTAAAATTGTGGATTCTCCTAATTTTATCGTTTGGTCATCACCCAATTCTACCACAAGTGCGGGAGGCTGAGTCAGTTCAACCTCGATCGAGTCTAAACATCCGCCAGCATCTAGGACGTAAGCCAAGTATCTTCCTGCGGGCAACCCTGTTATCCTTTCCTGATTTTGAAAAAATATGCCATTTGGACTGTATTCATAGGGTGGGGTTCCCCCTAACCCCATTAAAGTCATAGAACCTGTAGAGTCTCCAAAACAAATGATATCTTCAGTTCCATTTACCGTCATATCCAATAATGGAGGTTCTGTGATATCTACTTGTCCCTGTATTTCACAATTATTGCCATCTAGAACAGTTATAAAATAGGACCCAACTGGTAAATTTCTTATAATGGAATCTCTTTGGCCATCTCCCCATTGATAAGAATAATTGCCTACACCTCCACCTACAACAGCCGTAACAATCCCATCTGAAAAGCCATTACAGCTGGCATTGCGTTGATCAAAGGCTAATGTTACCGGAGGATGGTCATTCATGTCAAATTGGAAAGTGCCTCTGCACAGGTTAGCATCTCGTACCTCCACCGTATATACCCCAGCAGCAATCTGCCTTAAAGAATTGTCATTTACAAAACCCCGGCCATCGTTCCAGTTATATTGATAGTTGGGAAGGCCATTGGAAATGATGACCTCAATCTGCCCATCCGAAAATCCCGTACAGCTGGGCTGATCAACAGGGTTAACACTAGGATCAAGGACTAATTGTAATTCCAGCACAGGTATGTCTAAGGTGACTTCACAATTATTGTCATCTCTCATGACCACATTATAAACATCTGAATTTAGGTTTTCAAAACGATTATTATTGGTAAAACCCTGACCTTCAAAATTGAATTGATATGGGCCGGTTCCTCCACTGGTTTGTAATTCCAATACCCCATCAGTACCACCATCACAGGTGGGCATAGTTATTAGAGTATCAAACTCAAAGGGTTCAGGACCCCCAACCATAAAGCTTAGTACGGTATCACAAGTGGCTGCATCAGTAATGGTAACATCATAAGTACCAACCATGATATTATTAATGCTCTGATTAGTTTCCCCATTGGACCATTCAAAGTTTAAGGGCAAAAAGCTATTGTTTACCTGAAGACCAACCATTCCTGTATTTCCCGAAGGACATAAGACATCTCCGACATTGACATCAACAGCAAATTGATCTGGACAACAAGATACATTGATGGTCTTGATGGTGGTTACCTGACAGCCTTCTCCAGAAGTTACGGTAAGGACGATAGATTTTAAACCGGGAGTACTATAGGTAACGGCATGATTATCATTTCCTGTAGCTGAGGCAGGAGTAGCACTAGGGCCAAAATTCCACTCCCAATCTATAATTGAACCTAGAGCAAAAGAAGAAGCATCTCTAAAAACGATTGGATTTCCGGTACAGGTTTCAGGCATATCCGTAGTAAAGTCAGCCTGAGGGCCTACAAACTCTCCTGAGCCACCAAAGGAAATTTCAAAACCATTTCCAGTTGAGGTAAAGTTATTGATGATTAAGGCATAGGTTCGTCCCTGAATCATATCCAGCGGAGCTAAAAAGTTATTCTGGGTTATGTTATTACAGCCAGCAGGTTCCGAAATATCATTATTAGCATTATTCAAGCCGGTAGGTCCCATACATCGGCTGGGGAAATTAAAATCACCGGAAGCCATACATCGAAGAATTACTTTACCCGAGCAGTCGTTGGGGCCATTGGGTAATTCATAAATGATAAAATCAAGGTCATCCACAGGATTTAGAGGGGTTAATGTAAAGGTTAAATCTCCGTCATTGGCCGCTGTCCATACAAACCAGGTAGAATTGGATTCTACATTGGCGCCTGAAGTAATTCCAAAACAAGGGGCACCGTTGGCCTCAGTAGGATCATTTCCAGCACCTGTAACACTCTGTACAATAAAAGATTCTTTGTTACACAAAACAGAAGCTGTTAAACAATCTGATCCCGGGTCAACTGGCGGGTTAAAATTATTGATACATATTTGGAACGAGCCCGTTTCCCCATTTGGTGCCTGTACCCGAATCAGGTAAGGCACACCTACAGCCAAGCCCCCTTTGTATAACTCTACGATGTTGTTTCCATTTCTATCCACGGCACATTCCTGTTCATTAAGCGTTCCGGCACAACTACCTAAATACAGTGCCACTTCAGGTCTTTGGAGGGTTCCTCCTGGTGCTCCACCACTAGTTGCTCCAACAATGGTAACCGTAACATCGGTGGCCAAGGGGGTAAAGGTAAACCATACATCATTTTGACTACCTGAAAAACACGAAGCTCCACTAAATCCTGAAGGAGTTGCTCCTGCACTTGTAAATGCTTCTACAGGAGAACAGCCATTAATCATATCTATTGGGATGGCATTTGCACAATCATCATTTGCAGGCTGTGCCCATAATTGAATGCTTATCAAGAAGGAAAGCAAAAATAGCGTAGACCTTATCCTCATAGTTATTTAATTAACGCAAACTGCCAGGCAGAGTGCTCATAGAAAGTAAATGGTAGCAGCCTAAGGCAGCCAGGAAAGTAGAAAAATTTTAAAGATAGGAGGTGAAGAGGATTTTATAAGGTTTCCTTTTACCTACTACTTTCAACATTCTACCCAAGTTGGTTCAGAACTTGTTTTGATTATCTCAATTTCAACAATATTAACGCTTTAAATAGGAATATTGTGTTTCATTAAATGGAATTATAAGTCAATTATGGGCAAAATTGTTGAGTAATTGACGAAATTAGCAGGCTAGGTATTCTCAAAACAGCCTTTATGAGTAAAATCATTAAACAAATACCCAATTTAATTAGTCTGCTGAATTTATTTTTTGGCTGTTTATCTGTGGTAGCCTTATGGGAAAAAAACTATAATATGGTTTTTATTTTCATTTCAGCTGCACTGATTTGTGATTTGCTGGATGGAGCAATGGCTCGTCTGTTAGATGCCCAATCAAGCATAGGAAAGGAATTGGATTCTTTAGCAGATATGATTTCTTTTGGCTTTTTTCCGGGCTTGGTAATCTTTGTTTTATTGCAAGAGGTGTCGATTTCTGTTTTTCTTCCCTATTTGGGGTTTTTCATAAGCATCTTTTCTGCTATTCGATTAGCAAAATTCAATATTGATGACAAGCAAGCCCATTCATTTTTGGGATTGCCAACCCCCGCAAATACTATTTGGATATTAGGATTGCTTTGGTTTGTTGAATATGAAAAAAATGGACTTGGAGAATTTTTTGGAAAGCCTGGTATTTTATTAATTATAATAGGTCTTTCTTGCTTCCTTTTAATTGTTAATCTGCCCATGTTTAGTTTTAAAATGAAAAGATTAGGATGGAAAGGAAATGAGATAAAACTTATTTTTATTCTTGTAAGTCTGGTTTTGTTCGCTATTTTTAAAGCAGGAAGTATTTTTTGGATTATGTGTTTTTATATCCTGCTGTCTGTCTTGAATTATTTTTTAAAGCTTTTTGATACATGAAATTTTTCGCTGATATACAAATTATGCCCCAAGAAGAAGTTTTCGACCCTGAAGGACATACCATCCTTAGTCATTTGCCTGGCATCGATATTAATGGCGTTGAAAAGGTTAGAATAGGTAAGCATATTGAAATGGTATTTGAAGCGAAATCTGAAGAGGAAGCCCAGGAATTGGTCCAAACCGCCTGCGAAAAACTGCTTGCTAATATAATTATGGAAACTTTCAGCTTCACTTTACAGCCTTTTGTTGAAGAAAGTGTAGAATAATCATATGCTTTATATTGTTCCAACACCTATCGGCAATTTAGAAGATATCACCCTCAGGGCTTTAAATATCCTTAAAAAGGTAGATTTGGTCTTGGCAGAAGATACTCGCACTTCAAAAATATTATTCAGTCATTACAAAATTGATACTCCTTTAAGGTCTTTCCATGCACATAATGAACATGGAATCATCAATAGCATAATAGATCAACTGGAAGCGGGGAGTCAAATGGCTTTGATTTCTGATGCGGGAACACCGGGTATTTCTGACCCTGGTTTTTTGTTGATAAGAGCTTGCCATGATCATCAAATACCAGTAGTTAGTCTTCCAGGAGCTACTGCATCAATTACTGCTCTTGTAGCTTCGGGGCTTCCCAGCGACAAATTTTATTTTGAAGGTTTTCTTCCTCATAAAAAAGGACGACAAACTCGACTTATTTTCTTGTCTGAGCTTCCTTGTACTTTTATTCTCTTTGAATCCCCGCATCGTTTGTTGAAATGCCTGCAACAACTCGCCGAATTTTGCGGACCGGACCGGATGGCATGCGTTTGTCGGGAATTAAGCAAAGTGCATGAAGAGATCCGTAGAGATACACTACAAAATTTACATGATCATTTCAGTGGCCCAGGGAAGGTGAAAGGGGAGATTGTGGTGGTGGTGAGTGGTAAAACAAAATAGAAATCAAAGGCTGCCTCAGGCAGCCTTTGATTTCTATTAAATATGTAAAGGCCGATTATCTGTAGCCGCCAAAGCTGCCTCCTTAAAAGCTTCAGTATAAGTAGGGTGAGCATGACTCATGCGAGAAGCATCTTCAGCAGATGCTCTGAATTCCATTAAGGCCACGGCTTCTGCAATAATATCTGCCGTACGTGGTCCTGCCATATGAACTCCTAGAATTTCGTCCGTTTCTTTATGTGCAAGGACTTTTATTAATCCTTCAATATCGGTGCTTGCTCTGGCTCGTCCCAAAGCTCTGAAGGGAAACTTACCTACTTTATAAGGAGTACCAGCTTCTGTTAACTGCTCTTCAGTTTGTCCAACCCCTGCCACTTCAGGCCAGGTATACACCACATTGGGAATCAGGTTATAGTCGACGTGAGGATGCTGTCCTGCCAAATGTTCCGCTACAAAAACTCCTTCTTCTTCTGCTTTATGGGCTAACATGGCCCCTTTTATTACATCTCCAATAGCATAAACGCCCTCAACATTGGTTTGAAGGTGATTATCTACTATTATTCTACCTTTCTCATCAACGGCGACTCCTATTTTATCCAAACCTAAATTTTCGGTATATGGCTTGCGTCCAATAGAAACCAGGCAATAATCTGCTTCAATTTCCATTTCCTGATCTCCATCACGCTTTTTATAAGCTACCTTAACTTTAGTTTTTAAAGGTTTTACTGTGGTTACCATATGTTTTAGATGGAATTTAACCCCTAATTTTTTCATAGACCTCATTAGTTCTTTGCCACAATCCTTATCCATACCAGGAATTATCCGGTCCATGTATTCAATGATATCCACCTGTGTACCAAGTCTGCTGAAGACGGAGCCCAGCTCTAGTCCAATTACACCTCCCCCGATTACCACCATGCGTTTAGGGACCTTGGTGATATCTAAGGCTTCAGTGGAAGTAATCACTCGATTCCCATCATAATTAAAAGCTTCAGGAGTAATAGGTTCAGATCCGGTTGCTATGATCACCTTGTCTGATTCTATCTGTTCGGTACTTCCGTCTTCTTTTTTTATTTCAATAATTTTGGCAGAAACAAAAGAGCCAAAACCTTGATAAACCTCTATTTTATTCTTTTTCATTAAGAATTCTACCCCCCCTACGGTTTGTTCTACAACTTCATTTTTGCGCTTAATCATCTGAGGCATATTGACTTTGAGGTCTTTCAGATCGATACCATGCAATTCAAACTTTTTTTGTGCATTATGGTAGTGCTCAGAAGAGTCGAGTAAAGCTTTAGAAGGAATACATCCCACATTAAGGCAGGTACCTCCAAGGCTTTCTTTTTCAATGATAGCTGTTTTGAATCCCAATTGGGCTGCCCGGATAGCTGCTACATATCCCCCAGGGCCGGAGCCGATGATGGTAACATCGTATTTCATTATGTTTAAATTTTGGTCGTGTTTTCGTTTTGAAGATGGAACAAATCTAAGGACTTCCTGGTTCGTTTATTTCTTTTTTCTTCGAAATCTTCGATTTTTACTTTTGTTGCCCTTTTGTGTAGGTGCATTTTGCCCTTTTTTCGAATTGTTTGCAGGGGCGTTTTTAGAGTTACTGCGATTATTTTTATCTCCTGAGTCTTCTTTTTTTGCTCCAGATTGCTGACTAGATGATGGATTCTTTCTGGGTTTTTTCTTTTTCTTCCTCCTTCTGCGTTTTTCCATAGGCAATTCAATGTCTCCCGTTCCATCTTCAAAGTCAACCTCTTCCAGCTCATTTTCACCGCTAAATAAACCCAGGCCTTCTAGGGTTTCAGGTTTTTCTCCTCTTTGATTCATTTCCAGGATTTCGTTAACTCGTTCCAGGTTTAGTATATAAACCTTATTTCTGCCATTTTCCTGGGAAACAGCATAATACATAATCTGTTTAAAAATATCAGTTTTGATTAATACGGCTTTCCCGTACTTTGTTTCCAGTTTGTCGGCATTTTCTGGAAAACTTTCCAGGGCATCTAGATAAGTGTCTAGCTCATAATTCAGGCAACATTTCAGACGTCCACACTGGCCGGATAGCTTTGATTGGTTGATGGCCAGGTTTTGGTAACGAGCCGCTGCTGTAGAAACGGATTTAAAATCTGTTAACCAGGTGGAGCAGCACAATTCACGTCCACAGGAGCCGATTCCTCCAATTCTGGCGGATTCTTGCCGTGCTCCAATTTGACGCATCTCAATTTTAACTCTGAACTCCTTGGCATAATGCCGGATCAATTCTCTAAAATCCACCCTTCCATCAGCAGTATAATAAAAAGTGGCCTTTCTTTTATCACCCTGGTATTCTACATCACCAATCTTCATTTCCAGACCCAAGGTTCGGGCAATTACTCTGGCACGAACCATAGTAGCCATTTCCTGAGACCTGGCTTCTTCCAGTCGTTCCAAATCTCTTTCATTAGCTCGCCGTACTACTTCGTGAGCGACATCCGGCTCCTCCGTTTTTTTCTTCTTTAATTGAAGGCGAACCAACTCACCAGACAGACAGATGGTTCCAATATCAAAGCCATTGCCCGTTTCTACAACAACCATATCACCAGTGCCGGTTCTTAGATGCTCACGCAGGCGGTAAAAACCCTTCCTGGCACCATTTTTAAAACTCACTTCAACCACATCGAAAGGATCTGTATCTACTATATCCATTGAGGATAGCCAATCATAAGTATTTAGTCTATTACAGCCCCCTGTTGAGCAATTTCCTTTGCTTCCACAACCTTTGGGGCTTCCATTACTAGTACCAACAGTACATCCTATACATCCCATAATTCTCAAAATTTATATACTATTGCTGCTAAAGTTTTTACAAGAGTAACTTCCTGCAAAAATTAATAACAGCCTCTCTAAAACTGTCAAAAAATAAGAAGATAAAATCCAGTTTTTAGACTTCTGTATTCACTAGGCCATACTTAATTGTTGAGTATAGCTCAATTTGCTTTTAAGAATTTTGTGAAGTTTTACAGAACTATCTAAAAACAATATTTTAGGGTTTGCATTGCGCTCAACGGCGTAAATAACATCATTTAGCAATGCAACAATTGAAGTGACCTGTTCAAATTCCAACACTTTTGTCAGATTCTGAGCGGTCTTTAATTCTTCTTGTGCCAATCGTACATTAGCATCACTTGTCATTTTCAAAAGAAGATATTCTCTTAGAAAATGTAGGGCATATTTGAGAAAGTGTTTCTGGTTTTCGCGTCCCAAACCGGCAAAACTTTCAGCCCATTTTACCAATTCCACGGGATTTCCTTTATAAGACTTTCTCATCCATTCCAAAAAACGACTAGAATGGTCGTTTATTTTAGCGTGGATCAGGCTTTGGGCTTCATTATAATTTCCCGCGGCCAGTCGAGCCAGAGAAGCTGCCTGTTCCGCCTTTTCCGGAAAACGAGCGCGTATCTCCTGTTCGATATCCTCATCAGAAAGTGCATTTATTTTAACCATTTGACACCGGGAAAGAATGGTATTCAGTATCAATTCAGCATTTTCTGCTACTAGGATGAAATGAGTATCTTCTGGGGGTTCTTCAATAATTTTAAGTAACCTGTTGCCTTCTTTGCCTAAATATTCAGGCAGCCAGATAATCATTATCTTCTTATTGCTTTCAAAAGTTTTAAGACTTAGTTTACGAATGATGTGTAAACATTCTTCCTTATTGATGTTACCTTGTTTGTTTTCAGCTCCTATTAACTGCAGCCATTGGTTGATATTTAGGTATACGTTTTCAGTAAGAGCCAGCCTCCATTGATTGAGATATTGGTCACTGGTTGCATTGGTTCCTACCACAGGAAAGGCAAAATGAAGATCAGGATGGATTAATTTCTGGATTTTCCGACAGCTGTTACATTGATTACAGGCTGATTGTTCAGCAGCTTGTTCACATAGCATATATTGGGCCAAAACCAAAGCAATTCCCAATTTACCACAACCTTCCGGTCCAACCAGGAGCAAGGCATGGGGAATACGACCCTGGCCTGCTAAGGAGAGGAGATGGTTAAGAGATTCTTTTTGACCTACTATATCTTGAAAAAGCATTTTCCATTTTTTAGTAGACTACTGCAAATAAAAGACGGGCAAAATGGTTTGCCATCAAATACTGTACAAGTACTTTCTACAATTAAATTTGAAATGCAGAATTGGTGGAGTGCCTAGGAATTGATCCAATTGATTATTACATCCTTAAATGAACTGGTTGAAGAAGACTATGTCCAAGGAGCTGCCCCTCTTCAATAATGAGATATTTCTGAAAACTCCATTGCGCCTTACTATATTCAAAACCAAGATGGCATTTTTGAATTGAATTTTGATTCAATGGAGAGGGGTTATCTCCCTTTATTATTAATTTGGCAGCTACTGAAAAGCTTACCTGATATCTCGTTGAGCAAAAAAAATAATATTTTTTCCCTTTGAACCGGGCAAAATTTATATCGCTTTCTTCTTAACCTTTAATCTTAACTCATAAATAGCACTCTCCTACGTTCGCTATTTCAAATTAAAAAAAGTTGCAATACTAAAATACAACTTAACTCGTAAACAAAGATAGATAATTTTGAATGGACTAGCCAACCTATAAAGGGTTTTGTTTTACATTAAAAGGAGGCCATTGGAAAAATAGTCTTTAGCTATCTCTTTGCAAATCCTTAAAATGGGATGCCAAACCTTATTATAACTTAATTGTTTGCTTGTTAAAAGCGAAAATATGCGAATTGCTGTATATAGGAAGGCTCATTTTAATGCTGCACATCGGCTGCATAATCCTAATTGGTCAGAAGAAAAGAATAAAGAAGTCTTTGGCTTGTGCAATAATCCTAATTACCATGGTCATAATTATGAGTTAGAAGTGAAGGTGATCGGTGAAGTAGACCCGGAAACAGGCTATCTTATTGACCTTAAAGTATTAAAAGATATTATCAAAAAGCAGATTGAACTTCGCTTTGATCATAAAAATTTAAACCTGGACACCCCAGAGTTTCAAAATCTTAATCCAACAGCTGAAAATATATGTTTTGTGATCTGGAATATCCTCAGAGAGCACTTAGATAAAAAATATGATATAGCAGTACGCCTCTACGAAACACCCAGGAATTATGTAGAATACCCGGCTTAATCTTTAAGGCCTTAAACTATATTTACTCAAACGCATCGTTTTGATGACCGTGTTGGTGTCATCTAGTAAGCTTACTAAATAGATACCTTGGGGCAGATCAAATACATTATAGGTAGCACCACTATAAGCATCAAAACTTCTAATCCTTCGGCCTAAAATGTTTCTAATAACCACCTGATCTATCTTTGAATCATTGGTGATCCTAAAATAATTAGCTACAGGATTAGGGAAGATATAAATATGATTTAATTCAGACTGGCTGTAAGTATTCGTAACCGAACTTTTTACAGTAGCGGACAAATCGACCGTAGTTAATAAAGAATCTAACTGATCAATTTTATAGAAGTCCAACTGGAAATTACCACTACCTTCTTGTCCATTGGGTAATAAATAAAGCGTAAATACAAAATTACTATCAGGAGGGAGCACAAAGGGCTCAAATAACTGTGTATCTTCATCATAATTACTATCCACAAGTGGTAAATAACACGCATTATTATCGCATCCCTGGGTTTGCCAATTTTCGGGTTGTTGGATAACTCTCCTTTCCCATTTTAATTTGAGGGTATCAGCAGAATTATTAATAACATCTACTTTCAGTTCCAATCTAAGTGCTAAATCACTAAGATCTTCACTAAAGCTTTCCGTAATCATTGTGGAAGAAACAAGCAACACAGAATCCTGTGTTTTACCTAAAAACGGTAGGAAAAGAATAATAAGGAAGAGTATATTTTTTTTCATATGTATTGGATTGCTCACAGGATTAATTAAAATCTTCTGACATTTCCTCAAATGCAAAAGCTTATATTTTCAGACAAATTCAAACCAAATTATCAGGGAAATATCAAAAACAAAGCTTTTCTTTAGCAAAGGTAAAACAAAAACTTAGTTTGAATTGCAAATAAACCAATATTTGAATCAGTCGCAAGTCCATTAACCAGATTAATTTATCATTAACAAGGGATTTGTTAAGGTCAATACAAAGTTTTTTGTTTTTGATCTAAATATCTTAAAGAAAACTTAATCAGCCTCTGGCTGTCTTGACAAAGACAACAAAGAAAATGAATAGATCATACTTTGCGGCTTATTCAGTCAAAATTTCCTCTAGGTCAAAATATTAAAGTTAGTACTATGCACATTGCCATTATCGGAAATGGAATCAGTGGCATCACCGCTGCTCGATTTATCCGAAAGCTCAGCGGCCACCGTATTACAGTAATTTCTGCTGAATCTGATTACTTCTTTTCAAGAACCGCCCTTATGTACATCTACATGGGACATATGCGACAGGTGGACACCCAGCCCTATGAACCATGGTTTTGGAAAAAAAATAAGATTGATCTTGTAAAAGATTATGTAGAAAAGATAGATACGAATGCTAAAACCCTTCATTTTTCAAAAAACACACCACTGACCTTTGATAAATTAATCATTGCCTGTGGCTCCAAACCCAATAAATTTGGCTGGCCTGGACAAGACCTGAACAGCGTTGGTGGCCTTTATTCTTTACAGGATTTAGAGGCTATGGAAAAAGGAAGTAAGGATCTCAAAAGAGCCGTTATTGTGGGAGGGGGCTTAATTGGAATTGAAATGGCAGAGATGTTTCATTCCCGGCATATTCCAGTTACCTTTTTAGTCCGCGAAAAGAGCTATTGGAATATGGTACTTCCTGCTGAGGAATCCGAAATGATCAATCGACATATACGTGAGCATGGCTTTGATTTAAGATTATCAACTGAGTTAAAGGAAATTGTAGATGACGGCTCCGGTAAGGCCTGCGCGGCAATTACCAATACTGGTGACCGAATTGACTGCGGTTATGTTGGCTTGACAGCAGGAGTAAGCCCTAACATCGCCTTTTTAAAAGATACAAAAATCGAAACCCAGCGCGGTATTTTGGTGGACGAGAATTTAGAAACCAATATTCCAGATATCTATGCCATTGGAGATTGTGCCCAAATGCGTAATCCGCTCCCAGGTCGGCGTCCCATTGAAGCCGTTTGGTATACTGGCAGGATGATGGGAGAAACCGTAGCATATACTATTTGTAAGCAAAAAATTGCTTATAACCCCGGTATCTGGTTTAACTCAGCTAAGTTTTTGGACATTGAATATCAGGTTTATGGTACCGTTTTGGCAAATCCTCCAGAAAATCACATTTCTCTTTATTGGGAACATCAGGATGGCCGCAAGAGTGTACGCTTAGTATATGATAAAGATTCAGGAGAAATATTGGGATTCAATTTGATGGGCGTTCGGTACCGTCATGAAGTTTGTGAAAAGTGGCTGGCAAGCAAAACGCCAATAGAAGAAGTTTTAATGAATTTGGGGCTGGCCAATTTCGATCCTGAATTTTATGATGAATATGAAGCAGAAATTGTGGCTCAATTTAACCAACAAACAGGCAAAAATCTTCAGCTTAAGAAACGAAGAGGCTTGAGTGCTGCTCTTTCGTTTTTGAAAAAAACAGTTTCATAATTCAATCAAATTTAGCCAGGTATGGCCTTTGAATATTTTCGAACAAGAACTCATCATCAAATTTTAAAGAAATAAAACAATAAGATCATGAATGTGATCCAAAAAATAGGTCTGGGAATATTTATTATTGCTCTTCTAATTTTTACGGCTTCCCTGGGCCTGGATAAGTATGAATTAACATCGGATAGTTTGAATGTCAGTAATGAATACCATGCTGCCGAGATTATAGAAGTAGCCGAGCAGGAGGGGATGTTGGAAACTAGCTATAATTCAAGTTTCGACTTCATTACAGCTTTTAAAGGAGTATTAAAAAAGGCTCAGAAATCTCTTAGTGCCAAAGCCAAGGAAAATGGTGTACCGGAAGGCGTTAATGAGTGGGATTATAAAATGGGGGATTGGGTGTTAAAAGATTATATCCTATTTACGGTCAAGCGTTCTGCTACTGGGCCTGTGTCAGGAAATCCACTTCTCTTTCTTTTCCTCACTTTTGGTTTGGGCATTATCGGTGGCCTTATTTATATCTTGCCAAAGTTTAATCTGATCCCAGGTATTAAAAACGATAGAATTTATCATCGGCCAATGACTAAAGGTTTACAATTAAGTGTGCGGAGTTTTTTCCTGGGGGCTACCATCATTGGTGTTTTATTGTATGGTTTTTATTACATGAATAATAAATATTTCTGGCCCGCATTTACTGCCATAGTAGCTTTATTGATTATTGGAATGGTGTGGTTTGTAGAAAACCAAAAGCAAAAACAACCCCCGCGTTCCGCATCTGTTGATTTTTCGGGATGGCTGGGCATCTTAACAGGAGTATATTTGATTGGGTTTTATGTTTTGTTGTACTGGAAGGCAGAATTTATTACCCCATGGATGATTATTACCGATCCTATTAGTCTTAGTTTAAGTGGAAATGAAGCTAGCCAGTGGTTTTTATATGGCACTTTATATACCGTTATTGTACTGGTTATGGGAGTGCGAATGATGGCTAAATACCGGCATAATCGCTACCAACTTATTCGGACAGGTTCAGTTATGTTTTTTCAAACCGCCTTTGCCTTTTTAATTCCTGAGATCCTGGTACGAATGAATTATCCCTATTTTGATTTTAAAAATATCTGGCCACTCAATTATACCTTTTTCTTCGATTGGAATATTCAAAACTTGATCAATAGCGGAGGCCTTGGCATTTTCATGCTGGTATGGGGGATTGCTCTGGTGATCATAGGGATTCCGGTCATCACTTATTTTTATGGAAAAAGATGGTATTGTTCCTGGGTATGTGGATGCGGTGGCCTGGCAGAAACCTTAGGAGACCCTTACCGACAGCTTTCTGATAAAAGTTTGAATGCCTGGAAAATGGAACGCTGGATTATCCATGGCGTTTTGGTATTTGCTGTTTTAATGACAGGAATGGTATTGTATACTTACTTCACAGGACAACGACAAATTCTATCTTTTAACAGCGATACGGTTAGGTCCTGGTATGGCTTTTTTATTGGTGCCGGATTTGCTGGGGTAGTTGGAACTGGATTTTATCCGCTGATGGGGAATAGAACCTGGTGTCGTTTTGGATGCCCATTAGCTGCTTATTTAGGCCTAGTTCAACGATTTAAGTCAAGATTTAGGATCACTACCAACGGTGGACAATGCATTTCCTGCGGAAACTGTTCAACTTATTGTGAAATGGGAATTGATGTAAGATGGTACGCTCAGCGTGGCCAGGATATCGTTCGTTCTTCCTGTGTGGGTTGTGGAGTATGTTCTGCTGTTTGTCCAAGGGGGGTTTTGAGATTAGAAAATAGTGCAATGGATGTGAATACCAGAGCACAGGAGTTGAGGGCTTTGCATATCACGGATGATAAGATTGCTTTGATTGAGTAGACGTGATCACGGGTTTACGTTTTTACGGATCTACTGTATAAGATCGTTAGAGGTAAATGAAAAGAGAAATAGAGTGGTCCTTGAATGAAAGTTAGGAGGCGGTTGCAAACCGCCACCAGCAGTGATAAAAAATAAGGGTAATGGAAAATGAAATTTTCCATTACCCTTATAAAATATAAACAATAAAGGCGGCCTCTGGCCGCCTTTATTGTCATTTTCGTCTTTGTGTAGTTTCAAAGTATGCGCTCGCTCCAGGTTTTTGTAACAACTCATAGAGCATTTCTTTGGCACGGAAAAGCTGAGCTTTTACCGTTCCAAGAGGAATCTCTAATTCTGTTGCTATTTCATCATAACTCAAACCTTCGAAGTACCGTAGTTCAATCATTAGCCGATATTTTTCACTCAACTGATTAACTACATCACGGGTAATTTGTTTCCGTTGCTGGTAGATAATCTGTTCTTCAGGGTTCCTGTCATTGGCCCGTAAGTAATCGGAATAGTGGGTATCACCATCCGGCTCAAAGGTGTCATCAATTGACATGGTGGTCAATTTTTTCTTTCGGATATAATCAATACAATTATTGATAGCTATCCGGAATAGCCAGGTACTGAAGGCATACGTTGGTGAATAACTCGACAATTTTCGAAAAGCTTTTCCGAAAGCTTCGAGTGTTAAATCTTCAGCATCGTCTCTGTTGTGGACCATTTTGTAGATGGTCTGGTGAATGTTACCTCTGTAACGATTCATAAGTAGAGCATACGCTCTCTGATCCCCGCCCTTGGCGAGTTGGATCAGTTGATAGTCATCGGGATTACGTTGCACAAGGGGTGTCATTGCTAATTCCATTTATTCATGTTACCAAAAATCATTGCCGGTGCTAAAAAAACATAATAAAGGACGAAGGAAGCATCTAAAATTGGTATCCATCGGAATAAGTCTTGCTGCTGCATTCTTCTTAAAATAGGACGTATACAAATAAGCATAGTCACTATTCTGAGCAGATACAAGACCAATACCCAGGTCCGGAAAACAGGAATGAATAATAGGCAGCATCCAAAAAAATAATGCCCAAAATGACTTAAGGATAATCCACCCAACAATAATTGATGGAAAGGTTTATACCTTTTTCCTGTTTGAAGATGTCTTGATTTTTGGTAGTAGAATTCTCTAAGGGAGCTCTTTGGAATAGAATAGACAAATGATGAAGGATCTAAAATGATCTTCGTATTGTCTTTTGTCGCTATGGCATTTACAAATAAATCATCGTCACCAGATGCAATATCATAGTGATCTACGAATCCATTAGATTCGTTGAATAAAGACTTTTTGTAAACCAGATTCCTACCCACACCCATATATGGAAACCCAACTACAGCAAACGACAGATAATGAATTGCTGCTTGAATAGTTTCAAAGCGAATAAAAGCATTTAAAAGACCAGGTTTTTTTTCATAGGGCGAGAACCCTAAACCTAGCGTTATAATCCCACGAATTTTGCTTTGCATTCGCTCTATCCAATACGGACTGCTTGGATAGCAATCAGCGTCAGAAAGTAATAATATGTCAAATGCTGCAGTTTCAATTCCTACTTCGAGAGCAGGTTTCTTCCCAGAATACGATTTTTGTCCCTGCAGACTTATGACACGCAAGTTCGTATATTTATTTTGAAAATCCAAGAGAATTTTTGAACTATTGTCAAAAGAATGATCATTTACAATAATTACTTCATATGTAGGGTATTCTTGTTCAAGGAAATAGGGTAAAAATTGTTTTAGATTTTCAGCTTCATTTCTCGCACAAATGATGACAGAAACGGGAGGTTTGCCGGAAAAATTCTCATTTTGATTTTCCTTATACCGTGAAAGGCGAGAGAAAATTAGAGCCCAATAAAGTAATTGGAGAAGCGTAAAAAATAGGAATGCGTAACCAAGTAGTTCGTTCATGGGATGTATGCTTGGGCATAAAGTTAATTTTTTTTTAAAAAATGATTTTAGCAGGGACATTTACAGGTGTTCAATACACTATAAGATGTAGAGAACACTTGTTAAGCTAAAATCAACCAATTATGAAAATCAAATTTGCCAGCCGCCTTGAAGCCATCGAATGGATTGCCAATCATGTTGAAGATGAAGGTCAATTTGAAGTACTTCGCGAACAATTGAACTTCAATCACATCTATCATGGACGCTTCTTCCTGAATCTTGAAGAGCAGATCGCTGAAGTGGTTATGTTAGATCAAAAAAATAAATGATTATACGGTTCCTTGTTCCATGTCCCTTGTTCCATGGCGCTATGAAAAGACAAAACAATCTTCCCAATACCCCAAAATCTAATTTTCAACCGAGAAAACCTCCTCTAACTTATTTCTCAAATCATCCCCTCTAAGTTTGCTACCTACTATCCAGCCATCAGGTCCAATCAAAAAGTTGTCTGGAATTCCCGAAACGCCATACATCAAGCCAGCCACATTTTGATCTCCTTTTAAATCGCTTACATTAGGCCAGGTTAATCCATCTTTTTCAATAGCTTTTAACCACGAATCCTTATCTAAATCTAGTAAACATCCAAGATTTCAAAAACTCTTTCTTTGAAATCCTGGTAATTCTCTACTAAACGAGGGTTTTCCTCTCGGCAAGGTCCACACCAGGAGGCCCAAAATTCTAAAAGCACATAATAATATTCGCTGGTGGCGGTTTGCAACCGCCACCTTACTTTCATTCAAGAACTACCTCTTATTAAACTCCGATTTCATCTTCTTCTGTATCTCCTTCTGTTTTTCCAGAAAAAGATCGTATTGTTCTTCCGTTAATATTTCTTTCATCTCCTTATTTTGTGCTTTTCTAAGGCCCTTCACTTCTTGGTATTTTGCCATCCGGCTCTTATCGCTTTCTTTTAAAGCAGCCATTTCGTGAGCGTACTTCTTTTTGATGCTGACAAACTCTTCTTTTTGCTCTTCAGTAAGGTCAAGAGCTGTTACGAAACTCTCTATGTTCTCTTTTAGTGCTTCTTTCTGTTCCTGGCTCAATTTGGGGGTATCAGTTTGTGCAGTAGCGAAGTGTGAAGCAAATAATAATAACAAAGACAAGGACATAATTTTCATTGATTTCATTTTTGGAAATTTTATTGTTGATTAATGTTAAAGATTGTGGATTTCCTTTTAGGGGCATTATTTTTTAAGTCATTCATTTTTTTCTCTCTCTTAAAATTGCCCTTCAGATACTGGATGAGCGGAGAGAAAACGATCTTTAGTGGGTTGTGACCCATAAAACCCGTAGTCACCCCATATTCTACCTTGTCGGTTTCGGGCTCATAGGTGCCAAATAGGCGATCATAAATAATGAGCATCCCACCATAGTTTTTATCGATGTATTTTTCATTTGAACCATGATGAACTCGGTGCGCTGAAGGGGTATTGAACAACCATCCTTCAAAAAAGCCCAATCGACCGATTGCCTCTGTGTGTAGGAAAAATTGAAAGAACAGACTTGCAACCAAACTACCAATCAATAGTTCCGGCGAAAAACCGAGCAAAACGAAAGGGATATAGGCTATGGGACTGATGAATGCATTCATCCAATTGAGCCGGAAAGCAGTCGTTAAATTCATCCATGGACTAGAATGGTGGGTATGATGCATGGTCCACAAAACGGGTATTTCATGACTCAAGCGGTGATACCAGTAATAAGCAAATTCTGCTACTAAAAAGGTGATAATAATAGTATAAACATTGGTGGGAATATCAAAAACCTGGAAAACCTCCACTGCGCTAAACAGCACATACTTCCAACCTATCGATAATGGTTTTAAGAGGTTATTCCCAATCATAATCCCCAAATTGCTAAATGATTCCTTGGTATTATAAACTCCCTTTTTTTTGTAGTGAGACCAAAGGGCTTCTATAAAAACGGCTATAAAAATAATTCCTAATAATTTGATGCTCATTGATTCCATAATCGTAAATCTTAGTGATTAATGATGAGTTCAAATTGTCTGGAAAAGATCAGGAATACTGAAAAAGATGGGTGAAGCGACCTGAAAACTAAGTGAAGCTGATATTTTAAATGGTAAAAGGTAGAAGGTAGAAGGTAGAAGGTAGAAGGTAGAAAGACAAGTCATTTTACTTTCTACCTTCTACTATTTACCATTTACCTGATTAAGCCATGCTTTTATTTTTGGTGCATTGGCTTTGCTGACAATAATTTTTTCAGATGATTTAGGGATAGTATTGATGATTAAGCGGCCGTTTAAATAAATGCTTAGGCTCTTAATAGCAGATTTTTGGACCAGGTATTGACGATTAGCTCTGAAAAAATTGTTGGGGTTGAGATCGTTTTCCAGGTCCTCTAATTTACCATCAAGGAAATAGCTGTTATTTTCAGTGGTAACTCCACGAACAACTCCATTTTGAATATAAAAAAAAGCGAAATCATTTGATGAAACCGGTATTAATGTTTCTCCTTTTTGGACTAAAAAGGATTGTCGATAAGATTTACTTTGATTTTGAAACAAATCCATCAAAACTTTTAAGTGTTGGGTATTAGGATCAGAAGCTTGCTTAGAGTTTTTGAACTTAAGCAGGGCATTTTTTAACTCTGACTCCTGAAGAGGCTTCAATAAATAATCGATACTATTCACTTTAAAAGCTTTAATAGCATACTGGTCATAAGCTGTAGTGAAAATAATTGGAGCACTTGGTTTTATTTCTGATAATATCTCAAAAGCATTTCCATCTGCCAGATGAATATCCATAAATATTAAATCACAGGTAGCTTCTTTTTTTAAAAAATCAATAGCCATTGAAACGGTGTCAATCACCTGAATGATCTTTAGGTCAGGTTCCAGGGAAGCCAGAAGATATTTTAGATTTTGGACAGCGGAAATTTCATCCTCAATGATCAGCGCTTTCATAGAATTGGAAGTTTGACTGAAAATGTACTTTCGGAATTATCTATATGGATTTCCTCATTTTTCATGAGTTGAAATCGGGTGGATAGATTGCTTAATCCTTTGCCGGTACTTTCAACACGATCCCTTCTTTGTTGAATAGGATTACTGATGATTAGAAACTTGTTTTTGGTATAAATTTTAATATTTAAGGGTTTGTTATTAGATACCTCATTATGTTTAATGGCATTTTCGACTAATAATTGTAGGGAAAAAGAGGGGATTTTTTCGGTATTCCACTCCTTGGGAATAGAAATATCCACATTCAATTTTTCACCAAATCTTTCTTTTTGAAGAAAAATGTAAGTGTTTAGATAATCTAATTCTTCTTCGATAGTAACTTCATCCTGATCACTCCTGCTTAGGGTAGAACGCAATAGTAAAGATAATTTATCCACAAAAGTGCTGGCCTTATCGGATTTCTGTCTGACCAAGGCATTCAGCGAATTCAAGGTGTTAAAAAGAAAATGGGGGTTGATCTGATTGCGGAGAGCTTCCAATTGATGCTGAAGGGCTTTTTGTTTGGCTTTTTCTTTTTCGATTAGGCTTTTCTGGTAATCAGAGTTGAGATTGACCAATCCAGAGAATAATAGAAGTAAAAGATGAACTGCCAGATAGGTGAAAAAACTGACAAAGATTAGACTTTTAGTGTCCATAAAAAATGGAATAAAGACCTGTTTTAAAAGAGTCAACGAAGCCACTCCAAGAAGTAGAATACCACAGTTAAAAAGAATGTCTTTTAAGATTCTATTACCAGATTGGAAATAATGCAGCTGCTTTTTCCACTGAACATTAAATGCTAAAACCAACCAGGCAAAGCCAAACAACAAAATGCTTCTCAAAACTACATCGGGGATCGTCAGCCCAAAATCATTAGCAAAATCACTTCTACGCCAAATAATTAGCAGGCGTGGGAAGTTCATCAGGAAGGTGACAGCAATGGCTCCTAGAAGTATGATTTTGTTTTTTTGAAGCATTGAAATTCTTTTAGCTCCATGAAGGTATTAAGTTATTGATACTTTCCCCAATACCCCAATACCCCAATACCCCAATATATTAATTTTGGATTTTCAAGAAAATATGATTAGGAAAAAATTGCCTGTTTGCTTTCTACTTAATAAAATTTTCAATTAGAGCTGGAGTATATTGGTCAGGACGAATATTTCCCCAATTACTTAATAAAACGAAAGAAAAATTTTGATCGGGAAAAAGGATCATCCCCGCTCGAAATCCAGCTCGAGTACCTCCTAAATGATAGATTACTTTTAAGTTTTGGTTATTTATGATGTCAAATAAACCAAGTCCGTAATTAAGCTCTTCACCATTATCCAAGGTGCCCTTTTTTTTCATCATCTGAAAAATCTTTGGGAAGTGTTTCTCTTGTTCTAGAATTATAGTCCATTTGGCCAAATCTTCTATGGTGGTGTAAACAGAACTGGAACCAATCAGTGACATGCCATTCTGTTGATGGAAATTAAATTTATCCCCTTCCTGATAATATGCAGTAGCTCGGTTTTTAATAATTTCTTTGGGATCGTTCCCAACAAAAGTGTGATTCATTCCCAGAGGCTTAAAGATATTAGTATGACACCAGTCTCTGAAGGAAACCTTAGTCACTTTTTCCACAATAAGAGCCAGGAGAACATAATTTGTATTGGAGTAGTCATATCTAGAACCTTCTGGAAAATGAAGATCAGGATGTTCTTTCAGCATTTCCAGTGCCTCCTCAGCCGTCCAACGACAGGAATAGCTACCCCTAGCATATATACTTTCCACGTCTATCAATCCGCTGGTATGGTAAACAAGGTGTTTTATTTTTAACTGATCACTCAGATGATCTAGCTCTGGAAAAAAGTTCTTTATCTTTTCTTCTAAAGACAGTTTTCCTTCCAAGATCAATTTTGCAATTGCAAATCCTGTAAATTGTTTGGAAACGGAAGCTATATCAAAGACTGATTTGGTAGTTATAGGTATGTCATATTCCAGATTGGCATATCCAAAAGCTTTTTTATACACTATTTTATGTTCTTTGATAACTGCAATTGCAAGGCCAGGTTTGTTTTGCTTTGAAGCTGACCATTCAGCAAAAATGGAATCTAGCCTATTATGGTTTTGAGCTAGAAGATTTATTGAGTTTACAATAAAAAACAGAATGATTAATACAGAATTTTTCATAATCTAGTAATTGAAAAGTGGAATTAAAGACTAGATACCTCCTTTCTCTATGACCAAAAATTTGACAAGACCATGCCCCTGACTCACCCATTTTCCTATAAATCCTTTAGGAATGACTAAGAAATCACCTGTGAAAAATGGATGATTTTGCCCTTCAGAATCTTTAATAGAAATTTGACCGGACATTACATGAATTAACTGTTCTTTTGATGACTCATTCAGGGATATAGATCTTGGGGCTTCTGCAAGGAGTGAGATTTTTAGCTCATCCCCTTCAAACAGCACCTCTTGATGTGTTTCATTTTCAGCCAGGTCAAAATTTAAACCCGACAATTTATTTTTGTCAAATAATTGTGGTTTAAATGCTTTGGATATTTTAGCTTCCGGAGCTCGTTGAGTAGTTATAACTGATAACTCGTAGTGATATTGGTTGCCGGCCATAACTTCCCATTCTCCAGTGTATCCTTTGGGGATGGCAAAGTGCTCACCAGTTTGAAAGAATATATCTTTACCTCCTTTTGGCTGCGCCCTGGATTTTCCATTGAAAATATAAACATATTCATCTATCGGAAAATTATTCATGGTGCCTGGCCAGGATTGGCTGGAAACGATATACACGCTAATATCTTCTCCTCTGTATAGATTTTTTTGGAAAAAATCGCGTTCTGGCTCATTTTTGAGCTCTACTTTTTTCAATCCAATGCCCGATAGGGCGGATTTATCTAAAAGAATGGGTTTAAGGGGTTCACTTGATTTGGATTGAGTCCAGGCCTTTTGAGAAAAAAATAGGCATCCAGTCAAGAAACCAGCTGTCAGGAAGACTTTTAATCTTATCATTTTGTTTTGTATGTTTTAATGAGTGATTGCATGATTCTTTGAGCCATTCTAAAATGATTGGAGGTGCCTCTATTATTTTCTAAAATGGCCACCGCCGCATTTATTTCAGGAGCTATGACTACTCTGCTGCTACTACCGAACGTTCCGCCGGAATGATCATAAAGAGTAATTTCTTCCAATGTGCTGATTCCCCAGCCAAGTCCAAGCCTTATTTCCGCTTTTATTCTTTGTTCTTTTAAAACTGTGTTGATGATCTCCTTTTGATGCTGGTTTTTTGCATCTATGTGTAGCGATAAAAATTCTAATAAGTCAGGCATAGAAGACTTTATAATCCCTGCAGCCTTTAAGCCATGTAATTTAATGAATGGTCTTTCCACCCCATTTCTATGAGGTTTTGCTAATTGTGAAGTTTGGTTTTTTGGAATTCTTAGAAATGCAGATTTTAGATTTAGCGGTTTTCGAATGTATTTAACAACTAGATCTTCATATGACAAACCCGAAGCCTTTTCCAGACAATACCCCAATAAACCTGGACTAAAATTAGAATACTCAAAGCGACCATAGTTAGGCAAGGAATTAATACTATCCAATATATTCAATATGAATTCTGAGGTGAAAATTTTAAAAGGATCCTCTTCCTCAAACCCTGGATACTGTCGATAATCATCAATGTCATGGAAGCTAGGCAGGCCAGAACTATGAGTAGCAAGGTCCACTAGCCGAATTTTGTTTTTCCACTTTTTTCCTCTGGAAACATTATCGGGTAAAAACTGTGCCAGCAAATCGATAGAATTTAACAGGCCTTCTTGTTCAAGTGAAGCTAAAATATAAGCAGTGTAGGTTTTTCCAATTGACCCAATTTCAAATAAGGTATTATCATCAATATCCTGACTGGATTTCTGAGTTTTTCCTCCAAAATAAAATACCTGTTTCTGTCCATCCTGAATGATTCCGATAGCTAAGCCTACATTATTCGGAGTGCTTAAAAAAGCTTGACCTATACTATCCACTATGTCTTTTACAGATTGGCTATATAAACTAGTATTAACCATTAATATCATAACACAAGTAGCAAAAACTAATCCTTTCATACTGGTCGATATTGCTAGATGAGTATTCCTTCAAAACTGAATACAATACTAACAGCCTTGCTCGTTTTCTGAAAATAGTAAATGACGAATGGTTCTATATTCCTTTGAATGGAGTATTTGGCTAGGTAATTCAGTGAGAGTCCGTGTTAATCCCTACCTCATCGGCAGGCAAGCGTGTCAAAAAATTAACTAAGTTGATCTTTCATAGCCTTGTATTTAGCTCGACTGATAGGTATTGTTTCTCCATTTTTTAAATTGATTTCATATTTATTGGAGATAGAAGCCACCATTTTTAAGTTTACAATAAAGGATTTATGAATTCTTTCGAAATCGGAAGATAATAACTTGGTAAGGTGATTTAAAGATTTGTCATGCAAACTATTTTGACCATTATTTAGGCTTATCTCAGAATGGTTACCTGCTCCTTTGATATAAATAATATCATCAACAGAAATTAACTGTAATTTTTGTTTTTTGCGGACCGCCAAAAATTTGGTAGGATATTCTGCCCGATAGGTGTGGTTGGTATATCTTTCAAAAGCTGTTTGAAGTCGTTTTTTATTGAAGGGTTTTGGTATAAAATCAAGCACACCATATTCATATGCCAATATGGCTTGATCAATATAGGCAGAAAGAATCATTGTTTGAAAGGCTCCGGCTACCGTTTCTTCTAAAAGTTTAAAACCGTTTTTTCCATTGAGATTCAAGTCCAGTATCAACAAATCAATGGGGTGATGATGGATATGATGCCTAGCACTTTCAAGAGTAGATTTGATGTTGAGCTGCCTTAATTGCTGACCAAGAATTTCCTTTATCAATCGTTCAATTCTTTGTGCAATTAATGCTTCATCTTCAACAATCAAAATTCGCATAGCTAAATTTTTTCAAAAAAGAGATTAAGATTAATTTTTAATGGAAATAATAACTTTCCAGCCACCAGATACTTTACCGCTCTTCAATTTCCAGTTGTTATCATAAGTTTCCTTCAACCGAGCTTCAATATACTTCAATCCGGTTCCTTGGTCGGCCTCTCCATTTTCTGGAATTTCAAATTCACCATCATTAAAAAAACGGTATTCAATGTGGCCATTATTAGCTGATTTACTCAAAACGAACAGTCCCTCACGTTTTGTCCCATACCCGTGGGTGATACCATTTTCTATTAGAGTATGAAAAATACCGGGAGGCACTTTTTCATCACCGCTTAAACCCTCTGTTTTAAATTCAAAAGAGGCATTTTTTCGATACTCCATAATTTTCAAATGAATCCGGCACATATTGAGCTCGTCTTCAATGGGAATCAATTTTTGGTCCGACACCCTACTAACTAATTTGAACTCCTCTGCTAATTGTTCAACAAAATCAGAAGCTTTTTCTGGATTTTGGTCAATTAATTCTTGCAAGGAAGCTAGAGAATTTAAAATGAAATGAGGCTGAATGCTTTTTTTGAGCAGCTGATTTTCCAGGGTAGAAGAGCGAAGCAAGGCCGCTTGTTTTAATTGTATTTGTCGGGCAATTCTTTGTCCTACAGAAAAGGTCATGCACACCAAAAAGAAAATGACCCCAGCAAAATAGCCATAGCCCAAAACTCCCTGCATCCATAAAATAAGTAAAGTGATAAAGCCCCCTAATCCAATAAGTGCCCAACCAATGCCGTCAATTTTTTTATAAACACCATATGTGACAATGGCCGTGGCAGCAATCATTAAGGTTGTGAGATACTGAACTTCAGTTAATCCAAAATATCCCCAGATACTAAGCACAGCAAAGGCAGCTAAAAACAATCCTTTTTTCGGAACCAACATCTCCCACAAAAGAAAGGCAATTAAAAAGATGCTTCCAATATTGGCTGGAAGATGAGAACTCTCAAACGACATATAGGGGATCAAAAAATCAGGCGTGAAGAAATCCTGATAGGGTTTCAAAAGGGATTTAATGACATAGGAAATACAATAAAAGCTAAGGAAAAGAAATGATATTTTTCGACCAAAACCAAAGTAGAAAATCAGAAAAAATAGAGCTGAAGTCAGAAAAACGGTCAGCATCAGAATCATCTGATTGTTGGTATTAGTATCTTGTTTTTTAAAATCTACAAAACTCCCGATCCATAAGCGCGCCCCAATATTTTGAGCCTGCCCCATTTTTAAGTGTTTGATGGCCAGGTGATGTTTTCCTGCATGTAAAAAATGAGGCGGGATAAGCGCATAAAATTGATAACGGCCTATTTTTGATTTGCTGTAATTTGATCCTATTACACCATTTTGAGCAATCAATTCTCCATTCCAATAAACTTCGTGGGCCCCTCGAAAATTTCTGCCCATTAAGGCAAGATTAGTCTGATGATCTTCTAAAAAAATGATGGAGGCTTGAATCCATGTGCTTTCATTTAAAGCTAAGGTTTGAGTATTTACCCAGCCATCCTGAATTTCGGTTTGGCAATTTTGATGAGTAGAATCTAATTTGCCAGTATCACAAATTTTGAGCTTTTGGATCGGAAAGATGGTGCGCTCTTCATGTTGTAGCGGAATGGTATCCTGGCCATAAGCGATTATACTCGCAGATAGCAGATGATAAAAAAACAATAGTATTCTAAATTGCTTTTTCATTTGATTGAATAAGCTATTGGGTAAAATTAAGGATTATAAGGATATGACACACCTGCCTGACGGCAGTCGGGGACGTGGACTGACTTAGACTGACTTTTCACAGTTGTGTCATCTATAACAGCACAAAACTTAGCAATAAAAGTAAATTCATTTAATAACAAAAGTCATATCATCAAGCCGCTGAATTAGTTTGGAATCAGCACAGCTGTACCGGATGTTTCTGAAAATAAATAAATCTCTTGATTGGGCATTATGGATAATTTTTCGAGTCACATCATCAAATTTACCACCAATATTGATATTTCTTTCCACCTTATTTTGAGCACTCACCCGGATTACTTCATAACCATAAACCTTACACCTGGCATCGAATCCACAGCACTCTACTTGGGCTACAATTCCCATTTGCGCTTTAAATTCAGCTACTCCAATTTTTTCATCAGAATTTGCTCCATATTTGGATAGCCTCGCAACGGCAGGCATTGGTTTTATACTAGCACTTTTTGTCATAACAGTATCTCTAAGCTTTACTATCAATTCTATAATGCCAGTCGTATCGGGGTGTATGATAAACCATCCTTTTGTTTCTTCAATATTTATGGGCAATTTTCTTTTACCAAAGATGATAGTAGAGGAAATAATTTGATTTTTAGAAAAAGGTTGGTTTTGCTGGGCAACAATCCGAAAGTAATTATCAACATTAGCTATAAAATCACCATTTGAAATGAAAAAAAGAATCTTCGGAGCATCTTGACTGTGAAGAGAGGAACCTACTGAAATAAATAACAACGACAGCAAAATTATTTTAAAACGGATCTTTTTCATGTATATAAAACGCAATTCGAAGGAATTCTTTTGTACCAAAGACTATTTTTTAAGGATTTGTTGACTTGAAGTACGGTACAAATTAAGCACAATCTCTTTCGATAAGGTAAACCTGATTGATAAATGCCAGATGCTGAATGGAAATATCCAAATAAGAATAAAAACATCCTTATCTGTAACTGTTTGCAATAAGTTAAGTATTGGAGCAAAGAGAATTATTATATCACAGCTCGTAGTCCTTATAATTTATTCAAACATGTTCAGAAATTACTTCAAAATAGCCTATCGAAACCTACTACGCAATAAAGTCACTACGTTCATCAATATAGGAGGATTAACCTTTGGAATGGCGGTAGCTTTACTTATAGGATTATGGGTCAGAGATGAATTAACTTTTAATGAATACCACAAGAACCATGATCGCATTGCCCAAACAATGCAGCATCGCCTTGTTGATGGAAATAAAGAAACACTCCTCGGTATTCCTGTTCCCCTTGAAGAACATCTTCGGTCCAAATATGGGAGTGATTTCAAGCATTTGGCAATAGCGTTTTGGCCTCAAGAACAAGTCCTTTCATCTGGGCAAAAGAAATTTACCAAGCTTGGTAATTACATGGGCAAAGATGTCATTCCACTTTTTTCCTTGAATATGTTAAGTGGTTCAAATGATGCCTTGTCAGAACCGGGTTCTATCCTGCTTTCCGAATCTACTGCCAAGATCTTTTTTGGGGAAGAAGAAGCTTTGGGAAAACTGATGAAAATTAATAATGATATGGAGGCTGTGGTGACAGGTGTTTATGAAGACCTGCCGAAAAACTCTAGTCTTCATAATTTGGCATTTATTGCTCCCTGGGAACTCTATGTTTCTTCACAAAATTGGCTGAGAGAAGCCCAAGAACAAAGTAACTGGGATATGAATGTCTGCCAATTATTCATTCAGCTAGCCGATCATTCTAATTTAAAAGATGTAAATGAAAAAATCAGGCGCATCACCTATGACCATGCCGGAGAATTTGAAAAGGCTTACGATCAAGAACTATTCCTTAACCCAATGGAAGATTGGCATTTAAGATCTAATTGGAAAAATGGTGCCAAAGCAGGTGGACTCATTCAATATGTCTGGTTATTTGGAATAATAGGAGTATTTGTGTTGATTTTGGCCTGCATTAATTTTATGAATTTGAGTACAGCACAGTCTGAAAGAAGATCAAAGGAGGTAGGAATTCGTAAATCTATCGGTTCCCTCAGAAGCCAACTCATTCACCAGTTTTTGATGGAGTCCTTTTTGATAGTCCTTCTTTCGTTTGTATTGTCGATCGCTATAGTATTACTGGTGCTTCCTTTTTTTAATGAACTAGCAGGCAAGGCAATTGTTCTTCCAATCGCAAGCCTTTCTTTTTGGCTTACAAGCTTTGGTTTTATAATTCTTACTGGACTACTAGCGGGAAGTTATCCTGCCTTATACCTCTCTTCTTTTCGCCCAGTCCAAGTACTAAAAGGGACGCATAAATCTGGAAAATCAACCATTACCCTCAGGAAGGGATTGGTAATTTTGCAATTTACAGTTTCAGTTGCTTTAATCATTGGGTCGGTTACCGTTCGGCAACAGATTCAGTATACAAAGGACCGACCAATGGGATATGATGTCAATAATACCATTATGGTATGGAGTAATTCTCCGGATTTTAAAGGGAAATTTGATTTATTGCGTTCAGAATTAAAGAGTAAACAAGCCATCCAGGAAATGTCCGAATCCAGCAGTCCTTTGACAAATGTTTTTTCTCATCATGCTAATTTTAACTGGCCTGGTAAAGATCCAAATCTGCAAGTCAATTTTGCTACAATTAGGGTTACTCATGAATATGGTAAAACGATTGGGTGGAAAATTACAGATGGGCGTGATTTTTCAAGAGATTATGCCTCTGACTCAATGGCTTTTATTTTAAATAAAACAGCTGTTGAATATATGAAACTTGAAGACCCCTTAGACCAAGTGATTGTTTGGGGAGAAGGAGAATCAGCTAATAAATTCCATATAGTCGGGGTAATTGAGGATATAGTAATGGAATCTCCTTTTCAAGCTGTTAAGCCAACTATATATTCCATTGGCAGCATAGGAATGGATTGTATGACCCTAAAGCTGAATCCTAATAAAAGTACTCAAGCGTCCTTAGCCCTGGTTAAAGAGGTATTTAGCAAACACCTTCCTGCTATGCCATTTGACTATAGGTTTGTAGATCGTGAGCATGAACTAAAATTTGCTGCTGAAGAACGCATTGGAATTCTATCCAGTATTTTTGCTGTACTTGCCATTTTTATCAGCTGCCTTGGACTATTCGGTTTGGTTTCTTTTGTAGTGGAGCAACGAACAAAAGAAATTGGTATCCGAAAGGTTTTGGGTGCATCTGTATTTAATATATGGAAAATGATGTCTGCGGATTTTGTGAGATTGGTCTTTTTTTCCTGCTTACTTGCAATTCCTATTGCCTTTTATTTGCTTAATAATTGGTTACAGAACTTTGAATATAAAACCGTGCTTCCTTGGTGGGCCTTTGCTTATGCTGGATTTGGGGCAATTTTTATTGCCTTACTAACCGTCAGTTTTCATACCATAAAGACAGCTATTGCAAATCCGGTGAAAAGTTTGAAGGCGGAATAAAACAAATAAATTCCCCTTTGTTGAGGCCAGATAAATAAAATGATTACTCCCTAAACCCCAACAAAAAGTCCTTAACTTCCTGATCGAAAGCCTCACCTTCATCAAAATGAAATTTAACCTTAACGGGTAAAGAAAAGATGGGGGTTTTGTTTTCTCTTAAAAATTGCTGGTGCAACTCTAGACGCATAGCATCTTTTTCGGTAGTGAGGATCAATTTTTTAGGGGCATCCCATTTTTCAAAAGTACTTTGGAGATTAGCCACTTCATATTTACTGTAAAAATGATGGTCTTCATATTCCAAGACCCTAACATTTTCTACCTTCTCTTCCAGGTATTCTACAAGGTAGTCTGCCCGGGCAATAGCACAAATTAACAGAACAGACATATCTGGTTCCAGCTTGAGACGATATCGAGAATTAAAAGAATAATAGGGATGATCGTAATCGTAATATGAAAAAAAGACTTTTTGACTTTCTAATGGAGCGATGTCTTTAATTACTCTTTCTTTTTCTTCAGGAGATACCTCCTTGGGGCATTTGGACACTACGATCACATCTGCACGCTGATAGGCGGAACGCCACTCCCTAAGTCGACCAGAGGGCAGTAAATAGTCTTTAGTGAAAGGCTTGCTGAATTCAGTTAGCAAAATATTGAGGCCTGGTTTAATAGATCGATGTTGAAAAGCGTCATCTAACAAAACCACTTGTGTGTTGGGATGCTCACCTACAATTTCGGGTACAGCAAAGGTCCGACTTTCACTAACCGTAACTACTATATCCTGGAACTTGCGCTTGAACTGCAAAGGCTCATCACCAACTGATTCGGCATTCATGTTAGGTTGAACAAACATAAATCCCTTCGTTTTGCGCTTATAACCTCTGCTAATCGTTGCAACATTCAAATAATCCTTAAGCAAACGAATCAGGTACTCAATATGCGGTGTTTTGCCAGCTCCTCCAACGGAAAGATTGCCAACAGAAATGACAGGAAGATTAAAAGAAATGGATTTTAACAGCCCTGTTTTGTAGAAATAATTTCTTAAACCAACTCCTACTCCATACAAAAGGGAGAAGGGGGCCATCAATATTTTAAACAGGACGTTTTGTATCATGCTACTTTTTTGTGAATACGGTAGGCATAATCTTCAAATTTGGTAAGGTTAAATTTTAGAGAGATAAAGTAGAGATATAGTCGCCCTTTGGGCTCCTGAGATAAATAGAGATAAATTGTCCACTAAATATCTCAATTTATTTCTATTTATCTCGAGCTTGTGTGAGAACTAATTTTTAAAAATTAGTTCTCACACAAGCTCATATCTCGCCCTCCTCAGGCGGGCATACTTCCCTTCTTACTTAACCTCAAGCGTTTCTAATAACAAGTCTATCAAATCCTGACTTTCTTTTGTATTCCCGGAATTATTATTTACCATAACCACCAGGACTCCTCTATTTTGAGCGCCAAAACTTGCTACCGTATAGGTTTCTAAATTACCTCTATACGTAAGAGTACGCTTTCGACCCAGAAGTAGTTTACCATCCCGCAATATTTTTTCGAAAGTTTCTTCGGTTGCGCCATAGCCACTTTGAATGGCATCCTTTGTTAATTCAGCCATCATGAGGTTAACGACATCACCTGGTTGAGAGTTGCTGAACTGCTGTACAAAGAAGCCGGTTCCATCCGGAGAAAGTACGGTGACCTGCTCTACACCATCACCTAAATCAGTAGTAGACAATTCAAATTTACTAGGATATTGAAACCTGATCTGACGATTTTCAAAGGTTTGGATTTTTTGTTTGATCAATTCTATCGGCATTTCACGGCCGTCGGAGGTCAGAAATACATATTGTCTGTCTGTAGTGATGCTCAGTGTATCTTTTCCCATTATCAGGAGATATCTTTCCTGGGCATGAACATTTGAAAGGATAAATAATAGTGAAAATATGGACAAAATATTTTTCATGTCAGTTTGATGGTTTGTTTGATATTTTGACGCTAAGAAATTTGGGTAGTAACTAAATTAAGATAAATTTAAATGATTCGCTTTTTCTTCTCTTTTTATCTAGTGAAATTAATAACAGGTAGATAAATTTTAAAAATTCGGGATTTTACAGATAGTTTAATCATGAAATTTGAATGATAAATTTTGAATAAAAAGCCCAATAGTCATTAACTAATCCAACGATTAACCAAATAACGATTAACTAATAACCATTAACAACAAACCAATATGAATGCACACGAAATAGACTATCAGATTTACGGTGAAGAAATGCAATTTGTAGAGATTGAACTGGACCCCTATGAGACCGTCATTGCAGAGGCAGGGTCTTTTATGATGATGGATCAAGATATTGAACTAGCCACCATTTTCGGCGATGGCAGTCGGCAGGAAGCCAACAAAAGTATATGGGGTAAAGTTTTATCAGCTGGTAAGCGACTATTAACTGGTGAAAGCTTATTTATGACTGCTTATACCCATGTAGGTCAAGGTAAAAAGAAGGTGTCTTTTGCTTCACCCTATCCCGGCAAAATAATAGCCCTGGATTTATCCGAATTGGGGGGGAAGATTGTCTGCCAAAAAGATGCTTTCCTATGTGCTGCTAAAGGAGCTGCAGTGGGCATTGAATTTTCAAGAAAATTAGGACGAGGCTTTTTTGGAGGTGAAGGGTTTATTATGCAAAAAGTAGAAGGGGATGGCATGGCCTTTATGCATGCTGGAGGAACCGTTATTGAAAAAGAACTAGGGCATGGTGAAGTCTTACGAGTAGACACTGGTTGTCTGGTGGGTTTTACCCGTGACGTTGATTATGATATCGAAATGATTAAGGGAATCAGAAATATGTTTTTTGGAGGCGAAGGTCTTTTTTATGCTCGCCTGGAAGGCCCCGGAAAAGTTTGGATTCAATCATTACCCTTTAGCAGGTTAGCAGATCGAGTGCTGCGCAATGCCAAAAACTATGGCGGTGGAGGTAAAGGAGAAGGAAGTATCCTGGGAGGTTTAGGAGATTTGCTAGACGGCGATGGATGGTAAATATGAATTTTTAGGGGAAATTGCCGGAGGCAATTTCCCCTAATTATAACTATCTTTGTGTTTTTGTGAATAAAACAAGGATAGAGGCGTAATGGCAACACCCAAATCAGTAGCGTTTTATACGCTCGGATGTAAATTAAATTATTCGGAAACTTCGGCTTTAGGTCGGCTTTTTGAAAAAGCTGGATACCTGGAGACAAAGTTTGAAGAAGGCGCAGATATATATGTCATCAATACCTGCTCTGTTACAGATTTTGCAGATCGCAAATGCCGTCAGATTGTACGTAGAGCACTTAAAAAAGCGCCCCATGCTTTTGTAGTCGTTGTGGGTTGTTATGCCCAATTAAAGCCGCAAGAAATTGCCGAAATTCCCGGTGTGGATTTAGTATTGGGAGCTGCCGAAAAATTCAGAATACTGGACTTTATCGATGAATTGTCTAAAGCTCCTGGCAAAGGAATGGTCCAGGCTGGGGAAGTAAAAGAAGCCAAGGATTTTATTCACGCTTTCTCTTTTGGAGACCGTACCCGCTCCTTTTTAAAGGTACAAGATGGATGTGATTACAAATGCTCTTTTTGTACCATTCCACTGGCTAGGGGGAAAAGCAGGAGCGATACTGTTGACCAGGTCCTAGCTAATGCCCAAAAGATAGCTGAAATGGGCGTCAAAGAAATTGTGCTTACTGGTGTTAATATTGGTGATTTTGGAAATGGTACAGAAGTGATTGAAGGCATTAAACCTAAAAAAGAAGCCTTATTTATTGACCTTATTCGAGAATTGGATAAGGTGGAAGGCATCGAGCGTTTTCGAATTTCTTCCATTGAACCCAATTTATGTACTGATGAGATTATTGAATTTGTAGCTCAATCTAAGCGTTTTGCTCCCCATTTCCATATGCCCTTACAATCAGGTAATAATAAACAACTGAAGCAAATGCGGCGGCGCTATAAACGGGAACTCTATGCTCAACGCGTGGAAAAAATCAAATCCTTAATGCCTCATGCCTGTATTGGGGTGGATGTAATCGTTGGTTTTCCTGGAGAAACGGAAGAGGATTTTCTGGAATCTTACCAGTTTATTAATGAGATGGACATTTCCTATCTCCATGTATTTACTTATTCTGAACGACCAAATACACCTGCTGCCGAGATGGAAAATATAGTTCCTGTTGGAGAAAGGCGGCGACGCAACAAAATGCTTACCATTCTAAGTGAGAAGAAAAAGCGACATTTTTATGAACAACATGTTGGTCAACAACGGCCCGTACTTTTTGAAGTTCATAAAGATAAATCCTTAATGACTGGCTTTACCGATAATTATGTAAAGGTAGAACTTCCTATTTCAGAGGGTTTGCTTAACACTATTCAAGAAGTGGAACTGAGAAGTGTAAATGAAAATGGCTTAATGCATGTGAATGTATTGAGTGTTTCCAAAGTTTAATTTTTAAGACACGGATCTACACGGGTATCCACGGTTTACAGTGTTAATCAGTGAAAATCCGTGTCTGAAAAATGCTAAAAACCAGTCACACCATTCACAGTAGTATACTTAAAACTAAGTTTCTTATCTGGATTCACAATCTTAAAGGCTGATTGCACCATAATAGCCGCTTCATGAAACCCGCATAAGATCAGTTTTAGCTTACCTGGATAAGTATTGATATCTCCTACTGCATAAATACCTGGAATGTTGGTGCTATAATCTCTGGTATCTATTTCTATCGCATTTTTATTGATGTTAAGCCCCCAATTAGCCATAGGCCCTAGTTTAGGAGAAAGACCGAATAAAGGGATAAAATAGTCTGCCCTCTGGTTATAAGAGCCTTTTTCCTTTTGTTTGATAACTACTTCGTTTAATTTCCCATTTCCATTTAAACCCACAGCCTGGGCTTCCGTTACCAATTGAATTTTCCCTTTCTGGGCCAATTGCAGAGCTTTTTCAACCGAATCGGGTGCTGCCCGGAATTCCCTGCGACGGTGAATGAGCAGTACTTCTTTTGCAATTTCAGACAAATGCAAAGTCCAATCCAGTGCAGAATCACCTCCCCCAGCTATCACAATGCTTTTATCATGATATTTTTCAGGATCACGAATGATGTAATCGACACCCTTATCCTCAAAGCGCGTGATATTTTCAATAGGAGGTTTTCGAGGCTCAAAACATCCTAAACCACCTGCAATAACAATTACGGGGGCCTGAATTTGAGTACCCCGGCTGGTCGTTAAAGTAAAGATGCCCTCATCGTCTTGATCGATACCTTCTGCCCTTTCTCCCAATGTAAATCCGGGTTTAAAAGGAGCAATTTGTTCCATCAATTTATCAACCAGCTCACCAGCCAAAATGGAAGGATAACCTGGAATATCATAAATGGGTTTCTTTGGATAAATTTCTGTTAGCTGTCCTCCTGGTTGTGGTAAAGCATCCACCAGATGGCATCTTAATTTTAATAGCCCCGCCTCAAAAACCGTGAATAAGCCACAGGGACCAGCTCCAATGATGATGATGTCTGTCTGAATCATAAAATTTTATTTTCAACACTTTTTTTGGCCGCTGTTAAACGCTGATCAAACTGATTTTCTTTGTTTTAAAATTAAATATGAAATATATATATATTCACAGCTGTTATCAGCTAAATCAGTGTTTTCAGTGGCAAACAATATATTTATTATTTTAAATAGCTTCCTTTTCCTTGAGTTTGTTGATGAAAAACCTGGGGTGTAATCCACATTCTGTTTTATTGCTACCTTTCCAACGACCTTCACGACCTTCACCCTTTAATGTGCAATTGGTACATCCTATCGAACCATATCCTTGCCCTTCCAGTGGATGCCGGGGTAATTGATACTGCTCTAAATAAGCATTGAACACATCAGGATGCACATCAATATTTGGATGGAACTTTATAATATCTCCTTGTTTTTCAAAAATCCTAAGCCCTGCCCTGAAAGCAGTCTGATGGGACATCAAACCAGAAATCCATACCTTATGATGGGATTTAACAGGCTCCAGGGGTACAACCTTGTTGATGCTGCAGCACATCTTGGGGTGTTCGATCCACCACTTTTCATCACGTGTTAATTTATTTTCTTCCTTACTTGGAAGAACCTCCACTATATCTAAGCCTAATAATTCCCGAATTTGATTTTTATACTCTAATGTTTCCGGAAAATGATAGGTCGTGTTAATAAAATGAACTTTTTGTGTTGGACGAAATCGATATAGCAGGTGCAATAAAAAAATTGACTTCGTACCAAAAGAAGAAGTGACCATTACATCTGACTCTTCAAAGTATTTATACAGCAGAGGGATCCGTTCTTCAAAAGGCATAGACATGAACAAATCATTAAGCAATTCGATGCTCAATGTTTTCCAGTCTTTCGCCACCTTAGGTAATGTTGTCATGTTTGTTTGATTTAAAACAGTAAAAAGTCTAATGAGGGCGTCTCATAACTCCTTCGTCGTTATTCGACGCCCAAGAATATTTTATTTTGGAGTAGTTTTTCAGAAAAAAAACTTTGTTTTTTTTCTGAAAAACTACTCCAAAAAGAATATAATTGGCTGGCGAAAAAGGCCGAAGGTCTTTTGAGACAGCCTCATTAATCTTTTTACTTTCTACTCTATTATTAATTTACGTTTATTGATCGCTTAATTAGGCTATTTTTGAACCTCTTGTTACTATTTATTGTAAGGGCAGTCTTCGCACGTTGGTAATTGACGAATCTTTTCTTTATCGCTTACCAAAGTTGCCGTGAGGGCATTCAATTTTTTTACCTTTTGTGAAAACCCTACTTCTAATTGATTTCGAATTTGCCACAGATTGTCCAATAAATTGTTGGCCTCACTGGGGAGAATAGATTCTAGTAATTGCCTGAATCGCTTGGCCAGAGTAGGAGATTTTCCATTTGTTGAAATGGCTACCTTTAAATCTCCTCTAGTGACAATCGAACCCAGATAAAAATCACATAGATCTGGGGTGTCTGCCACATTGACTAGCTTTAATCTTTTTTTAGCTTCTTGTTGTACCTGTTGGTTTAAATCTTTGATGTCTGTAGCGGCTATGATTAAATCATGACCATCGATATCCTTCGCTGCAAAAGGTTTTTGAATTATATGAACCTTATGTTCAGGATATTTCTCTAATTCAAGCTTTATTTTCTCAGAAATCTCAGGTGCTACCATGGTAATATTAGCCTCTGGGCTACTCTTTAAAATGAAGGATAGCTTTTCATATCCTACTTCTCCAGCCCCAACGATCAACATATTGAGTTGATGTAGTTTCAAAAAAATGGGATAGAGTGGATTTTGAGATTTACTCATGCCCTATTTATTTTCGAAGCAATAGTAACTGGCACTCCAGCTGCACTTGCCCAGTTTTTATGGAATTGGACGGTATCTCCCAAGACGATAATTCCAGGGGTTCCGATTTTTTCTTCCTCCGCAATTTCTGCAATGGTGCTTACGGTACCCAAAACGACCTTTTCTGTCGGTTTTGATCCATTTTGTATGACCATTGCAGGTGTATTGGCACGACCATATTCTTGAAATAAATTGGTAATCTGGCGAAGCTTTCGAATACCCATTAAAATCACCACGGTAGCAGTAGATTGAGCTGCTAATTCAAGGTCTTGTGATAATTGTCCTGATTGAGTAGTGCCTGTGATCACCCAAAAGCCTTCGCTCACATGACGGGTGGTTAAGGGTACACCTTGCAAGGTAGGAAGGCCAATACTACTAGATATCCCTGGAATAACTTCAGTGGGAATATTAAAACTATCCAAAAAATCAATTTCTTCCTGGGCTCTGCCAAAAACAAAAGGATCCCCTCCTTTTAGCCTCACTACATGACCATAGGACAAGGCGTATTGAACCATTAAAAGGTTAATTTGATCCTGTGTTTTATAATGGCGTGAGGCTCTTTTTCCCACAAATATTTTAATGGCTTTTGCAGGAGCATGGTCTAAAAGTTCATTATTGGCCAGGGCATCATAAAGAATTACATCGGCAGCCTGGATGGCTTTTAAGCCTTTCACTGTAATCAGATCAATATCTCCGGGACCTGCCCCTACTATAGTGACTCTTGCTGTATTGTTTGTCATGTTCTTTAGGCTTTATAATAGTTTTCGACAACTAATTTTTCTTGTCCCCCAGCTTTTTCTAATTGATTATTTCTAGTTTGAATAACTTGCTGAACAAAAGAATTAGCCTTGGATAAATATTGCTTGGCGAAATCTTCGGATGGCTCATTTTTATTAATTTGGAGAACCAGATCGGAAAAGTTTAGATCGAGTGAAAATTCCTGATTATCCAGGTAGTGTTCCTGGAAATCAGTAATGATTCCTTTATGGGTATTACACTTCACATCTTTACTAAGCAAAAGAGCTTTTGCTCCGATGATAAAGCCGGCATAGGCGTGATAAATGGAATCAGCATAGGCTTTTTCGGTAAATGCCTCCAATGCCCAATCGATTTTATTTTTAGCATCTCCGATAATGGTTCCAACAACATCAAGAACAACACCTGCACATTCACCCACTCCGATAGATTGTATGTATTGGCGGTTTTGCCCCCAATCCTGAAAGTCATCTTCTTTTAGATTCTCCAGGTTTGCCAGGGGCTTAAGTAGATCGTAGAAATAACGTTTTCCTTTATCCTGGAAGTAATCGTTGAAGTAATCATAATCTCCAGCCTGTGAAAGATAATCATCAAATAAAAGGCGAAGTGCATCAGGAATGCGTTTAGTAGGGAGTTTGATTACCTTATCTGCGATGTAACCATTTCCTTTTGGATCAATACCACCTCCCATTACTACCTGCATAGCTGGAATAACACCGATCCCTCTTTTGATGGAGCTGCCATGAAAACCTATCTGAGCTGCCATATGCTGACCACATGAATTCATGCATCCGCTGATTTTAATTTTTAGATTGGTTTCTTTCAGCAGGTTAGGGTATTCACTGATGATGAGATTTTCAAGTACGGTACTAATATGTGTGCTATCCGTTACACCTAAAGCACAGGTGTCAGTACCTGGGCAAGCAGTAATATCTGCTGTAGAGTCAAAGCCAGCGTCAGATAAATTAAGGGCTTTTAACTGCTGGAAAAGGTATGGTAAAGCTTCTTTTGGAACGAAACGCAGCAATAAGCCTTGATTTATGGTAATGCGTATATCGTTTGCAGCACAGGTTCTTACTAATTTAGCTAGTTTGCGAGCAGTAGAAATGTGTATGTTTCCCAGTTGAACTTTGATCCACACACCATAATAACCTTTTTGTTTTTGTTCAAACACATTGGTCTGACGCCATAAATCATACTTTTCTGTATCAATAGTAGTTACAGAATGTTGATCGGAATTAAATTGAGGTGGGGCGACTAAAGACTCTTCTGCCTCAATTGGGAAATAACTGTTTTTTAGTGCTACTCTTTCTTGTTCGACTAGATTCAAAAATTGAGCTAAACCGATTTTTTTTATCAAAAATTTCATTCTTGCCTTCATCCTTTTTTCCCTTTCTCCGTAGCGATCAAACACCCGAATGCTGGCCTCCATGAAAGGAATGATCTGGTCCGTTGGCAAAAAATCGAAAACTGGATGCGCGATCATAGATACTGCTCCCAGTCCGCCACCTAATAACACTTTAAAACCACGAGTAGGTACCCCGTTAATTTCTTTGATGCGGGGTATGAAACCAAAATCATGGAAATAAGTAAAGGCAGAATCTTTTTCACTGGAAGAAAAAGCGGGCTTAATCTTCCTGCCCATCTCCTGGCAAATTGGATTTCTAAGAAAATATTCAAAGGTAGCTTTAGCATATGGAGCCACATCAAAAGGCTCATAGGGGTCAATCCCTGCTTTGGGGGAAGCTGTAATGTTTCTAACTGTATTTCCACAAGCTTCCCTGGCGGTTAGACCAGCAGCAGATAATTCAGCCCATACTGCAGGAGAATCACCTAATTTTACGTAATGCAGTTGAATATTTTGCCTGGTGGTCAAATGCAAATTGCCGGTACTGTATTTTTCAGAAATATCTGCTATGGCCTCTAATTGTTCAGAGCTTATTTTCCCAAAAGGTATTTTTAGCCTGAACATTTGTACACCAACCTGCCGCTGTCCATAGACTCCTCTGGTAAGGCGGTAGTGTTTAAAACGTTCTTCATCCTCTTTCCCTTTTTTGAAGTTTTGGATACGAGTCTCTAACTCGATGATGTCTTTTCTATCGGCATCACTGATGTTGGCAAGTTTAGTTTTAAGGTCCATAGCAATTATTTATTTAGCCAAAAAAAATTGTGATTAGTTGATTGTTGTTGACGGAAAACTCTTCTTCCTGCATAGTATTCCTAGCCATAGAAATGTATTTATCTATGGAAAATTCAAGGCTAAGAAACCGGGCAGAATGACAAAAGCCTTTCCAGGTTCATTTGGAAAGGCTTTTAATTAAATATGCTGATTAAAAAATAAGCTTTATAAGGAATTAGCCTTCCCAAATTTTTCTTTGGGCATACCCATGCACATACAACAGCAGCAGCACAAAAATCTATATTCTAACATTGTTGTCATTTTTTAGGTAAATAATGGCCTTAAAATACTAGTCTATAGGCTAAACTTTGTTCAGCTCATAGAGAGGCATTTGAATTTGGTTTATAAAAAAACGATATAAATTACTTGTGGACAAATGTAAATGAATCGCGAAGAGAAAAACAAGTTTTGCATAAAGTTTTAAGATTTATTTAAATTATGATAAAAAGATCATGTGTTCATAAGTTTTTACATTAATAGGTTTATAGATATTTGGGTTTGAAAAATGGTATGTGCATATATTGTGAGGAAGGCTTTGTAAATGATTCAAAGGAAAAGCAATGGAACCCTTAAAGCATATTTTTTGTACTTTTGACTAAAATCGTCGCCGGTTATGTATCCCGACCTTTCCTACCTTTTTCATGATCTTTTTGGTACTCCCATGGATGGATGGTTGTCAATATTCAAGACCTTCGGTTTGTTTTTAGCTTTTGCTATTCTTTTTGCCGCTTTCATTTTAAAAATCGAACTGAAAAGAATGAGCAAGCAGGGACTCTTTGTGCCTACAGAAGAAAAAATGCTCATTGGAAAGTCTGCCAGTCCTTGGCAGCTATTAGGTAGTTTTTTACTGGGCTTTGCTTTTGGATATAAATTGGGCTACATTTTTACACATTTTGAAGCTTTCCAATCTAATGCACCGGATATTTTAATTTCCTGGAAAGGCAGTTGGATATGGGGATTGTTGCTAGGAGGTTTTTGGGCATTATTGAACTATTTAGAAAGAAGGAGTAAGCAATTACCGGAGCCCGTTGAAAAAGTCAAGAAGATATATCCCCATCATCGTGTTGGTGACATAACCATTATTGCTGCACTGGCCGGGATAGCTGGTGCCAAATTCTTTGATTTACTCGAACATTTGCCCGAATTTTTTCAAGACCCTTACCATACTTTGTTCTCCGGAGGAGGGCTAGCCATATACGGAGGGTTGATCTTTGGTTTTATTGCTGTCGTCCTTTATTTAAGAATGAATAACATTCAGCTGAGACCTGTAATGGATGCAGCTGCTCCTTCACTTGTGGTTGGTTATGGAATTGGCAGGCTGGGCTGCCATTTTTCTGGTGATGGAGACTGGGGAATCCCCAATGCGGCTTCCTCTCCAGATTGGTGGTTTTTCCCTGATTGGCTTTGGGCTTTCCACTATCCCAGGAATGTTTTGCAACAGGGGATCAAGATACCTTCCTGTGAAGGTGTTTTTTGTAATCAATTAGAAGTTCCGGTCTTTCCCACTCCATTATATGAGGTTGGTATGGCTACCATTGTCCTTATCATTTTGCTATTGTTGAGAAAAAGATTGCCTGTAGCTGGCATGCTATTCTTTATATATCTTATGCTCAATGCTATTGCTCGTTATAGTATTGAAGCGATAAGAATTAATGAACGGTACCCTCATTTTTTCAATTTAACACAGGCAGAAATCATATCAATTGGATTATTTATAGTGGGAGTTGTGGGGATTTTTTATCTATATAAAAACAAAGATTTCATTAAAAAAGGGGATGCGGCTATTTTGGAAGGTAAGTGATAGGCCTTAGGGAGATTCAACGGCTTTATTGATGCTTTCAAAGCAAACTTTCTCTGCTTTTTCCCAACTGAAATGCCCTCGCCATTCTTTTCCTGCTTCGATAAGGGATGCCCTCTTTTCTTTATCAAAAATGATGGCCTCCATAGCAGTAGCTATTTCATGAGTATTTACTGGATTAATTAATATTCCGGCTGGACCGGCAACCTCTGGCATAGAAGATATATTAGAAGTGATAACAGGTACATCACAGTGCAGTGCTTCTAAAATAGGAATTCCGAAACCCTCAAAATTGGATGGATAAACTAAAGCAGAGGCGGCTCCCATGAGCCCTGGGGTTTCTTCTTCCTGTAAATACCCAAGGAAATGGATGTCCTCCTGGTAAGCAGAAGAATCATATGCGTTTTTGACTTCACCGGTCTGCCAGGCAAAGCGACCTCCTATCAATAATTGAATGGGATGTTCTTTTTTTTTCTTAAAAATGTCAAAAGCTTTTATCAGTCGGTGAACATTTTTGCGAGGATGAACAGCACCCAGGTAAAAAAAATAGTCCTTACCCTGACTAAATTTAGTTTTTATTTTCTCTTTTTCATTAGCATTTAATGGTCGGAACACTTCTCTGGCCCCATTACAGGCAACATTTATTTTTTGACTTTCAATAGCATAATGATTTAGAATGTCCTCTTTTACAAAACTGGATACCGTAATTATTTGTTGTGCTTTTTTAAGATAACGAGGAATGAAGTGATGGTAATATTTTTTTACCAATGAAGGAACCTGGTCAGGAAAATGCAGATAAGCCAGATCATGAATGACCATAGCTGTTGGAACCCTTGTTTTTAGGGATAAATAGCCATCAGGCGAAAAAAAAATATCTGGTTTATGCTTTTTGAAGATATAAGGCAAAGCATGTTCAAACCAAAGATACCACAATACAGGATGCCGTGCCGGTGGAAAGATCTTAATGGGTTTTACATTTGAGCTGAAAACAAAATCCTCCGAGAAAGGGCGATCAAATAGGAAGAGGAATTCATGCTCAGGATGTGAACGAACCATTCTTTTAAGAACTTCATGTGTAAACCAGCCGATACCTTCCAGTTTATTAGCAATTAAAAATCTGGTATTTACGGCAATGCGCATATCTTATTATTGTGTTAACTTTGAATGAATGGTGCTATGAGAAAATCTTTTATTCGTTGTAAAGATGAATATTGCTTGTAAAGATGAACAAAATCATTCATCATGAAAATAAAAGTAACGCTTTCCTTAATCCTAATGCTCATTTTTTTCATTGATTTGAATGCACAGGAGGAATCCTGTTTTAAAGGGGTCAATAAAAAGTTAGATGAATGGGCTGAAAAAGATTTTGAATCCCCTGCACAGGCTCGTCGGGCAAAGATGAGAATTGTAGAAGACCTCGTAGGCTGTGATATGCCAGAGTTTGAGGTGATGACCCTTGATAGTATAAAAATTCGATCAGAAGAACTGATCGGAAAAGTTACGGTGGTTAACTTTTGGTTTATTGGTTGTCCTCCATGTGAAGTGGAACTACCGGGCTTGAATAAATTGGTGGATGAGTTTAAAGATGAAGAGGTGGTATTTTTAGCTTTTGGCCGTGATGATGAGGAAGAGGTAGTAGAACATCTCAAATCTTATCCTTTTAATTATCAACAGGTCCCCCAAACCAATGCTCCTGGGGTGTTTTTGGCTTTTGAGGTGCGATTTGGTTACCCTTATCACCTGGTTTTTAATACAGAAGGTAAATTGGTGTATACTAAAGTGGGAGGTAATCTTGATGATGAGGATATTATGTACAAAAACCTAAAGCCTGTTCTAAAAGAGTTAATTTCCTTAAAATGAACAAGCCAAGGCTATGATTTGGAAAATCCTTTCTTTCCAACTTCTTTTTTTTATCACTGCTTCTTCTTCCAGGGCTCAAATAGGAAATGATAATGCATCGATTCACTCCATTGCTGAAATGATTGAGCCATATAAAGGCAGTGTAATATACCTGGACATTTGGGCAAGTTGGTGCGGCCCTTGCCGGGAAGAATTTCAGAATAAAGAAATACTGGATAATTTTGCTCGAGAGAATAAAGATCTCCAACTAATATATGTTTCTGTGGATGAACCTGATAAAGAGCGAATTTGGCGGCAGACCATCCTGCAATATGATTTACAAGGAAAACACATTCTGGCTACACCCAGATTCAGAAGAGAATTGGGGATGGAATTTGGTTATGGAGAAATGCTTAGGCTACCTACCTATGTCATTTTTGACAAAACCGGAAAAATCGTAAGTCGGGGAGCGCCAAGGCCCAGTAGTGGGAAAAAGTTGACTCGGAAGTTGGAGAAATATTTAAAAAAATAACATGACCCATCCCAAATTTTCTAAAAATATTCACAAAAAGTGATCTCAGATCCGAGACAATTAACTGCCTTCTGCAGTCAGGGAGACAAATTGAGATATATGGAGA
>JANQPA010000127.1 GCA_028285545.1 Saprospiraceae bacterium | reverse complement strand
AAAAGCAGTAATCCCATCTGTTTTCACAAAAACATCATTGCTTCTTTTTTCCACCTCAATCCGGGGTGCCAAATCTGAGTAATAAAAACAGGAAGAGTTGTAAGGATTCAAATCAATTTGAGCCTGGGCTTTTACTCCACCTCGGAAGTACTCAATCCTTACCTTTTTATTTTTCTTTTCGTTGAATAGAAAATTAATCTTACTGCTCTTGGTATTGGCATCAATCTGGAAATCTTCAATTTTTTGAATAAAATCACCTCTTTTGATTCCTGCTCTGTCCAGACTGCCATTTTCATAAACTCGAATCATATTTGTTCCTAGCTGAGTTCTTTCCACAGAGCGAGAAAAAGTCCAAATCAAATCATGATTATTAAAAGGTTGTGGTTCCAATGGTAAATTGGGGAAAATACCAGAGGTTCTTTTGTTTGAAATTTTATCTACTCGAAGCCAGAATGCTTCTAAATAATTAGGATAGGATGTGCCTGTTTGCCATTCAATTTTATTTGGGAAAAGATTTAATTTTTGCCGCTTTAACCAGGATGCAATGGATGAGCTTTCCTTTTTTAAGGCCTCAAAATGGCAGTTACCTTTGAGCCATTTCCATTGGACATTTGGAGCAACTTTTTTTAAACTATTTTTATAAGCATCAATGTGATTAGGATCATAAGCGCCCTTTTTTCCATTGAATGCCAGGAAGTTTGCGTTTCGAAAATTGACTGCTTGGGTGTTCATTTTTATTTGATCAAGCATAGCGGGATTTCCACCAAAAGAAATAAAACCAGCTATTTTGTCGGGCTGAGCTTGAGCAAAATGCCAGATCATATTTCCAGCCGTTTGATAGCCGCCTAAAAATATCCTGCTGGGGTCAATAGCATATTGATCTTGCAAATACTGAATAACCGATTCAATAACAATTATTCCTTCACCACTAGACCATCCCCATTTTTCAAAATTAATTTTACTGCTATTATACTCCGCTGGACTGGCAATAATCCAATCTCTGGGAAGGGCGGAACGCCAAATTTGAAAGGACTGAGATTTGAACTTTTCATCAGCTGGCCTACTGTTTTGTTGCAAAACTGGATTTATCCAGATGAGGACAGGATGGGAATTATCAGCTTCATAATTGTCGGGCAGACTTACATCCAAAATAGAGGTCAGGTCATATTCGGGAAAATCTCTTTTCCACATGTCGTTCATCTTTGCTGTCCAATCTAAAATATGTTGGTTCAAAGAGAGATCTTTTAAACTGTCCTTGGAGATTTTTTCAATTCGTTTGAGGATATTCTGAAAAGAAGGCATTTTTTCTAAACTGGCAAGGGCCTTATCCCCTAAAATCCTTTGCTTAGTCAAAGTACCAACTTCAATGGCTTGACTAAGGAGTTGAAGAGCTTCTTCCTTTTTTCCCAGGTTTGCATAGGCAGAGGCCATAGGAAAAAGAGTATACTGATAGGCAGCTATTCCAAATAAATTTGCTTTGTGCCAGTTTTCAATAGCCTTTTCAAATTCACCCATGCTGTAGTAAACATATCCTCTCCAGGTAGCTGCTCCTATATGGGCATTATCCTCAGAAATGATTGAATCACTCAAGGCCAGTGCTTCCTGAACTTTACCTTGACTCAATAAAGGCCCCATGCGATTGATATCAGGCATGGAATAATCGGATTGTGCAAGAATAATATTTGTATTCAACAAAATTAAGTTCAGTAATAAAAATTTCACATGCGTTTTTAACATAACAGTTGATTGATTGCTTCAAATAAATCGAATGAGTTTTCTTTGATTGAATTGAAGCAAAATAATGCCTGCAAAAGGAGAGAAAGGGGCAATTCCTGTAAGTGGTACCCCTTTTTTCTAATGAGAATTATTAGAATTATTACTGGTATGAGTCTGATGCTTTTGACTGAATTCCTTTGGAGTGAGTCCGGTATGTTTTTTAAAAATCCGATTAAAGGTAGATTTACTGTTAAAGCCCGCTTCGTAAGCGATGGCCACCAGATTCCAATGGCGGTACTGTTCATTCATCATCAAATCCTTTACCTTTTGAATTCTATAGGTATTGATATATTCGCTGAAGGAACTGCTGAATTGTTGTTTTAGTAGCCGAGATAACTGCCTGGGTTGGATACCCAGTTTTCTTGCTAATTCTTCTTGATTCAGATTGGTATTGAGGTACAATTCTTCTTTGTTCATCAGTTGCTCTAGTAGTTGGGCGAATTGTACTGATTGTTCTACCGGAAGTTGCCGTGAATGGAATATAGGAGGGTTTAATTTGATTTTTTCGAACAAGCCCTCAGGATCATATAAGGCCATGTAGGACATGATGTATACAATGGTCGGGATGACTAGTCCTACCACAGGCCCCAACCAGGGAGGCCAATTTTGAGCCATTCCGGGAAAAAGGTACATGAGTTCAGCCAGGATAATAAAACCCAATAGAAAACAATAAATTATTTGCAAAAAGACAATTTGCTGCTGAGCAGATCGAGTTAATTTACCCTTGTTTTTTTTCTGAAATCTGCTAATTAAGAAAATAGAGGGGCTTAAATACAGCAAACCCAAGCTGGGAAATAAAAAAGAAATGATGTGTCGGTAACTACCTTGGTGAACAAGGGAACTGGAATCGCTAAGTAAGTTCAACTTTTCTGCATTGCTTATGAAAATGATATCTTTCCAAAGAAACAGCACTACTAGAAATGGAATTAGATGAAAAAGATCCCATCTAAGCAATCGAGCCTGGTGGCTCAGGCGGGTTCTTGCGTACAGATAATACACCGGTGGGATTAACAGCCAAAACAGACTTGGCCACCATAAAAATATAGGGATTTCCTCATGTAAACCTAAATAATGATGACAATTGCTCAACAATAAAATGGTAAATAAAAAATTTAGCAGAGCTAAAATTCGATTGGACAAAATTTGCTTGGCAGGTCTCCACCACAATACTCCTGCCAATAAAAGGCTTTGAATAGCAGCAGCTCCGTAAACAAAGGCAAAAAGAGTATATAGTACCGGCTGATCCATTGAAATCAACTATATTTTTCCAATAAATTTTTTAGAATTAAAAGCAATATACGAAGCTATTGGCTTAGAGATCTTTTTTTTGTTCTTAAAGAGTGGCCAATCTGGGCATTTGGAAGCTTCATTTCCGGGAATTGAGCTAAAATGGACTGCTTAGTCCCGACTTAAACCCATTACAGACTTAAATAAAAACAGGCCATGCTAAAGCAAAGCCTGCAATAAAAGTCAATGATATATTTTAAGCAGTAAACCTGTATTGTTTGGATCCTAGAAATTACCTATACCTGCTTAACTGACGTAAATTGGAACCGTCGGGATTGATTAAATATATTTTTGGATTGCCCTCTCTTTCAGAAAGAAAAAGGATCTTATTTCTTTTCGGTGACCACAATGGACGGGTATCATTGGATTTATGATTGCTTAGATTTTGGACAGCTGAACCATCTTTTTTCATAATAAAAACCTCCGCTTTATTGGTTTTTCTGGATTCCCAAATGATGTATTGGCCATCGGGCGACCAGGAAGGATTATTATCTCTGTGGGTATTGCTGGTTAAACGATTGATATTCGTTCCATCATTGTTCATAGTATAGACTTCCGGATTCCCCTCTCTCCTTGAAATCCAAAGGAGTTGTTGACCGTTTGGTGACCAATGCTGGTTAAAATCAGGAGTGTTTTGATCAGAAAGATTTTGGATGGATAGATCTTTGAGGTTTATAGTTGCTATATCATAAATATTTTGTTTGGTGAGGGTCACTGCTATTTTATCCCCAGCAGGCGAAAATCGGGCATAAACTGCTGGAAAGTCCTTGGTCAATTTTTGTAGGGAAGAGCCATCTGAATCAACCAGATAAGGACCCTGGGGTGTTGAGAACAGGATTTTTTTTCCATCCGGAGACCATTGCAACAGATCATAGTTTAGTGTAGCCTGGGTCAATTGTTTGATCTGTCCTCCTTTAGAGTTCATGGTATAAATTTGACTGCTTCCACCTCGGTCGGATATGAATGCCAGGGTTTTGCCATCTGGCGACCAGGCCGGACCATAATCCGAAGCTGGGTTATTGGTCAAATTTTGGGCTTTCCCCTTTTGTGAGGCCACCCAAATATCTTTATTCCCATATTGTTCGGCGGTATAAGCTATGTATTTGGCATTTGGTGACCAGGAAGGCTGACTTTCAATAGGAGAGGTATCCACTTCTTTGGACAGCAATTTTCCTTTGACCGGTATTTTAGCCCCATAAATGCTTAGCTCGCCCTGTAATTCTTTTTGGGCATTAAATTCCAGATATCCGGCAATAGCATAATTGGTTCCCAGGACCAGTTGAAAGGACAAATGATCGCCCTCCAATTGAATTTGTTTAAAACTACCACGACCTATGCCATCGCTTCGAAACTCACCAAAAAGCTGATTACCATGTTCAGCTATACTCAAAACAAAAGTGCCTCCTCGTGAATTTGTACTTTGCAATTCCCAAATACCGGTAATTTTATTTTGCTGAGCGGAAAGGGAGACACTTAGGTTGATTAGAAAAAATAATTGGATAAATGTTTTGAGCATAACAGTCGGTATTACGAATTGATGAAGAGTAAAATCGTTTCGTTTTCAATATTAAGAGGAAATACTATGGAGGGCAGAGGTATTTGTCCAATAACATGATAAACAGACAGAATGCAGGTTTTCAGCTCTAAACGGCTTCTATCCCCAAAGGTCTGTTGTTGGTCCTTAATTTTGAGGATTGCTTATCAGAAAAGAGAAGCTTTGGTATTTTTGCCAGATGGCAGAGGTATCAAAGGCTATAAAATCATTCAAGTTTTTCCATTCTTATGAAAAAAAAAGGTGGGCTTATCACATCCTTTTTTGGTTAATCCACATCCTTTTTTTTACCCTTTTAGAATTCACAAATCAGGGGAACTATTTGGAGGTTTTTACCTTTCAAATGTTGACGCTGCCACTTAAGGTAATACAGGTTTATTTCGTTTTATATTATTTGTTGCCCAGATTTCTGCAGCATGGAAAGAATTTTCAATTTTTCATATACTTAATCCTCTCAAGTCTTATAACATTGATCTTTTTTCATTTGCTGAATTATTGGTTTATCAATCCAATAGTATTGTCGAAACCAATAAGCCAATCCTTTTGGGCTTATCATCCCTCCTTGCTTTGGTTTTCTTTGACCCTAGGTTATTTTATCATTTTGGCAGTAGTTATTAAATTAACCCGAACCTGGCAAGTCAGTGAAAAAAGAGCGCAATTGATTTTGCAAGATAAATTAGAGACAGAATTGAAATATTTAAAGGCTCAGATCAATCCTCATTTTTTGTTCAACACCTTAAACAATCTCTATACACTTGCTTTAAAAAAATCAGATAAAGCTCCCCGGGTAATTGATAAATTGGCTGGCATGTTAAGATATATTTCTTATGAAGCCAACCAGGAAAAAGTACCCTTGCAAAAAGAAATTGAAAATTTAGAAAACTATATTTCTTTGGAAAAAATTCGTCATGGGAGCCGTTTGGAGGTAAAATTTGATTTAAAAGGAAATGTAGAAAACCTGGAAATTGCCCCTTTAATTCTCTTACCCTTTGTGGAAAATAGTTTTAAACACGGCATTAGCCAGGAAATAGCGGATTGTTGGATTAGAATAAATATTTCCATTGTGAAATCGGAATTGGAAATGAAAGTAGAAAATACTGTGAGTAATAATCATAATGAACAGGCTAATGGGGAAGGAGGCCTTGGATTAAAGAATGTTAGGAGAAGACTTGATTTGATCTACCCAAATAAATTTACCTTGAACATATCGCAAAAAGACACTCATTTGGCTCACCTAAATCTTTTATTGACATGACCATCAAGTGTATGATAATCGATGATGAACCATTGGCCATTGAATTATTGGAGACCCATATTGCAGCAATTGAGGAACTGGAATTAATTGCAACTTGTGCAAGTGCCATTGAGGCTAGTAGTATCATCCGCAATAAGGAGGTTGAGCTTTTGTTTTTAGACATCCAGATGCCCCGATTAAATGGTATAGAATTTGTGAAAACCCTGAGGACGAAGCCTAAGATCGTGATTACCTCTGCCCATCGCGAATATGCCTATGAGGCCTTCCAAATTGATGCTGTCGATTATCTTTTAAAGCCGGTGACCTTTGAACGTTTTTTGACCTCTATCAATAAGATTTTTGACAAATCCTCCTTTAATGTTTCCAATCAAAACCAACAAGAGGCAAATAAATCAAGAGCTTTTATTTATGTAAAAGTCAAACGCAAGATGATGAAAATCCAGCTAGATGAAATTTTGTATGTAGAAAGCTTAGGAGATTATGTAAAAATCATTTGCCAAAGCCAAAAGGTTGTAGCCCAGCAAAAAATAAGCCTTATGGAAGACAAACTTCCAGGAGATCAGTTTTTAAGAATACATCGTTCCTTTATTGTTTCTTTACAACACCTTAAGACCTTTTCCACCACTACGGTTGAAATTGCAGAGCGGGAAATCCCCATTGGTCGGAGTTATAAAGAGTGGGTGATGAAGAGATTGGGGGGAGGAATTTGACTTCCTAAAAAATATATAGTAGCTTCCTTTTTTTTACAAAGAAAATAAATAAATGGAATACCGACTACTAGGAAAAACAGGGGTAAAAGTATCCTCACTTTGTTTTGGAACCATGTCTTTTGGCGGAATTGCAGATGAGAAGATGTCTGCCGCTATGTTCGACCAATGCCGGGAAGCAGGGATTAACTTTTTTGACTGTGCCAATGTCTACGAAGGAGGAAAATCCGAAGAAATTCTGGGAAGATTGATTGCTGATTGCCGGGATCAGGTGGTGATTACCAGCAAGGTATATTTTAACATGGGCGACGGGGTAAATGACGGAGGTTCTTCCCGATATCATATCGTTCGGGCGGTTGAAGGAAGCCTAAAACGATTAAATACCGATTACATTGATTTATATTTCATTCATCGCTTTGATGATACCACTCCTTTGGAAGAAACCTTGAGTGTGCTTAATGATCTGGTCCGACAGGGAAAAGTGCTGTACATTGGGGCCAGTAATTATGCCGCCTGGCAGGTAGCCAAGGCCCTGGGAATTTCCCGCCAGAATGCCTGGGCCCGTTTTGAGTGCATCCAACCCATGTACAATTTGGTGAAGCGGCAGGCCGAGGTAGAACTCTTACCTATGGCCATTTCCGAACAGGTTGGTGTCATTCCATATAGCCCTTTGGGTGGAGGACTATTAACCGGAAAATACGGGATCAAAAAAAGGCCAGAATCTGGTCGCCTGATGGAAAGTAAGATGTACAAATTGCGCTATGCGGCCCAGGAGGTCTATGAAATTGCGGAACGATTTGTAGCCTTTGCCAAAGAGCATGATTTCAATCCGGTGTCTTTGGCCATTGCCTGGGTCAATGCCCACAAAGGCGTAACGGCTCCAATCATAGGGGCTAGAAATACCGACCAATTAGCTCCAGCACTTGCCTCCATGGACATCGATATGACACCAGAATTATACGAGCAAATTTCTCATTTGTCTCCTAAACCTCCGGTGGCTACGGATCGGAATGAGGAGGAAGGAGAGTATCGGTTTAAGGTTAGGAAGTAGGGAGACGATGAGGCTGTCTCAAAAGACCTTCGGCCTTTTTCGCCAGCCAATTATATTCTTTTATGAGTAGTTTTTCAGAAAAAAACAAAGTTTTTTTCTGAAAAACTACTCATAAATAAAATATTATTAGGCGCTGAATAACGACGAAGGAGTTATGAGACGCCCTCTTAATTATGTTTAATTCCGTTCTTCCATAACTTTCTGAATGCTTTCTGGTGTGGGGTCGATTTCTAAAATTTTTCCTTTTTCATCGATTAAAAAAGTACCACCACCAGAATAAGGAATATTGTATTTTAACCAAATCTCCTGTTGATCATCCAAATCAATCAGGTTGAGCCAGGGAAATTTTTCGCGCTCCAATGCAATGAGGAGTCTATCCGTATTTTTGAACTCTCTGGCGACACCAACTACTGTAAAGCCTTTGTCTTTGTAAGCCTCATAAACGGGGACCATGGTTCTACTCTTAACTATACAAGGCCCACACCAGGAAGCCCATAGGTCCAAAAGGGTCACTTTGCCGGTAGCGAGGGAAGAGAATTGAAAGCTCTTTCCATCAAGATTGGGGGCCGAAAAGTCGATTAAGTCTTCGCCTACCTTAACTGCAGCATGTCCGGCAATCATTTTTCCGACAAAAGGGGTGTAGGGATGTTCGGGAAATGCTTTGGCTAGCTTATCATATCTTTTTCTAAGGTCTACAATAGATAAATTTTTATTCCAGGCCAGGGAGCGTGCATCTTGGAAAATGAGAAAGAAGGAATATAAACTTGGGTTTTCGTCAATGTATTTATTTTTCCAGGCACCGTATTCTTCCCCAATGGCTTGTAATTTATCCATGATGACTTTTCCTTCGGGACTCAAATCTTTTTTGTTTTCCCTCAGCTCACTCATTTTTTTGTATAATTCATTTTTGGCCAAACGATCAGTAGTATTTTGTAATTCTTTACTTAGTTCCTGCATGGCTTCAGAAAATAATCGACCTTCTTTTTGCAATGCCGAGTGTTGATCTCGCAGAACTTTTTGTCGGTCCCAAAAAAGATCAAAATTAGCTCTGTTAAAAGCCATCATTTCGTTATTGACTTTACCACCAGAGATTTCATTCATTACTACATTTTCGCTAGGATGTAATTGAAAAAGCACTTCTCCATCTTCTGCAAAAAAATGAATGGGCATATAAGCCCCTCTGTCTGCCTCTTCTTTGAATGCTAAGGTAAAAGCTTCTTTAGCATCCGATTCAAATGTGTATTCAAAGACCCTATTTTCGATGGGGATGGTTATTTTTTCTCCTCTTGAGTCAGCTGTGGCTTTAAATAAAACCAGGGCCTCACTGTCTCGATCGATGACCTCTCCTTTAAGGATGCAGGTGATTTTTTGGCCTAACAGGGGAGTGTTCAAAGAAAAAATAAGAAATAGGAAAAAACATTTTTTTAGAGGAAAGCAAGGTTTGATTTGATTAATCATGATTACTGGGTTTTGAATTTGATGAATAGGAGGAATGGGCTTGGAGGTGTTTTAATAGGATTTCTTCTTTAAGTTAGGGAAATGATTTAAGAAAAGAAAATAAAAGTCTTTACCTGGCAAAGGCGCTTAGTTATTAAAAGCGCCTTTGCAATATTACAAATTACTTCAAAAAATTGGGTTTATCTATCCTTTTATAAGGGATCGTATTTTCAAATTTATTTTTAATAGAGTCATCTTTAATAGAAAGATTAAGCCCTAATTGATGGAGTTCAAAATTATCATTGTCTTTTAGATGCAAACTTACTTTTCGGGAAAATTTGGTATTTAAAGAATTTTCTAAGTAAGCTTCTCCACCGACAAGCTCAGCATACTTTGTTCGATTTCTTTTAACGGGTTTCCACGTTAAAGACACTTCCATGCCATCCTTAAGGAGTTTTCCTTCTCCCAAAGATGTCCTAAGGTTGCTGATCCGAAAATCACAGATAACTCTATCCTTCTCAGTGTCATACATAATAAAGGAAGTTGAGGTTAGTACTCCTTTGTCATTATAAATATTTTGGATTAACTTATTCTCGTCGGCAGCCATTTTGTACTGAACAATATCGTTGTTTCTATCTGTACTCCAAAAACCTTCAAGGCGACTCCCTAAATCATAGAAGAGAGTGGTATATTCTGATTTGCTTCCTTCGATCAATAAACATTTGTTTCCTTCAGCAGCATTATCTGTTTCAATTTTCACCTGGTAGCCTTCCTCGGCCATATAGTTTTTCAATTTGTCGATAGGATATCCATTAAGTCCCTCTTCAAATCCAGGGTTAGGAAAGGGAACATTTTCCCATTTTCCATTGTCGTTTTTTACCTCAAGTTTAAGGTCATCGTAATAAAATTTACCATCACAATAATTGAGTACTCCAAATACTATAGATTGAGCCTCTTTGTCTACTGTACCTTCAATAGTATATCGCTTCCATTCCGTACTTTTTATAGGCTTATCCCTCATATTGTCAAAAAAACCTTGAGTTTGATCTTTTTTGTCAACCCGTAGCCAAAGATAAGCGCGACCATGTCCTTCACGACCTTTTTTTACCATAGCAGAGAAGCGAATATCCTTCCCAGCATAAGATTCTCCAGGTAAGGTGATCGGAATGGCGGTCCAGGCATCTCTTTTTTGTCCAAATGTACAGGTGTAAATAAATAGAAAGGAGAGAAATAACAGGATTTTAGTTTGCATGATTGATTAGGTTTAGTAAATGTGAATAGAAATTCTCTTACAAATTACCCAAAAATTGAAGGTTTTAGAAATTATGAGAGAGGAATGGAGGAAAATGAGGGAGTGGTAAGGGAGAGATTCTCGAAAGTAGAGTCTCTCAAAACTATGTCATGCCTTATCTTACTCAAATAATGTATGATTGTATAGATGCCATTTTTATGTGACACCACCTTTAATAACCTTGTTACTTGTAGAGATCAAAATAGTCTTTCTCCAGATAATGATGCCCTTCTTGAAAATGTAAAACAAGTAGTAAATAATTATGGAATGGTGGAAGCGATCCCACATTTAGCCCTTTTACTGGAAGCAGATGGAATTAAATTCTTAAGTCAGTCCGATATGCTTAATGATAAGCGAAATACAACCAATGCTCAACATTTTAAAATGATTGAAAAGCTTTCTTATAAAGCTCTAGGGTATGCCAAGACTGCTAGAGCTGATCTCATTGACTTTTTAAATCAGAATGTTGATCTTTATCCAGATTGGAAAGCTAGTGAGTGTTAAGTGGAATTTGATAAAGAGCTTTATCAGGGTTATCTGGACAACTATGTAGAAGGGATAATGTTATAAACGTTATCTGTATTTATTACAGATTTAAATAAATTGGAGCAATAAATTTTTTAAGAGGCTTTGTAAATTCCTAACAAAAAATTCACAAAGTCATGAATTTACCCTAGTTATGTTATTTCCGAGATATGAAACCTTAGATGATTTACTAAATAGTACTTATAAAGCAATATTAGAGAATGGAGAGAATCTTAGTGGAAAAAGAGGCCATATAAAAGAAATCCGAAACTTTGCAGTAACATTAAATAATCCAAGATCTAGAACTTCACGGTCGCTTGACAGAAGATTAGTGAGAAGTAAATTTGCTGAATTTGCTTGGTATTGTAGTAAGGACTCAGATAAAAACTATATTAACCCATATATCGGAGCTTATAATTTAGAGGAAGAAGAGAACCATAAAATTTTAGGTGCTTATGGACCTAAAATATTTGGGGCCAAAGAAAAAAGTGAATCACAGTTTGAAAGAATAATTAACCAGATTAATGCTAGGAAATATACAAAACAGGCTTTTCTAGTAATTAGCGAATCCAAGGATTATAAACTTAGATTTGACACTCATTCTAGCCCTCCATGTACTATTGGTCTTCATTTTTTGGTAAGATATGGGAAACTTCATCTTACTGTTTATATGAGAAGCAATGATGCATATTTTGGTCTACCGCATGATTTATTTTCATTTTCAATGATCCAAGAATTGGTTTCTTACTTTGTTAATATCCCATTAGGAGATTATACACATATTTGCTCATCAATGCATATTTACGAAAAGCATTTAATTAGAGTTGAGAAATATTTGCAAGAGGGTTTTCAAGAAGGAATAGTAATGCCAAAAATGACGTCTTGTTCACAAGAAATTTTGGAACTAGTATCACTTGCTTTCGACACAATTAAGCAAGATGAATATGACTTTGATAATATCGATTTTGATAATTATTGGAAGGATTTCATTTTGTTCTCTAACGAAGTATATAATGAAATTTCTAACAAAGAGAATTGGATTGCAATGTTTAAAACTGAAGAATTTAGAGAAATTGCATCTTGTAGTATTACAAAATAACAAGCAGATGACAGTAAATAGTATTCAAATATTATGGACGGAAGCCTTTAAAGAAATACTTGAGTTCGAAATGGATGAAAAACCACTAATTGTACTTTCCAAACAGACAATTGATAGCATTAGAAGGATAAAAATATACGAGACATATCTTGAAAAAGCTCGTCAGGCCGACCAAAAATCTCTACCTTATTACATTACAAATAATCCATTTATTTTGAGTCAAAGGGATTCTTTATCGATTCAAACTAGAGTTTGGATAGTTTATCTTGCAACATATTTTGGAAAAAGCCTAAAATCAAAATGGCTTTTATTTATTCGGTCAGCTTTTAGAAAAGATCGCTCACTTTTTTTGGTGGAAGAAATTATGGAAGACAGAAATTCTTATTTTGATTATCTAAGAAATATTAATTTTTTCGATTCTTCCAGTTATTCTAACCACAGAAAATTTACAAAAAAATCTCTTGAAGGAACAAAAGGGTTTCTCCATTCCGCAGACTATTTCTTAAATCATATAGGGTATTTTGCTTTTTTCACAGACCCTAATTTTCATAGTGTTTATACCAAGGCTTATAGAATTCCGAATTTTGGTAGAATGGCTGCTTTTGATTTTACCTCTAGTTTATGCAAATGTGGTCTTGGGGTAAAAGAGCCTCAATCATTATACTCTTCTCATAGTACAGGTCCTTTAAGCGCATTAAAATCTATCTTGTCTTTAGCAGGTTCTCCTAAAAACGAAAAGTCAGATCAAATTGAATTAGGTGAAAATCTCCTTTTATGGTTTGAACAGAACACTAATATAAGAATGTGTGCTCAAGTCATTGAAGATGCTATATGCAATTGGCAGAAAAATACCGAAGTGTATAAAAGATATTTTGGTTAATGGATTGATTTAAATGATACACTTCTATATACTTTGCGATAGAAACTATATGGAGCAAGACTAAACCTATGTATTTGGGCAGTAATTAAAGCAGCAGAGATGTCATATTTTACTGCCAATCTTAGAATAGTTTTATGTGATAATTTTGTTGTTAAAAGTTCATTCATAATTTCATAAGGAAACAATAATTCTTCTACATATTTATTTGCCTCTTCCTCTGCATAAAAATTGTTAGAAGGTAGTGAAGCTAAAGTGAATTCTTGATCCGAATAATGAACTAATGGCCTTGATATAGAATGTAGTATGCAATGACTTATCTCATGCAGTAGTGTAAACCAGAAAGCAGCATTATTTTTATACCGATCCGTTACTACGATTAGTCTATACTTTTTTAGTAAGGGTTTTGTAAGCCCCGATACCCCATTCCCCGCTTCACTGGGGCTAAAAATTAAAATTACTCCTGCAGTGGAAAGAATTGTTTTAAGCTTATGTTTTATTTTATCAATATTATTGATTTTACTTAATGCTACGATATCCGGTAAAATATCTTTTAAAGTGTCTTGAGAAAATATGGGAATTGGACTATTCAGAAGTATTTTTTCTGCCTCAATTTCACAATTTCTGATCCAATTAGCAATTTTGGTTGGAGAAGGATGAACTTGCTGACTTTTACTAAACATAATATGAGGGCTATGAAGATAATCCGATATCAAATGCTCTAATGTTGAGACTTTAAAGCTATCTAAAAGATTTTCTAGACTAGTATTACGAACATTAGCTAAACTTTGTAAAAAAGGTAAATATTCTGATATCATATTTTGATTGGATGCATCAACACTTTCTGCATATTGTTGATATCTATTTAACCAAAAAACCTGGCTCCCTCCCAATGTTTCACTAAGTATGGAAATTAATTTTGAATTAAGTTCAATTCTGTCATGCAACAAATCTAAAAAACTATTTATATCGAGTTCCGTTTTAATCCGAAATAAATGAAGGTTAATATCTTTTTGATATAACAGTCGTAGAATTGTCTCACTTGGCGGAGAAACCCATGCAGTCTCATCTTTAGTAGTATTCATGCTGAGATATCTTTTTGATCAAGTAACTGTAAACCTGGTTTTTTTATATCAATTATTTTAATTCGCTTTATAGTTTTCGAAGTAGGGTTAGATAAATTAGTTACTACTTTGCAAATAATTTTGATTTGTTCAAAATCAATAGTAATCTTAATATTAGTCTTATCGATATGTATAAAGTTATATGAAACTGGTGCATCTGCAAGACAAGGAGCCGCTCTTAAATCCGATATGATAGCTCTTATCAAAATTATTTCCTTAGTATTAAATGGTGTATTTTGTACATCATATTTTAGCGAAGAACAATAATTTCGAACATTTTGATCTTGGTAGGATATATTCATTGTTCATATTGTTAATTTATTTTAATATGCTTTTACAATGGGATACTTAAACTTACAATTTCAGAATGGAATTTACAATGTTTTGACACTATTTGTGTCTTTTTATGTATTTTTTAAAACAAAAAATACATAAACCACTTAGATATTGGTTTGATCAAATGAAATAAAAGGCTCAAAGATGAATCTTATGAATTTTGGATTAGGGCTAGAGCTGGGAGGTTTTGGCCTTTTTTATTCTGTAGACCTTTATTATCTTTCTACTAAAACCCCTGAATATGGCAATAAATGGGTTTCGAGAATTAATATCAGAAGAGCTAAAAAGAATATTTCCAGAAGAAAGAGTAGTGCAATTTGCCTGGCGATGTGGAGTTCGGGCCTTACCACTTATAGGTGTTTTTAGTGATTTTTCATTTTGGAAAAAGGAGGATCAACAACATCATTTATTAAATGTTTTTCATGCCTTAGACGTTACCGCTTACACTGCTAACTTATATCATATTCCTGCTCTAAAGGACCATGCAGCCATTGATGCAGCAAACACTGCTGCTAAAGTTGCAGCAGCAAACTCTGGAAGAACCACCGAAGCTTGTTACTCTGGTTACAAATCCTCTGAGGCTGTTTATCTTAACAATTCCTCCTTCGTGGATGCCACTGCCTCAGCATACTACGCTTCTTGCACAGCATATGATGTCACCAATACCAAACTTAAAGGTATACCATATGCCAAGAAAATTGCCAACGCAGTTAATGCTGCTATAGCAACTGCCAATGCTTCTAATGATGTTAGTGATGTAGATCTTAGCTTTCAAATCCTTGAAGATTTAAATAATATAAAAACTTTTAAAGAACAAAATATTTCTATTGAATCTTACGGGAAGGTTTGGATAAATTTTCAAAAAGCATTAACCACTGTAGGTTGCGAATTCTGGGCGAGATTATATCAAAATATTTTTGAAAACAATTTTGAGATTGACATTGAAGCTTTAAAAAGAAGATTAAGTGTACCTAAAGAAATTCAAGTAAAAGGAGCACTTGCAGTAGCCAATTATTTAGAGGAATTAGAAAAAGGTGACGCTAAAAGATTAAATGAAGCTCGTGTAATAATTTTAGGTGATAAAGGTGTTGGAAAAACCAGTTTGGCAAGAAAACTACTGAGTCTTAATGCAAAAATGCCATCTGACAAGGAAAGCACTCCTGACATAGAAATATTATCGTGGTATATTAAGTTGAATAACGAAGAAATTAATGTAAGCATTTGGGATTTTGCAGGTCATACTGTTACCCATGCTGTACATCGATTCTTCTTATCTGAAAGATCCTTATATATATTACTGTATGATGGAAGAACAGAACAGAGAAATCGATTATCGTATTGGTTGAATCATATGGAAATATATGGGGGAGATTCTAAAGCTATTATTTTAGTTAATACACGTGATAAACATGAGGTAAGTTTACCAGTTAATTATTTGTATGAACAATATGAAAATAGAATTGAAGGTATTTATTTTTTTTCCATTAAGGAAGATAAAAATGAACTTAAAAACTTTCGTTCAATTGTGGCTGAATATGTTCGAAATAATCCTTCTTGGGAAAAGCAAAGGATTCCAGAAAATTATTATAGAGTAAAAGATTCCTTAAGGAATTTATTCATAAAAGAAAATAGGGAATTTATTACTAAAGCAGAATTTGATATCCTAGTAAATAGCTTTGGTGTTTATAATATTGAAGATATTGATAGTTTATTATCCAATCTCCATGCATTAGGAGTTGGTCTTTGGTATCATGAATTGAAAAAAGTTGATTCCTTAATATTAAATCCAAATTGGATAATCCATGGGGTTTACAATATCATAAATTGGTTAAATAATCATAAAAGGTATTCTTTAACATTAGATGATTTCAAATTAGTTTTTCGTGAGGAATTAGATCGATACCCAATTATTGGCAGCCATAAATTTTTGTTTAATTTAATAAAGCACTATGAATTAGCGTATCAGAATGAAAAAAGTCAAAGTTTAATTATTCCACACTTATTAAAGATAGATCGACCTGAAAAAATACCTGAATTCCCAGTTGGAGAAAGTTTAAAAATTCAATACACCTCAAAACAGCCTTTACCTCCAAATACAATTTCAAGATTTATTGTTCGGCATAATGAGCAAATTGAAAATGATAATACAGTTTGGCGCTATGGAGTAATACTAAGAAAGGGCCCCAAAAATATAGCCCTGGTTCGAGAAGAGGGTCAAACAATTAGTGTTTCAGTAAAAGGGCCAAAGAGAACAGAATTTATTGCAGAATTAAGACAAACCCTTAATGACATATTTGCTGAATATAAAAGCAAAAAGCCAGAGTTGAAGTATTGGGTCCATAGAGGAGATGAAATCTCAGATGGAGTACTGCCAGCTAAATTGGTAGATTTATATTTATCTGAAACAAAAATTCTGAATCATCTTAGAAATGATGTTCCATATTATGATGATGAATTTAATCAAAAGATCAGATTAGAAAAAATTGCCATTAACTATAACATTACTCATAATCATATCCATCACTCCAAAAATGTTGTTACTGGAAGTAAAGTTGACTCCAAGGATTTTAATATGGGAGATCAAAAGCATAAAACTGCTTTTCCAAAAACTGGATTCTTAATGCGTTTTTTTCGATTTTTTAGGAAGTGAAAATAGGATAAGTACACTCACTTTATGAACTCCTTTAAAGAGACAAAAACTTAGTTAAACTGTCTTGGCAAAAATACTATTGTCAACTGCCCTTACCTCATAATCCACCTCATCAGACTGAAAGTAAATGAGAGTAGTCTCTGTCTTAGAGTGCCCAACCTGGCGCTGCACATACCCCTGGGTCAATCTCCAAAAGCAATAATCATAGGATAAAATTTATTAAAGATAATTAACGCCAGAATTTATCACACAGCAGATTTACCAATTAACCCAATAACCTAATAACCCAATAACTCAATAACAAAAAAAGCCAATAACTCAATAACAAAATGATCAATTGGCTAATTGTTGAGTGGGTTATACTGGATTCTCCACGAAAAAAAATACCACTGAAAATCAACGGCTTACAACAAAAAAATCCGCCCAAAACCTCGCGTTTTGGCAGACTTTTTGGCAGAGCTGCCAGCTCCAAAATCTCTTGTGAATCAATGTGTTATGTTTTAATGTGTCGAACAAATTCAATATTAAATCTGCTCTTTGTTGCTCGATGTGATCAAAATACGGAATTTTTTGCTTTCTGAAGGTGTCAATTATTAGGTGCAAATTACCTCCTATGAACCTTCCTCAACCCCAAAATGCTTCTCCATTAACTCATTCCACCTCCGCTCATCCTCATCATTAAAAATTCCCCCATACTGCCGCATAATTTGAATAGATTCTTCTGATAAGTCAGAATCTGGATGCATATTCCGAAAATCACAGCCTTGGATGAATAGGCCTGGAATATTGGGTAGGGTTATTAAGCACTTCCCAGAATGTGCATCCCAAACTTTAGCGGTTTTGTCGTCGGAAGCGGTGACAATGCGGTTGCCCTTAGAGCTAAAAGCGCAACTGGTGACCGATTCGGAATGTCCCTGTAGAGTCACTAGGCATTGACCGGATTGAGCATCCCAGATTTTAGCGGTTTTGTCGTCGGAAGCGGTGACAATGCGGTTGCCATTAGA
>JANQPA010000120.1 GCA_028285545.1 Saprospiraceae bacterium | reverse complement strand
GATAGGACAAAGCAAAAAAGTGCATTTAATATATAAACTAATTATTATGTGTAAAAAGTGTGGGTAGCGATCCGCCGCCAACACTTTTTACACAACTCCCTAATAATCGAGAACTATTCTGTTTCTGTTTGAGATACCATATCTTCAGCTCCATGTGTCAATTTCTTCAATCGCTTGAGGAAAATCATCAATAACAGACCGAAGAGGATAGTAAAGATAAATATAGAGATAAAGGTCCACAGCTCTTGATTATCCTGTACTTCGAACACTTCTATTTCTCCTCCCCAGGTTCCACTTTCAACGTCATTTTCAATAGATAGGATGGCTGTAAGTGGTTCACTAGCACTATGATCATATCCATCGAGATATCCTTTGAGTAGTTCTTCATTTTCTGTATCTATGGAGATGTGCTGCATCAAATCAGAACCATTTTGAGTAAGCTGCACCGTTTCTCCAGCTAAAACTACATCACCTACGATTTCAAAGTTTTTATTTTCAGGAAAACTACCCTGTGATAACCTGACGGTCCCCTCTTGCTGCGAAGGCTGGATAGTCAGTTCATAAGTATCTACAATATCTCTGGGCTCAGCAGTTAATTCTATTTTAACAGGATGCAACTGTGAAGCTTCTCCAATCACGCCTGCCACCTTATTTCCGAGACCAGTGGCTGCAAAATAAACCCCCATCATAACAGATACATATTTCACAGGAGCTACTTTGGTAATAAAAGACAGAGCTACAGGAGAAGCACAAAGCTCACCAATGGTATGCAACAGATAAGCCAGCATCAAAAATACTAAGGCTGCCCGATCGCCATATTTAATCACATCTACGGAAGCTTTGGCCATAAAAAGAAAGCCTACCCCCATAATAATAGTACCTAATGCCATTTTAAACAAAGAAGAAGATTCTTTGCCCAGCCTAGCCCACCATATCCAAAAGGCCCCTACGATAGTAGCAAAAATAACGATAAACATGGCATTTACAGACTGAAATACAGCTGTTGGAATTTCATAAGGATCACTCAGTACATTCCCCCGAAGGTAAACATAAAGGCCAATTAGGAAAGCTCCAATGGGGAAATAAACATAAGCGATATCCCTTTTCCGAATTAGCTCTCGAATCCCTAGCCCCAGCAACACAATTCCTGTGCCGTAGAACATTATATCCATCGTCCCCAGTGATACTAAACGATCAATCTTTTTCAAAGTATAGATATTCATTAGACCTCCTGCCTGCTCAAAGGCACCCCAGAATACAATCACAATAAGGAAAGATAGAAGGAGTACGATGTATCGATCTTTTTCAATTTTATTAATATCCTGATAGATCATCATTAAAAGACCTATCGTAACCGCCAGAAAGGCACTCAGCAAACTATATCCAATTCGATTATACCCTTCTGTTGTAAAATAGAAAAAGGCAATACCAGCTACCGCCAAAATGATGGTGACGGCCAATTGCATGGGGCTTTTTAACAGCTGAGCGAAAAGTGCCCCTAATGAGGTGTTATCTTCAGCCTTTCCTCCACTGGCTTCTGCAATTGCCTTTGGTGATTCCCCTACCCCTTTTATATATTTCTGTCCAAGCATAAAAACAATTTGCCCCAGAGCCATCCCAATTCCTGCTAAACCAAAACCATAGTGCCATCCATATCTATTAGCAACCACTCCCACCAATATGGCAGAAAGAAAGGAGCCAATATTGATACCAATATAAAATATATAGAATCCCTGATCGCGGCGAAGGTCACCCTTTTTATATAAGCCCCCTACCATTGTAGAAATATTAGGCTTCAAACAACCAACACCAGCGATAATCAAGGCTAGTCCAGTATAAAAGGCCCAAATGGCATCCACTGCCAGGACGGTATGTCCCGCCACTAATATCAAGCCTCCCAACATCACACTCTTCTTTTGGCCAATATATTTATCCGCCAAGATACCCCCTGGTATGGAGGCAACATATACTAACATTGTGTACCAGCCATATACAGATAATGCAGCTGCTTCATCCCAACCAAGGCCAGGATTGGCATCTGTTACTTTTGCAATCATATAAAGAGTAAGAATAGCACGCATCCCGTAGTAGGAAAACCGTTCCCACATTTCCGTAAAAAATAAAACATAGAGTCCTACAGGGTGCCCAAATAATTGCGGCTGGTTATCAAAATCGTAAGCTGCCACCTTGGCTTGATCAGTCATTCTGCGAGTTTTTAATTAACTAATGAGATTAGGTTCGTAATAGAAAGATGTGGGCGGTCGCCCACATCTTTCTATTATTATCATTGCTTAAAAATAGACGAATTATTCGTTTCTGACTAAAAATCTCAAATGATAATTTTGTTTTTGGGCTGCCAAGGAAGACTTAGCATTCTGTTAAATAGCGTCATTTGCAGAATAAAAGTCTATTTAGAAAGAAAAAGAATATTGTCAGATTCTTCTTCCAATTCATTTAAGTATTGTTGTAGATTCTGACAGGATAAAGCTTCTCCTTTTGGGCTGATGTAATGAGGATGGTAATAATTTTCCTGTAATAATTCACAGGCTTTCCAGTGAACATCATTCTTAGAGGCTTGGCTGCTGAATTCCATAACGATTTGAGGTCGTACTGTTTTCAAAGTCGCTGTCATCCCTCTTAAAGCATCTAATTCTCCACCCTCCAGATCCAATTTTATCAAGTGAGGCTTACCCCTAAACCGTGATAAAAAATGATCCAGGGTAACGGAATTCACTACTATTTTTTTAGGCTTTATTTTTTTATACCAAGATTCCCCTTCGTATTGACTTGTAAATCGGCTATTAAATTCAGAGTACAAAACAGGGAATTCATAAAAACTTAATTTTTTCCCCGACCGATCACTAATTGCCAAATGAAAAGCATCTATATTTTTATGCCCGACAAGGTTTTTGGCCAAAACCTGGAAAGTAGAAGCTGAAGCATCAAAGGCATACACTTTCCCTTTTTCTCCCACAATTTTTGAGGCCAAGAGGCTAAAATAACCAAAGTGGGCTCCCAGGTCTACAAAAGTATCTCCTTCGTTTAAGGTATTGATTAGGTATCTGGCTAATCGAAGTTCAGAGTCATGAGATTTAAGGCCTAGCAAATGAAGATCCATTCCTGCAGGCAAAACAATGTGCATTTTTTCATCAAAAAAGGTCCTCACCCTTCTATGCTGCCCCTTTTTTGTAATAGGATAAATGAGGCGGAGAAAAATTTGGGCTGCAGTATATTTAATTGGACTATTCAAAAGCCTTGCACTTCTTTTTCCTCTGGCAAGAGTCTCTTTATTCTGAAATGCTTTCAGTAGGGCGTTTTGTGTCATGAAGAATGGCTAACATTGATGTATTGTAAAGGTAACAGGAAGGAATAAAAAATAGGCGGCCGTGGCCGCCTATTTTTTATTCCTTCCTGTAAAAGGCTCAATTCACTATCGTTCATCAGCACTAGGACCATAAGTCGCAGGTACGGATTCATCCAGTAATCTAAGATATACACCCAATTGAGCACGATGGTGTGGTAGCTGATTGAGAACCATGCTTCGTAAAACCTGATATTTTGGCATGGTAAAAACGGCTTGACCGTTATTCTTCATGGTCCAGTTCCTGCTATATGCATCGTCATCCTGGTTAAGGGACTCTTCTGCTGCTTCCGCATTCTTATGCAAATTGGCAATAACATCCTCTATTGACTCCAGGTTTGGAACTTTATAAGTACTCATTTCCATTTCATCCACATCTAATGTACCAGGAATCCAATTGATGATATCGGACAAATGAATAGCCAATTGACGTAAAGTGAAAGACTTCTCATGGGCCCGCCATTCCATTTTGTCAGTAGGAATGCGTCTTAAAAATTTTTCGGTAAGGGCTACTTCATGTTTTAATTCCGGGATCAAAATGTCTTTGTAATTGGGCATAAATTTGGTTTTTGTGAATTATGATTAAATAGTGATGAGTATTGGGTAATGGGTATTGAGATGTTCTATAATAAAAAAACTCATCAAAGAGTTAATTATTGCAAAAGATAATAATATTGGGGCTATCCATCAAATGATTTGAGTTAACTAAAGGTTATTAAAGGACAGGAATAAATAAATCCACTATATACTTTTTCTCAGGATGTTCATTAGGATTATTGTGATAAATTTCAAATGGATTTTGTGCTGCCTTTTTATAGCCATTTTCATTCATCCACAAAAATAAACTGCTCCAGGCTTGATTAAATTCAGGTAATCCCATTTCAAAACGAGCTACTATGAACTTACCTTTTTCGATAGTGGTAAGGCCAACCTCTCCATCGACTTTCACAGGATTTTTTAAGACTACACAGGCACTCATCCTGACCTTTCCCGGGTCTGTCACTTTAAAACTATCATGATAGATCATGGCCATTTTAAACTCTGGGTCATTGGTTATGCCCTTCGTCTGGGCCCATTTAAAGAGTTTATCAAAAGTATTGTGCAACTCAAAATCGCCAATGTGGGTAATAAAAGCCAATTCTAATTGGGGTAGTTCTTTCACCTCAATATTTGCATTCATCTTTATCCAGTTTAAATGATTATCAATGTTGCAAATGTATTCTTCTATCAAAAAGATCTCTTGTCCATTCTTGCTATCCTTTTTTCTAATTTGGCTATATCTGCTTGGGCTGGCCTTTCGAAATTCAGTAGGGCTAATACCATAAAATTTTTTGAAGGCCCTGGTAAAGGATGAATTGCTGTTAAATCCATATTGAAGGGATAAGACCGTAATGCTCACCTCTTTGTTCCGTATCAAAATAGAGGCCATCTTTTCAATACGCTTTCTAGTAATGTAAGCATTAAGCGTTTCATTGGTGATGGCTTTAAAGATTCGGTGAAAATGAAAGGGTGAGTATAGGGCTACTCTAGATACCGTTTCCAAAGTGAGTTCAGTGTCCAGGTTTTCATCAATAAAGCTTAGAGCTTGGTTGATTCGTTGGATGTATTCTTTAGGTATTGTGCTTTTATTAATCATTTTACTTATTGAAAATGAAGTCGTTTTATTCAGAAAAAAATTAAAACCGTACAGATCCGAGTAAATCTGTGTCAAAAAGACCTACAAGTCACTACCAATACTCCGTAATTTTAGCAATCTTCCCTTTCCTTAGTTCAAAAAAGGTCATTTCAGGGGCTCCCTTTTCCACATTACCCTCTTTATCTTTAGAAATAAAACGCTTTTCGACAGCTGCCACATTAAGCCCTATTATCATTTTTTCAACTTCAATATAGATCACACTCCCATCATATCCTCCTCGTTTTAAATTATTTTGGTATCCATTATAAAGTGTTTCTCTGGAATATTCGCCACCATACTTTTCATGTACATAAACAAAATCATCGGTAAAAAGTCGGAATAATTCATCGATGTCTGAGGCAGTACCGGAGCCACCCATAATTTTAATATTAAGGGTGTAATAGTTTTCGATGGTTGATTTAATGGAATCGGATGCGTTCATCTCATTTTCCTGGGAAAAAATAAAGGTAGAAGGGAAAAATAATATTCCCCAAATAATTAGAACATGCTTTGTTTTCATAAAAATTTCTTTAAGCGTATCAGTTTGAGTAGCAGCTATTCTAGTAAAACTATCCCACTAATGCAAAATAATTTTAATTCAATCCTACCGAAGAAGGGTTCCTGGTATTTCACTTTTCTTTTAAAGGCAAGCTTGTTTCCTTCTTAAATTTTCTTTGATCCTGAAGATTTGTTTATTTTCAAAAAAAAATGCTGCAAAATGAAAAGAATATCCACCCTTTTTATCGTCTTGTCTCTTTTTACCAGTTCGATCATCGCACAGAATGGTTCAGACAATGATGCTGAATCAAGAGCCATGAATTTTCTGGATATGCGAAAACTCAAACGCGCCGGTTCCTTTGCTACCAGTCCAGATGGTAAATGGCTATTATACACCGTTTCGGAACCAAACTGGGAAACCGCTAAAAATCAAACCGACATCCACCTGGTTTCAGTTAGTGAAGGAGTTTCCTCCAGTCGGCAAATGACCTATACCGAAGAGAAGAATGAAACTACACCCAAATGGAGTAAGGATGGCAAATATTTCACCTTCTTATCCAACCGAAGTGATGCAAAGAATCAATTGTACATGATGCGCCCGGATGGCGGCGAAGCCCGAAAACTCACTAAACTCAAAGAAGGGGTAAGTACCTATGAATTTAGCCCGGATGGCAAATGGTTAGTTTATAAAACAGGCAAAACAGGAAGTGAACAATTATTTATGCTTCCTGCAAATGATCCTGCCGGAGCCGAGGCAGAAGCCATTACTAAGCAAGATGCAGGAGTAAACAACTGGGAATGGGCACCAGACAGCAAACGAATCTATTTTATCAGCCCTAATGAGGCAGATAAAGATAATTTGCTACGCAAGGAAAAGGGATTCACAGTGGATGTAAAAAACTATGAAACTCCACTGGCCAGTCTCTGGTACTTGGATATGGCGTCAAAAGAAGCCAACCGGCTTACCGAAGACGATTCCTATACCGTCTCAAGGTTTACCATTTCGGAAGACAGCAAATGGGTAGGCTATACAGGTACTTCCGCCAAACGTTATGAACGAAATATTACCGAACAAAGAATCAATGCCGATCTATTTCTTTTAGAGGCAGCTACAGGATCCATTGAAAGATTAACGGAAAACGAAGGTGTTGCTGAAGGAGGTCCTTATTTTTCTCCGGATGGTAGCAAGGTTGCTTTCTTGGCCAGCAAGGATATGTCAGGTTATAATATGCACAGCCGTCGTTGTTATGTGCGTAATGTAGGCGATAAAGGCAAATCTTTCCGAAGAATAGGAAACAAATTCCCCGATCATGTGGGGCTGGATTTCTGGTCAGAGGATGGAAAAACCATTTATTTCAACATGGGAACTCGAGCCACCCGACAATTATTTGCCATGGATGTAGAAAAAGATGCCATCCGTCAGGTAACCAAAGAAAATGCCACTCTTTCTGTAAATAAAGATGAAGATAGCGATGTGGTGTATATCAATTATAGTGATTCCAAAACGCCTCCTACTCTATTTACTGCTCCCAGTCTGGAAGCGACTGCCAACCGCTCTAGTTGGACGCAGTTAACGGATGTAAATCCTCAGGTACGGAATTTCAAATTGGGGGAGCAAAAAGAAATCACATATACTTCCACAGATGGCAAAAAAGTAAGTGGAGTGTTGACCTTACCGGTAGACTATAAGGAAGGAGAACGTTATCCATTAATCGTAGGGATTCATGGAGGCCCAGCGGGTGCTGATTATCTGCGATTTAATGGTGGTTATGGCGTACAAGTGTATGCCGGGGCAGGATATGCTGTTTTTAATCCCAATTACCGGGGATCTACCAATTATGGGGAGCAGCACCGAATCGATATCGTAGGCAATTATTTCCCACAAGCTTTTGATGATATCATGGCTGGAGTAGATTACCTCATAGAAGAAGGCATCGTAGATGGAGATAAAATGGGTGCTTTTGGTTGGAGTGCCGGAGGGCACTGGTCTAACTGGATATTGACTCATACGGATCGCTTCAAAGCCATTAGCTCAGGAGCAGGGACCATGAATTGGTTATCTATGTATGCTCAAAGTGATGTGCAGCGTAATCGTCAATTTTACCTGGGAGATGATCTGCCTTATGACAATTTTGAAGCTTATTGGGATCAATCTCCTATCAAGTACATCAAAAATGCCAAGACTCCCACTATGATTCATGTTGTAGAAGGAGATCCACGAGTGCCTAGTCCTCAATCCGTTGAGCTGCATATGGCTTTGAAAAAATTAGGCGTCGATACCGAATTATTTATGTATCCAGGTAGAAGTCATGGTATACCAGATACCCGAAACAGGTTAGTTAAATCCATCAGTGAGCTAGCCTGGATGGATTATTATGTCAGAGGGAAGGGTGACAAGTTTTCCTGGAAACAGGTATTGAATACATTGGAGTCAAAAGAAGCTAAGGAATCTAAGAAGAAAAGACCTTAGAATTAATAAAACGTATTAGTTCGTGGCCCGTGCGGGCCACGAACTGGATTCAAAAAAAAATCCCTGCAAACATGCAAGGATCAATTTTTTGGTGACCGCGGGAGGATTCGAACCCCCAACCCTCAGAGCCGAAATCTGATATTCTATCCAGTTGAACTACGCGGCCAATTGGTGCAAAAATAATAGAAAAAATCTGTCTAGCCTAAGATCAGATAATTTATTCAACAGTTAAAATAAAATTCTAGTTCAATAAAGTATCTCTTAAGGGTTTAAAAGTCTTTCCTTCTACTACTACAGTCCAGCCGGCGCTTTCCGTCATAAAGCGGATCAGGTCTATCAATTCATTACCTTGCTCTTCTGCCCGATCAAAAAGATCACTTTCTTCTACCTTAAGTTTAATAAATTCTTTAGCTCCTTCTTGCAGCTGATTATAGTCATCTTTAGAGAAAGCATTAAAAACGCCTTCTCTTAGATCATAATAATCAATATCATGTTCAATGGAGATGATTTCGGCCTCAGGAATATTGCTGAGTATTAATTTTTTCTGCTCTTGAATTGCTTCCATCTTCATTTGGCTCAGATCATAGCCAATGGAGACCTTGGCCTTAACTCTTAGGATGGCTTTTTTCCGCAAAATGGCCCAATCATAACCCCAATAATCTTTGTAATTGTATAATTCGGAAAAATAGCCCTCTATAGTTACTAATTTGGCAACTGTTTGAATTCTTTCCAGGAGGACTTCTGCATTCTCTTCTACCTTGGTTTCTATTTTAAAGGAATAGAAATAGCGAGTAACTAATACACCCAGGCCAAAGAAAACGATTAATGCAATTATTTTGAATATATTTTTCAACATCTCTTACTTGTATTGGGTAGTGAGTAATGAGTATTGGGATTGAAGTATAATACTTCGGGGTTGTGTAAAAAGTCAATTTTTTCAAAAATTGACTTTTTACACAACCCCATATTGCTACTTTACTTCTCTCAAATCAAGCAATTCCAAAACTATTAAATCTACATGGATTTAAAATTACGGATCTTATAGAAGAAAAACTATAAAATCAGATTAACCATTAACTGAAAACTATTAACGAACTATAGTTTCGCCTCCATTTCATGGCGTAAGCCTTTGTAACTTTTCAGAACAGCTTTAATGGATCCGACAGAAACAGGGGATTCGATCAATAAAGGCAATTTATTTTCATCATCAGAAACCCACACATTCATTTCGGTTCCTTCTTCAAAGACTTGCCCAGAAATTACCTGAGGGCTAAACTGGATCGCTTTGAATTTACCCATTCCCTTAATTTTTTTCTTCTTGTGTTTTCCTTTGTAAGTAACCTGTAGGGGCCAGGTTTCTTTATCCACAAAAATTTTGATGGGAAAATGTTCGCCTTCCGCCATATTATCGAAATCCAGGTTTCTGGAGAAATAGACAATCGACAGGATATCATGCATACAGCTTTCAACTTCATATTCGGATATTTCGGCAACTTCTTTTGTTTTACCACGAAGTGATTTAGCTATATTTTTTTCATTATCAAAGGTGATTTTATCATACAGCGTATATTTTCCTTCCAGAATATCTCGGATAGATACTTCAGGAAGCAAAGTTTCTTTATTTATGTAGGTATCGTAGTTATCTCTTACTTTAAAAAACCACTCATAATTTCTGTAGGTAGAGCCATGTGCAGAAAGGTGATATTGGTCTCCTTCATCTTGAACTTTGAAGACCACCTGTCCGGCAGAAAGCCAAACAAAATTCCAGTTGTAATAAATTTCAAAAACGAATTCCTCGCCTGCCTGGAACGTATTATTGTCAATTTGGCATTGCGAGTCTACTGTAAGATTTGATTTAATAGTTGAGGTATCCTTATTGGTTTCGCCGGGGTAACTGAAAGACATAAGGATGAATACCAAGACCAAAATTGTCGAAGATTTAGTCAGTATGGTTTTCATAGCCTAATGATTTAATTGTGTTTGTTTTAATTATGTAGATCAATCCGAAAAACGCTGGAATCAACAGATTTATTATAAATAAGGTAAAGGTGGCAGCCAGTATACTTATGGAATTAGCTCCAAAAGGCGTCCATATTAACATAGCTATCTGCCCCCGTGCTAAAAGTGCGGAAACAGGCGGTAGCGGGACGCTTGTTTGGATAAAAAAAATGGTGAAAATTCCTGCCAGAGCATCAAAAAATGGAATACTGATGCCATAAAATTGCAAAATTAAATAGTATTGCAAACTATAAACAACATACCTGATAGCCGCAAAAAAAAGCGACTTGAAGAGGCTTACCCTAGGCATCTCCTCCAAGGCTCTGAAATTGCGGATAAAAGGTGCTATCCATCTGTAGTTTTCCAGTCTTTTCAAAAAACGACTAAAGTAGCTGAAGGTCAATGGCAATGACCACAGCACCATTAAAAAAACAATGGCCAGCGGAATAAGGTTTCTTAAGGTTTCCCAATCTTTTGTTAAATATTGTTGTCCAAAATAACTAAGTCCAATCACTCCCCCGGTAATTAGAATGACCAGTTGGCAGTAATTGCCAGCCATAGTTGCAACCAGAGTAGCCCAGTTGTCTTTTGCTTTTACCAGCAAAACCCGGCCTCCGTAATCCCCAATCCGATTAGGAGTGAATAAGGCTACAGTAACTCCTGCCAGAGTAGCTTTCTGGGCTTCCCAAAAACTTAAACGCTTTGTGATGAATTGTCTCCATTTCAAAGTTTCCAGTATCCAATTCAAAGGCATAAGTAAAAAAACAGCCAAGAGGTAAGGCCAGTAAGAGGTTTTAAGGGCTTCCAGAAAGGCAGTCCATAAATCGGCAGGATGTTCTTGGTATCCAATTTTCCAATAGATCGACAAACTCAATAAAAGGATAATACTTCCTTTAAGGAGGAGGTTGAAGCGTTTTTTTCGGTATTTGGAATCTTCTTTTCTTATTATTTTCTCATCAAAAACTTTCAACAAACTTCTTTTGTAATTAAAAAATGAATACCTTAAAGACGGGTTAATGGGTTCACGTTTATACGAGTTGACGGATTGTAGTCAATTACGTGAACACATGAATCCGTGAATCCGTGATAACATATTATTATAACCACTAAAATTGTTAAAACTAAGATATTCTTTGAGCAAAAGTAAAGAAACAAAGCGTCTATTAGGAGTAGATCCAGGTACTAACGTTCTGGGCTATGCACTTATTGAGTGTACGGGAAGCAAGTTCCAACTGGTTGAAATGGGGGTTGTACATTTAAAAAAACTAAATGACCCAGCATTAAAGTTGAAAAAGATATTTGAACGCCTTCAAATGCTCATCGATTCCTATCAAGCCCAGGAAATGGCAATTGAAGCCCCTTTTTACGGAAAAAATGCTCAGGCCATGCTCAAATTAGGGCGAGCCCAGGGGGTAGCCATGGCTGCGGCTATTACCAAGGGCCTGAAAGTGACCGAATATGCTCCCCGAAAAATAAAACAAGCCGTCACTGGGAATGGAAATGCCAGTAAGGAACAGGTAGCAGCATTACTCCAACAGATGGTTAAGATGGATCTTAGTGCCCATTATTTAGATGCTACTGATGCTCTGGCTGTTGCCATCTGCCATCATTATCAGACGGTTAGAGGCTTTAGTGCCCCTTCTGGAAAAAACAGCTGGAGTAGTTTCATAAAAGACAATCCGGATCGATTAGCTTAAACGAAATTGGATCGAATAGCAGAGGCGAGGGCTTCCATTTCTTCTTTGGAAAGCTTCAGTTTTTCCTTTTCAAAACTGATATCACTCATCTTATTGATGGGCACCAAATGAACATGGGCATGAGGTACTTCCAGGCCAATTACGGTCACTCCGATCCGATTACATGGAATTGTTGCTTTTAAAGCTTTTGCTACTCTTTGAGCAAAAGGCATTATTTTGGACAACAAATCTTCCTCTAAATCAAAAAACTGATCCACTTCTTTTTTAGGAACAACCAATGTATGTCCTTTGGCTACCGGAAAAATATCTAGGAAAGCATAAAAATCAGCTGATTCGGCAATTTTATAGCTAGGGATTTCGCCTTGGATGATTTTGGTAAAAATAGAAGCCATAAATACTTTTTTCTAACTGGTGACCGGTGGCCACCAGTTGACCTATATTAATTATACAGTAATGTTCATAATCTCAAACTCCAGATCTCCTCTAGGTGTTTCTACCTTAGCAATCTCTCCCACCTTCTTTCCTAATAAGCCCTTGCCCATAGGGGAGGTTACAGAAATTTTCTTATCCTTTAGGTTGGCTTCCGATTCAGAGACTAATTGATAAGTAAGCTCTTTTTTATTTTTGACATTTTTGATAGTCACCTTTGCCAAAACTGTTACTTTAGAGGTATCCACCTGACTAATATCCAATATTCTGGCATTAGCCAATTCTTTTTCTAGCTCATTGATTTTTAACTCTAAAAGTCCTTGAGCTTCTTTTGCCGCATCATATTCTGCATTTTCAGATAGATCTCCTTTTTCACGAGCTTCAGCAATAGCTTTAGCTGCTTCTGATCGCCCGTCTGACTTTAATACCTCTAACTCTGCTTTCAATCTGTCAAAGCCCTCCTTAGTTAAATAATTGTAAGCTGCCATATAAAACAAATTTTATGAATAAAAAATAAACTTTCCCAGTTCTGAGCCACAAGGCTTCAGTAAGCTGCACTTCGTTTCCTTAAAGATTGAAATAAATAAGAAAAGTGCTCTCTGAACTGAGAGTGTTCTATGAAGTTTTTGTGTAAATAATTCCTATACCGGAATAAAAGGCAGGAACGTTTCTATCTCAACGATAGAAACGTTCCTGCCTTTATTATATAACAAAAATAGGGGTATTACTGTTAAAATTCAAGCAATCAGATAGGAAATTGATCAAATACTGATTCTCAATGCGATATTATGGGTTCCATCCCAAAGTCGAGTATTCCGGTAGGAATAGTCTATTCCAAGTCTTACATTCTTATTCTCATTATTAAGTGGAAGTTCAAGGCTGGCACCTGCTGCTAGTCCGGTATAAATAGATTCTTCGGCTTCACTAACGTTGCCTAGATCAGTTTTATAACCAGCACGAAGCATAAACAGCTCATTAAAAGAATACTCTGCTCCTCCTCCTAATTGATCCTGAGAAAAAGAATTAGAAGTAAAATTACCAACGAGCGTAAAACGATGTTTGTCAGAGAATAAGAAATCATAAGATAAGCCAATATTTAACATTGATGGCAACTCAAAAGTAGCCGATCTCTGGCTGACCGTAATTTCATATCCTCCATTTGGACTTGGGGCTGGAGTAGATAAGCCCTCGCCTGTAAACTTCATTGGTGAACCCACATTTCTTAAGGATATTCCGAATTTAAAATTATCTTCTTCACCAGTAACGTACTGCACTCCAGCATCCAAGGCAAAACCAAAGGCAGATGCATTGGAAATGGACTCAGAAACAAGTCTAAGAGCCAGACCTACGGAAATTTTATTTTCAAAAGTATGTGAGTAACCCAATGCCAAATGAAAAAAGCTAGGGGAAAAGGTAGTACCCGTTCCTTCTGGCTGATCGGTAGTCGTAACCTCTATCTCGCCAAAATCTAAGGTCATTAAGCTTAATCCGAAAGCTCCACGCTCTCCAGCTTTTGTAACAAGGCCCAGGGCATTCATACTAATGCCAGTACCCTGTAAATAGTTGGCATAACCGGCCATCGCCTCCAAATTATTAATTCTTCCCATTCCAGCCACATTAAGCCGGAGTGCTTCCACACCTCTGATGTTGGCAGTTGTCATTGTATGTAGTCCAGCACTTTTAGCCCAGGGATTCATGAGCAGTTCATAAGCACCTGCCTCTCCCTGTCGGTCGGGATTTCCAGCCCAGGAAACCGATTGGAATACAAAAAATACCAGAAGTAATAGGTAAATTTTATTCATTATCATTATTTTTTCCAGAGCTGTCAAAATCAAACTTGATCTTGACAACTCTGCTTTTGATTTTTAAAGTCCAGATGGATCAAATTTTCGGTTAACACCAAACCATTTGATTACCCGTTCTCCTAGTTCGCCTGCATCAACATGTACCAAATAAACGCCACTGGCTATCGGGATTCCCTTATTGTTTTTGAGGTCCCACTCCAATGCTGGGCTTATCTGCTGTCGTTGGACAGCTCGATTTACTCCTTCTGGAACAGCCCCTAACTCATCTCTTCTGTACTGACGGATAAATTTACCATCCAATGAAAATATCGTTACCGTGCATTTTGCCGGCAAATTAGTAATCTTAACAGTGGTTGTAAATTGGGATTGTTCGTAATCAGAAAATCCATAATATGGATTAGGTACCACCTTAATCATATCCAAAGCACTCTCTACCTCTACATCATTTAATTCGGTAGCCTGCTTATTATCAATAGTAAATTGATAGGCCGGATATCCATTAAAATCACCTCTACCTGTACTTACTTCAAATGGATTATCTACTCTCAATTTGATGGTAACATCATCAGGAATCAAACCTTCATCATAGGAAAGCATCTGAGTACCTGGAGCCGACATAATAAATCCTGCCCAGGTAAGATCCTGAATACCACTAACTTTAAATAGACTACTAGGACGATCCGCAGAAAATACATCTCTGAATTTTGCACACTCATCATAAGGGGTATTGGATACATAAATCATATGTTGTCCGCCTGAAACAAAATTAAACAAGGTCACAAAATTACCTGCTGGCAAAAATAGCTGAGAAGAAGGATTAAACATCATGTCTCCACCAGTAGGCAAACCCTGAAATCCTTCGGAAGCGATCGAGCCGTTATAAACTGAATTTTCAGCAAAAAATATGTTTAACCTCTGCCCTGTTTCCACATCTATTGCATAGCCAGGGAACCATCCCATACCAGTACCCGGATCTTCAGTGTCGATGTCTGGCTGTCCATCTCCATCATTGTCAAACTTAGTCACATTAGGGTCTGACCTTAGATCAAAATGCCTGCGTGTACCTTCCCCAAGAAAGCCGGATTGCTGATAATATCGACTTGCTCCTTCCACAATCACACAACGGCTCCATAAATCTTTATTAGAAGTTAAAACAATATCTACGTTGTTCAAATCCTCAATAGACATGCGTCCTCTGGCCAGATTATTACCACTCAAATCACTCCAAGCCGGGGTAATGTATTGAAGGTCACGATTCTGATCTTCCTTCCGTCGCCAGTTGGCAAAATAATAAGGAATAAAATATCCTGGTCCAATATTAGAAAAAGCTTCTTCTGGATCTAAATCAGCATCCTCACCGCCGGGTGAATTATCAACATAATCATAAACCAGATCACCAAAACTAGTAGTTCCTCCGGAAAAGTCATCAGGGATACCAATAAGCCAGCGAATAGGCTCCTCACTTGCGTATTCCTCTTCATATCCAATTACACCATTGCCATCAATTAAGGTAGTGCCCGCATCGGGGGTTTGGACAATGGCCACACTAAATCCATATTCTTTAATGATTTGCTCATTCAGTCGATCAATCGTTCTCTCTGATGCGATAACGGGCTGAGAAGGATCACTAAGGTTTCTTAACTCCCAGCGAACATTATTATCTAAGCGATCATTGCTCAGATTTTCATCGACCAGACGCAGTTCATAAGAACCATTGACTACTTCAAGTGGATTAAAGATTTTTATTTCAATTGGTCCCTCTCCTTCTCTGTAGGTAATGGTACCATCAAAGTTTCCGTCGATAATGGCCTGGCGGGTTTCGTCTGATAAGTCAATAAATCTTCCCCCTGCTCCAATGCCATCAATTCTTGTAATTGCAGGACCATCTCCATAATTAGCCAGCAAATTGCGGTCTACTATAGGCCTGGGGATAACCGCATAGAATGGATTATCACCATCACCAATATTCCGTCTTCCTTCCAGGTAAGGTCTTCTTTGACCGATCACGTCCTTGGGATCAAAAGGTTCATATTCATTAAAGGCATAGGCCAATGCTGTAAAATAATATCTCTTATGATTGATAAGCCGGCGATCTCCTTCGGCAAACTGATCTTCTGTAATTCTAAAGGTATGGCGCAAACCCTCATTAATACCTTCTACCTGAACGAAGGGCGCATAAAATTCTTCACCAGTAGGATTATCTACATTTTCCCAATTGAAAATTCGATCTATATTATTTTTTAAATCTGATTGAAAAATAAGGCGTGCTTTATCTGGATCATCCAAATCAGCTAATGTTACATCAGGGCCTGAAAGTTGATATAACTTGTAACCTTCAAAACGATAAAGGGTGTCTTCTGCACCAGCAGGAATCTGGAGTCCTCTCTGAGCATAGGCTTCAAAAGCGTTATTAGAGCTCAAAGTATCATTGGTAAAAATGGCAATAAGTTCTTTATCCAATTCAATGAAGTCTACATCCGGAGCATCCGGACCGTCCGTAATCTCAAAACAGTTATCAAAAAGGGCTTGTGCTATATCATCCGCTTCTTGAAGTTTGCGAATACTTGGGCAAGGATAATCCTGGTCAGCTACCCAAACAGCTCCGATGATTAGCTCATTAACAGCTCCGGGGTCCAGGCGAAACGGACCTGAAGCTTGTATGGTTCTGCGATCGCCAAAGGCAAGACCTTCATTACACATGGACCAGCCACGAGAGTCATCGGGAGCATCTGTAAAAGCATATTTAATAGGGTCCCCATCTTGAAAGGCATCATCTCCAAAAGTAAATGGACTACCATCCTTCCAGGAGCCAGATATATAATTATAATATTCTTGTGCATTCTCAGGATCAGTAGTTCCAAATTCCGGCGATCCTACCCCGCCATTATTATAATAGGTAAAAGAAGACATCGGCAATTCATTACCATTTTCGTCCAGCGGACCACGGAAATAATCCACTCCTAAAATAGGCACCTCCTCACAATAGGTGTTGACCCCTTGCGGACAGGTACAGCCCGTTTGTCCATCGATGGCATCTTCATTATATACATAAGCCAAGCTTCGCGAAGTATCGCAGCCCACATAATCATCTGTAAAACAACCCAAATCGGGGTCCACCCACATGGCAAAAAACATCGAATCAATACTCTCCACCGCTCTGTTAATTAATTTATAGCGTTGGAAGGTCATATCGTTAATCTCATCATTGGTAGCATAAGCAAAGGCTTGAACCTGTATTTCCATTTGAATGGCATCACCTTGCGATTGCGAGTGGATGTTTCCTGCATCATTATAAATCCAAAAAATCATCTCATCTGGAAATTGAGGATCATCCAGACAGCCTCGGATTTCAATAACCGGGAAATCACCTTGTTCAGGATTGTAATTGCCATCGCCATCCTGATCCCAAAAACCAGCCAAACCTTGAGTGGTATTCGGCAATTCAAATTGATGCACTTCAAAGAAAAATTCGTTGCCTTTGGCAGGCCATCCCTTCACATCTTTGGGAATATCTGCAGGATCATAGGGCTCTCCGTCAAGTAAACTTCTTTCATAATTTCGGATGTGTTGTTCAATACTTTCTCCCTTGACGATAAAAAACTTATCCCATTTGGCACAACTTTCCTGATCGGTTAATCCCGTTTCAGGATTGAGAGGGCCAGGCCAATAGTCGAAAGAACCACCGCTACGGCCATAGGTTTGAGCAGCAACTTTTAAGTTACCAGCTGGGTCAACACCTCCAAGCCAAACGGCACCAGCAAAAATGGAAGAAACCTCTGGCAATCCGGGGGCTACCTTAGGCACAACATAACGGCCATCAGTACCATCCCACCAGGCATCTCCACCAGTCAACAAGCGTGCTCTTACATTATTAATCGCCTGGTCAATTTGAGTGATGGCATTGTCACAATTTTCTCGAAATGAAATTGTGGTTTTACCATCTCTTTTTCCGTCCTTTTTATGGATATTCGGATTAATATTCGCTGAAAGGCTCAACGTCATGCTCCATCCGATCATCATCAATAGCCCGAGTCTAATTTGGCGCATAATATTATCTAATTTATTCTTTTACAATTTATTCTTTGGAATGAATATTTTGATTTTATCTTTTTTTAAAAGTCAAAGATGGCCCCTACGAAAATTCTTCTAGGTAAACTGAAATTATTAGGGTTCAGCAAAGCCCACTGATAAGAAGCCAAATAGGCATTAACCTCTCTCCTGGAATTTTCAATAGTTTGAAGTTTGTCCAGACCATTTGTGGATAATAAAAACCCATCATCAGTTGCAGATCCCGAAGCTGAATAAACACCAATTACATTTCTTCTATCGAGGAGATTCGAAACCCTCAAGTACACATTCATGTTCATTCCCGGTGCTACCCGAATAGATTTATCAACTCTTAGGTTAAGAGTAAAAGTCCAGGGTAGGCGAGAGCCGTTAATAGCTCCTGCAATTGTTGCACCACCAAGTTCAAGAGGTGTAATAGTAGAGGTATAGGGCCGACCCGAAACAGCTATTCCTTGCAAATTAAATCCAAGGTTAGCCAATAATTGCTTGCCAAAAATCAGTGGACCAGCTTTAGGACCACGTGGTGCAAATCGATAATCCATATTAAGATTTATCCGGTGCCGTTCATCAAAAGTCAGAGGAAATAAAGAACGTAAATTACCCCTACTTGTTAAGCCTCTTTGAGAATTGGCGTTGGATCCGGTTCCATCCGCAAATTGAAGAGTATAATTCGCAGTCAATTGGACATTTCCAGTTCTTCTTAGGTCATACTCAAAAGAAAAACCTTTAACTGTCCCGAAATCCAAATTATCATAAGTAGTATATTGATTAACAAATGGTACCGGAAAAACGGTGCGCACCTGAATCATGTCTCTCATTTCCTTATAGTAGGCTGCCAATTTAATTGCTGAAGAAGAGGAAACAACCTGCCTGAATCCTACTTCATAATCGATGGTACGCTCAGGTCTTAAATTGGGGTTGTTTTTGATTACACCTGCTTCATCCGTAAAATAGAAGTAATCGCGAGCAGTGGCCAATGTATTGGAAGGTGGTCGTTGAACCAAAATGTCGTAATGAGCAAAGAAATTAGCATCCTGTGAAATGGGGAAGGAAAAAGCCAATCGAGGCATAATGTTTATCTGAGCTTCATAATCTTCAAAAGAAACACTAGGATCAAAGTTTCGTGATTTAATGAAGTTATTATTCTGAGTAACTCGATCGTCCTGATATTTTGGAAAAACTAAGCCTCCAGAAATAATTTCAGTAGGGCTATTCACTGGAGTACCATCGCTTTTATACCATTGGTCTTCATCTCGATAAGCAAGTACAGTGGGATCAGTAGATATATTATCTTCACTTTCCAGGTAAACTTTATAATCATCACCGATATTACCCGGCCGATCTCCTCCAAATTGCTGATGAAATTGACTGGCTCCCATAATATCGTAAAGAGAATACAAATCTTTTAGAACCTGGGTATTTGCATCATAACGGTCAACCCGAACCCCTAGTCGAAATATAATATCCCGAAAGGTAAACTTGTCTTGGATATAAGCAGCAGAATAAATCGGCCTATTGGGAGCTACCGGGAACGTTCGGACTCCATCCTGATCAGTAGCTGTAAAAAATTCTTCAAATGTGCCATTGAAAGGCATTCCGAGATAGTCGTAGCCAAAATAATTAATGATGCGCTGGTCATTTAATTCTTTGGCAGAAAACATACTCAAGCTTAACTGATCCGGTGATAATCCATCAACATTTACAAATTCATCTAAACTTTGACCCGTCACCTGTCTTACTTCCCTGAAAAAACGGCTGTCCGACTGCTCCTCCAATTTTAAACTCAAAAGAGGAACTGAGGGATATTCAGTTATACCTGTAAAAAATCCAACCGTGTCTGGGTTTTCTTCAATTCCCAATATATGGATATTCGCCTGTTGGCGAGCAATATTCCATAATCCTCTAGGCGCAACGGTATAACCTCTATTAATACGTTGCTCATACATAATTCCAAACTGTATATTATGAACACCTTGATCGGAATTACCAGGGACTAATTGAAAATTAGCATTCGCATTGAAAGTAATTACATCTCCTTCACTTTTATTATAGGAGTTATAAACTGTACCAACATTAGAGTGAAAATTCCAGGAGTTGTTATACAAACCGGATATATTGCCATTAGGAGCAAAAAAGCTCTCCAAAGCGAGCAGGTTGCCTGCTCCTACTAAACCACCTAACACGTAATTACCAACCGAACCATTGAGGCTTTCTTCAAAATTGAGCCCCATAGCATTATTATAATTGGTTAACACAGGATTCGAAGCACCTGCCGTATACCCTCTTAGTACTCTAAGATAATCGGTATGAACAGCTTCTGTAAGCTGTGTTTCCTCATTAAATTGCTCAATAAAGGTTGGAATCCACTCTACATCAAATTGTCCGATATACCCATAATCAAACAATCGATCCTGATGATTATAATCTCCGGTTTCAGAATTTCTTTTCTCATAGCCAATCTGAAAATCATAAGAAGCATTTTGGATTAAGCCAGAGGCTCCTGGCAGGCGGTGACGAAATCTGAAATTTCCTCTTACATTGGTGCCCGTAGCTTCAGGATTGTTGTGGCTGTTTAACAGCCCCCAACCTCCTGGGGTGAAGCGGTTACGCGAATCCCTTAATGCGCCCGTCAGTGTTACATCAATATCATTGGTCAATAGAGCGTCTATCTTCGCTGTAACATCCAACAAGCTCGAATTCTCAAAAGGAGAAGCATCGAGAGCGTCTACCTCATTATTAGTCAAAAAATCTGCAGCCACTAAAGGAATTCCACCATCTCCCAACAAAGGATTGGCTTCCAAATCGGAGAGCAATTCATCTTTTATTCTATAAACAGGTACTGCCGGTGGGTCATCATCGAATCGATAGGTGTATCTACCAGCAAGTCTATACCCCAATACTGAGCGTCCCTGATCATTTTTTAATATGGGGCCACTCAGGTTGAATCCCACCAAACTATTTTTATAGGCATCCAAAAATTCTGATGTTTCTAATTCTATTCCGCCCGAAAATTTATTAGAAGGTCCTTTTGTTGTAATAGAGATAATCCCTCCAGTTACATCACCATATCTGGCCTCTATACCTCCAGTAATCACCTGCAGCTGATCAATTTCTGATTCAGGTATTAAACTTCCCTGTACTCTAATGCCATCCACATAATAATCTGTTGCATTAGAACGGGATCCTCTGATGGTAATGGCGTCCCCTTCATCTGTGGAGGCTAACCCAGCAGAAGTAGAGGCAAGCGCATTAATATTTCTGGTGGGAAGATTGCGAATCTGCTCACTTGTCAGAGTGGTACCTGAAGTAGTATTATCTTGTTCAACCAGTGGGACTTCATAATCTACCACGACGACCTCATCCAGAACAATTCCCCCTCCTGTGGTAATGGCCAAATCCACTTTATTAGATTTCCCAGCCAAAACTTTCACATTAGCAATGCGCTTGGGTTGATATCCGGTATAGGAGGCTTCCACATCATAGGTTCCAGGATCTATATTGGCGAAGGTGAAATTTCCAACATCATCCGTATCTACTACATTACGCAGAACATCATTTTGGTAAAGGGCAACGGTTCCAAAAACAATGGGCTCCCCCGAGTCTTCATCTGTTACTTTCCCCGATAGTGAAGTCTGTCCAAAAGAAAGGGCCGTTAGGCATAAGGTTATCGATAAGAGTAAAATTCTCAACATACTCTAAATTTTATCTCAAAATTTACAATTTTAACAAAAATAATCTTAGTAATTAAGAGCCAGCATAATTCAGGCAAAAAATTAAGCCCAATAGCAGACAAATATGCGGCCAACAATTAATTCAAACATACATATATACCTAAAGCTAATGTAAAAACGATCCAATCAACTTAATAGCTCCTTGTATGAGGGCCTATAATTAATAATTGGTCCACTAAATGACAAAGCTTCCTCTCCTATTCAGATAACTCGTGATGAAGGCTGAGGAATAAGACAGCGGTATTAGCAATCTTAAATTTTCAGGATTTAAAAATTATCTTTGTGAGGTTCTAAAAATGATCAAATCAATGAGATATACGGTTGCACTATTGATGATGTTACTCGCTCTCCCAACTTTTAGTTGCAAAAGAGCTCCTGCCACTTCTGAAGCAAAAAAAAATTACTACGCTGACTTTTATGTCCGGTATCTGGAAGCCGAAAAAGAGCTTAAGGCTACTGCATCATTTTTTGTAGGGGACAAACCCGAAAATGCAAAACCCTGGCGAGCCGAATCGGGCATTCAATTTAATGGGTCCTCAATGCAGGAAAAAAAGATACAGGAGGGGGCTTACAGATATATTGCCGAAATTAAAAACTCAGAGTATAGAAATAATCATGAATTTGTATTTGAAGAGGAAGCAGGAAGTAATAAAAAGATTAGCCCGAAGATGGAAGCCCTGGGATCTTTTTCTATAGAAGAAGCCAGTAAGGAATCTGGAATTTCTTTTAATGTCGAAGGAGGCGTCTTAAGTAAAACCCAAAGTCTCGTATTTTTATTTTCTGATGTCAACAACAAAGCTTATTCAACAACCATCAATGGTCCTTCCACTGGTAACACCTTCCGATTAAGCCCCGAATCAATCCAGCAATGGCCTATAGGCAAGGGACAAATATATTTAGTGAAAAAACAAATAGATATATCTAACTCTGGCCCCTGGCATGTCCAAATTCAACAAGAATTTTATAGCCAAACACTAGATATTGAAATTTTGGAATAGGGATTTTGACCTGGAAAAGGCTTCAAATCATGATCGGCTCTATACAAATATTCTTCCCTGATGTATTAAATTATAAGCCAGGTTTTAGGCAATGAATTAGCTCTTGATTTGAATATTTATAGTTATTATTTCCCTATTGGAAATTAATAATGGAAAAATAATTATAGGATAAATAATTATTTTGTTCAAATTCAGAAAAAATATAAGATATCATTCGGATTGAATAAAGAGTATTTTATCTTTGCAGGCAATTTGAAAAATTGCTAGCACATGCCCAAAGATACATCCATCAAATCCGTCCTAATTATTGGTAGTGGTCCTATTATTATTGGTCAGGCTTGCGAGTTTGATTATTCGGGTTCTCAGGCCTCCAGATCCCTGCGTGAGGAAGGGATTGAGGTTACCCTTATCAACTCAAATCCTGCAACGATCATGACTGATCCGGTCACTGCTGATCATGTATATTTATTGCCACTGACTGTAGAAAGTCTGGTACAAATCCTAGAAGAGCGCAAAATTGATGCAGTCCTTCCCACCATGGGTGGACAAACTGCACTGAACTTAGCCATTGAGGCGGGTAAACAAGGCGTATGGGAAAAATATGATGTCAAACTGATTGGAGTGGATCTGGAAGCCATTGATCTTGCTGAAAACAGGGAGGCCTTCCGTCAATTAATGGTAAAAATAGGATTAGGAGTTGCTCCTTCCTATATTGCCAATTCCTTTCTTGAAGGAAAAGAAGCTGCCCAAAAGATTGGTTTTCCACTCGTTATTCGCCCATCTTATACCTTAGGAGGAACTGGAGGAGGATTTGTTCATTCTGCCGAAGATTTTGATGCTGCCTTAAGAAGAGGGCTGGACATGTCTCCAGTTCATGAGGTATTGGTTGAAAAGGCGGTATTAGGATGGAAGGAATTTGAACTGGAATTGCTAAGGGATAGTAATGATAATGTCGTTATCATTTGTACCGTCGAAAACCTGGATCCGATGGGTATTCATACCGGAGATAGTATAACGGTAGCTCCTGCTATGACCCTCTCCGATACGGCTTATCAGGATATGAGAGACCAGGCCATTCAAGCGATGCGATCATTAGGAAATTTTGCGGGTGGCTGTAACATCCAATTCTCACAAAACCCTGAGACGGAGGAGTTAATTGTTATCGAGATTAATCCCAGGGTATCTCGATCATCTGCTTTAGCTAGTAAGGCCACTGGTTATCCCATCGCAAAAATTGCTGCAAAACTGGCCATTGGCTATACTTTGGATGAATTAAAAAATCAAATTACCAAAACCACCTCTGCCTATTTTGAACCTACTCTTGATTATGTGATTGTCAAATTGCCGCGTTGGAATTTTCCAAAATTCCAGGGAGCAGATACTACCTTGGGGCTACAGATGAAATCAGTTGGGGAAGTAATGGGAATAGGACGGAGTTTTTTGGAGGCCTTACAGAAAGCCTGCCAATCATTGGAAAATAATAGAATGGGCTTGGGGGCCGACAAGAAGGAGTGGATCAAGACTTCAGATGTACTCGAACGAATTGAAACAGCTAGTGATGACCGACTTTTTAGAGTCAAAGATGGCATCCGACTTGGTGTTCCACTTAAAACCATCCAAAATCTATCAAAAATTGATCCCTGGTTTTTAAAGCAAATAAAGTACCTGGTAGACCTGGAAAATAAATTACAATACTATAATGTGCCTGAAGATATCCCTGAAGTATTTTTCAGAGAATTAAAAACCTTGGGGTATTCTGATGCTCAGATTGCCTGGTTAATGAGAGTAGATGAGGAAGCGGTTACCAAATGCAGAAAGAAGCTAAAGATTCATAGAACCTACAAAATGGTGGATACCTGTGCCGCCGAATTTGAAGCACAAACGCCTTATTTTTATTCCACCTTCGATAGTGAAAATGAAAGTATTCCTTCCAAGAAAAAGAAGGTAATTGTTCTTGGTTCCGGACCTAATCGAATTGGGCAGGGTATAGAGTTTGATTATTGTTGTGTACATGGTCTAATTGCAATTAAGGATGCTGGCTATGAATCAATAATGATTAACTGTAATCCCGAGACAGTTTCTACAGATTTTGACATTGCAGATAAATTATACTTTGAACCAGTTTTCTGGGAGCATTTAGAAGAAATAATTGAGCTGGAAAAACCAGAAGGCGTTATTGTTCAGTTAGGTGGACAAACGGCCTTAAAGCTTGCAGAGAAGCTTCATAAAAAGGGTATTAAAATTATTGGTACCAGTTTCCCGAATATGGATTTAGCAGAAGATCGTGGTGCCTTTTCGGATCTTTTAAAACGATTGGAGATTCCCTACCCCAAATATGGGGCTGCTACGAATGCTGATGAAGCCTTGGAAATTGCCAATCGTGTTACCTATCCCGTTCTGGTGAGACCTTCCTATGTTTTGGGTGGTCAGCGAATGCGTATTGTGATTAATGATGATGAACTAGAGCACCATGTTTTGAGTATATTTAAGCACTTGCCAGATAATAAAGTCTTGATTGATCAATTTTTGGACAGGGCTAAGGAAGCCGAAATTGATGCTATTTGTGATGGGGATGATGTCCACATTATGGGAATAATGGAACATATTGAGCCAGCAGGTATTCATTCAGGTGATAGCTCAGCAGTTTTGCCTACATACTCCATTTCGGTTACTGCCATTAATAAGATGGTAGAATACGCCAAAAAAATTGCCAAAGAGCTAAATATTATCGGCTTGATGAATGTTCAGTTTGCCATAAAAGATGACCAGGTTTTTGTTATTGAGGCCAACCCAAGAGCATCCCGTACTACTCCGTTTATTGCCAAAGCCTATAAAGTCCCTTATTTACAAATTGCAACCAAGATTATGCTTGGAACGCATAAATTAAAAGACTTTGACATCAAACCACAGCCAAGTGGTTATGCCATAAAAGTTCCGGTATTTTCTTTTGATAAATTTCCAAATGTGGATAAGAATTTAGGGCCTGAGATGAAATCTACAGGTGAGGCCATTCGCTTTATCAAGGATTTATCCGATCCTTTCTTTAGAGATTTAGATAGCAAACGTTACATGTATTTAACTAGATAAAAAAGGAAAGGCCCAGCTAAGCCGGGCCTTTCCTTTTTTATCTAATCTGTCTATCTTTTCTACTTAAACAAGCCAGCCACAAATAGCACTACCACTGCTCCAATTACTGAAGTAATAATAGAACCAACCAGTCCTGCGGCTATAGTGATGCCTAAAAAGCCCAAAAGCCAGCCACCTACTAAAGCTCCAATAATACCGAGGATGATATTTCCAACCAGTCCATAACCCTTCCCTTTCATAATTTGCCCTGCCAGCCATCCGGCTACTGCACCGATAATGATAAAATACAATAATTCCATAATGAATTGTTATTTTGGTTAAAAAAGGTGTAACAGCTGTTTTGACGAAAAATCGTCAATTAGTAACAGCATTAGTTAAGATACGCTTTTAAAAGTGAAGTTTAGCGTTTTAATGGATTACCCAAAAAATTAATTACTGTTGAATAAATTAACTATAGTCCAATTCAAGTCTTTGTTTCTTAAAAATCCCATCTTAATTTCTAGTATAATAATAGGTAGCATATTTCTGACCAGGTTTATTGTTGGTGGCTTTGATCCAAGCTATTTTATTTTGGCGGGCCGCTATTCTGACAAGAATGAATTAATCCATGATTTACGCTTATTTAAAGGTGGCTATGATGGACAATTTTATTACAGATATGCGATTAATCCATTTAATAAGGACATCAAAAATGAACGAATTAACAAGGATTTTAAATTAGTCAGAAGTTTTGATCGATATGGAATCAGGATAACGGACCCCATTTATCGTAGAAGTCGAGTATTATATCCTTTTAGTGCTTGGCTGCTTGCTTTAGGGCAGGTAGATTGGGTTCCCTATACTTTGATTCTCGTCAATATTTTGGCCTTCATTTTTCTCATAAAAATTTATAAGGAAATTGTGCGCTGCCTCGATGCACCACCTTTACGAGCCTATACTCCGCTATTGATTGGAGGCTTATACCTAGCTGTTGCCAGAGATTTAGCTGAGGTCTTATTATGTACTCTCCTAGCCTGGTGTTATTTGTGTTATTTAAAGAAAAAATATGCCTGGTTTCTAGTGGTCAGTACTTTATTACTTCTTTGTAAAGAAATTTCCATTGCTTTTATAGGTCCTGCTTACGCCATTTTATTCCTTCAAAATTTAAGAAAAGACCTAAGCTTGAGAGAATGGGTAAATAAAATAAGCTTAGTATTACCTTGGTTGGTCTATATGTGCTGGAAACTATTTATTATAAGTTTATACCCAACAGATTCTTTTGATTTTTTAGCCAGCGTTAATTTACATTTTAAATTTCCATTTGTGGGGATCATTAGAAGTATGAAGTTTGATGCTGATATTATCAAAGCCTTATTTATCTTCTGGGGATTTCTATTAATTGCTATTTGCCTATGGGAAATCCTAAAATCTCGTTATTTCCAGGCAAATAATTGGATGTTTTGGATGGTGGGGATTAATCTTTTCTTTTTGTGTTCCTATTCAAATGCCATCTATATTGATATGTGGAGCTTCTTACGTGTGCTTAGCCCTACCTACTTATGCTGTTTTTTATTCTTATTGGAGAGAAAGTTTGATTTTCCAAAGTGGTTAATTGGATACAATGTAGTAATGGCTTCCCTGGCCATACTCTTAGTCATCATCGCTCCTTAAATCAAAGCAAGAGAGATTAATATTAGGAATAGTTGCCAATTGAAGCTTGTCACTCATCCCTCATCACCTTAAAGATTTACCTTTCTTCTCATCTTTTAACCTTGGTGTCTTCCAACATAAAGGCAATGCTCTTTATCCCAGGCAGAGAATCCATACGCATATATTGCTCCAGAATAAGAGAATGAGTACCTAGTTGATTAAAGTATGCGTTTTCTTGTATGGGAATGGTAAGTTTGCAATGCTTTTTGCCACATTTCCCTTCCCAATAACCAGCTTTATTGGCCAGTTGAAGGGAAAGTTTTTCATCAAGACGATCGCCGGAAGGGAATTGGGTATGGATATAGGTATATAAATTTTGATAATCATAATCTGTACTGTGTTCTAATTGTAGATACAGATTATAAATTTTGGTGGTATCCTGGATATCAAAAGAAAAGCTTAGGGAATCAGCATAAGTCCATTGCTCTCCTTCTAAATCATAACTTTTCTGATATTGATAATTTTTCCCACAGGAAAAAACAAGTATGCCTAGTAAAATTAAGGTAATTGGACCTTTCCGAATCATAGTTTGTTTTTGTGTAAAGTAAAAGGTAGAAAGTATAACAATTTTACTTTCTACCTTCGTCTTTTTACTTTTGACCAGTTTTTATCTAAAATAATCCTTCATTCTTTCGAAAAAGCCTTTATCTGATTTTCCTGGTTTGGGGGTAAAATTAGGCATGCCCCTCAATTTTTCCAGGATGGCCCGTTCATCATTATTCAATTTTTTAGGAGTCCAAACATTGACATGGATCAGTTGATCTCCTTTATTGTAGGATTGAACGGAAGGAAGGCCTTTCCCTTTTAATCTAAAGATTTTCCCGGATTGAGTTCCTGGAGGCACCTTAATCTTTACTTTGCTTTCTATGGTCGGTACTTCCACAGAAGTTCCCAAAGCAGCATCAGCAAAATTCAGGTATAATTCATAAATCAGATTAATGCCATCTCTTTGCAAATACTGATGATTTTTTTCTTCAACACTAATAAGCAGATCTCCGGAAGGGCCACCTCTCAAACCAGCATTACCTTTACCTCTAAGCGACAGTTGCATTCCTTCTTCAACACCAGCCGGGATTTCAATCTCTATCGTTTCTTCATCGTATACTCGGCCATCACCCTTACATTTAGAACAATTGGCAGTAATGACCTGACCTGAACCGCCACAGGTAGGACAAGTAGTGGTAGTCTGCATTTGCCCCAAAAAGGTATTTTTTATTTGACGCACATACCCCGAGCCCCGGCAAGTTCCACAGGTATTAACGGAACCTGAATCTTTAGCACCGGAACCGTTACAAACATCACAAACGACTTGCTTGCGTACCTTTATTTTCTTATTCACTCCTGAGGCAATCTCTTCCAGAGTCAAAGCCACCTTTATACGTAGATTAGAACCCCTTTGCCCTCTCGAACGAGAAGTTGATGAACTACGTCCGCCTCCAAAGAAAGAGCCAAAGCCAGAATCGCCAAAAATATCACCAAACTGCTGGAAGATATCATCCATGGTCATTCCTTCGCCTCTAAAACCACCACCTCCATTACTTACTCCGGCATGGCCAAATCGATCATATCTTGCTTTTTTATCCGGGTCACTCAATACCTCATAAGCTTCTGCAGCCTCTTTAAATTTCTCTTCGGCTTGCTTATCATCTGGGTTTTTATCCGGGTGATATTTTATTGCAAGTTTGCGATAGGCTTTTTTGATGGTTGCTGCATCTGAATCTTTGCCAACACCTAATACCTCATAAAAATCCCTTTTTGCCATCTTTAGTTCTTTTTATTTATTTACCCACAACAACTTTGGCGTGGCGAATAATCTTATCATTGAGGGAATATCCCTTTTCAATGGTGTCTACAATTTTTCCTTTCATGTCCTCAGAAGGGGCTGGAATTTCTGTTATTGCTTCATGAAGTTCAGGATCAAAATCGAGCCCAGTACTTTCCATGGGTTGAAGCCCTTTTTGTTTTAAAATATTGTAGAGTTTTTGATATACTAAACTTACTCCTTCACTAAAAGATTCACTGCTATCATCAGCCTCAGCAATTTTTTTGGCTCTGTCAAAATCGTCTAAAACAGGAAGCAATGCTGACAGGGTGTCTTGTGCGGCAGTCTTCATCAATTCGATCTTTTCCCTAAGAGTGCGTTTTTTGTAATTATCGAATTCTGCTGCTAATCTTAAAAATTTATCTTTCATCTCAGAATTTTCTTTTTTTAAGGCATCCTTCTCGTCTTCCGCAGGAGAGGTGCTGTTTTCCTCGTTCTGAATATCTTCGCCCTGAGGATCAGCTGTATTTTCCATTTCTTCCACAGAATTATTGGGGTCTTCCTGCTCAATATTTGGCTTTTTATTTTCCTCCATCTTTGAATATTTATAGAACTATTCTTTGAATTTGTATTAAGAGTATATTTGAAATTTGTCTGATCAATTTCTATGTACAATTACTTTGCCAGTGCGAAATAAAGGACAATTTGTCAGTTGTGATAAAAATACGGCGATTATTTTGCATTCAGGTAAGTTCTTACCGCTTCAATGCTTGGGTTGATCCCTATTATTATTCCTTTTTCATCAATTAAAAACCGAGCTGGTACTTGTTTTACTCCAAATGTCTGGGCTACTGGTACGCTTACTTTGTTTAAATCCTTTGTAAGCTCCATAACTTGATAAGGCCATTTTAAATTGTCTTTTTGAATGGCTTTTTGCCAGGCAATGGAATCAGATTCGATGGCAATGCTTATGATTTCAAATGATGAGGCATTTTTGAATTCTTTATTTGAAAATTCCTCATATAGTTTAACCAACTCAGGATGTTCTTTGCGGCAAGGAGCGCACCAACTGCCCCAAAAATCCAGCAATATTAAGCGACCCTTTAAAGTATTTAGCTCTAAAGAGGATTTATCCCATGTTCTAGCCTTAAAATTTGGTGCCAGACCTCCTTTGATAACTTCAGCTTTATTTTCCCTATCTGTACATGATAAAAAAAACAATAGAAGGCCAAATAACATCCAAAAACACTTAGCAGCAGCACTATTTTTCATTAAATAACAATTGTCATTTAGATAATACACATGATAGTATAAAATCATCATTTTAAATACATAAAAAAAATCTACATATTTAGATAGTTTTCCACTCTTATTCCTAAATTCAAAACATCATAATAACCATCAGAAGTTTGTACCTTCGTTCGAAAACTACGGATTATATGAAAACAATAGATCCCAATACACTTGGAATTAGAGATTTGCATCAATTTCTTATAGGTGCTGTTGCTCCTCGTCCCATTGCTTTTGTTAGTACCGTCAATGGAAGTGGACAAGCAAATCTAGCACCTTTCAGTTTTTTTAATGTTTTCAGTGCCAATCCGCCAGTTTTTATCTTTTCCGCCAACCGTAGAGGTCGGGACAATACCACCAAAGATACATTGCACAATGTAGAAAGTACCGGAGAGGTGGTCATCAATATTGTTTCTCATGAAATACATCGACAGATGACCATCTGTAGCATTGATTATCCTTCAGATGTAAGTGAATTTGAAAAATCGGGCTTGACGCCTGTTGCTTCAGAGTTGGTTAGGCCATATCGTGTAAAAGAAGCCCCCATCCAATTTGAATGTAAAGTTCAACAAATTATTAAGCTGGGAGAAGGAGGTGGAGCGGGTAATCTGATTCTTTGTGAGCTATTACTCATCCATTATTCTGAACATATTATGGGTGAAAATGGAAGGATTGATCCCCACAAAATTGATTTGATGGGCAGGCTCGGACAGTCTTTTTATGTAAGAGCAAGTGGTGAAGCCATCCATGAGATTAACCGCCCCACCAATCAATTAGGAATTGGTTATAATCAACTTCCTAAATCAGCTCAGGAAAGCATCATTCTTACAGGTAATAATCTGGGGCAATTATCGGGAATAAAAGTAGTTCCGGATTCTGAAGCTGTTTTGGAATTAAAAACAGAGCCTGAAATTTATGAGGTTCTCAAAAAAGAATATCCTATACATGAGCTTCACCTCATTGCCCAAAGATACCTTGAAGAAGAAAATGTGACCAAAGCAGCCAGAATAATCTGGCTTTGTGAATATATATAGTAGCTTAGGTTTTCTGAGAATGGCTAAAATCAATTTCGGTATTATCTCCAATATTTAAGCTTTGTCGCATACCCGTGATGGCTGCATCGTTCCCAACGACAGAATTTTGTAATATTATTTCATTAATTGCAGCATAATTGCCTATAATCGAGTTTTTCAGGATCGCTCTATGTATGCTGACATTATTCCCTACCGTGACATGTGGCCCGATGATTGAATTGCTGATTTTGCAGTTTTTCCCAATTCTCACCGGATGAATGATAATGGTATTTTCATAAGGCGGGTAATCCGTAAGTCCTTCTTTATCTAAAATCATAGCATTGGTTTCCAGCAGGACTTCTTTTTTCCCACAATTAAACCAATTATCTACGATTGTAGTTTTGAACTCAACGCCTTCCTCTATCATTCGCATCAAGGCATCTGTTAAAGGGAATTCTCCTTCTGTCCGGATATCATTATTGATATTAAATTCCAGGGCTCCAAGTAAGCGATCAACTTCTTTTATCTTATAAAACCCAACCATAGCCAGGTCCGACTTGGGAATTTTGGGTTTTTCAACTACCTTTTTTACTTTACCAACATCATCATACTCCACCACTCCGAATTGCCGAGGATCTTTGACTTTTTTGGCAGCCAAAATTGAATAAGGATCTTCCAAAACTTTTTTGACATTAAAATCGAGGATGGTATCTCCAAAAAAAACAACTACCTCGTCCGTGCTCTCAATAAACTCCCTTGCCACCCAAATAGCATGGGCAGAACCTAGGCGCTTCTCTTGCAGGACAAATTCTTTTTTTAAATCAGGGTAGGTAGACTCAACATAGTTTTTAATTTTTTCCCCTAAATAACCTATTACAAATACAAAATCTTTGATCCCCTCACCTACCAATTGATCAATTATATAAGAAATAATAGGTTTACCTCCTACTGGAATCAATGGCTTTGGCTGCGTATAAGTAAGAGGTCTTAAGCGTGTACCTGCACCCGCGACTGGAATAATGGCTTTCATATTGTTTTCCTTCATGGTCCGCCTAAAGATAGGATTATTAGGCGGGATTTTCAGGCTTCATTCCCGAACTAGAATTTCCACCCGTCGGTTTATGGCTCTATTTGCAGCATTTGTATTCTTTCTAAGCGGGGAGGTTTCTCCTTTTCCAAAGGTTTTTATTTTGACCTTGGGAATGCCTTTTATTTCAAAATAATTTTTTACAGATTGGGCTCGTCTTAAGGATAAATTCATATTATAGAGCTCTTCCCCTACGTCATCAGTATGTCCAATTATTTCAATCCATTGATAGGAAGAGGTATCTCTAAGTACGGAGTATAATTTATCGAGTACTGGATCAGCTTTAGGAGACAACTCAAAACTATTGCTTGCAAAAAGTAAAGTATCAGCAAGAATAAATCTTTTTTTAAGTTTTTCCTTTAAAGAAGGACCAGATGGCAGGTCTTCAGAATCGAAAAAACCAAAGGGCCCTTCTCCCTTAGCCATCCACAATTGTAGACAGAGAAGATGGGGGAAACCTTGAAAATACTTGATGCGAATATGGTGAGTCCCTTCCTCCAGAAAAATCTGTCCTTCTTTCTCCTTAGGTCCATGCATACCGTCATTATTGATCACTTCTTCTCCATCAACATATAGGCGAGAACCATCATCAGACTTGATTTTAAATCGATAAACGGAGGCTTCGTCTACTACAAAAGTCCCCTTATAATCAATGGCAAACCAAACGGATCGATTGGTCAGGCCAGGAAATCCGTCCTTAAAATTTGTGGGCGGAATATTTAATTGATTGGTATAAATGGTTCCCAGTAATGAATCGGGTTCAAATTCTTCTGGCAAGCGATATGGTGGTATCGTTTTTTTGATGGCATAAATTTCTCCTTTTAAATCAAAACCGCTGGTTTCTTTTTTCCCAAAGGAAGGTTTTTCTTCCTGAGACATTAATGGTTGATAAAGAAAAAAAAGGAATCCCATCAATGCTATTGCGGGTTTAGCTGATAATGACATAGCCTACTTGGTTTGGTTTATAGGCATAATGGGAAAAGGAGAGGAAAGTAACATCTTTGGTGTATACGGGTTCACGGATATACGGGTTCACGGCTAATAAATCTCCGTGTATCCGTATACCCGTGAACCCGTGATCACCTTATTCCCTCGTAAACAACCGATACAATACCGGCACTAATAACAAAACGAAGGTAGTAGAAGTCAACAAACCCCCAATAATTGTCCAGCCCATTGGTGCCCATAATGACCCCCCATTAAGAGTTAAAGGCAATAAGCCGAGAATCGTTGTCAGGGTAGTCAACACGATAGGAATAAAGCGAACTTCTCCAGCACGTTGAGCGGCTTCCAGTACACTTGCTCCCTGTTGCCTTAGTTTATTAGCAAAATCGACTAATACAATAGAGTTGTTGATGGCTATTCCTATCAAACTGGTTAGGCCAATAAAGGCGGTAAAAGAAAAATTGATCCCAGTAATTAATAAGGCCAAAATAGAACCAATAATAGCCATTGGCAAAGCAGAAAAGATGATCAAGGGTTGACTGAAAGATTTAAATTGAACGATCAAAACTCCAAAGATCAGTAACATGGCAATCCCAGATGCAATTCCCATACCCCCAAATGAATCGTTTCTATTTTCCAGGTCTCCTTTGAAAGTGTAGGAGTATCCATTAGCCCAATCGATCTGGTCCAACTCTGTTTTCACAGAAGCGACCACCTGATCAAGAGTAAATTCTTTTTCCAGATCTGCAAGGATAGTTGCTGTACGTTCTTTATCCAAATGGGTTATTCGACTTGGGGCTTCATCAAAAGTTATAGAAGCCAATTGCTCCAAAGGAATAAAACTGCCGGTAGCAGAGGCTACTGTTAGCTTGTCAAAGTCTTCTAATTTGAATTTATCCTCATAATCAAAGCGCATAACCATATTATAATCCTCGGCTTCTTTATCTCTAAAAGTACCCACCACAGTCCCATTCACATAACTTCGGATGGTCTTGTCAATTTGATAGATAGGCACTCCCAGCATCATAGCTTTATCTCTATTGATGTTAAACCGAAGATCAGTACTATTGGTCCGGATTGGGTTTTCAACATTAATAGCTCCTTCCGTACCTTTTACAATATTCTCTGCCTGTCTGGCATAAGCTTGCAACTGCCCCAGATCAGGACCAAATATTTTTATGACTACAGGTGCTTCGGAAGGCGGGCCCTGGACAAATTCTCGAACATCAATCCTGGCATTCGGATATTGCTTAAATTCAGACCTCAGCTGATCGAGTACTTCATAAAACTCCTTTACCTCGTATTTTTTTAACACGACAAAGGCTTCGCCATAGCTATTGGAGTAATTAGTTGAAGCCACATTATAATATATTCTTGGATTACCGTGACCTATATTAGTGGCATAATAGGCAACTTTTTCATTATTTTCCAAAACGGTTTCAACATATTTCATAACCTCATCAACGGCTTCAATATTACTGCCATTGGGTAAGGTAGCCGTAACCCTAAATTGTGGTTTCTCTGCCTTTGGAAAAAAAGCTACTCCCACCATAGGGAAAAGAGATAATGCTCCAAATAACATAGCCACGGCCACAACTACGGTTAAAATTTTATGGTTCAATACCCACTTTAGTCCTTTGCGATAGGGGCCTTCCACAAACCTTTTCATGTAAGTAAATAAAATAGGAGCCTTTTTTACTTCTTTTTTCTTTTTTTCTTTTAAAATCCAGCTGGCTAGTAGTGGAGTTAAGGTAACAGCAATAATCAGCGATGCAGTTAGCGTCATAGTTACAGTAACGGGTAAAGCGCGAATAAAAGCACCTGTTGTTTCGGGCATAACAATAATAGGAACAAAGGCCAAAATGGTAGTTAGGGTGGCACTTGTTATCGGTGCAACTAGTTGTTGAGTGCCACTAATAGCGGCCTCTTTACGGGAATAGCCTAAGCCGAGAAACCTTTCCACATTTTCAATAATAGCAATGGAATTATCCACCAGTAGACCAAGTGCTACCACCAAACCAGCAATGGACATTTGTTGTAAGGAAAAACCAAAACTACTGACCGCCCACAATCCCATCAGTATGGATAAAGGAATGGTCATCATTACAATAGATGCAGATCGAACTCCCAAAGCCAGGAAAATAATTACACCTACCAAAACGATACCCTGGACCAAATTGCCCAGAAATCCGCTTACTCTATCCTTTACGCCTACGGATTGATCAAAAATATAGGCTAGCTCAATGTCTTCAGCCAGGTTGAGTGCCTTCAAGTCTTCTTTTATGGGATCCGTCACAGAAAAGATATTATAACCATCTTTCTGCTGAACATTTACATAAATGCTTCTTTTCTGATTGTATCTGGCCAGCCAGCGTTCATCTTCATAGGTGAAAAATACTTTAGCAATATTTTTCAAATAGATGATTTTCCCCTGGACCGATCCCACAACAGTATTTTTTATCTGCTCCAAATCATCATAAGAACCCGAGGTTTTTATATTGAATAATTTGTTGGATACTTTAATGGCTCCACCAGGAATGTTGGCATTATTACTCTGAATAGCTTGTTCAATTTGATCTAAAGAAACATTCATCTGGCTCATCTTCACAGGGTCCAAAGCAATGCGAATTTCTTGTTCTGGATAAGCTTTAATTTCCACCTTACGGACACCATCTACCCTTTCGATGGTTCGCTTGACATTTTCTGCTTCTTTTTTCAAAACTTGATAGGAAGCAGTCTCTGAGACTAAGGCCAGTTGCATGATAGCAACGGTATTAGTAGAAGCTTTGGTAAAATTCAGTTGATATAAATCTTGAGGCAAATCTTCACGAATACTATTAACCTGGCGCTGAACATCATCAAATTTTTTGTCCGGATCAACTCCAAAGGTAAATTCTACCTCTGTAACCGAAACGCCATCTCTGATGGTCGTTTCCATTTCTTTTATATCGTCCAATTCATTAATAGCTTCTTCTATGGGATCTACAACTTGGCTTTCAATATCTGCCGGACTCGCTCCTGGATAAACGGCCACCACGATTATATTTGCGATCTTTAGAGATGGGTCTTCTCGTTGGGGCATCGTTAGTAAGGCAGCTACTCCTAAGGCAAGGAATACAAAAAATGCTGTTAGTGTTAATTGGAAATTATTTATAGCAAACTTAGGAAGATTCATAATGAGTTATTTTTAGAGGCTGTCTCATCCGTACGGATTCGCCAGCCAATATTATTTCTTTGAGAGTATTTTTTTTAGGAAAAATTTCATTTTCCCTTAAAAAAATACTCTCAAAAAGAAAATTATTTGGCGGATCAGAATCTGTCGCAAGGAACGCCTGTCTACCGACAGGTAGAAGTAATGAGACGCCCTCTATGAATTACTATCTTTTGGAACTTATTACTAATTCATCATCATTCAGGAAGCCTGCACCACCGATGATGACCAGGTCACCTGCCAGAAGGCCTTTGTTTACAAGAAGGTTTTCGCCTTTAAATCCATAAATGCCGATACGAGTACGCCTGGCAATACTGTCATCAATGACAAAAACTTCTCCTACCTGCTCATCTGCTTTTAGCAAGGCATCAATTGGAATAAGAACCATTTCTTCCTGGGTATCGGAGTATATTTCTACCTGCCCAATAAATCCAGAAAGGAGTTTTTTGCCATCCGCCTGAACCTCTATTTCGACCTCATAAGTACTGGTGTAGGGATCTGCCATACTTGCTTTTTCTCTTACTTGGCCATTAAAGGTTTTACCTGGATAGGCATCGAATTTAACGGAGGCCGGATTGCCTAATTCGATATGAATAATATCTTTATCGGTGACACTTACTTTTATAACCTGAGCTTTGTCTTTAGATCCAAATAAAAAAACGGGATTGCCTGGACCGACCAGTTCATTAGCTTCGGCTAATTTTTGCAAAATAAGGCCATCGGAAGGGGCTATTATCTTTGAATATTTCAAATTAAATTGGGCAACATTAATTTGCTGTTCAGTTATGTTTTTTCCTTTTTGGGCTGCAACCAATTGATTTTTGGAACTTTCTAATTGAACTTCAGCATTCTGTAGCTGCTCCAGGGTAGCAACACTATCTTGATATAAACCCAAGGTATTGTCATAGTCTCTTTGAGCCAGACGTAATGCAAGTTTGGCGTTCTCAATATTGATTTCGGCCTGCTGCTTACCGATATTTGCTTGTTGAGTTTGAGCGCTGATTTCGTCGAGATTCAATTCTGCCAATAACTGGCCTTTTCTAACAGACTGCCCTTCTCGTACGTAAATCCTTTTAATAATACCTCCCGTTTTAAAACTTAATTTGGATTCTTCCTCTGAGGAAAGACGACCGGAAGCAAAGATGACTTCCTGATGATTAATTAATTTGGCTTCAACGGTTCGTACTTCTTTTTTCTGGACTTTTGAAGCCTGCCTAGTCGAGGAATCTTGTTGACAAGAAACAATTACCAGAACCATGAATATTAAGAAGGTGATTTTGGTTTGTATCATGATAATCTGCTTTATTTTTGATTTTAATTTTATTTAAACCTGCTTAAGTTGATTGGTTATTATTCAAACTTATACATTCCTAAAATCCGTTCATACTCCGCTATTTGAATTTGATAGTCATACCGAGAAATAATCAAATTTTGTTCTGCATTGGTAAGTCGGGTACGAGCATCAACAAAGGCGACCTGGTTGGCCTGATTTTGCTTATATTTTCTATTGACAAGACGAAAAGCCTGGCGTGCAGATTGGACCTCTGCCTTGGCAGCTTCAATGGATTTACGGGAAGCTTCCAGTTCATGAAAAGCACTGACTACCTGTAAACCAATCTGTTGATAGGTTTCGTTTTTTTGCATATTGACTTCGGCTTTGGCAATATGAGCTTGCTGAACTTGATGTTTTCTCTTAAAATCCAGAATATTCCATGTCATAATAACCGACCCCATAACAAAATCGGCATCTCTGTTAAGGGAGTAATTAGTGCCTTGTATTCCATAATCCACTACCAGGTTTAGATTAGGTATATTCTGGTCTTTGTTTCTTTTTATATCATTTTGAGAAGCAGCCAGGAAATAATTCAGTTGTTGAAATTCCTCTCTCGAACGGAAAGCTTGATTTCTAGCTTCCTCTATGGAAAGTATTTCTAGCGGTTGATTTTGAATTTCACTCAACTCGATAGTTTCTTGATATTCGCGGTTTAGCAGGAAGTTAAAATAGGCGGCAGCTACATTTTTATTTTTTTGAGCAGTTGCCAACTGTTGTTCTACAGCCTTTTGCTGAGCTTCGGCTGAGTATATTACATCAATGGTGGCCTTATGATTATCGACCAGGCTCTTTGCAGTTCTGACATTTTCCTCCAAAAGCTTAAGAGTGTTTTCATAAAGATCCAGTCCTGCATTAGCTTTGAGGTAATTAAAATAAGCGATTTTTACTTCCTTGACCAATTCTCTTTTGTAAATCTGAACCGACAAGCCTTCCGCTTCCATCATATTGGCCTTTATTTTTTGATTATTTAGAATAGCATTGTTCAATACCGGCCAAACCACTCTCAATTTGGTTTCCTGTTCTGTTTGCCGCAAGAAGTTAACTTGTTGGTTCTCAATTTGAGGGTATTCGGCAATGGTAGGATAATCCGGGGTAGTAGCCTGATTGATACCGTTGATTAAATTCAGGTTGGAGTAAACAGGATTCATAAGATCTCCAACTGGAAATTCAAATGCCCGCCCGCCCTGTGCCACCGAATATCTGGCATCAAGCATCAAAGAGGGTAAAAACATGGCTTTGGCTTCTTTTAGAGCTTCGAGGCTTTTGGCATAGGATAGCTCTTTGCGTTGGAGGGCGATGTTACTTTCCAGGGCCTTCTGTATATATTGATCCAGGATTTGCTGAGTAAAGGCACTGAAGGGTATCAACAAAATCAGTAATGTGAACATTGGTCTTATGCGATTCATCTTTATCAATTTTCATTTTTTCAAAGGTGAGGTCTTTTAAAATTAAAATCGACCACTATTGATTGAACTGTAATTTGCTTTTGTTGAATCGTTAATTATCGTGGATGGAACGATGTATTGGCTCTGCTTATGTGAATGCCCTCCATTTCGTTAGCTCTCGAAACGTCGAAAATGTTAGTTTCTGAAACAAGACTGCTCAATTCTTTATGTATAGGCCATTGAAAATCGGGCAGCTGATCTCCCTGATCCGTTTCTGCGAGTAAGATAAACTTACAATTTTCAGGAGCAGATGATAGCTCATAGGCTCTAAACCAAAAATACCAGTTTCTTTGTGAGTTGGAAAGATGTTGCTTGAGCCATTTGCGAGGATAATAAGTCCATTTCCTTTTATAATAATGATGAATTGCATTCAATGCCCTAAAAGTATCCTTTACTTTTTGGCTCATATCTAAGGCAAATGTTTCTTGATTATCTTTTATTTTTTGGAGAGGATCGAGTCTAAGTTCTGGCTTTCTTCGTGAAAAATTTTTTATTTCCCAGAAAACAAGTTGTCTATTATGCAATATGGTAATAAAGTCGACAGCCTTTAGGCCGGCACCACTAAGTCGACTATAAAATCGATGATCATCATATTTTCTGGCATGCCAAATGGGATCAAAATTAAAAATGATATCACTTTCCTGAAATTGCATGTTACAAAATAAAAAAAAGCTATTATCGGAAGGTTAATCCGACAATAGCTTTCTATATAATTCAAAGGTAATTTTGTCTTAATAAAATATCAAATTCCTGATGTGCTGGAAGTTGACATTTTAAATTTACGTTATCCGTTCTCCAAAGCTGCAGCACCACCAACGATTTCAAGAATTTCTTTGGTGATGGCTTCCTGACGGGCTTTGTTATACGAGATTTTCAGTTCTTTTAGAAGTTCGTTGGCATTTTCGGTAGCTGAATCCATTGCGGTCATTCTAGCTCCATGTTCTGATGCGTGTGTATCTAAGACAAATTTTTGAAATTGAGTTTGGAGGATACTGGGAACGAGATGCTCTAATAATCCTTCCATGCTTGGCTCAAAAATATAGTCTGCTTTCATCTGATTACCAGTTTCTTCCACCTCCAGCTTTTCAACAGGCAAAAACTGAACAACGGTAGCGTACTGGACTGCCGCATTTTTAAACTGACCATAAGCAACTTCCACTTTATCAAACTCTCCCTCTTGGAATCCATCCATCAAAGCTTGTGATACTTTGGAAATAGAATCAAAGTTAAGGTCATCAAACAATGCAATATGATCGGTGTGATAGTTGATGTCAGGATAGCGTTTTTTGAAGTATTCATATCCTTTTTTTCCAACATTGACCATATGAAGGTTACCGCTATTATATTGCTCAGAATATTTTTCTTCAACAAGTTGAGCTGCAGCCTTAGAAACATTGTTATTAAATGCTCCACACAAACCTCTATTAGATGTTACCACCACAATACAAACTTTCTCAACTGGTCTTTCCTGAGCGAAAGCAGAGGAGCTTTCCCCTTCCAGGTTAGAAAGGATATTACGGAGCATTTCATTTAATTTATTGGCATAAGGACGCATTTGTTGGATCGCCTGTTGAGCTCTGCGTAATTTGGCAGCAGAAACCATTTTCATTGCTTTGGTAATCTGCTGGGTATTATTTACAGTGGAAATCCTTTCGCGTACTTCTTTTAAATTAGCAGCCATTTATCAGCGTTTTATATTTTGCTATTATTTGTTATACTGAGAAGCCAATTCTAAGGCCAGTGCTTTTGTCAAATCTTTAGCCTCATCGGTCAATTTACCAGCTTTGTATGACTCCAACACTTCAGGATGTCTTTGTTTTAAGGTAGAGATGAACACATTTTCGAATTCATTTACCTTATCAACAGGCACATCTTTTAACAGGTTATTAGTACCAGCATAAATGATGGCTACTTGCTCTTCAACGGCAACAGGAGAATATTGAGGTTGCTTCAAGATTTCCACATTGCGCTTACCTTTCTCCAAAACAGCCATTGTTGATGCATCCAGGTCAGATCCAAACTTAGAGAAAGCTTCTAGTTCACGGTAAGAAGCCTGATCCAGTTTTAGGGTACCAGCTACTTTTTTCATAGACTTGATCTGTGCAGATCCACCCACACGGGATACAGAGATACCCACGTTGATTGCTGGACGAACACCGGCATTAAACAAGTTGGTTTCCAAGAAAATCTGACCATCCGTAATGGAAATTACGTTGGTTGGGATATAGGCAGAAACGTCACCGGCCTGAGTTTCAATAATGGGTAATGCTGTCAATGAACCACCACCTTTTACAAGAGGTTCTCCATTGGCATCTTTAGCTGCCTTTAATGATTCAGGCAAGTCGTTCATATCGCGTGCGATATCATCATTCTCAATAACCTTAGCTGCACGCTCCAACAAGCGAGAGTGAAGATAGAATACATCACCAGGATATGCTTCCCGTCCTGGAGGACGACGTAATAATAAGGATACTTCACGGTAAGCAACAGCCTGCTTAGATAAATCATCATAAACAATCAAGGCTGGACGTCCGGTATCGCGGAAAAACTCTCCGATAGCAGCACCTGCAAAAGGAGCATAAAACTGCAATGGTGCAGGATCAGAAGCTGAAGCAGAAACAATAACGGTGTAATCCATGGCACCATTATCTTCCAAAGTTTTGGCAATCTGAGCCACTGTTGAGGCTTTCTGTCCAGAAGCTACATAAATACAGTATACTGGTTCCCCTTTTTCATAAAATTCGCGTTGGTTAATGATGGTATCAACTGCCACGGCTGTTTTTCCAGTCTGGCGGTCACCAATAATCAACTCACGCTGTCCTCTACCGATAGGAATCATTGAGTCAATCGCTTTGATTCCAGTTTGTAAAGGTTCTTTTACCGGCTGACGGAAGATTACCCCCGGTGCCTTACGTTCGAGAGGCATCTCATATTTATCACCTGTGATGTCGCCTTTTCCATCAATTGGTTTTCCCAGAGGATTCACTACACGGCCTACATAGCCATCTCCAACTTCGATTGAAGCAATACGTCCGGTGCGCTGGACTCTGGATCCTTCACGGATTCCTTCACCTGGCCCCATTAATACAACCCCCACATTATCTTCTTCCAGGTTAAGCACGATAGCTCTTACACCAGTGGTAAATTCAACTAATTCCCCTGCTTGTGCATTAGTTAAACCATAAACACGAGCAATTCCATCCCCTACTTGTAATACGGTTCCGTATTCCTCTAATTCAGAGGTTGAGGAAAAGCCGGATATTTGTTGTTTTAATATTTCTGAAATTTCTTCAGGTCTTACGTCAACCATACCTTTGAATTTTTCTGCCTGAGTAACTACCCAGTTTGGTTATTTTAATTTTTAAAAAAACGATTCGTTTTTGAATATTCTTTATCTTGAAACTAAGGAGACATAAAGGTTCTCTCCAAAGTCTTTTTTATAATTATCTAATCTATGTGAAATACTGGCATCATACACCCGATCCTTAAATTCTATGATTAAACCACCGATCAGGCTGGGATCTATTTTGGTTTCAAACTCAATGGTCTCATCAGCCAGTTCGCCTTTTTTAAGTGTGGCTTCGATCTTTTTTAAAGTAGCTTCCGTCATTTCGACTGCAGAAGTAACCCTAACGGTGGTAATATGCTTAAGCGCCTTATATTGAAGGATGAACTCATCTGCTATTTCTGGCAAATACATTTCTCTATGCTTGGCGATAAGTAGCAGCAAAAACTGCATAGTAAGATCATCGTACTTTTTTTCAAAAAGATTCTTAATGATCTTTTGTTTTTTATCCTTGTGGATGATGGGTGTCTTCAAGAAATTATAGAAGTCTTTGCTTTCATCCGTCATAAGGTTGAAAGATTCAACATCTTCCAGGATGCGCTCTAGTTTGTCAGCCTGAATGGACAGGTCAACCAATGTTTTTGCATATCTCGATGCTATTCTTGCTACAGACATGTGATGCGTTAATTTGTTCGATTAAATAAGCTATCTGCAGAAGCTTAATTGAATTTGATTTCGTCAATCAAGGTATTGGCAAGAGTCTCCTGTTCTTTATTCCCTTTCAGTTCATTTCTTGTCAATTTTTCAGCAATATCGATTGCCAAAAGACCCAATTGATTTTTAACGCTGGTAATTACTTCCAGGCGCTTGTTTTCAATTTCTTCCTTCGCATTAGTCACAATTCTTTGAGCCTCTTCTTTGGCCTTATCTCTAGCTTCTGCGATAATATTTTCTTTGGTTTCTTTAGCCTCTTTCAAAATAGCTGCACGCTCCTCTTGAGCTTGTCTCAATAGCTCTTCATTCTCCGCTTTCAGGTTAGACATCTCCTCACGCGCTTTTTTCGCCTCATCTAAAGAAGCCTGGATATCGTCTTCTCTTTTTTTCAAAGCCTTCTGAATAGGCTTGAGGGCTACTCTGCCTAAGAAAAAATATACTGCAAGGAAAATCAAAGAAGCCCAGAAGATCAGTCCCGGGTCAGGAAGAAGTATAGGAAAACTTGATAAAAAAACACTTGATACCATAATCTATAAATTTGTAGGCAAGTTTTATTTTTTCAAATAAGTAAGTGTTAAAAAAATCAATATTAATGCTGCCGCCGGCCGGCGGCAGCATTAATATTAAATATGTATTTTATTTTGTCACAATACTTAATTGTCTTAATGAAATTGGGACAAACAGAACTGAAAGCCAACCGCTTCAGTCCTGCTTAACAATTGATATTTTTGCACTTGATGGACTATCCAAGGCTGGCCAAAAGACCAACAACGATACCAAACAGTGCCGCACCTTCTACAAGGGCTGCCGTTAAGATCATGTTTGAACGAATGTCACCAATCGCTTCTGGCTGACGTGCAATCGCGTCCATAGCGTGGCCACCGATCAATCCGATTCCTACTCCGGCACCTAGTGCTGCAATTCCTGCTCCAATAGCTCCCATTACTTAAGGATTTATATGATTAAATAATAATATTGAAAGTGATAAGTCTTTCAACTTAAACACTATTAAATTCTTTTAATGTGCATGCGCCTCATCACCATGATGGGCATCTTCTACAGCTGCTCCTATATAAGAAGCAGAAAGAATTGCAAATACAAAAGCCTGGATAAAGGCCACCAGCAATTCAATCAGGTTCATAAAGGCTGTAAACACTCCTCCCAACAAAACACCTATGGTAGCACCTCCGAAGTTCTCTCCCATATTTCCAAACAAGAAGATCAAGCCTACAAAACTCAAAATGATGATGTGCCCGGCCGAAATGTTGGCAAAAAGACGAATCATCAATGAAAAAGGCTTAATGATCAAACTCAGAACTTCTACAGGTGTCAAGATTAATTTTACCCAGGCAGGAATACCTGGCATCCAGAAGATGTGCTCCCAATAATGTTTATTACCATTGATATTAGTCACAATAAAAGTGAAAACTGCCAAAACTAAGGTGATGGCAATATTACCTGTTACATTGGCACTTCCTGGGAAGAAGGGAATCAATCCTAATAAATTACAAAACAGGATGAAAAAGAACAGTGTCATAATGAATGGCTGGAAACGCTCATAATGCTTTTCGCCAATCATTGGAATGGTCACCTCATCCCGCATGAAGATAAAAATAGGTTCGATAAAGGATTGGATACCTTTAGGGGCTTTCCCATCATTTCTCTTATATCCCCGGGCAACCAGAAAGAATACCCAGCAAAGCAAGACGGCAGCCAACAACATAGTGAAGACTACCTTGGTAATGGAAAAATCATAAAAGGAAGTAACTCCTCCTCCTAAAACACCCCCATCCCATTTACTGGCATGCTCCAATTTATATTTTTGATCATGATATACCGCATAAGCCACTTCTTCTATAACCTCTTCTCCATTTTCATCTGTATGATGCTCTTCCACATGCTCTACTCCTTCAATGTGAACCTCTCCCATTGGAAAAGAATCATCTGCAATACGATTTACCCGACCATGGTTCAAAACATAACGATCAACAGCGGTATGTCCGTGATCCAGTTTGTTGGTCATAAAAAATGTCCACCCTGAACCTGGAGCATAAAGAATACAGGGTAATGGCATGTGAACTCCCTTCCAAATATGAAATTCATTTGCATCCGCAATATGCTCCACAACAGTTCCTACCGGATCATATTCTTCCTTCTTTCCATCTTTGGCATCATCAGAATCTGAGGCCCAAATAGCTGTGTTCAGCAATGAGAAAATCAAGAGAAAAATTGATGTGAGAAATACTCTATTCATTGTGCTCAAAACTACTTCTTTATAGGTGGTTTCTAAATTGACCACAAAGGTAGGTACTTATTACCTATAAATAAAACGATTTTACTCTTTTTTTACACTAGGATGATTAAATTGGAAAGATTGATTCACAAGGAGTTAGAATACAAATTTAGTAATCTATATAATTGGATATTTAGATTAAAACCCTTTAGCCAAAATACCTTTCGCCTAACAATTTCTTAACAGAATTATTATCGGAATTATAGCTTAATTTCCCAACAATACCAAAGCATTGAATTAAGGTCTATGCCTAATTTTAATCATCCAGCTCTTCAATTTCGCTGTTTGAAAAACTATCGGTTTCTACATTTTTTTTAAAAAAATTGCACCAAAGGCAGTGTGGTTCGTTGCAACCTTCATAAAATTGCTGATCCTTTATCTTTTGGTAGGTATCTTTCATTAAATTTTTGACAAAGGAAGTGTGCTCTCTTTCAAATTGGACTTCAAAATCTATTAAGGCTCCATCTTTATCTGGATCCAAAAAGGAAATGACTCCTTGCCGGACAGGTTTTTGGTTGATGCTAGAGTGCTCGTACAACAATTGATAGAAATAAAGTTGCCGCCAGTATGGACCACCATGTGGTCTGGCAGAACTCGGAGGCTTTACCTTGGTATCTTTAGGTTGGCCAGTTTTATAATCTACAATTCTTACGTATTGATCCTTTATCCAATCCAAGCGATCAATTACTCCAGTTACAGGTATGCCGTCAATTTCAATATTTCGAATAGCATATTCGGGTTTTGCCTGACTAGGCCAGGAAGCAATATTTTTACGATAGTATTGCTTTAGTTGGCGTTTTCCCATTTCCTTTCTTCTGCGAAATTCTTTAGCAGAAAAACCTCCCCTTAAACGACCAATCTCCTGCTCATAAAGACGGATTAGAATTTCATAATCTGGAAATTGTTTGTGCCGGCTTATCAACATTTGTTCGAATAGGCGCTGCAGGGCATTGTGCATGGCCGTGCCATATAGTGCAGATTCACTGACTTGCACTGGTACTCTTAGAATGAATTCATAGAAAAAGGCCAAAGGACAGCTTAAATACCTATTCATTGAGGAAATACTAAGTACAAATCCATCCAATAGTTGATCCACTGCACTCTTTTCAAATACCGAGACCATAGGGGGTTCCTGTTCCAATAATTGTAATTCTTGTGCATTCAGGAGAAATTCTCCGCCTACAGATTTTTCTTGTGCTGTCAAATCAGCTGTAATAATGAGTTCATCGACAAATTGTGTATGCTCCAGGTTTTTTCCCAATTCATTTTGCAAACTATAGGACAGATACAAATATTCCTGGGCTCTGGTCATAGACACATAAAAAAGTCGACGCCTGGCCTCCAGAGCATCTTCTTCCCCAGAATAGGTGAGCGTATCGGGTAGCTGAAATCGAAATAAGCTACCCTTTCGGCGAGGTTCCCAATGATCTTTTATGCAATCAATGATAAAAACAGTTCGGAATTCCAAGCCTTTTGCACTATGGGCCGTAACGAGCTGTACTCCATTCTCTTGAGAGAGGGTTCTATATACAGGAATGCTAAGACGGTTAGCCTCCATTTTGTCAAAAATCTCCAGAAGGTTTCCAAGATTCATTCTTGGATGTTTCATGCTTTCAGATCGGACAAAATCAAGAAATGTCTTTAATACTTCTAATAGATTAACTCGATCTGCTTGTTCCATGCAAAATTTCAGAAGCCCAGAGCGATTAATTACTCTTTCCACGAAAGCCGGAAGGCTCAGGAGGTATAGCTGTTGTAAACTTTCCTGAATAAATTTGGACAAGGCTAAAAAAGCATCTGGTTCTTTAACGTTGAAATCCTCCAACATTCCCTTCAGGTCAAGTAGCTTCCTCCACTTAGGGCGTTCTCTCCACCCCATGCCTGCTAGTGCCAAACTAACTTCTGCAAAATCAGAGGGTTGGATTCCAAAATACCTAAAATGAAGCATTTGATAGAGCAGATACTCTCCATTAAAAGCCTGACGACTTTCCTCCCAGAGGTATTCCAGAATGGTTCTTAGGTTTTTAATAGCAGGAAGATGTAAAATATTGAGTTCTCTCTTGACAGAATAAGGTATTTGTTTTTTATCTAATAACTGCAAAAGAGCATCTGCCTGGCGGTGTTTAGCATAGATTATGGCAATCTCATCAAGTGCCATTCCCTGCGCTTGAAATGCTTCCAGTTTTTCAACAATGGCCACCATTTCCTGAGTACGATTCGGGTATACATTAATCTGAGGTTTAATAATTTGATTCCCAAATATCGGATGTTGGGCTCTGAGAATTTTATCGATATTTAAAGAATCCAGATAATGTATAATCCTTTTTTCATTATGATTAATTAATGCTGTTGAGGCATCCAAAATCAATTGGGAAGAGCGATAATTATTTTGCAATAAGACGGTTTCCAAAGCCTGCTGATAATCCTTGTAAAAATCAGTCAGGTTTTTTAAGCGAGCTCCCTGAAACTCAAAAATGGATTGATCATCATCTCCTACAATAAAAATATTAGGAATGGACCAGAATTCGATTAATTTACGGATGAGTTGATTTTGAGCACCATTGGTATCCTGATATTCATCCACTAAAAAATAAAGGTATCGCTCCTGATAAGATCGCAAAAGGGCTTCGTGCTTGTCAAAAGCATTCAAAACCCAGAGGATCATATCATCATAATCATAGCGTTTGGCTTTGCGCATTTTTTGCTCATACTTTGGATACAATCGGCAGGCTGATAGCAGGCGATCCATTCTCCTTTTTACTTCCTTCAGTTTCGCTTCCTTAAGGTCCCCTTTTTTAAAGGACCCCCGGCTTACCTGATAGATAAACTCTTTCCGTTTGGGCAAATCATCCAGGAATTCCCCAATCATTTTTTCCATCCATGCTACAGTCCAGCGCTCAGCTTTCATCTGTTTGAAAAGCTGGTACAGGTGATCTTCAAAAAAGTAGACATCTGCTCGTCCCCTTTTGATGGGGTGATCCACAGGAAGTTCATCGATAATGGATCGGATGATGTCGATGCGTTCTAATTCAGATAAGGGCTCCAGATCCCGGCGTCCAAATAATTCCAGGTTATCCTTAATAATGGTATTGCAAAAAGAATGGAAAGTGTAAATATGCACCCGATAAGCTTCGGGGCCAATTAGTTGGAGCAGTCGCTGGCGCATAGCTTGAACACCAGCATCCGTAAAAGTCAGGCACAATATATTATGGGCCTGGGTGTCAGAATCCAATAAAATCTTACCTATTCTGGAGGCCAACATATGTGTTTTGCCGGTCCCGGGGCCAGCAATTACCAAGACAGGGCCTTCTGTTTGCTCCACAGCCTTGCGTTGAGCAGGGTTGAGCTTTTCCAGTTCTTCCAGAAATGCCTCATTATAGAAAAAGCGATCCCGTTTTGGTTCAGACATCTTAGTAGAATGTATAAGGTAGAAAGTAGAAGGACAAAATAATTAAATAAAAGAGAAAAAACTCTTCGCTGCGCGAAGAGTTTTTTCTCTTTCTACTTTCTACCTTTATCTTTCTACCAATTATGCTTCTGATAACAATTGTTCCATATCTCTAATCAAGAGTCTGCGGCGATTAAAGGTAATCACATTTTTATTTCTCAATTCATTAAGGACAGTGGTAACCGTTTGACGGGAGGTAGCTGTTAGGTTGGCAATCTCTTGATGGGTCATGAATTTGCGGACCAGTGTTTCGTAACCTACTCTTTGGCCTTTTTTGGCTCCCAGCCCATGAAGATATTCAATGATACGAGTACGAGAATCTTTAAAGACTAGAGACTCAAGACGATTTTCCATTTCCAGCATTCTGGAGCCCATTATTTTCATAATAAACATATTAAGGCCGTTGTGTTCCCGCATAAGAGATTTCATTTCATCTACGGTCAGTACGCAAACCATGGTTTCTTCCATAGCATAGGCAAAATCTCGTCGTTTGGTCTCCCCTACCAGGGAAAGTTCTCCAAATACTTCTCCTTTATTTAGTATAGCTTTTGTTATTTCTTTACCGGATTCTCCATAGGTGCCAATTTTTACTCTACCCTCTGTTAAAAAGTAAATTCTGTCTGCATGCTCTTCAGGCAAATAAATATATTCTCCGCGTTTATAGGTTTTGTGGCTGTGTTTATCCATATCGCCGCGGCCTATCTTTTTAGGACAGAATATGCCTGTCACATCTACGTTTTCGAGGTACCAGAAGGATTGATTATTCATAGTTAGGACATAATTTTTATTCTACAATAAAACGTTTAGGGTGTAGGCTGGTTTGAATTAGGTAAAATTAAGGTGAATCTACTGTCTTTCAGCTAACAAATTATTTTAGATGAATTTACGACAATCCTGTTGTTTATTCCAATAAATTGAAGAATCAGATTTATTAGATTACCCAACCTATTTAGATCAAATAGTAGTCTTCTACAAAAACAAAAATATGAAAATGAAGGCAAGCCAGATTTTTGCTTTACTCTTCTTTCTTACGATATTTTCTTGCGAGGCACTTAAAAATGAGTTAAATGCACCGATTAAAATAAGCAAAAATGGTCATAAATTATATTATGTGGCCGATCATCGAAAGGATTGTGTTGGGGAAGGTAATTTTAGATGCCTCCAGATCAAAGAAAAACCAGAAGATAATTGGAGTTTGTTTTATGGCGGTATTGAAGGTTTTGATTATGAGGAAGGTTATACCTATGTGATAGAGGTGTCCATTACAAAAATTGATAGGCCTCCTGCTGATGGTTCTTCCAATAGAGTTGAATTAATTAAAATTTGGGTAAAGGAGAAGACATAGGAAAACTAGTCTTCATCAAATCTCAAATCAAACCTTTCCCAAATTTCTTTGATCAAAGGATTTTTTTCATTCATCTGCCTTAACTTTTCCTTGCTGCTGATAAGTCGTTTGGGTTTTTCAATTTTGGGGGCCTTAGATTTATCCAACTGAACTTTGAGGGCTAATTTGGGTTGGTTAAAAAAAGTACGCAGCCGCTCCATTAATCCTGACTCTTGCTGTAGGGTACTTTTAGCGAGATCCGATCCCACCAAAGCCAAAATTTCACTATCCTTAAGGATCAATTCTGCTTTTTTCAAATAACCTTTCATTGAGTCTGGAAGATTTTCATCAACATATGCATCCCATTGCTCACGCAGAGCTTCATTTGTAATCTCAATTTTTTGGTTTTCAGCCTTGACGGTATCCTGTTTCACCTCAGCCATTAAGGCATTAACATCAAAGCGCTTCATGGCTCCAACTAGTTTTTTAGGCTTAGGATCAGATTCTGATGGTGGTGGATCTTCTTTATTTTCCTGCTGGCCTAAATGTGAGTTGGCTTCTGTATCGTCAGACAAGTCATCGGAAGGTATTTCTACTGTCGGATTTGGAGTTTGAACAGCTTCTTTTTTTACTACTGGGTCAGTCTTTTTTTTTTGCTTAGCCTGAACATGGGTACTGCCGTCTTCTGTCATCTTGATGGCCCTGTTGAGGTAGGTCATTTTAATTAAGGCCATTTCCACATGTAGTCTTTTGTTGCGGGCCATCCGGTAATTTACGTCACATTCATTAAGCAGGTTAAGCAAGTTCAATAACAGAGACATCGGTGCCAATTGGGCTTGAGATTCATATCGATCTTTTAGATTGTCGCTTACTTCCAACAACTGTAAGGTTTCAGAATCCTTACAAACCAATAAATTTCTGACGTGTTCTGATAAGCCGTTTGTAAAAATATCCGGATCAAAACCTTTGCTTAAGACATCATCAAAGATCAAAAGGATCTTTGAAACATCTTCCATCATAAATGCGCCGATCACTTTAAAATAATAATCGTAATCTAATACATTGAGATTGGTAATTACATCCTGATATTTGATGGTTTTACCTGAAAAAGAAACGATGCGGTCAAAAATAGATAAAGCATCACGAAGAGCACCATCGGCCTTTTGCCCGATAATATGTAAGGCATCCTTTTCTGCTTGAATACCTTCTTCCTTACAAATTGCATTCAAATGTTCAACCATTCTCGGCACCTGTATCCTTTTAAAATCAAAAATCTGACACCGGGACAAAATGGTTGGAATAATTTTGTGCTTCTCAGTGGTAGCCAAAATAAAAATAGCATATGAAGGTGGCTCTTCTAAAGTCTTTAAAAATGCATTAAAGGCTTGCTGAGATAACATGTGCACCTCATCAATGATAAATACTTTGTATTTGCCTTGTTGAGGTTGAAAACGTACCTGTTCTATTAATGCACGAATGTGTTCTACACTATTATTGGAGGCTGCATCCAGCTCCATAATATTAAAGGAGGCATTATCATTAAAAGATTGGCAAGAGGAACAGGTGTTGCAGGGTTCAGAGTCAGCACTTAAATTCTGACAATTGAGTACTTTGGCCAAAATACGGGCACAGGTGGTTTTACCTACACCTCGTGGGCCACAAAACAAAAAGGCATGGGCTAAATGATCATTAATCAGGGCATTTTTAAGCGTTTGAGTGACATGCTCCTGGCCTACCACATCCACAAAACGGCTCGGTCTATACTTTCTGGCAGATACAACAAATGTACTCATCTAGATTTTTTACAGTTATAATTATTAGATAGGAATGCCCTTGCGCTAAGATACAGAAAATTGCTCAAAGTGCTTTCCATTTTGGGTATAGAAAGTAGAAAGATAAACTACCTTAATGATAATTATGCTGCCAGGCGGCAGCATAATTATCATAACAATTTAAGCTTAGTTTGATTTTAAAACTAAGTTTACCTAAATTGCAGCTCATTATTCACAAAACCAGAACATGAAAATAAGCATTGCGCAATTAAACTATCACATTGGTAATTTCGAGGGCAATCTTCAAAAGATGCTCCGAGCAGTAGAGCAGGCAAAAAAGGAAGGAGCAGATTTAATCTGTTTTAGTGAATTAGCTACCTGTGGATATCCTCCCAGAGATTTTTTAGAATTTGAAGATTTTATTGAGTTGAGCGAAAACTGTATTAATCAGTTAGCAAAGGCTGCGAAAAACATTGCTATAGTGGTAGGCTCACCAAGCCATAACCCTGTCGTTGAAGGGAAAGACTTATATAATTCTGCCTTTTTCCTTGCTGATGGGAAAATTCAGCATGTTCAAAACAAAACCTTATTACCTACCTACGATATTTTTGATGAATATCGATACTTTGAACCTGGAAATGAATTTAAAGTAGTTGAATATAAAGGTAAGCGGATTGCTCTCAGTGTTTGTGAAGACATTTGGAATTTAGGTAATGAAAACCCCCTCTATACTATTTGCCCACTTGATGAAATGATGCCCCAAAAGCCTGATTTTATACTTAATTTATCTGCTTCTCCATTTTCCTTTAACCAGGCCGAGGAACGCAAGAAAGTAGTAAAAGCTAACGTCCAGCGCTACAAAATCCCCATGTTTTATGTCAATCATTCAGGAGCACAAACAGAGATAATCTTTGATGGCGGCTCACTAGTCATGTCTCCCGATGCAAAAATATTTGAAGAACTCCCCTATTTTGAAGAGTGCATCAAAACCTATGAACTGGATGAAGTAATAAAAGGGAAGCCTGAAGAGCACCAACAAATAGTAGGCAAAATGTCTTTGATTCATGATGCAATTGTAGTAGGAATCAAAGATTATTTTGACAAATTAGGATTTAAAAAAACCATTTTGGGATTGTCTGGTGGAATTGATTCGGCAGTGGTTGCTGTTTTGGCTCAGAGGGCACTTGGCAAGGACAATGTTCGCGTAATTTTAATGCCTTCTCAATTTTCTTCTGATCATTCCGTAAATGATGCTCGCCAGCTGTCAGAGAACCTGGGAATCCAATATGACATCATTCCTATTGAAGAAATTTATTCTTCCTACAGCGATGCTTTGAAGCCTCATTTCTGGGCCTATCCTTTTAATATTGCTGAAGAGAATCTACAGGCGAGGATTAGAGGCATGCTCTTAATGGCCTTTTCTAATAAATTTGGGCATATTCTTTTAAATACTTCCAATAAGAGTGAAATGGCGGTAGGATATGGCACTCTATATGGAGATATGTGTGGAGGCTTATCCGTCATCGGTGATGTATATAAAACTGAGGTTTTTGAGCTCGCCAAATTCATTAATAAGGATGAAGAGGTCATTCCAGAAAATATTATCACCAAACCTCCATCAGCTGAATTACGCCCTGAGCAAAAAGACAGCGACAGCTTGCCGGAATACGATATTTTGGATGAGATTCTTTTCCAATACATAGAAAAACGCCAAAGTCCTAGTGATATTATAGAAAAGGGCTTTGATGAAAAATTAGTACGAAGAGTTCTGCGACTGGTTAACATCAATGAATTTAAAAGATACCAAACCGCGCCAGTTATCAGGGTTTCCAATAAATCGTTTGGTATGGGTCGAAGAATGCCGATTGTTGGAAAGTACCTGGCTTAAATAATAAATAATGGGTGGCCTCGGCCTCGGGCCACCCATTATTTATTATTGACATTTATTTCCATTTGATGTTGCATCCTCCACTGGGATATTGGACGGTATCTACTTCCTCTCCCGCTAATACTGCATCTAAAGCTATTCGTAAATCTTTGCCACTAAGTGGGATATTATTCCCAGGTCGACTATCGTCCAAGCGGCCTCGGTAAGCCAAACTTAGGTCACCATCAAATACATAAAAATCAGGGGTACAGGCAGCATCATAGGCTTTGGCTACTTCCTGGCTTTCGTCGAATAAATAAGGGAAAAGGTAACCGACTTTTTGAGCATGAATTTTCATATTCTCAGGCCCATCCTGAGGATACTTGATGGCATCATTGGAGCTTATGCCAATAAAGGAGACGCCTTTTTCTTTATACTCTTTTGCAAGATTTATTATTTCTGTATTTACATGGATAACATATGGGCAGTGGTTACATAGAAACATTATCACTGTTGCCTTTTCCGATGCCAAATCAGAAAGAGACATGGATGTATCAGATACCGTATCCGGCAAATTAAAGTCGGGAGCTTTAGTCCCTAAAGCGATCATACTAGATTGAGTAAATGCCATATTTTTTTATTTACAGTCTGAGTTAATTCCTAATACATATTTTTCTACCACACCTATATCAGTGGCTACTTCGCTACCCTGAAAACCTGTAACCATTTCATCTTTCAACTCCTTACTTGCTTTATATGTTAGGGCTCTGGCAATTGGCAAATAAGACCAATGCCACTTTTCTTCGTTATAGCCATAAGGTCGATCTGTTCCTTTCTCTGTATAGGGTTGACAAAAGCCAAAGCCAGCTGCATTTTCAATTAGCCAGTTATAAATTTTTAAGCCTTCCTCCTTTTCGAAATAGCTATTGTTTAAAGAATTTAGGTCCACATCCGTTCCCCAATGATGACGGGAAGTACTTGGCATGGAACTATATTCCAGAATTTTAAGAGCCCTTTCCTCAGGGTCAGGGAATGCAACTGAGGCATCTTTTCCATCTTCTACCTTTCTTTGCCCTGTCCATTTGGCCTCCCAAATTCCTTTTTGAGAATAAAAATTTCGTGTGGCAGATAGTATTTTTAACTGGACACCACTATTTAAAGCCGCTGCATGCATTTTTTTAAATGCCTCATAAGTTTCTTGGTGCAGATAAAGCCCCTCCCTGGAAGCATATTTGACATCGATCCGTTCAAAATCCGGATGCTTGGCCGGATCAAATTTTCCCATTATATAGTCAAGAGAAAAACTATCTGCCTTGTTTTGAAGTTCTTTTTCAATAGCCTCTTTTTCATTTACTAAAACAGTTTCCTTTTGGTCCTCCTCTTGTTTAAGAGATTGATTATTTTGAGGTTGACAAGCAACCATTATCAAGGCAGGTAAAAAAAATATAAGTTGAGTGATTTTCATCGGTTTTTTCTTTGATACAGATTATTCTATCCTTTTACTTTCTACTTTCTACTTTTTACTTTTTACTTTCTACTTTCTACTTTTTACTTTTTACTAGTTAGTACTCAAATTCCATACGCTCACAAGGATAGCCAAACAAGAACTTATTTTTAATCAAATCCGATACTTTTTTAGGTACCATATCCTCCCATTCCTTATTTCCTTCTTGTAACATTTGTAGAACCTGTTTGGAGAAAATGTGCAATATATCAGGATTAAAGCCTTCAATGTCTACAATCTGTTTGCTGTTCTTCAAGTGCTGCATCAAGAAGCTTACTCCATCCGGTAGAGGCATATTTTGTGCGGTCATTAACTCTTCACTACCTTCCTGTAAGGCAGGGTATACATATATTTTGACATTACTAGTAAATAGTTCTCCAAAGGCAGCCAAAAGACGCCCATCCTGATTTTGGAAAAATTTTTCGTTGATGAGTTCTAATAAAACCTGAACCCCAAGCATAAGGCCAAGTTTATGAACTTTATACATACTTAAATACCGAATTAGGCGCTGGTGTTGCTCACAATTAGAAATTACCAGATACTGACCTAATTCTTTTAATAATTCTGCCCGATCTAAAAAGTCTTTTTCATCAATGTCTCCCTCTGCCTTTAGATTATCCAAGGTTATTTCTGTCAATAGGTGAGATTTTTCTGGTTCAAGCCCCTGATCATTAATAAATTGATGAAATCCACACCGAATCATATCCTGGTTTACTAAGGTAGGAGGTCTAAAACTACCTCTGACCACCATCACATTTTTTCTATATAAAAATTCAGAAGCATGAATGGTTTGTCCATTAGGGTCGATCATGGTGACATCCGTCAGCTCATTTTTCACCAGGTAAAGCGAAAGCAAACGGTTATCCACGTGCTGGAAGTCAGGCCCGGTGAGGCGAATCAAGTCAATTTTTACACGCCCTCTTAAATTGTCCTGCAAGGACTGGATTAACACCTCAGGCTGGTCATGAAAACGATAAACAGCATAAATCAAATTCACTCCAAGTATTCCAATAGCCTGTTGTTGAACCTGATTGTCATTATCCAGCATATGTACTTGAAGCACCAGGTCATTAGGCTTAGAATCTGGTTTCAGCTGAAAACGAATCCCCATCCATCCATTACCTTTTATCGTTTTTTGATAATTAATAGCCGAGATGGTGTCTGCAAAAACGAAAAAATTGGCATTAGGTCGTTGATTTTGAAGACGGGTTTCCATCAGATCATACTCATGATCCAGCATTTTATAGACACGCGACTCACACACATATCTACCACTAGCTTCCCGACCATAGATTTGATCAGAATAAACCTTATCATAGGCTGACATGGTTTTGGCTATGGTACCCGCCGCTGCTCCTACTTGAAAAAAGTAACGAGCTACCTCCTGCCCAGCTCCTATTTCGGCAAAGGTGCCATAAATACTGTCATCTAAATTTATTTCTAAAGCCTTCTGTTCGGTTTCTAATAACTGACGCATACGCTGATATGTTAAGGATTGGTTGATTAGCTGCAAAGGTATTGAATTATGAATTAATAGTGGCGAGTTTTAAGAATCGACTAAGGAGTTTGAGGCACATTTTGGACAAGACAATTATATCCATTCCTCTCTTTTTTTATTAACCTGATCCTTCATGAAACAATAGCCAACATTTTTGACACAATACCTACCGCATTAGATGTTACGAGATTCGAACTTTGTTAGGTAATAGAATATTGCTCAACTATACTTTTCCTATGAAAAATATCCTTTTCTTTTGCCTGGTGATCATTTCCCTTTCCAGCTGCACAAAAATCAGTCAGCCCCTTGATGACAGTCTGAAGAACAAACCAGCCATTGCAGGGACGGTGGATTTATTAGATGTACTTAGTAAGGAGGGTTTATCAAAATTTTCAATTCAAGAAATTGATACACTCTATTTAAAAAAAGGCAATGGAGAAATTTATCGCAGCCTTAAAAAGGTACAAGGGATTTTACTTAGAGATATTATTGAATCTGTAGCCATCGAAGGATTAACCAATAAAACCTACAGCTCATTTTATGTAATTTGTACAGCCAAAGATGGATACACCACCCTTTATTCCTGGAACGAACTTTTCAATTCACCAATAGGAGACCAAGCATATATAATCACGGAAGCCGATGGTAAGAAATTAAAAAATACAGATGAGGGGGTCATGATGGTCTCCCGACAAGATAAAATAAATGGCCGAAGAAATTTGCGGGGCTTAGAAGGAATTAAAATTATGCATTATATGAATGATTGAATTTTGAATGTTGAAGCAGGGTTATTCTTTTTGTCTTGATTTAGACCTAACTTTAAACTATATTAACTGTAATGATAAAATAAGAGATTAAAGAGAAATTAAATGACTTCAAAAATATCAGAATCGGCTTTACCTCTATACCTCTTCACAACTGAAGAGTATCATCGCATGGGGGAAGTTGGTTTGTTTGATGGACAGCAAGTGGAATTGATTAATGGAAAAATTGTAGATATGAGTCCAACAAAGAGCCAACATGCCGGTATGGTAAATAAGCTAACCCAATTACTTAGTAAGATTCTTCAGGAAGAATATTTATTAAGCGTTCAAAATCCTTTGCATATTAGCAAATACACGGAGCCGGAACCTGATCTAATGGTATTATTAAACAGGGCAGATTATTACCAAGCCTCCCACCCTACTCCCAACGATACTTTGCTGGTTATTGAGGTTTCTGGCACCAGCCTGGAAAAAGATCAAAAGGTAAAACTTCCATTATATGCATCTGCTGGAATTCCTGAGGTTTGGATTATTAATTTACAAGACAAGCAGTTAGAACAATATTTAGAGCCTTCCGATAAAGGATATTCTGCAATACATATTTTCAGGGGAGAAGATATTCTTACACATGATTTGGCAGGAAACTTGGAGCTCAAAAAAATTTTCAGTTAATCCAAATTGAGCACTTACCAATCCGCACATTTTCTCATCTGCACATTTTCTCATCTGCACATCTGCACATCTGCAAATTTACACATCTGCATTACCATAAGTAAGGAAAAACAGCTTTTCTTTCTTGGGGATAATCTTTAAAATTTTCATGGTACCAGTTATGATGGTTGAGGGCACGAGGAACCAGATTACAGAACGTCCAGATGGCAAAACTTAAAGCAGGGAGGCTCCAGGCTACCAGAGCAAAGCCCATCCATTCTATAATTTCCCCAAAATGATTGGGACATGATATGTATTCAAACAACCAACGCCTGGGGATTTGGTAGCCTTTCTGATTTTGTCTTAGTGCAATCAATTTTCGATCAGCAATCCGATTGATGAACATTCCTGTAAAAAAAAGGATGAGCCCGATCCCAACATTCCAGTGGAAATACCCAGGATCTTGTCCTGCTACAAAACCTAGAAAATAACCATTGATAAAGCCATTCACTCCATTAAAGAATAATGCGCTAAAGACAATAACTAAAGGCATTCTTTTTCCTTTTGTTTTGATTTTAAATGGAAAAATTAAAGTGCGATAAACATAATGGAACAACCAAAGTGAAATTAAGAGCCAGGAAAGTATCGTTTTTTCATTAGGCCCCAAGATGGCCAGGATAGGAAAAATTAAGAGTGCAGGTAGTTCCATCCAAAACCATCCCCAGTGATTGTCAATGGTTTTACCCCAACGATTATTACTGTGTCTTCCATAAGGTGCCCGGATACCAGTAAAAACCAATGAAACAAAGGTCAATATTGCTACTCCTATCCATATCCAAATCAATATTGTAAAGCCGTTCATATACAATCTTAAGGCTTTGGAGGGAAAAATTCAAAGATTTTGACCTTGAGTAAAGAATCGTATAATTAAAGCATCATATTTTTGATAGGCTTGCCTGCAGGCAGGCAGGGACTTGAACTGACTGTTAGGCTTGTCTGCCTAAGGCTGAGACTTTCACTGCTTTAGTTTGAGTGACATAAAACTATTGAACCTTACTTTTATAAACAATTACTGATCTTCAAAAGATATTCCAATAAGATTGGATAATCTTCGAAGTAGAAAAAGGAATGCATATCGCTGGCCATTTTCCCCATATGCCGAATGGAGGCTTTGCGGACGGTTTCACCAAACCGACTTGTCTGTGGTGACATACTACCGGTATACAAGGTAAAAACATGAACGGGGTCTACCTCTTTTTCTTTGTCACCAGCTTTAAGGCGTTTCATATTAACCAGATCAGTCTGCCAGCCATAGCCTCTGGAATGAGCATGTGGATCACCATCTGAGACCAGAATAAAGTATTTGGGGACTCCCTGTTTTGAATTTCGACGAAACTCCTTGTTGGCCAAATCTATAGCGGAATGGATATCTGTAGCATAAACCATTCGCACTAAATTCATCTTCTTGATGGTAGCAATCATCTTTTCTGTATCATCTGTCAATGGAAGCACCAGCTTAGCTCCCCTATTGAAGGTGATCAGGCCTATCTTCATTTTTGCTTCATCCAGCTCAAAAGGATTGGTCAGCCCAAGTAATACGGTTCGAATTTCGTCGAGATATTCCATTTCACTTCCTGAAAAATCCACTGCTATAATAACATTCATAGGACAGTTCGGAACAATCCGACTGTCCTGGGCGGATAATGAGAAAATGAACAAGTGAAAAATCAATAATGATGTAAGAATACGAATTCGTTGGTGATGCATTGGGTTTTGTTTTTGAGTTGAAGTAGGGCAGGTCTATACAAGATAGGGCATTTATCATTCAGATAAAATATCGAAATACATTATTTCTGATAATTTGTCTTTTTAAAATCAAAATGAAAAGCTTAGACGCGTCTCTATCTATTTTAATGTGCTGCACATCAATGAAAAGAACTTTTTTACTGTTTTTCAATAAAAGATTTCATGGAACCAAACATTAAATTATAGGCTTTAAAAAAGAAATAGATCAATTTCTTGCGCTCACAGAAAAAATCCATTAAATAACATAACAAAGTTTATAAGCAGGGATAGATAATATGTACCAAGCCTATAATTTTTAATAGAACCCAAGGGATTATGTTATTATATAGTATAAAGATTTTTTCTGTTCTAAAATTCTTTCTACTTCTTCCTTTGGTGTTTTTGGTAAACATTCAAAACCTTTACTCCCAATCTTTTTCTTCAACAGAGGATTCCCTACCTCAAAAAAGCAAGAATTTAGTATTAGAACCCCTCCAAGTTGGAAAGGGTCGGGAAGTCAATCTTATCTATGATATTTTACAAGATCAGTTTGGTTTTATGTGGTTCGGCACTTTTAACGGAGTGGTACGATACGATGGAAACAAAATCACTCATTTTGAACCTGACCCAGAGGATTCCACTTCTCTGCAAAGTAAATTAATATATAAATTGATGGAAGATCCCTCGGGGAATATTTGGGCACTGTCAGGTGAGGGGCGTATCCATGTTTATCTTCCCCACAAAGATTATTTTCAACCAATTAATGACCTCAAAGGAGATTCTTTATTGCGACGGTCTTTTTTGGCTACAGAAATCATCGTTGCCGACTCTTTTGGAAATGTTTGGTTAGCCGAAAACAATGGATTACTCAAATTTCAAAAACAGAAAGACCGTAATGAGTTTATTGTTCAGCGATATGGAATTAATAGTTCGGATAATACATCTAAAAGTGATTTAATCTACACCATTTTCTTAGCTAGTAATCAAAATATTTGGTTAGGCACTGAAAAGGGATTAGCTTATTATGACCCGCTAACAAATCAAATAAGAATAGTCCCATCAACCATTGATATCCCAATAAATCATTTAATAGAAACTCAATCTGGAACACTGGTGCTTGGAACCCTAAAAAATGGGCTTTATCTGTTTGATCCCAAAGAGGAATCTATATCACAATTGACAGAGTCGAAAAAATTAGATCCTAATAAAAGGAACCTATACAAAAGCATGGTAAAAGATGGCAAAGACAACATATGGTTCTTAGCCGGAGATTGGGATTCTCAGACTTATAGTTTGCAAAAGTTAAATCCAGTTACTGGAAACTTCCAATCTTATTTAAGTCCTTTTACACCACAAGGGACCATGGGTAGAAATAATATTAAATTGGAAGTAAGTCCAGAGGGTTCGATTTGGGTAATTTCAGGGCGGGGTTTGATTCAATTTGATCCTTTTAAAGAAGAATTCATTAATTATAACAATAAGGATTTTTTTGAGGATTGGAGTATTCTCAATGACTTATATTTTGATAAAACGGGGGTAATGTGGTTTGGTACCTTTAGTGAAGGAATTTATAAACACGCACCATCAACCTCAAAGTTTGAAATTATCATCCCACCAGAAAAATCTTCCAAAAAGCAAGCAAGTTTTATAAGCCTGCCCGTTTATATAGACAGCAGAGGGTTTCTTTGGTCAGGAAATTATTATGGAACCAATCGTTACACTTTTGACGAAAATAATCAGCTGCAAAAGATTGAAGAATATTCTTTCATTTCTTCTGAATTAAGGGAAAATAAGAAAGGAGAACTTTTCATCACCACTAATGGAGGTTTAAAGTGTTTTGACCTTAATACTGGAAAATTTAGAGAAAATCCATCATTACCATTCCAATTAAAGCCCCCTTTTACTTTGTCTTTGCTTGAAGAAGAAAATTTCTGGTTCAACACATTTGGAGATGGGCTTTATCATTTTAATTCTGCAAAGAAGGAATGGATTCATTTTCAACATAATAAAGATGAAATAGGCTCTATTAGTACTAACTTTCTTAATCCGGAGACCCTGCTGGATAGAGACGGAGAAATTTGGGTAAGCAGTTTGGCCGGACTTAACCATTATAAACCAGAATCGGGCACTTTTGATGTTTATTTGGATCAAGTGGAAGTGATGCACATGCATGAAGATAAGAATGGAGTTTTCTGGATCTCTTCAAACGGACAGGGTTTGTTTCGTTTTGACAAAAAAGACTTTAGTTATAAAAGGTTTTATTCCAAAACCGGATACCCTTTTCGAACGCTTTTTTCCATTTTGGAGGATGATAGGGGTGGCTTGTGGATTCCTAGCGATATAGGTTTATTTTGGTTCGATCCTAAGACTGAAAATTTTCAGTGGTTCGATGTTTTTGACGGAATTCCTGCTGAATATTTCGCCCAGTCAATGTCAAGTAAAAGAAAAAACGGAGAAATGTTCTTTCCTTTACTCAATGGAGGTTTTTTAAGGTTCCACCCGGATAGTCTACAACTGGACGAACACCCTTCCAATCCTGTCATTTTAAATTTAAGGTTGCTGAGTAATGAAGAAAGTCAACTCCCATCCAAACCTCTTTGGATGACTGATTACATCGTGTTAAGGCACGATCAAAATGTATTTTCTTTAGAATATACGGCTACGCACTTTGCTGCGCCGGAAAACAACCATTTTGCCTATATGCTAGAAGGTGTAGATAAGGACTGGAATGAAGTTGGTAGCACCAGAATAGTCAATTTTGCCGGTTTAGATCCAGGTAATTATACATTTAAAGTTAAGGCAACCAATCATGACGGCGTGTGGAGCAAGAAAATCAGCACTTTAAAAATAAAAATTCTTCCACCATGGTGGCTTAGTTGGTGGGCTATTTTCATATATGTCATATGCTCGGGTTTCTTTTTATTTGCCGTGTATATATTTCTTAATCGTAGGTGGGCACTAAAAAACAAGTTATCCTTAGAGCAAAGGGAGGCAGAACGCCTTAAAGACCTAAATGATCATAAAAATAAATTTTATACCAACATCACTCATGAGTTTCGCACTCCACTGACTATTATCCTTGGGATGGCCAATGAGTTGAAAAAAGCCGGTAATAAAAATGTGGAGAAGTTTAAAAATGGCCTGGACATGATTAGTCGAAATGGGTCTCATCTTCTGGAACTTGTTAATCAAATGCTTAGATTATCAAAACTAGAAGCCGGTCTGATACCTTTAAAAATGGTCCAGGAAGATGTTGTTGTTTTAATTAAATATGTTATTGAAAGTTTTCACTCTCTGGCAGAGGTTAAAAACATTGACTTAGGTTTTCAATCTTCTGTGGAAGAAATAATAATGGATCATGATCCAGAAAAATTGAGAGAGATCATATCCAACTTGTTATCCAACGCCATTAAATTTACTCCAAGTGGAGGAAAAATAAGTACAATTGTTTCCGTTAAAAGAAATTCATTCCTTTCAGAACTTACTATTAAGGTAAAAGACACTGGAGTAGGCATACCGAAAGAAAACATTCCTTATATTTTTGACCGTTTTTATAGTGACTCCGAATTAGCCCCAAATCAATTGGATAATACAGGAATAGGCCTAGCATTAACAAAAGAATTGGTTAAGCTCATGAAGGGTCGAATTGATGTAAAAAGTGAAGTTGGTAAAGGCAGTGAGTTTGCTATTATTTTCCCCATAAATACTAAAAGCCTTTCAAAAACCAATACTATTCAAAAGGCAGTTAGCAGGAAACCTCCAATAAAAAGGCAAGTATTTATTGATGAAAAAGAAAACTTTAATGTCGCAGAACATAAGCATGAAAAGCCTCTGGTATTGGTTATAGAAGACAACAAAGATGTAATCAAATATTTATGCCTGTGTTTAGAAAAGAAATATCAAATAGAGGTTGCCCAAAATGGGAAGGAAGGTTTTGAAAAAGCTATTGAAAAGGTTCCTGATATCGTCATTAGTGATGTAATGATACCCCTCATAAATGGTTTTGATCTGTGCCATAAGTTAAAACAGGATTTTCGCACCAGCCATATTCCTATAATTATGCTGACAGCAAAAGCGGATTTGACCTCTAGAATTGAAGGGCTAGAGAAGGGTGCAGATGCCTACCTGACAAAACCATTCAGCAAAGATGAATTACTCATCCGATTGAAAAAATTGACCGAGTTAAGGAAACAATTGCACAAATATTATGCCGCTCTAAGTGTAGGATCAGACAGCGAAGATGCACATAAGGTTTCTTCTGCCGTGGAAGACACCTTTATCCAAAGTGTTAGAGCCATTCTTATTGCCAACCTGGACAATGAAAATTTTGACATTTCTAATCTATGCAAAGAAATGGGTATGAGTCGTGCTCAACTTTATCGCAAATTTAAAGCACTGACTGATCAGCCTGTCGGAAACCTTCTTCGATCTATGCGTCTTCAAAAAGCTAAAGACTTATTACAATCCACAGATCTCCAAATTGCGGAAGTAGCCTATCAGGTGGGATTTAAAGACCCAGCCTATTTCACACGATCATTTAAACAAGAATTTGGAAAGAATCCTACTAATTTCCGAAAATATTGATGTGACAATTCTCCAAGTATTTGAGACGAAAGTCCAAACCTCTCTCAAGCATTCACTCCTAACTTTATCATTGTGATTTGATCCAACAAATCCCCTTTTTTTCACCCTATCTGTCTTCCCATATTATTAAAAAAGCAGAATAAAAAACTCAGATCATGATGCAACAACGTGTTTCCCAATTTCTTCAAACCTTAAAAAATCCTTTAAGTTTATTAAGCCCAATAATTTGGTTATTTCTAAATGTTGGGATACCAGTTATGGTCGATGCTCAAGAAGCTGGCTTTAGCAATCCTATCCCAGATCCATTTGGAATATCTGCTCCAGTAGAAGGCGACACCCTTGCCAGACTCAAATTAGTAGACATCGACAATGATGGTATCCTGGAAGCATTTGTACTCTTAGCCGAAAACAAACCCCCATTATTCGAGTGGAGAGATGTCCATTATTACGAGAATGAAGGCAGTAATGAACACCCAGACTTCGTTTTTGTAGAGGCTTATCCTTTTGGAATTCCAGATGGTACTTTAAACTGGTTTTGGCAATTCGTTGATATTAATGGTGATGGTCTAAAAGATTTTATTGCTGTTGGATTCATTTTTGACAATCCTGTTTCTATTATTTTAAATACTGGGACTCCTGAAATTCCTGATTTTAGCGGTGAATTTTTGACTAATCCATACGGAATTACACTTCCTGTTTCAGCAGTAGGAACCAACAAATTAGATGGAGTGGCCCCTACATTTGTAGATATTGACCAAGATGGAGATTTAGACTTATTCTATGGTGGATTCTTTTTTACCTCCCCTTCCGATGATGCTTTTTATTTTTCAGAAAACATCGGGAGTGCTACGGCTCCCCAATTTTCACCCCCGATAAAAAATCCATTTGGACTCAATTCTCCTCCAGTTTCAGGATTCCATTGGGAAGCCTTTGAGGATATAGATTGTGATGGAGATCTGGATATGTATGTAGCAGGAACTACTACTTCCTATTATTTTTATGAAAATACAGGAACTGCTCAAAGTCCCGATTTTAGTAAGGGAGAAATTCCCAGCCTGCTCGCTCCAATGTCCGGAAGTTTCGTAGACATTCATGGTGATGGGGATTTAGATCTAATTAGTGGAAGTAATGTTCCTGGCATTAATTTTTATGAAAATACAGGCTCACCTCAAGTTAATTTTGGTTTTGCTCAGAATGACAATGCATTTACCTTCAGTGATTCTTCATCTAGTAATGCAAGCACCTGGCTTTGGGATTTTGGAGATGGCACCAGTAGTAATTTGCAAAACCCTGTGCATATTTACCAGGAAGAAGGAGCTTACGAGGTATGTTTGTCCGTTTGGGGGGAAACGGCTTGTCATAATAAAGTTTGCAAATATGTCTATACCCAGCAATTTCCCTGGCACAATGCACCGATCCCAAATCCATTCGGACTTGAGGACAATACGGCACCAGATACTTCTTCCTGGGTGCGGCTGGTTGATATTGATAACGATGGTATCAAAGAAGCATTCATATTAACTTTTAATTTTATTTTCAACTCAGACCCTAATGCCTGTCCACCCCATGTTGGCTGGTGTGGTTGGAAATTTGATTTTTATGAAAATACAACTGGCGACAGTGCCCCCAATTTTGTATATGAGGAAACTTTTCCCTTTGGTATACCTGATGATAATCTATATTGGCCAATAGAATTTATTGACCTGGATGGAGATCGTGATATGGATTTAATTTATCAGCGCTGGGGTTTGGAGACTTCAATCGCGTATCTTGAAAATACTGGAACTGCCGAAAACCCCTGGTTTGGAGATTCAGAGTTTCAAATAAATCCTTTTGGGATCGTTTTTCCGGTTTCAGATTCAATACCTGGAAAAATTTGGGGTAGTGCACGTCCTGAATTCGTAGACATCGATGCTGATGGAGATTACGATTTTTTTCTAGGCGGTCATTTTTTTGATTTTAATCCTGCCAATGATTTATTTGATGAAAATTATTACTTCTATTTAAATGAGGGGGATTGCGCAAATCCAAAGTTTTCTGGCCCTGTAAAAAACCCATTTAATTTAGAGCGCCCTCTCATTTTTAACCGCTTATTGACTGAATACAAGTTTGTGGACATGGATTGTGATGGTGATTGGGATCTGTTTACAAATTATGCGGCTACAGGAATGTCCTATCATGAAAATACAGGGACTCCCACAGTACCCAATTTTGAGACTAATCCTGTCCTTTGGCTTATAGAAAATGGCCCCCCTCCTGCCGGTTTTTTGTTTTTCTTTGCTTATAGCCCAAATAGTTGGATTGACATTGGAGGAGATGGAGATCTGGATCAGGTTATGGGAGGATTTACCGGGCTTTCTTTTTGGGAAAACTTGTCGGATGGCAATTTAGCCTGTCAGGCTTCTATCCCCCAGTGTAATCTGACTGCTTCACAAACAAATTTTCTTAAGGTCAGTTTTGATCTCTATCCTAACCCTGTTGAAGAAAACCTTCATTTTGAACTGAAAACTGAAGATAAATTAGAGGAGATTAGAGTCGATATCTTTGATTCCATGGGAAAAAGAATAAAAACTTTTTCCAGAAACCCTACAAGTTCATTTGTACAAGAAGTTCTTTCAATGGAAGGCTTGAATGCAGGGATCTACACCTTAAAACTAAGTTCGAAAAATAAGTTCATCTCCAAAAAATTTATAAAGTCTAATTAAAGCAATTTGAGTGTAGAAAGTAAAAGGTAGAAGGAAGAAAGATCTATGACTTATCATTAAAAATAATAAGCCATTTATCGGAAAAGAAGATGTTTGTCCTTCTACTTACCTGACTACCAGAGGTAGTTGCTTTTTTCCTTATACCTAAAGATGCATTCAAAATTGAATTAATTAATCCTAATACATTTTAACTTTATGTTCATGGGTTGAGTAAATCTGGTTTTTTAAAAATTAGTTTTTACTTAACCCCTTTTTTATTAAAAAAAAGTTTTTTTGCCAAAAAAGTCATATTTTTGGCAAAAAGCATTTATGGAAGTTGTTATTGACAAATTTGGGCGAATCCTAATACCGAAAAAAATTCGAGATATGCTAGGATTAAAACCTGGACAAATGCTTGAACTTGAGACAGATTATCCTTCAAGAAAACTTAATTTACGACTTCCTGCAGACCCCTCTTCTACGGAGGTTATTGTAACTGATTTTGGCCTTCCAATTATTCAAAATGGAGAACCTTCAGAGGAAGAGTTTGATACAGTTGCCTTTATAAAGGAAACGAGAGAGGAATATCTTGACCGAAAAATGGGGCTATAATGCGTAGTTATTTTGACACTTCTGTTCTCTTCCCTGCTCTTCATACTGCTCACCCTAAACATTTAATTTGTAAAAAGGTATTTGAAGAAGCAGCCAAAGAAGGAAAAATTCTATGTCTAAGTATGCATGTTTATGCTGAGCTCTACGTAAATCTTACTCGTTTTCCACTTGGAAAAAAAATCCATCCAAAAGTTGCAGCTGAAACAATTATTAATTTAGGGACCTTGGTTACTACCGTCGACTTAAATCAGAGTGATTATGAAGAAGCTCTAAGAAGGTGCGCCCGACTTGAATTAACTAGTGGAATCATTTATGATGCTTTACATATTCAGGCAGCTATAAAAGCTGAAGTAGATGTATTTTATACTGATAATCTCAGAGATTTTGAAAGACTACTGGGAGATAAGCCAGATTTTATTTTAAAAGGCATCTAGATATCTTTTACCTATCCCAACAGGATCTTTGAACTTTCCTTTATACTATAAGGTTGTAATAATTGCTTATCATACAAGCACTTAAATTTTCTAAATAGCGGGAGAATTTATAGTTATATTTGCGTTCTCATTCAAAAATAAAGAAAGTAATGTTTCCAATATATGATGTCATTGTAGTAGGAGGAGGTCACTCCGGTTGCGAAGCAGCCATTGCAGCAGCCAATATGGGGTCGAAAGTTATGCTGGCTACAATGAATATGCAGACTATCGCTCAAATGTCTTGTAATCCGGCCATGGGCGGAGTGGCAAAAGGGCAGATTGTCAGAGAAATTGACGCACTTGGAGGCTATTCTGGGATTGTAACCGATCATACCATGGTTCAATTCCGCATGCTCAATAAATCGAAAGGGCCGGCCATGTGGAGTCCAAGAGCACAAAGCGATCGAATGCTTTTTGCCAGAAAATGGAGGAACCTCCTGGAAGCACATCCTAATGTAGACTTTTGGCAGGAAATGGTTACTGGAATTGTGGTAAAAGACAATAGAGCTGTTGGTGTAAGGACTGGCATGGGATTAGAAATACCTGCCAAAGCAGTCATTTTGACCAATGGTACCTTTCTAAATGGCTTAATTCATATTGGTGAAAAGCAATTTGGAGGGGGAAGAGCTGGAGAGCGTGCAGCCAAAGGAATTACCGAACAACTGCTTGAACTCGGCTTTGAGTCTGGCAGAATGAAAACAGGAACTCCACCACGAATTGACGGGCGCAGCCTTGATTGGGACCGTATGGAAATTCAACCTGGAGATGAACAACCCGGCAAGTTTTCCTATACTGATACCCCTATTCTTCAAAATCAGATCCCCTGTCATATCGCCTATACCAGTAAAGAAGTCCATGATATCCTAAAAACTGGTTTTGATCGATCTCCAATGTTTAATGGTCGTATAAGAGGCCAGGGGCCACGATATTGTCCTTCCATCGAGGATAAAATCGATCGCTTTGCACAAAGAGATCGGCATCAGTTGTTTGTGGAACCAGAAGGAAGAGATACTTGTGAGATTTATGTGAATGGCTTTTCCTCTTCTCTTCCCGAGGATGTTCAGTATAAAGCACTAAGGAAGATCAGTGGTTTTGAAAATGCCAAAATGTTTCGCCCTGGCTATGCTATTGAGTACGATTATTTTCCTCCTACCCAATTGAAAATAAGCCTGGAAACAAGATTGGTCAAAAACCTCTTTTTTGCCGGCCAGATTAATGGCACAACAGGATACGAGGAAGCAGCTTGCCAGGGAATGATAGCAGGTATAAATGCACATTTGGGCATTCATGAAGAAGAGCCTTTGGTTTTAAAAAGATCTGAAGCTTATATAGGCGTATTGATTGATGATTTGGTGAACAAGGGTACTAAAGAACCTTATAGAATGTTCACCTCCAGAGCGGAATACCGCATCCTGTTGCGTCAGGATAATGCGGATATTCGACTCACTCCACTTGCTCAACAACTGGGAGTAAAAGGAATAGAGGACAGATTAGCAAAAGTTGAATCCAAGATTGAAGCAGCAAAGGCAATTGAAAAGTTCTTTAGAAATACCAGTGTAAGCCCTGATCAATTAAATGCCTATTTGGAAAAATATGGTAGTGCTCCTTTAAAGCAAAAAGTAAAGCTACACGGAGTATTATTGCGTCCTCAGATAGACATCGAATCTCTTAGTAAAGTACTTCCCGAAGTAGAGCAGTTCCTTGGCTCCTACCCAAAGGAATTTATCGATTTGGCGGAGATTAACATGAAATATGAAGGGTATATTAAAAAAGAGCAAGAAATGGTGGAGAAAATGAACAGACTAGAAGAAGTCCGTCTGCATGATAATTTCGACTATCACCAATTAGTGTCTCTTTCCGCCGAAGCCAGAGAAAAACTGACAACTTTAAAACCAAGAACCATTGGACAGGCAAGTCGGATTAGTGGTATTTCTCCAGCTGATATTTCTGTCTTATTGGTCCATATGGGCAGATAATTTTTTAGAGCTGCAGGTGGCCGCTGTCTACCTGCAGCTCTCTCTTATTATCTTTATCTACTAACAGTTTGGCTATCTACGGGAGCAGCAAAGGTGTCATTTTCAACATCAACAAACCTCACATTACTAATTGTAGCCTCACCTAATTGATCAAAAAGCCCTCTTTCTTCTGTCCAAAGCCAGAATTTCCACTCAGTGGCAATGGGAACACCCTCTACTTCTTGATAATTATGATAGCTGATCGCATGAGGTTCCTCTTCAGCTTCTTCGCGACTAGCTCGGAATGTCACTATATAAGCCAAGGCATCCAGGAGCTTAGAATTTTTATTTTTAAAAGCAATATACCAGTCATCCGGGGCATCACCAGTACCAACATCAAAAGTCAATTTAGCAGCTGAGTGGGACTCTCCATCGATGATCTTATCTTCTAATTCCTCCCAATTGGTACCAGGGTCTGACAATTTGTAAGGAGCCATAAAAAAATATTGCCAGGTAAAAATATCGAACCGTGCTCCGCCTACTCTCGCATCAGCAGGAGCAAGCCATACTTTTTGTCCATCATAAGCAATGACAGAACCATCTTCTCGGTCTATCCTGATGCCACTTGAATTAGTAGCTGATGTAATGGTCCCCTTCAAACGAACACTTCCTCTAAAGGATAGAATAATATCAAAACTAATGGCTTCTTTTTGGTGAAAAAGATTGGCCTTGTGAGCCTCTTCTATATCCTGAACAATAGGCAATGTGCTGGTCTCAGGAAACACTTCACTTACAAGAGTTGCTTCCTCCGTCTCAGAACTGTACTCATCCTGACTATCACAGGAGAGCGCGCCAAAGACAAGGACAACAAAAAAGATAAAGATTGGTAATTTCATTTTTCTACAAGTGGTTATTTATCAATATGGATTTTATATACAATTTATTTAGATGTCATTTTTCCTAAGACCTTGCACTATACTCTCTCATTTTATCTAAAAGACGATTCAGCATCTTTGCTTCCTCCAGATTTAAGCCTTGTAAAGGGGCATCCAAGCTTAAAATAACTTCATCTATTTGGCTAAGTAATAGCCTCCCTTTTCTCGAAATTTTGGCTCGTTGATGTCTTTTGTCCTCTTCACAAGGTTTTTTAATAATCAAATCTTTTGCTATTAACCTGTCTACAAGACGAGAAGTATCCGACATCTTATCAACCATACGATCCCTGATTTCCTGTATCGCCAATCCAGGACCATCAGTAGGCTGTCCACGAAGGATTCTTAAAATGTTAAATTGCTTTTGTGTTATATCAAAGGGTTTTAAAAAATCTCCCACAACTCCTTTCATCCAACTACCCGAATGAATGACATTAACACGAAGTTTGTGATATTCACTATAAAACTTCTTTTGCTGTATCTCTTGCTCAATATTCATAGAGGGAATTTTTCAAAGAGGCCGCAATATACATGTTGCAACATACATGTTGCAACATAAGTCTGACCAGTGTCCGTCAACAGACAGTACCAAAACATTATTCCCTCAGCTTCAAAATCGCTTTTCAAAAGAATTATTATATCTCAAAACTAGGGGAAGGGAGTATAATACACTTGATAAACCAAACAAATATGACTATTTTTGTTTTTTATCTTTTTTAATCCAAACATTTTGTTAAAAATATAAAGCCTTGTAAATACGTTAAATAAGTAATTTGATCCTGTTGACCAGAAATGTTTATTTAACTTTGTCTACCTACTCACCTACGAGAATGAAATCACAATGACTGAAATTCAGCCTACTATAGATAAGATTAAACAACGCATTCGAGAACTAAGCACTAAAGCTTGGAATCGTTTTAAGAATTTCAAAGCGGGACACCCTAGACTTTTTAAAGGCTTGAAAATTGCTGCCATTGCTTTTGTATCCATGATATTTTTAGTGATTTGTTTGACTGTTTTTGTCTATTTTGGGGCCTTTGGCAAACTTCCTACCTATTCAGATTTAAGAAACATCAGCAACCATACCGCTTCTGAGGTTTATTCAGAAGACGAGGTATTATTAGGTAAGTATTTCATTGAAAATCGAATTAATGCGGATTTAGAAGAAATTTCAACGAATATTATTGAAGCTTTAATTGCAACTGAAGATGCCCGTTTTTTTAAACATAGTGGTATTGACTTCAGAGCCTGGATTAGAGTGTTCTTTAGAACCATTCTTCTAATGGATGCTTCTGGTGGAGGTGGAAGTACCTTAAGTCAGCAGTTGGCAAAAAATCTTTACCCAAGAAAATCTCATGGCTTTTTAAGTATTCCCGTCAATAAGATTAAAGAATTATTTACCGCACGAAGGCTTGAAAATCTTTACACCAAAGAAGAACTATTGAGGATGTATCTCAACACGGTAAGTTTTGGTGGGGATATTTTCGGTGTAAAAGTAGCTGCTCAGCGTTTTTTTGATAAAGCTTTAGATGAACTGACCTTAGAAGAATCAGCCCTGTTGGTTGGTATTTTAAAAGGTCCCTCTTATTATAATCCTGTCAATCATCCAGACAGAGCCCAAAAGCGACGCAATACCGTTCTTAATCAAATGTCCAAATATGGATATTTAAACGATGTAAATCTCGATTCTCTAAAACAAATCCCCCTTGAATTAAGCTATTTTAGAGAAGGAAATAATCAAGGTCTTGCTACTTATTTTAGAGAACACCTTAGGCTAGAGCTCGAAAAAATCTTAAAAGATTATAAAACTCCTGAAGGACGCCCCTTTAATCTCTATACGGATGGTTTAAAAATATATACTACTGTTAATGCTAAAATGCAGCGCTATGCTGAAGAAGCCATCCAAACTCATATGCCTGCACTTCAGCAGCAATTTTATAAAAACTGGGGAAAGCGTCCTAGTTGGGGAAGTAATAAAGTTATAGAAAAGGCTGTACTTGAATCTAACCGATATAAACAATTAAAAGAAAGTGGAGCACCTCAAAGTTTAATCGACTCGGTATTTGCCACACCAGTAACAATGCGCGTATTCGACTGGGAGGAAGGCGAAGTAGAAAAAGAAATGTCTCCGCTTGATTCTATAAAATATTACGAGACCTTACTACATGCAGGTTTTTTGGCTATAGAACCCTCAACTGGTTTGGTCAGAGCATGGGCGGGTGGAATTAACCATAAATATTTTCAGTATGATCACGTGAAATCGCAACGGCAGGTGGGTTCTACCTTTAAACCCATTGTTTTCACTCAAGCCCTTCGAAATGGGATGATGCCTTGTGAATATACTTATAATGAAAGGATTACTTATGCGGAGTATGAAAATTGGTCGCCAAGAAATTCCGATGGAAAGTATGGAGGTGTTTATTCTATGGAGGGTGCATTGAGTAATTCCATTAACGTAGTTGCCGTTGAAACTTTACTTAGAGCCGGCATTGACTCTGTCAGAGACCTTGCTTCTAAAATGGGGATCAGAAATGAAATACCCGCTGTGCCCGCTATTGCTCTTGGTTCTGTTGATGCCTCTTTATATGAAATGGTTCAGGTATATGGTACCTACGCCAATGAAGGTAAAAAACCAGAACTGCATTACCTTGACAGAATAGAAACCAGTGATGGCAGAGTTCTTCTCTCTTTTGACCGTCCTAATCCCTATGAATTTGAACAGGTAATTACGGAAGAGGAGGCAATCGTTATGACTAAAATGCTGGAATCAGTAGTAGATAGTGGTACTGCTGCTCGTTTGAAGTATCGATATGGTTTGTATAATGATATTGCAGGTAAAACCGGTACTACTCAAAATCAGTCGGACGGATGGTTTTTAGGCTATACACCCGATATTGTAGCAGGAGTTTGGGTGGGAGCGGAATCCCCAAAGGTGCATTTCAGAACATTAAGTGCAGGTCAGGGTTCTAACTCTGCTCTTCCCATCTTTGGTCAATTCATGAGTCGCCTTTTAAAAGAAAATGAATTTAAAGCCTGGAAAAGATCCAAATTTGAAAATCCTGTTGATACCATGCTCTATCTGATGGACTGTCCTCCTTATTTGGAAGAAATGCCTCTCATAGTAGAATACCTCCAGGATTATGACGAAAACCCAGGTTTTATCGATCGGGTATATCGGGAGCTGTTGCCTCATTTTGACCCTAACCAGATCATTTTAAAACGCCAAAGAAGAAATGAATCCAATACAGAATATATTGAGCGGATGATGAAATACAATGAAAGAATGCTCAATAGAGAGGAAGCAAGAAGAAAACAATTGAAGGAATATTGGAGTAAACGTCTATTTGGCAAAAAACAAAATAATTAAAAAGCAAAGCGGGCAAGGCCCGCTTTGCTTTTTAATTTAATCTTTCCTTTAAAAAATTAAGCGCCAATGCATTTGCATTTTGTGCTGCTTCTTCCACATATCTAGGACTACTTGGATTGGCAAATGCATGGTCTGCATCAAAGATATGCACATCAATATTTTTACCACTTCCTTCGGCAAGGGCTTTAAAATTATTAGCTACCTCTGGAGTAATCCAGCCATCTTTTTCGGCAAAAATGCCAAGTATGTCAGCTTGGAGAGGCGCCAAAGCTTCAGCATCCTGTACCGGCATCCCATAATAAATGACACAACCAGCCCCCTGTGCACCAGCCATTATAGAAGATTGCAGGGACCAACCCCCTCCAAAACACCACCCTATTGTGGCGATCTTTGCATCCTCACCTGCATAATCCATTGCACCCTGAATAATTGCTTTAAGGCGATCTTGTTTTTGAGAAGCAGCTGTCATCAATTCTCCTGCTTTGTTTTGATCATCAGTTGATTCGCCGTCATACATGTCAAGGGCCATTACTCCTACCCCATCTAATTCGTCAAAAAGGCGTTCTGCTTCTTGTCGTATCTGGTCATTTAAACCCCACCATTCATGAATGACAAAAAGAAATTTTTTGGTTCCGCCCTCAGGCAAAATGGCATAAGCCGTTCCTTTTTCCCCATCTGGAGTGTCAAATTCCATCTTTTCACCTTTTCCTTCAAAGTTGATCTCTTCAGGAGTTTCATGCTGTTCTTTAAAATTTTCATCTTCTGCAAATTGGGACATATCTTCACCATCCGCATTTTCGGAATTACTTTGTGAATTATTACAGGCAAATAAGCCCGCGGATAAAATAATTAAAGCAAGGAAGATTTTCTTAGTCATAAGTTTTGGTTTTTATAAAATTCAATGATTGGAATTTATGAGTTTTAACTTGCTTACCCTTTTGGGGCAATAGAGATTATAGGTATTTGTAATTTGATTCTATAGAGCAGAAAAAAATACCTTTCATGTCAATGCTAAGATAAATATTGAAATTAAGCTTAAAATTATCATTGATATTTAATGTCTTTCACGATGCAAGATTATTTATTAATACATCAAAACCCAGCAATCATTAGCTAAGATACTCCGTCCAAAATTAACCATAAATCAAGGTATTTGTTTATGTGTATTTATGGTTTACCTTTGTCCAAAATAAAATTGCAAGACCTATGATGGATACTTCTCCCAAACCTATAGAATATCAGAAGAAAGGACTCAAAAAGGAGGTACTCAAATCATTATATATCAACCTATTGAAGCCCCGGTTAATTGAAGAAAAAATGTTGAGTCTACTCCGGCAAGGAAAGGTAAGCAAGTGGTTTTCGGGTATAGGTCAGGAAGCCATTTCGGTAGGAGCTACCATGGCCCTACAGGAAGATGAGTTATTATTTACAATGCATAGGAATTTAGGGGTATTTACCACCCGAGGTATTCCCCTGGAACGGCTTTTTGCTCAGTGGCAAGGCAAAGCCTCTGGCTTTACAAAAGGACGGGATAGATCTTTCCATTTCGGTGCCCCTGAATATGGTATAATAGGAATGATTTCTCATCTGGGGCCTCAATTATCTCTTGCCTCAGGAGTGGCATTGGCTCATAAATTAAAAAAAGAGCAAAAAGTAGCTCTGGCATTTACAGGAGATGGAGCAACAAGTGAGGGAGATTTCCATGAAGCATTAAACGTAGCTGCTGTTTGGCAATTACCGGTCATTTTTGTCATAGAAAACAATGGCTACGGCTTGTCAACTCCAGTCTCTGAACAATATTACTGCCAGAATTTGGCGGACAGAGGACTCGGGTATGGCATGGAATCTATTATCATTGATGGGAATAATATTCTAGAGGTCTATCAAACCATCACTGCTAAAGCGGAGCAAATCAGAAAAAATCCGGCACCCATTCTAATTGAATGCAAAACATTCAGGATGCGTGGCCACGAGGAAGCATCAGGGACAAAATATGTGCCTAAGGAATTAATGGAGGCCTGGGCATTAAAGGACCCATTACAAAACTTTGAAGATTATTTGATTAAGGAAAACCTGATTAGTGAAGAAGAGATCCTTCAGACAAAAAAAGATTTCAAAAAAGTAATTAATCAGGCTCTCCAAAAAGTAGAAAAAGAGGAGGTGATTACTGCCAATCAAGAAGAAGAATTAGCGGACATTTATGCTCCTCATAATTTTAATCAAAAAACTGCTAGCGGCCCCAAAAGCGAAAAACGGTTTGTAGATGCCATCTCTGACGGCCTTCGGCTAGCCATGGAACAACACCCTGAGTTAGTACTGATGGGGCAGGATATAGCCGAGTATGGAGGCGTCTTTAAAATAACGGATGGATTTTCAAATCAATTTGGTTCAGACCGTGTTCGCAATACTCCTCTTTGCGAAAGTGCCATCTTGGGAATTGGCCTTGGATTAAGCCTAAAAGGATGGAAAGCAATGGTCGAAATGCAGTTTGCGGACTTTGTAAGTTGCGGATTTAATCAAATTGTTAACAATCTGGCAAAATTACACTATCGATGGCAACAAAATGCCGATGTAGTCGTAAGAATGCCTACAGGGGCTGGTGTAGGCGCTGGCCCTTATCACTCACAAAGTACAGAGGCCTGGTTCGTTCATACTCCGGGGCTCAAGGTCGTTTATCCATCTACACCTTACGATGCTAAAGGCCTACTACTTGCGAGTTTTGAAGACCCAAATCCCATACTGTTCTTTGAACATAAAGCTTTATATAGAAGTATTAGTGCTGAAATTCCTGATGATTATTACACAGTGGAAATTGGCAAGGCAAAAGTTGTCACTGAAGGAAAGGACTTGAGTATAATAACTTATGGAATGGGAGTTCACTGGGCTATTCAAACTAGCCAGGAACTAAATGTAGATGCAGAAATCATTGACCTGATGACCCTGGCCCCAATCGATTATGAGGCCATTGCCAATAGTGTAAAAAAGACCAATAAAGTAATTGTTTTACATGAAGACACCTTGACTGGAGGAATAGGAGGAGATATAGCAGCCTACATATCAGAGCATCTGTTTGAGTTTTTGGATGCTCCAATTTTTAGAGTTGCAAGTATGGACACACCTGTTCCTTTTGCTAAATCTCTGGAAAATCAATTCCTTCCTATAGACCGATTAAAGGAAAAAATCAACCAAATCCTCAGGTATTAGTATAAAATAAATATGATAAAAATTTTGAACAAAGCGTGGGAAACCGTAATTTTATGATAAGTTGAAGATAATAGACGTCCCCCCACCCTTATTGTTTCCTTAATTTTGCGCTTTATTTCTATACTATATCCATCGTTTATATTTCTATATAATCGAATATAGTTTGTACATTTGCCCCTTAACGTGAAGGGACAAATAAGCTTATGAATTTAGAAAACCTAGTTGCAGTAAGTGGCATTTCTGGTATTTTCCGGATTGCTGCTAATAGAAATAATGGATTAATCATTGAAGATCTGATAAGTGGAAAGAAAAGATTTGCTTCTTCCCGAAAACATCAGTTTTCTCCATTGGAATCCATAGCGATCTATACAGATGACGGAGATTCCGTCGAATTAAAAAAGGTGTTCCAGAATATGCTGGAGCAACAAGATGACAATCCCCCCGTGAGTGCGAACTCAAGACCGGATGAACTTCATGATTATTTTATGGATGTTCTTCCAAATTATGACAAAGATAAGGTGCGCACTGGCGACATTAAAAAAGTGATTAAGTGGTTTGAGTTTCTTCAACAAAACGACCTATTTTCCTTAGAATCAGATTCTAAGGAAGACGAAGAAGAATAAAACCACAACCTCAATGCTGGTGTTACCTCCTCTTCCATGTCTAATACATGGTCTTGGCGCCTATTTGTTAATTTTTTTTTAACAGAATCATAATCATGAATAAGAGCGCTGTTGCTTTACCACGGCCAAGGGAAAGGAAATTTTTACCAGAAGAATTTAAGCTGACAGTATGGTCCAGACTCAAACCATATTATACCGATCTCTTAAAAAGAGAAATTAATAGTGTGGAAGACCTGGAACATTGGATTTCGAATAGAAGTGAGCTGGAATCCATTGTTAGTGAATGTTTTGCCTGGCGGTATATAAAAATCACTGTAAATAGTGCAGATGAACAGGCCATGGACATGTACGAATACGCCGTCCAGGAATTGATGCCAAAAATTGTTTCGTTTGAAAACACTCTGAATAAAAAACTGGTTAACTCTCCTTTCATAGATCAGCTTTCCGGCGACGCATACTTTATTTATTTACGTCTTGCCAAAAATGCCGTCAGCCTATTTAATAAAGAAAATATACCCCTGGCTACTGAAGTTCAACTTAAATCTAAAGATCACGGAAAGATTTTTTCTGAAATGACTATCGGGATGGATGGCAAACAATTGACCCTCCAAAAAGCCGGAACCATTTTGGAAGAAACCAATCGAGAGCTCCGTGAAACTGTTTATCATAAAATAAATAAGCGTATTCTTCAAGATACTCCACAATTAGAATCTTTATTTGATACTCTATTGGAGAAAAGGCATGAAATAGCTCAAAACGCTGGCTTTGATAATTTCAAAGAATATAAGTTCAGAGCCTTAAATCGTTTTGATTATTCCTCTCAGGATTGCGAAGATTTCCATGATTCAATTGCAAAAGAGGTTTTACCCATTATTGACGAACTCAATGTATACAGGAAAAAGAAAATGGATCTACCGCTACTGCGGCCTTGGGATTTAAATGTTGATGCTACCGGTAAAGCTCCATTAAAACCTTTTGACAATGTAGATGTCTTAGTAGAAAAAACCATCCATTGTTTAAATAAAATTCACCCTTCTTTTGGCAATGTTATTGCTGTGATGAGAGAAATGGGGCATCTTGATCTCGAATCTCGAAAAGGAAAACGCCCGGGTGGATATAATATTCAATTGTCTTCTACCGGAGTGCCATTCATTTTTATGAATGCAACGCATGCCCTCAATGATATGCGGACCTTTATGCATGAAAGTGGACATGCCATTCATGCATTTCTTACCAGAGATCTTCCGCTGAATGCCTCCCGCAGGTTTCCTTCAGAAGTTTCGGAATTGGCAGCCATGTCTATGGAATTGCTCAGCATGGATCATTGGTGGATCTTTTTTGATAATGAAGATGATCTGAAACGAGCAAAAATTAATCAGCTTGAAAATGTCTTGAAAGTACTGCCATGGATTGCTGCCATTGACAAATTTCAACATTGGTTGTATACCAACCCAAGACATAATCGACAGGAAAGACAAGAGCGATGGCTAAAAACATATAAAGAATTTACTTCTTCTGAGATTGACAACTCCGAATTGGAGTCTTATGCCAAGTACCTCTGGCATAAACAACTTCATATTTTTGAAGTTCCATTTTATTATATCGAATATGGGATGGCTCAATTGGGAGCAATTGCTATTTGGAAAAACTACCGTGAAAATCCGGAAAAAGCAGTAAAAGATTACAAAAAAGCCTTGGAGCTTGGCTATACAAAACCCATAGGGGAAATTTATAAAACAGCGGGTATTTCCTTTGATTTTTCTCAATCTTATGTAGCTGAGTTAGGAAAATTCGTGCAAAAAGAATTAGAATCCTTAATTGATTAAGCCATTTTGGGCATCGAAAAAAGTACTTTGCTTTTTTCGACAAAAATATTTGACCAACCTCATCATCCTTTTTATATCTTTGCTCGCAAATTTAGTTTGCAAAGTATGTATAACGGAAAGAAAGTTATTGTTGTGCTCCCGGCCTATAATGCAGCACTCACACTAGAAAAAACCTATAATGAAATTCCTCTGGACCTGGTGGATGAAGTGATCCTTTGTGATGATGCCAGTAAGGATAATACGGTTGATGTCGCCAAAGATATCGGAATTAATCATGTAATTAGCCATGAGAAAAATAAGGGCTATGGCGGCAATCAAAAATCACTGTATAATAAGGCATTGGAATTAGGAGGAGATATTATCATCATGCTCCATCCCGATTATCAATACACTCCCAAATTAATACCGGCCATGGTCAACATAATTGGCGATGGCCTTTATTCTGTTGTTCTGGGCTCCCGAATTCTAGGAAATGGTGCCCTAAAAGGAGGTATGCCAATTTATAAATACATTGCTAATCGCCTTCTGACTCTTGTCCAAAATATATTGGTTAACCACAAATTATCTGAATATCATACCGGATACCGAGCCTTTAGCAGAGAAGTTCTAACAGGCATTAATTTCAATAGTAATTCTAATGATTTTGTATTTGACAATGAGATGCTCTCCCAAATTATCTATGCTGACTTTCCGATTGCAGAAGTAACCTGCCCTACTAAATATTTTGAAGAAGCTTCTTCAATAAATTTCAAAAGAAGTGTAAAATATGGTCTGGGGGTACTTAGGGTATCATTTAATCATTTTCTTCAAAGAATGAAGCTCGCCAAATTTTCTCTATATCAGCCACCAACTGAAAAAGTACAATAACTTAGTTTTGATAATTTTGATTTGAAAAAATGGAATCATTAGAGGATGTACTAAATCATTTTGCCAATAAGTTTAATGCCAAAACCTTCATTCATAAAGACCCTATCCAAATTCCTCACTCCTTTTCCAAATTACAGGATATTGAAATCATGGGCTTTTGGGTGGCGATGCTTGCATGGGGGCAAAGAGTTACCATCATTAATAAAGCCAAGGAGTTGGTACATTTAATGGGAGGTACTCCACATGAATTCATACTTAACCACAGTGAAGAAGATCGAAAAGCCTTTCTAAATTTTAAACACAGAACCTTTCAGGCAACCGATACCTTATATTTCCTTGAGTTTTTTCAGCAATATTATCGTAAGCATTCCTCCTTGGAAGATGCTTTTTCTCAGTTTATTGGTCCAGAGTCTTCAACAATTGAAGATGCCCTGATTGGATTTCATGAACTGTTCTTTTCTCTGCCCAATGCCCCTAAAAGAACACGTAAGCATGTTTCAACTCCAGCCCGTAAATCAAGCTGTAAACGCTTGAATATGTTCCTGCGCTGGATGGTTAGAAAAGATGAAAAAGGAGTAGATTTTGGGCTTTGGCAAAAAATTCACCCCAGGCAACTAATGATTCCATTAGATGTCCATGTAGACCGTGTAGCTCGCAGACTAGGTTTACTGGAGCGCAAACAAACGGATTGGCTCGCCGTTAAGGAACTAAGCGACAAACTTAGATCTATTGATCCAGAGGATCCCGTGCGTTTTGATTTTGCTTTGTTTGGGATGGGCATTCTTGAAGAAAAACCTTTAGAGGTGATCATTCAATCTTTTGGATTAGACTGAACACTACTCTTTATCGAATCGAACTTCCTGAATTCGATGTTGCTCTCCATTTACCCGCATGTAGATGTAAACACGAAATACTGCCTTTTCGGTTACCAGATTACCAATACAGTAGACAGAATCTTTGCTCTTTGAAGTACCACGATGTACTTGTGAATACCCTCTCGGTGGATATTTGTCAAAAAAGCCTTTTAGCTTATTAGATGCCTCTGTTCTACTATATACATCCTCATCATTAAGGATGGCCAATTCAACAGATTCATCAAAATAAGCACTAATCTTTTCTGCATCCCCACGGCTAATAGCTCTGGTAATTTCAGCTACATTTAAACCTGACAGGATGGGCATACTTCCCGCCAGAAGACAAAAAATAATTGTTTTCATAGCGTATCCATTTTCCTTAAGTAAGTGTATAAAGCCTAAGCTTTTTAAAAGCTAAAATCTAGAATCAAAATCATGCTTTGATTAACTCCATTTAGCTTTTCCTGCTTATTCTCAGGCATTCATCTAAACATTAGACGCAAAAAAAGCGCTTGGTAACACTTTTTTAACGATATCCAATGTTTTTAAAACGTAAGAAGACAATTTTATAGTACATTTGATCGCCAACAAGTACTGGCTGGAATACAATTGAGGCTGTCTCACCCGCCTGAGGCGGATTCGCCAACTAATATTATTTCCTTAGGGGAGTTTTTTAAAGGAAAAATTTCATTTTTCCTTTAAAAAACTCCCCTAAGAAGAAAATAATTTGGCGGATCAGAACCTGTCTACCGACAGGTGAATTTATGAGACGCCCTCACGAATCATTAACCTATAAATTTATTACAAAATGGCTTCAAACCGCTGTATGCTTATCATACTAGATGGCTGGGGACATGGCCCTAAGCCAGAAGTGAGTGCCATTGCTCAAGCAGCTACTCCATTCGTCGATAGTTTATACAGTCAATATCCACATTCGGAATTGATTACCTATGGAGAAGAGGTAGGACTTCCAGAGGGGCAAATGGGAAATTCGGAAGTAGGACATCTTAATATTGGAGCTGGAAGAATCGTTTATCAGGAGCTGGCCAGAATTAATAAAGCAATCAAAGATGGTGATTTACAGCAAAATGAAACGTTATTGAATGCACTTTCTTATGCCAGAGAAAACAATAAAAATGTCCATATTATGGGCTTAGTTTCGGACGGAGGGGTTCATTCGCATCTCAATCACCTGAAAGCATTATGTGATATTACCCAGAAAAATGGATTGGAACAGGTCTATATCCACGCTTTTATGGATGGAAGAGACACCGATCCAAAAGGAGGGCATGACTATCTCCAAGATCTCCTAAACCATATTCACTCCAGTCCTGTAAAACTAGCCTCCGTCATCGGCAGGTACTATTCCATGGATCGAGACAAACGCTGGGAACGAATTAAGCTTGCTTATGATTTAATGGTTCATGGCAAGGGAGAAAAAACGAGGGATGTATTAAACACAATTAAATCTCGCTATGCAAAAGAGGAAACCGACGAGTTTCTTAAACCAATTGTCTGTACTGAGAACGGAGATTCCCCTATTGCCATCCTGAATGAGGGAGACCTTCTAATCTGTTTTAACTTTAGAACGGATCGGCCAAGAGAAATTTCCACGGTGCTTACCCAACAAGATATGCCTGATTATGAAATGTCAAAATTGGCACTAAAATATGTAACAATGACTCGATATGATGATACTTATGAAAATGTCGATGTCATTTTTCATAAAGAAGATTTAAAGAATACTCTTGGTGAAATTCTTTCCAAAGCAGGCAAAACACAGGTAAGGATTGCAGAAACAGAAAAATATCCCCACGTAACTTTCTTTTTTAATGGAGGTCAGGAAGAGGCCTTTCCTGATGAACGACGAATATTAGTTCCTTCTCCTAAGGTAGCTACCTACGACCTCCAGCCGGAAATGAGCGCCTATAAAATTACCGAGGCCATAATTAAGGACATAAAAACCAATCAGCCAGATTTTATATGCCTTAATTATGCAAATGCAGATATGGTGGGACATACTGGGGTTTTTGAAGCAGCCATCAAAGCCGCAGAAACTGTCGATGAATGCTTAAAAAACCTATTAAGTACTGCTGATGAATTTGGATATCTTGCCATTATTATTGCTGATCACGGCAACTCTGACTATATGATCAATGAAGATGGGAGCCCACATACTGCACATACAAAAAATCCAGTTCCCTGCATTTTTTATGGGCATCAAACCCAAAGTTTTCATTTAAAAGATGGTAAGTTAGCAGATATTGCCCCCACCCTACTCCATCTGTTTAATATTAATCCTCCAGAAGAAATGGATGGGAAAAATTTATTGTCATTGGTAAAAACAACGATATGAGTTAGATCTCTTGATCAACAAACTTTTGATTTACTACTCGGTTAATTAATTAAAAAGAATATGAACAAATATTCCCTTGGAATTTATGTCTTTCTCTTCCTTTTTATTCAATCCTGTATTCCTGAATCTACGCAAAATTCAGAAGCAGAGACAAGGAATCCTTATTATGATTTAGATGCCTATTTTAAAAATGAAATAGAGCGTTTGAATGATTCAGATAAAGAAATTGTCAAAAGTATTGACCTTGATGGGGAAATGGAAGAAGCTAAACTGCCCATTGAAGACTTCAACACTGAGTTGCAGACATTCAGAGAATCACACATTAACAGGGTTTCCTGGTGGGGAAAATATGTGGGCGATACAAGTTATTACAACAATAACAACATCAAAAAGATACAGTACAAAACATTGGATGAAGATTTAAAGACAAAAACCATCCGCATTTCATTTAATCAGGAAGGTGGCTTAGATAGTCTTTTTATTCTTAATTCAACATCAAGCCCAAGTATTAACACTCTTCAGGAATTAATTTATATCCCAGATAATAAATATCAGATTTATAGTACAGAAAAGGTGCTCCTGTCCAAAGAGCGAATAATTACAGTAACAGGAAAGTTCTCGGATTAGCAAAAAAAAGAGGCAGCGCTACCACAGCACTACCTCAGCCCTAACCAAATAAAACCAAATTATAAATCTTTACCTTGTATCTTGATACAAATTTACATACTTATTGTAAAAAATACAATTACAAATTTGATAAAAATTTTATTTTTTTTTTAAATCAGCGATTGTAAAAAAGATTTTTCGTTAAAAAAATCCAAAATCAGATAAATTTTGTCCTATTTCCAGAGCTTCTACAGATTTTCAAAAAAAATAATTCTATAGTTTTTTTAAGTTTATGAATCGATTTTAAAATAAAATTTCTCGTTTTTATTTTTTGGCAAATTTTTATCGGAATTTCAACACTTCATTATTTTCAACACTAAACATTTAAAAAATTACAATATTTAGTGTTTTAATAAAATGCAATTACTTTATGTACCCAAAAAAAATACCTGTAATAATAGTTTTCAGCCTCATTTTTACCCTAAATCTCTCTGCACAACAGAATAATGACATTGATAAGGATGCATTTTTTATTCGATCTATCTATGATGAAGCTCTAATTAATGGTCAGGCTTTTGACTGGCTAAATTATCTTACCCAACGAATAGGAGGAAGATTAAGTGGTTCACCTCAAGCAGCAGCAGCAGTTGAATATACGCGACAAGAATTGCTTAGATTAGGCTTAGATACAGTATATCTACAAGAATGTATGGTTCCACATTGGGTAAGAGGAGAAAAGGAACAGGTTCGAATCATTAATAGTTCAAAACTAGGAAGTGTAGATCTCAGCGCATTAGCACTTGGCAATTCTGTAGGAACTGGGCCTTCTGGCCTAACGGCAGAGGTTATAGAAGTAAAAAGTCTGGATGAGGTAGATAGTTTGGGTGAAGAGATTTCAGGCAAAATCGTTTTCTATAATCGACCGATGGACCCCAGGCAAATTAATACTTTTCATGCCTATGGTGGTGCCGTGGACCAACGCGGAACGGGCCCATCTCGGGCATCAAAATATGGAGCTGTAGCAGCTATTGTTCGATCTATGACGAATAGATCTGATGATATCCCTCATACAGGAGCTACTGTTAATGATGAACGTTATCCTTTCATTCCTTCAGTTGCCATAAGCACCAATGATGCAGATTTACTAGGTGATTTGCTTAAGGAAGAAAGAGTTAGGGTTTATATCCGAACCACTTGTGAAAACCTTCCGCCGGTAAAATCTTATAATGTAATAGGAGAAATTAAAGGCAGTCAACACCCAGAAGAGATTATTTTGGTTGGAGGGCACCTAGACTCATGGGATGTTGGCACAGGAGCACATGATGATGGTGCAGGCTGCGTCCATGCCATGGATGTATTGCAGGTAATCAAACGATTGGATTATAGGCCAAAACGCACCATCCGTTGCGTGCTTTTTATGAACGAAGAAAATGGCCTTATGGGAGGCAGAACCTACCAAAAAGTATCTTTTGAAAATGAAGAATACCATATGGCTGCCATTGAATCAGACCGAGGGGGGTTCACTCCCCGTGGCTTTTCCTGTGAAGGAGATCCTAGCATTTTTAATGAAAAATTTGCTAAGGTTTTGAAATGGCTTCCTCTTCTTGAATCTTATGGCCTGAATTTTTCCACCGGAGGATCGGGGGCAGATATTTCAGGCTTAAAACCTCAAAAGGGGCTGCTCTTTGGTTTTGTACCCGATTCACAGCGGTATTTCGACTACCACCATACTCCCATAGACGGTTTGGATGTCGTAAATAAAAGAGAATTGCAATTAGGTGTGGCCTCTATAACCAGTCTGGTTTACCTTTTAGATAAATACGGTATTTAAAAATTTGGCTGTCTCATCCGTACGGATTCGCCAGCCAATATTATTTTTTGAGGGAGTTTTTTAAGGAAAAATTTCATTTTTCCTTAAAAAACTCCCTCAAAAAGAAAATTATTTGGCGTCTCAGAACGAGGATCCCGATAGCTATCGGGATATGATACGCCCTCATTTCCCTATATATTTTTTATCCATTATTTTTAGGGGCAAAATAATTTGCAACAATGAAAGACCAACTCATCACTGTAGGAGGACTACAATTCAAACCCTATATTTCTGCAGAAGCCATCCAGGAAAGGATCAATGAAATGGCTGAAAAAATCCGAGCAGATTACGAAGGAAAAATACCTGTATTTCTAGCCATCTTAAATGGATCTTTCATTTTTGCGGCAGATCTTATTCGAACAGTCAACATAAGTTCAGAAATTACTTTTATCAGACTTGCTTCCTATAGTGGCCTGGAGTCCTCAGGTAAAGTTAGAACTCTTATAGGTATGGAAGACAACCTTGAAGGCAGACCCGTGATTATTGTGGAAGATATTGTCGATTCAGGAAAAACTCTCTCAGAATTTATTCCCGAATTGATTAAATACAAACCTGAAAGTGTTGAAATTGCCTCCCTATTATTAAAATCAGAAGAGCTAAGGTATCCATTGGATGTTAAATACATGGGGTTTGATATTCCTTCCAAATTTGTCTTAGGTTATGGTTTAGATTATGATGGTTTGGGTAGGGAGTTAAAGGATATCTATCAATTAGCGGAGTGAGAGTTTTAAAGAAATAAAAAATGAAATTTTCAAGCGAAGAGCTTAAGGCGCTCTGTTTACAAAGTCTTCCCATCATTAAAAGTGCCGGGAACTTCATCAAAAATGAACTGGGAAAAGTTCATCAGCAGGAAATAGAGATCAAAAGTCTAAACAGCCTGGTAAGCTACGTTGACCGTCAGGCAGAAGAGATGCTGGTTAAGGGGCTACATAATCTGTTACCTGAAGCTAGTTTTTTGACTGAAGAAGAAACCATTGAGCAAAAGACCAGTGCTCTTCAATGGATCATTGACCCCTTGGATGGTACTACTAATTTTTTATTCCAAATACCAGTTTTTTCTGTAAGTGTTGCCCTACAATTAAATGATCAGCTTTTAGTTGGTATCGTTTATGAGATTAATCAAAATGAATGTTTTTATGCCTGGAAAGGAGGAGGGGCTTTTTTAAATGAGCAGCCCATAGGGGTAAGTAATCGAAAAAGCCTGGAAGAAAGCCTAATTGCAACCGGCTTTCCTTACTATGATTATGGTGTAATGAGCAGTTATATGGAAGCCTTGATGGAATTCATGAAGGGAACCAGGGGTATTAGAAGGTTAGGATCAGCTGCGGTGGATTTGGCTTATGTATCTTGCGGTCGCTTTGATGCTTTTTTTGAAACCAACCTTAATCTCTGGGATATTGCGGCTGGCCTTTTGCTGGTAGAAGAGGCAGGCGGTAAAACTTCTGATTTTCTCGGCAAACAAAATCATACTTCTGGAAAAGAAATTCTAGCATGTAGTCAAGAGGTGTATGATGCTTGTCAAAAGATCGTATCAAAGGCATTTCATTAGCAAATACCTTGATATCCAACACTGTGGGTCATGTTGAGACCTCTGTCTATAACATTCCTCCTTTTATCGAACATTTAATTTAAGCTGGATTATTCGTGGTAAATTCGGGCCATATAAATTTAATTATGGATTTTATTGAAAATTTACGACTCGCCATTGATTCCATCCGTTCTAATTGGTTACGTGCCATTCTTACTCTTATGATCATTGCTCTTGGAATTATGGCTTTAGTTGGTATCCTAACAGCCATTGATAGTGCCATTTATTCTCTAAATGATAATCTTTCCTATATTGGTGCCAATACATTTGATGTGGACCCCAAAGGATCGGGTATCAGTGGGAATAGACGTGGGCGCAGAACTAAGCGAGGGGAACCCTTTACTTATAAGCAGGCTATTGAATTTAAAGATCGGTACGATTTTCCTTCCAAACCATCTGTTTCCTTCAATTGTACAGGCTCGGCAACCATCAAATACAAAAATGAAAAAACCAATCCCAACGTCAATATCTTTGCTGTTGATGACAATTATTTTGATGCCAAGGGATTTGAAATAGAATATGGACGGGGGTTTTCTGCCAGAGAAGTGCTATCTGGTTCTTATAATACCATTGTTGGTGCAGATATTATTAAGCAACTTTTCGATAATGAGCCTGACAAAGCCCTGGGCCAAGTGGTTTCTGCCGGTAATATTAAATTTAAGATAATTGGCATCATTAAAGCCAAAGGCTCCAGTATGAATTCCAGTGAAGATAGGAGAATCATGATTCCTTTGTATACTGGAAAAAGATATTTCGCAAGAGAAAATCAAAGTTATAATATTCTGGTAGCCGTCAATGATGCCACTCAAATTGATAATGGCATTGCAGCAGCTACTGGACTTCTAAGAAACATCAGGAAATTAAAAGCCTCTCAGGATAATGATTTCGAAATCTCTAAGAGCGATGGAATCATTGATATTATTAAAGAAAATACACTTTATTTTCGCCTGGCGGCCATTGGTATTGGGCTAATCACTCTTGTTGGTGCAGCTATTGGCCTGATGAATATTATGTTAGTTACTGTAACGGAAAGGACTCGTGAAATTGGTATACGAAAAGCAATTGGAGCTAACCGTCGTACTATTCTTATCCAGTTCTTAACTGAAGCAGTAGTTATTTGCCAAATGGGAGGGATAGCCGGGATTTTATTAGGAGTCTTGGTCGGTAATGTAGTAACCTACCTTTTAGGAGGAAGTTTTCTGTTTCCATGGTTATGGATTACCATTGCCGTAATCACCTGTACATTGGTTGGGTTAATTTCAGGTTTGTACCCTGCTTTAAAAGCAGCTCGACTTGATCCAATTGAATCATTAAGATATGAATAAATCTACCTGATTAGGCTTGAGATAAATCTTATTCAGCATATATTTTTCTATATATTAACCGCTAATTTGCTCTGCAAACTAGCGGTTAATTAATTTTATTTATACATTTACACTTTCCATTCCAACTGACATAATAAAAATCTCCAATTTTTCAGGTAATTATCCTGAAAATTACATCTATCTGAATTTTTACAAGTGTGACTCATCAAAAGCAAGAAATTGAATTGACTCAATTTTATTTATCACTGTTATAAATCTAATGATTATGCTTAAAATGATGATTAAAGTAGACATGGACCAGAATATTGTCGATGTTTCAGGTGCTGACTTTCTAAATTATGAAGATGGCGATTTATTGGGGAATCCTATTGACACCATCATTCCTGATCAACATAAGGCTGGGCACCATAATGGCTTTAACAGGTTTCATTCAACAGGTACAAAAAAGATTCTAGGTACCTGGTTAAAATTACCAGCCGTAACCAAGGATAACCAGGAAAGAGTGGTTGATTTAGTCTTGACGGAGTTAAAGGAAGAAAACGGGGATCAATTTGTTGTTGCTTATTTGAAATAATTGCCTTTATCATAGGCAGATTTGAAATAGGAAGGCCGGGTAGAATTCCACCTTTATTACTAATAGTTAGCCGCTGAAGAACGCTGATCCTACTGGTTTTCACTGATAAGTTATCGTATTGAAAACAGTGTGAATCAGTTTAATCAGCGTTTAGCAGTGGCAATATACTTTCGAGGTGAATATTAAGAATAATACTTAGATTTGCCCCATTCTCTAAACTCAAGGGGAAGTACTGGCATGAATAGAGCCTTTATTACAAATCTGATATTTCTGGTGTCTATTAATTTTCTGATCAAGCCGTTTTATTTATTTGGCATTGACAGGATGGTACAGAATACCGTTGAGGATGGAGCATATGGTTTATATTTTACCTTTTTTAATTTAGCCTATCTACTCCAAATTCTTAATGATTTTGGAATTCAGCATTATAATAATCGCAATATTGCTCAGCATGGTCAATTACTACAGAAGTATTTTGCCAATATCCTAATTTTAAAAATTGGCTTGTCTTTACTTTTTCTTATTGCTTTAGTAGTAGCTGCCCTCATATTAGGATACCCCATCATTCAATGGCCTTTCTTACTTTGGATTGGATTAAATCAGGTTTTAGTTTCTCTGATTTTTTATTTGCGGTCCAACATTTCAGGTTTAGGGCATTATCGCCTGGATAGCATATTTTCTGTGCTGGACAAAGTTTTTATGATTTTCCTTTGCGGTAGCTTATTGATTGTGCCTGAACTAAGACAACAGTTTCGCATTGAATGGTTTGTTTGGTGCCAAACCATTTCCTTTCTATTGACGGCGACTTTAGCATTCGCTTGGGTAAGGAGAAAAATCAGCTCCTTTAAACTTCGCATTCGTCCAGCCATGCTTATGCTAATTATTAAGAGGAGCTACCCCTTTTCCCTAATCCTTCTTTTTATGGCCATTTATTCCCGAACAGATGGGGTAATGATCGAACGATTATTAATTGAGGGGTCTGTTGAAGCAGGTCGATATGCCTCGGCCTACCGTTTACTAGATGCAGCAAATATGGTAGCCCTTCTTTTCCCAACTTTGCTTTTGCCTATGTTCTCAAAGTTATTGGCTAACAAATCTTCAGTAGGCCCTTTGGCACATCTAGGCTTAAAAACCATCTGGGCCGGAGCCATAAGTGGTGCCTTGGCCATTTATTTTTACCGAACAGAAATCATGGTATTCTTATACGATAGTGGAAACAGCTATTCAGGTGAAATACTGGGTTATTTAATTTTGAGCTTTCTAGTCATGAGTGGCACCTATATTTTTGGAACCTTACTTCTTGCCAATAATAACACACGCTCTCTCAATTATTTATTTGCCATTAGTGTTCTATTAAACATCACTTTAAATTTTATACTTATCCCTTCCTATGGAGCGCTGGGGGCAGCAATCGCTACCCTTATTACCCAAAGTTTGGTATTGGCAGGAGAATTTGTTTTGGTTTACCGCAAACTCCAGATTAATATAGATGTTGAAATGTACCTTAGGAGTTTAGTATTATTGATTTCTGTTCTGGCAATACATCTTTTTTTATTCCGCTATTTAAATTGGAAGTGGGGCCTGGAGTTTTTTATCAGCCTTGGACTAAGTCTTGCTATTTCCTTCTTTGTCAAATTAATTGACCTTCCCTATTGGGTAAGCTTGATCAAAGAAAAGCCCTAAATCAATTATGAGAGGTAAAGGATGATAATAAATAAATCCTTGATGGACGTTTTCTATTCAAGAAGGGTCTTGCATATAGAAGCTTATTTTCTACTTTTGCCAAACAATCGAAACAGATGAAATACCAGGATAATTTACTAGGCGTCATTCAGACTTTGTACAAAAGAAGAAAATTCATTATTTATACTTGTCTGGCAGCAGGAGTTCTTACAGCTGCCTTTTCTCTACTCCTACCGAATTATTATAAAGCAACCACCGTATTCCTTGCCGGTAGTCCAGATCAGGCTAATCCTCAATTGCTTTTTAATGAAGGAGGCAGGGAAGCAGAGTATTATGGAACAGACAATGACATCGACCGGATTTTGACCCTTGCCGAATCAAATGAACTTATTCAATTTCTTGTGGATTCATTCCAGCTTTATGAACATTATAAAATCAACCCAGACCATCCTAAAGCGGCCTTTAAAGTCAGAGAGAAGTTTTTGGATCATTATGAGATAAAAAAAACAGCAAGGGATGCCATAGAATTATGGGTGGAAGACATAGACCGGGAACTAGCATCACAAATGGCAAATTCAGCTAGAAATAAAATTGATCAAATTGTACAGCAATTGGTGAAAATGGTTCAGAAAAAAAACCTAGCAACCTATGAAAACAGAATAGCCAGCCAAGAAATACGATTGCAGCAAATGGGAGACAGTCTGATCCAATTAAGACGTAAATATGGCATTTACAATGCTATCACTCAAGGGGATTATCTGACCACTGAATTAACCTCTTCAGAGGCTTCGCTGGCTCTAACAGAAGCTAAATTAAACCTATTACAAGATCGGTCCATTAATATTAGAGGCAAAAGGGATACCATCGCCAAATTACAAGCTCAAATTGCAGGTATACAATCCAAAAGAGATACTTTGGTAAAAAAATTAGAGTCTTTTAACAAAGGAGCACCTGCAATTAATACAATATCAAAACTGTATTTCGAAGTCAATGAAAGTTTGGCTGAAACTCAGGAAAAGCATACCCAACTCCTCAATACCTATAAAGCTAATATTCCTGCGCTTATTCTTGTAGAAGAGGCTGCTCCTCCAATCGTTAAATTTCGTCCCAGACGTTCAATTATTGTAATTGCAGCAGGCTTTATAGCTCTATTCTTCAGCATTATTGGCATTCTTCTCTTTGATCTATACAAAGACATAGACTGGAAAGAAGTCGTTAAATCTTAATCCCTGATTGAGGATATGCAAGCAAGGATCAATAATTTTATTCAGGAATATTCGGGTGGACAGGTAATTCTAAAGCTTTGGGGGCTTTTGATCCTCCTCAGTCTCTTAGTGGCTGTAATCAGTGAAACCTATGTATTGGCAGGCCTCCCTTTATTAGTACTGGTAATATTTATTGCTGTTGTTGATTTTAAAAAGCTATTTTTTCTACTCTTAGCTCTAATCCCCTTATCCACAGAAGTTAATCTACCAGGAGGTTTTGGAACCGATATACCTACAGAACCGCTGATGCTGGGCTTAATGTTGGTCTTAATCCTTTGGGCAATACGGCATTACAAATTGATGAACTTCACCTCGGTTTTTCATCCTTTATTTTTGCTTTTAATGCTACACATTGGATGGATTTATGCAAGCACAATTAGCTCAGATCTATTTTTTGTTTCTTTTAAATATGCTTTGTCAAAAACCTGGTATCTGTTTGCTTTTTTCTTTTTTTCACTCCTGGTTTTTCAAAAAGTAAAAGATTTTCAAAAGGCTTTTTGGTGTATTTTCATTCCTTTAATTTTGACCATTTTAATCACTCTCATCAGGCATGCTGCCATTGGGTTTTCATTTGAATTTGTTCATACGGTATTTCATCCTTTCCACCGAAATCATGTCAGTTATTCTGCTTTATTGAGTTTATTTTTTCCAATTTTGGTGATGGCACTATCCTGGTATTCCCAAAATAGCTGGCGGTGGTGGATATTGATTCTTGCCATCCCAGTATTTTTAATTGGTATTTATTTTGCTTATACCCGAGCCGGCTATATTGCTTTATTAATTGCAGCTGCCAGTTTCTGGATCATTAAATATAAAATGATTCGAATTGCCTTATTGGGAGCACTAATTGTGGGGATTCTGGGAGTTACCTATTTTATCAATGACAATAAATACCTTGACTATGCCCCTAATTATGATACAACGGTTTCTCATACAGAGTTTGACAATCTCCTGGAGGCAACCTATAAAGGCGAAGATATTTCCACTATGGAGAGGGTCTATCGGTGGATAGCAGGTTTTAATATGGTTGGTGAAAACCCCATTTTGGGTGTAGGCCCAGGCAATTTCATCAATTTTTATAAGGCCTATACTGTTACCAGTTTTAAAACCTATGTAAGTGATAATGAGGACAGATCAGGGATCCACTCCTATTATCTTATGACGGCTGTTGAACAAGGTCTTACCGGGTTGATTATTTTTTTGTTGTTATGTGCCGGACAGCTAATTATCGGCGAGCGTGTATACCATCAAACCAAGGAGCCCATCCAAAAATCAATCATTATGGCTGTTCTTTTGTGCTCCATAGTTATCCATTCTTTTCAAATTATTAATGATATGCTGGAAACGGATAAAATGGGACCTTTCTTTTTCATCAGCCTGGCCATTATCATAAATGTAGATCTACAAAACAAAGTGAATAGGCATAACTCAAATCAAGCGAAAGCCCAAAAAGATTCCTAACAAACCAATGAATAAGCTTGTTGCCAAATATGCAAAGGCAATATTCAGCTTGCCGTCCTGGAATAAAACAAATATTTCTCCTGAAAAGGTAGAAAAGGTGCTAAAGCCCCCACAGAATCCAGTCATTAAAAATAAGCGATAAGTCCCTTCCATTGGGCTTTTGACATGATAGGCCATCAGAACACCCAAAATAATACAGCTAATGGCATTTGCAGTAAGGGTTCCCCAAGGGAAAAAAAGGCTTTGCGATTTTAATAATTCGCCAGTTAAAAAGCGGCAGATACTACCCAATCCTCCTCCCAGAAAGACCCATAAAAGTTGATACATTTTAGAGATTATTTTTTTGCCTGACTTTCCTGAGAGCTAAGGTCAGCCATAAGGTCAAAACCGATGCAAGCAACAAGATGAAAATAAGGAGCATATGCATTTCTACAAGCTCATGACTTGAAAATACTAATGTAATAAAAATCACGTTTACCAAAACCAGCGCTGCAGTGGCCTGCATATGGGTCATACCATAATCAATAAGTAAATGGTGAATATGGCGGCGGTCAGGTTTAAACGGCGAATAACCCCTTATCAAGCGAGTAATAAACACTCTCATAGTATCAAATAAAGGTAAAATCATAATACCCACAGCTACCGCAGGTACGGCCTTAAACTTGTACATATTATCGTCTGGCAAATGATAATTGGAATCAATAAATTTGATAATTAATATTGAAGAAACAATTCCCACCAAAAGAGAGCCTGTATCTCCCATAAATATCCTGGCGGGGGTAAAATTATATCTTAGAAAGGCCAGTACAGAGCCTGTAATGGTAAAAGCAACCACAGCCAACTCAATTTGTCCCACCATATAAAACCAACTTCCTAAAACTCCAGCAATCAAAGCACCAATACTCCCTGCCAAACCATTTATACCATCTATTAAATTAAAGGCATTGATGATGACCAAAATGGTAAATAAAGACAATAAAATGTAGGTAATACGCCCCAATTCCTCTTCAATACCTAAAAACCCATAAAGTCCAGTGAGTTCAATATCTGATTTAAAAACCAATATGGAGGCTGCCAAAATCTGGCCAATAATTTTTTTAGAGGGAGAAATAGGTGAAATATCATCTTTAGCACCTATGAGAAAAATGATTATAAAAGAGCATAATATATACTGTAGATTCCCAAATTCCTGGAAAGGTGTCCATAAAACAATGGAAAAAATAGCTCCTGCAAAAATAGCAATACCACCTAAAGATGGTGTTTTTTCAGTGTGTGAGCTTCGCTCACCCGGCTCATCAAAAAGATGTTTTTCCTTAGCGATATTGATAATAGAAGGAATCGTAAAATATGTCAAAGTAAATGCCGTTACAAAACTTGCTATAATCACAAACATATGGCAGCTTTTTTTAAATACAAAAATTGAGTAAGTGGGCGTACAAATTTAATCTAAACTTAAAAACTACTCCTTTTAATAAGTCTGAATAAAGCCTTTTTATTTTCCCTCAGGCCAAAAATTATAAGAACAGTATACTCATTGCTTATTGAATAAAAGCCTAACAAGTAGGCATATTACTTATTCTTTTGTTAATTTTGCAGCAATTTCCTATTCGCTAAGGAAAAAAGAATTAATTTCTGAATAGGACCAATAGATATCTATCTTTAATAATTGAAAAGATCAGGATTGTATCTTTTGGAAATAGCCAATACTGGCTTTTCACCGATGAAATGACGGGGGCATAATGGATTTAAAGTTACAGATTAAGCCTGAAAAATTACCGCGCCATATAGCCATAATCATGGATGGTAATGGAAGATGGGCAAAAAAACATGGCAAACCAAGAGTTTTTGGCCACAGAAACGGTGTGAAGGCTGTTCGAGAAACCACCGAAGCAGCAGCAGAATTGGGGATTGATTTTCTTACCTTATATGCTTTTTCAACGGAAAACTGGAATCGTCCTCGGTTAGAGGTTGATACCTTAATGAAACTCCTTGTAGAGACCCTTCACAAGGAAGTTAATACCTTAATGAAAAATGACATAAAGCTTCAAGCCATTGGAAATATCAACAAACTTCCTCGCCCTACCCACAAAGCCTTGCTGGCAGGTATAGAGCGCACTAAGAATAATAAAAGAATGACGCTTATCCTGGCTCTGAATTACAGTGCCAAATGGGACATCGTTCAGGCTACCCAAAAAATTGCTAAGGCATGCAAAGAAGGTCTAATAAATGAAACTGATATAAATGACCAGGTTTTTGCTCAAGCCCTTAGCACTGGAAATATTCCTGATCCGGAATTACTCATCCGTACCAGCGGCGAAGCCAGATTGAGTAATTTTTTACTATGGCAATTGGCATATGCTGAATTGTATTTCACCCCTACCTTCTGGCCAGATTTCCGAAAGCAACAGCTCTATGAAGCGATAGTTGATTATCAGCAACGGGAGCGACGTTTTGGAAAGATTAGTGAACAATTAGTACCATAACGTACAACCAAATACACTTTATGAAGATCGTTATGTTATCATTATCCAAGAACATGATTATCTTTGCCCGTTCTTCATTGAGAATGACCATATTAAAATATCAATATAAAGCTCCACATTAGGTAGCATTCAGATAAATCTTTTTATTTGATCACATGTTCCGGGAGCAAACAGAACTGAAAAATGAGATCCGAACTATTGAACTATACTATGCTTAACCGACTCGTCCTGCTTACTCTTCTTGGGTTGACAATAGGTACTTTCAATCCCACCTTTGGACAAGATGCAGATACCATTCCTTTGTTTGACTATTCCAGCAAAAAAGAATTTGAGATTGGAGGTATTAAAGTCCTCGGAAACAACTACAGTGATGAAAACGCTATCATTAGTATTTCTGGACTCAAGGTAGGAGATAAAATTAGGATACCAGGTAATTCTGTTCCAAAAGCCATAAAAGCTCTGTGGCGTCTTCGTTTATTTACGGATGTACAGGTAAGACAGGAAAAAACTATTGGCGATGTCATCTTTTTAGAGGTATTGGTGGAAGAACGTCCAAGACTTTCCAGATATTCCTATACGGGAGTGAAAAAATCTTTGCATGATAACTTAAATGAGGAGGTAGATCGTTATCTGCTAAAAGGGGGGATCGTCACTGATAATGTAAAAGTAAATGCCCAGGAAGCCATCGAAGAATATTTTATTGGTAAAGGCTATCTTGATGCACAAGCAACAGTTCAGGAGTTTCCAGATTCATCCAGAGTCAATTCAGTAAGGCTTGAGTTTAATGTAGATCGAGGTGAAAGGATCAAAATCAGAAATATATCCTTTACAGGTAACGATAATGTAAAAGAAAAGAAGCTTCAAAAACAGCTTGAAAACACTAAGAAAAAAGGACGATTATTTGGTTCCTCAAAATTTATCCAAACAGAATACGAAACAGATAAACAATCCCTGGTTACTTTCTATAATAATATTGGTTTCCGAGATGCCCGTGTTATTGGAGATAGCGTTTGGAGAGATGAAAAGGGCTTACTTAGATTGAATTTAGAAATTGACGAGGGCAACAGGTACTTCTTTAGAAATATCGCCTGGAAAGGTAATTCCATTTATGATGGCCAAACCCTTAGCGATGTTTTGGGTATTGAACGTGGCGATGTATATAATCAGGAATTATTAGAAACTCGCCTAAGGTTTAGCCAGGATGGCCGTGATGTCAGTTCACTTTATCTGGATAATGGATATCTTTTTTTCCAGGTTGACCCTGTTGAAGTAGCCATAGTAGAAGATTCCATTGATTTGGAGCTTAGAATATTTGAAGGGCCACAAGCCACCATCGATAAAGTTATTATTGCTGGTAACGACCGAACTCATGAGCACGTTGCAAGACGTGAGTTAAGAACTCTTCCTGGAGAAAAATTTAGCCGCTCAGATATCATACGCTCCCAACGTGAGTTGGTGGCTTTAGGGTATTTTAACCCTGAAAATCTAAATATCAACACCCCTGTTAATCCACAAAGAGGAACAGTTGACATTGAATATGCAGTAGAAGAAAAGCCTTCAGATCAGTTGGAACTGTCCGCTGGTTGGGGAGGAAACCGTCGAGTTATTGGTACGCTTGGAGTATCTTTTAATAATTTCTCATTAAGAAATATTTTCAATAAGGAAGCTTGGCGTCCACTGCCGATGGGTGATGGTCAGCGCCTGTCGCTTCGCGCCCAGACCAATGGAGACTTCTATCAATCCTATAATGTTTCATTTACCGAACCTTGGTTAGGTGGTAAGAAACCTAATTCTTTTACCATAGCCGGGTTCTATAACAGGTTTGCTTTTGGTACCAGAAATACTTCCTCATACCAGACTTTCAACATCATTCAGGGTTCCTTAAGTTTAGGTACTCGTTTGAAATGGCCGGATGACAACTTTGTATCCAGTACGGCCATTAACATTCAAACCTTGTCTCTGAATAACTGGTTGCAAGGTCTATTCCGAACGGATGAAGGTGGGGTCGTTTCGACTGGAAGTTACAACAACTTTAGTATCAAGCAGACTATTGCCCGTTCAACGGTTAGTGATCCGATATTCCCAAGAAATGGGTCGACTATCTCTCTTTCGGTTCAGTTTACGCCTCCTTATTCTCTTTTCAATAATAGAGACTATTCCGAGGATCCTGTTGAGGAAAGGTTCCGATGGCTGGAATATCACAAATGGCGTTTTGATGCTGAGTGGTATACTCCCATTGCTGGAAAACTCGTCTTAAAAGCACAAGCTAAAATTGGATTGTTAGGTTTTTACAATCGCGATATTGGGACCTCTCCGTTTGAGCGCTTCCAGCTAGGTGGTGATGGTATCAATAACCAGCAATTTGGATTTGCCGGTGTAGATATTATTTCATTAAGAGGATATGAAGTTGCTGACCTGGAAGCAAATATTGATCAAACTGGGGTTCAGTCTGCTACTCCTGCTTTTGATAAATTTACCCTGGAACTACGCTATCCCCTCTCTTTAAATCCTAGTTCTTCCATTTATGTTCTTGCTTTCGCACAGGGAGGAAACGCCTGGAGATCTTTGAGAGACTTCAATCCATTTGACCTGAAAAGATCCGTGGGAATGGGTTTAAGAGTATTTCTACCTATGTTTGGAACCCTTGGATTTGATTATGGTATTGGATTTGATAAGCGTGGAAATAACCTAAGTGACTTAGGTGACTTCAATATTATTCTTGGATTTGAACCAGAATAGATGAGTTATTAGGAATGAATGTTGGCTCTTGCCAACATTCATTCCTAATAAAAAAAAGTTTTTAGCCAGGCCCAAATTTCATGTCTCTCTTTAATGATCCACACCACTAGTCCTATACTCCCAAAAATGGCAATCAGGCGGATATTGCGAGTCGTTTGTTTATACTTTTCTCTACGACTTTTATATTTAATTTTTCGACTTTGATACCCCATAAATTAAAATTACATCTTTTTATTGCGTTCCCAATAATTCTGCTCTTCGATCTCTTCCAGAAGTGTCAGGTAGTTAAAATATCTGAGTTCACTAATTCCTCCTTTTTCTATGGCTTCCTTAACAGCACATTTAGGCTCATCCCTATGCAGGCAATTTCCGCCAAACTTGCAGGCTTCTGAAAGCTCAAAGAATTCCCTAAAATTATGAGCTACATCAATAGGTTCCAAATTATTAAAGGAAAGAGTTTTTATTCCTGGTGTATCAATAATTGCTCCTCCAAAATCCAGGTCGAACATTTCCGCAAAGGTGGTGGTATGCTGCCCCTTACCAGTATAATCCGATAATTCCTGTGTTTTTAATTTGAATTTAGGGTCCAGGCCATTAACCAATGTCGACTTTCCTACTCCGGATTGGCCGCTAATTAAAGTCGTTTTGTCTTTTAATACCTTTCTTAGATTTTCAAGCCCTTCTTCCTTAAGGGCTGACACCAGATGGACCTGATATCCGATATCTTCATAAATCGCTTTCAGTACCTCAAATACATACAGATCGTCCTCATTATAAACATCAGCTTTGTTAAATACGATTATGGCAGGAATATTATAAGGTTCGGTCATTAAAAGAAAACGGTCAATAAATCCTTGTTTTAACTTAGGCTGTGTTATGGTCATAATGAGCATAGCCTGGTCAATATTACTTGCCAGCAAATGCAAATCATGTTTTTTCCTGGGGGATTGCCGAACTACATAATTGGTCCGTTCCAGAATTTCTACAATTGACCCGGTTATACCATCAGCTTCCAATAATACCTTGACGAAATCTCCAACAGCAACTGGATTGGTGAGTTTATGCCCATCTAACCTAAATCGCCCTACAATTCTACAAGAAGCAATCGTCCCGTCCTCTAATTTTACAGTATACCAGCTTCCAGTGGATTTTATTACTATTCCTTGATTCAATATGATTGGTTTTCTTTCTATTATTTTTTCACCCTTTACTTGGGCTTCATTTCTATTCAGATTTTTAACTAATTAAAAAGAAAATTAGTTCAACACCTAGGCATCTGTCAGTCTCGATTTTAAAGAAGCACTCATTTCCAGCACCAATTTTGGATCCTTTTCCAAAATGTTCCCAATTACGATAAGATCAGCACCTGCCTGGACTGCCTGACCCGCTTGTCTCGGCGTCCGAATTCCACCGCCTACAATGAGAGGTAAATCCACCGCCTTTCGAACTGCAGAAATCATGCTAGCAGGTACAGGGTTTTGAGCCCCACTGCCTCCATCCAGATAAATCATTTTTAATCCAAGCAAAGCACCCGCATAAGCAGTGCAGGCCGCTATGTCAGGTTTGTCAGAAGGAATGGGCAGAGTACCACTCATATAAGAAGCAGTAGTAGCTTTTCCTCCATCTACCAACATATACCCGGTAGCAATAACTTCAAGGTCGCTCTCTCTCAGGTAAGGAGCTGCAACAACATGTTGACCAATAAGTAATTCAGCATTTCTGCCAGAAATCAAAGAAAGAAAAAGAATGGCATCCGCTTCTGAGCAAATTTGTAAGGGACTTCCCGGAAAAATAATTGTTGGTATCCCAGTATGGGATCTGATTTCCTCAATACATTCCTTAATCTGGTCCTTTACCAGTAAACTACCTCCAATAAAGAAATAGTCTATGCCAGCTTCCATAGCCAAATCCAAAAGAGGCGTCAATTCACTGGGAATTACCTTGTCCGGATCAATCAAAACGGCAATTTGTTTCCGGCCTTTTTCCTTCTTTTCCAGCAAGGTTTTGTAAATCCCATTATCTACCAGCATAGGTTCATCAGTTTTTGAGATAAGCTATCATAAAGCGCTAATATCGCAAAAATACATAATTCGTCCATACTGTGACAATCCTCTGGACCTGGCCTGAGGATAAATTAGGATCTTTTGGAACTAATTTAAAATGATGAAAGTTTAGAGTTTTGCAAAGGGTATACAATTCTAATTAATAGGGGGCAAATCTTGTGAAAAACGAAAGACCACTGCTTAAATAATATTAAAAAGAAAGGTTGATCAGCATTAAAGGCTAATTGGTTTTGACCAATAGCACTTGCAATAATTCAATAGAGGATAAGACTCTATCTGAAAAGGATTTTTAATGTGACCATTTAAAGAGCAATTACAACGGTGTAAAAAACATATTTACAAATTCATGGCAATCTTAGGGTTCTCAATAAAATTAATCTTCTTTGGCATTCTGATCATTTACAGGATTGGGCTTGCCCTGAGTGCTTTTGAAGGTAGAGAAAGAGGTGCCAATTTGAATAAACGTAAAAAGAAAAAATTATTCAAGGAAATGGCAAGGAGGGGTTATAAACGCAAATACTTCACTCATCCCCAATTGAGAACATTTGAAGAAAAAATATACAAGTATTACCTGGCCAGAAAAAATAAAAGTGGAGAGCTTTGTAAGATCTCAAGCCTATATTTTCAAAAAATTGCAGCGGAAGACAGATTATTAAACCAACTCATTCCTTATGTGGAGGATAAAAATGCGGGGAAATTATTTCTAGATGTATTTATTCCAAGGTATAATACTAAGGCCATTAGAAGAATTGAAGAATGGTCAGCAGATCCACGAATTAATTTGTATCAAAATAATTTAAAACTTCTTCAATTTGTATTTGAAAAATATGAGGTTCAGGGAATATTTCGACAAATTTGGTTTACCTGGAACCGGGAGAACTACCAATATAATCTTTCAAATGGGGCTGCAAAATATTTTCAAAGCTCTCAATTGAACAAAGCTTTGTTTGAGCTTTATTTTCACCTGGCCAAGGGTGAAAACATTAGAAGTTATTGGCCAATGAATATAAAGCCAAGTAAGAAGGAAGCCCATCTTTGGATGAATACTCCTTCAGAGCTTTACATCAATGTTTTTGAGGCCTATTGGAGAGCCATCTATTTGGCTAAAGGCGGAGCAAAAAATTGGGATTTTATCTATCATTCTGCTTTTTCTTTTGATCATCTTGATTTTTGGAAACAGTTTATAGGTATTATCGCAAGAGATGAGGACAAATATCCTATGACAGCCAATCAAATTGGAGAAATGACTTATTTGCTTAGCTGGATTAAATTTGGTGAAGCATTTCCGCAGTATGACTTCAGTTTTATGGAAAATTGTAAGGGTATTCTTCCTGATTTTTCTCTAAAAAAAGAGACTCTAAGATCTATTCAGAAGAAGATTTACAAAAATATTAATTCTGATTATCAAATCCCTAAAGGGTTTAAATCTTGCTATTCATTTATTGATGAGAAGGGGAAATTTTATGAGATCAAACACCTGAACAGCAGATTTGAATTACAAAAGGAAGGCCAATTAATGAGTAACTGTCTTGGCGAATGGAACTATCACGAAGAAGCTACTAAAAAAGATTCTCATTTCTGGTCTTTGAGAATTATGGATAAACTGCCAGAGGGAAGTCCTGTGGTTTCTATCCAAATTAGCAATAAAGAGATTATCGAATATCAGGCTGAGGACAACACTTGTCCTTTAGAGGAACATTTACAGATTATCAGGCAATGGGCCAAAGGCCGTCAATTATTACTTTGTGATTATGAGTAATATTTATTAGGGTTTGATGTGGATCAAGATCCACATCAAACTAATTTTTTACAAACCGGAAGTTTGTGCTCTTATCTGCCTGGTCTTCGAGGATTCTAATCAAATAGAGGCCCTGATCCAGGGTGCTTATATCTAGTCTATCCTGTTGTCCCAAGTTTTTCTGCATGATTATTCTGCCCTGAATGTCCAGAATTATGATCCTGGCCGTGCCTAATAATCCTTTGATAGTCACTTCTTCGCTTGAGGGGTTCGGGAAAAGAGTAATTCGTTCTTGCTCGGAATTCCATTGCATAGGAATAATATCAGAATAGGTATATGTTCCATCAAAATCCACCTGCTTAAGACGATAATAATTCCAGCCTTTTGAAGGTGTCAAATGCATAAACGAATAGGTTTGAGGCGTATTCACGGTACCTGCCCCGTCGAATTGATCTAAAGTCTGGTAAAAAATGGCATCAGATGAATGCTCTAGCAAAAAATAGGCATTATTTAATTCTGAGGCCGTTGTCCATTGAATATCAATGCCTTCCTCAGTAGCTTTGGCCGTAAAAGATTCCAATTCAACAGGCAGAAAAACCGCCTCTGGAATGCTAACCGGTTCTGTGGCTAAGGCAGTTACCCTTAAACTTTTACAAGGCATAGCATTAGAAACATCGTCACCATCAACTACCGTCAACGTTACCTCAAAAGTTCCAGCTGTAGCATAGGTATGGCTTGTCACATTAGTGTTTGTAGTGGCAGTATTCCCATCACCGAAGTCCCACATGTAACTTTCAATACCATCCATTGTTCCGCTGATGCTAGCCCCAAAGTCAACTGTTGGGCTTCCCGGTGTGGTGGTTATCCCTAAAGAGTTTATTTTGGGCGGAACATAAGGGTTAATCGATCCATCATCTACCATAAAGATCGATACATCATCAATCCAGATCAGGTCGTTGACATTAGAGCCTTGAACCTCAAAAAATAATTTGGCACTTTCAATTTTGCCAGTTAGATCCAATGTACTGGATGATATTTCCACCTTATTATATTTAAATCCATTGCTGACAATGGTAGCATTTGAAATCGAGCCGGGTACCAAAACAGTTGTAGTTCCTCCCATCCCTCCTTTTTTGACCACCCTAAGGGAGTAGTCCATTGAGGCGGTAAAACTTCCATTATCCGGTGCCATCCACCAAAAACACACTTTAAATTCACTGGTAGCTAAATTTTTGAAACACCCTATGTCCGGGAGGGTCAGCGTCATTATGCCCTCAGTGCCGTTGAGGGTATAATAATGGGTTCCATTAAATGGGAAATACTTTTGATTGGCACTAGGACTACTCATGATGGCTCCCTGGGCATTTTTTACCAGGGCAGTGGTTCCCGCATTGGTTTCAATGGGGCCATAAGTAAAAAGTCCGCCTCTGGTAAATTGTGTACCTGCAGAACAGGTCAGGCCTAAAGCATCAATCGCTCCTACATTCAAACTACCATTATTATGCAACAGAATTTTATCAATAGTAACTCCAGCCGTATCCGGAAAAACTACTAATGTCTGGTGGTCCGCATTGGTAAACCCACTGATTCGAACCACATTAAACCATTGATAGGAAGTAGTTCCGGTAGTTTCGATTTTTCCGATCCCAAAAGGAGAGCCTGCATCATCAGACACATAAAAGGAAGCACCATCACCATTTTCCTCAGTTTTAAATCGTACATACATGGTGTAATCCCCTCCTGTACTAAGGTCAAGTTTATATATGGCCTTTGCTGCTTGTAAACCTTCTGATTTTGCAACCCCACTGGATTGAATGCCATCACTAAGTTTATTCCATTTGCTATCTCCATCAGTAGCATCATGCAACTCAGAAAAATCTTCAGCCTCAAAAAAGATGTAATTAGAATTAGATTGGGAGATCAAATGATCAATTTGCGCATAGGAGAAGGGGGAGGATAAAACTATGCAAGCTACAACTAAGGTAGCCCTTGAGTTTAATCTAATATTCATGGAATTTAATATTTTGTTTCGGCAAATTTTGGGATAAATATCGTCATGCCTTGTTAACAAATATACTAAAAAATTAAAAAGCATCGAAGCTATCCTTCCCACCATAAGACGTCAAATGGAGTCACTTTGTCACTTTCAATTATGATTTTTTTTTAAATACGAAGCTTAATTTTTTCTTTATTAGCAAGTAATACATTCCTTTTTTCTTAAAAAGAAAAATAGTTAAGCCAATAAATATTTTCACAATAGACTGAAAAAATGGGGCATCTTCTTCAAAAGAGGTATTATTACAGGGGAATACAAAATCAGCACTTGGGTTTTTATCTGCTTAGACCTAAAAACGGAAAGAAAAACCAGTAGATAAGTCAAACATGGTGGGAGGTACTGTTTCCGGGGGTCTATTATCGTAAACTAAATTGAAGGCCATTTGATAAGCCATCCATTTGTTCAGGCCAGCCGAAAATAAGAATTTCATGGTCACCCGGTAATCATCAAAATCAGACAAATTGGGCTGAAAATAAGTTACATTACTTAGGTTCACAAATTCATTAAACTGGATGCCAAACGAAAGGTAAGAGCTTAACCTGTTATCTTTATTAAAAACAAGGTCCTCAGGATTAGCAGAAGTCTTTTCGTGCTCATACATGTAAAGAGCACCAAAATAGAGGTAAGCCGAATCGGTTTGAAAAAATTGTATTCTCGGACCAAATCCATTCAGTAAGCGGAGGTCGATTTCCTGAATTTCATCAAACTGATATTGGGAAAAAAATTCCATTGTTATTTTGGGAGAAAGCTCAATATTATAGCGCAAATGTGCAAAGCCTCTGTTGTTAAAGTTAGTAGGTAAAGAACCAGGCGTATTTAAATTTGTAAATCGAGTCAGATTATACCCTCCCAGTGCCATCCACCTACTTTTTCCACTTTTCAATTCCATCCGAAGATCAGCCCCAGGCCGAATCGACATGCCTGCTTTATTTCGGCTAAGACCAAAATTGAGGTTGATGGCACCAACAAATTTCTGATCCTCTTCAACATTGAACCGAAGTTCTTCTGTATTAACTATCTGTCCTCCAAGAAATACAGGAATACAAGCCATTAAACAGGTCAACAATAAAACAAGGCGACACATATTCAAAATTTTATTTATTTGATGGATATGCGCCTCAATTTATTTAAACTTCCTTGAAATTGAAAATTCAGAGTGACGAGTGACGAGTTACTTTAAAGATTCCTTTTAAGGATACCCGTCAAGTCAACAATATGAGCATGCAAACCTCTCCCGTCATTCTGGTCCCTATTAAATTGGAGAGACAAGCTCACTTTCATATCTTTTACATATTCTACGATAGTAATATAGCCGGGAAAAAAACCAGAGTGCCCATAATGAGTACCATAAGGTGTGTTCCAAACAAAAGTGCTAAAGCCATATCCTGTCTTGGAAGGTTTTCCTGTTCTAAAACCTACGGGTTGGATCATTTCTTTGTATAATTCCTGAGGAATTAAATTGGTTTCATGGATGGCTTTCAAAATTTTCGCCAGATCCACAACATTAGACATTAATCCGCCGCCGGTCCATTCAAATTGTGGATTTACAACATAGAGGCCATCTTCAACTACCTTTTCAGGAAGGTTTAAGAAGTTTTGATTTCCTACATAAGCCTGAGTGAGGCCATCTAATTGCCTTTTGTAGGAAGGGTGTGTATCTTTTAAAGCCAAAGGACCAAGTATACGCTTACGCAGTACGGCATATAATTCCTCCCCACTCCATTTTTCGATCAGCATCCCGAGAATGAGGTAATTGGTATCCGAATATGCCCAACCATCACCGGCTGGGTGAACGGGAGGCAGATCAAAAACATATTTCAACATTTCCTCAGGTTTCCAGGTCCTCATAGGGTCCTCTTGTAATGCTTTAATAAAGGTTGGTTGGAAAATATGCCTGGGAATACCTGTGGTATGGTTCATCAGCATTCTGATGGTTAAATCCTTTGCATTGGGGATTCGTAAGTACCAATCTTCTTCTTTAAACCAATTACTTACCTTCTCATCAATGTTAATATTCTGTTCATGAATTAGCTGAAGAGCCAGAGCTCCAAAAAACACTTTCCCTACACTTCCTGCTAGCATGCGAGCACCTACAGGCATTGGTTTGTTGAGTTCTTTATCCTCCAGGCCAGCTGCTAAACTAATCTTTTTCCCATTAGGCAAAATAATACCCAGGGTTGCTCCAGGTACTCCACATTCCTTAACAATAGCTTCTAGGGCAGTCTGCAAACTGTCCGTCAATGCCTTTTGGGACCAAAGAGTATTGAAAACTAAACTTAGGATAAGAGCAGGTAATAGTTTTTTCATAATCTAAAATATTCGTTCCTTTTAAGAATTATCAATGGTTTGTCTAAAACCTTCCACTTAGAAGGAAATACGTTAGACAAATCAATAATAAACAACCGAAACGAAAGCGCCAAAACAGGGCTTAATTTTAGCAGGATATTAAGTAAAATACTTTTACCAATCCGTATGAAATGTCCCTCCTTTATCTATTCTTTCATAGGTATGAGAGCCAAAATAATCCCTTTGAGCCTGCACCAGGTTCAGAGGAAGCCTACCTGTTCGCATAGCGTCAAAATAATTGAGAGCTGAGGACAGAGCCAAAGTTGGAATATTATAATCCAGTGCGAGTTTTAAAATATTTCTCAAAGAATTTTGAGTTCGCTGAATTTCTGTTTTAAATACATTAGAAAGCAAAAGGTTAGGAATTTGAGGGTCTTCATCAAAGGCCTTTCGGATATCCTCCAACAAGTCTGCCCTGATGATACATCCTCCTCTCCATATTTTAGCGATGCGCTCCATATCCAACTCATAATCAAATTCTAGTGAAGCTTCAGACAATTGGCTGAATCCTTGAGCATAAGTAACAATAAATGCCAAATACAGACTATCTTGTAACTGGTCTACCAGGACATTGGTATCAATACCTGCTAATTCGAAATGCTCATCAGGGAAAGTTTCAGCAGCTCTTAAACGATTTACCTTTTGTGATGATATTCCTCTCATACTTACGGCAGCATCAATTGTAGGAATGGGAATTCCCAGATCCATTGCGCTTTGAGAAGTCCATTTTCCGGTTCCCTTTTGTTTGGCCTTATCAAGGATCTTATCAATTAATGAAGAGGTGTCATCATCATCTTTTTTAGAAAAAATTTCTGCTGTAATTTCTATAAGGAAAGAACTCAGTTCCCTTTGATTCCAACTGGAAAAGATTTCGCTTATCTGATCATTAGGCAATTTCACTATTCTTTTCAGGATATCATAAACTTCAGCAATTAACTGCATCATGCCATATTCTATTCCATTGTGAACCATTTTCACATAATGCCCTGCAGAAGTTTTTCCCATATAATCCACACATGGGTCGCCATCAACTTTTGCCGATACGGCTTCCAGAATAGGTGCAACAATTTTATAAGCCTCTCCATCTCCTCCTGGCATAATGCTTGGCCCTCTGCGAGCACCTTCAGCACCACCAGACACACCGACTCCAATGAAGTGAATATTTTTTTCAGCTAATTCAACCGATCGCCTATTGGTATCATTAAAGTGGGAGTTTCCACCATCAATGATCAAATCTCCCTCATCTACAAAATTTAATAACTGCTGAATAACAGCATCAACTGGTTTTCCAGCCGGGACCAGCATCATGATTTTTCGCGGCTTTTTCAACTGTCCCACGAATTCTTCCATAGAGGTAGTACCTCTTAAGGTACGGTCACCTGCCTCCTGATTCAAAGCTGCAACTTTTTCTTCATCGAGATCCAAACCTAGAGCAGCATAATTATGATCTGCTACATTAAGCAAAAAGTTCCTACCCATCACCCCTAGTCCAATCATTCCAAAATCATAGTCGGGTTGATTCATGCGGTGTTTTTTTATGAGAAAATTAATTCCAATTATCTTCCAGTTGGTTGACCTTTCCCAGTCGGCGGTCATGTCTTTCTTCACCTGTATATTCAGCATTTAAAAAAGCAAAAACAATCTCTCTTGCCAGTTCCTGGCCAATCACACGCCCTCCTAAACAAATAACATTCAAAGCATCATGTTCTACACCCTGGTGAGCAGAATAGGTTTCCGTGATTAAGGCCGCTCTTACATTTTTCACCTTATTGGCGACGATCGAAGCTCCTACCCCACTTCCACAAATGGCAATTCCTTTTTGAACTTCCCCTTTCGAAATGCCCTCAGCTAGGGGGATTATCAAATCCGGATAATCATCATATTTATCATATTCATGAGCCCCGTAATCAATAACATCATAACCTTCAGCTTTGATCATTTCCACTACTATTTGTTTTAGGTCAAAACCACCGTGGTCAGCTGCAATTCCAATTTTCATTTTATCGAATTTCTAATTAAATAATAAGTTAAATAGAATTAAGTTTTTTTTATTTTTTAGTAAAATGGCAGTAAGGAGACATTTGCTCCAAAGCTAAAAATGCTTTTTGTTTTTAACTAAAGAAAGAACTATTTGTTAGAAAATTAATTTAACTACAAATCAAAGGCAGTAATTACTTATACAAAATCATGGAACCACTCGTATTTGTCATCTTTGGCGCTTCTGGTGATCTGGCAAAGCGCAAATTATTACCTTCCTTGTTTCAGGCTCATAAAGCGGGGAATTTACCACAAAATTTTGCCATTCTGGGAGTTAGCAGGACCTCTTTTTCGGATGAAAGTTTTCGGGCAAAAGCTTTCACTGACAACCTTCACATCAAAAAAGAAGATGCCAGCCAGGAACAAATACGTTCTTTTGCCCGGATGCTCTATTATCAGGCCATTGACACTTCCAAAAAAGAGGATTATGTCAAAGTTAAAGATAAGCTAAGCAAATTGGATGAACTACATCAGACAAAATGTAATTATATTTTTTATTTGTCTACCCCTCCCTGGCTCTATGAGATCATCCCTCCTTATCTGGCACATTTTGGTTTAAATGATCGCACGACAGGGTCCAAAAGATTGGTTATCGAAAAACCCTTTGGTTATGACCTAACTTCAGCCAAAGATCTAAACGGTAAATTACAACAGCATTTTGAGGAAGATCAGATATTTCGAATCGACCACTATCTCGGTAAAGAAACGGTTCAAAATTTATTGGTGACTCGATTTGCAAATGGCATTTTCGAACCACTATGGAATCGCAATTTCATTGATCATATTGAAATTACAGCAGCAGAAAGCATTGGAGTTGGTAATCGAGGTGGGTATTATGATCATTCAGGTGCCCTAAGAGATATGTTTCAAAATCACCTCCTGATGGTTATGGCACAAATTGCCATGGAACCCCCTACTAGTGGTAATGCAAAATCCATCAGAGCAGAGACGGTAAAATTATTCGAGTCTATACGCCCCATTACTGAAGAAGAGGTTAGTAAATATGTGGTTAGAGGACAATACCTGGCCTCTACAATTAATGGTGAATTATTAAAAGGATATCGAGAAGAAGAGGGTGTTCCCGAGCATTCCAAAACAGAAACTTATCTGGCTGTAAAGTTTTTTATTGACAATTGGCGATGGGCCGGCGTTCCGTTTTATGTGCGCACAGGTAAAAGGCTACCTACAAAAGTGACTGAAATAACCGTTTCTTTTAAGGCTCCTCCTCATACCTTGTTTCGCAACCAAAAGGAAATCTTCCAGTCTCAAAATAAAATGATCATACGCATCCAGCCAGACGAAGGCTTGTTGCTAAACTTCGGCATGAAAGTACCTGGAGATGGGTTTAGAGTGAAAAATGTAAACATGGATTTTCACTATTCGGACCTGGCCAATCAATACATTCCTGATGCTTATGAACGATTGATCCTGGATTGTATTAAAGGAGATGCTACTCTTTATGCCCGAGGAGAATCAGTTGAAGCAGCCTGGGCCTTCGTTGATCCAATCTTAAATGCCTGGAAAAATGATCCGGAACAAAAATTATTTGGCTACCCTGCCGGTACCTGGGGCCCCGACAATTCAGACATGCTCTTTGATACCTGGCCCTTTAGCTGGCATGACCCCTGTCCTGCATTGACAAAAGAACATAATTTCTGTGAACTCTAAAACCGTGGTGATCCGTGTAAATCTGTGTCAAAAAAATATTAAGACACGGATTTACACGGGTTTACACGGTCTGTAAAATTACATTAGCTTGGATACCAAACAACATATTTTTAAAGACAAACAAGCAGTAGCGGAGGCCTTTGCTCAATATCTTGCCGAGCAGATAGCCTACTCAGAGTCCTATTCCATTGCTCTTTCTGGTGGCAGCACTCCCAAAATTTTATTTGATCATTTAGCTAAGGAATATAAAACCCTAATTGATTGGTCAAAGGTGAAGCTATTTTGGGGAGATGAGCGCTGTGTCCCCCCTAATGATGAGCAAAGTAATTATCGGATGACCAAAGAGCATCTATTGGATTATATCGACATTCCCATGAGCAATATTTTCAGAGTACGAGGAGAAGATGATCCTAATTTGGAAAAAGAGAGATATGCCCAGGTACTGGAAAGAGAAATATCTGCTTCCAACAACATCCCGCAGTTTGACCTGATCATTTTAGGAATGGGAGAAGATGGACATACGGCCTCTATTTTCCCACATCAAATGGAATTATTAGAAGATTCTAATTGGACCGCAGTTGCTCAGCATCCGGAAAGCGAGCAAAAACGCATTACCCTAACTGGACCAATTATTAATAATGCAAAAAAAATCTGCTTTTTAGCAACCGGTGCTTCAAAAGCGGAAAAAATTGACGCCATTTTTAAGGGATCTTCAGATTCTCAAAATTATCCTGCAACTCATATTAATCCTACAAATGGAGAGCTTCACTGGTGGATTGATGAAGCTGCTGCAGGGGAAATAGTAATTTAAAGCCTTTTATTGCCGCTGGAAAACACTGATTCAGCTGTTTTTTCCAATAATATTGATGGGCAAAACAGCCAGATCAGCGTTCATCAGTGGCAAAAGAAATCATTAGTCTCTTTTTAATCTAAAATAATTACCAATTCCATCATACCTCATCTCAGAAGCTTGCCCATTTTCTATAACAAATGATACTTGAATAGGACTTCCATCACTCCAGAATTTCCCATCATATCTAAACGTATCAGCTTCAGTATCATTTTCTGATTTTAATAATATCATATCATCCTTCCCTTCCACCATTAAGGTCAGGTACTGTCCTCTGGCAGCCCCTGAGTACGAACCTGACAAAGAGGTGATATCTCCATCATATGGCTTGGGTTCCATTTCAGTTACCTCTAGTAACTCATCTGAAATTTGATCAGCTATGTTACCAGGCCCAACCGGGCCGGTAGTATTCACTAAGACTACGATTGATAAATCCTCATCTGGAAAATACCTGGAGTTTGTCAGAAAACCATTAATCCCTCCTCCATGAGCAATACATTGATTGCCTTTATATTCATAATTATTAATCCCTTTACAATATCTGATTTTAGTGCCATCATTTAACACACCTGGCGTAATTAAGGATTGGTAATTTTCATCACTCAAAACTTTCCCACCATGCAATGCTTCCAACCATTTCAATAGATCTTCAGCCGTTGAGCAAAGAGATCCGGCAGCATAAGGCCAGGTATGATCCAAATAGGACGCTCGCACTAAACCTTCGGCTCCCATTCCATAGCCATGCGCTCTATTTTTCCGAATGGTGCTGTTATCACAATAATAAGAATTATCCATTCCGGCTTTTGAAAACAGGTTTTCTTCTACATATTCTGCATAAGATTGTCCGCTTACTTTTTCTATGATCAATCCAAGAATATAAAAGGCTGTATTATTATAAATTTCCGCTTCCCCAGGATCAAAATCAAAGGGCTCCTTTTCAATCAATCGCAATAAAGTATCTCTAGGAAGGTTCCTGGTAACAATTTCCCCAAAAATAGAGGATTCAGTATAGCCTTTTATTCCAGAGGTATGATCCATCAGTCTTAAAATAGGAATCGAATGCCCGCGAGTATCAAAAGGTACATACTTGGTAAAATCTTCGTCCAGACTTAACTTTCCAGCCTCCGCTAATTGCAAAATTGCGGCAGCTGTAAATTGTTTGGTAACTGATCCAATCTCAAAGGAAGCATTTAAGGGCATGGCTACATCATGCTCCAAATCTGCAAAGCCATAGGTTTTCCGTAAAAGCGTTTGTCCTCCCTTACTGACACCCACTGCCATCCCTGCCAGACGTGCGTTGTCAATCTCTGATTGGACAATACCATCAACGAAGGATTCCAGGTTTATATCTCCGACAACGGCATCTGAGGATGTAGTTGTGGTTGATTTCGTCCCACAAGAGTTAAAAATTCCAATTGATATGAAAAGGAAGAGATAAAGATGAGTTGGTAATTTCATCGGTGATTTTTTTTGTAAGATACGAAAACACCAATTGTCTATTCTTAGATTTTTGTCCTTTCATTTGGAATTCCTAACGAGTATTTAAAATGGTCAAATATCAGAGACAAATTGAGACATTTAGAGATATGTTGAGATAGATAGCTTAATATCATTTTATATGCATACAAGGATTCGGAAAAAAATTGCCTTTTTTTCCAGTAATCCTCTTGTGTTTATGCAAAACAAAGGCAATATATTTCAACATAAGTACTGTGACAAAATAAAATTTATATTTAATACTAATTCTGCCGTCGTCCGGCGGCAGAATTAGTATTAATTTTTTTTGTACACTTACTTATCTCTATTTATTTCCAAAAATTTATTTGCAATAGAATGAATAATTTTCCTGCTCATTAATATGAAGGATATCTAATTAATCAATTCCCTTGTGCTCTATTAATTTCATCAGAAGCACTATTACTTCGTCTTTTTCGATCTTTCATATGCTGATTGCCAAAACGGTAGGTAAACTGCATGTTGACAACGCGGGTATCCCAACGAGAAGATACATCTGCCACCAGCCCACCATAGTCAATTTCTCCATACCAGAATTTGTACAACAAATCCCCGACGCTCAACTTAACTGAGGCTTTATCCTTCAGTATTTTCTTTTCAAAGCCAACATTCAGGCCATATAAACTCTCATAATTGATGATTCCATCCTGCCCTCCGCTGGTAATCCACCCATTCAATTCCGCTTTGATATCTAAGGGTAAAGTTAATGAAGCCTGCAAAAAGCCCGTTACAGTCCATTGATCATTTTCATATAGACTACCTTCCACATCAGAAGTAAATTTATTGTAATAACCCATCACTCCACCATAACCAGATAAACCCTTCACAAAATCCAATGGGAAAAACAAACTACCTCCCCAGCGTTCAAATTTATCAAGGTTGACGGTTGTAGCAAAAGCGGCTTTGGTTTGGAGGTCCTGTTCCGTAACCAGAGCCATGGAGTTATTGGTACGGCTGTATTCAAGGTTAAAGAAGGGCTGTTTTTCATAAGTCAAACTCATCTTCAGGCTATGAGTAAGTTCTGGTCTCAATAATGGATTCCCTTTTTCAAATGTGTAAGGATCTAAATAATACAAGAAGGGATTCAAATCAGAGTAACTGGGTCTCTCAATACGATAGCTATAGGCCAGCGCTACACCAATTTGCTCAGTAAGTGCTCTACTTATGCTGGCACTGGGAAATAACTGTGCAATATTACGGCGGGTGGTGGAATCTAGAGTTATGGAATAGCCTTTTGATCTGCTGTCCTCAAACCTTAGGCCTGCCGTTATTTCCCAATCATCACTTTTAATATTTAGCTTTCCATATACTGCAGCAATTTCTTCATCAAATAAAAAATGATTGCTTTGCAGTGGGTTATTAATCCATTCTCCATTATTTAAAAAAGCGGATTGTAGATCATTATCCAGGGAAGCGCTACTCCATTTTGCTCCGGTTTGGAAGCTAATATTCTCGTTAAAGGGTTTGGTATAATCCAGCCTAATGGCATAAATATTGGTTTTTCCTGGCTGGATGTTGCGGGTGTCATCGAAATTAAGATCATCGCCAGTATTATTTTGAGTTTGAATGAGATTGCTATTATCTCTTTCAAAAGTGGAATAGTTGAAATCCAGATCCAGTTTTTGACCGATGGTATCTATCTTGAAGCTGTAATAAGCATTGGAAGAGACATACCACCATTCCCGATCAAAGAAGTTAAGACTTGTCAATTGAGTACTCGGTCTTTGATCTCCATATAAAATATTGGTCACATTGGTGTTCGTTCGATCATTCACGCTATGCAGTCCATTGGCAGAAATACCGATACTATGTTTATCACTTAGATACCAATCCATACCCAGGCTTCCCCTTTTGGTGTGTGGTTTGGATGGTTTGGTAGCTTCTTGGGAGTAAATATCCTGATCTACAATCCGGTCCAAAACAAGCCATTCCCTCCAGGTGTTGTGACTGTAGCCCAGGCTACCATAAATATTAAAATCTCCTTGTCTATGATTGAGACTTAGGCTTCCATTATACCGTAAAAAACTCCCTTTACCAACTCCTAAGCGGACACTTCCATTGGTTCCAAATAGTTTGTTTTGTTTCAGAACGATATTAATAACAGGGCCCGTTCCAGAAGCATCAAATTCAGCTCCTGGCTGATGAATCACTTCAATTTTTTCGATATTATCGGCAGGCATCTCTTTTAAAAATGCAGTAATGTCCATGTATTGGGTGGTCCGGCCATTGATTAATATGGTAACACTAGATTGACCCGCCACACTAATTTGATCGTTGATAATCAACATTCCAGGTACCTTCCTTAGAACATCCATCAAGTTACCATTAATGGTGGTTAGACTTTGTTCAACATTGACCACCAATCGGTCAGAGCGTTGCTCAAGTAATGGGACTTTGGCTTTCACCTCAACTGTTTCCAGCAAGTGGGCTTCTGCCTGCATTTGTGCGTTCACCATATGAGATGGACGGGAGGTATTCAAAGTAAAATTCGAAGAGTTGAAGTCCTGATAGCCCAGTAACATAACCCGAACCATAAATTCTCCCTCTTTATCCACCTTTATGAGATACTGTCCTTTTTCATCGGTAGTCTCTACTTTAAGCATATTGCTGTCCGGCAAACTGACTAAGGCCACATTTGCAAACTCTAGTGCTTGCCGATCCGGGCCATTTATCTGTCCTCGGATACTGAATTGAGCGTTTATTGAACTAAGAAAAAAAGAAAAGAAAGGAATAAGTAAAATTAGTTTTTTCATGATGTAGAAAGTTAAATCCTTGGGTAATTTCGAAATCGTATAGGCTAATGCTTTAAAAAAATTTGTTTCACTATACACCATGATGGGGTGAGCGTTCAAAAACCCCTAAGCTAAGGTTGGATTATATCTACAGACGAATCAATATGATAGATAAACATAAATTTTCAGCGGAGTAAAAAAAATGTCCCTAGAGTGTAATAAATCAAAATCCAGGTAATCTAATCTCCAAAAAACATTCAAAAAAAAATTACCATGAAAAATTTGATAACACTATCTGTTTGTTTGTTCGCTTTTTTTCAAATCCAGGCTCAGGAAAATTTTAGTGATTTATTTACCATTGAAATTAAGGGGCAGGGAAAGCCAATCATTCTTATTCCAGGGCTTTCCTGTTCAGGAGAAGTTTGGAAGGAAACCGTTGAAAAATTATCTCCTAATTATGAATGCCATATTCTGACTTTAGGAGGCTTCGCAGGCATTGAAGCTTTTCCAGGTTCCGATACTTTGTTTTTGCCAAAAATTAAAAAAGGCATTATCAAATATATTCAAGAAAAAGACCTGCAAAAACCTACAATCATTGGTCATAGTCTGGGAGGGTTTACGGCCTTATCTATTGCTTCAACCCATTCCGGTTTATTATCTAAAATAGTCATTGTGGATTCCTACCCATTTTTTAGTGCAGCTATGAATCCCAATGCTACCGAAGAGATGATGAAACCGCAGGCTCAAATGATGAAAACCATGATGATGAATCAGGATGAGACAACTTTTAAATCCCAACAGCGACAAAGTCTGCCCACTATGGTAACTGGCGCTGAAGATGTAGAAAAAATCCTGAATTGGTCCTTAAACTCAGATCGAGCTACGGTGGCTCAGGCCATGTATGAATTAATGACTACGGATCTACGCCAGGAAGCGGGAAGTGTGGATTGTCCTATATTAGTATTGGGAGCCTGGTATGCAGCAAAAGATTATGGTATCACTCAGGAAATGGTCAAAAACAATTATCAGCAACAATTCAGCAAAGCTGAAGATGTTCAAATATTTATGGCGAATACGGCTAAACATTTTATCATGCTTGATGAGTTTGATTGGTTCATAAATAACCTTAATACTTTTCTAAAATGACCGAAGCGGATAAAATAAAGTTATTTAATACAGTATATCTGGAAAATAAAGAGTTGATCTTCCGCTTATGCCAGGCTTTTTTGGGGCATTCTGCGGAAGTGGAGGATCTTTTTCAGGAAATCTTTCTAAAAGTTTGGAATAACCTGGAATCCTTTAAAGGAGATTCAAAAATTAGCACTTGGATCTATCGTATTGGTACCAATACGGCCTTGCTCTACAGAAAACGAAAGGCAAGAAGGGGTGAAAGAGAAAAATCATTAGATAATTTACCTTCAGTAGCCTCTTCTGAACAACATCAATTGGACAGGGCAAGAATTGACCAGCAGTTTCAACAATTGCTGAGCTTAATAGCCAAACTGGAAGATGTAGATAGAATTATTATTACTATGGTCTTAGAAGGCTTTTCCTATAAAGAAATTGCCGAAGTGAGTGGATTAAAAATCAGCAATGTTGGAGTAAAAATCAATCGAATTAAAAACCGGATTAGAAAAAAAATTAGCATATCATGACTGAATTAGATGATCTGCAACAAATATGGAAAGGGCAATCCAGCCACATGGATCTACCAGGACCTGAACAGGTACTTAATGGTATTCAGGATTTACATAAAAAAGTTCAAAAGGAAAGAAAGGGTATGACCTTATCTTTTATCCTTACTTTTTTAATATTGGGAGCAACTACTTTTATGTATTCTAAGCCGTTTTATATTATTGGCCTTCTTCTCATTTTTTTGGCCATGTCTTTTATGCTTTTTTTAATATGGAAAAATAAGGAAGCCGATACAGGAAACCATTTCGATTTAACCAATCAGAATTTTCTACAAAAAAATATCCGTTTTATTCAGCACCGCCGAAAGATAACAACGAAGTATATGCCCATTTATGCATCCTTACTAATTTTAGGTTTAAATACAGGATATATTAATATTCTGGAGGAGTTTGGTATGGATGGGATGATGCGATTAGGAATTCACATTGGCTTTACTCTTTTGATGGTTTTAGCTTTCTATTTTGGCATAAAAAATCATTTGAAAAAATTTGATGAGAAGATTATTCCTCTATTAGATAGTTTAAGAAGTATGGAAGCAAAGAAGTAATGTTGAAGTATAGTTGCCCTTCGGGCTCTTGAAGTAATGTTGAAGTAGTTTGAAAATCTTTGTTTTTTTGGAAAAAGGAGATAAATGGAGACATATAGAAATATAGTGGAGACATCTTGTCTTTTAGATTGGATAAGCCGCTTGATAAAAAGAAAATTGCCAATTTTAGACAAGGCAAATACAAAATATCTCTATATGTCTCCATTTGTCTCAACCTGTCTCTGATATGATGAGGAGGGCAAAGAATGAACTTGATCCTTCCACTAAACTCAAGCTGTAAATCAAAAAAAATGTAATACCCCACGTTTTTTTATATATAACTCTTATATTTAGGACAGAATACCCTTCCATCCCACCGTCCCTGAAAAAATTACACTCATTATACGTCACCTTTTCCGCTTTGAGCGGATTAAAGGGGGAATGATTTTTTCATCCTAAAAACCACATGTATGAAGACCAGGTTAGTCCTATTTACAATAGCTTTTTCAATATTTTTTTATCAGGAGAATATAAAAGCACAATTGAGCCTTGCTAGTTTGGGTGCAGCCACTATTGATTTTCAAACAACCCAAACAGGGGTAAATAATGGGACTTATAATGGTATGTTTAGTCCAGCTTCAGGTGCTCCTAATGTAGGTCAATTGGACTCAGATGGTATAATGGTCTCTGGGATTTCAAATACTGCAGGTGGTATGATTACTTCATCAATTCTGGAAACCCCACCCTCTGATGCCCTATACGCTATAACGGATGGAGGAAATACCTGGTTTGGGCTGAGTCCCAATGGTAGTTGGTCCATCATCTTGCGAATAGATAATAATATTGCCCCTGCTACTTCCTTCCATAGTTTAGATATCAATTTTGACTTCAGGATATGGAATAATGACATTGCTGATCAAACTTACACCTTAGAATATGGTTTCAGTGCAGCAGGTCCATGGACACAAGTAGGTCAGTCGATTTCTATACCTCCAGGTGTCATTCCCGTTACCCCTGTTCCTGTTTGGGTAGGTACCGCTCTGAATATAGGTGTAATCTGCACAGGAGAGGTCACGAGTGGTTCTTCTGTATTTTTAAGATTATCCGGCGCTGGAGCAGCTACAGACAGAATTGCTTTTAATTCGATGAGCGTTACTCCAGTTACTACTGCTTCTTGTACCATTACTAACATTACTAGTTTCACTACTGCCAATGTAGAAGACGTTACTTTAGATCTCAATTGGACAGAAGATGGTAGTGGTAATTGCTCCGAGAATTATCTGGTTGTTGGCAGACAAGGGGTGGCTCCGGCCTCAGATATTCTGGTCAGTAATTTACAGGGTTTATATGATGAAACGGACTTTAGCGCAAATTCGGATTGGTCTATGCGAGGAAATGCTAATGAGGTTTTTAACCTAACTAGTGATATCCTTGGTGCAGACAATGTCGATTACTTTGTATACAAAGGTACTGGTACTACTGCCTCAATTAGTGGGCTTGACCCAAATACCGCTTACAATTTTCTTATCCTCGGAGTTGATGGCATTTGTGCCTGGACCAGTGGTGGAGATGTAAATACTACTACTCTTCTTCCCATTGAGCTCAGTTCCTTCGAAGGGCAAGCCTTCCTGGAAGGGATCAAACTCCGATGGACGACAGAAACCGAAACCAATAACGATTATATGATCCTTGAACGAAGTATTGATCGTACTAATTTTCGAGAAATTGGCCGGATAAAGGGAGCGGGAAATACTTTAGTTCGACAAGAGTACAATTTCGTAGACCAGACTCCTTCCGAAGGAACCAATTATTATCGATTAAAACAAGTAGACTTTGATGGAACAGAGACCTATTACCATATAATTGCAGTCGATTTTAATTACAAAATTGATGCCTGGCAGTTATCTCCTACCCTTGCTCGTGAACAGTTGAGGATACACACGACAAAGGTTTTTGAAGCAGACAGTTATTTTCAAATAATAGATTTAAATGGGAAAGTTCTGCAAACCATCCCAGCTTTAGTAAATCAATTGAGTCAAATTATCGAATTGGGTACTTTGCAATCTGGCTCTTATATTTTGCAATTGATGCGAGGAGGGGAAAGTTCAGTGAAACGGTTTATTAAGAATTAGTTCTGGGGTTCATTTAGGGAATGCTTTATTGAAAGTATAGTTACTTATTTGAGCTTCTTTCTCACGCAGATCCCGCAAATTTCGCAGAAAAGTATTAGCGGGATCAGCGTGAGAAAAAGAGCTTCAAATAACAGTAAAACCTCAAATTTCACACCACCATAGACGGAACCCATTTCATCTCTTCAACAATTTAAACGCAATATTCCTCCCCATACCCTGCTTCATTGCCAGATTGATCCAAATTCGGCACAGTTCTTCCAATAGTTCGACCTCTTCATCACCTCCGAAGTCATAGGCGATAAAACCGGCATCTTTGGCCAGTTGAAGAGCGATTTCTTTGGCTTTAGGATTAGAGCCCGCCGCAAACATGTCCGCCTTTAACACAGCATTGTCTGAATTGTCCTGAGGATAGTGTGGGTCAATCATATTTTCAAAACCCGTGGAGTTAAAACATTTCACTACATCTGCTTTGCATACTTTTTGAAAGGCCTCGAAAGCCGTACGATAGGGTTCAGGTTTTCTAAAAACAGAATTAGTGGTGTCGATGATGACCTTTCCTGATAAATTGCCCAATTGATGTGCCAGATCTGCTGTTAGATGAGAAGGGATGCTTATTACGATTACCTCTGCTTCCTTGATACTCTCTTCAATACTAGTTGCTCGAATATTGTCAGACTGATTTATGATTTTTCTAACTTTATCACCTTCCGGATTACGAGCACCTATTGTAATTTGATGTCCGGCCTTAGCCCAGGCTTTGATCAGAGCACCTCCTACGTTTCCATGGCCAATTGCTGTTATTTTCATAATTATTTCAAATTTTAATAATCAGTTCATCTCAAAATAACGAGATTGATCACTTCACAGTTCTTGAAAAAGCCATACCTACTTTTTTGTTAGTTACTTACTTTTTAGAAAGTATGCATATTGGCAAAAGTCATTGTCGTTAGCTTATTCAAGTATAATTTACCTGGCAAGGCTTAAGAAAAAATACCTATCTTTGCAATTCAAACTAAGCGTCCTGGCCAAATACCATTTCTGTAATTTCGTCGTTTCATACATGTTGATAGGATTTTTTTAACACATTTTAACCTTTAATGGTCCCCACCGGCCAGCAGGTTGGTAAACAAGCATGACAAGTATTCCAAAGGTCTCAAAGCCAATGGGCCGACTACACCATATAGATTCATTAAGAGCTTATGCCATCTTAATGATGCTTCAAGGACATTTTATTGATGCCCTGATTGATCCAGTTTATAGAGTGGCAAGTAATCCACTGTATCAAACCTGGATGTTTTGTAAAGGATTTACCGCACCTATATTTTTCACGGTTACCGGCTTAGTATTAATCTATTTACTCTTCCGAAAGGATGATCCCGGATATAGGGACGCAAGAGCCAAAAAGGCTCTAAAAAGAGGGTTTGAACTTATTCTATGGGGATATTTGCTTAGGACAAATATCTGGGCCTTAATGGCAGGTTATATTCCAAATGAATTTTGGAAAATAGACGTTCTCCACTGCATTGGTATTGGCCTGATAATACTAAGTTTATTATACCGTCTAACAAAACATCTACCATATTATTTTTTCCAAATACTGTTGTTGACCGGATGTATTTTGATTTTCCTTCTGGAACCCATTTATATGTCTTTTGAGTACAGTCATTTACCAAAAGGGATCAGCAATTACCTAACTCGGGCAAATGGTTCCATCTTTACACCCTTTCCCTGGATAGGTTATACCATGATGGGTGGTTTTTTAGGAACCTTATATGTAAAAAATATTCACAAGAAGATTTTGCATATTCGAATTTTACCTTTTGCTATGGCTGCTATCGGATTTTTTTTAATGCAAAAATCTTCCTGGCTATTTATGCAATTACATTTTTCTTTGGATATGGAAGTCTTCAAACAAGTAGCCTACAATAATTATTTGTTTATCCGATTGGGTCATGTTCTGCTTTTTATATCCGGATTTATTTTTCTTGAAAAAATACTGGCCTATTTTCAATTATTTAATGAGATTGGGCGGAGCACTTTGAATATTTACATTATTCATTTTGTGATTTTGTATGGAAGTTTGTTTGGAATAGGATTATCCACTTTTTTTGCCAGATCATTAAATCCCATTAGTGCTATTTTAGGAGCTTTATTATTTATTATTCTAGTTTCTTACCTGGCCTTGAATGTAGGTGTCTTTAAGAATTGGGTCAAGCAGACCAAGGCGGTAGTAGAATTACAAAAAACCTTAAATACTATAATAGAAGATTTGAAAGAAGCCATTTTGGATGGATTGAATTGGGCGATTACAAATCGCCCAAAGCTGTGGAAGCGGAATACGATACGCTTTTTTAGGCAGCTAAGAGTTAGTTTTTCCAAATGGTTGGTTTTGGTGAAGAATTCATTTCTTAATCTTTTCAGAAGATCGAGGGTTAAGGAGTAGTTTTTCCACAAGCTAAAGCATGTTTTCCGGACACCCTGAAGGGTATAGTCCATTTTTTTTGATTGTGGGGAACGATTTTAGGTCTAACTAGGTTTGCTTATTAGCATCAAAACCAAACTATCATGACAAGTTAAGTACCTACTCCTAGTTTTTATTCCCAATTCAATTTACCAGTTCAATTAGCATTTGCATTTACCTGCATTTGCATCTGGCATGGTATTGTATTGCACCATCATTTATACGGCACTAAAGAAGATCTAAATCCGATTGTTACTAGCCAAAATCCTCATTATGTTTAGCAAAATAAAGATAGGGAAGAATCCCTATGTCTCGATGATGCGTACTGCCTGGAAGTACGCAAAAGAAGAACGTAGTCAATATACCCGGATCTATCTGATGTTATTTGCTAGCAATTTGTTTGTGGCACTGAATCCTATAATTTGGGGTTGGTTTATCAATGAACTTCAACAAAAAGGCTCAGCTATTATAGCTTCAACCTGGAAATACGCCCTTGTTTATTTGGCCATTTGGTTTTTTGACTGGGTGTTCCATGGCCTGGCAAGGGTAAGAGAGCAACAACTGGCTTTTAAATTAAGTCAAAACTTTTTGCGAGAATTGTACCATAAAGCACTGCATCTTCCTACAAAATGGCATCAGGAAAATCACAGTGGTGCTACCATCAACAGAATGAAAAAGGCTTATGATGCCTTGAAAGATTTTTTTGCAGATGGCTTCATGTACTTTCATACCATTATGAAGTTTTTGTCTTCATTAATTGCTATGATTTATTTTGCCCCATTCTTTGGCTTTATTGCGATTTTGATGGGAGGCTGCATTCTTTTTATAATCAATCGTTTTGACCGCCCTTATATAGCGGCTCACAGGGAAACAAACGAAAAAGAACATATAGTTTCTTCTACTTTGTTTGATAGTCTTTCTAACATAATTACGGTAATTACATTGCGCTTGGAAAGTCGAATGAAAAGAGGCTTGATGAATAAAGTAGATGATGTTTTTGTTCCTTATAGAAAAAGATTGATTGTCAATGAATGGAAGTGGTTTACGGTAGATTTTTGTATTTCCTTAATCTACGTGAGCATTTTGGTCGGATACATATATCAGAATTATGTTCCTGGTGAGATCTTTTTAATCGGAAGTCTGGTCACACTGATGAGTTATGTACAGCGGTTTACCAGTGTATTCCACAATTTTGCCTGGCAGTATAATCAAGTGGTTCAATACAACACGGATGTACAAACTGCTTTTAATATTACTGAAGCCTATGAAAAACATCATTTGCCAGAATCTTCCCATACGCTGGATATTGATTGGAAAAAAATGAGGGTTCAAAACCTAAATTTTTCTCATGAATCTACAGAACAGGAAGAGGGCAGTGTTCGAGGTTTGATCAATCTGGATATTCAGTTTGAGAAAGGCAAAAAAATAGCTCTTGTTGGTGAAAGTGGGAGTGGTAAAAGTACCTTGTTGGCTCTTTTAAGAGGTCTTTATCAGCCTCAGAAAGGTTTAAATTTAGCAGTGGATCAACAAAAATTTGAAGATCTAGCCATCATCAGCAATCATGTAACCCTTTTTCCTCAAGAGCCTGAGATTTTTGAAAGTACCATTGCATATAATATCAATTTAGGCTTGTCTTCTGAGGAAGAAGAGCTGAAACGCATTTGTAAGATTGTACAATTCGAAGAAGTGGTTCAGCAGCTTCCAGATGGACTAGCCACGGACATCAAGGAAAAAGGAGTGAATCTCTCAGGCGGGCAAAAACAACGTCTGGCTTTGGCTCGGGGAGTATTGGCTGCTAAAGAAAGTGACATCGTCTTACTGGATGAACCAACGAGTAGTGTGGATCCTAAGACTGAATTGATCATCTACAATCGTTTATTTAAAGAGTTTCAGGAAAAAGTAGTGATCTCTTCTTTACATCGATTGCATCTGCTACGTTTGTTTGATTATGTATATGTGATGGACCAGGGGCAGGTTGTAGATGAGGGCACTTTTGAAGAGTTACTGGAAAACAGCTCTACCTTTCAGGAATTGTGGAATCATCAGAAAGAATTACAAGGGCATTTTTAGATTATTAATTGAGTTCAGCGTTCAGTGTTTTGAGTTTAGGGAATAGTGGCATTGGATGATTAAGTCGATGGGGTGTTTCACTGAACGCTGAACGATCACATTGCCTATTTTTCACTTTCAAATACCCCTTTAAATCTATAAGGGTTAGCCTTATCAAATGTTCCATCATGGAAGATTAAAAAATCATATTCCTTAGTATTGAAAACAAGAGTTTCAATGCGGTAAATTCCTATAACACAAGCATTATTGCTCACATAGATTTGCTTGTCCAAAATACCATATATTGATTTGGTAAAATGAATACTCTCACCACAGGATTTAAACCCTCCTTCTTTGACTTCCATATTATAAAATTCATTTATTTTAAATTTTGCCAAAGGTGGCTGGAATATGGTATATAGAATAAAGAAAAATAAAATAGTGCCCCTCCAAAATATGGTCATAATTCCCAAAATAATAGCTGGAATTGCAATTAATCCCGTAAATATTTTGAGTACTAGTTTTTTAGTCAAGCCAAATAATAGCATGGTGGATAACCCAAATGATAATCCTATAATGTAGGTTGTATACCTTCCTTTTAATTGATACTCGTTAGACATTAAAATGAGACAAAAAATTAGTCCAAAGAAGGAGATTAGGACAACTTTCAATAATATGTTCTCAAATTTTTTTGACTCGAATTTAGTTATCCACAATATGATAGAACTTAGAATAGTGGAAAAGACGATAATAAAAAAAGCATTCATTTTTTAATCTTAAGAAATTATAGTTCCACTTGGCGTTGTTGCATGGATAAATAAAATTTGGTTTGATAATAGATTACTAAGCCCGTAATGGAATGTAGGGATTGGTAAGCTATTGGCTCGCAAAGGCTTACCAATCTTTCCAAGCTTAGTAATCCTATGCTTAATTTAATTTTTTATTGTTCATGGAAAATTTTCCAAATAATATTTTTTCATGCAACAACACCGTTCCACTTTATAAACTGGAGCGAAACAGGTAATCAGAGTTTATTTCTTACCAGAAAATTAAGAAATATGACTCGAATAACTGTTAACAAAGTATTGCTAAGGATCTTAAGTTTCTTATTAATTTACCTGATCTCCCCACAAACAATCCAGGCACAAGAGGTCCAGCATTATGTGGTAGAACCGAATCATTCCTCCATTGGTTTTTCTATCCCTATAGCAGGAGGTGTAAGCCGAGTAACCGGAAAATTCACCCAATTCCTGATAACCTTGGATTATGTAGATTCGAATCTTAGCAAATCCTCATTCAGAGCAGAGATTAAAGTCGGAAGCATCAACACCGGAATTGAACGAAGGGATAATCATCTAAAAAGGCCCGATTTTTTTGATGCTGAAAAGTTTCCTGAAATCATTTTCCAAAGTAACACCATAAAAAAGACGGAAGATGGATATCTGGTAAATGGCGAACTCACCATGCATGGCATTACCAAATCGATTGAGATTCCACTTGAGTTTAAAGGATCTGTTGATCGTTATTTGGCCTTTGAAGCCAAATCCAGTTTGCTTAGAAGCGATTACGAGGTAGGTACGGACTACGTCCATCCTGGTTTCCCGGATTTTTTATCTAATAAGGTAGATTTTACCTTTAGCTTTTGGGCTATGGGGCCAATTCCGGATAATATGTGGGAGGAGGTGAAGAGGAAAATTAAGGATAGCAGATGAGGATTAAAAAAAGCCTCTCACTTCCACGCAAGAGGCTTTACCTTTGATCTATGCTACAATAAACCGTCTCAACAACTTCTTTCTACACTAATTTGGCTTGGTCCAAACTTACTGCTTACATCTACTAAATTGCTGATCATGTTTATCAATAAATTATACAAATAGTAACACCAAATAGTTCCATCTATCTATCGAAAATTATCTTCTCAAACCAATTAAACCTAAGGATCTGCCCGTTTGGCCTTTCTCTTTACGATGAGAGAAATAATCCTCATTATTTTTTACGGTGGAGTAGGATGACATTTCGATCTGATGAATGGGCACTCCCATTTTTTCCAGGTAATATCGATTGGCTCTTTTTAAATCCACAAAAAACTTTTTCTTATCCTCTTCCCACCGTTTGAAAGCCATATCAAAGAAAACGGCCACATCATTATCTACTTCAAAAGAGTCATAATCAATACTGGTACCCAGATATACAAAACAAGATCGAGGATGGGTACCATAATGGTTTTGCATGCTTTCAATTGTTTTTTTACCTATCTCTGCTGCCGATCCTTTCCATCCTGCATGTGCGGCCCCTATGACTTCCTTGTCAGCGTCATAAATCAAAATAGGCACACAATCTGCCACCGTAATCGTCAAAAACACATTAGGTTGGTCGGTCACTAAAGCATCGAAACCCTCATATTGTCCTGCTTTTTCCACCACCTGAACCTCATCCTTGTGAACTTGATAAGCTCCGGCCACTTCCCCTTCCTGAAGTCCTAAATCGCCAAAAAAGCGCCTTCTGTTTTCTTCAACATTTTCAAATTCATCTTTAGTGTGCAAGCCCAGATTCAGTGAAGAAAATGGCTCCGGACTTACTCCGCCATGCCGTAGGCTCTCAGCAGCAATTAGATGCTCAAATTGATTAAAAAGGGATGGTTTGCGGTGGGTCATTTTGGTCGTTGGTTAATCGTTATTCGTTATTGGGTTATTCGTTAATTGGTTATTTGGTTAATGAGAAATATTGATGAGTAGTATTTGTGAACCTCTCATTTTCCCAGGCAACCACCTTCATTCGTTAGGGATTTCACAAATTCTGTAAATTTAATCATCAAAACATCATAGCATCACAGAATTACAGCATCAAACAATTTGCACATCCTCTCATTTCCACATCTGCAAATCTTCTTAACCCATCACCTTCCTCAAAGCTTCCAAACAATAATCTACACTCTCTTCTCTGGCACTATGCCCCATCAAACCAATCCTCCAGATTTTTCCGGCAAAAGCACCCAGGCCACCACCCACTTCCAACATATGGTCTTCCAAAAGTCTTTTGCGGATAGCTGCTTCTTCATATCCTTCCGGTAAAAAGACCGCATTTAATTGAGGTAATCGGTATTCCTCTTCTACTAGATATCGGAAGCCAAGGTTTTCTAATCCTTTTTTTAGTTTAAGGTGATATTTTTGATGTCTTTCCCATCTGTTATCCAAGCCCTCTTCTCGAACCATCAATAAGGCCTCATGCATAGCATACAAGGCATTAATGGGAGCAGTATGATGATAAGCTCTTTTGGCCTGACCATTGCCCCAGTAATTCATCACCAGGTTCATATCGAGGAACCAACTTTGAACTTTAGAGGCTCTATTTTTGATTTTTTTAACTGCCTTATCACTAAAGGTAACTGGTGATAAACCCGGAGTACAAGAAAGACATTTCTGACTCCCGGAATAAACAGCATCCATTCCCCAGGCATCGACCAGTACGGGAATCCCAGCCAAGGATGTGACCGTATCTACAATGCTTAAGCAGCCATGTTGTTTCGCCAATTGACATAATTGTTCTGCATCAGAGCGCACCCCTGTGGAGGTTTCTGCATGAACAAAGGCCAGAATTTTGGCATCTGGATTAGCTTTTAATTGTTCTTCGACCTTATTGGGATCAACCGGTTTTCCCCATTCATCTTCGACCAAAATTGCCGTTCCTCCGCATCGCTCAACATTTTCTTTCATTCGGCCGCCAAATACCCCATTAATACATACAATCACCTTATCCCCTGGCTCCACCAAATTAGCGAAACAAGCTTCCATACCTGCAGAACCTGGCGCAGACAAGACCATTGTTAAACGGTTGGTGGTTTGAAAAACATACTGGGTCATCGTCTTAATCTCATCCATAATTTTGACAAATTCCGGATCAAGATGACCAATACAATGTCGAGATAGAGCCGATGAAATTCGGGGATGTATATCTGAAGGGCCTGGCCCCATTAATCTTCTTTTCGGCGGGTCAAAGGATTGAATTTCCTGAATATCAAATGATTTAGGTAAGTCCATAATTATATTATTCTTTTATAAAAGGAATTATTTCCCATAATTGTTGATCGATGGTATCTTCTTCTGGGAAATAGTCGTTAAAAATCAATTTTAATTTATGAGGTCCTCTGGATAAGGAATCAAGAGGAATAAACGTCAAAAATCCTTCTTCTTTGGTTAAGTGATGACTTCTTTCAAACCACTCCAGATTTTCTATTTTAGTTCCATTATCGATTGAAATATCAAACAAACCATTAATACAATCACTATATAAGGAATCATTTTTATATAAATCCTCTAGACTTTCAAACCCACCATCTATATTCAGGTTTTTCCTATCAATTTCATATTTTAGCGTCCTATCAAAATCCACCCAATAAACGGCGAAAAGTTTAAGATAATTTTCCTCAATAAATTCATCCTGAATACAAACTTTGAGAACCAGACTATTGTTTTTTAAATTATCCTCATAAAAATAAGTTTTTGCGCGCTGTCGTGTTGGAATATCCTTATAACTCCGCTCATCAAGTGGAGAATAGGCTAGATTTGAAAATAAAGAATAATATTCTCCAATTTGATTCACTGATAAACTAATAGCCAGCAATAGATAAGAAAACTGCAAAAGGTAAATTTTCCACTTTTTTATATTTGTGGTAAGAACAGACCAGCCTTTTTTATAAATAATATGCAGTGAAAATAAAGAAAAAAGTCGCTTAACCCAGGTCCAGACTAGTGTAAACCACTTAACCTTCTTTAAAATTTCAGGTAATGGCCAGGAAGGGATACTAAAAAACAGAAAAATATAAACGACTAAAAATCCGATGGTAAATATGCCTCTTTCAAAAAAATAATTCGGTAAAATATATCGAATGACAGGCATTAAAAATAGAGATAAAACCAACATGCCAATAGCCATTAATGCACTAATGATTGCAATAGAATAAGATAGACTACTTAAGCGTTCTAAATTCATAATCCAAGCAAGCATTCCCTGTTTATCCTGAGTGGCTTCGTCCTTTAGATGTGGCTTAGGAGGGAAGGAGAAATTAATTCCAAGGTAGGCAACCCAAATAGCCCTCAAAATCAAATTAACTGCAAAACCAATCAATAGTGTTTGCGTAATAAAATATCCCCCTATTAGAATGGCAACGGTGTGATCACCCACAAAGGTATTTTCATAGGCTAAAATAAATAAGCGCTTGAGGTGATTTGGCAATTGATACAAAGTATAAACCAATCCTCCGGATATCAATATCTCTATTTGCCAACTGTGATTTTGCTGGTCTTCAATCCACTTGAGAGAAGATTCAGAAATTTTCTTTTTCATAAAAATCACAGAATTTGTTTCCCGAAAATGGTTTTATTACATTGCCACGGAGGCTGTTATTAAATTATTATACCGATCCCTAAAACTAAGAAATCTACATGAAAAGATATGCCATATCAGATATTCATGGCTGTGTCCGAACTTTCGGACTCCTTCTCAACAAAATAGCACTGTCAAAAGAGGATGAATTATATCTCTTAGGTGATTTTATCGATCGAGGTCCTGACTCAAAAGGCGTTTTTGATCGAATCATCCAATTACAAACTTTAGGATACAAAATTCATTGCTTGCGAGGAAATCACGAGGAAATGATGTTGCAAGCCATGCAAAAAAACAGAAATTATGAACATATGTGGTGGATGAACGGTGGGATGGAAACCCTTAATAGTTTTAATGTTAGTACAATAGATGAGGTTCCCTCTGTTTATATCAAGTTTATTAAGTCCCTCAAATATTTTGTGAAAATAGAGGATTATATTTTTGCCCATGCCGGGCTTAATTTTAAAAGCCTTGATCCTCTCGAAGATATAAGATCTATGCTTTGGATCAGAGATTGGTATAAGGATATAAATACCCAATGGTTAGGTGATAGAATAATCGTTCATGGACATACCCCTATTCCTGAAAGCAGAGTCCGACAACATGTCCAGGACGTCAATAAATTACCTGCCATTAATATTGATAATGGATGTGTATATTCTCGTGAGCATCATAACCAACTGTGTGCATTGGATTTAGATACTCTTGAATTAGTTTTTCAGAAAAATGTGGATTTCTTATAAGTTATCACATTTGCACGGGTTCACGTTTAAGAATAGTTGAGTTGAAAGTATAGTTTCTCATTGAATGTTTTTCACTCGGCTAAAACACAAAAATATTTATTCATATGCCTTTTGAAATTGCATCACCTAAACGCACCTAAAATAAATAACTCTTCCCTCCATGCAAAAAAGCCTCAACGTGAATACATGAACACGTGAACCCGTAATTACGTCTTACACCCAAAACTTCAACTGAGAAGAGAAGAAATTTCTTAGTTTAATTGTACTAAATAAAGATTTCCCCCAGGAATGACTCCAGGATAACAATCCTTGAAGATTAATTTGAAAAATACTTGATGAAGCCACTGGCCTTACATAAGCCGAAGCCCAATATTCAGTAGTTTTGGGCTCCGGTTGCAAGCGCTTTGGTTTCCCATAAACATAAGCGATTGATTCAAGGCCTCTTTTTTGATAATATTCTTCAAAAGAAAGAGCACTTGAACTGGGAATTACCAATAAATTCCCAGCATCATTTTTTGGGATTATGCCTAATTTATAGGATGGATTTAAACGTTTTAGCTTTTCGATGTTAGTTCCGGTTGCATCACTTATGCTCGAGAAACTAAGCCATTCATAAACTTTCAAAACCGAGGTCTTTTCCCTTTCCAAATCAAATTTGCTAGGAACCAAACCTAAAGAAGAATAATGTTCACTTACAAAAGCGGTGGCGGTATATTTTAAAAGATAATCGCGAGTTTGTTTTGGCAAAAAGGATTGGATGTTTCTGTAATCAGAATGCCCTGCTTTTTTTATGGCTTTCCTTACTCTTCCAGGGCCACAATTATAAGCTGCCAAAACCAATTGCCAGTCTTCAAATTGCTGATACAACTCGCTTAGCATTTGAGCAGCTGCCTCTGAGGAATGGTAAGGATTGAACCGATCATCTTTCCATTCATTCATTTCAAGCTTGTAATGGCGGGCGGTGGCAGGCATAAATTGCCATAATCCCCCAGCTCCAACAGGTGATTCAATTGCAGGTTTTAAACTGGATTCTACCATAGCCAGATATTTCAGTTCTTCTGGCAGATTATGTTCAGTAAGTGCATTTTCAAAGATCGGAAAATAATAAGTTGTCTTTCCCAGCATTCGCTCAAAGGACCGACTCCCTCGAGTCATATACATTTTAACCCATTTTTCTACACGAGGGTCATAAGATGCAGGAAATGGAATTGTTGTGCCAGGCAAGGATTTCCGGACAAAATCCTCTGCTGCTTCCGTCCATTTTTTATTAAAATTACGTGTTTCTTCTGTTGAATGACCTGTGTAGGCCATGAGCAGAAGAAGAAATAAGAAACTCCCCCTCTTCAAAAACATTAGTTTCATGAGATTTGAGATTTGATATTAGTATGTGTTAATCAATCGTATGCGGGGGGATAAGTAATATGAATAAACACTAAGTTGTTTTTGGGAGTGCTTAAGCCCCAAAAAGCAAAATCCTGATTAAAAATGATGTTCATTTTTAACAGAAAAATAAAGTAAACAAAAAGGGAAAGGTAATTGTAGTAGGCTCTCTTGTCTTTCAAATATAGCTTAATTCCTTTAGAAGCCCAAGAAAAATGGACATGAGGAATGCCGGATATTTTACATTTTTTTTAATTAGATATGTAAAATATTTATTTTGAGTGTCCTTAGATTAGGAGAATTTTAGACAAAAAAAGAGGGAAATTATTCGCTTAAAGCGAATAATTTCCCTCTTTTTTTCAATTTTTCTATACTATTTAGCCAAATCGGCAATTTCTTCAGCACTTAGGGCTCTTTTAAATAAATATATCTCATCCATACCTCCAGCCAAGTGACTTAAGCCTGATTGATCTTTTCCAAACACCAGTGAGGAAGCGAGCTCATTTTCAATATTAAGTGTAATCACCCTTGATCGAACCAGTTCACCATTGACGAATAAGTTTAAATTCGAAAACTCATCCAGAGTCACTGCCAGGTGGTGCCATTTTTCGGGAAGCATTTGCTTGCCAAAGAGCGTTTCACAACTTACATTTTTTGAACAACACCAAACCATTAGCTGGCCATTTTCTAATTTTATATCCAGGAAGAAAGATCCTTCCGGGGATTTTTCTTGATAAATTTGACTTAAACTGGCTGTTGGATTATCCGCTCGATACCAAAAACTCACAGTAAATGGCGTACGCTCTGTAAACACAAAAGATTCATTAGGAGGAAGAGCGATGAAATCTTGTTTGCCGTCAAAACGATAGGCCTGATTGGCCTGTCCATTTCGGTCTTCCATTAAGACACTTCCCATGGCATTAAAATTATTACCACTTTGATCTGTTATGAGGGGTTGGTCAAAGGAGTAATAAAAAATAGGGGCCTGTGACTCTGAATTTTCTTCAACTGTTTCTTCAACTGTTTCTTCAACTGGAATGTTTTCTTCTATTGTCGAAACATCTACGGGCTGAGAATTTTCAATTTCAGCCGATTTTTCCTGCAATTCAACTTCCTCTGAATTATTAAGTCGGGAAGGAAGAGGGGCACCTTCTTCAGAGACTATAGTTTCAGGGGCAGGAATTTCCCGGCTTGCCTGATCAGTAAAATCCATTAATTGCTGATAAGAATCTTGGTCATCATTTAGGGATTTTAATAAGGTTTCCTCTGTACTAAGGCAATACAACTTTTTAGAATAAATTCGTTTTGCACCTCTTTCATCACTTACCGCTATTTCTAAATCATAATAATTCCCCTCATTGAATTGTTCAATAACATCACTGCTTAAGTTATTCGTCCCCAATTGATAGGTTCCTCCAACAACATTTGGATCAGTCATTTTGAGGACATTATTGATCTCATTGAAATCATCTAAATAAAATAAAGATTCTCCGGACTCATTGTCTTTTATTGAGATCTCAGTCACTACTGTTTGGGAGGACCATCTAAGCAATAATTTATCTGTAGAGAATTGATTACCTATAATAGGATCGAATTCAAAAGATTTTTTAATAAAAAACCGAGAGCTTGCCATTTTTTCCTGTCCTGCCCCATCTCTTACAATCACCTGAACCTCATAACGTTCATTACGGGCTAGTTTTTCTCTAATGGAACGATTAAGACCAGGATAGTGAATGCGATAATATCCCAGGTTATCAACTTGAAAAATAGGCTCTGCTTTTCCAATCATCTTCAGGCGAACGGATGAGATAGGGTACCTGGATGTCCAGCTTATGTCTAAATCATCGGGGCGGTCTAATTCCTGCCAGATAGATTGGTTAAATTTTACGCCATCCACCTTTTTAGCTGCTGACGATTCGCTAGCTGCCCGCCTTTCCTTCTGAGTTTGAATGGAGGTGCTAACACCCTGGTTTGCCCCAGCAGTAGTGCCTGCGTAAAATGTGGTCACCCGATCCCATAAACTTGCACTTGGCTCATTCAGGACACTGGGTTCCATATTTTGGATTAATTCAGATAATGAAAGAGAGGAGCCGGCCTCAAGATTTTGCCAAACGGATTCTTCACTCGAATTAAGGAATAAGATTTTTATTTTTGAATCCTTACTACCAGGATTGAGTAACAATACCTTTGACGGGTCGTCAATATTTAGTAGGTGAGAATTGGCAATTTTTTGAATTTTGGGACTCGTTGCTGAAGATTCTCCGGCTGCAGTTTTAACTTCAACTTCGCTATCGTGCCAAATGATAAATCGGTCCTGACCTGTAAGTGTAAAAAGAGAACTAACAAGAAAGGTAAGTATTGGGATTATTCTTCTCATAGTCAGCAATATAAATAAAATTTAAGAGATGACTGCTCATGATCATAGATCATCGCAATATACGATCTTTATCCATGCTTTTCCATTGCGAATGCTTAATGATCATACAAACATACATCTAATAGGCTTATTTGATTAAACTTTAACAAAATCACATTTATACATGTATTCAGCTGTAGGTATTGGGTATTGAAAATTATTTATCTCTATACTCATTACCCACTACTCATTACTCACTACTAATAAATAAGACGAAGGCCTTAATTAAAGGTAACTTAGTCCTTTTCCTGTGTTTAAAGTGGCATCCTCACAAAATGGTGCCCTTTCCTTTTGATTATGATTTATGGAGAGTGAATTTATTCTTTCAGTAATATTTCCCTGGCAATCAGGTCAAAAATTAAATTCCAAAGAGTCAATAACATGGCGCTATTTGTCTTTTACGAAGAAGAAAAGAATTTGTTGTAGCTATTTTTAATTGCTTTTAAGGAAAAGCTTGAACAGCCAATATGAATTGAATTTTTTCTTATCTAAGAGTAATTAGTTTCTCTAAAATTGATTTAAATTCGCGAACTTTTAAGTAAAGCGCGTGTTGAGCTTTCAACAACAATAAGATTAAGTATAATTGATGTAGCTCATTTTTTCAGTTCAATCTAAAAATATTTTTTTCCTAAAAACACGAAAAAATGGCTATAATGTTAAGCCTAAATCCGGCCTAACAATTATTGTTAGAAAAACATTTGAGTGAATACCTAAAATTAGGTACTAATTATAAACCTTTTAAGTATTTTTTTGTATAGCTTTGTACAACTATTTAGAATCAGTCTTTATAAAAATAATATAGCGTAAAAAACAAGGCATGAGTGATTCAATGAAGACATTAGAAGCCCATACTCAAAGTGAGTATAAATATGGTTTCACCAGTGACATAGAAATGGATGCCCTTCCCAAAGGGCTAAATGAGGATGTGATCAGAAGAATTTCTGCAAAAAAGAATGAGCCAGAGTTCATGCTGGAATTCCGTTTGAAAGCATATCGTCATTGGTTAACCATGACAGAACCTCACTGGCCGAATGTTAATTACCCTCCCATTGATTATCAGGACATCATTTATTATGCTGCTCCTAAGAAGAGGCCACAGCTCAATAGCTTGGATGAGGCTGATCCTGAATTGATCCGTACTTTCGAACGCCTTGGAATTCCTTTGAATGAGCAAAAAGTGATGGCAGGAGTAGTTGCTGTAGATGCTGTTTTTGATAGTGTATCCGTAAAAACCACCTTCAAAGAAACGCTAGCAGAATTAGGAATCATATTCTGTTCTTTTAGTGAAGCTGTCCAGGATCATCCCGAATTGGTAAAAAAATACCTGGGCACAGTGGTCCCGCACAATGATAATTATTTTGCTGCTCTGAATTCAGCTGTTTTTAGTGATGGATCTTTCTGTTACATTCCTAAAGGAGTGAAATGCCCTATGGAACTTTCCACCTATTTCCGTATTAATGCAGCGAATACCGGTCAGTTTGAACGTACCCTTGTTATCGCTGATGAAGGAAGTACCGTAAGCTATTTGGAAGGCTGTACTGCTCCCCAACGTGATGAAAATCAGTTGCACGCAGCCGTTGTTGAACTTATAGCAATGGACGATGCACAAATAAAATATTCTACTGTACAGAATTGGTATCCTGGTGATAAAGACGGAAAAGGAGGTATCTATAATTTTGTAACAAAGCGAGGTCTTTGCGAGGGAAAACGATCTAAAATCTCCTGGACTCAAGTTGAAACGGGATCTTCCATCACCTGGAAGTATCCTAGCTGTGTTCTTAAAGGAGATTATTCCATTGGAGAATTTTATTCAGTAGCAGTCACCAATAATCGCCAACAAGCGGATACAGGGACTAAAATGATTCATCTAGGAAAAAATACTAGTAGTACCATTATTTCCAAGGGAATTTCTGCTGGAAGAAGTGACAATTCTTACCGTGGCTTAGTTAAAGTAGCAAAAAAGGCAGAAAATGCTCGAAACTTTTCACAGTGTGATTCCATGCTAATGGGTGATCGATGTGGAGCACACACCTTCCCTTATTTGGAAGTTGATAATAACACCGCAAAAGTAGAACATGAGGCCACTACCTCTAAAATTGGCGAAGATCAATTGTATTACTGCCAGCAACGAGGATTGAGTGAAGAAGACGCCATTAGTATGATCGTTAATGGATTTGTTAAGGAAGTAATTAATGAGTTGCCAATGGAATTTGCTGTGGAAGCACAAAAGTTATTAGCGATTAGCCTGGAAGGATCAGTTGGATAATAGCCTTTTTTCAATATTTAATAAATACGAATAGCACGCTAAAATCAAATAATAATGCTGTCAATAAAGAATCTAAAAGTTTCAGTAGAAGATAAAGAAATCCTAAATGGCATCAACCTGGACATTAAGCCAGGAGAAGTCCATGCCATTATGGGACCTAATGGCTCCGGAAAAAGTACGCTGGCACATGTTTTGGCCGGAAGGGAGACCTATGAGGTTACTGATGGTGACATTAATTTTGAAGGGAAGGACCTTCTTGAAATGGAAGTTGATGAACGCGCTCATGAAGGAATATTCCTGGCCTTCCAATATCCTGTAGAAATTCCTGGCGTAACCAATGCCAATTTTCTAAAAACTACCATCAACTCAATTAGAAAGGCAAAGGGAGAAGAAGAATTGAATGCTCTTCAAATGCTTAAACTGCTGAAAGAAAAAGTTCAGCTGGTAGATTTTGATGAAAAATTATTGCATCGCTCTCTCAATGATGGATTTTCAGGAGGCGAAAAAAAGCGTAATGAAATGCTTCAAATGGCTGTTTTGGAACCAAAGCTAGCCGTTTTGGATGAAACAGATTCAGGACTAGATATTGACGCCTTGAAAGTTGTAGCCAATGCTGTCAACAAATTGAGAACACCTGATCGTGCCTTTATAATAGTTACTCATTATCAACGGCTACTAAATTATATCGTTCCGGATTTTGTACATATTCTTTACCAGGGTCGCATTGTCAAATCAGGTGATAAATCTTTGGCACTCCGTCTGGAAGAGGAAGGATATGATTGGATCAAAGAAGAAGCAGCAAGCATTGCCTAAGAAATTTAAAATCAATTCTGAAATGACGACAGTCACTCAAGATAAATACCAAGCTGTTAAGCAATATTTTAGTCACTTATTTTCTATTAATGAGCAACATCTGAATGGTCATAAAAACCATCCTTTATTTGCTCTTAGAAAAAAGGCTATACAAGAATTACAAGATTTGTCTTTTCCTACTCGAAGAGACGAAGATTGGAAATATACTGCTCTGACCAGAGTTTTTGCGCCGGAATATAAAGAAGGGAAAAAGGTTCAAGTCGCAAAAGAAACCATCCTTCCCTTATTATTGTCCGAGGACAACCCCTATACCCTTGTTTTTGTCAATGGTCATTTTAATGAAGAACTTTCTAATTTGGAAGAATTGCCTGAGGAAGTTAGCCTAATGTCCGTTGATGAGGCCTTACTAAATGAAGAATTCGCATCAGATGTCCAGCAACAATTGGAAAACTGGCAAACAGAAGCGGGATATACTTTGGTAACTATAAATACTTCTTTTGCCAAGCAGGGCTTTTTCTTTAATGTACCTGCAAATGTTCATGTTGAACGTCCCTTGCATTTTCTATATATCCAAACGGGTGGTGAGGAAGCCCAAATGTACCATCCACAGCATATTTTCCGAGCTGGTCAAAGTAGTCAATTCAATGTGATTGAGACCTACCATGATCTGCCAGGAGAAAAGCCAGGGGTATCATACAGTAATATTAGCAACCGCTTTTTAGTAGGAGCAAATGCACAAGTTGGACATTATAAGCTTCAGAATATTAATAAAGAAAGCTTTCAAACTTCAAATACTGAAGTCTTCCAGCACCAGGATAGTGTCTATTCCTCCTATGCTGTTGATTTAGGAACTAGATTGCTAAGAAATAATTTGAGTATTTGGTTGAAGGGAAGTGGCACTCATTCAGACATGTACGGTACTTATCTGGGCAGTGAAAATCAGCATCTAGATAATCAGACCTTTATTGATCATGCCCTTCCACATTGTGATAGTAATGAATTGTACAAAGGCATTTTGACGGATAAAGCTGTGGGCGTCTTTAATGGAAAAGTGATGGTGAGACAAGATGCACAAAAAACCAATGCTTTTCAGCAAAGCAGTAGTTTGGTTTTATCAGAAACAGCAAAAATGGATAGTAAGCCCCAGCTCGAAATTTATGCAGATGATGTAAAATGCAGTCATGGTGCTACTATTGGTCAGTTAGAAGAAGACGCTCTTTATTACTTGAGAGCTCGCGGTTTGAGTAAAGATCAGGCAGCATCTTTATTGCAGGTTGCCTTTGTTTCCGAGGTTGTTGAATCCTTCAAACTACCTGGTATTCGCAAATTAGCACAAGGCTTAATTGAAGAGAAATTAAAATAACGGATAAACCTAAAATTGATTTAGGTACGCGCATAAAAATTTTCATTAATCGAAATCATGAAATTAACATTCATCGCTAAGGAACACAAAGACTTTGTGTTCCTTTGTGCTTTAGTAGTGAAAAGAAAACATCATTCATCAATTGATGTATTACCCTTTACTGATTTCGAAATCGAGGCTTCATAAAACACTAAATTTATGAAGCCTCAACTAATAATTGGCAAAAGTGTTTTAATCAAGCCTGATTGAAAAGAAAAATATCAGTTGTTATGAACCAAATTAAAGAGAGGCCTACAAAACTAGATATAGATAAGATAAGATCCGACTTTCCTCTGCTCAGTCGACAGATGAATAAAAAGCCTATTGTTTTTTTAGATAGTGCAGCATCAAGTCAAAAACCCAATCAGGTGATCAAAAGCATGGATGAATACTATGAAAAACAACATGCTAATGTACACAGAGGCGTTTACCAGTTAAGTCAGGAGGCAACTGATGCTTTCGAGGAAGCACGTAGAAGTGTTCAAAAATTCATCAATGCTGTTGAAGATAAGGAGATCATTTTTACACGCGGCACCACAGAAGGTATTAATCTGGTGGCTTCCTCCTACGGCCGAAAGTTTTTAAAGGAAGGGGATGAAGTTCTTATCTCGGCCATGGAGCATCATTCTAACATTGTTCCCTGGCAAATGATCTGTGAACAAACTGGTGCCCGCCTCAAAGTCATTCCTGTCAGTGAAAAAGGAGAGTTGGTGATGGAAGAGTATGAACGCTTGTTAAGTGAAAGAACAAAAATTGTTGCCGTCACTCATATTTCTAATGCTTTGGGCACCATCAACCCCGTTAAGGAAATGATCAAAAAAGCCCATGCACTAAATATTCCTGTATTGATAGATGGTGCTCAGGCAGCGCCACATCAAAAGATAGATGTACAGGAATTAGATGCAGATTTTTATGTCTTTTCTGCTCACAAAGTGTACGGCCCCACAGGTATGGGTATATTATATGGTAAGGAACACTGGCTCAATGCAATGCCTCCTTATCATGGCGGAGGAGAAATGATCAAAACGGTTACCTTTGAAAAGACCACTTATAATGAACTTCCTTTTAAGTTTGAAGCTGGCACTCCAGACATTGCCGGGGCTATTGGATTGAAAGCGGCTATTGACTATGTGGAAGCTATAGGTCATGATAAAATCCAGGAACATGAAGCTGAATTGCTTAGCTATGCCACCAACAAACTTCAAGACATAGCAGGTTTAAAAATTATTGGCACTGCCACAAACAAAGCAAGTGTTATTTCCTTTCTTGTAGAAGGAGTCCATCCATATGACCTTGGGGCCATTTTGGACAAATTAGGAATTGCCGTTCGTACCGGACACCATTGTACACAACCCCTTATGGATCGTTTTGAAATTCCCGGTACGGTAAGGGCTTCCTTTGCCATTTATAATACAAAAGAAGAAATTGATAAATTAGCCGCTGGTGTTCAAAAGGCCGTTAATATGTTAATTTAATAGTTATGAGTATTAATCAAATACAAGACGAGATCATTGAGGAGTTTTCCTTTTTTGGTGATTGGATGGAAAAGTATGAATACATCATTGATTTGGGAAAACAACTTCCCCTGATCGATGAGCAATATAAAGATGAAGAGCACTTAATAAAAGGATGCCAGAGTAAAGTATGGCTACACGCCGGCAAAGAAAACGACCATATTACCTTTACTTCCGATAGCGATGCCATAATTACAAAAGGAATCATCGCACTGCTTATTCGGGTATTATCTGGTCAAAAAGCCGAGGAGATTGCAAAAGCAGACCTATATTTTATTGATGAAATTGGCTTGAAAGAACACCTCTCCCAAACCAGATCCAATGGTTTGGTAAGCATGGTAAAGCAGATGAAAATGTACGGACTTGCTTTTGCTTCAAAAAATTAATCAAAATGGAAACCACACTTTTAGAAGAAAAAATAGTAGAACAGATCAAAACTGTTTTTGATCCGGAAATACCTGTAGATATTTATGAACTGGGACTCATCTATGAAATAAGTATTAAGGAAGATGGTGTTGTTTTTGTAAGAATGACCCTGACTTCCCCGGCATGCCCTGTAGCGGAATCACTGCCGATGGAAGTCCAGGAAAAAATCACACGCGTTGAAGGAGTTGAAGACGTTGACCTCCGGGTGGTGTTTGATCCACCTTGGGAAAAAAGTATGATGAGTGAGGAGGCCAGGTTTGCTTTGGATATGTTTTAATAAAACATCGAGTAAAAAATCTTCAAATGGTTTCTTAGGGTACTCTTATGGTCAAAACAAAATAGTTTGATGATATTTTTGAATCTACTTTAATTCAAGAGGGGGTTGATAAAAACACTGAGGTTTAGTTTTCAGTATTTTTACTACTTCAAATATCCTATAGTCTTGACAGATTAAATAATTTTTGCAGGGATATTCCTTTTCTCTATGATGAAAACTTTTGCACCTATGTTAAAGCTCCTCGTTTTCATTCTTTTTTCTGCAATTCCGAAGGCGAATAACCAAAACGTTCTTTAAATCTATTTGAAAAATGAGCGACATTCTTAAAGCCTATTTCAAAGGCAATTTCTGAGATGGTCAAATTCGGATGTTTTAAGATTAATCGCCGTCCCTTTTCCACCTTTAGTTTGGTAATATAACTTTGACAGCTTATTCCCGCAATAGCCTTTACTTTATTATATAACTGATTCCGAGTAAGCCCCAATTCCTTAGCCAGAATTTCTACATTAACCGTAGAAAGATTTTCAAGAATAAAGCGTCTCATATTCGTCATGATTTCCTGGTCCGAATCATTTAGCAGAGACCAAGAATTGTCCTCTTCTCCACTGTCGCCATATTTATTTTGTATGGCTTTCCGGATATCCATTAAGTTTTTCAAGCGAAGGAAAAGCTCCTCCTCATTAAAGGGCTTTGAAAGATAAGCATCTGCACCATGTTGCAAGCCCATATTCTTTGCATTTTGTCCATCTAAGGCGGTCAAAAGTATAATGGGTATATGACTTGTTATTTTATTGGTCTTTAAACTTTCACAAAGTTCAAATCCATTTTTACGAGGCATCATTACATCGCTGATAATGAGATCAGGCATCTCTTCAATGGCTTTTTGAATTCCCGTTTCTCCATCTACAGCAAAAAGTATATTGTATTTGTTTTTCAGTAAAGCCAGAAGGTTTTCCAAAATATCTTTATCATCTTCTACAATTAACACAGTCATTTCATCTTCTTCTACAGCCCCGACGGGAAGGCCCTCACCAAGCGTATTGTTTGTTAGGGAAGCTGTTGGAATGATAAAGGAGTTCCAAACTTTACTTAAAGGAGTACTCTCTTTATTAGCAAATGGAAGTTTAAGGAAAAATTCGGAGCCTGTCCCCATCTCACTTTTTGCACTGATCGTCCCGCCAAGAAAAGAAACGAGTTCTTTGACATAGGACAATCCTATTCCTGTACCTTCTACCATGGAAACAGTACCGTTTTCTCCACTATAAAATCGCTTAAATATTTTATCGAGTTCATTCTGAGAAATTCCTGTACCTGTATCTTTGACTTTAATCAAAATCTGATTTTCACTTTCTTTTTCCAATGTTAACTGAACAAGGCCTCCTACCCTATTGTACTTTAAGGCATTGGATAGTAAATTTCTTATCAGGTCTTTCAATTTCCCATCGTCAAAGTCCATGATTAATTCCTCTAATTCCGATTTGAATTCCAATTTAATATCCTTATCACTGGCCAGAGAGCTATATGACTGCAGTTGAAAATTTAGGAACTGCACCAGATCACCCTTTTCTTCTGTGAGCTGCATTTTCCCTGATTTCAATCGGGCCAGGCCCAGAATTCTATTGATGATTTGAAGTAAGTCATCACTTCTTCTTAAAATACTCACTCGATCTTTCTCATCTAATTTTGATTTCTGAGCAGAAGTCATTACACTAGTAATTGGAGATTTTAATTCATGGGTAATATTGGTAAAAAATCGGTTTTTGAATTCATCTAGCTCCTTAAGCCTTTTATTCTCTTCTATTCTTAGTTTTCTTTTAAGTTGACTCCAATAGACTAAGTAAATAATCCCTAATCCAACCAAAATCCAGAGAGCAAAGGCAAGCGTGCTTCTATACCATGGCGGGTGGATAATAATTTTCAAATCAAATTGATCTTCGGATACAACACCATCCGAATTAATAGCCAGTAGCTGTAATGAATAATTACCATGTGGTAGATCCGAATAACGAGTGATGTGACTGTTCTCCAATTCCACCCAATCTTTATCCTGTCCCAATAAACGAAATCTAAACTTAACTGCTCTAGGGTCACTATATTCCAGGGCTGCAAAACTAAATTGCAGCGTATTTTGATCGTGTTTGAGCTTAAGAGATTTTATTAACTCAGGATTGGTAGCTTCTGTTGAAGCACAAGAAATACCCCATTCTTGAATACTTTTATTTCCTATTTTGATAGCTGTAATTACAGGCCTTGCTCTTAAAGGAGACTGATGCAATGAGGTAGGATCGAAAATATTTAGTCCATTGATACCTCCAAAAGCAATCATTCCATTTTTTAACTTGACAGAACTATTAAAGTTAAACTCTCCGCCTTGCAAACCATCCGCTATACTAAAGTTCAAATTTGAATTCAGGATGGTGTCATATCTTAAAAGACTTTTATTTGTGCTAATAAACAGATTGGAATCAGCCAACTGAATTCCATTAATAAAAAGGCCTCTGTTCAAATCATTTCTTATAAGTGGCGGCTTTTCTCCCTTAGTACTTATGCTATACAAACCTCCCTTAGTACCTATCCATAAGATGTCTTGATCCTTGTCTTCCACAATATTAGTAATCATTGGCTCAAAAGTAATATGGTGAGCAGGCTTGTGCCTCCCAGAAGCCCAATCAAGTATTACCAATTGTTTTGTCATTTCCCCTAAATAAACATGCCCTTTTTCATCTTGAAAAATGATGTTATAGAACTTGTTTTTGCTAAAAGCCAAAGTAGTAGTGTCCTCTATAATCTTTTCCCTTTTTGTGATTTCCAAAATTCCATTTTCACGGGTAGCCAAGATTATCCCATCTGAAAGTTCAAACACACTACTGTATAATCGATGATCAATTTTTTGAAAATTATCATCAATGGACGACAGATAAAAAAGTCCTTTTTGACTACTAACCCAAATGCCATCTTCTTTGTCACAAAAAATATGAAAGAACAAATTTCTTCCTGGTTCTAGCTGTCTGTTTTTATTGGAATTGTATTCCTTGACATGTTCTCCATTGCTATTTAATACAGACAATCCCTGCGCATGTAATGCCCAAATCCGGTTTTGACTATCACCCGCTAAGGCTTGAATATTAGAGGCCGCAGGATTACCATCTACTTTTTTTTGTAAGAAGGCTCTGAACTTCCTTTTTTTAAAATTGGTAAAAAAGACACCCCTGCCAGGAGAAGAAACCCAAAAGCTATGGTCCGCAAAATAATGCAGGCCTTCAATCTTATAATTAAATGCTTTGATTTCTTGTTCGCTCAACCAATTTAATGGCTTACTTACCCTTCTTGTTTTGGGATCAAAAAAATATACCCCGCCTTCCTCCGAACCCAGCCATAAGGTGTTGGATTCGCCTTCCGCAAAACTAAAAATATTAGTAGGCGTATTAGGAATTGAAGAGGTTTCATTAGATTGAAGATCATATAATAACAATCCATTTCTTCCTCCTACCCAAAGTTGACCGTCATTATTTAAATGGCCAATATTGAATTCTCCTGTAAAAGGAAGGATAACTTCATTTGGCGGTTTTAAGGAACTGCTGGAAATATCAGGAACAAAATGGTAAATAATAAACTGATTCCTCCTCGGCCCCATCAAGTAAAACCCTTTATCTGAAAAAGGAGAGCGAGAAACCCGCCATTGCTTGCCGATCGGAAAAGCCCCTAAATAATGAAGGTGATCACTTAATGGGTCTATTTTCTTAATATATAATTGGTTCCCAACTGAAACCCAAATCTCTTCTTTTTCAGAATCCATATACAAGAGTCGTACATCACTAAGAGTATCTAAAGCCGGACTTAAAGGAATTCTCTCAAAATGATCATTCTCCCTAACATATCGGTGAACACCAAGTGCTGTACTGAACCAAATATCTGTCTTCTTGTCTTCGAAAAATGTGCTGTAGATAATATTACTACTTATGCTAAACGAATCGGAGGGATCATGATAATAGGGTCGTATTTCATGGCCGTCAAATCGATTTAATCCATCTACTGAGCTTATCCATACAAAGCCCTGACTATCTTTAAATATATTGTCATTATTTTTTTGAGAACTCAAACCATCCTGAATAGTAAGACGATTTAGATAAAGGGGAGCAATATGATCTACTTCCTGAGAATATAATATCCCAGCCAAAAGTAAAAAGATCCAACTTTTAATAAAGTAGCTTAAAAAACCATTTCCCATTTTTCACATTATTAATTAATGAAGTTGTTCTTCTCGCCTGTGAAAAGTGTTTTTAAACCCTCTTATCAGCTATTTTTTCCCTCCATCCGCCTAAGGCGAATGAAATTCAACAGAGCTTAAAATCTCATTTTATCGGCTCCAAACAAAAACTTTAAATAACTTCAGTGTAAAAAATAGGTTATTGATCTTTAAATTTTTAAAAATGCGGTGATTTTTAGACTTACACCCGTATTTTAAGCCAATCCTATAATTTTTTAAAGAAGGAAATAGAAGGTCCATAAAAAAATTCTCCGCCTTTAAATGATACAAATTTCGCAAGTCTAAAAGCCTTTTTTGAAAGGGTGGCATCCCCCCATTTTTTATTCCATTTATTCAATAAACGTTCCTCTGAAAAGGAGGGACCAATAATAGGATCGGTACTCTTCAGTCCTACATTCTTGGGAAAATCTGGATTAGTGCTCCAAAATTTTTGGATCATTTCAAATTGAAAGCGAATATTCCGCTGAAAACAAAGAAACAATAAGCCTTGTTGATCTCCTTCTTTATAGGGGATGCTTCTTCTAAGAATCTGCCCCCGAAATTTGTAGTTGACATACTCCTTGTCTTTAATTTCCTCTAATTTTCTGGGATTGGCTTTTCTTATATGTGCATGAAAAGGACATCGGAGACCTTGTGGGTCATTGGAATAGTCTAAAGAAGTAGCATCTCTGGGATCAAATTGGTTAAATTTTTCTACCAACTCTTTTTCTTCTTTTTTTCCATCCTTCATAATAGGATGATCAAAAAGAAGCAGGGGAGTTCCATCTTTAAAGCGACCCATAATTTGGGCTTCAGCATATTCTTGAGATACCTGAAGGCTCCTTGCCAGTTTTTTTACCTCCTTATCAAATAAATCGACATTTTGCTCCAGCTTGCGGAATACCAAATAAGTTCCCCAATATTTGTCAAAAACAATCGGCAAATTCTCTTTTTTTATCTCACCTTTTTTATTTAGAAGGATTGGTTGGCTCAAGTTGTCTCTATATCCAAATGGCTCCACCTCAAATCCATCTTTGTAAAGTTGTTCTCCCCTTTCTACAAAAAGCACTTCAGCCGCATTTGTCTTGGAAAAGAATTTGTTTATTTCGTAGAGTCCTTGTTCCAGTCTATTTTTTTCAGGAGAAGCAATGCTAATCAGCACGTCCAAATCTTGTTGGTAATTGGGTTGCCATGAAGATAAAGGTCCATCATTAAATTTAGAGGCAACAAATGGATTCTTCATTCCTGATTGAAAATTAAATTCAGTCCATCTGTTTATCTGTTCTGGGAGGAGTTTTTGCAGGCCACAATAACTAAAGAATATATTGGTCTGGATATTATGGTTTTTAATTTGTTCTTCAGCCGTACTTAATCCAATTTTTTCATTTATGGAAAAGTCTTTTATTGAAGAACAAAGAGTCTTAGGAGCGAGATGCTGGTTAAATTTCAGGAAAATAAAATGTTGATAAGCATGACCATGGGGCAATAAGATAGCCCCCTGTAAATTTGACAATACAGGTCCATTCTCTAAGAAACCATAATCAATCTTTGCGCGCATGGAAATTCTCAAACAGGATTTGTGACTGAATACTACTTCATCAAGTATTCAGTTCGCCGCTAAAAAGATGTTATCTAGTAAGAAATTTCACCTCTAGTATTATATGGAGGACAAATAATAGCCCCAATATCTCCATTAGAATATTTAAAACCTACCGCTCCATCTTTGGATATTTCAGTTACACCAATGGCAATCTTACAATCCAATCCGCCTACTATTGCATTGCGGACAATCAGGGAAACAACTCCTTCTTGAGCTAATACCATTTGTATATCTTCTGGATAAAAATAACCATCTGCAGGTCCGCCAGTTCCAGAATCAAGTTGAATTTTCTGAGTATCAATTCTAATAAATGCCATTTCTAAAGGGTTTAAGTTATTTTCAATTTTGATAACATTGGTAAAATACGAAACCTGAGGGTTCTGGATAAGGCTTTTGGACTAATTTTATGCATATTTTTTTTACCAATAAATTCAAACTTTATAAATCATACAATTGATGTGCATACCAGCACCTACTGAAGCAAAAACAACCAAATCATCCTTCTTGGGCGGATCATAATTCTGCATTTGCCCTTTCCTCAGCTCATCCAGCAAAACAGGAATAGTAGCTACAGAGTTATTTCCCATTTTGTGAATATTAAAAGGGATATTAAACTGTGCCTCAGCCGGATTTCCCCAAAGTCCCATCAGTTTTTCAACGATCAGGTTGAGCATCTTTTCATTAGCCTGATGAAATAAAAAGTATTTCACATCTTTTAACTCTAGATTATTTTCTCTTAAACAATCAGAAATTAATTCAGGCATATATTCATAGGCAAAACGAAAGACCTTCTTTCCCTCCATTTTTAGAAACCAGCCTGATCCACTAAAAGCTTTATTATAGGAAGGGCCCATCTTTAAATAATCCAATTCTTCTCCGCATCGAGAAATTGCTTTATGGGCTAAAATTCCAGAAGCCTGGTCACTCCTTTTTGCCTCCAGGACGACTGCCCCTGCCCCATCTGAGAACAACATGCTATCAATATCATGTGGTTCGACTACCTTGGCCACTGTATCTGCTCCGACAATCAGTATTCTCTTAGCCATACCTGAAATAAAAAAGGCATGAGCTTGTATGAGTCCTTGAAGCCACCCTGGGCAGCCAAACAGAAGGTCGTATGCAACACATGAAGGATTTTCAATGCCCAGACCTCCTTTTACCCTTGCCGCCAGATTAGGGACAGTATCGTAATAATTTTCTTCCACGATTACATTTCCAAAATTGTGGGCTACAATGATATAATCTAAGGTATTTCGATCGATTCCTGCATTAATAATGGCTTTCTCAGAGGCAATAATGGCTAAATCGGAGGTTTTTAAATCTTCGGCATAAGGCCTTTCTTGTATCCCTGTTATCTGTTCAAATTTAGCGACAATTTCTTCAGTTGCTTTGGCTTGGGCCTCTCCGGTAGGATAAAGAAATTCGTTGTTCAAAAAATGCTCGTTGGATATTCTACGCTCAGGTAAAAAGGACCCGGTCCCTATGATATGAGCGTTGGTGAACTTATTCATAGTGTTTATTTGTTTGATGATTTTAGTGTAAAACAAAAGAACTAAAATGACCTTTCCAACAAGATGCTGATAATAATTCCTTCGAAAGAATTTAGATTTTAATATTTTCTCCTGTTTTACTATCACTAAGTGTTAAAAAACAAAAGGCCAGGCAAAATGCCTGGCCAAGAAACAAAAGTTAAACACCTTACTATATTTTGGGATTTGGGATTTGGGTTCTGGTTTTTTGGTTTTGGTTGTGTAGTAAGGTGTATTAAGCTTAAAAAAGGTAAGGACTATGATAAAAAAAAGAGCTCCGTCTCGGTTATACCAAGACAGAGCACCTGTTATAGATCCCTCTAGTTCTATTCTTAAAGATGTATTTTTTTGCTATTAGTTGCCTCCGGAGTTAGCACGACGTTGTTCATCTTCCAATCCTGTTTTACGTCTACGGGCTCCTTTCACTTGAGTATTTCCAATCAGGTAACTGAAATTGACTCTGACCCGACGGCTATCATTACCCCCTCTAATATCCATAAACAATGGACCGAAAGCTGCAATACCATTAAAGTTAGTAGTCTTAAAGATATCACTGACTGCTACTTTCATATTGGCTCTTCCTCCGAACAATTTTTTCTGAATTCCAAAATCCACATTCCACATAGACTGCATTTCGAAGGTTCCTCCCCAGGTAGAAGGAGAGTTGTACCATCCTGAAAGTTCCATAGACCAGTCTTTCGGCAGTCTGAAGGTTTGTTGAGAATATATATTGAAGGTAGATACATTTAGGTCAATTGTTCTACCATCTCCATAATCTGCTTTGTTTTGGGTATTAAATCCTGTCATACTGGTATACGAACTCCACCATTTAGTTATGGAAAGTGGCGCGCTAATATTTAAGCTATAATTATACTGATCAGCAAGGTTTACCCAGGTAATAAAAGCTGCTGTCTCAGAAGAAGCGTCTGTAATTCGAGTGATTAGGTCACGAGTATGACTGTAGTTTAAGGAAATATTGAATCGATAATTAAAGGAATATGTCAATTGGAAGTTATTGGCGTATTCAGGTCTTAGAAATGGATTTCCTTTCTGGAATGTCAACTCATCCAATTTAAGTTCAAAAGGATTCAAGTCCTGATAAGAAGGACGGTTTATTCTTCTGCTATAATTAAAGGCAAAACTGTGTTTTTGGCTCGGTGTATAAGTAATTCCTCCTGAAGGGAACAAATTAGTATAACTGGTATCCACACGAGTTAGGGGCTGAGAAATATAGCTGGTCAAATCTCCGGTGGAATTGGTTTGTTCCATTCTCATTCCGAGGCTAAGGTTCCATTTTTGTCCTAGTTTTCTGCCATAACTAAAATAAGCAGCGTTTACATTTTCTTCGTATTCAAACTGGTTACTAACATCGGTGTCCAATAATTTTTCACCATCAACTACCTGGAAGAAATTAAAAGTATTATCTGTTCTTACCAGTGCCAATTTACCACCTGCACCTAGCTGCCCGCCCCATAGAGGAGTTTCATAATCGGCCTTGAAGGTATAAATGTCAATATCTGTAGGTGTTTCGTTAGCGCTGGTTCTCTGAAATAATATATTCTGTCCTGTACCATCCAAATAAGTATTAGGCAGTAATTGGCTTCCATCATTGCGGAATTGTCCATAATCTGCATCCAGATTTAAGGAACGGCCCTTGCCTGCTTCAAATTTATAGTTCAGGTTAAAATTCAGGTTTTGTCGGTCACCGATAGAATAACTGGAAGACTCCAAAATACTATCAATCGTAGTAGCTCCCTCTCTGCTTATTAAAGTACGGCTATCACTATCCTGGCTAAAATCATTTATAAAGCCATTGACCATGAATCCTAAGGTACTTTTTTGAGAAAGAAAAAAGTCGGAACCTGCTTTGAAGTTGTAATTTTTCCATCTATTGGTCATATCACTCATTTGATCAAAAACCCCACCAAATTGTACGCGATATAGATCAATAAAATTGGGGTTTACACCTTCATTATAAGAGAAGCTACCAAAGGTGTTTATTTTTTTATTTCGGTAATTACCACTAACAGAGCCATTATATCGTGCATTCTCACCTACATTATAACCCAGGTTGATATTAGCATTTGCACCCAATCGCTTATCCTTTTTCATGCGAATATTAATAATTCCTCCATTACCTTCTGCATCAAATTTAGCGGATGGGTTGGTGATAATTTCGATGGATTCAATTTCTGTACTTTGAATAGACTTAAGAAATGCTGCCAAATCTGCTCCTCCCAGTGGAGAAGGTTTGCCATCGATATAAACTTGAACACTACTTTTTCCCAGCAAGGAAATATTATCATTATTATCAACAATAACTCCTGGAGACTTTCTCATCAACTCAAATGCATCACTTCCCGAAGCATTGATACTTCCTTCTACATTAAGTACCATTTTATCTGGCTTGAGTTCCAGTAGTGGTTTTTGAGCTGTAACGGTAACTTCCTGAAGGTCTGTCCCGGCATTCTTCATTTCGATTGATGGAAGTTCCAGTTTTTGGCCTTCATTCAAATCAAATGCATCTGATGTATAAGGAGCAAGTCCAACATAACTAATTGTTAGCCAGTATTTACCAGCATCAATATTCATAATTTGAAAGCTACCATTATCTTGGGTATATTCTACTTTTACAAGGGAGGAATCAATACTTGATTTGAGGATTACATTTGCAAAAGAAACAGCATCTTGGTTGTTATCAACCACCATTCCAGAAATGGTTCCAGTCTTTTGTGCTAGTAGTGAATTAAAGCAAAGGCATAGCAAAGCCACACCAAGATGGGTGATCTTGTTTTTCATAATAACAGTCGGATTAAGATTAGTCGGTCTAATTTAATTTCTTGAGTTCAAAGGTAATTAGCTTTTCCTTAACAGTTAATCCTTTTCGACAAACCCCCTCATTTAATGCGATCAATGACTCGTTTTATCAAACATGATGAAAAATTGGTGGGACAAAAAATCTGAAAACGAATGGCTTTCCACTATAACCCCCTCAAAATCAAGCAATAACTAATTAGTTCTGGCTCAACAATAAAATATTGCACCTTAAATGGCCTCTATCCAGAAAATTTGATTTGCATAAAATTTTCCAAATTAAAATCTTTAATAAGGCGCATATATTACATTTTCATTTCCGTTATTCTTCTTGCAACCAAAAAAAATTTGACATTTTTAAATTTTATTGTATTTTTATTCTATTATTCTATAAACAAACTCATTTTATCGACGAAAAACACCATCAAACTTACTAATCATGAAAACTCAATCAAAGGAAACAGTTGAATTAGCTTCTCTTCTTCTTTATGCAGGACTCCTATTTGTTGCTGTAATTCTGATAGTAAAAGTGGGAGTTGGTATGTGGGAAGAGGTTGGCAATGCCTATATCAGAGAAATTTCCACTATTAGTGGCCTATAAAACCTTAAAATTCCCTTCTTTAGTTGATTTGAAAAATTCATAAAGTAACTTTTACCTAAAAATCCTACCTAAATCAGGGCCTGATGCATCATCAAGCCCTGATTTTTTATTAGTCTTGTTCATAAATAAGGATAGTTTTATGTTCCGTACCTAAGGGCACATAAAAAATCTATAATAAAGTAAATATCACCTCAAAGACTTATGATCCTTACCAAACAAGAATTTTAATCAGAACAGATAAAAAGAATATACCTAATGGAACTTTTCACTTCAGCCTTAAGTTAGGAAAATAATCACTCCTAAATTTTTTGTCATGTAATTTTCGCAGACATATTAATCCTCAATAATCAATTCATCTTTGGATCAGCCTCCAATGACTTAAGAGATATGGTATTATTATCAATGATACTCATCTCTTTGATTGTTCTCTAATGAGGATTACCCCCTTTTATTATTAATTTTCATAATCTTTTGTGAAATACTTATTATTATGTCCTTTTCGCGAAAATATGGCAGGACCTATCACTATCCCTTTTCACCGGGAACCACTAATGATGATCGAATCAATCACAACTACTGGAATGATATCAATCAATTATCTGGTCTCGTTCATACTGAAAAGTTGGATGGTGAAAACACCTGCCTCAATCAATATGGTATTTTTTCAAGGTCGCACGCTGCCCCCACCCGACACCCCTGGGCCAATTATCTCAAGGAAAAATGGAGTTTGATAAAAAGGGAACTCGGAGAACTTGAAATTTTTGGTGAAAATGTATATGCCATTCACTCTATAGAGTATTTGAGTCTTGAAAGTCATTTCTTTGTTTTTGCTATAAGAGAAAGAGATGCCTGGTTATCATGGGAAGAGGTGAAGTTTTATGCACAGGTTCTGGATTTCCATACCGTACCAGAATTATCTGATTCAGATATAACTAATCATACTCAGGAATCATTTGAAGAGGAAGTACTTTCAATTGTTAAACAGCCGAGCACTTTCCAATCTATTGATACCAACAGTCAGGCCCCTTGTTCTATGGAGGGTTTGGTCAGTAGAAATCAGGAAGCTTTTCCAATCGAAGCATTTAAAGAAAATGTTTTCAAATATGTTCGTAAAGATCATGTCAAAACGGATCAACATTGGACCCGGAATTGGAAAAGAGCTCCTCTAAAATGGGAAAGATAATGTGGACATTTATTCAAAATAAAAATTGGGAGCACCTGGTAGATACCTTCGAATGGGTCCGGGATATGAAAGGAGTCCCTCAGGATCCTGTCTTTCATGCTGAAGGGGACGTCGCTATCCATACACAAATGGTAATCAATTCGCTTATTGATTTAGCTGAATACCAAACATTACCCATGCAGGAACAAGAGATCCTTTTTGCCGCGGCACTCCTTCATGATGTGGAAAAACGATCCACCACAGTTGTGGAAGAGGATGGTCGTATTACTTCCAGAGGCCATGCCAGGAAGGGAGAGTTAACAGCTCGTTCCCTGCTGTACCGGCAAGGCAGTACTCCTTTTGAAATTAGAGAGACCATTGCTAAGTTGGTTAGGTATCATGGCTTGCCTCTATGGATTTTTGATAAAGAAGATCCTCAGAAAGCCATTATTCAGGCAAGTTTAGAAGTAAGACTTGATCTCTTAACCATTTTGGCAAAGGCAGATGTATTAGGCCGAATCTGCCCAGATCAACCCGATCTTTTGTATCGGGTAGAGCTCTTTCGAGAATTTGCATTGGAAAATAAATGCTTGAATAGTCCAAGGATTTTTAAAAATGACTTATCCAGGTTCCTTTATTTTCAAAAGCAAGATCTATATCCGGAGTACGAGGCCTTTGTCCCGGAAAGTTTTGAGGTTCTGTTGCTTTGTGCACTTCCTGGTACAGGTAAAGATACCTTTATCAAAAAGCATTTGAAAGATTGGCCAATAGTCTCCCTGGATGATCTGAGGAGGAAAAATGGAATTTCTCCAACAGACAAAAAGGGCAAAGGAAAAATCATCCAAATAGCCCAGGAGAAAGCTAAAGAACATTTAAGAGCCCGACAACCATTCGTTTGGAATGCTACCAATATTCTTCGGTTGAGAAGGTCTAAATTGATTCAGCTTTTTCATACTTATGGAGCTCGATGCAAAATTGTCTACCTGGAAGTTCCCTATAATCAATTGGTCCTCCAAAATAGCCAGAGAGAATTCATGGTTCCTAACAAGGTACTAGAAAGGATGACCAATGGTCTTGAGGTACCGGCTATCTGGGAAGCAGAAATTGTAGAGTATAAAGTTAAGAGCTAGGGTCGGCATCCGCCGGCCTTAGCTCTTAACTTTTTTAAGCTCTTCTAGGAATAAACACAAAGGGTAGCAATATTGCCTGCAATATGGTTATCATTACTCCAATTTCGTCGGTAGTCCCATGTGGTTCACCTGTGGCAAATAAGATCAGTTGCAAAGGGAGGAAGGCTAGTAAAATGCTGGCCCAAAGTTTATTTTTGCGCCCCCAGGCAATGGCCTTGTCTTCCAAGCGTGTATCCTTCCAAATGACCCAGGCAATCGCTAAAAGACAAACTACACTTAATCCAATTACTAATCCTGTAATAGAAACATTGATTCCTAATGTATCACCTTGAAATTGTACCCCTCCTTCTGAAATGACGATATAAATATAATTGCCAAAAACCAGGACAAACCAGGCAAGCAGCAAAATATAGAACAGTGTTCTGTTTTTAAGCCAGTAAAATGAATATATTAATAAGGCAAAGAAGGGAACCTGGATAATGAGCACCCATAGATCGGCACTAATACCCTTGCTTACAAAAAAATGCCCAAAATAAGACATTCCCCATTGATAGGAACTGCCATCCATTATGCAGCGCCAAAGAGGTAACCAGACTAATACAAAGGTTATTCCTATCAGACCCAATAATACGTTAAATGGAATTTGACTTTCTCTAATTGCGACTTGTGATTTCATAAGTTTCGTGAATTTTGTTTGGTCACAAAACTATGAGGAGCAAAGTCTCTTTATCCAGTATTTTAAGCACTTAGGGCTGAACTTCGGAAATGAGGGATGAATGACCATCTCGAGCTCTTTGTTGCAAAATAGTCTTAATCTGATCGACATATTTTCTGGATACAGGTAAGGATCTTGAAATGTTTTGAAGCATTAATTGCAGTTGATGAGCATTCCCTACTGCATAAGAAGCCTTTAGCATATTAACCATATAGGATCGATGACAACGCACGATTGGGGCTTTTTCAAAAAGCAGTTCTAATTTTTTCAAAGAGGTCCGAATTAGTTTTTTTTGTAATTTATTTTCGGAATCGAGATAAAACACTGCTACATAATTATCCTGACTTTCCAGGTATAAAAGTTGCTCCACTTTAATAGCCAATTGTTCTTTTCCGTTTTCAGATGTGATGTAGGCCATTTCATTCTTACCCATAGATGCCCACATTTGATCTTTTAATCGAAGCAGGTGATTTTGTGTTTTTTTATTATGAAAATATAGGAAAAGTAAAAAAACAGGAATTAAGGCCGTATTGGTACAATCCCGTAAAAAACCAAAATAGGAGCTCCAAGTCCAATCATGAAAATTACCCATCCAATTATAAATGATAAAGGTGACTGAACCCACTAAAAAGCAAGACCAAATAATCCATAAAATCAGTTGCAGCCAATTTTTTTCCTTAAATAAAAGAGGAGCAATCAGCCATTCATTTGCTGTCAAGGTAATAAATTGAAATAAAGCCATCGTTCCTACGCCATACAAGAGCTCTGGTCGTATTTGATGGCTCGGATCATAATTATTAACTCCAAATGGCTGAAATAAAATCAGAAACACAGAACTAAAAAGGGGGATAAAAAAAATGAAAGCCCATTTGTCTTTATGACTTTCTAAAAAACCAGGCTTACTCTTCCAACTCCTTTGCAATTTAACAGAACTGTATGTATTCATATTCTATGGAATCTTTGTCAATACGACGAGACTAAGCTATGGCTCGGTTACACGCCCATTTTCTAATTTTTCATAATTAAGGTGTAAACAGATTAATAATTTGGTTTTTTTGGCAAAATTCCTGAATACTACTACTATATATTGTCTTATTTTCAGAAAATGACACAAACCCCAAGTTAATTTGAGAAATAGCCAAATAATTTTTGGTAATTTAGTCTATCTAAAATCACTAAAAGATAATTAGTATGAAAAAAATCACCTACACCTTTTTGCTTTTTAGCTTTGTTTTGGCATTTGGCTGCACAAAAAGCGATTTCAGTCCAATGGACGAAGATTCGGATTTAGCAATGCTTACCGTTCAAGTTATTCTTAACTCCCATGGTGTTGAACAATGCGGCGGTCCAGAGGTCGTCCAAAACGTCAAAGTATCATTGTACTCATCAGAAGAGGATCGAAAAAATCGAATTAACACCGTTGCCACTAAACATACCTTAAGCAGAGGAGCAGTAAATTTTTACAAACTGGAAGGGAAAACCTATTTCTTAGAATTTAGTAACCAATTTGTAAATGAATACCGCTCCGTGAAGGTCAAAAAAGGAGTAGCAAATAGCCTTAGAGTAGCCGTTAATCCAGATCCAGACGCAGGATAGAATTTTTTAATATAAAAACTAAGTGGTGCCGTCGGGCACCACTTAGTTTTTATTTAACTCCAAATTTAGAATTTGAATCGCTTCTTTAAAAGATAGATCAGGTTGAACTTCTAATTCTAACTTTCTCTCAGAACCATAAGGCAAAATTTTCATCTTTGAAGCATGTAATAGCATGCGATCAATACCTAAATTTTCTCGGAAATATTTGTTGTGTTTACAATCACCATGCTTTTTATCCCCAAGCACCGGGTGTCGAATGTGAGCAAAATGCCTGCGAATTTGATGGAACTTGCCTGTTTTAGGTAGTACTCTTACTAAAGAATATCGTGAGCTTGGGTACCTGCTAATGGCAAAATCCAATTCCGTCTGACTTAGTCTGTAAAAATCAGTAATAGCTTCTTGCTTTTCTTTGAATTTATCCTTGGCCAGTGGATAATCAATCCGATCCTCTTCTTTCACATGTCCTCTAATAACCGCAATGTATTCTTTTTCCACCTCTTGCATCCGAAATTGGGCATTCAGAAAAGAAGCGGCTTCCTTGTTTTTTCCAAAAATAAGCAGGCCTGAAGTACCACGATCCAGCCGATGAATTGGATACACTCTCTGTCTAATTTGATCTCGCAGGATAGGTAAAACACTAAAAGTATCCTCACTAATTCTGGTAGGATGAACCAATATTCCCGGAGGCTTATGAATCGCAATCATATGCTCATCTTCAAAAATGACCTCAAACTTTTCGGGAATATTCATCCGCTAATCAATTTGTTGTTTTATTTTGCTGAAAGAAAATGAAATTAGAGTTCTCTGATTCATGAAAAATAAGTCCACTAATTTAGAAGTAATTTGATTACTGATAATTTTTATCATTTTTTTGACACAGACTTCGTACACTGACTGTTACTGACTTTCACTGTTTTAGCCAGTGTTAAATTATACTTTTTCTAATTATTATAACCCATAAATGCACGCATGTGTGGCATGTAAAATAATGTAGATAGTGACATAAAAATACATTGAATATGCATAACCTAAGTCGAATCTTATTCTTCTCATTAACCATTTCTCTAATTTTTCTTTGCAACTGTTCTCCGGAATCAAGCCAAGATGAAAATACCTCGAAAACAGCTTTAGATTCTTTAACCATAAGCTCTATAGACACTTTTGCGGTAGGCAGTAGTATCAGAGCAATGACTGTAGTTGATGATCAAACGGTATGGTTTGCAGGCTCTGGCGGCATGTTTGGATATACAGAAAATGGAGGCCAAACCTGGACCATTGACAGCATAAAAATGGATACATTTGTCCCTCATTTCAGGTCTATTGCAGTAACAGATTCAGCTGTTCATCTATTATGCATTGGCTCTCCTGCCCTACTTTATCGATCAACCAATAAAGGTGAAAGCTGGGATGTTGTATATTGGGAAGCACATCCCTCAGCCTTTTATGACGCTATGAAATTTTGGGACAACCAATATGGTATTGCCATGGGTGATCCAACAGATGGCTGTTTATCGGTAATCAGAACAGAAGATGGAGGCAAAAGCTGGACTAAGGTCCCCTGCGAAGGCATTCCTGATGCAACTGAAGGAGAAGCGGCCTTTGCAGCTAGTAATTCCAATATTGCTCTGGCTGGCAATATGGCTTGGATGGTATCCGGAGGAGCTAGAGCCAGGGTTTATAAAAGTGCCGACCGGGGACAGACCTGGCAGGTTTTTGACACCCCAATTAAAGAAGGAGGTCAAATGACCGGGATTTATACCGCTGCCTTTTTAAACGAACAAGAGGGCATCATTTTTGGTGGTGATTGGAATGATATGCCTAGTAATACCAATAATAAGGCCATTACCAAAGATGGTGGTCAAACCTGGCAATTGATTGCTGACGGTGAGGAACCAGGATATCGATCTCAAGTAAGGTATATCCCAGGTACGGGTGGAAAAGGACTCATTGCTTGCGGTATTCCCGGCATTTCCTACTCTCTGAATGGCGGAGAAAATTGGGAAAATATTAGTGATGACAGTTATTATACCATTGATATTGGAAGTAGTAAGGATGTGATTTGGTTAGCAGGGGGTGGAAAGGTGGCAAAATTAAATTTAAAATAAAAAAAGAGGAAAAGGCGCTTAGCGCCTTTTCCGCTTTTTTTATTTCCTGGGCACCGTCAAAATATCTTCCATACGTCCATCTAGGAACCAGAATTTTTCTCCATCATACAAGCCATCTTCTTCCAGCATGATTCTCACAATTTTACCATTCCACTCAGGAACTTCGGAAGCGGCAAAAAGTTCTATCGAATAGGCCGTATTGGCATACAAAGGATATTCACCTTTTCCAGGGACTCCACCTTGCATGTCCCACATACCGATTGCCGGACCAGCACCATGACCGTTAGCTCCAATGGGATGAGTATAAATAGAAGCAACGATCCCTTCTTCTTTAGCTTGTGCCAATGCTTCCTTCAAAATTTCATTCCCTGTTTTTCCTTCTTCAAAACGATCGACCAGAATATCCTGTAGGCGATTGCCTCGATCAAAAGCCTCCTGCAATCCTTTTGGTACTTCTGTCTCTCCTGGTTTTAGCACATAAAAATGCTGTTGTTGGTCCGTATTCAATCGCAGGTAGGTAATTCCAAAATCCACATGTAGCAGATCACCATGTCGTATAATATTTTTTTCCGGACGCTTGGAAAAAGAGCGCAAAAATTCATTATTACCGGCATCAGCTCTTTGCACTGATACCGAAGGATGAAACCAAGTCTTTAATCCCAATTGAGATACTCGGTTACGCAGCCACCACACCACATCGTCAGTGGTGGTAACTCCTGGGTGAATGACCTTTTCAGATAGACCTTCCTGTAAAATCATATGCCCCATTCTGCATATCATGGGATAAATTTCCAATTCTCTTTGAGAGCGAGTTTCCAGCCAGGAGATGGCCAGGTTTTCTGAGGAAACAACCCGGTCATGATAGTCTTTGGGCAGCTTTTTCATAAATGCTTCATACTCTGAATGAACCAGGCCATCGGCAAGAGCGAAGGTTTCAGAATAATTCAGCCCAATTTTTTTAGGATTCTTTTCTTTGATAGTATTCATCAATGCTTCCCACTGATCCGGATAAACATCGAGATTCCAGGCTCCTTTTAATAAACGCCCCACATCATAACGGGCAATGGCAATTTTATCAATTGGTTTGCCTTCTCCTGGATCAAAAAAGACCATAATGGTTCGTCTTCTGGCCGAAAGCCAGGTACTTGGCAACATGGTCTTCATAATCGGATCCTCATTATACTCTCTTGAGATAATCACCCACATATCAATACCTGCCCGTCTCATCAATACCGGCAATAAATTATCCAATCGGTCTTCTAATAACTCATCCACAACGCGAGATTGCTCCCTCTCTGACATAATCTGAGGCAGTTCTTTTTGGGCATGAAGAGGAATAAAAAAAAGGGTAGCAAAAAATAAGCATATAGTGTATTTCATAGTCGCAAGGTTTTTGATTTGTCTAAAACTTTTTGCTGAAAGTTTTAGACAACTTCTCATACAAAAAAAGCGAATTAGCTTTTTGACAGCTAATCCGCTTTAAAATAGTAAATAGGTTTTAATTATTTAATCCTCGGCACTAGTTTTGAATACCTAAATTTCATAGTATTGAGTAATGGGTATTGGGTAATGAGACAAACCTTTCATACCCATTACCCAATACCTAGTACTCAGTACTCATTAATGGGCATTGCGTAATTCCAATCTTCCTTTGATATAATTTTCGCTTCCTTGTATGATTAGTAATCCTGTAAGGCGATCTAAATTACGACGAACTTTACTGGGGATTTCCTGTGGCATTCCTTTGGAGATACCGAATTTTTCTGTGCCATCCTTCATGACATATAAAATGATTGGTTTTTCAAGCGGTCTTCCATCATTATAGCCAAGCATTGAGCCATGATATTGATCTCCAACCTTCACTTTTACATGTATTCTTGTCAGGTTTCCATTCCCATCAAATTCAACATCATTAAAGGTAGCATCTATACCGTGCTCTTTTAAAATGGGCTTGATTTCATTCAATGTCTTTTGTGACATATCATATCGAATAGCCAGAAAAACATTCTCTCCTTCTTTAACAGGAATTTTAAAATCAGGAGAATTTGCACCGATTCGCTCTACAAATTCGGCATTGGCAATAGCAACCTCTTCTACATTTTCAACTTTAGAAATGGTTCCAACTGGTTTTGTTTTGCTCATTACACCGGCCACGGTTACATTTTCAACAGCGGTAACCTCTACTGCATCGCCTTCAGCTTTTCGTCCTTTTATCACACCTACCGTCACTCCATTTTCTTCAGCAACAAGCTGTTCAGCAGAAATAGTAACTCCTGTTACCTTAGCAGTTCCAATACCCTGAGCATTGACAGCAGTTCCAACAACCACGACTCTTCCTGAATCGACAGCGTCATTTATTCCGACACTTTGTGTAGTTGTAATCACTGGTCTGGCAGTAATGCTTGATTCTACTTCAGCTGCTGCGGCTTTAGATCTAGCAGCAGCCTTTTCTGGCTGGGTTTCCTTTGCTTCAGCCTTAGGTTTTACCTTGGACTTTTCTGGTCGGGTTTCTTTTGCTTCTATTTTAGGCTTAGCCTTTTCTTTAGATTGAGCATAGCTTAAATTGCTAAGCAACAAAAAGCTAATAAGAAGAGGAAAAAACAACATATACTTTAATAGTCGGTGGTCGGGTGATTTCTTAATATTCATCATATGGATGCGGTTTTTTATTAGTGAATAATTAAAATGGTTGGCTACAGGAATTCTACTGAGAGGAGCATTTAAACTTAAAAGGCTGTATTGATAGTTTTTCCTATCCACGCCATTTCGGATCATTTCCTCATCAGCAATGTATTCCAGGTTTTGATTGATGATCTGCTTAAGCTTCCAAACCAATGGGTTAAACCAAAGAAATGCCACGTAAAGCTCTCCAAGTAAAATATCAATGTTGTGTAATTGGTGTGCATGAACGCGTTCATGTTCAAGGATCATTTTCCGCTGTTCTCCTTTTATTTGATCTGGATTAAAAAAGACCCAATGGAAAAATGAAAATGGTGAAATTTTTTCTTGAAGGTGGACTTGTATAATCCCTTCATCCCAGTAGTGACGCCCTGCATTTAATAGTCTGTACAGTGACCATAATTGTCTGAATACCCTTAATAATAATATGGATGTAACGGAGAAATAAAAGATTAACAATATTATCCAAGGGTTGAAATTCAAGAGGCCAGTTGCCGCTTCTTTCTCATCAGGAATTGCAGTCACGGTTCCTTCTTCAGCAAAGAATCCATTTACAATTACCCCTTCAGAAGCTGTTTCTTTAGCGCTAATTACTGAAACTTCATTTAAGAAGGGCAACCAAGAAGGCTTCTCTATAGTAATGGCCGGGAAATTTATTAGGGGCAAGGAAAAAGAACAAATTACAATACCCAGCAAAATTGCGCGATTAAGCTGATGGAAGGTTTCATTTCGAGCAATCCACCAAAAAGCTGCAAATAAGATAATTAATATAAGGTTGACCTCTAGCAGGTAGCTAAATATACTTTCCATGGCTTATTTCTTTCCTTTCTTTTTTTCAATCATTTCAATTATTTCCCGAAGATCTTTTTCCGAGATCTGCTCTTCTTTTGCGAAAAATGCAACTACATTTTTATAAGAATCATCAAAAAAATTAGCCAGCTTAGGGCCTAATATCTGCCTAGTGTATTCTTCTTTTGAAATAAGTGGATAATACCGATAAGTGCTGCCAAAATCTTCATAAGCTAAGTAGCCCTTGTCCACCAGCTTGCGCATCACAGTCGATACTGTGTTAATGTGTGGCTTAGGTATTTCGTGCTCTTCCCACACCTCTTTGGCAAAGGCTTTTCCCTTTTGCCAAATAATTTGCATTATGGCTTCTTCTTTTGTCGTTAGTCGTTTCACATCTAAAATGTTTATTTAAAACAAAGGTAAAACTAAAAAAATCGTTTGTCAACTATTTTTATCGTTGAACAATTATTTTTTTCGTTTTGTTTTTAATTCAGATGCCCTCATTTTTTAAAAGACAAAGAGTAATTAATTTAAAATCAATCATTTACAGGCATCTTTTTTTCTGCCAGATTTTATTATCTTTTTTTTATTTTTTTGAAAAAAATTAGGCTATGCTGACCAAAGAAAAAGCTTACCCAGGAATCAAAAAGCTTAATGTTGTTAAATTTAAAACGGATACTAATTCACATGAGGAGGATCAGGTGGCCATTGAAGCTCCAGTAGAAATACGTCTGGGCAGTGGTCCTGCAAATAGTCGCGTAGAGGAAAATTTGGCCATTACCATGCGAACTCCAGGTAATGATATTGATCTTGCAATAGGATATTTATTTACGGAAGGTATTATCAAAAATAAAGATCAGGTGCTTGCTGGAAAACAGGTTGATGAAAGCACGGTTTTAATTGATTTAGTGGACAGCCTTAAAGCAGACATTTCTAATCAAAGCAGAAATTCTTATACCTCCTCCAGCTGCGGTGTGTGTGGCAAAACATCCATTGATCTCATAAAAACAGAGCCTAATGTTGTTCCCAAACTATTACACCCAAAAGCAAAAGCAAAACTGCTCGGTTCTTTACCCAACCGACTTTTTCAATCACAAGCTATTTTTAGCATTACTGGAGGCAATCATGCAGCAGCCCTATTCAACCTGGACGGTAATCTAATCCTGGATGCAGAAGACGTAGGTCGACACAATGCCCTGGACAAACTGATTGGCAAAGCTCTGCAAAGGGATATGATCCCCATCCAAGATCACCTTCTTCTCCTAAGTGGTCGAATTAGTTTTGAATTGGTCCAAAAAGCCATCATGGCAGGAGTTGGATTCATCGCAGCTATCGGCGCTCCTTCTAGCTTAGCTATTGAATTGGCCAAAGAACATGGAATTACCCTGGTTGGTTTTTTGCGCACTAATTCTTTTAATGTTTATTGTGGGAGGCATAGAGTGTATTAGGGTATTGGGAAGGTCCTAATATCCTAATACCCCAATACCCTATAACTCTTATTTAATCAATGGCAAACTCCAATGCTTCCTCACCGCAAAAATCCGGATAACGATGATGAAGATGACGGTACTAATTAGCTTAATATTATAATCGAGTTGAAAATAGCCAAGAATTAAATAAAGAATACCCCCGGCAATACAAGCAGTAGCGTAAATTTCCTTCCGAAAAATCAAGGGAACTTCATTAGACAACAGGTCTCTTATCACCCCCCCAAATACAGCAGATACGGCACCCATCATTACTGCTACCACTGCATGTAAACCCAAATCCAAGGTTTTCTGCAATCCAAGAATGGTAAACAATCCGATGCCAATCGTATCGAACAAAAACATTGTTTTTCTTAATTTCTGAATGAAGGGTCGGAAAAAATAGCTGACTGGAACTGCCAGGACGATTACGGCTAAATAATTCAGATCCTTCATCCATCCTACTGGTTGTGAACCAATTAGTACATCGCGAAGGGTACCCCCTCCAACGGCCGTCACAAAGGCAATGACAGAGGCGCCAAAAACATCAAACTGTTTATTGGCAGCTGCCAGCATTCCGCTAATAGCGAATACAAAAGTACCGATGAGGTCAAGAGTGTAGATGATGGTCATTTATATGTATTCACGAGTTTACGGGCTCACGGATTCACGGCCTTGAAAAATAGTATTCCCTTACCAAAGCCCGTATAAACGTGAACACGTGATCACTTCCAATAAAACTTCCTTTGCTCCACAAATCTTCCTTTTTCGAACAAGGCCGCAAGGTAAACTCCTGAAATCATATTATCCAGTTTTGTAGTAAAAAAATATTCTCCCTTTTCCAGGGCCTGAACACCGGAAGAAAAGAGCTCCCGCCCCATGAGGTCAAATATTTTCCATTCAACCTCTGCTGCAGATAAGACAATGAATTCATTGTTTAATTGATCAGTGGCGTTAATAGTCCAAACCAAGTCATTAATAGGCTCCCATTGGTAATCAAATTCATAAGGCAGTCCACAGCTGGCACGGCCAGAAAACTCTATAAAATAATTGCTCCCTGAGGAGGTTAGAAATGAAAAATCATCTTCAATATTTGATAGGCTAATTGGACCGGATTGATCAAAGACGTTCAATTCATATCTATGCCTGGCAGGAAATTTTATTTTCATCCGGCCCGACTTAGTTGTAGAAAAAGTAAAAACATCTTTTTCATCATTAAAAACAGAAATGAAATCAGTTCTCTTTTTACGATTCGTTTTTTCACTTAAAGGCTCGGCAAATAAGGGAGTGGCAATGGATGCTTCATCATTGGGTTCATCTAAATTACATAACTGCCGTGAAGATAATCGGAAGTTTTTGCTCCTTAAGGGGGTTTTTACCTGAACATTACTATTATGGATATCTGAAAATTCCTCTGAGTAAAAAACCAGAAAAGCGGTATATTCTCCAGTGGAGTGAACGCTCATACTTAGAGGCATTAGGACTTCCAGAGTGTCTCCTTTTTCGAAAACCATTTTGTCCGTTTTCACAATAGCCTGGCCACCTATACCTTGGTCAAAAGATTCTCCCCGTTGCATTTGAATCCCCACACTCCCTTCCCAGGTCGACAAGCCCGGATTAAAGACCCGTACTTTGAAATAAAGTGAATCCTCTCTAGCTACTTCATAATTATTCAATAAGGATAAATCTCCTTTTAAACCATCCCCTCTGACAAAATCAAATGGCTGAGAAAAATAAGCTGCATCATCATAAGGGGTAGGAACAAAGTTGCAGATACTCAAATGGTGGAGGGCATTTTGACCATTACCATCTGCCTGATCATATATATTTTTATATACTGCCAAGTGTCCATGACAGCCTCCGTTACCGGTATCTCCTACCCTACCGATTGGCTCACCTGCCTTCACATAAGCCCCTCTGGTTACCCACACCTCTTGCATGTGTGCCATGCGAAAAGCATAATTGGAATCTTGTTCCGATTGAATAATAATCTGATAACCATAGCCCGTATTGTTACCAACACTAGTACAGATTACTGTTCCGCTTAATGGAGCATTAAATACTGCCCCACATGCTGAAACGCTAGCCCGTGACCAGTCCAATGCATAATAATCACTATTCCTATGCAGACCACATCCAGGCCCACAAATCATCCGCCAACCATGAGATGAGTTTTGGGGGCTAATATAAAAGCTGTTGTCAAAGGGCCACACTAATTTTGCAGGCCCGCTCTGGCCAAATTGGGCTTCTTGGGCAGACAGGTGCAGGGAGAATAGGATTAAATAAAATAGAGGTATAATTGTTTTCATGTCGGGAAATTTTACGTAATCACGGGTTCACGTATATACGGGTTCAAGGCATGAGAATACAATTTTTTAAGCCGTAGGTCCGTGAATCCGTATCCACATGAATCCTTTCCTACTAAAATCGAATTAAAGTATAGCCTTCACTTTGCAAGCTTAAAAAAACAGTCATTGCGGACAAGGCTGTTTTGACAGGCTTAGCCATTCGATCAGGATCTACTCCCCGAGAATGAATAGATTGCCCGCACATATAAATTTTAGCACCTGCCTTTTCCAACTCTCTCATCAGGGGAATATTAGGATTATCGACACCAAATTTTTCCCGGTAAGCATCATTACTCATTGCATCCTTACTGGCCTTGTTATGGATGACGCCCACTACTTTCAAATTTTTTAGAGGAACTCCAGCCCCAGCATGCATATTTAGAAAACGAGCTAATGTATTAATCATAGGGTTTACTGCTGAAGGGTTTTCAGGAGAGTTGTGAATATCAAAAACTACTTTATATTCCTTTTTAGGATCTGTTTTGAAATCCGGATTATCAAAAGCAAAGGTTGGGCCATATTCTTCGATAACCGGGCCTTTGACCCGTTTACCTTTTTGGGTATAGGCAGTACTTGCTAAAAAAAAGAGAGGTAAAAAAACAAACAATATCCTTCTGGTCATGGTGCTGATGATTTTATGATTCGGATAAATATAAGGAGAATATAGGGGGCGTATGACCTTATTTAGCTTAAAGCCTGCTGCCAGACTTTTATCCTTTCCGGGTCCACTGGATTTGCCCAGTGTCCATCTTTTTTAAACCAGGAACCTATGATCATAGCATCACAGTGATCTTGGTATTGTGATATGTTTTCGAGAGTAATCCCCGAACCAGTTAATACTGGTGTTTCTGTTGATTTTTTTACTGTTTTTAGTTCATTTAAGTTTGGGGGCATCCCGGTGACAGAACCCGTAATAATTAAACCATCACTTCTAAAAAAAGAAGCCGCTTTGGCCGTTTCAACAATATCTACATCATCGGTAATAGCATGAGAGCTGTGTTTTTTCTTAATATCGGTAAAAACCAAAATGTCCTCAGCATCAATCATTTTCCGATAACGTAGCAAATCACCTGCATCTGATTCAAAGCGACCTTCATCTCCGATATGGGCAAATACAAACCCTTCTGCTCGAATAAAATCCAGGTCAGCAGATTTGGCTACTGCCAGAGCCGCCTTGTTGGCACCTGCCAATACCTGTACCCCACAGGGCAATCCACTTGCTCTTTTCACTTCCCAGCCAATTATGGACATAGCCGTACTAATTTCATGGCCAACTTTTCTATTGAGATAGGGAATGTCGTGCATGTTTTCAATAATAATAGCATCCATCCCCGCCTCTTTAAAGATTTTTGCCTCCCAAACAGCCTGCTCTAAAATGTTATTCATTCCTTTTGTATATCCAGGAGTACCTGGTAAGGCTTTAACATGGATAACGGCTATTACTGAACAAGGCTTTGGAAACAGTTTTTTAAAAGAATCCATAATTTCTAATTTTGACTTAGCTAAATTACAATGTCCAAAACAGATAATCCTATTATTTTTGTTAAATGACGGAAAAAGCAAAACAGAGGGTATGCGTAATTGGTGCAGCGATCATGGATATTATTGGCTTTCCTGAAAAGGGCTTAAAAGAATACGATTCCGTTCCGGGAAAAATAAAGATGACTCCCGGCGGAGTGGGTCGGAATATTGCGGAGAACCTTGCTTTGCTTTCGATGCCAGTCAGTCTAATTACCGTTTTGGGGGATGACCCTTTTTCAAAGATGATGATCGATCAAGCCAAAAGCCTGGGCTTGGACATCTCTAAGAGTTTGTTTTTAAAAAACAGGAGTTCCGCTTTGCACCTTGTGGGAATGGATCGCCACAATGACATGGCTTTTGGGATTGCGGATCTTGATCCATTCAGCGCTCTGTCGCCAGAAAACCTTGAACACCTTTTGCCTTTTATAGATGCTTCATCTTTTTGTATCCTGGAGACCAATATACCCAAGAATACCATCCACTGGATATTGGACAAATGCAAAAACACAAAATTCATTCTAGATCCTGTTTCTGCCCCTTTAAGTATAAAGTTGAAAGGCGTTTTGGACAAAATCGACATTTTCTGTCCAAATATTAAAGAGGCGGAATCAATAATTGGCCAGCCCTTAAATTCAGAAGAATTGATTAAAAAAGCAGGGGAATGGTTTATTTCTAAAGGTCTGCAAGAAATTTTTATTACCCTTGGACAGGCAGGAGTATACTTCCGGAATAGTCAGGAATCAGGATGGATTCAAGCTCCAAGTATCAAAGTTGTTAATACCATTGGAGCCGGAGATGCCTTCCTTGCGGGGCTTGTTTATGGCCTCTGGGAAAACCTTCCTATAGCTGACCGGGCATACATGGGAATTGCCTCTGCAGGTATCTCCCTGTCCTATACTTCTTCTGTAAACCCTAATAGTAATAAAAAGCTTTTAACTAGAAAATATCAGGCATTAAAGGCCGAGAAAAAGGATCGCTAAAAGCTTTCACCTCTCCTCAAATTGTAATGATAAAACAATAATCAGAACTAGATATTGAGATTAATTCTGGTAAAATTGGACAAACCTTTACCAGCTTAAGAAGATTTTAACAAAAAGATAGATCATCTTGAAAAAAATTAGAAGGCTACTCTCCCAATCCTTTTAATAAATATCTAATTCTTCATCACCTATTATCAAAATATCAAGACTATGAACTCCAAATCATACTATTTAAAAGCTTTGTTTATTGGCATACTAATTTTAGGAGGCATATCAGGCCAAAGTCAAAATTGGAAAGAATTTGATATTATTGATATTAATACCGGAGTTCTTGCAAAGAATCATACTAAAAATGCTTCAGGTTTATTCATAAATACAATCGAACAGATAGGGCTCAACTATGTTTTTCTAAAAAATTATGAGGCAGCAAATGAATTTGGTAGTAATATGAGTCAACACTCAGCTAATCAGAAAATGTTTGAAATAATTAATCAGAATCCCAAAAAATTTAAAGGAATACTTTGGGCTAAACCAAAGGAAAGCGATCCAGGTCTAATTGAGCCATTCCTGACCAATAAAAAATATAAAAATGTATTTACAGGCATTGCCTTACATCCAGATCTCAATAATTTCTCTTTAAGCCTACCCATGGTAGAAGGTTATTTTGAACTTTGCGAAAAACATACTATCCCTTTAATAATATCTTTAGGCAGCAGCAAAGAAGCAAATATCTTAGTGGCTATAGCTAAAAGGCATTCCACGGTACCTGTCATTATTACTCCAACAAATGCTAAGCTTGATGATAAAATACAAAGAGAGATTTTGAATTCTATTAGCTGGAACAAAATGCCGAATCTCTACCTGACGACCTCCCTTATTCCTTCCAAACAAATAAAAGATGTCATTTCCAAACTAGGCTCCGATCGGATTTTATTTGGAAGTATGGGCCCATTTTCCGAAAAAAATCACTATCAAAAATATGAGGCCCTAATTAAAGAAATGGCAGATTACCTGAATGAAAAGGATTTTTACAAAATAATAAGCGGTAATGCTAAAAGTTTATTTGGCCTTTAAATGCCATTGGAATTCCTTACATTTTTTGTCCTTCATAGGATTTCAGCTCTCCCTGAATTTCAAATTCAATTTTAAAAGAATTTCCTTTTTTAATTGCAGCGAAATCTTTTTTGAAATCCTCTAAGCTTGAATAGGTCTTTCCATTAAAGGATTTGATAAATGAAGGAGGTTTGAACATCACTTGACGAAAAGCTTCAGGCACCATAGGATCTGCCTTTCCACCAATTCTAATTTTTCCATTTTCTTCCATGAGCATTAATCCCAGGCCTGGAAGCGGGCCTCCACTTCGTCTGATAACCGGATTTCCGCCAGGACGTGGTCGATTCCGAGGCAAAGAATTTTCAGAAAGCGCATTTTTAGCTAATGGCTTTTTCATCGTCTTTTTAATCCAATCAAAATAATGAGACACTCGAATATAATGCTCAACAGCTCCATAGGTTCCAGGTCCATTTTTCCCCGGCATCCCAGCTGAGCTCACTCCTGCAATAAATCGTTTATCTTTGTTTAAAATAAAAGCAGGCCCGCCACTATCACCTCTGCCTGCCGTTCCTTCAAACTCAGTACCTTTATCGGGTTCATCAAAATCAAAAATTATTTTACCCTGACTTGTTTTATCAATAATATTTGTAGCAGCCCTTTTCTTTCCATCTCGAACCCATTCACCTCCATTCCCTTTCTTAAAATCTCCATGGCCAACGATAACAATCTCTTTACCTGCTTCATCCTTTTTATTATAAAAATCAACAGGGTCGATCCCTTTAACTTCTTTTTTCAATTGAATTAGGGCAATATCGGCACCTTGCATGGGGACGAATTCGGGGTGTACGAAAATTTTATCTATTTCATACCCTTCTTTTTGCCCTTCAAAATGAATCCTTATATCCGAACCTTTGCGTCTATACATCCCCTCTGCAACATGTGCAGCTGTTAATACCCAACGAGGAGCTACCAATGTACCATCACCTCCTTGATCTACTTTACAAACGGAAGGAAACTGCTTTCCCAAGGCAATATAGTCCGCATCTTCCTTGTCGTGCCTTATTACTATTTCGGGATCAATTTTCACATTGGCCAGATCAACCTGATAACTCAAAAACACACTAATAATAAGGGCAGCTAATTTCATAATCATTATTTATTTAGAATAGGAAACTGATCAAAAGATAGAACCCTTAATCAGTCGCAAATGCATTGGATTAATTTGAAAACTACCGCCCCAATATAGTCTCCTTCTCAGATTTAAACTGTGTTCTGGGGCCAAGTGGCAGGATTTATGTTCTGAATGTGCACTTATATGGTATGAAATTTCAATGGGGATTAAGCGAAAAGGCTATCTTTGAGTAGTATCTTTTTTAAATAAAATGAAAGCAAGTATTATCATTTCCTGGATTGTCTGGACTTTCTTTTTCATGGCGATTTTTATCACCAGGTTATTTTTTAGACTTCCTGAAGCCCTATCCTGGAGGTCTTTATTTTTTCTCTGGGTAGGAGGATTATTACTATGCATATTGGTCAGGTTAGTAATCTGGACTATGCGCCGGCACAAATTTAAATGGATATTTTCATCCGCTCTGAATCTATTAATTATCCTGGGAATTCTTTACGGTATGAATCAATTTGGCCTAAATGTTGGAGAGCAAACTTTAAAAGATAATGTTAAAGAAAGGGTGCCCGAGGAAAAAACTGTTTTTGAGAATGGAGAAAAAAAGATTCTAAGCATACGTGTAACTAGAGATAATGTGAAAGTTCGTCATGACTGGTTTATGATTTATTTGATCATTCTTGGAATTGTATATACCGTGGTGGCCCTTTCTGAATTAAATAAAAATAGGTTGGAACAATTGGAGTTGCGAGAAAAACTTTCACTGGCTAAATTAGAAAACCTCAAATCTCAATTACATCCCTCTCAGAATGGGAAAGCGAGCTCTAAAAAACTCTCCATTCCTCTAGGCAATAAAATATACTTCATTGAAATTTCCAGCATTCGATATATTATTGCAGACGGTAATTACGTCAATGTATTTGTAGAAGATTCCAAGCATGTCTTAAGAGAATCATTAAATAATGTTGAGCAAAGATTAGGAAGAGAGGAGTTTATTAGAATTCATAAATCTTTTATCGTCAACCTTGAATACATCAAGGAGCTTAGGAAAGCTCCTCACAGCGTTTACCAAGTTTGTATGATCGACAACCAAATCTTCAATGTTAGCAAAACCTACAAAAGCGAACTTTTGAAAAGGCTAAAAGTTTAAACTAAATCCTTTTGTCATCTTCAAAAGCCAGGAAAAATCATTTATATGAGAAAAATTATTGGTCTTCTTTTAATGCTGCTACCAGTATGTCACTTGCAATCACAAGATTTTTCAATAAAAACATTTGGCCAGCAGGAAACTGACCGAGGGGTAGGCATCGAAAGAGCGCTTGAAGGTAATGGATTTGTAATGGTAGGTATGACGGAAAGTTTTAATGCCGAAATCGAAGATGTCTATATTGTCAAAACAGATTCCGAAGGCCAGATAATTTGGCAAAACACAATAGGTGGAGAAAGAGAAGATAATGGCTGGGTCATTAAACAAACCCTGGACAATCATTATATCATAGCTGGGTTTTCCAACAGTTTTGGATCGGATGACTGGGATATCTACCTGATAAAAATAGCCCCAAATGGCCAGGAAGTATGGTCAAAAACCTTTGGAGGCAATAATGATCAGTTTGCCTGGGACCTCCTCGTTACTCCCGAAAATCATTACATAATAATAGGTCAAACCAATGATACCGATAATGGAGAAGTAACCTCCTTGTTAATGAAAGTAGACGATACAGGAAGTTTAATTTGGAAAGAACAGTTGGAAAATCAAAATTTAAACAGGGCTTTTTCTATTGTTAGTGGAGAGGCAGGATCATTATTTTTCACTGGATTGATAGCCACAAAAAATGGCAGCTTGGATGGATTCATTGCCAAAGCAGATGATCAGGGGGTAGTAGAATGGATTAAAACTTACGGAGGACCTAAAAATGATTTGTGCCATACCATCAGAAAGAGTGGGGATGGGCATTTACTCTTAATCGGCTATTCCAAAAGCTATGGAACTGCTAATAATAGTCCCTGGTTAGTCAAAGTTGATCAAGCAGGTAAAGAAATCTGGAATTATACTTATGGCTCCCAGGCCGAAGAAAGAATTGTAAGTGCTTATGTTACCGAAAAAAATCAATGCATCCTATTGGGTTATATTTTTAAGCAAAGTCCAGAGGGGAGACATGGAGACCTTCTCCTTCTTCAAGTGGATAGCATGGGAAATATCGAATGGCTAAAAACCTATGGTGGACCAAAGGATGAAGAAGCAGGGCAAACCATTCTTATGACAGAAGATGGAGAATTGGTGTTCACCGGCAGAACATTTAGTCGGGGAGCGGGGGAAGGTGATTTGTTTTTGGTGAAAGTTAAGATTGAATAAATCTTCGGATGAATTGTTAGATTGGCGGTAAATCTGTTATTTCAAGCTTTATTTTTCACGCTGATATCGCAGATTTACTTATGAATACTATTGAATCAAAAATCCTCATCATTGGAGGCGGCCTAACCGGGCTGGCCTTAGCCTACTTTTTGAAGAAGAAAAATTTAAATGCCATTGTTATCGAAGCTCGAGATCGATTTGGAGGTAGGATTTTTACAAAATACGCCCCTAACATTGCAGCTCAGGATATGGGTGCTACCTGGTTGGGTAATCAACATACTTCCCTGATTCAATTATTAAAGGAATTAAAGATTGATGTTTTTGAACAAATATTAGGAGATCGAGCCCTTTTTGAACCCATATCAACCAGCCCTCCCCAGGTCGTTAATTTGCCTCCCAATACGGACCCTAGCTTTAGAATTAAGGGAGGATCTTCATCTCTTATCAAAGCCTTAGTGGATAAGCTGGATTCCAAACATCTCTATCATAGCCAACTTGTCCAATCTATTGAAAAAAACAAGGATGGTATTTCTTTAAAAACAGAGGAATTAAACTTTAAGGGATCTATCCTCATTTCCACTTTACCACCAAATTTGTTAGTCAATTCTATAAAAATATCTCCTGCTTTACCCTCTTCCTTAACAGATATAGCCAAAAGTACCCACACCTGGATGGGCGAATCTATCAAAGTAGGATTAAGTTATGCTCAACCATTTTGGAGGATGAAGAATTTAAGTGGAACTATTTTTAGCAATGTAGGACCCATTTCTGAAATGTATGACCACTCTAATTTTGAAGACACTTATTTTGCACTCAAGGGTTTTATGAATGGTTCTTATTTTTCCGTAACAAAAGAAGAGCGACGAGCACTTGTTCTTAAGCAACTCGAGAAATATTTCGGAGCCCAGGTTCGGGACTTCCTGAGTTATGAGGAAGGAGTTTGGCGCAAAGAACCTTTTACTTTTTCTGACTATCCACATCATATTTTACCACATCAAAATAATGGTCATTTAGTCTTCCAAAAACCTTATTTAGGAGGTTCTTTGTTTATTGCAGGTACTGAAACGGCACAAAACTTTCCGGGGTACATGGAAGGAGCCATTAGAAGTGCTATCTTTATTGATGAGCAGATAAGCGGACTTTAAGAGTATTGGTAATATCATATCACTCAAATGAATTTGCGTTATCCGCGAAATCCCTGACTACCGGAGGTAGTTGCGTGCTAAAAAAGTCCCAAATAACAGAATCCCCTTTAACTCAAACTACCCTTAAAAACCACCATCAATGAAAATAATTCCTTACGAAAAAACAACCCTTACCACTCATTTATCAAAACAGGAAGTGATTGATCTGGTGCAGTCCAATACGGAACCCTTACAAATTTTCCGAATCCTTCCTCCCAAACAAGGGGAACATAAAACCTTTCAAGGAACAGTTCATAATAATCATTTTCAAATTCAAAGAGTTATCCGATATCGAAACTCCTTTTTACCCCAAATTCAAGGATTCATTAGAGAAAATTTAGGGAATACTGAAATTCAACTCATCTTCAAACTCAATATATTTGCTCGCATCTTTTTAATTTTTTGGTTTACAGGGATTGGCTTAATCTTAGCTGCTATGATCTATGGAGCTTTATTTCTAGATACAGATCCAATATTTATCCTCGCCCCATTGGGATTTCTCCTCTTTGCCGTCCTTCTAATGGTATTTGGCTTTAATCCAGAAAAAGAAAAAGCCAGAAAAGAATTAATGGCTATCTTAAAAAATTAAAATAATCGATCAATGTTCAACATAGCTAAGATTTCCTTTAAAGCAATAATCCTTAAAACCTTAACCTCTTTGCTAATCTTTATGGGGGTGTTTGCCTGTCAGAACTCTAATGCTAATCCAAATATCAATTCTCAAGAGGAAGCTTCCAATGAAGAAACTAGATACTCCCCCGAAGTTCAAAAAATATTTGATCAATTAGAAACAAATGACAGCTTGCTATTTGGCCTCGGTTATAATCACTGCGACACCTTTGCGGTAAAAAAGCTTCTCAGCGAGAATATGGAGTTTTATCATGATCAAGCCGGAATAATTAAATCAAAGGCTGATTTTGTAAAAGGAATTAGCGGATTATGTCAATTGGATTATAAACCTACCCGAGAATTGGTGGATAAAACTCTGAAGGTTTTTCCATTGTATAATAATGGTAAACTGTACGGGGCCATCCAAAAAGGAGTGCATGAATTTTATGGAGAAGAAGAAAACAAACCCAAGTATTTAACCAGTACAGCTCGATTTACCCACGTTTGGATACTGGAAGAAGAAGAATGGAAGTTACAAAGAGTTTTAAGTTATGATCATATACCCGCAGAAAATTAAACTAAAAAACTTTTTCAGAAAAATCAAAATGTAGATTATTAAATAAGTGATAAAACTATATTACTTACAGCAAGTCTAATTTAATTTAAGTACCTTTAAACCACTTGTTGAATCGTGCACTGGTTGTTGACATGTTTTGTTTCTGGTTACCAATGGGCTTCACCTTCAATAGGTAACATTGGTTAACCTTAAAAATAGAATATGGCAAAATCACAGCAATCTTTTAACAAAAAAGAGAAAGAAAAAAAACGTAGAAAAAAACAACAGGCTAAAAAAGAACGCCGCGAACAACGGAAGTTGGAAAAAGAGCAAAATGGTCCCAAATCCTTTGAAGATATGCTCTCTTATGTTGATGAAGACGGCAACCTGACCTCCACACCTCCCGATCCCAACAAAAAGAAAGAGGAAATAAAGGCCGAGGACATAGTTTTAGGAATTCCTCCGAAAGATCAGACTCCCGAAGATCCAATCCGCAAAGGCACTGTCAAATTTTTCAATCACGAAAAAGGATATGGATTTATTATCGACAGTGCTACCAAGGAAAATCTCTTTGTCCATACTAATAATACCATTGATACCATTCAGGAAAATGACAAAGTGATCTTCGAAATTGAAGGTAGTGCGAAGGGACCTGTTGCTGTCAGGGTAAAAATAGATTCTTCGAAATAGAAAAGAGTGATGAGTAACGAGTTTTATTAAGTTATTTAATAAGTTCGTTCACCAGGTTTAGCAAAATTTTATCATCTAATCTTGTAGTTTTAATGGCTTCTAATTTTTTAGTTTCAAGCTGGTCGCGCAAGCGCTGTTCCAGTATTGTGTAAATAGATGCTTCACTTTGGAAAATAGGTGTTTCCAGTTCTTTTCTTAAAGCCTGAGCATTGTAAAATAATTGTGCTGAAACTTCATAATTACCATTACGCTCAGCAAATCGAGCTGAAATTTCTAGGCCTGGAATAAAACCAGAATAGCTTTCATTTTCTATTTCATTTTGCATCAATTTTCGAATACATTGTTGAATGCGAACGGAGTCACCTTCTTCGGCCGCTATTTTACCAATGATAACATCCACTCTTTGCCCAACATGTTCGGCCTGCATGATACGCCTCAATTTTTCCAATTTCTCCCCCCAATGGTTGGCTTCATCCAATTGTTTTTTTCCTAATGCAGCCAAAGCATAATTTTGGTAGGCTGCCAACATTCCCCACTTAGAATTAAATACCAAACTTCTCTTTTCTATTTCACGGGCAATATTAATACAAGTTTCAAATTCACTTTTTGCAAAATAGACATACCCTAAAAAGCATAAAACAAGGTTTTCATAAAATGTGAACCCCCTACTTCGAATTATTTTTAGTGCTTCATTTAATGTCGATTCTGCTGATTCAATTTTGCCCTGATAAAAATAAATAAGTCCCAAAAAGCTACTGATGTAAACATGCCTTCGAATATCTCCATGCTCTTCATTCAAGGCTAAACATCGTTGTACCAAAGGCAATGATTTACCAGGCTTACCTTGTCTGCAAAATGCCACTGAAATATTGACTAGGGAGGCGATAAATGGTATGGTTTCATTAAGTTCTTCAAAAATAGCTCTAGCCTTTGAAGAAAGCTTTAAATTTTCCTGGGTTCTGAACATCCAGTCATAACCCCAACCCAGATCATTGAGTGCCAAACCTAATTGTTTTTTATCTCCATGTTGTTCCCAGTATCTTAGGTTTTCTTCCAGAATATTTACGGCTTTCCCGGCCAGAGGCAACCATAAATAGTATCGAGCGAGCATTTGTTTTATTTTCTGTCGATCGGGAAAAAGTTTTTCCGCTACAGGAATAGCCACGACCCGTTCTATCAATTGAATTGCCTCATTAGGCATAAACTTATAGGACCAAAAATTTTGTAAGGCCTGAATCATCCGATAGGCCAATTGAATTTCGTCTAATTCAATCGAATAGTCTATTACTGCCCTACAGTTAGCCTCATCATAGGATAGTTTTTTAGTCCAATAATCAGCTTCAGGTCCTCTAAAATGGGGGCCGGCTTCTTCGGCAAGTTCCAAAAAGTAGTGAATATGAGCCATTTTCTGCTCCCTTACATTAGGGGCATTATTTAGTGCTTCTACGGCAAATTCCCGAATGGTTTCAAGCATAAAAAACCGGGTATCGTCTTCTGTTTCTTCGGATTGGAGTAAGCTCTTATCCACTAGCGCCATTACTCCATCAATTACATCCCAATTGGCCAGGTCATCTGATCCACAAACTATCTCCAGGGCTTCCATAGTACATCCGCCTACAAATACAGCAGATTTCTGGAAAAGCTCCTTTTCTTCTGAGTCCAATAAATTATAACTCCAGGCAATGGTTTGGCGAAGGGTTTGATGTCTTTCGGGTAGTTTGCCACTTCCTTTAAGTAAGTCAAGAGACTTGTTTAGGCGCTCTAATAATGCCTGAGGCTTAAAAATTTTTGTTCGGGCAGCAGCCAGTTCTATGGCCAAGGGAAGGCCATCCAGGCGAATACATATTTCAGCAACGGCGGTAATATTGTCATTGCTTAATTGAAAATTTCTTCTTGAAGCATTCGCTCTTTCAGTAAATAAGACGATAGAAGGAACTTTCTCTAGCTTTTCAAGGGAATTTGAACCATTTAATTTGGGAAGACTTAAAGGAGGTACTTGATATTCTTTTTCCCCAGCTATCTGCAATACCACCCGGCTACTTACCAGAATTTGTAATTCTGCACACACCTCTAAAAGTTGCCCAATGATATCTGCTGCTTTTACTATCTGTTCATAATTATCGAGCACCAATAAGGCTTGCTTAGGCTTAAAAAAACGGACTAGCACTTCATCCATGTCAAGTAGTGGATCTTCTTTCAAGCCTAAATGCTTGGCAATGGAATAGGCAACAATCTCAGGGTCTAGTACAGAGGCCAGTGGTACCCAGATGACGCCATCTCTGAATTGATTCTGGACTTCCCGTGCTGTCTGGATAGACAAACGGGTCTTCCCGGTGCCTCCGGGGCCTGTCAGTGTAATGAGTCGATATTTAGTAAGAAGTGATTTTAGCTCCTGAATCTCTTTTTCCCGTCCAATAAAAGAAGTCAGGACTTTTGGAAGATTATCTTTATAAACTTCTACCCTTTCTCCTTTTCCTTTTAATGACTCGGGACCGGGAACTTCTAGTCCTTCATTTGAAAGAGCATAAATCTCGAAAGGGCGTGCTACATTTTTCAAATTGAATTTCCCCAGTGCCTTAAAATCAAATTGAACCTGATTTTTCACCTGGTCATAAACAGTGTCGGATACAAAAACAGCCCCTGGTACGGCAAAAGATTCAATCCTGGAGGCCAGGTTGACTGCATCGCCAATAATATTATCCTCTTCAATAGTAATCTCCCCACTATGAATTCCAATTCTTAGAGGAACATGGATAGGCTCTTGGAGCATATTTTGCATCTCTTCAGCACAGGCTACCGCTTTTACAGAACTTTCAAAAATACTTAGGGTGCCATCCCCAAAATACTGGATAATTTGTCCGCCGAATTTTTCGTGCAGCGTATCAAATACTTCCCGATGCCTATCGCGCTTCAGCCTGGCTTGCTGTTCATCCCGCTGCATTAAGGCGGTATATCCCACCATATCCGTAAACATAATGGTGGCCAAGGTTCTTTTAGAATTAATGGACATCGGAGAAAATTACAGACTGTTATTTTTTTTCAAATATTATTATCCTTTCAATATAGCTAGAATTGATTAATTGAAAAAATCTGCCTGGATTCTTCAATTAGTAATCACTAATTCCTACCCACCCTTTTTGTTTCCTTTTGCATCTATAAAGAGTATATAATTTCTATACCAATCGCAATGCCAATTATTTATAGTATGAAAAACTACCTTATTTTAATGCTTTGTATTCTAATACCCACCCTATCCTTTTGTCAAGAAATGGAAAACGATGAGCTTTCTATCGGAAAAAAACATACTATTTCCTCTATTACATTGGGTGAAGATCGAACCATTTACATATCCCTTCCGCAGGGTTATGACACCATTAGCAGGGACCTGCCCGTTTTATATATTTTAGATGCGGAATATAGATTTATGGCTTCTCATGGTATTTATTCCTACATGACGTATTGGAGAGGTGTTCCAGATGCTATTTTAGTAGGGATTGCAAATATTTCTCGACAAACCAGAGTCAGAGACTACTTACCAGCATCTTATGGAGGAGACGCTAATAAATTTTATGCCTTTTTCCAGGAAGAACTAATCCCTCATATCAATAAAAACTATAAAACTTCCAACAAAAAATATATTGCTGGTCATTCACACGGCGGGGTATTTGTGATGTATTCTTTCCTTAAAGAGCCTAATTTATTTGATGGATACATTTCTTGTGATCCCAGCTTGGGAGGACTTTATGCCCTTGGACAAGAAAATATTAAAACCAACTACGGTCAACAAAGACTCTACCTCTGTTCTTCGGATGTAGCATATGGGGATTTGGTCAATGAAAATGTAAAACGATCTCATTTAGATGCCTTCAAAAACTTTAAAAATCTTTTTTCTGAAAAGTCAGTTGAAGGATTAAACCTTCAGGTTGATCATATTACAGATGACCATGCCAATTCATATGTCCAGGGGTTTAGCAAGGGCTTAAGGTATGTATTAAGGCCTTAATCGTGGATTTTAGACCATTTTTCTCCATCCCAAGTCCAAAAATCACCAAAGGCTTTTCGATCGGCACTGCGGCCACCATGCATAACAACCTGCCCCAGATTGCCATCATAAGCCATTGCTGCTACTCCCCTTTTTTCAGGACCTCCTTCAGCCACCTTGATCCATTTTTCGCCGTCCCATTCCCAGGTATCATTGAATAATTCACCAGAGGCTCTGTTTTTACCGCCAAATAAAACGATGCGGTTTCGATTATAATCCGTGGCCATGGCATGATTATTCCTTGGAGAAGGGCCATCGACTTCTAATTCCTTCCATCGATTATCTTTCCACTCCCAGGTATCTCCAACAGAGCCGCCATTAGAGTAACCACCAAAGAGAATCAAACTTTTTCGAGTAGGATCATAACACAATTTACCGCGAGTTCTGGGGCTGGGCATCTTATACTCTTTATTTACGGGATTCCAAGTCTGGTTTCTCCATATCCACATCTCATCATCTCCTATTGCCGATCCCGAAAACAATATTATTTCGTTAAAATTCTTATCATAACCTATGGCAGGAGAATGGCGAGCTGAGGGTCCTTTTAGTTTTAAACTTTTCCATTGATTACCATCCCACAACCAGGTATAATCAGAAGTAAGCCCTTTAACATTAACCCCACCAAACAATAGGGTACTACCTGAAGTAGCATCGAAGGCCAGAGAATGACTACTTCTCAATCCGGGTCCCTTTTCAGAAACCTTGGCCCAAGTTTTTCCATCCCATTCCCAGGTGTCAGAAAAGAACTTGATCTCATCACCATTTCCTCCAAATAGCACCAATTTATTTCGGGCAGAATCAAATACCATGGAGTGATGATTACGAGGTTCAGGAGCAGTATTTTTTTCCTTAAAAGGCAAAAACATTAGGAGAAAACAAAGGAGGCTGGAAAATTTCATTTTTTTAGATCGTTTTTCCTTACTTAGTACCAGATCTTAAATAGTTATTTTGATAAATACTAATTCGTGTAAGGTTAGTTAATGATAACAGTCAAGCGTATTTTATGCCCAAGATAATCGGTATAGACTAAAATTCGGTTAAGATGTTGTTAAACAATGTGTTAAGATCAATTCTCAATTTTTCAAGATAAAATATGTAAAAAAATGGCTAAAATTTCCAAAGTTTATTGGAGGTATGCAAGGTATTTTTGAAAACATAAAACCAACACTTTATGGAATTCACTTTACTTGATCAGGCTTTTTCCCTTTCCGAAGAACAGATTAATTTTTATCAGGAGAACAAGTATATCAAAATCAAAAACATACTATCTCCAGAGCTTGTCCATCATTTTAATCAGATTATTACAGATAAAGTGAATGAACTGAATTCCGTAAAAACCCCTCTTGAAGAGAGAGACACTTATGGCAAGGCTTTTCTTCAACTTTTTAATCTTTGGCGGGAAAGTGAAGCCATAAAAAAGCTGATTTTTAGTTCTCGAATTGCTCAGATTGCAGCAGAATTAATGCAGGTAGAAGGTGTTCGGCTTTATCATGATCAAGCACTATACAAAGAAGCAGGAGGAGGTATTACCCCCTGGCATGCTGATCAATATTACTGGCCTTTGGCTACAGATAAAACCATTACGGCCTGGATGCCACTCCAAGCTACCCCATTGGAAATGGGCCCTTTAGAGTTTAGCGCGGGAAGCCATGCCATTCAAGAGGGCCGTACCCTACAAATTAGTGATGAAAGTGAAGCCTTTTTGGACAAAAAATTGAGAGTAACCGATTTCAAACATATTATTGAAGCTTTTGATATAGGAGAAATCAGTTTTCACTCTGGCTGGGTCTTTCATCGTGCGGGAGCCAACACAACTGCACACACTCGAAAAGTAATGACCGTAATTTATATGGATGAAGATATGGTTTTAAAACAACCAGAAAATGAAAATCAAATTGCGGACTGGGAAACCTGGTGTCCTGGTGCAGAAATCAATAAAAAAATAGATACTCCTTTAAATCCTGTTTTATATTCAAAGAAGCTTAGTATTTTCCATTGACAGGAGTGTTATTACCTTATTTCAATAATTCATCAAGATGATTCCTTTGTTTTTCTCCAAGTTTTCAAGGTTAATTTGTTTTTCTGCATGCTGTCTATTTGTAATGATGGGATGTAATGATCAATCCGAACCAAAAGAATCGGAAACCGTTTCGCGATTTCAAAAAAATACTTTTACCCAATCAAATTTTATTGACGATAAAATATACGAAGTATATCTTCCTGCTTCCTATTCAAATGATTCCGAAAAACGATATCCAGTTTTATATATGATGGATAGGCAAAATCTATTCGTAGATAGCCTGGCCTATGGGGGTGCGGCCTGGAATATCCATGAGGTAACGGATGATTTGAGTCAGCAAAGCAAACTCAAAGAAATCATCATAGTGGGAGTTGATCATGCAGGGGTAAATAGGTTTTCTGAATATATGCCTCAAAAACCCCTTGAAGCTTTACCGAGCGATTATCGGGATTCTATGCTCTCTTTCCTTCAAAGGCCAGTTTTTTCAGACAGTTTTCTACTATTTCTAACTAAAGAATTAAAACCTCTGATCGATAAAGAATACAGAACCCTGCCAGACATGGCAAATACATTCATCGGAGGTTCCAGTATGGGAGGTCTGATTTCCATGTATGCCCAATGTGAATATCCAAGCATTTTTGGTGGAGCACTTTGTCTTTCTACCCACTGGCCTATTGCGATGGATGATTCTTCACCAGCAATACCCGCCCAATTGATCCAATATTTTGCCTCCAACTTACCCAAAGATAAAATGTGGTATTTCGATCATGGCACCAAAGGATTGGATCAGTATTATGAGCCCTATCAACAAAAAATTGACTCGGTTTTGATGGCTTCCGGCTATTCAATGGACGAATCTTTTTTAAGCAAAAAGTTTGAAGGCCATGATCATAACGAAAAAGATTGGAATGAAAGACTTAACATTCCATTAGAATTCGTCATTGGCAAATAAAAATCTAACTGCAATCCTATTATCATGAAACTAAGTCACTATTTAAAATTTTCCTTTTTTATCCTACTTTTTTCTTGCAATCAAGCACCAGAACAACAACTAGCAGAAGAACTAAGTGAAGCATTACCCAATATTGTCTTATTGATCGGTGATGATCAAGGTTATCCCTATTTTGGATTTATGGGAGCAGACTACATCCAAACTCCTAACATGGATCAACTAGCTGCCAGTGGTACCCTTTTCACTAATGGTTATGTTCCTGACAATCATTGCAGGCCCTCTTTACAAACCCTTCTAACTGGTATTTTACCAATACAATACAAAGGGATAAGAGATTCCATTAAAGAGGATAAAATGAAAAAGGAGGAATACCTTTCTCTTTCACAGGAAGAAAAGACAGAATGGGATAAAAATTTTGATTTCCATGCCATGCAATACTTCGAAACCCTTCCTAAGGTTTTAGCTCAAAAAGGATATGCAAGTTTCCAGGGCGGAAAATGGTGGGAATATCATTTCGAAAATGGTGGATTCACCCATGGTATGACTTTGGGTTGGACAGAAGAAGAGCGCAACCAGCCCGGCTGGTTCGAAGAGTTTATGGGTGGCGATGGAACAGATCTGGCCAGAGTCAGCAACCAGGCAGCCTATGATTTTCTGGAGAGTACGTCGGGCTCTCCCTTTTTCATGTGGTATGCACCTTCACTGCCTCATTATCCCTTTGATGCTCCTGAAAAATACTATAACCTGTACAAGGACAAAGAGATGACCGAGTCCGCCAAACAATATTATGCCAATTGTAGCTGGTTTGATGATGCTTTTGGTCAGTTGGTTGAACATTTAAAGGAAAAAGATTTATTCGATAATACTCTTTTTATCTATGTTAATGATAATGGTTGGGAACAAAATCCGGATCAAGAGTTTGTGGGTGACGAGATGCGTTACCACAATGGTGGTGATAAAGGCAAGTTATCTATTTATGATCAATCCTTTCGATCACCTATCATATTTTCCTGGCCGGGAAAAATCGCCCCTGGAGTGGTTAAAGAAGATTTAGTACATAGTGCTGATATTCCTGCTACCATCCTAGATTTTCTGGAAATACCTGTACCTGATCATTATTTTGGAAAATCTTATAAAGGAGTTATTGAAGGTTCAGCTTCCAGTTCTCGAAGTGAGATATTGGGCAATGTCACTCAAATTCGCTGGGAAGGAGATATGATGGGCAAAAATATCGAAGGATACTGGCTACGCAATAAGGATTGGTTTTTTCAATGGAATGCGACAGATGACCAAAAAGCATTATTTGATATGAATGAGGATCCTTTCAATGATAAAGATCTGAGTAGTGAGTTTCCAGATTTGGTAGCCCAGCTCCAAAATCAAATTGAGGATTGGAAAAAAACTAAGTAAATCTTACTAGATCCGAATTAGCTACTTTATTTGGAATTGACATTCTAATAATTTTTTGTTCCATGTTCTGAGTTCCGCGTTCCATGTTTGTACTTGCCTAAATAAGGTTGACAAGATTAATAATTAATTCATCGTAAAAGTTTAGAGGTTTTGTAAGACAAAAATTCACACGAAACCATACGTGGAACCCGGAACATGGAACCAAGATGTGTTTCAAAAATAAAAGTGCTTCATTTTTATACACTCCCTGTTCAATATTATACACAAATTCCAATATAAAAGCGCTAAAACATAGGATTTTCAGCTATTTGAGGATTGGCACAACTTTGGCTATAAAAGATATAGAAAAACCTGATTTACCCAGGCCTTTACAGTAGGATAAAAATTGAGTACTATGTTTTTGCATATCTTAAAACTAGCCTATCGCAGTTTTCAGCGGCACAGCACTTCCTTTTTCATCAATTTAATTGGTCTCTCTACTGGTTTGGCTTGTACTATTTTAATCTACTTGTGGGTGGTGGATGAATTGAGTTTTGATAAATTTCATGAAAACGATACAAGGCTGTATCAAGTCATGAAAAACTCCACTAACTCTAAGGGAGAAGTACTCACCTTCGAATGGACACCGGGCCCTTTAGCAAAAGCTTTAAAAGAAGATTTTCCAGAAGTAAAATATTCCATTGGAGTAGAATTGGATAATCAAGGAGAAAAGGGCATACTTATCACTGAAGAAAAACGAATAAAGGCTTTAGAGTTGTTTGCAGGAGCGGATTATTTTAATGTCTTTTCTTACGAATTACTTGAGGGTTCCAAAGGTCAGGTTCTTAATAATAAAAATGCCATTTTACTTTCCGATGAAGTAGCCATTAAATTATTTGGGACCTGCGAAAATATTATTGGAAAGAGCGTTGAATGGGAAAAGGATAACTCCAGCGGCATCTATCAAGTTTCAGGTATTTTTAAAAGCCCTCCCACTCATTCAACAGATCAATTTGATGTCATCTTCAGTTTTGAGCATTATCTGGATATCAACCCGGATGTTAACAAATGGACCTATGGCGGCCCCAGCACCTATATTGTTTTAGGTAAAGAGGTAAACCCAGATAATTTTAATAAAAAGATAAGTTCTTATTTACAGGAAAAAAGTAGGGAAGATTATCAAACACTATTTATCAGAAAATATTCGGACAGATATCTTTACGGCCTTTATGAAAATGGCTTACAAGCCGGAGGACGCATATCATATGTAAAGCTTTTTGTCTTGATTGCCTTTTTCATTATCCTAATTGCCTGCATAAATTTCATGAATTTGACCACCGCCCGGGCCTCCAGGCGGATGGTAGAAGTAGGGGTAAAAAAAGCAATCGGAGCTAACAAAAGGGTGCTGATCACCCAATATCTTAGTGAAGCGGTAATTATCGCCTTCATTTCCTTAGCCGCAGCTATAGCCATGGTCAGTTTTGCACTACCTCAATTTAATGCGATTACCGAGAAAAACTTGACGCTTGGCTATGGATTCCCGCTATTCATTTCCATCGGCACCATCACCTTAATCACAGGGCTTTTAGCAGGCAGTTATCCAGCCTTTTTCCTTTCCAGTCGCAAGCCAGTAAATATTCTAAAAGGAAAAATAAATAATCTGTTGGCAGAAATATGGGCTAGAAAAGGCCTGGTCATTTTTCAGTTCACTATATCTATCGTTTTAATCGTAGCGGTATTAGTCATCTATCAACAAATCCAATTCATCCATTCCAAAAACCTAGGTTTTAATAAAGACAATATCATCTCTTTCAAAAAGGAAGGGCAGCTAAGTGATCGATTACCTGCTTTTTTGGATGAAGTCAAAAAAATATCAGGAGTCATCAATGCTTCTAGTATTAGAAATGACCTTACCAATAATGGGACCAGTACCACCGGCGTACATTGGCAGGGTGAAGATCCTGATAATAGACTATCCTTTAAATACCTAAGTGTTGATTATGACCTCATCGAGACCATGGATATGGAGATGGCAGCCGGACGGCCCTTTTCTAAAAAATTCGGCTCTGATAGCTTAAAAATTATTTTCAATGAATCCGCTATCAAGGCCATGGGGATGAAAGATCCTATTGGTAAAACAGTCCGCCAGTGGGGCCAGGACAAACAAATTATTGGAGTGGTAAAGGATTTTCATTTTGAGTCACTTTATGAAGAAGTAAAACCATGTTTTTTATTTCTGGACACGGACGAAACCACCAATAATTTATTGGTGAAAATCAGAGGGGGTTCTGAGCAAAGCACCATCCCACAACTGGAAGCCCTTTATAAAGATTTCACGGAAGGACTACCTTTCGAATTTAAATTTCTGGATGAGAATTATCAAAAGTTGTATGCTTCTGAACAAAAGGTGTCGGACCTTTCCAAATATTTTGCTGGTTTGGCTATCCTGATCTCCTGTCTGGGGCTTTTCGGCCTGGTTACCTTCACTATCAATCGAAAGAAGAAAGAGATTGGTATTCGAAAGGTATTAGGCGCTTCCGTTACCCACATTGTAGGCTTCTTATCAAAAGACTTCCTTCAACTGGTCTTTATTGCCATATTAATAGCTACCCCCATTGCCTGGTATCTAAGCAATCAATGGATTCAGCAATTTGCTTATCGGATTGATATTCATTGGTCCATTTTTATTCTTACGGGACTGGTCACCATCATTATCGCTTTTATTACGGTTAGCTTCCAGAGTGTGAAAGCGGCCCTGATGAATCCGGTGGAGTCTATTAGGAATGAGTAAAAGAAATTAATTTCCTCTACTTATTCCTTGATTTCCTCTCCTTGCTTTTGCCTTTTTAGGATCTAGAAACTAATATGATGGCAAAAACAAACTATGAAATTACTTCCATTTTTATTCATATTTCTTTTAGGTTCATTCCAAAACCAGGCACAATCCAATGCTATTAAAAAACAACTGATTGGCGGACCCTGCGAAGGCTGTGAGGCCATCCATGAATACGGCAACCAAAAGCTAACTGCTGAAGTCATAATGCCGGGTTATGGCGATCCCGGACAAAAAATCAAAATCACCGGTACCATTTTCCAAAAAGATGGGAAAACACCCGCTCCGAATGTGATAATATACCTCTACCATACGGACCAAACAGGGAGGTATGTCGCTAAAAAGGGTGCCTCTGGTTGGGAAAAACGACATGGCTCTCTTAGGGCTTGGCTCAAAACCAATTCAAAAGGACAGTATTCTTTTTATACGCTCAAACCCAAAGCCTACCCCAACCGTACAGAACCGGCACATATACATATCACGGTTAAAGAGCCAGGCAAAAATGAGTATTATATTGATAGCTATCATTTTGAAGGTGATCCTTTATTGACCAACAAAATCAAAAACTCTATGCGCCTTCGCGGTGGCAATGGAATTATTTCTTTGAAAAAACAAGGGGATCATTGGATTGGGGAGAGAGATATTATTTTGGGCTTGAATATTCCGGATTATTGGTAAATGGTAAAATGTAGAAGGTATAAAGACATATTTTCCTTCTACCTTCTACCTTCTACTTTTTACTAAAAAAAAGAAAGGAGACTAACATCTCCTTTCTTCGAAAACTTTTAAGTGGTAAAAAACCGAATAAACCCGATATGTTATGCTGGGATCGCTACTGAAAGTGGTTTAGCCACTGGGAAATCTACCGGCACCTGAGTTAGGATGTGTGCATAGTTGGTAAAAGTAATGGCATTAACAACTCCAATCAGGTCGATCAAACCTTTTTCTTCAAATCCTTGTGCGTAGAAATTCTCCAAATTTCCTTTGTTTACGCGGGCACGATTTTGTGCAATATCTCTAGCCAAAGTGGTAATGGCTTTCAGGCGGCTATCAGCAATAGTAGTGGCTCTAAGTTCATGGGTTTCTTCCTCTGAAAATCCTTGCATTTTTGCTAGAGCAGTGTGGGCAGAAAGACAGTATTCACATCCATTTACTTCTGACACCGCTAATTTGATAGCTTCAATTTCTTTGCCGTTAAAACTACTTTTTCCTGCTTGTCCTGAAAAGTTTAGAAAAGCTTCCAGGGTTTCACTAGAATAACCAATGGTAGCATACAAGTTAGGAACCATACCCAATTGGCTCTTCAACTGGTCAAAAATTACTTGTGATTTAGCATCTACTTGATCTCTACTAGGAACTTGAATTTGGCTCATGATTAATTTAGTTTATTGTTGGTTAAAAATCGTTTTGTTTAATTGACAATACAAAGATCAGACAAATCAAGGGTGGAAAGAATGGACAAAGGTTCCTAAAGATTGGACTTTTAGGGTAGTAAGAAATGAGTAGTGGGTATTGGGTAATGAGTAGTGGGTAAAAAAAAGCAGTCCTTTTGGGGAAGGACTGCTGTACTGAAGAAAAACTTGAAATTTACTCTATTCTTAAGCTACTTGTAATGCCTTTACTGGTGAAGATGGTTGGTAAGCTTTTGCCTTCAGATATTTTCGGAGGGCATAACTTGCGGCCACTCCCTCTCCTACTGCAAAAGCCACCTGTGCGATTGCTCCTTTTCGGTTATCACCTGCTGCAAAAATGCCAGGTACACTGGTCTCTTGCTGGTCATTGGTTTGAATAAACTTGCGCTCATCCAGGTCTACCAGTTTTTTGATAAAACCGGTATTGGGTTGCAAACCGATAAAGATGAATGCACCATCTGCAGTAATGACATCTTCAGCGCCAGTTTGGTTGTGTCGAACCTTGATTCCTTTAAATTTTTCTTCTTCATCCGTCACAAACTCAAGCGAGGCACGATTGTGATACACTTCAATATTATCGTAAGTAGCTAATTGTTCTAAATAAGTCTCGGTAGCTTTAAAGTTTTCGTTGATATTGACAAACTTCACTTTCTTGGTAAAATCTGCTAAGTGTAAACCCTCTTCCAGGGCGCTATTACCTCCTCCAACAACGATCACCTCTTTATCTTTATAAAATGCTCCGTCACAAGTAGCACAAAAGTGAACGCCAGAACCGATTAAATCTTCTTCATTGGGAATTCTCAATTTTTTATAAGAAGATCCAGTAGCGACTACCACTGACCGGCCATAAAATTCACCATCGTTCGTTTCTAATCTAAAAATATCTCCTTCCTCAAAAACCCCTCGTACATCTACGCCCAATTCAATAGTAGCTCCTAATTCGGTAGCTTGATCCGCCATTCGTTGCATCAATTCCGGGCCAGAAATACTCTGGAAGCCAGGATAATTTTCAATTTTTTCGGTTAAAAAAGCGTTTCCGCCGATATTCCTTTTTTCTAGTATCAATGTCGAAAAACGATCTCTTTGAGCATAAATAGCTGTGGTCAAGCCTGCTGCTCCGGCACCAATAATGACCGAATCATAAACTTTTTTCTCTCTATTATCTTCAATCCCTAAAACTTCTCTTAGAATTCCATTATTGGGATTAGTATAGGGTTGATCATCAATCAAAACCGTAGGAATAATTCGCTTGCCATTATTGATCTTTTCCACTAGCCTGGAAGCCTCTTCACTCTTATCTACATCTATATATTCAAAAGAGATATTGTTTTCTTTCATAAAGGCCTTTGCTCTAAGGCAATCCGGACACCAATCTGCTCCAAACATTTTAATAGTGGTCATAACAATCATTTTTTGATTTGGGTATTCAATTAATTACACTACAAAATTAAGGTGGAATGCCGCTGAATGGAATGGACAAAAGTTCCTGCTACTTGGATTATAGTGGTAGAATACAGTGTATATCCGTGAAAACCCGTGTCAAAGAAAAATACGACACGGCGTTTCACGGGTTAACACGGCTTTATTTTTAGTGATTCTTTTCCCGATATCCTAAAGGAGAATCCTCCACTGTCTTTTTAAAGTAACGAGTAAAATAAGCAGGATCTTCAAAGCCCAAATCAAAAGCAATTTCTTTAACAGATTTATTGGAAAAACGAAGATCTCTTTTCGCCTGAAGAATGATTCTATCTTTAATTATTTCGGTTGGCTTTTTATGTCCCAGGACATTAAGGCGTTTGGCCAAAGATTTAGGAGATATGCCCAATTTTTCGGCATAAGCTCCAACACTGTGGATTTTAGTAAAATGTTTTTCAACCAGGGCCACAAAATCGGCAGCCAGGCGATTACTTTCATCTTCCTGAACTTCGGGTTTGATATTTAAAGACTCCCATTTTCTCAAGGCACCAATTAAGAACATCCGCAGATAGGTTTCCAGCATTTCCCGATGGGCCGGACCTGGACTTTCTATCTCCCCAACCATTTTCTGTAAAATATCAATGAAGTAGGTATTGTCTTCTTTGGCCAAAGGAATCATACTAGCACGATGAACATTATTAAACAAAACCCCATTACAAGCAATCTCCTTTCCATGTGTTTCTACGCAGTAAAATTCCTTGTCAAAGCTAATTTGGAAGCCCGACTTAACTTTTTCGGTTTCTATGGTTAATACCTGTCCTGGAGACAAGAAAAAAAGGCCTGCTTTTTCAACAACAAAGGATTTGAAGTCAATTTGATATTCTCCATATCCATCTTCAATCCAATAAATTTTAAAATATTCAGATTGCTCATTTTCATTGGCTACGCAATAAATATCAACATCTATTGCTGTAATTTCAAAATGAGGAGGTTTATTCAGTTTTTGTTCTTCTTCAAATTGATATTGTCGAATTGTTCTTACTGACATGTCTTTATTTTTTTCACCCAATGAGAACAGTTGGAATAACAGAAGAGTTTATGCGCTTCACTATAGCGAAAAGACCCTTCACGACATTTATTAAATTTCTCCGCAAGATTACTATTCTTCCCTGCAAAGCTCTTGTCCTGGCTATTATAAAAAAATAATTTAAAGTTTTTAATTAAAAAATATTCGGCCATGAAACAAGTCTTACCATTACTACTATTCATATTCTCAATATGCCTAAGTGCACAATCTCTTGAAGTCAAAAAAATGGTTCCTGATATTAATGCCAGTGGAGGAGTCACAGTCGACAAAGAAGGCTACATTTATGTAAGTGATTTTGGGCAAGGATTCAAACCCCAGGATAGTAGTTCTGTTTATAAAGTTGATCCCAAAACGGGCGAGGTTAGTCTTTTTGCGACCGGATTTAAAGGAGCTTCCGGAGCCTGTTTTGATTCACAGGGCAATTTCTATCAATCTAATCCACATGGTCACCAGATCAGCAAGGTGAGCCCTGATGGCAGCATCATATTCGATTTTGCTACTGAAGGGCTTAAAACTCCGGTTGGGATTATTGCCAATAGTAAAGACGAACTATTCGTCTGTAATTGCGGCAATAAAAATATTATGAAAATTGAAAAAGATGGCTCTACCTCTGTTTTTGCTGACGGCGAACATTTCAGCTGTCCTAACGGCATGACCATTATTGAAGGAGATACTCTGGTAGCCGTTAATTTCAGCAATGGGAAAATTTTGAAAATTTCACCAAAAGGAGAAGTTTCTGTTTTGGTCGAATTACCTACACTACAAGGAGGCCCTAATCCCGTGGGTAATGGGCATATTACCTACTCGCATGGTTTTTTGTTTGCCACTTCTATTGGTAAAGGAACCATTCACAAAATCTCTTTGGATGGCCAATCGGAACTTATTGCAGGCAGTGGAGCGTTTAGCAATACAGAAGGTAAGGCTTTGGAGGCTAGTTTTTCTAAGCCAAATGGTATTGCTGCCAGTCCAGACGGTAACATCTTATATATCAATGTATCCGATCCTACCTGGATTGCAGCTCCCCAGGATTTGCACCCAGCACATTTAATGACGATTACTAATATCTGTAGTTTGCCGGATGTGAATTGTAAAAAATAATCAGGTATTTCGATAAAAGGTCTCCGTTTTCCGACCAATGCTGTAACGAATAGTAAGCATTGAACCTACATATAGATCAAACAAATTTGTATTGATATGAATAACTCAGTCTTCTTTTCTAATGTATAAAAGCTATCTATTAAAAAGGTTATTTTCGGCATTTTTTCTCTTCTTCTGGTATTTCCACTGCAGTCTCAAAATGAAGCTTTGGTGGCTGCCTTAAAGAAGAATATTTATTCAATTTCTATAGAAAATGATCGTTTTGCCGGAGATGGAGCCAACATTTTACAAAAAGCTATACAGGGACAACAATTTCTTTTGGTAGGAGAACAACATGGCATTCAAGAAGTGGGAGCCTTTACAAAAGCCTTGTTTTTAGAAGGAGTACCACATGGTTTTGAATATTTATGTTTTGAAACAGATCCATTTATCGCTCAAAAATTGGAAAATTTGGTCAATGAAGGACTGGAATCCCTACAAGCCTTTAGTAAGGAATTGCCTCTAACAATCCCTTTTTACAATAATGTAGAAGATTTTGATTTTTTAGATAAAGTACTCAAAAACAGCCAAGCCAAAGGATCCATTTTTTGGGGGGTTGACCAGGTTTTCGCGGCAGCACCACGGTATTTATTCTCTCGTTTGGCTGAAATTGCCCCTAATCAAGAAGCCAAAACACTAGCAGAGCAGTATTTGCAAACAGGAATTGAAGGTTTCAATGCCTTCATCCAAACTCAAGATCAAAGTAAATCTCTAATGAGTCTTCTGAGGCCAGAGGATTTCAAAAAACTTTTTGCCGCTTTTGGAAGTGAGGAAAAACAAGAAAGTACCCGTATTTTAAAAGGGATACAAAAAACACAAGAGATTTATGGCTATTATTTTGCTGGCAAGCAATATGATAATAATTCAGTGCGGGCAAAGCTTATGAAAAAACAGTTTATGGATTATTATCGAAATGCTCAAAAACATACTCCCGAGCCCAAAGTAGTATTTAAATTCGGATCCACTCATACCTATAAAGGTTTATCTTATTATGATCAGCTGGACCTGGGCAATATGGTCTATGAATTAGCGGCTATGAATGGGAATAGTGCTTTGTATGTAAGTGTCTTGGGTTTAAAAGGAGAGACCAGCAGTGGCTTTGCAGGCAAGCAAGCATTTGATAATTCCAAAAATATTAACCCTCTTATTTTGGAAGCCATCCAGGAGAGAGCTAATGCTTCAAAAGAATGGTTACTGATAGACTTAAAGACCATCCGGCATCAGTTTAGTAAGCGGAAAATTGCACCGCTGAGAGACATCGTATTCAATTATGATTTTTTGGTAATTGTACCGGAGGCGAAACCAGTAAGCACCTTCTACTTTATACTTTTTACTCATTTGTAGAGGCCACACTTTCAATTTTCCAACCAATGTCTTTTTTTCTGTAAATAGCAGTCCAGGCATAATGAGTAGTATCCATTAAGGTAGCGCCTTCATCCCCTTCATAGGAAACGATCACTTCTTTATCCACAATGGTGTAGGCCAAACTACCATCATCAGAAAAGCGAATAACTGGCTCAGTCAAATCATCCCATTTAATAAATTCTACACTACCAAAATAAGCCGTATATCTCTTGATGTTGTCCTCGTAAGTGGGTCGGGTAATTTCGCCCCTGCCTACGCCGATAAAGTCATCACTCATCATACTGGCGAATTCTTCTTTTTTCTTATTAAAATGATAATCGCGTTGAGCATGGTGTAAGTCTAAAATTTCGGCCCTGGCAGAGGCTTCATCAAAGGTGTTGGTTTGCTGACAACTAAGAGCAAAAAACAAAAGAGGAAGAACAGTTAATTTTTTCATATCTATAGGTTCAAAGCATTAAAATTCGGGTCATTTATTTTTACTCTTTCAAAATCGAAAGTATAACGCTGATCAGCACCCTGGAGAATGTCAATTTTGTCAAAAAGAAGAATATCCTCCTGGAGGGCCCAATCTTTATAGAAGATCCTAACTTTTTCCGCTCTATTACCTGGGTTATACAACTGGAAGCCTACACATTTTCCGCTTTCCTGATCAAAAAACAGATGATAGATCTGATCCCACTGATCATATGCCATTAATTGTTTACAATTGGTATCGAAAAAGGTAGTATCGACAGCTAAAGAAAAATCATGAAACCAATCTTCCACATTCAACATGATTTTATGAAATTCATGAGATTTAATTATTGAATTGGCAACTGGAGAGAGTGTATCAGTAATATTCAATGAATCATCTAAACCATAGATGGTATTAGGACCAAAGGAGACTGACCTAAAATCATCTTTATAGAAAAAATTCTGGTGGAAAAACATATAACCATCCGCACCTGACTCGGTGATGGTGATATAACTGCCTTCTGGTCCTTTGCAATTAGCCAAGGTGGTTATATTTTCAATACTCGCAGGCTTACTATTCGGGAAAATGGCTTTTTGATGGGCTGCTAAAATATCCTGGGGGCTAATATCTTCTGCTGAACAACTAAAGATACCTCCCCCAAATAAGAATAATAACAAGATCGGGTTGATGATTTTAATTCGACTTTTTCCAAAAGAATATTTTTCTACTAACATCGGATTGTTTTGTTCCTGAAATTACAATCCGATTTTTTTTCATTACAAAAAATGGAGAGGCGTAAATATTCTTTAACAATTCTCCCTATCAAATACCATTGAAATTGTTAAAAAGAAAGGAAAAGTCGATCCTATTATCACTCTAATGCCGCCTTTTAGCATGAATAAGCTGAGTAAGAATCCAAGTCTCTGTTTTTTCATCAAAAACTTCTTGCTTCCATTCAAAGCTATTTTTTGCAATATCAAAATAGCTTATCCTCAACTTTTCTCCCTTAGCGTTAGTTTGATGAAGGATGATTTTTTCATCTGTTGAAGAAGCTTCTCTTAGTTCAAGTATTTTATTGGAAGTATCTACCCATACTGATTGCCATTTACCGGAATCTTCATCAAAAATACGAATACCCACTCCATAGAATATCGAATTGGGATCAGAAGCCTGATTCCTCGGTGGTAAAATAAATACATCCTGAATAGCATGTCCATTCAGCATGTAAAACCAATTCCATTCTCCCTCAAATTCTTGTTGAACGGTGCCTGAAGCATCGACACTTTCGAAAATAATATCCCAGTTACCTACTAACTTACCCCAATGTTCTGTGGCCTCAGGTGCATTGGGGTTTTTTGTGGTAGTTATTAATCCTACATTTTCCAAAGTATTCTGCCCAATCAAACTACTTGTAATTAACAATAATAAACAAATGAAAACCCCTGACAGTCGTTGATTCATTGATGTTTTTTTATTTGATTCTAAAAATTATATGCTCAGATATAATTAGTGATCAAATTTTGTGGAGGGTAACGATTTGAAATTCGACTGCAGTGCATTTATATCATTTATCCAAGTTTCAAGGTCCTCTCCATACTGCTCAATCATCCGCCAACGTACTTTCTGGCACAAGCTATCTTTAAAAATTTCTTTCCCATGCAAAGCACCCATAAAAGCGCCCATTAGCTGTGCATATGAATCTGTATCATGACCAAATTCCAGAACCAGCTGCATACCGGCAATGGGATCATAATTCGAAAATTCAGCACAGGCAAAGACGACCACTAAGGGCACCCAACATTCCCACCACTGTTCTGCCTGCACATCTTTTTCAATAATAGAAAATAATCGGTGTGGACATCCATGGGATTGTTTTACGGCCTCATGAGCAAAATCCAGCCATTTATCAATAGATCTTCGGCCATAAGTTGCATTTCCAAACTTGAAGGGATCGACTTCTCGAATAGCTTTTTCAATACTTTTCCAGGAAGCCTTATCGGCAAAAGCAGCAGATAGCCCTGCCACAATAGCCGCATTCATGTCTTTGGCATTTCCGGTATCAAAAAAATTCATCTCCCAGGTTTTCAAATAAGCAACTCCAGGTTGATTAGGGTAAAGTCCTGCCAGTAGCAGGAAAGGCATCTGGCCTGCCATACTGGGCGTACCTCCCCACATGCGATCAGGAGGAAGTCCTCCTTTATTTAAATGCCATAAAGCCGCCAGCTTGAATTCAGCCAGCCATTGTTTGCATAACTTTCGGTAAGTTCCCCTAAATCGCTCTTCAAATTGAAGAACTTCCTGAGCAAATGCATCGGCCTCGGTTTTATGGTTCTTCCGAATCATTTGCATCATAATCATTTTAAACCGAGTATCATCTGTAATGGTCCCTTGAGCGGCATAATCATCCCATTGGGCATAAGGAGCACAAGGGCGCGTATAGGACCTGAGTCTAAACCTATTAACCAATAAGTTTCCCTCGAATTTGCCCTTACAAATTCTTCCCTCCCCTTGTTGTTGTTTTCGACCAATAAATTCAAGAGGTCCGCCTGCTGCATCCCCAATGACACTACCATATATCATACCTTCCAGGCGTTGTCGATATTTAAGCCCTTTATACTGATCTATTTTCTGGTCAGAAAAATGAGAGCACAAACAGAAAAGCAAAATTTGTAAGAGCATCATGCTTAAAGAGTTTAAAGAGTACTCAAATCAAGGTGATCAGCAAGATGTCGGCCATAATGAGCTCTTTCGATCTTTCCATTTTTGATCACAAATTCGGCGGTCATTCTAGTAAAGCTTCCATCTTGCTCATAAGCCCGATCACCATACAAGCTTTCGCCTTGTTTAAATCTGCTAACGGCCTGTTCGTTGCCCAATGTTCGAATGACATTACCTAGTTTTTTCTTTACTCCATAAGATTTATAAAGCTGGCCATCCACATCTGATATTATTCGAAAAGGGAATTCAAAATCCTGTTGATATGCTTTTAGAACTTGCGGGGAGCTTTCAAAAACAGCCACTATTTCGACGCCTTCTTTTTTTAAACTTTCATAAGCATTTGATAATTCATGCACTCTGACATTACAAACTGGACAGCCTGCAAAGCGGAAAAAAGCCAATAGTACCTTTTGATCTTTTGAAAAATCATTATAGGAAAAAGATTGTCCATTTATATCACTTAAGGCGACTTGGGGAGCACTATCTCCAGTTTTTAAAGAAGGTTTTACGGGTCTCATAATCATAAATGCAGTAAGAATTAGGATTACAGCTATCCCCAATACGGCATAGCCAATTCTTTTAAGAATTTTTTTTCTTCTAGACATGAGTAATTGATTTTGATTTAATGGATGCATGGCGGCAGCTGCCGCCATGCATCCATTAATTGATATTTATGACCTAAAATCGTCAGGATTAAGCAGAGAGGCCATTCATATGTTGTGAATGGAGAAATAGGATTGTAAACAGGTTCTGTTTTACCAGTTCATTATTTTTTTCAATCCCTCGGTACGATTTCTGGAAAGTTTGACCTTAGTGTCGTTTTTTAAGAAAAGAAAAAAATCACCTTTGAAATAAGGTTCTATGTGATCGATTTGATCAATGTTTACGATTGCGGAGCGATGAGAGCGGTAAAAAACTTCCGGATCCAATACCTTTTCTAATTGATTTAAGGATTGCCTTAGTAGATAGGAATCAAAGGGCAGGTGAATTTTCACATATTGATTATCAGCCTCAATCCAATAGATGTCCTTAACGTCGACAAAGAGGATGCGCTGTTTATGTTTAACGCTTAATTTTTTGAGATAAGATTGTTTTGACTTTTCCTCTTCCATTTTTTGCAGCATGCTGGACAATCTATGTTGCAAATTGGCATTCTCATCCTTGTTCAAATGTTGGGTAGCTCGTTTTAAAGCAGCTGAAAACCGTTCATCACTTAGCGGTTTCAACAAATAGTCCAGAGCATTGATTTCAAATGCCTGAATGGCATATTGATCATAAGCTGTAGTGAAGATAATATAGGGGCGTTCGTTTTCAGGAATAGCCCTGATTACTTCAAAACCATTTACCTCAGGCATCTGTATGTCCAGGAATATCAGGTCAGGTCGGTATTTTTTAATGGCAGCAATAGCAGATTGCCCATCCCCACATTCATGAACAAGATGAAACTGAGGGTTCTCCTTCAATAATAAGCGAACATTTTCTCTGGCATGTTCTTCATCATCAATTATTATTGCACTAAGCTTTTTGTCCATACTGCGAAAATGGGAATTGGATACTTACTAATACGCCATTTAAGGCATTTTTGATATTAACCTGGCATTGCTCGCCAAAGAATTGACTTAAGCGTTCAAGGGTATTGGATAAGCCTATTCCCCGAGTCAGGCCCAGTTCAAAATGCTCAGGTAAAGAGGGTCCATCATTATAGATATCCAAACAAAGGTTATTGTCCTTTTTTCGTGCTTTTATCCCTAATTTACGAGCATTCAGGCGTTTTGACAAGCCATGATAAATGGCATTTTCTACCAGGGGCTGTAACATAAAGGTGGGTACGCGAGCACTTAAGGTTTCATCATCAATATCCCAATCTACCTCTATTTGGTTTTTAAATCGCATTTTTTCTAGCTCAAGATATTTCTGAATAAAAGCCAGTTCACTTTCCAAGGACACTTCTTGCTGGTCTTTTTGCTGCAAGGTGGCTCGGAGTAATTCACTTAAACCCGATAACATGCCAATGGCCGTCTTTTTATTTTCTTGCCTAACCAAAGAAGCAATAGTATTTAAGGTATTAAATAGAAAATGTGGCTGGAGCTGCATTTTCAAAGCCTGTAGTTGCGCTTGGACAACCTGTGATTCCAATTGCAACTCTCTTATTTCTCTTTCCTGGAATTTTTTGAAATAATCAATGGCATAAGTTGTCAAAACCACTGTCCAGTAAATGATAAAATACCAGTCAAAAAGGCCAATAAAAAAGCCTACAAATATCTGAAACAAGCTTAAATGAGCTACAGAATCCAGGTCAATTAGATGGGCTAACCAGGCATAAAAAAATACATTTATAGTAATGGAAAAAATACAAAAAGGTATATGAAAGAGCAGGCCAGTAAATATTTTCCTGTTTTCTATTCTAAAACGCAGGGCCATCTTGGCAATTAAAACGGCAAAACCACCCCAAAACAACCAAATAGCTAATTTCACCCAAAATACTTTTATCCAGAGTGTGCCTTCATCTTTAGCCATCAGTTGTAAATACAAAGTACTGGTGGAGATTAGGGCAATAAGTAACCAGAAGAAGAGAATTTGCTTCCAGTTTAGAAAAGGTTTGGTATGGTTAGATTTGTTCATAAACTTATAAGGTAGTAATTGATAGAAGATACCTGAATTACCATATCAATCTGAATAATGCAATCAATGTCAATAACAATTTCAACCTCAATGTCAATATTTACTAGCGAATTGATATTGACATTAATTTTTTTGACCACATGTCTTAATTTGGCAGTATAGATAAAAGGTATAAAGAAAATGGTAAAATAGTCTTTCTACCTTTTACCTGCTACCTTTTACTATCCAGCATTATTTTACAAAAATGGGAAGATCTGCTATAACCTGCCATTTATCTTCGTCATTTTGTACAACAAAAATGTATTTATGCATATTTGGCACGGCCTCAGATTTAAAAAGTAAATCTACTGTAGCCGTATGTCCGGTAACAGAAATTTGATTAATATCTATCTCATAAGATACCCCTCCTATTTTTTCTGCTTCCAGTAATTTTAAATATGTTTCTCGGTTAATAACGGTCATACCAGGTTTTCCTCCCATGCGATTGACCATAACCGTGTAGTCCTGATGAAGCACTTTTTCTAAAGCCTCTAAGTTTCTTTTGGCCGTACCAGCTTCAAAAGCTTCTACTAGTTTTTTGATTTCTTTTTGATCTGAATTGTCCATGTTTTGTGAATAACTATTAAAACTGATAAAAAGGGTGGCTAATACTATCAATCCTAGTTTTTTCATAATTTTCATTTATTGGTCTTATAAGTGTTGAAAAATCGTTCTCAAAACGCTTGCAAGATCTCTTAGAATGGGAGCAAGAGCCATCCGAATGTTGTGAACAGAGAAATAGAATTGTGAATAGGAGACTTTTTACTGGAAAATTCAGGAAAACATTTAATAAATTGGGGCCACTTCTAGAGCTAAGCCCTTTAATTAAATCAAATTTTCATTGATGAACAAGTATGATTTTTTGGTAATTGGAGCCGGCATTTTTGGCATCACCACCGCAATAGAACTTAAAAAGAAAGGGTTTTCTATTGGGATCTTAAACCCTGACCAAATCCCCCATCCTCTGGCAGCCTCCACCGATATCAGCAAAATAGTTCGTATGGAATACGGCTCAGATGAAGAGTATCTCCAAATGGCAAATCAGTCAATTGAAGGATGGAAAGCATGGAATGATTTATTCAATACTACCTTATACCACGAAATTGGGTTTTTACTACTTTGCAAAAAGAAGATGGAAGATCCATCACAGGCTTTTGAATTGGACAGTTACAACAACCTACTTAAATATGGTTTTCAACCAGATCGTCTCGACGAAAAAACGATACCAGAAAGGTTCAAAGCAATTCGTTCGGGAGAATTTGTAGATGGTTTTTTTCACGCTAAAGCAGGCTTTGCAGAATCTGGGCGAGCTGTTCATGTTTTAACAGATTATGCCCGGCAGTTGGGTGTAGATGTTTATGAAAACCAGACAGTAGACCAGTTAATTTCAGAGCAGGGAAAAATTACGGCTGTTCGAAGTCGAGAAGGGCAAACATTCCTAACGGGTCATGCAATCGTATGTGCGGGTGCTAATACTCCTTATTTGGTTCCAGATCTGATGTCTTTCATGGAAGTGACCGGCCACCCTGTTTTTCACATCCAACCGGCTCATCCTGATTACCTCAAAATTCCGGATTTTCCAGTTTTCGCAGCTGATATTTCCAACACAGGCTGGTATGGCTTCCCTACCCATCCTACTGAAAAGGTCATCAAAGTAGCCAATCATGGGAAAGGATTGCCCTTACATCCCGAAAAAGATGAACGACTGGTCTATGCTGAGGATCACCAAAAGTTGCAGGAATTCTTGAAGACAACCTTTCCTTCACTGGTAGGTCAACCAGTAGTCTACACTCGAAGATGTGTATACACTGATACCCTCGATGGCCATTTCTGGATTGACCAACACCCTGAAATTGGTGGATTAACAATAGGAACAGGAGGTAGTGGACATGGTTATAAAATGGGCCCGATTATTGGCAAATTGATCGCTGCTGCAGCTCTGGGAGAACAGAATTCTTTACTAATCAGGTATAGGTGGAGGAAGCTGGCTTCAAATACGCTAAATGTAGAAGAAGCGAGGAATTATTGATAAATGTAGGGGGCACCACTGCCTAGTGCCTGTTCAAGAGCCTCTTCGTCATTTTCACCCTGGGGGCAAACAACGATACAGGTATTGGGATTAATTAATTCTTGAAGGTCGGCAACTCTCAAAAGTCCGTCGACTGTTGGGAACGCAGCCTTGTCTGCCCCCTCACTAATAATATTTACAGTGTAGTCCATAGCCTTGGAAAGGCTTGGCAAGAGCCATGGCTACAAGTGATTTTCCAAAAATCAAAATTTGTGGGCGAGGCAATAATGGTTTTATATAAATTTCTACACACCTCCGCAATGGCAGGTCATTCTATCTTATGAAATTCCAACCTTGGATTTTCTATTTCCTTCGGGACTCATAAGAACCTAACGGGGTTTTTCTTCATTTATGGTGAGAAAAGCTTCTTTTAACATTCTTCCTTGTCAAGCTAAGGCAACATAGTCTATCCTTGCCAGGTTAGAGGACAGGCATTGCCAATGTTCTCCTGCATCTTGTGATAAAAATAAATTTCCAGTAGTAGATCCAAAGACTAAGATTTCATTTTTATTAGCTAGAGCATGACGAAAAACTATATCAAAACAAAATTCCTGAGGCAAGCCATTTCTTAAAGGCTGCCAGGTTTTGCCCCCATCTTCGGTCCTGCAAACACATAGTGCAAGATCATGAGCTACCCTCACTTCATCACTTACGGCAGGAATCACCCAGGCTCTCTCAGGATTTTGATGATCAATAGCCAGGGCAAAACCATAATCAGCAATACCACTTGAATCTGTTACATTTTCCCAGGAAAGTGCAGCATCCTCTGATCTGAAAATCCCACAGTGATTTTGCTGCCAGATAACGTCCGGATTAGATTGACAAACTAACATTAAATGCGGATCATGGCCTACTTCTACATGTGGATTAGGAAGATAAGCAGCAATAAGCCCTTTATTTCTAGGGTTCCAGCTTTTTCCTCCATCCTTAGTTTCAAAAACCCCGGCACAACTTACAGCTATATAAACATGATCGCTATTTCTAGGATTGACGGCAATAGAGTGGATAAAAGGAAAGTCGCGCCCCGCCCCAAACCATTGGTTCTCATCTATTCGACTTGGATGGTTCCAGAGACTCTCAACTAAATGAAAACTTTGACCGTTATCGGCGCTGTGAAAAAGACCTCCTGGTTCCGTTCCCATCCACAATTCTCCTGGTTTATCAAAACCTGCATGACTCATGGACCAGATTTTCTTTAGGGTAGCTCTTTTACCAAGTTTCACTTCAGCATCTTTCGGATATTTAGGCATAGGAACGGAATGCCACTTTTGCCCCTCGTCAGTAGAATAATGTAGCTTTTGTCCCCAATGTCTGTGTGCCAATCCAGCCCACCATGTATTGGTACGTTCATCTACATAAACTAAAGAGACCGGTAATCCCATAAAATGAACTTTAGCAATCTTCCAGGCAGTAGCTTTTTGTTCAAAAATGACTAAACCTTTTGTTGTTCCAACTAGTATTTTCTTCACTTGTGTATTTGTATAATGAAGAAAGTATAAGGTAGAAGGACTGTATGTCTTTTTACTTTATACCTTTTACCTTCTACTATTTAGCCCCCGGAAAGGGCTTGAAAAATCAAAATTTCATCATTTTCTTTAATAGAATCACTTAAATTCTGGCGATCATGGATGAGCTGTCCATCTACAAAAATATTGATGTGCTTGCGCAAACTTCCATCTTCATCAACCAGGTAATCAGTTAAGCCTGGATATTGTTTCTCTAGATGAGTCATTATTTCTGAGACTTTAGTTCCAGGCAGATGCAGTTCTTCTTTTAAGTCGGGAAAGAAACGTTTGAGTGCTGATGTAAAGCTAATCTTAGCCATTCCTCCTTTTTTTAGTATTTACATTATGACTGAATAAAGCCACTATTTGGCAAAATAATAAATTCTTGGGTTTATCCATATGGCAAAAATTAATACACTCTCCACGTGATAATAGTTGTTTAATTATATTGTTCTAATTTCATTTGTATTATTGCAAGAGAAAGTTGATAAATTGTTTAAAATACAATTGACAACCATAATAGAATAGGAATCACAATAAGGTAATCTAACTGATTGCTTTTAATGCCTAATTCAAAACGAACTCAAAAATGAAAGAATTGTTTTCCAAAATTCAGGATTGGACAAATCAAAATAAAGAATTCGCCATTGCAACTGTCATTCAAACCTGGGGTTCTTCACCCCGGCCGGTAGGCTCAGCTATGATCGTTTCCAGCGATATGGAAATGGCTGGATCTGTTAGTGGAGGCTGTGTGGAAGGAGCAGTTATTAAATCAGCAATGCCCCTAATTGAACATAAATCAGCCAAAAGGCTGGCTTTTGGAGTAGCCGATGAAGAAGCATGGGCTGTTGGGTTAAGTTGTGGAGGCAAAATGCAGGTATTTGCAGAGCGCTTTTTGGCTTTTGATGAGCGATCAGAAGAAAAAGCAGTATGGGAAAAGCTAAAGGCTTGTTTGACCAATAATAAAGCTTGTGTGCTTTTGAGTCGTATTGCAGATGGGGAACCTCATCATATCCTAGTACTTCCTGACGGAACTTCCATCGGAAAAGAGCCGGCTGAAGAGCTGGTCAAGGGCGGTTTGCAAGCCTATTCCGAGCGAAACAATCAATTGCTGGAACATGACAATCAAACTTATTTTGCCCAGGTATTTCCTCGAAAAAGTCAAATGCTGATCATTGGTGCTGCTCATATTACAGTGGATCTGGTAGATTTGGCAGCTATGTATGGTTTTGAGACCATTGTTATTGACCCTCGCGGTGTATTTTCCAGTAAAACTCAATTTAACACCCTACCCGATAAAATATATTCGGAATACCCAGCTGAAATATTACCGGATTATATTCTGGATGCCTATACTTATGCGGTGGTCTTATCTCATGATCCCAAAATTGATGATAATGCCCTTCATTTACTATTGCCTTCCGATGTAGCTTATATCGGAGCTTTGGGAAGCAGGCGAACGCATGCTAAAAGGGTGAAAAGATTAGAAGAAGCTGGATTTTCTGAGGAATCGATTAATAAGATTCATGCTCCAATTGGAGTGGATATTAAGGCAAAATCACCTAAGGAAATTGCGATGAGTATTATGGGAGAGATAATAAAAACTAAAAACGAGTTCAAGTAAAAAACTGTTCCAGTTTTTTACTTGAACTCGTTTAAAAACCCAATCATCTCATCCCAACTTAAACTGGCACATTTCATGCGCCCGGGGAATTCCTTAGCAGCAGCGAAAGCCTCAAAATCTTCTCTAAGAGCGTCCCCTTCCTTCATTTTATGTTGTAAGGAAAACAAAAATTCCTTGCAGAGGGATTGAGCGGCCTCTATATCCTGATTCTCCAAAGCTTTTACCATCACAGAGGTGGATGCTTTGGAAATAGCACAACCGTAGCCATGGAAGTGGATGGACTGGATTTTGCCCTCTTCCATTTCTAAAAAGACCTTAAATTTATCACCACATAGTGGATTGTAGGCCTCTAAAACATGCTTTGCACTCTCCTTCTTAGCATAATGGTAGGGCTCATTATTGTGCTTGAGAATTACGTCTTTGTATAATTGTTTGAGTTTATCATTCATCTTAATAAGTGTTCAAGTTAGCAAGTGTTCAAGTGTTCTCGTTGATATGTCAGCAGGTTCCTGGACTAACTTGCAAACTTGTTAACTTGAACATCTACCTGTCGGTAGACAGGCTTGTCAACTTTAAGAAAGAAACTGCTTCATTTCCTTTAAAACTTTCACCATTCTGTCTACCTCCTCAAAGGTATTATAAAAAGTAAAACTTGCTCTACTTGTACCTGGAATATTAAAAAAATCCATCAAGGGCTGGGTACAATGATGGCCAGCTCGGACAGCGATATTTTCTGTCCCCAAAAAAGTGGCTACATCGTGGGGATGAATGTTTTCAAAAGCAAAGGACAGGATGGCACTTTTGGCACCTGCTTTACCAATGATTTCTAAACCATCAACACTTTCTAGCTCTTGATGAGCATATTCACTGAGTTGAGTAAGGTATTGTAGGATCTCTGCCTTATTATATTTTTGTAAATATTCTATGGCGTATCCCAGGCCAACAATACCCGCTATATTGGTAGTGCCTGCTTCAAAGCGCTGAGGATAAGTTGTAAAAGATGAATTCTCATAACTAACTTCTCTGATCATATCCCCTCCAAAAACCACGGGCTCCATCTCCCTTAAATGTTCTTCTTTGCCATATAGTATGCCCACTCCAGTAGGTCCAAAGCATTTATGAGCTGAAAAAACAAAAAAATCACAGTCCAGGGCCGACACATCTATTGGATAATGAGCCACACTTTGTGCTCCATCTATCAAAACAGGGATGGCTCTCTGATGAGCCAATTCAATAATTTCTTCAATTGGGTTAATGCTTCCAAGGGTATTTGAGATATGAGTAAGGGCCAGCATTTTAGTGCGTGAGGACAAGCGGTCCTTAAATGCCATCATATCAATTTCTCCATTCTTATCAACCGGAATAATTATCAGCCTGGCATCTTTCTTTTTACACAGCATTTGCCAGGGAATCAAATTGGCGTGATGCTCCATTGCAGAAATAAGCACCTCATCACCTGAGTTTAATCTTTTTTCTAGAAAAGATTGAACTACTAGATTAATGCTTGCGGTAGTACCACTGGAATAAACAATACTTTTGAAAGAGCTGGCACCAATAAACTCTGCTACGATATGCCTTACTTTTTCATATTTTTCAGTAGCCGCAGCTGCTAATGGATAAACTCCTCTATGAATATTGGCGTTTTCTTTTCGGTAAAAATCAGCAATTCCTTCAATTACTGATTCCGGTTTTTGAGTGGTAGCGGCATTATCCAAATAGGCAAGTGTTGGATGATGAACAAATATTGGAAAGTCTTGTCTTATTGCCTCCGGCTTTATCATGTTGTTTGTGATTACGGATTAATGTATTCACGTGTTCACGTGTTCTCGTAATTTTTTTAATGTCGTGGGACTAGATATAAAGATTGATAAAAGGTAGAAAGAATTTAGGGAATAAAAAGTTTAATTATTTTTTTGCGATTTTGTGGGCCTCAATAATAAAAAGGAATATTTAAGATGATTACTGTACAAGAAGCTGTTGAAATAATCAAAACTAAGGTCAAAGATTTTGGAGTAGAAGAAATTCCCTTATCTGAAGCCATGGGGAGAGTTTTGAGGGAAGATTTATTCGCAGAAAGAGATTTTCCACCTTATCACCGTGTGACAATGGATGGGATTGCTTTACACTATAAATCTTATGCAGAAGGTAAAAGGAGTTTTCCTATTGAAGGCATTGCGGCAGCAGGGTCTCCGATTAAAACACTTCAAGATTCTAGCGCTTGTTTTGAAGTGATGACTGGGTCTATTTTACCGGAAGGTACGGACACCGTTATCCGTTATGAAGATTTAAATATAAAAGAGGGGACAGCCCAGCTGCTAGTTGATAAGGTAAAGGAGGGTCAAAACATTCATTATAAAGGAGAAGATCGCAAGGCAGGTAGTTTGGTCACCAAACAAGGACGTCGACTTTCAGCGGCCGAGATCGGGGTTGCAGCTACCATTGGCAAAGCAAAAATAAAAGTGAGTAAACTCCCAAAAGCCATGATTATTTCTACTGGTGATGAATTAGTGGAAATCCATGAAAAGCCGCTTGCCCATCAAATACGTCGGTCCAATGTACATCGTTTAAAAGCAACCCTGTCTGGCCTTGGCTTACCTGTTGATACGCATCATCTCAATGATGATATGGAAGAGATTTTGGCCAACTTATCTGAGTTCATCAATAAGTACGATGTCTTAGTTTTAAGTGGAGGGGTTTCCAAAGGGAAATTCGACTTCCTACCTGAGGCCTTAGAAAAGTTAGGCGTTCAGAAACTCTTCCATAAAATCAAACAGCGCCCTGGCAAGCCTTTTTGGTTTGGGGAAGCCCCCAATGGCTGTCTTGTTTTTGCCCTTCCTGGAAATCCCGTTTCTTCATTTTTGTGCACACATCGATATTTTATTCCCTGGCTTGAGCAAAGCTTGGCTTTACCACCTGAAAAAAATGCTACTGCCTTACTAAAGAGTGATTTTTTCTTCAAACCCGATTTGACCTATTTTTTACAGGTGAAAATCAACTATAATGCAGATGGGCAAATTTTAGCTGAACCAGTAGTTGGCCATGGCTCCGGTGATTTGGCTAATTTGGTGGATGCCGATGCTTTTTTACAGTTACCAAGGGGACGTAATGAATTCAAACAAGGAGAAGCTTTTCCTCTTTTTTTCTATCGCTGATTATCTTTTTACTTTTCGCTGTGAATATTAAGGAAGGGTAGTTTCTAATTTTTTATTAGTTTTATTTTATTAACTAAGTGCTTGGGCCGAAAAATCTTAAGATAAGACTAGATGACGCCGGCCGGCGTCATCTAGTCTTATCCAAACACCAACTTATCATGAACAATCAAATCTAATCAATATGAGAAGTACCTCTACTTTGATTGTAGGTGCAGGGCCGGCGGGCTTAGCGGTGGCTGGCCGTTTAAAAAAATTAGGACATAGTTTTGAAGTAGTAGAACAAAGTAATGAGATTGCTCATAGCTGGCATAATCACTATGACCGGCTTCATTTACATACAGTCAAGCAGTTGTCTGCACTTCCCCACTTAGAATTCCCGGATGATTATCCCTTATTTGTTCCCCGTACGCAACTCATAGAATATTACCAGGAATATGCCAAAAAATTTGACATAAAACCTCATTTTTTAAGTAAGGTAACCAGCATTCATCCTTTGGAAGATGGAAAGTGGGAAATTCTAATTAAGGATAAAGAAGGATTTATAGCCGATCAGGTGGTCATTGCTACAGGGGTAAACAGGGTGCCTTTTTATCCTCATTGGGATGGACAGGAAAATTTTCAGGGAGAAATTGTTCACTCTAGGTTTTATAGAAACCCAGATCCTTTCCTAGGCAAAAAAGTACTTATTATTGGAATGGGAAATACGGGTGCTGAATTGGCACTTGACCTGAGTAACCACGATGTAGAAACCTATCTATCTGTTAGAAGTCCTGTAAACGTAGTTCCCTTGGTATTTATGGGCCGCCCCACACAACTGACAGCAAAAAAACTGGAAAAAATACCCTTTGGTCTAGGAGATTGGCTAGGCACAAAAATCAGAAGAATGGCCATGGGCAATTTGAAAAAATATGGTCTCCAAACCTCAAAATTGCCTCCTGCCAAACAATTACGCGAAACGGGTAAAACACCTGTCATTGACCTGGGCACCATTGAACAAATAAAAGCCGGTAAAATAAAAATCCTTCCGGATATTGATCATTTTAATACGGATGGTCTGCTGTATTTTAAAAACGGAGAGCAACATAATTTTGATTGTATCATCCTAGCCACAGGGTATCGCGCACAGGTTGAAGATTTTTTAGACGATACAGACGGCTTATTGGATCGATTTAATGTGCCCAAAAAGCCTGTTGGTAGTGGCTCTCATAAAGGACTCTACTTCGTAGGTTTTGATAATTATAAACTGGGGGGCATCCTGGGTACTATTTATAATGATTCCGAAACCATTGTCCAGCAAATCATTCAAAAACAAAGTCAATAAGTATGCAATTATCGGCAATTGAATGGATGCGAAAGATTTATACCAATGGTTTTAAAGGACAGACCTTAAGCATAAGTGCAGATTTTCATAACCTGGAAAAAGCAGCCAGAGAACGAATGTCTGAAAAGGGCTTTGCTTATGTTGCAGGTGGAGCAGGCCAAGAAAAAAGCATGGATCATAATCGGCAAGCCCTAGATGCAGTAAGAATTGTGCCTCGAATGCTTAAAGATGTATCTAAAAGAGATCTTTCTACTTCTCTTCTTGGACAAAAATTATCTTCTCCTCTCCTTTTGTCCCCAATTGGAGTTTTGGATCTTGCCAAAAAGAATGGTGAACTAGATGTTTCACGTGCAGCTGCAGCCTTTAAAACGCCCATGATTTTTTCTAATCAGGCTTCCGTTAGTATGGAAGAGTGTGCTAAGGAAATGGGTGAGAGTCCATACTGGTTTCAGCTTTATTGGAGTAAATCAGATGAATTGGTACAAAGTTTTTTGCAAAGAGCCGAAAATTGTGGATGTTCAGCACTCGTCGTAACCTTAGATACTACCTTATTGGGGTGGAGACCTCGAGATCTGAATTTGGGTTATATTCCATTTTTACAAGCGAAAGGGCTGGCACAATATCTTACAGATCCTGTTTTTAATCGACTAGTAACTGAAAGAATGGAAGAAGGTCCTCTTCCTTCTTCTGGCAAACCTACTCTTCAGGCCATTTTAGCCCTCATTCGACTTAGTTCAAGATACCCTGGTGGCAGTTTCTGGCAAAAATTTAGAAGCAAAAAGGGTCTGTATGGTGTTCGCACCTTTATAGATACCTATGTCAGGACTTCTCTTAATTGGGAAGATTTAAAGCGACTTCGGGAATACACCAAACTTCCAATCATTCTAAAGGGTATTCTACATCCAGATGATGCCAAACTAGCCGTTGACTATGGGGTGGATGGCATTATCGTTTCCAATCATGGAGGCCGGCAGGTTGATGGTAGCATTGCTTCATTTGAGGCTTTACCAGACATAGTACAGGCGGTCAAGAAACAAATCCCCATTTTGATGGACAGTGGCATCAGATCGGGATCGGACATCTTTAAAGCTTTGGCTCTGGGTGCAGAAGCTGTTTGTATCGGCCGCCCCTATGTTTATGCCCTGGCGATAGCAGGGGAAGAAGGAGTAAAGGCATTAATCCAGCATTTGTTGTCGGAATTAGAATTGACCATGGGCCTGTGTGGCTGTAAAAGTATTGGGGAAATTACTTCAGAGATGATAAAATACAAATAGAAAGAATGAAGAGCAGTTCAATTTGTATTATAGGAGCAGGGCCAGCAGGTTTGAGCGCCTCTTTATTTTTGAGCAAAGCAGGAATCGAGCATATCTTAATCGATCGTAGCTCTTTCCCAAGGGATAAGGTCTGCGGAGAATCTTTTGACGGCAAAGTATACCATACGCTCAATCGTCTGGACCCTGATTGGTTACCGGAACTGGAAAATCGAGGTATGCTCCAAAAATGCAGAACTTACAGTCTAACAAATAGCTGGGGAAATAAATTTGTGGTTCAATATCCCCAGGAAGCCACTCCAAAAATTCATATAAAACGCAGGGATTTTGATGACTTTCTTCTTACAAAAGCAAACATCAGTCCGCAAGCCCACATTTTTTTAAACACAAAAGCCCAAAAGTTTTTCAAAAAAGAAAATAGCATACAGATCCAAACAAATAAAGGCTTAATCCAATCCGACTTACTTATTTTATGTTCAGGAGCCAGGTCCCTTATTCGATCAATTATTACTCGACCAGAGAAAATAAAGGATCGATTTTTATTTGCCAGAGCATATTTTAAGGACATAAAAAAAGTTTCTGAACAAGAAGAACTAGAAATTTTTTTCCTGCGAAACCCCTTCAAAGGCTGTCTGCTTTTTTGTCCAGTTTCAGCAGGTGAGGTAAATGTAGAAATTGGAATGCATTACAAAGAATGGAAGCGACATCAACTTCCTATGGATGCATTGTTACTGGAATCCTTAAAATTACCGCATTTTCAATCCAGGTTTTCCAATGCACTTCAAACCGCAAAGATCAAAAGCACAGCCATGAATTTGTCTACAGCTCCTCGAATCTATTCTCAGGAGCGAATTCTTATGGCCGGAGCTGCTACCGGTTCCTTAAACCCCATCACAGGATATGGAGTCGGACATGCTATGGTTATGGGCAGGTTGGCTGCCCAGCAAGCAGCGTTGGCAATTAAAAAGCAAAAATTTAACTCCACTTTCCTAAAAGGATACGATGCCCAAGTAAAAGCAAAACTTCAGAAGGAAATTCTGCTAAGCAATATGCTTACTAAACTGCAAAAAAGAATAGATATCCTTGAGCCCTTAATATATTTATTAAGTAAAGGACATACTATTTCAAACATACTAAAAGACAAAAATTTGGCAGAAAATGTCTTAAACCCCAGGTTTTATTGGAAACACTGGCGATCCGCTAATTCCAAAAAGATATAAGGGGCTATTTGTATGAAATGTCAGTGTTAGCAGAATAATAAATGTTAATTGTTGAACCTTTCTTATGACAAATCCTTTACTTTGCACAATTGTGATTTTCTAGAATAAAATGCACCTTTAACGATTTCAACATTCTTGTAAGCTTAAAAATAGTTACCGTGACTGAAAAAGAAATCAAAACCGCACTAAAAAACTGGAGAAGTATTGTAAAAAAATACCAGAAGTCCAGTCCGAAAAAAGCAGTAACACAGATTCTAAATTCCTTTTTGCCCTTTTTAGCTTTATGGGTATTAATGTATTTTAGTTTGCGCTGGTCTATTTGGATTACCCTTGGACTTGCTGTTATTAATAGTTTTTTCATGGTCCGTATTTTTATTATTCAACACGATTGCGGACACCATGCCTTTCTAAACTCAAAAAGATGGAATGAAGCCATAGGCGTTGTTTGTAGCTTTTTTACTTCAATACCATTTAAATATTGGGCAAAGGTTCACAATTTTCACCATGCACATTCAGGACAATTAGACTATAGAGATATTGGAGATATTAAATTACTAACTGTTCAGGAATTTAAAGAATTGAGCAGATGGGGACGATTTAAATATCGTTTGTGGAGAAGTCCGGTTGTTCTTTTTTTAATTGCACCTGCAGTCTATATGGCCTTTTCCAATCGCTACCCAATCTTTAAACTAAAAGGATGGAACGATATTCGTCGGTCTCAGATTACCAGCAATATTTTTATTCTGGCCTTTTATCTTACCCTTGCCTGGTTAGTGGGATGGAAAAAATTCTTTTTGATTCATGCTACCATCATTTTACTTTTTGCAGTCATTGCCTTTTGGTTCTTTTACGTGCAACATCAGCACGAAGAAGCTTACAAAAAGTGGAAGCCAGACTGGGACTTTTTGGTAGCCTCTGTTAAAGGAAGCACTTATTATAAACTTCCAAAATTATTCAATTGGCTTACCGGGAACATAGGCGTTCATCATATTCACCACCTGGCCCCCAGAATTCCCAACTATAATTTATTGAAGTGCGCCAGAGAAAATCCTATTTTCCAAAAATATACAACTACCATTACCTTCAAGGAAAGCTTGAATTGTGTATTTAATAAACTTTGGGATGAGCGTCTACAAAAAATGATCTCTTTTAAAGAGTTTTACCGAATGGAACAGTTGGGAATGGTTTAATGAAAAAAATGTATTTCTTTTTGTTTATACTAGGGCTTGTAAATTCATCACTTATGGGACAAGAAAAAAAGCTGATGACTGTAGAGGATGTGGCAAAAATTAAATTTGCCAAACCTACAACAAGCATTTCTTATGGCGAAAACGAATACCAATATGGTGATCTTCGTATTCCCGATACTAAAGGACCTCATCCTGTAATCGTTATCATTCATGGCGGATGCTGGCTTTCTCAATTTGACCTTCATCTTATGGATGCTATGGCCACCGAGTTAACAGCAAAAGGATTTGCTACCTGGAATCTTGAATATCGCAGAGTAGGCAATGAAGGAGGTGCCTGGCCCAATACATTTTTAGATGTCGCTAAAGGACTTAATCATTTGAAATTGATCGCCAAAGATTATAACCTAGATCTGCGCAGATTAGTGGTAACGGGCCACTCAGCTGGAGGTCATTTAGCACTCTGGCTGGCTCACAGAAACCGGGTACCTAAACACTCAGACATTTATGATCCTGATCCACTTCCTATTTCTGGAGTTGTAAGCCTGGCAGGTATTGTTGATTTACGAACCTATCTAGATCGCACCGGGCGCAGTTGTGGAAGTAGTGTTGATGATCTAATGGGCGGCCTGCCAGAAGAAGTGCCCCAAAGGTATGACCACGGATCCCCTATTAATCTAATTCCTTCTGAAATCCCTCAAATTTTAGTTACGGGAAAAAGAGATAATATTGTACCTCTCCTACATGTTAATCCATATTTTGAAAAAGCCACACAGCTAGACCTAAAGATAGAATCAATTGAAGTTGATAATGCAGGTCATTTTGAAGTGATCGCTCCCGGAAGTGTCGCCTGGCCTTTTGTAGAATCTGCACTGATGAAATTATCTCAGAATAGGTTTAGAAAACGCAAGCTAAAAGTAAGCCCTCAGAAGAAGCAGTAAATGAGCAGGAATTATTTTGGAATAATATTGGCTGGCGAATCCGTACGGATGAGACCGTCTCAATATTGTCAGCCAAGAACATCAAAAGAAAAAGCTCTGGCCATGCGGCCCGTAGGGGAAGAGCGAAATATTGTAAGAAAATAACGTTAAATAGAAGAAAGAGCTCCAGCGGAGCGTAATGTAGGACTACGAGCTTATCACATTACGCTCCGCTGGAGCTTTGTATTGCAATGAATTCCTTTCCTAAGAATATGCTGCCTCTCTGAAGCATTTTTACCAAGTGGGTTAAACAGCTTTGCAGCAAGTAAAGAAATGTTTTATTTTTCCAAAAAAACAATATCATTAGACATTTTACACCTGATTCGGGTGACTTATATTTATTTATAGCTTCAAAACAAGCCACGACTATATCATAAACGTAAAATATGAAAAGACTCTCTCTATTATTAGGTTTTATTGTTCCTTATATGCTATTTGGTCAAAACATCCCTTCAGAAATAACAAATCCTGCAATTGTAGAAATCAATAAAATGTTGCCTCACGTGGCAACTTTCCCTTACGAGGATGAACAAAGAGCCATCTCAGAAGATTTTCAGGCATCACAATGGCATCAATCTTTAAATGGAATGTGGAAGTTTCAGTGGACCCGCAATCCAAAAGAACGCCCAGCGGATTTTTTTAAAGAAGATTTTAAAGATACTCATTGGACTGACTTTCCAGTACCTGCCAATTGGGAGATCAATGGATATGGAATCCCTATCTATGTTAATCATCCTTATGAGTTCACAAAAGAACCCAAACCTCCACATGTTCCTACTGATTATAATCCGGTTGGCTCCTACCGGAGAAGCTTTACAATTGAGGAAAGTTGGCTTGACAGACAAATCATTATTCACCTGGGAGCGGTTAAATCTGCATTTTTCATTTGGGTCAATGGGCAAAAAGTAGGCTATAGTCAGGGAAGTAAATTGCCAGCTGAATTTGACATTACTGATTTTGTGAAAAAAGGAGAAAACATTATCGCCCTGGAAGTATATCGATGGAGTGATGGCACTTATTTAGAATGTCAGGATTTTTGGCGTATCAGTGGCATTGAAAGAGATGTTTATTTATATGCTACACCAAAGGTTCACCTTTTCGATTTTTTTGCCAAAGCACGGCTAACGGATAATTATTCCAAAGGGCATTTGGAGCTCACAGACATCGTTTTTCATAATTATCAGCCTAACCAGGAAGTCAACTATGAATTGGAAATTAAATTGCTTGATCCATCCGGCCAAGCTGTTTTTTCCGAAAATAAAAATATTCAATTTAAGGGGCAGATGTTGGCAACAGATTTTTCCAAAACCATTAATTCGGTATTAAACTGGACTGCGGAAACACCGAATCTGTATACCCTTATTTTTTCCCTAAAAAATTCAGAAGGAAAGGTTGTAGAGGTTCTTTCTGACAAAATTGGATTTAGAGTAGTAGAAATAAAAAATGGTCAATTATTAGTGAATGGGAGGCCTATTTATATCAAAGGAGTGAACAGGCATGAACATGAACCAGCTACTGGCCACGTTGTTTCCCTGGAAATGATGAAGATGGATATCCAGCGTATGAAAGAACTAAATGTAAATGCGGTTCGCACCAGTCATTATCCTAACGATCCCAGATGGTACCGCCTTTGTGATGAATACGGGATCTATGTAGTAGATGAAGCCAATATTGAGTCGCATGGCATGTACTATAATCTGGCCACTACCCTTGGTAATAATCGAGATTTCAAGGAAGCGCATTTACAACGAATCAAAAGGATGGTGGAAAGAGATAAAAACCATCCGAGTATCATTCTTTGGTCAATGGGCAATGAGGCTGGTAATGGCATAAATTTTTATACGGCTTATGAGTGGATGAGAGAAAGAGACGACACCCGTTATGTACAATATGAACGAGCTATTGTTGGCTGGGGAAAAAATGCCAAATTCGAATGGAATTCAGATATTATCTGCCCAATGTATCACTGGACAGATGCCCTGGAGGTGATGTCAGAAGCTCAACCTGACAAGCCCGTCATTTTATGTGAATATGCCCATGCCATGGGTAATAGCATTGGTAATTTTAAAGAATACTGGGATGCTTTTTATGACCATCCGCGCATGCAAGGAGGATTTATTTGGGACTGGGTAGACCAAGGTTTAGCAAAAACCCTTCCTGATGGTAGTAGTATTTTTGCATACGGAGGGGATTATGGCCCAGCAAATACGCCAAGCGATAATAATTTTTTAATCAATGGAGTGATTCAGCCTGACAGATCTCTGAATCCGCACGCCTATGAGGTAAAAAAGGTACATCAGTATGTCAATACCCGTTGGAAAGATGAGAAAAAAGAGCAGCTCTCAATTTTTAACCGCCATGATTTTATAGACCTATCCCATCTGTACCTTCAATGGGAACTTCTTGATAATGGTCAGGTCATTAAAAGAGGACAAATAGCACAATTGGATATTCCGGCCCAAACAGAGCGTTCTGTTCCAATTCGTTTGGATCATTCAATGGAAGAAGGACATGAATACTTTTTGAATGTCTCTTACCATTTGAAAAAAGAAAGGGATTTTCGACCTCAAGATTTCGAAGTGGCTTATGATCAGCTTTTTGTGGGTGGAAAAAATCTAGCTGTATTTTCTACTTCTCAAAATAGTTCAGCATTAAATGTTCGTGAAGAGGGGGATCTTATTATTGTATCTGGTCAGGATTTTGAGCTTCGTTTTTCTAAAACGGAGGGTAAAATCATTTCATACCGATATAAAGGTTTGGAACATTTCCGATCCGGGCCAAGTGCCAATTTTTGGAGAGCTCCTACCGATAATGATTATGGCGCCAGGCTCCAGGAAAAATTAGAGGTCTGGAAATATCCCAAATACGGTTCAGCAAAGGTAACTTGTAAGAAGGATAGAGATGGAGTCATCATTAGGGTAGAGCAGGAATTATTATATGGGGAAGCTCTACAAACCATTGAACATTTCATTAGCCATGATGGCCAAATAAAGATCAGCAACAGAATGGAGGCCATTAGAGGAGAATATCCTATGCTATTTAAATTTGGAATGGAAATGGAATTACCTAAATCCTTCGATCAATTGGAGTGGTATGGTCGAGGGCCTATAGAATCATATGAGGATCGCAAAACGGCCGCAAAAGTGGGTCTTTACAAAAGCGAGGTTAAGGATCAGCTTCACCACTATATCCGCCCTCAGGAGACTGGCAATAAAACGGAGGTACGATGGTTGAAACTGAGTGATAAAAATGGCCATGGCCTACACATCAGCGGCCCAACATTTCTTAATTTCAGTGCCTTACACTTTCACCGCGATGATTTGGATTCGGGGCCGGAAAAAAAGCAACAGCACGGCGGCCAGCTTAGAGAACGAAATGCCACCTTTTTAAACATAGACCTGCGACAAATGGGCGTTGGGGGTAATGATAGCTGGGGAGCTTTGCCTTTGGAGAAATACTGGATGCCTTATCAGAGTTATGCGTATGAGTTTTGGATTAGGCCTTTTTGATGGGGTATTGGGGTATTGGGATACTTACGGAGACGAAATAATTGACAAAGAAGAAGCTTGGAACTTCTTGACAAAACAGGATTTCTACGAATTAATAAAATGAAAAACTGCCCACAATAAAAGCTATGAAATCCAAAATAAAAACATATAATACGAAGGAATTTCGAAAAGAATACTTCAATGCCAGCCCTGAATTAAATAAGCTGTTTGAAAAAAGTATTGAAGATTTTTTCTGTTTAAGAATTGAAGATTTAATTGAAAG
>JANQPA010000093.1 GCA_028285545.1 Saprospiraceae bacterium | reverse complement strand
AGGCCTTTTGTCTTTTTCGAAGTTTGTGGTTATTCCTCGAAAGTTAACAAAAGGCCTTTTATTTTTCATCCCTTCATTTTTCGGGATGACTCATGTTTTTTTATCGAAAAAATCAGAAAGTACTTTTTTTATTGATTTACTTAGCAAATGTGAATATAATTGATTATATTTACATTTGTTAAGTAAATAATAGAAAATGAAATCATCTTCATTAGGCGAATTTGAAGAGTTAATTCTCCTCACCGTTGCGGCACAACATGATGAGGCATACGGAGTATCCATTAAAGAAAGTCTGGAAGAACAACTGAATAAAAAACTAAATATCAGCGCCATTCATGTGGCCTTAAAACGAATGACGGACAAGGGTTTCGTCAGTCCAAGGTTTGGTGGAATAACACAAAGTAGGGGAGGGCGAAGGAAAAAATTTTATGTCATAACGGCCCTGGGAAAAGAAATGCTGGACAAGCAATATGAAATACGAACCAGCATTTATCAAAAAATTCCTAAAATCAATTTCAATTAATGGAAAATCATCCTCCTAAATATGCCCTGAAATTCCTTCGCTGGTTTTGTAAAGAAGAATTTCTGGAAGAGATAGAAGGGAATTTGATAGAATTATTTGAAAAACAAGCAGAAGAGTCTCCACGTCGTGCTCGACGTGTATTTATATGGCAAGTGCTACTTCATTTTAGGCCTGATTTTATTAAATCTCTTAATTTCCTTCATCTTTTTATTCATCCCGACATGTTAAAACACTATTTCAAAATTACCTGGCGAAGTCTTCTTAAACAGAAGTTATATTCTTTTATCAATATCGGGGGCTTAGCGATTGGATTAGCTTGTTTTATCCTTATTTTTCTATACGTGTATCATGAGCGATCCTATGATCAATTTTATGAAAACAGTGATCAAATCTACCGAGTTTTTCAAAGAATGCAAGGGAATGAATATAAAGGAACAGAGTTTTATGGCTATACAACAGTTGGCTTGGCTCCTACACTTATAAAGGATTTTCCTGAAGTGATTAGTGCTACTACCATCCGAGATCAACAGGCTTTGCTAAGCATTGAGGAGGATCATTTTTATGAAAATGGACTAAGAGTTGACTCTCGCTTTTTTGAAGTTTTTAAACATCCTCTGCTTCTAGGGAATCCCAAGACTGCTCTTGAAAATGCGGAAAGTATAATTTTAACAGAGTCACTAGCAAAAAAAATGTTTGGCCCTCGGAATCCTATGGGGGAGACCCTATTTTTCCAAAATCGAAAAGCCTTCACGGTAACAGGGGTAATGCAAGATTTGCCTGCCAATTCTTCCTTGCAGTTTACTTTTATGACGCCCATGCTATCCAGTTCGCAATACGTCAGAGAGCTAAAAGAAGACCAATGGAATAATAATGATTATTATACTTTTTTTACCCTGGCACCTCAAGCCAATTCCCAAAATCTACAAGGAAAATTTCCTGCTTTTTTAGATAAATACATGAAAAAGAATGAAGATTTTCCCTTTAAGATAAGTTATCTGGTACAACCACTGAGTGAATTGCATTTTGAGAATAAAATTAATTTTGATATCGGTTCAAAAGGTAATGCCAGATATACTGCCCTTTTATTTTTGATAGCTATCCTAATTCTTTTGTTGGCCTGTGTGAATTATATGAATCTGGCTATTGCAAGATCTATTAAAAGAGCAGGTGAAGTAGGTTTAAGAAAGGTAATTGGGGCGATGCGAAAACAACTTATTGGGCAATTTTTAGGAGAATCTGTTTTAATTGCTTTTTTAGGACTGTTATTAGCATTTGGGATCATCTACTTCCTAAGCCCAGTTTTTGAGTATCTCTTAAGTAAACCTATAAATATCGATTTATTTAATAATGTACTCTTGATCCCTGGATTATTATTACTAGTCATTGTGGTAGGTATTTTATCAGGAAGTTATCCCGCATTTTTGATGTCTTCACTTCGCCCTATCCAGGTTTTAAAAGGTAGAACAGAAGGGCGTTTTTCGGACTTGAAAATCCAGCGTTTTTTGTTGATTGGACAATATGCGACTGCCATTATTTTAATTATTAGCAGCCTGGTTATTTACTTGCAATTTCAATTTATCCAGAAAAAAGAGCTGGGATTTAATAAGGAACAAATTATAACCATTCCAGTACAAGATTTTAAAATTAGAGAGAAATATTCCGAGCTTAAAAATGAATGGGAAAGGAACCCTAATATCCTTTCGGTTACGGCTACTTCAGAGTTGCCAATCAATGTAACTTCCGGAACTACCTTAAGACAGAATAATGAGACCCTAAAAGAAGATTTAAATATCTATCGGGCCAGGGTAGACGAGGACTATCTGGATGTATTTGAAATTGAATTAATTGCCGGCCGTGATTTTTCTACAGAATTCAAGACAGATATCCAAAATGCGAGAATTATCAATGAATCGGCGGCCAAAGCTTTTGGATGGACTCCTGAAGAAGCGGTCGGTAAACCTCTCAGAGAAATCAGCGAGCGGACCATAATAGGGGTAGTTAAAGATTTTCATATGCATTCTATGCACACAGAAATAGCTCCCTTAATGCTCATGATGAGAAATCATTATTTTGAATATATGGCAGTCAAGGTTCGCCCTGATAATTTGAAGCAGACCATTTCTATGATTGAAAAGGGTATTAAGGGGCTCTCTCCCTATCCATTTGAATACTCCTTTTTGGATGAAAAATATAATCAATTGTATCAGGAAGATTTAAAAATAGGAGAGTTATTTGGATTCTTTACCATCCTTTCCATACTCATTGCTTCCTTAGGTTTATTTGGTTTGGCTGCTTTTGTTGCCAAGCAGAAAACTAAAGAGATTGGCATTCGTAAGGTTTTGGGAGCTTCAGTTCAAGGAATTGTTGGAATGCTGTCTGCCGATTTTTTGAAAATGGCTTTATTAGGCTATTTAATGGCCATCCCTATTGCCTGGTATGTGATGGATCAATGGCTTAATGATTTTGCCTATCGCATTAATATGGAATGGTGGATGTTTGGTTTAGCTGGAATATTGGCCCTGATTATTGCCTTTGTCACCGTGAGTTCACAATCATTAAAGGCTGCCTTGTCCAATCCGGTGGAGGCATTGAAGAATGAGTAAAAAGAGAAGCCCACTCCCGACTCGAACGGGATCCCTCGGTGTCAAAGACCGATGCACTAACCTGTTATGCTAATGGGCTATGAAGGTGACCCCGACGGGTATCGATCCCGCTTCCTCCGATTTGAAAGACCGGTGACTCTAGCCACTTCGTCCTCGGGGCCATTGGGGTAAATAGACGGATTCGAACCGACATCTTCCAGTGTCACAAACTGGTGCTTTACCGGTTAAGCTATATTTACCATACATTCAATTATTTTTAGGCAAAAAACAAAGAAGCCTTATAGAACTCAATCTATAAGGCTTCTCTGAAAAGAATATATTAATGATTCAAATACATCAACACCTCATAGATGACTCTATGTGTTCTTGTGGTTGATGTTGTATTTGAATATTTGCTTTCATAAACCGTAAAACTTAAGTTTTTGCAGATTAGTTCCGTAAAAGAAAATTAATTTTAGATAAAAAACTGCTTTGCAACAGAATTCATTAGAATAAATGATTTAATGAGTTTCTGACATTTTCTAAGGTAGCGAATTGCATTTCTTTGTAAAAGATGTCCGCTTCACCAACTCTTTCTTCTGGGCCAATACCCACACAGTAAAAGCCGCCAGTCTTAGCGGCTTGTACACCACTTTGGGCATCTTCATAAACGATACATTCTGATGGGGTTAAGCCCAATTGGGAGGAAGAATATAAAAAAATGTCCGGTGCTGGCTTGCTTTTATTGACACTATGTCCATCTCCAATAAGATCGAAATATTCCATAGCATTTAATTTCTCTAATACCAGTCTGGCATTCTTACTGGCACTACCCAAAGAAATTATGAATCCCGCTTCCTTTAGATCAATTAACAATTCATGTGCACCTGGTAAATAATCAGCTGGAGACATAGCATCAAGGCTATCTACATAGTAGCTGTTTTTTTGTTTAGCCCAATCTTGGATTTGCTTATCCTCAGCTGAAATATTATTATGATCCAGGATTAACTGAATGGAATCAAGCCTGGAAATCCCCCTTAATTGTTCATTTATTTCTCTGTCAAAATTCCAACCCATGCTTTCGGCAAGGTTTTTCCAAGCTAAGTAATGGTATTCAGCAGTATCTGTAATCACACCATCTAAATCGAAAATAAAAGCCTTTATCATTGTTTAAGGTATTAACTGTTTTGTTCTACTATTGTCGTTTTGCTAAGCGCATAATGATATTCATGAACAATCTCTTTTTGTAGGGACACATCCGTGCCCATCAAATCCAATTGAACATTATCTTCTCCTAGGTTTGAGAGGATGATTTTCTGGTGATCTAATTCAATTTTTAAAACACTGGATTTCCAATTGATGGAAAAGGAAAGGGTTTTGATTTCGGGAGGCATATTAGGACTAATTCTAAGTTTCCCTCCAACCATTCTTATACCTGCATATCCATTAACGATGATTTGCCAAATACCACCTAAGGAGGCGGCGTGGATGCCATGGTCAGAGGTACTCATATTGGGACCCAGATCAATATTTGCAGCTCGCTGAAATAAGGAATAAGAAAGATCCAAATGATTGATGTCTGCGGCAATAATGGCATGAGTAGAAAGACTTAGGCTGGAATCATGCAGCGTTTTGGGCTCATAATACTTGAAATTAGCCTCTTTAATGTCATGGCTAAATTTATGTTCTAATAAATACATGAGCATAACCACGGAAGCCTGTTTTGACACTTGCATTCCATTAATCTGATCCAAATTGAAATCCCGAAATATGGAACCTACATGCTTTTGACTTTTATATTGACTTAAATTGATTGTAGGTTTATTAAGATAGGTATCATCTTGAGGTATAACCAAATCTTCATCACGAGGAGCAGGGAGAAACAATTTTCCACTTTTTTCTTTGATGGTAGCAAGATAATTTTCTATTTCAATTTTCTCATTTATCCTTTGGTATATTTCAGGCTGCTCCTTTTTTAAATATTCGGCATAGTATAAGCAATTTTCCATACACCATTTGGCCATATAGTTGGTGAAAGCATCATTATTGATATGTTCTTTATATTCATCAGGGCCGATTATATCCTTGATGTGGTAACTATTGCTATTCTTATCCCAGTCTAAGCGACTAGCCCAAAAAATTCCGGTATCCAAAATTATTTCATATCCATAATCTTCCATAAAACTATGATCATCAGTAATCATATAATATTGCCAAACAGCAAAGGCTACGTCTGCAGTAATGTGCTGTTCTATAAATCCGCTCCAGATTTTTGTAGCCTTACCTGTAATGATATCTATTGCTCCCCATACTGGGGTAACTTCTCCATCTTCTGAAAGGGCTGATTCCCATGGATACATCGCTCCAGCATATCCATTCTCTTTGGCTTTCATCCTTGCACTTTTTAAAATATAGTGGCGATAAATCAATAAGCTCTTAGCGATTTCAGGAAAAGTATAGGTAAAGAATGGAAGGATAAATATTTCTGTATCCCAAAAAGAATGCCCTTTATATCCTTCACCGCTTAAACCTTTTGCCCCAATACCAAATCTATTATCATGCTTTGGTGTCATGATGAATAGATGATATTGAGCAAATCGAATAGCCAATTGATTGAAATCATTATCACTTTCGATCTTGATATCCATAAAATTCCAACGCTCTTCCCAGGCAAGGATGTTTTCTTCCAACAACTGGTTGTAGCCTTTTTTTGATTGAATCTTTAATTGTTCTAATGCAAATTTCTGAATATCATTGGCATTCACCGAGGAGATATCATTATCCTGACTGGTGAAAAGATTAGAAACTTTAGTAAGTTCGAAAGCTTGCCCATCATCTAATTTTGCCTCGAATACGGTGAGAATTTTTCTCCGGTCTAATTCAAAACGAGGGTTTAGTTCAGAATAATTATTTGAAATTTTATGATGAGAGGTATGAATAAAAGAAATTCGGCTTTGATTGGTTAGTTGAGTCATTTGAATATACTCCTTATCAAAAACTCTTTTTTCTCCCTCTTCAAAATGTTGTGCCCCGCTATTGCTTACCTGGCCATTAATCCCGGATTTGACAATAATATCTGCCTGGCAGTTAATCGGTTTAATTTGGAAATGACAGACAAGAGTGTGTCTTTCCGCCAAAGAAACAAACCTCTTGAAGGTAAATTGAAACTCCTTTCCATCAGAGTTCTTCCAATTAAAAGTCCGAATGAGTTCGCCTGTTTTTAAATTTAAAGAGCGGTCATAATTACTAAAGGTTCCTCTTTCTAGACTAAAGCGGTCTCCATCAATAATGATATCCAGGCCGATCATATCAGCTGCATTAGGCAATTCTGTCACCTCGTTATCAGCACTTTTATTAAAGGTGCCGGCAATAAAGCAATTTCGAACCTGACCTACATAAGATTCCTCCGTTGCACTTCGCAATCCCATATAACCATTTCCTAAGCAAAAAATGGTCTCACATTTGCCTTGAAATTTCGGCAAGAAATGTTCCTCAGAAATGATCCAGTTTAGGCATTTCCCTGTGCCTTTATTGTAATTCATTTGTTTCATCAGTTGGTTTTTCTATTGGTTATCTTAATATTGAGCCAGTCTTTTTATCAAAAAAATAGAGCCTGGTTGTATCAAAGCCTATATGAATGGATTGACCGGTGTAATATTCTTTATTAGAAGTGGTTCGCATGCAAATGTCATTACCATTTGCCTGAAAATAAATGAAGGTTTCAGCGCCAATAGGTTCAATAACATCTATCTCAATTTTTACTTTTTCCGTTAACCAGGCTACATTTTCATTATTTTGATCATAAATAGATTCTGGTCTGAAGCCTAGTATGATTTCCTGATTTAGAAAATTAGAAGCTAAAGTTTCTAGATTTTCTGGGATGGAAAAGGTGATATCTGGGCTTTTGAAAAGAATTCGATTGCCCTTTTCAATTTTTCCTTCAATAAAATTCATATTGGGACTACCGATAAAGCCTGCTACAAATTGATTGGCCGGGAAGTTATATAACCTCATTGGCGAATCTATTTGTTGGATTAGCCCCTTATCTAGGACAATAATTTTATTACCCATCGTCATGGCCTCCGTCTGATCATGAGTAACATAAATGATCGTGGTTTCCAATTGCTTATGGAGTCTTTTTATTTCGGTTCTCATTTGGACTCTCAACTTTGCATCCAAGTTGGAAAGGGGTTCATCAAAAAGAAATACTTTTGGTTGGCGGACTATTGCTCTGCCAATCGCTACTCTTTGCCGCTGCCCTCCGGACATAGCCTTGGGACGCCTTTTGAGTAAATCAGTGAGTCCCAAAATCTCAGCAGCATGATGTACCCGCTCTTTAATTTCCTTTTTTGGGGTTTTTCTTAGTTTCAAACCAAAAGCCATATTGTCAAATACAGTCATGTGAGGATAAAGTGCATAGTTTTGAAATACCATGGCAATATCCCGGTCTTTTGGGGCCAGGTCATTAACCCGCACACCGTCGATTAGTAAATCCCCACTCGTAATGCTTTCTAGCCCAGCAATCATTCTTAGAAGAGTAGACTTGCCACAGCCTGAAGGCCCCACTAAGATGGCAAACTCCTGATCTTCGATTACAATATTCGCATCGGAAATAGCAGTGACCTTTTTGTCATAAATCTTATTTATATTTTTTAATTCAACTCTTGCCATGACTTATTCTTTTAATCCTGAAGTTCCCACACCCTGAACAAAATATCTTTGGAAAACAATAAATATCACTAGGGTTGGAAGAGAAATTAGAATGGTGCCTGCCATCAATAATGGCCAGTTTACCAGGAATTCATTTTTTAAGAAATTCATTCCTACAGGTAGGGTAAACATATCGGAAGTGGTGGTCACTATAACGGTCCACATAAACTCGTTCCAAGAACCCTGAAAAGTATAAATTGCTACTGCTGCCAGAGCAGGTTTAGATATAGGGAGGAATATTTTCCAGTAAATTTTGAAATAGCTGCAGCCATCAATTAAGGCGGCTTCTTCTAAAGCTTTTGGAATGGTCTCAAAAAATTGCTTCATCAAAAAGATATTGACCACAGATACTAAACCGGGGAGGATAATTCCGCTATAGGTATTGATTAAATGGAATTCATTAAGAACGATAAACTTGGGTATTAGTAAAATTATACCAGGAATCATTAAACTGGCCATAAATAGAGAGAAGAAAAAATTCCTTCCCGGAAAACGCAGGCGAGCAAAAGCAAAACCAGCAAGGGAGGAAAAAAATACATTAGAAATTGTTTGAATAATGCTAATGATCAAACTGTTGGTAAGCCAGCGCCCAAAGGGTAAATCTTCCCAAATTTGAATGTAATTTTTAAAAGTCCATTTTTGGGGTATTAACTTGATGGGCCATTGAAAAACATCCTGTTCCGCATTCAAACTAATGGACAAGGAAAACAGGAAAGGACCCATGTAGATGAAGGTCATCCCTACAAGTAAAAGCCAAAAGAATATTTTACTTAATCGAATCTTTTTCACTTGTTATCCTTTAATACGGTTCAGGAGGAAAGTATCTCTTTTGAACTACGGTTACGAAATAAATGATCATAGCCAGGATGATAGCACTAGCGGCACCATATCCTAATCTGAAATATTTAAATGAATTGATATACACAAAGAAACTCATGGTGGTAGTGCTATTTACAGGACCTCCTTGTGACATAATGAAGACCTGATCAAATACCTGGAAGCATCCTATCAAACTGAGTACGACCACGAAATAGGTCACGGGACGTACCAGTGGAAAAGTGATTTTCCAAAATTGTGTCCAGGCACTCGCACCGTCTATTTTTGCGGCTTCATAAACAGATGCTGGGATGTTTTGTAAACCAGCTAAAAAGGTGATCATGAAATAACCGGAGGTAGACCATACATTCAGAGCCATTATGGATAACAGAGCAGTATTAGGGTTTGTCAACCAATCGGTTCCGTTAATTCCTGCCAGAGAAAGTAAATAATTAAGAAGACCAGGTTTGCTATAAATCCAAATGAAAATAGTAGAAGTCACTACTGAGGCTGTTACTGCTGGAAGGTAAAAAGCCAGCCTGAAAAAACCTCTCCCGGGGAGCTTTTGATTCATCAAAAAGGCCAGAAATAGGGAAAGGATGGTTTGGACTGGAACCACACCTAAAGCATATATTATCGTGTTCTTTGTGGCGATTAAAAATACTTCATCCTGGAATAATTCGATGTAATTAGCCAGGCCAACAAATGGCTTATCTGGTATTAATAAATTCCAATCATAAAAACTGATAAAGAGCGCAAAAAACATGGGGAATATGGTAAATATTCCAAATATTATAATTGGAAAGATCAGGAAGAGGTACCCAGACCTGGTTTGTTTCTGTCTATCTGATAATCCCTTCTTCATCTTAAGCTGTATTTTTCAATTCTGGGTTTAATATTTTCCATGGCTTCTAATGGTTTTTTCCCTGTAAAAAATATGGCTTGTAAGGCAACAGATATTTCTTCAAATCCACGTTCACTTATTTCCACCTGAAGGGTACTGGCATATTCTGCACTTTCCATAAATACGCTGTACACAGGATCATCATAGAATCCATTCTTTTCGGCTACACTTTTACGACTTGGGAGTGCCAGACCCTGTTGGGTCCATATTTTCATCCCTTTCGGTCCTGTCAGGTAATTCATCATCTGCCAGGCATCATTTTTGAATTTAGAGGATTTTGGCATGGCAAAAGCAGTCGTAAATGCTACAGTAGCTTTGGTTTTTCCCATTGGTAAAGGCGCAACCCCCCAATCGACATCAGGATAACTAAGCTTGAGAAATGGGATCAGCCAGCCACCTGAAAAACACATTGCAGCTTGCTCTCGACCAAAAGTATCCCCATTCCACCCTTGTCCTACATCAGTTGGAATGGTAGCCAGACCCTTTTGATATAAACCATAGTAAAACTCAAGTGCTTCAATAAAAGAAGGATCAGTAATCCCTAATTTTCCATCAGCTGATTGGAAAGAACCTTCATTTTGATAAACAAATGGCATGAGCATTTCCGTGCTAGGTTCTATAACTAATCCAAACTGATCAGTTTTGCCATCATTATCCTTGTCTTTCGTTAATTGTTGGGCAAAGTATTCTAGTTCTTCCCAATTTTTAGGCATCGAATCCAATTGAGCCTCCTTGAACATGGCTTTGTTGTAAAACAATACATAGGGAGCAAAATCCTTAGGCAAGCCGTACTGAATACCGTCTTTATTGAATGCATCCAATAAAGGAGGGAAAAAATCATCTAGATTTATACTTGAATCAGCCTCGATGTAATAATTAATGGGCTCCAGGATATCAAAACTAATATAGGAGGGTGCCAGATAGCCTTTTAGAAAAAATAAATCCGGACCTGTATTGGTACCCAACATTAATTGAAGCTTTTCTGAATAATTCCCCGGAATGGGTTCAAAGTCGAAAACTATTTCTGGATGTGCTATAGTAAATGAGTCTAAGGTATTTCTGAACATTTTAGTTTCAGCCGGACTACTCACCCATGAGGATATTCGCATCGGTTTTTCCCCTTGCATGCAACTGGAAAGGGCGAGTACGATTATTAATGGAATACAGATAATTAAATGTTTCATACCTTGAATTATTAGGCTTCATAAAGGTGAAGAATAATTTGTAAGATGATTTGTAGAATAATGATTATTTATTACACTATTTTTGCATAAAATAGAATAAATAATGTTTGATTGGCTAATTTAGTTCTATGAAACCTTCTTTTCAGCACTTAGGCTTTAATGTAGTTCAAGAATCCTTTTTATGTTTCCAGGTGAGCTCACCAAAATTTGGATTTCATTGGCATTATCATCCAGAATGTGAAATATCTTATGTATTAAATGGGTATGGAACCCGCTTGGTAGGGGATAATGTTCAAAACTTTGAAAAGGGCGATCTATTATTTTTGGGTTCAGACCTTCCTCATACCTTGATCTCAGATGAACTTTTTAATCAATCCAATCAGTTAATGGAGGTAATCGTGATCCAATTTCCTTTGGAGCTGCTAAAGCCACGGGTTGAAGAAATTCATGAACTTAGTAATATCGGACTATTAATAAATAATTCTAATCGAGGTTTGAGTTTTGCTGGAGAGGAAGTGGAAAAAGTAGGCCTGAAAATGCAAGAGCTTATCGATTGCAAAGGCTTTAACAGGTATCATTTGTTACTCGAAATATTAAATGACTTGTCTAATATGCCCTTTGAGCACTTAGCCTCAAAACTATATTCTCCCAGAATTGGAAATAATTCTGAGGAACGTATCCGAAGAGTATGCACGTATATCCACGAAAATTTTTCCTCACACATCGATATTTCCAAATTAGCAAGTTTGTCTTTTATGAATGAAGCCGCCTTCTGCAGGTTTTTCAAAAGAATGACCGGCAAAACCGCCATGACCTATATTAATGATTTAAGAATAAGTAAATCTTGCCAGTTGATGCTCTCTGAAGGTCTATCGATTAGCGAAGCTGCCTACCAATCCGGATTCAATAGCATTACTCATTTTAATAGAAGTTTTATTAAAAGGAAAGGGGAGACCCCATCAAGTTTTAGAAAGCATTTTTCTTCAGTTGGTTAAAAACTTAGAATTGATTTACTTAGTTTCCTTTCATGTTTATATCCATGCTTACCCTGCAATTTGAAAATGCATTTAAATGGCAATTATCATAAATAATGATGAATTGAGTGTATTCTTGCAATAATGAAGCCAAAATAAGGTGAAGCTGCAAAAATAGTGTAAATAATAATCATTATTGGATAATCCAATCCTATAATTTAAGTAGAGTTTTGTAGAAGGGGAATTTTATCCCCATGACAAAGCTTTAACACTTAATTATAAACCAAAATCATGAAGAGATTAGTTTTACTCATGTTTCCCGTTCTTTTGCTATTTGGTACAAGCTTATATGGACAGGAAAAAACAATTTCAGGAAATGTCTCTGATGCTACAGAGAGCTTACCAGGTGTAAACATTTTAATAAAAGGAACCTCCACAGGAACCGTTACAGATTTTGATGGTAATTATTCGCTAAAAGTTAATGAAGGAGATGTATTGGTTGTTTCTTATTTAGGCTACGCTACTCAAGAGATAACCGTTGGTGCCCAGGATGTAATTGATATTTCTTTGTTGGAAGATACTCAGCAGCTTGAAGAGATTGTGGTTATAGGTTATGGAACAGAAAAAAAGAGTGATGCTACTGGTGCTTTGGAATCGATAGAGGCCTCTAAAATAAATAAAGGAGCTACGACCTCCCCGGAAATGTTATTGAATGGTAGAGTTGCGGGAGTTCAAATTAGTCCCAATAGTGGACAACCTGGGGCAGAACAAAATGTAAGGATTAGAGGGGTGAACTCTATTTCGGCCTCTTCAGAGCCTTTGTATGTAATAGATGGAGTACCTATTGATAATAATCGTTCAGAAATTGCAGTAGGTAATGATGCAGCGGTCAACAGTTCTAAACTTAATCCTTTGTCGATGATTGCTCCCAACGATATTGAGAGTATCACTGTGTTGAAGGATGCTTCCGCTACTGCTATATATGGGTCCAGGGGAGCAAATGGAGTAATCATCATAAAAACGAAAAGTGGGGTAGCAGGTTTTTCCAGCGTTTCCTATGATAGTTACTTGTCATTGGGAAGCGTTTCTAATAAAATTGATTTGCTTTCAGCAGATGATTACAGAAGTTTTGTAAATAGTGGAAATGGGAATGCCTCGACGGATTGGCAAGACGAAATTTTTAGATCAGCAATAACCACTAACCATAGTTTATCTTTTACTGGTGGAGGAAATAATACCCAATATAGAGGATCGATTGGCTATTTAAATCAGGAAGGCGTCGTCATTGGTACCAATCTGGAAACCATTAATGGCCGTTTAAATGTCAACCAGTCTTTTTTTGAGGATAGGTTAAAAGTACAATATAATATCAGCAGTACCAGATACAGTACGGATAATATTATTGAACAGCAAACGGGAGGAGTTTCTGGAGGAATTATCAATAATGCATTAAAAGCTGATCCTACTCAGCCAGTCTTGAATGCGGATGGATCTTTTAATGAATGGGCATCACAGGTATTTAATCCAGTAGCTTTAGCCAATCAGGTGGATGATATGACAGAAGGTAACCGCTTAATTGGAAGTATTTCAGCAGAATACAATGTACTTGAAGACTTGTCAATTAAGGTTAATCTAGCAAATGATGTTGATAACCAAAAACGAAGAATCTTTCAATCTTTGGCTTCTGCTATAGGTGGTCCTATAAGTGGACGAGCCATACGAGAAGAGGCACAGTATTCAAACCAATTATTGGAAACTTATTTGAATTACTCTCTTAAATTCAAGGAAAACTCTCTTTCGGTATTAGGAGGTTATTCCTGGCAAGAATTCGATACTGATGTAACGAATGTGATTGCAACTGGATTTGATAGTGACAACCTTGGGTTTAATAATATCAATGCCCAAAATCAAAATGCCTTTGCCCTTAAAGAATCAAACCGTTTGATATCCTTTTTTGGAAGGTTAAATTTGAATCTGGGCTATAAATATCTTATTACCGCGACACTAAGGGGGGATGGTTCTTCAAAATTTGGCCCTGAAAATCGATGGGGGGTATTTCCCTCAGCAGCCTTTGCCTGGAAAATTGTAAATGAAGGTTTTATGGCTAACCAAGATTTTTTCACCAATCTAAAATTGAGATTGGGATATGGAGTTACCGGAAACCAAAACATTGGCAATTTCAGATATTTAAGTACCGTAAATGTGAATCAGGTAGGAGGAGCAGTATTTGGCAATCAATATGTATTACCTTATTCCTATACTTCTATCCCGAATCCTAATTTGCAGTGGGAAGAAACCTCACAATTTAATATCGGTCTTGATTTCGGTATTATCAAAGACAAGATAACCGGCTCAATAGATTTTTATAATAAAGTAACGGATAACTTACTTTTAGAAGTACCAGCTCCACAACCTTCCGTATCAGGAGTTTATCTTGATAATATTGGAGAAATGACCAATACAGGTGTAGAATTGAATTTAAATTATTCTGCTCTTCGATCTAAAGAATGGAACTGGGATCTTAATTTTAATTTGGCTTATAACCAAAATGAAATAAAAGAACTTTTCAACGGAAATGATATTACTACAGGAGTTATTTCCGGAGCCGGTGCAGCTGGGCAATCTCAAATCATCAGGGTAGGTGAATCCATCGGTTCTTTTTATGGATTTGAATTTGAAAATATAGATGGCAACGGTGCTGAAGTATTTAGAGACATCAATAATGATGATATTATCGATGATAATGACCGTGTGATATTAGGAAAAGCCTTGCCAGATGTAGTTTGGGGATTAAATTCCCGGCTTGCCCATAAAGGTTTTGATTTTGGAATATTAATCCGAGGACAAAATGGCTTAAGCGTATTTAACAATACCCGAGCAGAAATTACTCAACCCAGCCGTCTACCAGGTCAAAATACCAATCTAGAAGGAGCTCAGGGAAGACAAAACGATGCCTATTTATATACTTCATCCAGATGGATAGAAGATGCTTCCTTTATAAAACTGGATAATATTACTCTAGGCTATACTTTCAATACTGAAAAATTAGGCTTCCTGAAAAATGCCAGGCTTTATGTAACTGCACAAAACCTAATCATTATTACGGATTATCTTGGATATGATCCTGAGGTAAACATTAATGCTGGCACCTCAACAGCACTTTCATATGGAGTGGATTACACCGCTTATCCTCAGATTAGGTCAGTTTTATTTGGATTAAATGTTAGTTTCTAAATTAATATAAAAATGAAAAATATAATCAATTATAGTTTTATAGTAAGCTTTCTTTTATTTTCCGTTTTCGCTTGCACTGATTTAGAGGTTTTACCAGACAGTCAGCTAACCAGCAGTAATGCCTTTAAAAATAAAAATGAATTTTTGAACGGACTTTCTGGGGTATATTCTACTCTTGGCGTTTATGGGGATCAACTCTTCAAAGTCAATGAGACTTCATCTGATGAAGCGATTGTCCCTGCCAGAGGTGCCGATTGGAAAGCTCCTCCATTACAAAATCTGCACAAACACACCTGGCAAGTGAGCAATGGTGAAATAAATGGCGCTTATGAAGCCCTTTCCAGAGGAATCGCGCAAGCCAATATTTTTATGGGAGTGATAGCGGAATCTGATTTTGCTGATGATTCGGAAGTGAAAATAATGAATGCTGAAGCGAGATTCTTAAGAGCCTTCTATTATTATAACATGCTAGATATGTTTGGTGACGTTCCAATTGTAACAGAACCTATTGACCCCTCTGATCCTCCAAGTAATAAAAATACCGACCGAACAGATGTTTATAATTTTGTGATCAGTGAGTTGGAAACCCTTACTTTAGAATTACCAGAGACAAATGATTATGGAAGAGTTGATAGATATGCAGCTTATTTCCTTTTGGCAAAAACCTACATCAATGCAGAGGTCTTTACTGGTAATCCCGAACTGGATAAGGCCATTGAAAATTGTGATAAGCTTATCAATAGTTCTTACCAATTATCAGATGATTTTTCCTCCGTTTTTGCCTGGAATAATGACAATAATCTTGAAAATATTTTTGTTTGGAGGTCGGATAGTCAAACTGGAAACTGGGGATCGTCTTACATCATTCATAATTTCACCCTAAATCAAGGATTGCAGCAAAGGTATGGAATGCCTAATGCCCCTTGGAATGGATTTAGCACCATCGGTTCCTTTTATAGAAGCTTTTCTCCTGGCGATTTGCGTTCCTATATTTTCCTGGAAGGAAATCAATTGGGAAGCAATGGAGAGCAATTATTTGATCGATTTGGTGATACCTTAAATTTCACTATTGATTATGTTGGAGATATTGATAATGCTACCCAGTCTGATGGAGTACGTGTTTTGAAATATGTTCCTGGAGGAAACCTATCTGCCTGTTGCTTTTTAAATAATGATTTTGCAGTTTTCCGTTTTGCGGATGTCTTACTGATGAAAGCCGAAGCTCTTATCCGTAAAAATGGACCTGGTGCGGGTGATGAGCTAATCAATAATGTTAGAGAACGGGCCTTTACGACTCCTCAACCTCTCACAAATGTGGATCTTGATGAATTACTGGCCGAAAGAGGGCGAGAATTTGCCTGGGAACTTTGGAGAAGAAATGACTTAATCCGATTCGGAAAGTTTAATGATTCCTGGGAATATAAAAATCAAAGTGAACCATTTAGAACATTGTTCCCAATTCCCCAGCAACAAATAGATGCCAACCCTAATCTGGAACAAAATCCTGGGTATTAAATCAGAAAATACTAATGATTACAATTTTGGTTGTTCATAATTACTAAAAAATCTTGAAGGAATTAAGGGGCTTGCCCCTTAATTCCTCTTTTTTTAATGATCTCAGGCGCTGTATTTTTTATACTTATTTCTGATAAAGTAATCTCGATAAGCTCCTCCTTTTGGCCGCCCTGTAGAATGAATTGATCATAAATAATTTGCGGAAAAACCTGTTCTGTAATGACCAACTCACCTTCATTTAATAAACATTCAACTGAGGAGTGATCAACATAAATATCCCACCTGGTTCTACTCTTGTCAAATTGGCTTTCTAAATTTACAGAATGGAAGATTCCAAAATCTTTATGAAAATTTGTTACTCCTGATTGTGATCGATCTATGGTCAATTGCTCATTTTTTTCATAAAACACTATTTGCTCCCGGTATTCGTTTCGTAAAATCAACTGTTTTCCTTCAAAAGAGTCGCATATTATCGATAAGTGAAATGGAGCGGCCAGTTGACCGATTACCAATTGACTATCTATTTCATAATTTCCAATAGCTGTGTACTTATGATGATTAGAGGTATAACCTTCTAGTTGAGAAACAATGGATTGTTTTAATCGATAGCCAATTTTTGTTTTGACTAAGCTTAGTTTTCTAGGTAGGGTCATAGCCCCTCTCCATTCGGAACTAGGAACCTTGTCTGCGTATAACCAGTTATTCATCCAACCAATGCCTATTCTTTCCTGATCAATTTGAGGAGTATCCGACCAGCTTACAAAGGCATAATTATCAGCGCCATAATCTAACCAGGTCGGATTTTGCAAATCAAATTCATCAATTGAAAATTCGGTACCATTAAAATCACCGATATAATAAATGATTCCGCTTCCTTTATTGGGAGCATCAGATTGCACACTGATAATTAATACCCACTTTGTTTCCTCACTTTCTAAAACTTTTAAGGGAAAAAGGTCGGGGCACTCAAAAGGAAGCCCGATGTAAATTGGAATTTTGAGCTCACTAATCAACTCCCAATTGATGAGATTTTTGGACCGATAAAACAAAATTTTATCATTCGCTGCTAAAACCATTATCCAAGAATGGCTTTCTTGGTGCCATACAATTTTAGGGTCCCTAAAATCCTTTATGCCAGGATTGGGTATAATAGGATTTTCCCTATAGGTAGCCCATGTTCGGCCCTTGTCCAGGGAGTAAGCCAGGCTCTGGTATTGAAAGTCATTGCGGCCATTTTTTTCTCCTTCACTGGAATGTTGTGTAAATATGGCTACTAGTGGAGGTAATTCGGCTTTTCCCAAACCTGATGAATTATTCCAGTCAACGACAATACAACCTGAGAAAATGTATCCCAATTCATCAGGGTATAAGGCTATGGGTTGATGTTCCCAGTGTATCAAATCTTTTGAAATGGCATGCCCCCAATGCATGGGCCCCCAGACTGTACTAAATGGATGGAATTGGTAAAACAGATGGTATTCTCCAGAATAATAAACCAATCCATTAGGATCATTCATCCAATTCTCAGCCGGACTAAAATGAATTTCGGGTCTAAATCTTTCCATAATTTTTTGATTTGACCCTTAAATTAGTTGTGCTTAAGCTTCGATAATAGATGTATAATGATGGAATGGAGCACTATTTTGATTATTACTCTAATTCAATCTTTCATAAATCCCTGCAATCCCTTGTCCGCCTCCTACACAAGCGGTTACCATTCCATATTTCAAATCCCTGCGGCGCATTTCATTAAATAGCTGAGTAGATAATTTAGCGCCGGTACATCCTAGTGGGTGTCCCAAAGCGATCGCTCCACCATTGACATTTACGATATCTGGATTAAGTCCAGCTTCCTGAATAACCGCCAATGATTGGGCAGCAAAAGCTTCATTTAATTCAATCAATTGAACATCTTCTAATTTTAAGCCACCTTGTTTCAATGCTTTTGGGATAGCGGCGCAGGGACCAATGCCCATGTAAAGGGGATCGACACCTCCTACTGAACAAGAAACCATCCTTGCTATAGGTTGAAGATTTAACTGCTTGACCATCTCTTCACTCATTACGAGGGTAAAAGCAGCCCCATCTGATGTTTGAGAAGAATTACCGGCAGTAACCACACCACCTCTGGCAAATACAGGCCGTAATTTGGCCAAAACCTCTTTTTTAGTATCTCTTCTCACTCCTTCATCTATATCCACCGTATGCGAAGTAGCTACCCTTTTATCATTTTTTACAAAAACTTCTTCTACCTCTACCGGGACGATTTCGTCCTTAAACCAGCCTGAATCAATGGCCTTGGCGGCTTTCATGTGGGAATTATAAGCAAATTCATCAGCGGCTTCTCTGCTGATATTGTATTTTTTAGCTACTGCTTCTGCGGTGATACCCATACTTACCAGGTAATCAGGGGTACTACTAGCTACCTTATAGCTTGGTGCCAATTTGTAACCGGTCATGGGAATCATACTCATATTCTCGGTACCTCCTGCTACATATAAATGTCCCATTCCTGCCTTAATTTTTGCTACTGCAATAGAAATGGTTTCCAAACCAGAAGCGCAGTATCTGTTGACGGTCATTCCCGGAACAGATTTTCCCAAGGCTCTCAGAGAAATCTGTCGGCCTATCTGTAAGCCCTGCTCTCCTTCCGGATTTGCACAGCCTACAATAACATCATCCACCAATTGTGGATCCACCTCGGGGGTATTTTCAAACATATATTTGATAACGTCCACCGCTAAATCATCGGACCGATAATTGCGAAAGCCCCCTCTTTTGGCTTTTCCTACTGCTGAGCGATATGCTTTTACGATGTATGCATCCATTTTTTTATTTTTAGTATAAGGTAAAAAGTAGAAAGTAGAATGACTTTTCTATTATCATTTTACCTTAAGGTGTTTCTGAATTTATAAATCTTCTTTTGCAAATTTGTAATTTGCTCTGTTAGATTTTCTGCATCTTTAGAGCTAACAAATTTTAATTTTTTACTCAAAATAATTTGCGTTTCTAATTCATAACAAGAACCTAAAGCAATTCCAAGGAATTGTCGAAACTCTCCTTTGGTATTTCTTCCTGCTCCTTCTGCAATATTTGACGGTATTGAAACTACCGCTCTACACATTTGACTAATTATATTATACTTTTCAGAATAATGAATCTTTTCTGTGATTCTATAAACTTCAGAAGCTAAATTAATAGCCATTTCCCAAATTTCTAATTTTCTAAAATTGTGCATTTCAATAGGTTTAATTGGTTAAAAAATTGACTAATGTTGGCTTACTTTTTTATCCAAAGTCCTATTAAAAGTCCTTCTACTTTTTACCTACTACTAATTACGAAGTGGTTTATTCGTAGTAAGCATATGCTGTATTCTCTCCAAAGTCTTTTTTTCACCGCAAAGACTGAGGAAGGCCTCTCTTTCGAGGTCCAGGAGGTATTGTTCCGAAACTTTCTGAGGTCCTGTGAGGTCTCCTCCACATAATACCCAGGCCACCTTATGAGCGATTTTGATATCGTGTTCGCTGGCATAATTTCCGAGGAAGAGTTCATTAGCTGCTGCATAAAGCGAAGCTAACCCTCCTCTACCGAGCACATGAACATCTGTTCTCTGGATGGGTTGAATGTAATTATCCGCTAATTCAAGGACTTTCTTTTTAGCTTCTGCTATGTTGCGATCCTTATTGACGACCACATGATCTTTGTGTGGAAGCAGGTAACCATGATTAAAAGCTTCATGAGCGGACGTAGCCACAGACGCTAATGCAATGGTTCTGAATTTATCAATTAAGGTTGGAATCATTACATCGCCCTCGTGGAAAGCATCAGAAGCCCTTAAAGCAAATTCTTTGGTTCCGGCACCACCTGGAATTAATCCTACTCCAACTTCAACCAGCCCAATGTATGATTCAGCGGCTGACATGGCCGCATCGCAATGCATAATGAACTCACAACCGCCACCAAAAGTATATCCCTGTGTAGCCGCCACCACCGGAATGCTAGAGTATCTGCATCGCATGCTTGTTTGCTGGAATAGATTAACAGCCAGATTCAGATCATCGAATTCCTGCTGATAAGCAAACATAGCAATGAGCATTAAATTAGCCCCTACGGTAAAATTAGTGGCATTATTTCCAATGACCAGCCCTTTCCAATCTCCTTCTTCTGCAATTTTTATGGCTTCATTGATGCCTCTTAATACTCCTTCACCAATAGAATTGTGCATGCTGACAAACTCAAGACATAAAACACCCTCTCCAATATCATGAAGAATAACCTCGCTATTTTTCATTACAGGAGCCTTATCTCTTTGGTTATCCAGGATAATAAATTCTTCAGATCCAGGTATGGTTTGATAGGATTTGCTATCAATATCGTAGTATTTTCTTTGACCATCTTCTGCTTTGTAAAAACTGGTATGACCAGCCTCAACCATTTCCTTTACCCAATCAGCTACTGGTTCACCTTGTTCATTGGCCAATTCCAAACCTTTTTCAACTCCAACTGCATCCCAATATTCAAAAGGTCCAACATCCCAACCAAAGCCAGATCGAAGAGCCGCATCAATACTATGTAGTTGATCTGCAATTTCGGGAATGCGGTTAGAGGCGTATGAAAATAGACCCACCAGGGATTTCCTGATCAGCTCAGCACCTTTATCTTCTGCTTCAAAAAAAGAACGAATACGCCTGGATAGATCATCAATCTGCTTGGCTTGTTTTAAACTGGGAAAATCGACCTTTTTCTGAGGGACATATTCTTTTTTCTCAAGATCAAGAGCAAGAATTACAGAACGGCCTTTTTCATCTCTTTCCTTGGTTTTTTTATAAAAACCTTGCCCGGATTTATTGCCAAGGAAATTATTGTCAATCAAAAATTGCATAAAATCAGGAACAGTCAATAACTGAGCCTGTGAGTCTTCTGGACAATTTTCTTTGATGCCTCTTATTACATGTGCAGCGGTATCCAAACCTACTAAATCACCAAGTCGATACGTCCCCGACTTGGGTCTTCCGATAGCAGGGCCAGTCAATTTATCAACTTCTTCCACTGTTAATCCTATCTCACGAGTTAATTGATAAATTTTACCCATAGCATAAACACCAATCCGATTCCCAATAAAAGCAGGAGTATCTTTACATAATACCGTTTGCTTACCCAGGTGAACATCTCCAAAATGCATGAAGAAGTCAATCACCTCTTGTTTGGTGTCTTTGGTTGGGATCACTTCAAGCAAACGAAGATACCTGGGAGGATTAAAAAAGTGTGTACCACAAAAATGTTGTTTAAAATCTTCGCTACGTCCTTCGGTCATTAAATGAATTGGAATTCCGGAAGTATTAGAAGTGACCAGGCTTCCTCTTTTCCTATATTGATCAACTTTTTCGAAGACCTTTTGCTTTATATCTAATCTTTCAACAACTACCTCAATGATCCAGTCTGCATCTTTTATCTTTTCAAAATCATCTTCAAAATTACCAGTGGTAATGCGTGAGGCAAATTTTTTATTATAGAGGGCAGCAGGCTTTGACTTAATGGCTGCTTTTAGAGCTCCATCTACAATACTGTTTCTAGCTTTTGGGTTGAGCTGCTGTTGCTCAGGTAAATCACGGGGGACGATATCCAGCATTAATACTTCCATGCCGATATTGGCTAAATGGCAGGCAATGCCAGAACCCATGACCCCGGAACCCAGGACAGCTGCTTTAGTGATTCTTCTACTCATTGAGTTGGATATTTCGATTGATAAATGTTGTGTTGGCTGGCTTGAATGTATGTATTATAACAATGCGACCAGAAATTCGGTTTAAAATTAGCGAATTTTCGCTAAACAGCAAAAAGGCACCAAAAAATATCAAGACAAATTGAGTAAAAGGTAGAAAGTAGAAGGTAGAAAGACCATTAATAATTAAGTCTTTCTACCTTCTACCTTCTACTTTCTACCCAACAATGGGTACCAAATCCCTTTATACAGCACTAAGTCTATAAGTTTCAAGGAAAAGAATTAAAGAATTTATTAAATAATTTTATTTCTGTTAAATTCGTTCTGAAAAGAAAAAGAGCTGTTTATAAAGGCTCTTCACCCAACATTCAAACAAAATTATCTTCATGTTCCAACAGACACTCCTACTTTTCCAGACTGCAGATCTGGAACGCGAAAGTGAAATGGCGAGCCAAAGCGCCTTTGACGTTATTATGCAATCGGGGCCACTGGCCATCACCATTTATCTTGTACTACTAGTTTTATCCGTAATTGCGGTGTATATATTTGTAGAAAGATACGGAGCTATAAAGAAAGCAGGTAGAGTAGATCAGAATTTTATGAGTAATATCAGAGCCAATGTAGCTTCTGGGAATATTCATGGTGCTAAAGCTCTTTGTCAAACTACAGACTCACCCGTAGCCCGCATGGTTGAAAAAGGTATTCATCGGATCGGAAAACCACTTCGTGATATTGATGCTGCCATTGAAAATGTCGGTAACCTTGAGTTATTCAAGCTAGAAAAAAGTTTATCCACCCTGGCTAGTATTGCAGGGGCCGCTCCTATGATTGGTTTCTTTGGAACCGTAACAGGTATGATCCAGGCATTTTACAATATGTCTACCCAGCAGAATGTAACACCGACTGTCCTTGCTGGTGGTATCTACCAAGCTCTGATTACAACCGCTCTGGGCTTATTCATTGGAATTTTTGCCTTTATTGGATATAATGTTTTAGTAGCCAATGTTGAAAAGGTGGTTTATAAGATGGAAAGGACAACGGTAGAATTTATGGATCTTTTACAGGAGCCCTCTGTGTGACGTGTTTACGTGTTCACCTTATCAAGTGTTCACGTTTTAGTAGATTCATAATTAAAGGTAGCTCTTAAAAAAAGCAGTACGATATAAATTTTCTAGGCCAAAAACTTGAACACGTGAACATCTACCTGTCGGTAGACAGGCATGAACACGTGCATACAAAATAAAAGTTGTGGGAATAAAAAAAAGAAATAAAGTCAGCGCAGAATTTAGTATGTCTTCTTTGACAGACATCATTTTTCTATTGCTGATCTTTTTTATGCTGACCTCAACATTGGTTAAGATCCAGCCTTTTGATTTGCCTGAATCTAATTCCAAAACGGTGGCATCAACTTCAATAGTGGTAGCAATTGATAAAACAGGTAAGCATACCTTGAATAGTCTGGAATTACCTGTATCCCGTATGGAAAGCCAGTTGAGAAGAAAAGTTAGAGAATCTGATCTTAAGGAGAATGTCAATATTACGATTGTTGCCGAGGTAGGAACTTCTTTTGATTATGTAATAAATATTATGAAAATTGCCAGTAAGCTGAGAGTTAAAGCCATTATTGCTACTCAGCCGAAGGAATAACACGTGTTCAAGTTATCAAGTTAACAAGTATTCAAGTTTGCAATTGAACTTGAACACTTGCAAACTTGAACACTTGCAAACTTTAAAGTTGTGGGACTAAAAAAAAGAAATAAGGTTAGTGCGCAATTCAATATGTCTTCTTTGACAGACATTATCTTTTTATTGCTAATATTTTTTATGTTGACTTCAAGCTTAGTGGCACCTAATGCTTTAAATCTCAAATTGCCAGGAAGCTCGAGAACAAGTAAAGTTTCAACCGATAACATCGATAATGTGACCATCAGTAGGAGAGGGCAATATTTTTTTAATGGACGAAGAATTTCAATTGGAGACTTGGAAAGCACCCTTATTCGTAAGGCAAGAGCTTCTTCCAGAAAAATGAATATAACCATTTCTCCCGCTCCCGGGGCACCCACAGAATTTGTGGTCGCTGTAATGGATATTGCCATGAGATATAATATCAATGGCATCCTGGCAACGGAGAAAAGGTAGAGGTTTAACAATATTATAAGAAAATTTAACAGATATAATTATGCAATTATTGGCAGGTATTGCATCTTATAGGAAAAGTAAGTAGTTGCTGGTTGTTAGTTCATAGTTAATAAATACATCAACTGACAACTAAAGACTGACAACTAAAAAATATTATCATGGATGTTTCAGTTAATTCAAATGATCAGAAATTTAAACAGCGGGCCCGGCTAGTTTCAGCTATTACGCATGTTGTTTTATTACTTCTTTTGCTGATTCCTTTTTTGACCTTACCAGATCCGCCTCCTGGACAGGAAGGGATTACAGTTAATTTAGGGGTTCCAGATTTTGAGGCGATTGAAGAGCCTGCACCATCAGCAGCAAACACTGATCCTGTACCTGTTGAAGAAGAAAAAGAGGAAGAAAAAGTAGAGGAGAAAGTACAGCCTGAGCCACCCAAGCCTGAAAAGCAGCCAGTAAAAGAACCCGAAGTGGTTGAAGCTGAAGATCCCGAGCAGATTGCTTTGAGGAAAAAAGAAGAAGAAGCTCGTCAGGAGCGTATCCGTCAGGAAAAAGCGGAAGAGGCCCGTAAGAAAGCCGAAGCAGATGCACGCCGTAAGGCTGAAGAAGATAGAAAACGCAGGGAAGCAGAGGCTGCAGCCAATAAAGAGAAATTCTCAGATTTATTTAAAAACTCTAGTGGGAATGGCACGGGTGATAAACAATCAGGTGGGGATCCGGATGGAGATCCCAATACGGGGGCCCTGGAGTCTATAAGTACCGGAGCAGGTAGAGTAGGGGGTGATCTAACTGGGCGTGGCCGTCCTCTAAGATCCCCTAAAGTAACAGATAATTCCCAAAAGCAGGGAACAGTAGTTATTAAGGTATGTGTAGATGCAGCAGGGAAGGTAGTTAGTGCCAGATATACTCAGGGTGGTTCTTCTACTAGTGATTCTACCCTTAGAAGGAAAGCTGAAGCTAATGCCATGAAATGGGAATTCCCCAAAGGCAGCAAAACTGACTGTGGGACCATTACCTATACCTTTAAATTGAAGTAGATTCTTAATAATAAGATGGAAAATGGAAGGTCGAAGGTGGAAACAATCCGCCTTCGATCTTCTTATTTTTGGATCGCAAATTTATGAGCATAAATAAAATAAAGACTTACAAGGAGGCATTGATCTATTTAAATCAACAGCTCCCTATGTTTCAAAAAAAGGGGAGTCTTGCCTTTAAAGCAGGTTTAAGAAATATTGATGCATTGGATGAATTTTTGGAACATCCCCATCAACATTATCCCACCATTCATATTGCAGGGACCAATGGAAAAGGTTCTGTAGCTCACATGCTTGCGGCCATCTTGCAAACTGCAGGACTAAAGGTTGGATTATATACTTCTCCTCATTATAAAGACTTTCGGGAGCGAATAAAAATAAATGGCCAGTTGGCTGAAAAGCAATTTTTTATTGACTTCATCAACAGGATTGAAAGCGAAGTAAAAGATATTCGACCTTCTTTTTTTGAGCTAAGCGTAGCCATGGCTTTCCAATATTTTAAAGAACAAAAGATAGACATTGCTATTATTGAAACAGGCTTGGGAGGGCGCACCGATTCTACCAATATTATTAAGCCGATCCTTTCTATCATAACCAATATTAGCTACGATCATCAAAATGTCCTTGGAAACACTCTGGAGGCCATAGCTCATCATAAAGCTGGAATCATAAAAAGAGGCAGACCCGTCGTTATTGGAGAAACTCATCCTGAAACAAGCCAAGTATTCCTGGAAGAAGCTAAGCAAAAACATTCTAACATCACCTTTGCCGATCAGAAATGGAAGGCTGAATTAGTAGAAGAGAAAGTCTATGAATCCAGCTATCGCATTTGTTTTGGAAATGAACTTTGGGAGGCTGAACTACTTAGTGAAGCCCAGGGCAGTTTCCAGGCTTTAAATATACAAACTGTACTTGAAAGCGTCTACAGACTAAATGATTTGGAAATCCTTCCAGTAGAAATTGCCAAAGAAAGCATTGTGAGTGGAATAAAAAATTTAAGGAGCCTGACTTATTACATCGGCCGTTGGCAAATGTTGAGTAGAAATCCTTTAGTTCTGGTGGATAGCGCTCATAATATTGGAGGGATGAAATATATAGTAAAACAATTGGCTGCCCTGTCCTATGATCAGTTGCATATGGTTTTAGGCCTGGTAAGAGAAAAAGACCATCGTCCCATTTTTGAAATTTTACCTAAAGAAGCTGCCTATTATTTTGCCAAGGCCAATGTACCCAGAGGCATGGAGGCTGATAAATTGGCCAGTATGGCCAATGAACATGGTTTACATGGCAAGGCCTACTCCTCCGTAAGCCATGCATTAAATAAGGCTAAAGAAAGTGCGAAATCAAACGATTTGATTTTTGTGGGTGGGAGTATTTATGTAGTTGCAGAAGTGCTTACCTTACCCTAAGGATCAATTTTTAATTCATCAAACCAGGAGGTGCACATCATATCAGAATTATCAGTGTCCGCCATGACTCCAATAGCTGAAATTAGAGGTGGATTTTCGCCAAATACTCGCCTGTAGTCTTCCAATACATTTCTGGATTCCTCATACCAGCGATTTATCTGATCAGATTTATTTCTAAGAACTATAATTTTTACATTCTTAGCATAGGGACTGGAATAATAGGTTTCAGGTTGTCCCTCTGAGGCCCACACATAACAAATAACCTTGGCCCTAAATCTAGTTAAGAAAGTGTAGTTCCCAAACACAACATAGATTCTGCCCACATAATCATCCCCACGCTTTTCCATTTCGGCTGAATTATTGATCAGCTTTTTGGTTTTCCATTTCCAGCTAAGGGTGGTTTTAGGCTTAACCGGATTTTTTATTTTTCGCCACATACCTGTAGCTGTATTATCGCTTATTATTTTTAAGGATTGATTTCCTTCTTCATCTGCTGTTTCAATAAGGCTTTGTTTTCTGGTAAAAAACTTTTTTTTCCACTGTTTTTGCCATCCTTCTCCAAAACTATTGAATAGATCCATTGATTGACCGGATATGGGCATGTTCCAGCATAGATAAAATCCAAAGAAAAGTAATGTATATTTTTTCATACAGATTGGTACAAGCAAATAATTGCTTTGTTCTTTCTCCTGGCTTTTTATATTAGAAAATGTCGTCTATATTAAGGTTGTCCACAGAAACTTCACAAATTAGGCAAATATAGGCTGTAAAAAATCTAGGAATTCACGAAATATCGTAAAAAAATTTGTAATTTTTTTTGCTTGCAATTCTTTTGTTGATTTTTAAAGACCTGATTGTCAGTTTTTTACTATTTTTTCTCCTTTAATTGTCCCAAATTGGCAAAACATTTGGAATAGTAAAAGTGATTTACATTAATAAAGACTTTTTGGAAATCACAAATAATTAAAACGAAATGAAAAACTCAATAATTCTGGCAATCCTTTTGATTCTTTTAACAGCTGGGGCAAATGCACAGAAGGTTGATCAAGCCTTCTTCGATCAGACAGATATATTTTTTAAAAAATTTGTAAAAGATGGGCTAATCGACTATGCCCACATAGAGGAGGATGCTAATTTTCAGCAATTAATCCAAAGCTTGGAAAGCGCTGATTTATCCGGAACGGATCAATCCACAAAAATTGCATTTTATATCAATGCCTATAATTTGTTGGTCATAAAAAGAATTGTAGACAACTATCCTCTAGAGTCTGTATTCAGCGAGGTTGGATTTTTTGCCTCAAATAAAGTGCGCTTGGAAGGAAAAACTGTTTCTTTGAATACCATTGAAAAAGAATACCTTTTAAAAAATCTGCCAGATCCCAGGTATCATTTTGTTTTGGTATGTGGGGCTAAAGGCTGCCCTCCAATTGTATCTTTTGCCTATCGGCCTGAAGAAATCTCACAGCAATTGGAGAATCAAACCAGAATAGCATTTAATAATCCTTATTTTATTCGTGTAGACCCTTCTAAAAGAAAGGTAGATCTTTCCCAAATATTCAAATGGTACAAAAATGACTTTGGTGGGACTAAGGAATCCGCTTTGGAATACATTAATGAATACCGGGAGGAAAAAATTCCTCAGGATTATGAAATTGGATTTTATACTTACGACTGGTCCTTAAATGAACAAAGTATGGATATGCCCTTATCCGACCTTAAGAATAATAATGCTGGTCGGTACATTACCTCTAACACTGTTCCAAAAGGGACTTTTGAAAGCAGATCATTCTATAACCTTTACTCACAAACTTTTTTAGATGGAGAAAATGTTCGTCAGCGCAGCACCTTTTTTACTTCTACCTATAGTTTGGTTTATGGTTTGACAAATAATTTTAACATTGGTTTTGATCTTCGGTACAGGAGGGTAAACAATTCTCCAGGCTCTTCTTCTTTCTTAAATGTTTTTGGTGGACTGGATGATCCAAATGGCCGTCAGGGTTTCACAAATATTGGTCCTAAAATCCGCTGGGCTCCAACACAATATTTACCAAATTTTTCAATACAATCAGCATTTTGGATACCCATTGGTCAGGATTTAGAAGGGAGTGAAACCAGGCCATATATTGACTGGGATGGAGCTTCCTGGCTTACTCAACTATTTAATGATTTTAGTGTGGGCTCTAATTTTTCCTTATTTACGGAATTAGATTTTTTCATTGAAGATATTGGAGGAGCGGACGACTTAAATCGCTTTTCAACCCCTGTTACTACCATTTTAAGTTATTTCCCAAATCCCAAAACTACCATTTATGCCCTGGCCAATTTTTCTCCTTTCTGGCAGCAAGATTTCGACTATTTTGTACAAGGAGGGCTGGGTTTTAAATATCAGTTCAATCCAAAATTTGAATTCGAACTGCTCTATACTAAATTCACAAATGAGTTTCTTCAAAACAACAATGGTAGAGCAGCCACTTATAATGTCGGATTTAGATTCAATAGGTAAGAAAATTTGCAAAGCCAATCTGGCTTTTAATGTAGTACTGAAAGGAAAATTTGTAACTTGGCCCTCTCTTAGAGCATGTTTGGAATTTGCTTTTGAAGCCGAAAATGATCATGATTTGGTTCTCATGAAGCCATTTTTGAGCTGCATCTGTACGGATGGAGCGAAAAAAGGCTGAAATGAGGTTCAAAACATGGCCATTTGCCCATTACGGGCCCGTCTGGGCAGGCCAAAGGGTAAAATCCAAACATGCTCTTATTCAAGAGATTGATTAAACATGAATACTCTATTCCTTTCATGAAGAATTTTGTCTATATATTTCTTGCTTCAATATTTCTTTGTTCGGCAGGTTTTTTTAATAGTTTTCCATTGGTGTATCCCGATACAGGAGCCTATATTTTTTCAGGCTTTGAAAATCTGGTCCTGTGGGATCGTCCAATTTTTTATGGATGGTTTATCAGACATGTTAGCCTGGAAGAAAGCTTGTTCCTGGTTATATTTGTTCAAGCTTTGATGCTGTCCTACTTGATTTTTTTGATGTTTAAGTTTTATTGCAACTTAAAATTTTGGAAAAATTGGTATCTGGTCTTTATCCTGTTTCTGGTGTTGGTAACTGCTATTAGCTATCAGACCAGCCGTTTGATGCCTGATATTTTTACGCCCATAATGATTTTGGCCAGCCTTTTATTAATATTTCATTGGGAAGATATTCCTCGCTTGGAGCGGGTTTTCTTAGCCCTCATTTTTATTCAATCAGTAATTGTACACAATTCTCATCTTCCCATTTTTGTTCTTGGCCTCGGTTCTTTAATCATAGTGAAACTTTTGTTCAGAAGTAATTGGACCGCTTTAAAATGGAAAAATATTCTTTTCGCAAGTGGGATATTTATTTTTTCAACTTTACTGATGCCTACCGCTCAATATTTAGTGGACGGAGAATTTAAAATTACTAAAGGGGCGCATGTATTTATGATGAGTAAACTTTTAGAGTTTGGCGTGATAGAAGATTATCTTGATAATAATTGTGGCGAAAAGGATTTTAAACTCTGTGAATACAAAGATGCAATACCAGTGGACTTTATTTGGGATTACGAGAACAGCCCATTACACAAAACAGGAGGATGGAAGGAAAATGAAGAAGATTATAAACAGATCATTCGCGAAGTTATTTTGACGCCAAAATATTTTAAAGATTGTGTGATCAATGCAGTCGAAGCAACAGTACGTCAAATTTTTCATTTTGATGTGGATGACTTTGACCCCCAAAAGAGAGGGACACCACCATTTGGTGCCATCGATAAACATTTAAAAAAACAGATCAGAAAATATGAATTTGCTTACCAGACGAGAGGTAAGCTTGAGTTTTCCCTTATCAACTTTATGCAAAAAATAGTCATTTACTTTTCTATGTTAGGTTTGGTAATGACTCTTTTTATAAAAAAAATCAGGCAGTCTATACCAAAAGAGCTGCTGCTCTTTTCAATAGCCTTATTATTGTTCTGTCTGGCAAATACCTTCGTTTGTGCAAGTCTTTCTGCCGTTATTTCGCGCTATCAGAATAGAGTGAATTGGCTTTTCCCGACCCTCTTATTTCTTTTTATTACCTATAAACCTGTAGTCTCTGCAATAAGAGATTCATTTTGGAGTGGGGTTGAGGGAAGGAAGGAGATTAATTAGGAATTATTCCGATTTTTTTTGCTTAAAACTTCAGAGGAAACTGAATTAAATAGAAGTATGTAGAAGTATGTAGAAGTATGTAGAAATAGGTTGACTTAAACAAGTTATTTCTATACTGCTTCAAGAGCCGAAGGCGATTTACTTCTTTTACTTCTTTGAAAAAATATTATACTTCAAAATACAATAAAGCGCTCTGAATCCATCTTTCCAGTTAATTTTTTTTCCTTCCTCATAGGTGCGCCCATAATATGAAATTCCTACTTCGTAAATGCGAATTCCTTGAATCCGGGAAATTTTTGCCGTCACCTCGGGTTCAAAACCAAATCTTTTTTCCTTTAATTGGAGGCTCTGGATGGTTTCAGTACGAAACATTTTATAACAGGTTTCCATGTCCGTAAGATTTAGATTAGTAAAAGCATTCGATAGGAAGGTCAGGAATTTATTACCAATAGAGTGCCAGAAAAACAAAATCCTATGTGGATTACCACCCATAAACCTGGAACCATAAACCACATCAGCTACATTTTCAAGCATAGGTTTTAATAATAAATTATATTCCTGTGGGTCATATTCTAAATCAGCGTCCTGGATAATCAAAAAATCCCCTTCGGCTTTTTGGATGCCGGTGTGTAAAGCGGCACCTTTTCCTTTATTAATCTCATGCTCATAATATTGAATGGACAAACTCGGATGCTCTTCCATATAATTATGAATGGATTTTTTCGTCTCATCAGTAGAGCAATCGTTAACGATGATAATTTCTTTTTGAACCTCTTCCAGAAGAACTACCTTTTTTACCTTATTTAAAATAAGATGTATGGTCTTTTCTTCATTATAAGCTGGAATAATAATAGATAGTTTTTTAGTCATATTTTTGGAGCCTGTTAGTCATTAATTCAAGGATTATCAGTATCCTAAGATCAATCTGCCAATGATCTGCTCTTGGCCATTTTGAATGCGATATAAATATAGGCCACGAGGTAAGTCGGAAGAAATAATTGTTTTCTTGAAGGATTCTCCATTTATAGTTTCCCATTTTCTGTTTAATATTTTCCCGCCGTTGCTTCCAAACAATTCAAATTCTACTTTATTGCTTTGAACTTCTTTAATTTCTATTTGGAATTGTTTACTAGCTGGGTTTGGATATATTCTAATATCTGGTACTTTGGGATAAGAAGCAGTTGCTAAATTGGAATAATCAAAGGCTCTTTCTTTCTGAATCGCCTTGATTCTATAAATATTAGAGCCCACTAAAGGAGAGTGGTCAATGAATTCATAGGAGGTATTTGGCCCCTTTGGTTGGAGATTGCCAATTTTTTTAAAATCAAAAAAATTAGAACTGCGCTGAACTTCATAATGAAGAACTTCTTCTTCCAGTTCAGAATTCCATTCCAGATGGATGGCTTCAGATATGGTCTCGGCCTTCAAATTATTCCAACTAACAAAATCTTCCTGACAGTAGGGGTATATAATTTGACTTTTAGTGGTGCTTAAACCTTCCGGATCACTTACTGTTAATTCAATCCGGTAATAATAGATCTCTTCTTCACATCCCAAAGGACTTACCAGCATATGTGTTATGGGGTTAAAATCCGTAGGTTCGGGATGGAAGTGATCATTATGATGTAAAAAGACCTTCCATTGATATAGCAGATCTTCATTATTGTGTTCAGCATCTGAAACATCTGCCTCTAAGATCAAAAGGATTGTTTTATCAACTGGATATTGATCCCCGTCTTCAAAGGAAGAAATATCAACCTGAGGAGGGGAGTTGTTAACAGAAACAATTACGGTCTGACTAGAGAATGCTCCTTCCTCATCTGTAGCTTTTAAGGTGACAGGAAAACTTTTAATGTTATTTCCTTGTGAGGAGAAAGTAAAACTAGTTTGGGGGGCTGTCTGGATCTGGCCATCACCAAAATCCCATTCAAAATTAAGATGATTGGAGTTGGCATCAAAAGATTTGCTGGCATCAAATTGTACTGTTAGTGGTCCGGGCCCAAACAGTTTATCAGCTTCAATAATTGCAACTGGGGCGGGGTTGCCACCAAAGCTGATTTTCCTGATTTCTCCAGAAATATTTATATAATACAAAGAACCATCCATGGGGTTGAGTGCCAGGTGGATAATGTCTTTGGCTTCATCGTGAAATGACTGTACTGAAAGAAGCTGTTGTTCCTCATCTAGGTCAAAAACCTTTATCCAGCCGCTAAAGTCCATGCTGAAGAACTTATTATGGTATTTTTCCGGAAAGGCTTCTGCATTATAAAAAACACCGGCCAGACTAGAAAACCCATCAAAGGGTTCTGCATCTACTCCTGAAAACGGATCTTCAACCGCCAAATTACTGATGTCTCCAGATTCATTAAAAACAGGAACCATAGCCCTGGTGGGTTTATTCCACATGGCATTACTCCAGCTTATGATCGGAAATCTGGCTTCCATCGGAAAAACAGATTCGGGTATAGGTTCAAAGGAATTACAGGGATTTTGAAATACTAAATCTTCATCCTTTCTAGGAGGCTTCAGTAGATCTCTAAAATTAAAGTATTCCTGTTCGCAGCCAGAACCAAAAAGCGGGTTTCCTGCTAATCGATTTTGAGGCACTTCCTTAATGAAAAAACTCCACATTAATAGATTGCCTTCATAGATGGGCCAACCAAAATTCATGCCTCCTTGATCAACAATATTTAATTCTTCCCAGGCTCCGTTTCCAACATCACCGGCGAAAATAATTCCTGGCTGCCCATCAGCCGGATAGTGACTTCCTGTTTCAGGCTGGATGGCTATTCGATAGGGATTACGGAAACCCAAAGCCCAGGTCCTGGATTGGGGAGACCGAGGATTTTCAGGATCAAAAAAGGGATTACTGGCTAATCCGTCGCCTGTTTGAGCACTAATTCTTAATATTTTCCCATTATAACTGCCCAGATATTGAGATTTATAGGAGCCAATGTTTTCATCCGGAGTAATAATTCCATAACGGATGGCTTCGGAAGCAAAAGAAAATAAACTGTCTCCACCAGTATCTGCTCCATGATTACTGGTTCCATCTCCACAAGAAATAATGAGAGTTCCATCCTGCCCTACCAATAAAGTGCCAAGACCATGAAATTCATAAAGAAGAGAAATGCCATTATTTATAGATTCTCCTAGCAAAATTTTCCTGCTATCAGGTAAAACTTTACTGAAATTAGTATTGGGGTCGGCGGTAAACCTTACAACCCGGCCAAAAGAGGGGCCATTGATAAGAGTGGTATCAGGGTGATAGTTTGCTGTACCAAAATTGAAATAATGATGCAAATCTACTGCATATAACAAATAGAAATATCCATTTTTTAAAAAGGAAGGATCTAGGGCAAAACCCATTAATCCATGATCTTTCCAATTCATGACCTCTTCAGATATGTCGATTAAGGGGGTATCTGATCGTTGGCCTAATGAATCCAGAATATGAACGATTCCTTTTTTTTCCCATACAAATGCTCGACCATTATCATCGAAGGTGATTCCTGTAGGAAAATCAAAACCACTTGCAAAAACCTGGTCATAGAAATCTTCAGGTAATTGAGCAATTAATTGCTTAAAGGAACCAATTAGCAGAAATATAATAATTGGTAATGAAAATGTTTTCGGCTTCATAAATAGAACAATCCTGGTTTGTTGCAAACTTAAGGAATGCCTCTATTGAAAAGAAAAATTTGGTGCTATAAACCAGGAAAAGGTATAAATAAAAAAAGGTACTCCCTCGGAGCACCCACATAAACTATAAACAAACAAAAAACATTAGCGATTTCGAAACTGATTTTTAAACAACGATAATTAAAAAGGGTTCAAAAAAATATTCATTTTAAATTTTTTTTTCTTTTACCCTTCCTTTTCGGTAAAATTGTATATGGAAAAATGAATGATTTATGTGTTGAAAATTAGGCTACGTGCTTGATTCTTGGTTTAACAGCTAATTTATTTATGGATAATAGAAATACTAGACTTGTTTATATCCTTTTGGCCACCTTGATATTGGTATTTATGCTCCGCTTCTTGGTTGCCTTCCGTTTCATTTTATTTGGTTTATTGGTGCTACTGGGCATTCCACTTGGTATATATCTGACTGTCCAATTTTTAAGAAAAAGAAAAAGAGAGAAAATATTTAAGTCAAGCACTGAAGGTAGAATCCTATCACGATTGGAAGAATGCAGGGTTTTACTTGAAGAAAATAAAAATGAAATCAAAGAGATTCAACAAAACTTAGGCGAACTTAATGAAGAACAGCAACGACATGAGCAAAAAATGGCCACCAAAAACTGGAAAGATCTCCAGGAATTAAAAGGGGGATTTAAAGCTGAATTAGAACTCCGGCAATCTAAAACTCATTTTTATCAGCAATGTATTCGGAAACTAGAGCAAATGTTGGCAAATCATCAATTGTCAAAAGCACTGGAAGACAAAAAGAACACCCTCCAATCATTGCAAGATGAACATTTCGAGAGCCTGGCCAAACTGGAAGGGTTAAAAACAGGTGTAGAAATGGATGTATTTTATTTAGATACTATTGAATCTCTTTCTCAAAGAATGTTGTTGAGTTCAAATATTGATGATGCCTTACAACTCAAAAAGGAATTAGAAGAAATGACAAGGGAATTGGAATAGTAATATTTGATAATAGATGCTGCCCACGGGCAGCATCTATTATCAAATATTATTATTCATATAAGGATCGCTCCACTTTATTTACGATTGGCGGGATTGTTTTTAAGTAAGCAAAAATAGCACTTACTTCTTCATCACTAAGTCCAGTGTAAGGATTCATGGGATACTGCAAAGCGTGTTCTCCTTTTTTAAAACCATATTTGACGGTATTAATAAAATCCTCTTCGCTCCAATTGCCAATTCCGGTTTCGGGATCTGGGGTTAAATTGGAAGTCAAAATGATCTGCCCTTCCAGATTTAAAGGTTTATTACCTCCAGCAAAGTAACCTTTACTTAATTCTGGATTCATAAAGTCATTGGTTTTGAAATCGGCAGAATGACAAGAAAAACACTCGAGATTATGGGCCAGGTATTTTCCCAAAGCCAGTTTGTTATTGATATCTGGCATCTCAATGGCTTCAGTTGGCATTGGAAAAGGTTTCCAGGCCACATTACATAGTATTTTAGTTAAAATAGAGGGTTCTGAAGGCTGATCAGGACTAGCATCGGCCACTACCAAGGGATCATCTGAGCGGAGGAAGGAAATTAATGCATTAATGTCTTCATCCGCCATTTTAGGTAATTTGGGCATATAGGGAGGCGCATATTGACCATCTTTTTTTATTCCAGTTCGAAGTAAATAGAGTAATTCACCATCGGTCCAATTTCCGATACCAAATTTTTTATCATTTGTAATGTTAGGGGAATAAATTTCTCCAAACTCAGGAGGGGCGTCATGCATTTTGGTACCTGTTAGCGCTCTGGTTTCTGAGTTTTTGTGACAATTGGCACATAGCATAATAGCTAGTTTTTTTCCTCTTTGGATACTTTCAGGGGTACTAACAACCTGGTAATCGATCTTTTCAATTTCATAGGAAGGAATCCCCCTTGATGTTATAATTGTGGCTCCGGTAAAACCCAGTACAACTACCAATAATACAATTATACCAAGGACTTTAAATGCTTTTTTCATAGCTTTCATTTAATGGGTAAACATTGTTTGGCTTGCCTCAATCCGATTCCCTTAGACGAAAAGGTTGTAATGCAATCCAATATTCAGGTAAGACAAAGTTGAGAGAAAATCAGGCCAATTTCCTCCCTGAATTCATAGATTTTTTAGGTCAATCACCGCTAAATTAAAAATGTTCCTGCCGCAGCGCGGCAGGAACATTTTTAATTGTCTTTTTGCCCAACTCAATACCCATTACTCAGTACCCAGTACCCCTCTACCGATTGTCTCCGGCAGGGCGTTTGCTTTCATTTTTTACGAAATCCTGAAACTGAGTGTTCTTATAATGGTCTCCACCTATGAATTTCAGTTCAAGAAGCATGCGGTTACCATCTTTATATCCGGGAGATACTGTTATCCTTCTTTGTTCTTCATCCATATACACGAATGAAGGATAGCCTAATTTGCCATCTAAAAGGGAAGCTGCTAACTGGTGGTAACCTCTTCGTCCACTAGGAACAAATTTAAAGGTATGGCCATCATAAATCACATCTTCCTTTTGTTCAGCATTAAATTTGACAGCATAAAAATTATCATTCATATATTTTACAACATCCTTTTGCTTAAAAGTAGAGGCATCCATTCGCTTACACCAGCCACACCAGTCGGTGTACATGTCAATAAATATTTTTTTGGGATTTTCTTTGCTTGCTTCAATGGCCTCTTCCCAGCTCATCCATTTGATTTCATCATTTACAGAGGAATTATGTGGTGAGGTAAAAGCAAAAAATGAGAACAAGCTAGTCAACAATATGCCACTAAAAAGGATCTTTCTCATGCTTGATAATTTTTTCATCAATAAAAATTAATTCAATACATTCTCTTCAAAAATAGGCGCTTAGCCATACTATTTCTTTAATATCGATTAATTTAAAATATTTTTAACGAAAAAAAGTGTCTGGAAGGACATTTTAACCGGATTTGAATAATTGAAACATAAACACGACCTTTGCGGCATTAAAAATTCTGCTTATGAGGTCATTGGCTCTACTGGCCATGACCTCATTAACATTTAATATGACTCGACATGTTTAAGAAATTTTTCCAATCGGTAATTATTTTTCAAATCATTTTTTTCACAGGGCTAAATGCCCAAAATACTACTTACATGGATTCAGTTAGTTATAGTTTAGGGGTTTTGGTGGCAAAAAGTATTCAGTCGCAAGGGTTTTCCGAAATTCATATCGACTCTTTTGCCAAAGCGATTGATGATGTGCTAAAAGGTAATCCCTTAAAAGTTGACATAAATAAAGCCAATTCATTGGTTCAAGAATATTCGCAAAAACAAAAGCAAAAACAATTTGAAGCAGTAATTGAAAAAGGAAAACAGTTTCTAGCGGAGAATGGGCAAAGAGAAGGGGTTACCACTACTGCCAGTGGATTGCAGTATGAAGTTCTGACTGCAGGAGAGGAAGGCTCCCATCCGGCGGATACCAATAAAGTATTGGCTCATTATGAAGGGACTCTTTTGGATGGAACCGTGTTTGACAGCTCTTATCAGAGGGGCGAACCAGTTAGTTTCGGAGTAACACAGGTGATTTCCGGATGGACGGAAGTTTTAAAATTAATGACTACTGGAGCAAAGTGGAAAGTTTACCTTCCTTATAATCTGGCTTACGGCGAAAGAGGTACCGGACAAGGAGGTCCTATTGGTCCTTATGAAACTTTGATCTTTACCATAGAATTACTGGAAATCCAGTAATTTGAAGATAAAGGAAATTTATTACAAAAATATAGAGGCTGGTTCATCCGTACGGATGAACCAGCCTCTATATTTTTGTAAACTTGTGAAAGGAGACTTAAAACCAATCAATTACTTACACTTGTATTTGAACCTGATTTTTTGAGCCCTTTCGGCCTCTTCCATAGCCTTGATCTGCAATTCATGCACCCGCTGAAGCTTTTCTTCTAACCTCAACCTCATTTCTTCTCTTAGTTGTGATGCCTGTACTTTTGCATCATGTGACTGGTAGATGATGATCTTGGAGTGGTGGGTATCTTTTTCTTGGCGGTGGTTTTCATGGATTTTGCCCAGGGCCAGGCCAAACATAAATCCAAGTGACACAAGCATGATCATTGCTTTTTTCAAATTTCCTTTCATGATATCGGGTGGTTTTTTTCTAAAATTACGTTCTTTTGTAATGCCTGTCAATTGTATGGGCAAACTTTAAGGATTTTTAACATGAATAGTAGTCTGGTAGCCTAGTAGTCTGGTAGTCTGGCAAATCTTGTACTTAAACTACCTGACTACTAGACCACTACACTACTAGACTACTAGACTACATTTTAACATGCGTATCGACATCATTTCTGTTCAACCAAACCTGCTGGCAAGTCCCTTCCAACATTCTATTCTTAAAAGGGCTGTAGATAAAGGCTTATTGGAGGTTAATGTCCATGATTTAAGGTCTTATGGAATTGGAAAGCACAAACAAGTAGATGATTATCAATATGGAGGTGGAGCTGGTATGGTTATGATGCTAGAGCCTGTGGTTTCTTGTATCGAAGATTTACAGAAGGACAGACAGTATGATGAGGTGATTTACATGACTCCTGATGGCAAAACCTTGGACCAATCTCTCGCCAATCAATTATCTCTAAAAGAAAATTTATTGATTTTGTGTGGCCATTATAAAGGGATTGATGAACGCATTCGCCAGCACTTTATTACCATGGAAATCTCCGTAGGTGATTATGTACTCTCTGGAGGTGAGTTAGCTGCTGCCATTGTTGTTGATGCAATTGGAAGGCTGATCCCCGGAGTTTTAGGTGACGAAACTTCTGCTCTTACAGATTCATTCCAGGATAACCTATTAGCTCCCCCGGTTTACACCAGGCCAGCAGAGTATAGAGGTTGGAAAGTCCCTGATATATTATTATCGGGCAATTTTCCAAAAATTGAAGAATGGAGGTATGAGCAGGCTTTAAAAAGAACAGAAGATCGCCGCCCTGATTTGTTGGAGGATGGATAGGGTTGTGTAAAAACTAAAATTTTTTAAAATTTTAGTTTTTACTTTAATATGTATCTGTTTGTAAAAAAGCAAAAAATATATTTTTTCAAAGTCAATTTTTAGAAAAAATTGACTTTTTACACAACCCCTTATCTCAATTTTTCTACAGTTTTATAAAGAGCACCATCTTTAGAAATAAAAGCACCCTGTTCAAGTAACTCAAACAATTCTATTTCTCTTTGTTTTTTATATTCTTTCTCCCCCTGGTACATTTTAAGTTTGGCACCGGATAATTGCATCTGTTGGAGCATCTGCATGGGATCTTGGTTTTGGGTAAAATCTACCAGGGTTTCACCTTCTATTATTAGCCCCAGCATTCTTATTTTATCATTCAGGCAATGGAAAAGGCGTATTTCACGCTTGCTTTTTTGCTCTAAATATTCAATGTTGCCGATTACTTTTTCAAACACTATATCACTAAATTGATCTAAAAGAAGATCCGCTTTTTCATTTTGCTTTTGTTTGAGTTCTTCCCACAGATCACTTGTTATGGATTGAGCTGAAAGGAAGGTGACAAACTCTTTTTCCATTTCTTGTAATTCCTCAAGGCTTAATCTACGATATTTCATTTTTTAAATTGTTGACTAAAAAATAAGTTCTTATTCAAGAACTCTTAATGGAAATTAAGGCAAGCTGCTTTGCAATTAGTTAGTAGAGAGTAAAAGGTATAAAGTATAAAGTAGATAGATATTAATCTAAACAATGGATAATATGCAATTTCTATTTGATTTTATCCTTCTACTTTTTACTTTTTACGATCTACTTAAGTTGGAAAGCAACTTGAATTAAATAATCAAGGGCGAAGATATTGGTTCTATTGCTTAAATTGATTAAAATTGCGTCTAAACTAATAAATACGTCTTATCATGGATTTTATAATGCCCAATCTGGCTAGTGCGGAAGTATGGATGAGTTTGTTGACCCTTACCTTTTTAGAAATTGTACTTGGTATAGATAATATCATTTTCATAACGATAAGTGCAAATAAATTACCAGAAAGTGAACGCCCTAAAGCAACAAATATTGGTTTGTTACTTGCAATGGTATTAAGGATTGTTTTGCTTTTTGGAGTATCCATTCTGGTAGCCATGAATGAGCCCTGGTTTGAAATTCATCTTTCCTGGGTGACGGCTGGCTTTTCTGGACAAAGCTTAATCCTGATAGCAGGGGGAATATTTCTGTTATATAAAAGTACTACGGAAATCCACCACAAATTGGAGGATGATCCTCACCATGGGGATGAAAAGAAAAAAGGAAAATCAACTCTTAGAAATGTGATTATACAAATCACGGTCATAAATATTGTTTTTTCATTTGATTCTATCCTGACAGCTGTTGGTATGACCAATGGATTGTCTGGAGCATTGGTGATTATGATAGTTGCGGTAGTATTATCGGTAATAATCATGATGCTTTTTGCCAATCCTGTTGGGAATTTTGTGAATCAACACCCTACTGTGCAAATGTTGGGCTTAGCATTCTTGATTTTGATAGGATTTATGCTTATTGCCGAAGGGGCTCACCTGGCTCATTTATCAATTGCAGGCTCGGAAGTAGGTACAGTACCCAAGGGATATTTATACTTTGCCATTGCATTTTCTTTATTTGTAGAGTTTTTAAATATGCGCTTGCGCAGGAGGAAAGCAGCTCCAGTACAGCTGCATGGATATCAGGAAGAGGCAGTTCAGGAAGGATTGTATGAAAAAAAACCTTAGCCTGGGTTGCTACTTAAATCTGACTAAAGCAAATTGATGCCCCCTTTGTTCGAATTCCATCAACAAATCATAGGGCTCATTTAGGTCTGCCTTTTTGACAATAAAGACGCCTTCTTTATCACGATCAGCCTGGTAGCGCAATGGAATTTCGCGTAATACATCCAGGTAGTATACAGTGATAAATGAGATATCATACTCATTAATTATGGTAGTTTGGTGTGGCCAATACAGATATAGCGGGTTTTCTTGGCTAAGCTCCTCAATTTGATAGGCTACATCCTTGGCTTTTTGAGCATCACTATCATGAGCTCTTTGTGGAATGATGGCCAGGTCAAAAACCAATCTTGTCAAAGCTGTTGCAATAATTAGCGTGCTCAATTCAGGAAGAAGCCTTTTTAAGTGAAAAAAGAACAATAATCCGAACATCAGCACTCCAGCAAGGGAGAGATAAACTCGATAACCCAGGAAATCAAGATCTGGGATGAAATTAATAGCCACACAACCTACACCAAGAAGAATACATAAAACCAGCAAAAATATTCTAAAAAACCGCCGACTCCAATGTTGTTGATCAGGAGTTAAATAATAGGCCTGGACAAGCAGTACCATAAACAATGGATATAGCATATAAATATATCTCTGCCTGCTTCCTGGTGAGATGAAATAAACCAAAAAATTTATTAGACCTATCCAAAAGCAATATTTAACGAAATCATTACTTTTTAATATTTCCTGAAATTTTTTTCCAAATAAAAAAATTAGCAATAGGCCTCCTGGTAATAGATCTACCAAGGTATTTAGGGGGAACTCCCACAGGTGCTTAAAGAACTGGCCTATACCACTGCCCGCAACAGTTCGATTACTGGATTCTCCAATTAGACGATTAAGAAAGGGGCTTGGATCTTCATACTGAGCATATTGGTAGTAATAGGCACCTGATAAAAGAAAAAATAATGCGATCCCTACGAAATGAGGCAAAGATAGGAGGACCTTAAATCTTTTGGTATATATAAAATAGGTGAGCAGAGATAAGGCCGTAAATACCAAAGAAGGCAAAGCCTTGGTAAGAAAACCTAAAGCAGTTAGAAAATAAACTATTAGGAATAGCCAATAGGGCTTTTTTATTTGATCAAAATGAAAAATGGCAAAGAAAACTCCCAGGGTAATAAGCGAATAAAAAAGATCTATTTCTGCAAGAGTAGAAAAGTAGAAAAAAATGCCGGCGGATGTTATACTCAATAAACCTATTTCGAGCCCCTTTTGGGCATCCAAATATTTTCGGCCCATAAAATAAATCACAAGAGCAATGCCCAGGGTAGATAAAACAGTCGGCAACCTCATGGCCCATTCACTAAAACCTCCAGAGAAAAAAGCACTGACCATCAGTACCCAATTGAATAATGGAGGCTTATTATAATAAAGTTGCCCTAATTGTGTAGGCACCCATAGGTTTTGGTTATAAAGCATCTCAATGGCAATAAAACTCCTACGTGGTTCTTCCAGGAATAAGGGCTGCATTCCCATAAATAAAAACAAGGCCAAAACTACCAGCAAAGCGCTTATCCACAAGATAGTCATGGGGGCAAGCAGGTAGCTCGAATAATTCTTTTTGTCATTAATCATATACGCTCAATTAATCACCATAATACCAATAAAATGAGGCCCGGCGCAAATTGGCAAAACTTTAGTCAATCGCCAAATTTTATTTACCTTTGGGCATTCTCAAAAGAAAAAAAAATCCATAATGAATTCAAGGAATACAGATATTGGGCTGCTTCTATTAAGGCTCAGTTTTGGAGCAGCCATGGCCTATGGGCACGGCTGGGGTAAGGTGTCAAGACTTTTTTCAGGTGAAGAAATTTCTTTTTTTGACCCCTTTGGTATTGGCCCTGTTGCCTCATTAGCTCTCGTTGCATTTGCTGAATTTGTGTGCAGCATTTTAATTGGTTTGGGATTTCTGACCAGATTGGCTGTGATTCCTTTAATTATTACTATGATGGTGGCCGTTTTTATGCGTCATGCCGGCGACCCCTTTGGTACTATTGAAAAAGGACTTATGTACCTGATGGTTTATGTTAGTTTGTCATTTACTGGGGCAGGATCATATTCAATAGATGCTTTGATAAAAAAGAATAAGTAAATGCTGCTCAGAATAAGGAACCTGTTATTACTTGGTATAGCGTTCACCTTGTTGGCTTGCCAAAATGACAAGCAAGCAGACTCGCAGACTTATATCAGCCTTCAGGGAGAAACAATGGGAACTTATTATCGAATTACCTACAAAGATCCCGAGCAAAGAAATTTTCAACAAGCAATAGATTCTCTGCTGTTGGCTCTAAACCAGGAAGTTTCTACTTACATTCCTTCTTCAATGATTTCCAATTTTAATCAATCTGTAGAAGGGATTTTGCTTTCAGAAGGGGGCAAGCAAAAAAATCATTTCCTGGAAAACCTAAAAGCAGCAGCTGAAATATTTACCTTAACCGAGGGAGCTTTTGATCCCACTATTATGCCCTTGGGAAATTACTGGGGCTTTGGTTATACCCCTCGAAAACCCGTAACTAAGGTAGATAGTAACCTTGTTGATTCACTTTTGGACTTTGTTGGGTTTGAAAAACTACAACTCGTTGAAGAAGGAGAGAGGGTGAAATTGAACAAGCGTAGTCCAGGCATACAATTGGATTTTAGTGCCCTGGCCAAAGGCTACGGGGTTGATGCTATTGGCAATTTGTTAAAAGAAAATGAAGTAAATGACTTTTTAGTCGAAATTGGCGGTGAGGTAGTTGCCCGCGGGCTTAATAAAAAAGGAGAACCCTGGTCTATTGGGATTAACCAACCTTCTGAAACTTCAGACCTCACTGATTTTGTTGCCATCATCCCATTAGAGAATAAAGGAATGGCTACTTCGGGTAATTACCGAAATTTTTATGAGGTGAATGGTGTAAAGTACAGCCATACCATCAATCCTCATACTGGATTCCCAGAACGCAACACCCTTTTAAGCGCTACTATCATTGCAAATAATTGTATGTATGCTGATGCTCTGGCAACGGCTTGTATGGTTCTGGGAACTGAGGCAGCTTTTGAATTGATCAATAGCTTACAAGATGTTGATGCTTATTTGATTTATGGGCTTGAAGATGGGAGCCTGGCAGAAAAGTATACCCCAGGATTATCAGATATTTTTAATTGAATCACCCTGAAATTATTTTTTATGGAGTTTAAGCTAAGCCGCGATCTTTGTTTTTTTGATATTGAAGCTACCGGATTGAATGTGATCAGGGATAGGATAATCCAAATTGCCATTATAAAATATTTCAAAAATGGTAAGGCACCTGAAGAACTATCCATGTTAATCAATCCAGGGATCCCCATTTCTCTGGAGGCTATGAATGTCCATGGAATAAAGCCTAAGGATGTTGCCAATAAACCCGTTTTTCAGCAAGTAGCTAAACAGATATTTGATTTTATTGGCAATGCGGATCTGGCTGGGTATAATTCTAATCGATTTGATATTCCATTATTAATGGAAGAATTTGCTCGTGTGGGGATTGAATTTGACATCACGAAAAGAAGGACCATCGATATTCAGCGGATATTTTATAAAATGGAACCACGTACACTTAGAGCAGCCCTGAAGTTTTATTGTGATCAGGAAATTGAAGATGCTCATGATGCTCTGGCTGATGTTAAGGCGACAATAGAAGTATTTAAAGGCCAGATAAAAAAATATGAAGGGATTGATTACGTTGATGAAGATGGGAATGTAACTCCTAAGCCGGTCAGAAATGACATGCAGGTAATTCATGAGTTTACCAATGATAATCGCTTTTTGGATGCCACACAGAGAATGAAATATGACCCTGATGGTGTTCCTGTTTTTGCCTTTGGAAAATATGCGGGCAAACCCGTAGCTGAAACACTCGTTAATGACCGGCAATATTATAATTGGATTCTCAATAAAGAGTTTTCTTCCCAGGTAAAGCAAATCGTTAAAAAGTTGGTTAAGGATTATGAAAAGGAAGCCCGGGGCTAAAATAATTACTAAAAGATCATTTTCTATAGGCTGGACAGGCTTTTGTATCGCCATCCTGTTATCCCTTCCTTCCTGCTTTGAGCCAGAAAGCGGATGCCTAAATACGGAAGCTCTGAATTATGCATTAGATGCAGATAATCCCTGCTCAGATTGTTGTGAATTCCCAAGCTTGGTCCTTGATGTTCAACACAGGTTTGTTCGTGACTCCCTGACTGAAGGGGTGCTTCCCGGCAATACTACCCATCTTGATGATTTTGATCAGGTTTTTCAGTTTAAAACATTGCGATATTTTATCAGCAATCTTCATTTGACTGACAATACTGGCCAAACATTAGAAGTAGAGGAGGAACTGGGACTGGTAGTTATCGAAGGCAGCCGTATTCGTTTGGACACTGTAGAAGACAATTTTGCCCTTGTAGATGCTACCCAGTTGAGTGATTATACCATTGGGACCATAAAGGGAGGAGGAGATTTTGTTTCTGTAGGTTTGGATTTTGGTCTTGTAGATCCAACCAGTAAATCAGATATTAATGAATTGCCAGATGGTCATCCATTGAGTGAACCTGATCTATATATTGATGATGACCAGGGGTATGTGTTTTTTGAAATGGAGCTATACAGGGATACCAGTCAGCTTTCTCTTGATTCTGTTAAAGTTCAATTGGATAAAACATTGGTGGCACCACAACTCAACTTTCCAATCGATTTTAGTTTAAATCCAGGATTTAATACAGAGGTAATTCTTAGAATAGATTATGCAGCACTACTGGAAGGAGTCAATGTCCGGTTGGATACGGAAGAACAAATTCAGGACAAGATTGTCAATAATCTTACAAATGCTTTTTTAGTGATTGATGTCACAGCAAATAACAGGTAGATTGACTTATCTTTTTACCGTGAAATGCGTTTAAAATAATGTAGCTTTTTTTAGTTCTCTAATCTTTTTCTATTATGAGGAGTACTTCAATCTTTTTTGGCCTGTTAAGCTTTTTAATGCTGGGACTTTTTTCCTGTGTTAATGATTCTACATCCGACGGAGATGATTTAGTTGGAAATGTGAACGTCAACTTTAAATCCAGTTTTAAGGGACAACCATTGTTGATGTATGAGAATGCTTATAATTATGAAGCAGGAATGGATTTGCGATTCCAGCTTTTTCAGTTTTATATTTCCCACCTTACCTTAATTTCAGAAATGGAAGATACGATTAGTGGGGGAGAAGAATTAGTAGATATTGCTCTGATTAGCTTTAAAGACATCACTTCTCAGCCTGCTGCAAATGAAGGCATTATTTTGCAAGTAGATAACATTCCGGCTGGAAAATACAAAGGTATAAAAGTAGGAATAGGAGTAGCCGATGATTTTAATGGCACACAACCCGGTGATTATTCTGCCGGCCACCCGCTCAGTGATAACTACTGGACAGCTGCCAAAGGCTATATTTTTAGTAAAATTGAAGGAAACGCCGATTTAAATAGAGATGGGGCTTTTACGGAAAAACTGACCTTTCATATTGGTGCCAGTGAACTCTATAAGGAAAAAGTATTTATTGAAGATTTTGAAGTTAAACCTGGTACACCTCTTTCCCTTGATTTTAATATTGACCTAAATAATATTTTAGTGAAAAATTCTGGTGATTTTCTTGATTTTCGGCAGGTAACTCAAGATCATACCAATAATTTGGAAATTGCTCGATTTATATCGGAAAATCTTGGCAATTCTTTAAGCTTGGAATAATGTTGAATAAACGAGCGACATTTTTTGTCACAACTATTCTTTTACTGCTCGTTTTATTGCTGATAGGCTTGCAACAAGATTTCTTTTTACAAAAAACACACCAGCCTTCTCCCTATGTTTTGGATGAGCCAGACTTGTTTTATAAAATGGCTCAGCCATCTTTTAACCCATTGAGTGAAGAGGGAATCTTCCTAGGGCGTCATCTATTTTATGATCCTATACTTTCTTTAGATTCTACCATCTCCTGTGCCAATTGCCATCAGCAAAAATTAGCCTTTACAGATGGTAGGGCCTTTAGTGAAGGAATTGAAGGACATTTAGGAAAACGCTCATCTCCTTCGCTGGCCAATATAGGGTACCACTATAAGGGCCTTTTTTGGGATGGCCGTTCAATTTCCTTGGAAGCACAGGCCATTCATCCGGTTATTGATACTCTTGAAATGGGGAACACCTGGGAAGAAGTTGAAAATAGGTTAAAAAAACATCCCCTATATCCAAAACTATTCAAGGACGCCTTCGGAATAAAAAGAAAAGAGATAAAGAAAGAATGGGTGGCCAAAGCATTAAGTCAGTTCCAGCGCACTTTAATAAGCACTGATTCACCTTATGACCAAATGGTAGCTGGTAAAAGAAAATTTACTGAACAGGAATGGAGAGGAATGACCATCTTTTTTGATGCGTCTGAAGAGCTGTCATTTTCTGAATGCGGACATTGTCACACAGACCCTCTTTTTACTCACATTGGTTTTGAAAATAATGGAATTGATCCGGATTTGATAAATCGTGATAAAGGAAAGGGAGCTATCAGTGGTAAAATTTTTGAGGAAGGCCAGTTTAAAGTTCCAACATTACGGAATATTGCTGTTACTGCCCCTTATATGCACGATGGACGTTTTAAGACCCTGGAAGAAGTATTGGAGCACTACAATTCTGGGGGACACCCTAGCCCTAATGTTAGCCCTAATGTTAGACCCTTGAATTTATCTGAACAAGACAAAAAAGATTTGATTGCTTTTTTGAACACTTTGACGGATAGCACCTTCATTAGTAATGAGGCTTATAGTAGTCCTTTTTAACGTTATCAGGGGTTCACGGGTTTAGGTTATAGGATTGCAAAATTTGAGGAGAAGTTACTTATTCTAGTTTTTTTCTCATTCAGATCCCCAAATTATGCATAAAATATTTGCATTTATATTGTATAAAAAAAGCACAAATAATGAACTAAACCTTGAACTGTACATCCTCTCACCCTGAACCCATAAATCCGTGAATCCGTGAATCCGTGAATCCGTGAATACAAATAAAACTTATGAAAAAAATTATCCCTACATTAATTATAGTATTAATTCTGACTACCTGTGAAAAGACTCCCCCTGTTGGCGGATGTGAAGATTGTGAGCCCGATGATCGAATACAGGCAACTTATAATCCACAACCCTATGAGATTCAATTGCCGGAATGGATGCCAGACCCAGTTATCCCTGAAGACAATCCTATGACCAATGATGGGGTTATGTTGGGGCGCCATTTATTTTTTGATCCCATCTTGTCACTAGACAGTACCATTTCCTGTGCCTCCTGCCATAGACCCGAATTAGCTTTTACGGATGGAAATGCAGTAAGCGAAGGTGTTTTTGGAAGAACAGGTGTGCGTTCATCCATGTCTTTGGTGAATTTGTCCTTGAATACAAAAGGCTTTTTTTGGGATGGTAGAGCCGAATCATTAGAAGACCAGGCTTTGATTCCTGTGGAAGATCATCTGGAGATGAATGAAGACTGGACGAATGTAGAACAAAAACTAAGAAGACATCCCACTTACCCTGCTCTCTTTCGAAAAGCATTTGGAATAGAGAAAAAATCTGAAATCACTAGAGATTTAACTGTCAAGGCAATTGCCCAGTTTGAACGTAGCCTGGTAAGTGCAAATTCCAGGTATGATCGGGTTATCTGGCTGAATGATGGTTGGCCTACTGATTCCGAAAGAAGAGGACAACAATTGTTCTTTTTTGAAGAATTGCCCCAAAATCAACAGCACCCAGGATGTTCTCACTGTCATTTCGCTCCGAATTTTACAGATAATAATTTTATAAATAATGGATTGGATGATGTTCCTGATCTTGAAAGCTTTGTGGACAAGGGTAGAGGAGAGGTCATCAATAATATTTTTGATAATGGTAAATTCAGAGTGCCTACACTCAGAAATATTGCTCTTACTGCTCCCTATATGCATGATGGTCGATTTCAGACTCTAGAGGAGGTTTTGGATCATTATAGTGGAGGAGGCCATGGAGTAATTAACGAAGATCCAAACATTCAACCTTTCTTCCTTTCTGAACAGGATAAAAAGGATTTAATCAGTTTTTTGGAAATGTTAACCGATACATCTTTTATTAAAAAGCCAGAATTTCAATCTCCTTTTCAGTAAAAATGCAATTTTTTTTGGGTGAGAAAATTAATTTTATTTTACTTTTTTTTCACAAAAAAATCAAAAATGCCTTTTTTATGGTGATTTTAAATTTATTTTTTTTTCACAAAACCTCATTTTTGTACTTTGCATCCCTATAGAAAATTAAGATGTTTGTAATGTCAAACGAAGTAATCGATTAAAGAATCGACAAAAAGTTGGATATGTACATGGGATTCTTTCGTTTGCAATAGCAAGTCAATTTCTAAAAAAAAACGAGGTTGACTTGCTAAATGCAAATTTTTCAAAAGATTTTTCACACCAATTATTGGTGTTCAAAATATACTTCAGCTTCGGCTGAATTTTTGTTCGCAGATGTTCATGGGATTATAACTATTAATGATAAGTCGTATCGCAAAAGTGATGCGACTTATTTTTTTTGTGGAAATTTTGCAAAGTAAAAAATTTTTTTGATGCTAGATTCGTTATTATGGGGAAATTATGAAGAACAATGTGTTAAAATAAGTTTAAGATGGGATAAGATGGAACACATTGCTGCTTTAGAGTTGTTTACATCATAAAAAATAATTTTATAGCAAAATTTTACCATTCAGTTTTCAATTGAGAAGAGTATTCATGGGATTATAATTTGTTAGTAGTTAGGTCGTATCACCTTGTGATGCGACTTTTTTTTGTCGAATAATAAATTTTTTGTTATATTGGCAACAGTTTTTTGCAGCTTACAAAGGAATTTTTTACCCACCGATATTTTAATGGTTATTCTACCCCTTCTATGGTAGTTCGGCGATAATGCGTGAACTATTATTGCTACCCTTTTCCCATATTTGAATTTTTAAGGTCACAAGATTAAAATACTAACAAATTATTGTTCCATGAAAACAATTGTAGATGGTTGTCACCCTGCTGGATTATTTTTCAAAGGGTCAAAAATAGAAACCGTCCTGAAGCGACTAGCTTTCCTAATTATTCTAGGAGCTAGCCCCGGTTTACTTTCTGCTCAATTCTCCATTTCCTTTGGAGTTACAGAACCCACCTGTTGGCTGGGCTCTGATGGTTTCATTACTGCCAATATTAGCGGCGGAACTGCTCCTTATACATTTCTTTGGAGTACAGGACAAACTACCCAAACTATCGGTGGAGTCCGGGCCGGCACCTATTCTGTTACTGTTAAAGATGCCAATCAAAATTCGAAATCAGCTTCTGTCGAAGTCGTACAACCACCTCAAATTAAAGGTACCTTCATTTTCAGTGGTTGTTCCTATCCAACTTATGTAAAAGTAGTAGTGAAAGGTGGTTGGCCTCCCTATACTTATAAATGGGAAAATGGCAGTACAGCAGATTCCATTAAGATAAATGAAGATGGAAAATATTGCGTCACCATTGTGGATGCGAATGGATGTAGACGAATTGAATGTGCAGTTGTGGAGCTTAGTGGTCTAGATATTTGGGTGGATATGGATATGGTAAGCTGCCCAGGTGAGGATGATGGTGAATTAAAAGTGACGGTTAAAAACGGAGAGGGGCCCATTACCTTTAAATGGAGTAATGGTGCAACAGGTCCTATTATTTCTAATCTACCTCCAGGTGAATATTCTGTAACAGCAACAGATAATGCGGGATGTACTGCCACGGCCACTGCCATTGTCAAAGATAAACCTGAAATAAAAATAGATCTTGAAGTTGAAGATCCCATATGTGAAGGCGACGAAAATGGTTCAATTGAAGCAAGCGCCTCTGGCGGAACAGCCCCCTACACTTATCAATGGAATACTGGAGCAAACACTGCTCTAATTGATGGTCTGGGAGCTGGGGTTTATTCCGTTACCGTTACAGATGCAAATGGTTGTAAAGGCGTAAAAGAAGTAGAACTCTTTCCTCTTTCTACCTTAAAAATTATAGCCAAGGCAATAGACGAAACTTGCCCTGATGAAAATAATGGAGTATTAATGGTCCAGGGATTATCAGGAGCAGAACCTTACTCGTATTTGTGGAGTAATGGAGCTGTTTCGGCAATTGTTAATGGAGTGGCCCCTGGTATTTACTCGGTGACGGTGACCGATGCATTGGGTTGTTCTAAGGAAGCCGCCGTGGAGGTGGATTCAGCTGCTGCCTTTGAGGCAGAATTAGACGTTACCGAAATTACTGTTTGTGGCGGATCTGATGGAATGATCGAAGTACTCTTGGATCCTGATACCACAACCGTTACTTATGACTGGAGTAATGGAGAAACGACTGCCAAAATTAACAACCTGGGATCAGGTGAGTATACCGTTACCATAACTAATCTTAATGAATGTTCGATTGTTTTAACGACTACGCTCACAGCTCCTCCTTCCATAGACGTGGACGTTACGGCTAGTCCATTGGTTTGCCCTGGCGAAGAAACTGGACAAGCGATGGCCACACCAATAGGAGGAACCGCACCCTATGATTACAACTGGAGTAGTGGCCAAACCACTCAATCCATTTCCAATTTAGCGGCTGGCACCTACATTGTAACCGTTACAGATGTCAATGATTGTTTTGCCGTTGATAGCGTGACAATAGAGGAGTCACCTGAACTCCTGGCTATGATTGATGCTACCATGATTTCTTGTGATAATATTGATAATGGTTCAGCCTCCGTTGTGGCTGATGGGGGAATAGAGCCTTATACTTACTTGTGGAGTAATGATAGCACTACAGCTATGGTTAGCGGTTTAAGTCCTGGAGATTATAGTGTCACAGTTACAGACTCCTTAGGCTGTACCAAGGTATTGAACACCACTATTCTTGCAGATAGCCTTAAACTAGTGCTGATCGGAACCGATATTGATTGTTATGGAGATTCTACTGGAATGGCAATGGCTTCTGCTAGCGATGGGATGGAACCTTATTCTTATTTATGGAATACAGGCGAAACAACAGCCGGGATTGATGGCCTTCCAGCCGGTACTTATACTGTTACCCTTACTGATGGCAAAGGCTGTGAGGAAATAGATTCAATTACCATTACTCAGCCGGATTCTCTTGAGCTAATGATTAGTGATGGCGTTGAAATAGATTGCTTTGGAGATTCAACTGGTTCAGTAACTGTTATGGCTAATGGTGGAACCGGATACCATATATTTACATGGCAGGATCAGTTAGGCAGTCCGGATACCAACAGGGTAGATGGTAAGAATACTAGAGATGGTCTTCCAACAGGTATTTATAAGGTAGTAGTTACCGATTCCTTAGGTTGTATGGCCATGATGGAAGTTATTATTGAGCAACCGGATTCCATCGAATTAACGCTCGAAAAAACAGATCTTGATTGTACTGGTGATGGTACAGGCACCATTTCTGCATTTGTTGTAGGAGGTACTAAACCTTTTACTTTTAACTGGAGCAATGGTGCAGATACCAGCGAGCTATCAGATCTTCAGGCCGGTACTTACATACTGACCCTTACAGATGCTAATGGTTGTGAATTAATAGATAGCGTAACCTTAGTAGAGCCGGATACCTTAAATGTCAGCATTGTAAATCTAAGAGGTGCCTGCGAAGATGTGGATAATGGAGAATTAGTGGTCGTAGCCACTGGAGGTACAGAACCTTATAGTTATTCCTGGAGCAATGAAGCAGAAACAGATACCATTCGAGACCTTGCCCCAGGTGAATATACGGTAACTGTGACAGATGCCAATGGATGTATTACTTCTATTAAATCCTTGGTAGAAGAATATCCTGATTTGGAATGTACCATAACCATTTTACAAAACGAAACCTCACCAGGAGCAAATGATGGACGTGCATCCGTAACGCCAGTTGGAGGAGTAGGTCCTTACACCTATTTATGGAGTAATGGACAAACTACCCAAGAGGCAACTGGTTTGAGTGGTGGGGGATATTCTGTAACTGTAACGGATTCTACTGGTTGTACCACAAGTTGTGAGATTAACCTGCTTATCCTTAGCGGACTAGGAAATTATGTTTGGGAAGATATCAACCGAAATGGTATTCAAGATGACGATGAACCTGGTGTTCCGGATATTCCTGTTAAACTCAAAGATAAGGATGACATTATTATTGCCCGGGATACTACCGATGCGGATGGCTTTTATAGCTTCCTGGATCTACTTCCAGATACCTATTCCGTAATGTTTGAAATTGACAGCGTTAACTATAACTATACATTTATTGATGAGGGTGTTAATGATTCACTGGATAGTGATGTTGATTTAACCACCATGCAAATGACTCCACAGGTGACTTTAGCCTCTGGAGAAATTAATTTCACGCTGGATGCTGGTATTTATCGCCGCCCGGGAGTTGGGATGGACCCCTGTGAATGTCTTAATAATGCTACACAGGATGGAAACGGACAGTTTTCTGAGCGTATTACCGTTATGAGTTATCCTGGTGAAACCTGGACTGTTGTAGACCTGGCAGGTTTGTACAAACCAGATGGCCCGGAACCGCCTGCCGATCCAATTCCCATTGAAGTAGGAACAGAATTGACAGAAGTACAGCCAGGTATTTATGAACTCAATGCCAGATTAGTAGATGGAGAAGTGTATTTGGCATTATCAGCTGGAAATATAGGGATTGATACCGTCTTTACTACCAACATATGTTTCTATCCAACCCTTAATATGGATGAAATTCCAGGTGATAGTATTTGTGTGCTGGCCGATCCTTTGGAATTATCCAGTAATCCAAGCATTCCAGGTGAAGTAAAATACTTCTTGAATGGAGAAGAAATAACAGAAATTGATCCATCAATTTTGGAAGAAGGAGATTATGAATTTATCGCCCAACTACTTCCATTTGATACCAGTGAATGTGAAGCCAGGATTGTTAAACAAATAAGTATACACAACCAATGTTTGGCCATGATCGGAGATACTGTTTGGTTAGATCAAAACCGCAATGGTTTGCAAGATCCTTCCGAAGTGGGTATTGGTGGCGTTCGGGTGATTGCTGAACAAGTTGATGAATTATCTGATAGCACAGACCTATTCCGAGATACTATGTTTACAGATGAAAATGGAAAGTATCTGTTTACAGTTCCACCTGGGATTTATAAGGTAACCTTTGAACAACCTGAGGGATTATCGGTAACCACCGCAAATGCAGGTGATGATACCAGGGATAGTGATATAGATCCCGAGACCCTAATGACTGGATTGTATGTTGTGAATGCCGGGGATGTTAATCTGACCATAGATGCCGGTTTCTATGATATTTGTATCAACGTTACAGATCCCGGTAAGATAGGCTATGATCAAATGTTATGTGGACCCGGACAAGATCCTAATCCAATAATTGAAATTGAAGCACCTACGGGAGGAGAAGGAGATTTTGAATACTTGTGGATGAAGAGTACCATCTCTCCAATATTCAATATGCAGGATTGGGAAGCCATACCTAATTCCAATACCCCGAATTATGATCCGGGACCAATTTTCGAGACCACTTATTTCACTCGTTGTGTACGTAGGGAAGGTTGCGTTTTATACCTCGAACCAGAGCCAGTGGTGATTAAGGTCAATGAGAATAATAATATTGATATCGTTGTACCTGAGATCATTTGTGTGGGGAAAGCAATTACTTTTAAGGCCGAAACCAATGCTAGTTCAGTAAGATGGGAATTTGATGGTCCTGCTACACCCCAAACATCTAACGGTAAGACTGCCATTGTTACTTATAATGATTTTGGTCCTTTCGAGGTAAGAGTGTATGGTAATGCAGGAGGATGTCCTGTATTCAAATCCATAAAAATATTTGTTCTGAATAACCCTGTATTCTGTGGTTCTAATTTAGAAATTGATCTTACTGTTCAAAATGAAAAAGAAGTAAGCATCGAATGGTCAATGGCTGATGATGGAACTAATTATGAATTTGAGGTGGAACGCTCTGCAGATGGCTTTAACTTTGAGCCCATTGCAAGAGTTACTGATCCTAAGGAAATTGCGAATAATTATAAGCATTATGAGTACATGGATGCAGAGGCGAAAAGAGGTCGAAATTATTACCGGGTTAAGATTTTTGAACAAAGCCTGGATCAATTGGCCTTTACATCAGAAATCAAGGAGATCATCGTTTATGGGGATTCAAAATTACTTTTGGTTTATCCTAATCCAGTAATTAATGATTTGAAAATCGAAGTATTTGAGACCCTTGGTGATCCGGTAGAGGTACAATTATTCACCATAAATGGTGTCCTGCTTCAAACCCATGAGCTGGAGCCAGAAACTCAGGGAATCCAATTGAATATGGAAAATTATCCTAAGGGAACCTACTTCCTAAAAGTGCAATTTGGAAAGACCTTGGTGAAACGTTATAAATTGGTTCGATATTAAAAATGCTTAAGGGAATAGATCTCCCAATCTATTGCCTTGTCTGAATACAATTTTTGTAGGCTTCTGGTATAAAATGATGAGTCATTTTCTGCCAGAAGCCTTTATTTTTAATACTGCTACAGAAAACATGAAGAATGGGAAAAACAAATTCTGATTCCCAATTGTACCTATGGAGAATGAAGATGATAATTGTCATTTTTGAATAATTCTAATTTTTCTATAATTAGGCGTACTTTTGCAAATCACAAAAGGTGACATAAATGATAAAAACCGATATTTTGATTGTAGGGGCCGGCCCTGTTGGATTATTTACTGTATTTGAGGCAGGATTATTAAAACTGCGATGCCATTTAGTGGATGCTTTGCCAATGGCAGGTGGACAGCTATCCGAAATCTATCCGAAAAAACCTATTTACGATATTCCAGGATATCCATCCATCTTGGCTGGTGAGCTTGTAGACCGATTAATGGAGCAGATTGCTCCTTTTAAACCTGGTTTTACCCTGGGCGAAAGAGCTGAAAGTATTGAACGAATGGATGATGATTCATTTAAACTGACCACCAATAGAGGAACGGAAATTAATGCTCCGGTCATTGCCATTGCAGGAGGACTAGGATGCTTTGAACCGCGCAAACCTCCTCTAGAAAACCTGGCTAGTTTTGAGGATAATGGAGTGGAATACATCATACGAGACCCAGAGATGTATAGAAATAAGAGGGTAGTAGTTGCCGGTGGAGGTGATTCTGCCTTAGATTGGACCATCTTTCTTGCCGATGTTGCAAAAGAAGTTACGCTTATCCATCGACGCAAGCAGTTTAGAGGTGCACCTGATTCGGTGGAAAAGGTTTATGAATTAGCTAATGATGGGAAAATATCCTTGCTCACAGATGCTCAGGCAGTAGGCCTTAGTGGAAATGGGTACCTTTCAGATGTGATTATCAAACAAAAAGAACAGGGTGAAATAATTAAACCAACGGATCACTTCATTCCTCTTTTTGGTCTTACACCTAAATTAGGCCCTATTGCGGATTGGGGGCTGAATATTGATAAAAATGCCATAGAAGTAGATACTTTTGACTATAGCACTAATGTTAAAGGAATTTATGCAATCGGAGATATTAATACTTATCCTGGTAAACTTAAGCTGATTCTTTGTGGATTTCATGAAGCAACTCTGATGTGCCAGTCTGCTTTTAAGTATATCAAACCTGATCAAAAGTTAAGTTTTAAATATACTACCGTAAATGGGGTACAAGGTTTTGAATAAACAAAATGCCAGCTGCAAAGCAGCTGGCATTTTGTTTAAATTCTTATGATTTACCTTCTTCCTAATTTTAAAGTCGTTTTTCCATTAAGCACCTTATATTTTCCGGCTATCACACTTCTGGAAGGATATACCCCTGCTGTTTGGCTGCCTTTAGCAGGTTTTAACTTTGAATTGGGTTTGATTAATAAATAGCTTCCGCTAGAAAAAGAACTAAGGCCAGACACTCTTAAGGTAGAATTTTCATCACCCAAGGCTCCCCCTAAGTATACTTTTTTGGAGTAGTCTTCCAGGTCTTCACTTTCAGCACAGACCTCTAAAATAAAACACTCTCCATTCTTAAGGCAGATAACTACATCTACACAGATCAACTCCATTTCGGAAGATTCGATTTCTATAGGATATTCAGAAGGAGTATAAGAGAAAGAAAAAAAGCTTAAAGCAATGAGAAACAGTTTCATGATGTTTGATTTTTTGAGTATTAAATTTTAATTACAACTCAAAAGTACAGGCTATTGCTTTAAGCTCTTTCACCCTTTTGGGTGATTTTATTAAAATGGCAGTTTCTAGTGAATTGGATAAAATCTAAAACAATTATTATTTCATGGCGGCAATTCCTGGTAATTCTTTCCCTTCCAGAAATTCAAGCATGGCTCCACCACCTGTAGATACATAACTGACCTTTTCAGCTAAACCCATTTGGTTGACGGCAGCTACAGAATCTCCGCCTCCTACTAATGAGAAAGCACCATCTGAGGTAGCTGCAGCTACAGCTTCTGCAATGGTTTTAGTGCCCTGAGCAAAATTTTCCATTTCAAAAACGCCCATAGGGCCATTCCATAACAAGGTTTTCGAAGATTGAATAGCCTGAGAAAAATCTGCCCTGGCTTTTTCTCCAATATCTAATCCCATCCAGCCTTCCTCAATTGAATTACTATCCTCATTTTTGAAAGAGGCTTCATTTGAGAATTGATCCGCTATGATGGAATCAGTAGGGAGTAAAATAGTCACTCCTTTCGCTTCGGCCTTTTTTAATAGTTCCTGTGCCAAATCAAGGCGATCATCTTCAACTAGTGAATTGCCGATCTGACCTCCCTGAGATTTAATAAAGGTATAGGCCATACCTCCCCCGATAATAATGGTATTGACAAAATCAATTAATTTCTCCAGTAAAAGAATCTTATCAGAGACCTTTGCTCCTCCAATAATGGCGGTTAAAGGTCGTTCAGGCTGATTTAATACTTTATTGGCATTTTCAATTTCCTTTTGCATTAAATAACCAAAACTTTTAGAGGAGGCATCAAAATATTGTGCTACAGTTGTGGTACTGGCATGAGCGCGGTGGGCGGTACCAAAAGCATCATTTACATAGAGATCCCCAAGTTTAGCCATAGCCTTTGCCAATGCCTCATCTCCCTTTTTCTCTCCTGCATTGAAGCGGGTATTTTCAAGAACTAAAACTTCTCCTGGCTGTAGTTTTTGAGCCATTTCTTGAGCTTTTTCTCCAGTAGTTTCCGGACAAAATTGTACATCTATTCCTAATAATTCCGATAAACGATTAACCACATGGCGAAGTGTAAATTTTTCAACATCTATGGAACCATCTTCTTTTGTTTTTTTCATAGGCCTTCCAAGATGGGACATTAGTATACAGGAGCCTCCTTTTTCTAAAATATGCTGAATGGTAGGCAAGGCTCCTCGAATTCTGGTGTCATCCGTTACTTGGTAATGACTGTCCAAAGGAACATTGAAGTCGACTCTGACAAGTACTTTTTTGCCATTAAAATTTAGGTTCATTGAATGGATAATTTTGGAGTGAAATTGAAGGTTCGAAAATAAAACTTGAAATGATCATTACCTAATTATTCCATTTGAAATAGGTAGAAATAAATTGCCTATTTTAAATAAACAATTTACTTCTACTTTATTTCATGGAAGTAATTTCATGCCTAGACTAAAGTTGGTTAAGGGGTGATATTCTTCACTTATCCTTTATATATCCAAAATTAGATAGGCGAGATCCGCTAATCGTGCCGAGTATCCTGCTTCATTATCATACCAACTGACTACTTTCGCCAATTTACCATTTACAGAAGTCATCAAGGAATCGAAAATTGTTGAATGAGGGTTACGAACAATATCACTTGAAACCAATGGATCTTCTGAATATTCTAGTATTCCTTTTAGTGGACCTTCGGCTTCCGCTTTAAAAATGGCATTAATACCTTCAGCAGTTGCCTCCTTTTCTAACCATATGTTCAACTCAATCATTGATCCCGTAATGACAGGAACACGGACAGCAATGGCATCTAACTTTCCTGCAAGATCAGGAATAACCTTTCCAACAGCTATTGCTGCACCAGTACTGGTAGGTACAATATTAAAGGCAGCTGCACGGGCACGGCGAAGATCACGATGGGGTGCATCCTGGATTCTTTGATCCGCAGTATAGGCATGAGTGGTAGTCATGGAACCAACCACTATCCCGAAATGATCATTCATTAATTTTACCACAGGTGCAAGGCAATTGGTAGTACATGAAGCATTTGAAAATACATTGTGTCTTCTATCTAATTCATCCTCGTTAACACCAAGTACGATGGTTTGTACACCACCGCCTTTGGCAGGTGCAGAGATGAGCACATCTTTTGCTCCAGCAGTAATGTGCAGGCCTGCTTTTTCCTTAGTTCGGAAAATACCAGTACATTCCAAAACTAAATCCACTCCCAACTCTTTCCAGGGAAGGGCCTCTGGGTTCCTTTCTGAAGAAGCATGGATTTCTTTGCCGTTAACTATTATTTTATTGTCAGTACTTTCCACCGTACCTTCAAAAGGTCCTTGAGCAGAATCATACTTCAAAAGGTGAGCCAGGGTAGCATTGTCGGTTAAATCATTAATAGCTACCACTTCAACCCCTTCTTTCTTAAGGAGCTGTCGAAAGGTAAGCCTCCCGATCCGACCAAAACCGTTGATTGCAATTTTTTTTGACATGAGTGTTATTCTTTTTGTTTAAAGCTTAGTGTAAAAGTAACAATAATTATTTTAGGAACAATTTATTCTATAATCTTGTTGCAAGCAATGAGTTTTATTATTTCGGGCAAAATAAATTGAATTTAATGACACTCGCCTGATTTATAGAAAATTTTTTAAGCTAAGGGTTTTACTTTTTCCAATAATGACCTATATTTGCAACGCTTTAAAAGAAAAGTACTTTCTTAATTGATTATTGGTTCATTTTTTATTTTTAATTTGATCGAATCTATTCCAATTGACAAATAAAAAATAGCTAAGCAATAATTGAAATATGGCCCGTTCGTCTAGGGGTTAGGACGCCAGGTTTTCATCCTGGAAACAGGGGTTCGATTCCCCTACGGGCTGCACTTTTATTTCA
>JANQPA010000083.1 GCA_028285545.1 Saprospiraceae bacterium | reverse complement strand
CAAGGCTTATGCTTGACACCGCTACGCGGTTTTATTTTGCTGATATTAAGCCGCATGGCGGCGATAAACATCAACCTTGGGTGCTAACCCAAGGTTTTTTAGTCAATAACTCATCCAGCGGTGTAGCTGCGACACCCACAGCGTTTTATAAATGCAAAGTGTCCATAACTTAATGTCACTTTTTGTATAGAACTCTAAGTCTTCCGACATAGTCTAGTAGTCTAGACCAGACTACTAAATCACCAGACTACTATACCATTAACTCTTCAGAAGTAAGTCCAAAGATTGGAGGAGTAATAATATCTAGCATACCCAGGATTAAATACATTTGGCTACGGTGATGAATTTCATGTTCCACAAGAGCCCGTAACCATTTCCAGCAGGTAATTGGGTGGCCACTGGGGCTAATCACCTTTTTTTGTAAATCCTCAGGACTTAATCTTTCAAAAATAGCGACGGATTCCATGTGCAGTCTATCTAAATAAGAGATAGAATCGACTAATCCAGAAGCTAATTCTGTGCCGCAGCCCTGGTAATTGGAGGGGTTTCCCAGCACAACTTCGGCATAGGTATTTCTTTCAATAGCAGCAATATGTCTAATCAAATCTCCCAGTGAAAACTTTTTGGGATGATATCTCCATTCTAGTTTCTCTTCCGGAATGCATCGAATTACTCGGTGTGTTCGCTTCCTAATTTTTCCATAATAATCCAGAAAAGATTCAATTTGATTTATTTCCATGACGCTTAGGATGATTAAAGATCTTTTGATTTAAACTTAAATATTATACATCAAATAATCAACACCAGACCACCAGACTACCAGACTACTAGACTACTAGACTACTATTTACCAATTCCTTCACAATCATTAAATAAAACTTAAGGTCGATTTATATGTCCCCACTTTCACTTTTCAAGCCTTATCTTTCAACCAGCTAATTAAGTCAATAAAAGCCGCAATTATGGACAAACCCAGAACTTTAGTCATTTTATTACCAGAGGGAGAACTACTATCTTGTTCAGTGGTAGATTCTTATCAATTATTGGAATTCGCCATTGAAGCGAGTGGTTCTCAAGACCAACTTTTATATGCCAGTCATAAAGAGTATTATGATTTAAATGATAAATTGATTGTAAAAACAGATGTCCATTGGAAAGCCTTGGGGGAAATTGATCTTTTAATTGCGCCGGCATTTTTAGGAGATTTTAATGGTTTCGTTGAAGGCAACCAAGAACTCATTCAATGGCTGGGAGGACATCAAAAGCAAATAAAAAGGATTGCAAGTCTTTGTTTTGGAGCAGGTCTATTGGCGGCGGCAGGCGTACTTGATGATAAGCCAACTACAACTCATTGGATGTTTGCGGAGCAATTAAAATCTATTTTTCCACAAATTCAGCTGAAAAAAAATTGCATCATTACTGAAAAAAATGGGGTTTTTACCAGCGGAGGGGCCTATACTTCCTTAAATCTGCTGATTCATTTAATTGAAAAAATGTATGGCAAAAAAATTGCGGTTGAAACAGCCTCCGTTTTTGCAGTAGATTTAAGTCGTTCTTCTCAATCTGAATACTTCATATTTAACGGTCAAAAGCAGCATAAGAATGATCTTGCGCTTCATACCCAAAACTATATAGAAAACAATTTCCACCGTACCTTAAATCTTAGGGCTTTAGCACAAATGGCCAACACCAGCGAACGAACACTGGTGCGGCATTTCAAATCCTCAACAGGAAATACACCAAGTGAATACTTGCAAAGAGTGCGAATGGAAAAATCCAAACAAATGCTGGAAGGCAGTGAGAAGTCCATAAAAGAAATTTGTTATAGTGTCGGGTATAATGATCTCTCTACCTTTAGGCGCACTTTTAGAAGATACACCGGTATGAATCCGCTGAACTACAGAAAAGAATATTCCTTAACTACTTGATGTCGAGTAGATTTAAATCATCCCGAAATTTTCTTTGGATGAAAATTTCGGGATAGAATATTCTTTTTAAATTAATCCTGCTTTATTTAAGCATTCATAGACTTTACCATTGAATTCCCAAATCAGGCCACTAGGGCCCGTGTAGCTAAACTGGCTAAACATGAGCCCTGCTATTCCTTTATCAGGATCTACCCAGAAGTAGGTTTGAGAGGCTCCTATCCAGCCAAATGAACCTTGTGAATATCCTAAAGGATTCGATTCTATACTCACAGACACCCCTAAGCCAAAGCCTAAGCCCTTAAAAGGCATCCCTCCTATTGCAAGCGGCAACTGATTTTCCGGCAAATGATTGGTAGATAATAATTTCACCGTTTCTTCTTTAAGAATTCTGGTATTTCCATACCTTCCTCCATTGAGTAACATACTAACAAAATTGCTGTAATCCTCGAGTGTGGAAATGAGTCCATAATTCCCTCTGGGGAGCACTCCCTTTACATAGGTATTACGGGTGGCAGAAAAAACAGGAATCAGTTGTTTTTCTTTGTTATATCGGTAAAGAGTTGCCAAGTGATTTTTTTCTTCTTCCGGCAATTGATAACCAGTATTTTTCATATCCAGCGGATTGAATAAATTTTCTTGTAAATATTTATCCAATGGTTGCCCAGACACTATTTCAATAATCCGCCCCAAAACATCGGTACTAAAACCATAAAGAAACTTTCGTCCCGGTTGGGCAGCCAATGGGAATTCTGCTAGCTTATTTACAAAGCCTCCCAAATTATCCAGGTAATAACCCAGGTTTTTCTCCTCATAAAGTTTGGCCACCGGACCTCCTTCAATAGCTGAAGTTAAACCACTGTTATGAGTCAATAAATGTTGAATGGTAATTTGCTCAACCGCTCGATTTTCTTGTTCAAATACCCGCATTTTTTTAAAAGCAGGTATGTATTTGGAAACGGGATCATCTAGTTTTAAATCTCCTTGATCCATTAATTGCAAGACAGCAATGCTTACGATTGGCTTTGTTAAAGATGCCAATCTGAACCTCGTATTTTTATTGACCGGCCAATTCTTTTCCATATCACGGCTGCCAAAGTAGGATTCATAAAGCGTTTTTTCACGATCAAAAATCTTGACAGCCACTCCAGGAACTTCTCTTTTGGCAATATACCCCTCAAGAAGTTTTTCCAGTGGTTTCCAATCTTTTTTACTAATTTCTGGTGCTTTCTGCTCTTGAATATCCTGTACAGATACTCCTCCACCGGGTAACAATATAAATGGAAAAGTCAGGCAAATAAAAGCTAAGATTTTATTCATGATTTATTTTTTATTTCAAAATATCTTGCTGCTTAATTACTCTAAAAATTTGGCCTCCTGGAGCGTGGAAATAAAAGTTTTTGTTGGTATCCACTTCATAAGGAGGCTGATACTCCTTAATACCATATGCCATCATTCGAAATCGAATGCTTTGATATTGGCTGGCCGGAACTTGTAAACCCACTTGCATAGCTTTTGCAAAATCTTTATTCGACAAAAGCTGACTTTCATCAGTGTGATAAACCATGGCCATAAAACCACCTCCATCAAAGAGGATTCTATCATATCGCTCTTTCTTATCGATTGACAAGCCTAATACTTCTCCAAAAAAAGCCTGAACCTTTTCTCTTTGATCGGCGGCAATATTAACTTTCACTCTGCCACCAAAAACCACTGAGATGGTTTTTAAGCCTAAAGCAGATTTTATCTCTTCAATTTGCAAAGTATGACGAGAGGCATGTGCACCGGCAAGGACTACATATTGAGTCAAGGTCATAACACCTACAGGAGTGGCAGCGAAAAAGTGGTCCAGATTCTGATCATTTTGTTTTAGAAAATCAATCATTTCTGCTCTGTGCTTTTGGTAGGCTTTTATATAGTCCTTTTTGGAAATCCATGCTCCTTTAGGTTCTAAAGGAGCTACAGTTTTTACTCTTTTGCTGTATCGATCATGGAGTTGCATTTTCAGAATTTCAAAGCTTGGAATTTCTGATTTTTTATTGGCATCAGGCTTTTCGTTGGCTAGTGTTTTTTGAATGGTAGCAAAAATGTTCTTTTCTGAGGTAAGGACATGTTCTGCCGTTTCAGCAATAGTCCACTTTCCTTCAGCTATTCTATGGTTCCAGGCTTTTTCATCTACATCAGCCAGCATACTCAAATGGTAACTCTCAGTATCTGCTAGATAATCTAATGCTTTTGTTTTATCGGAATTGTCTTCCACATTGGCCATCCCCAAAACAAAAGTAAAGGAAAGGGCAAGAGTAAAAATTAGTCGATTCGAATTCATAATTATTAATTTTTATTTCAAAATTAAGCTGACTTTTACCATCCTTAGCCCTGCTAAATGGCCAAAACAAAGGCGATTTAGGTCATAATTATTTATTTAATTTTTTGTCCCCTATTTTGAATTTAAATTGTCAATAAGGCAGAATAATTACATTATCTAATCATCGTTAAAAAAATTTAATGGAAGAATTTGTCTTATTGATCAAGGGAGATGATCCTGCTCCTATTTCCCCTGAAAAATTGCAGCAAAGGCTGGGGAACTATAGAATTTGGATGGAAAAATGGATTCAAAAAGGGCATTATCTCAATGGAGAACCCTTACATCCGGTTGGTCATCATTTAGTTGATAAGGATACTGTCCTTTCAGAGGGTGGTTTTTTAAATCATAAGGAAGTGATTGGCGGTTATATCAAAATTAAAGCCATGGATTTGACTGAAGCAACGGAAATTGCGAAGGAATGCCCGCTACTTGAGGAGTTCGAAATTTTTGTTCGCCCTGTCCTTAAATATGGTGAATAATCCTTAGCTTGGATTGTTTAAAATTATTTTGACATGAATGAGTTTTTATTGCTAATCAAAGGGGAGGATCATAGTTTTTTTACCCAAGAACAAGTCAGGATCAGACTCGAAAAATATAATAGCTGGATGGAGGAAATGCTCGCCAAAGGGAAATTTATCTCAGGTGAGCCACTACAAAAAGAGGGAAGGCATTTATTGGATGCCAATACAGTCATTTCTGATGGACCATTTTTAGAACCTAAAGAGATAATTGGTGGCTATATTTTAATAAGAGCAGCAGATATCGAAGAGGCAGTTGAGATCGCTAAATCTTGTCCTCTGCTTTCTGAATATGAAATCATCATAAGGCCTATACATCATAATTTAGGCTAAAATGTCTGATAATAACACAACAAAAAAAGTGAATCAGTTGGTAGACCATCTTTTTCGTGAAGAATACGGAAGGGTGGTCTCTTTTTTGACTGCTACCTTTGGATTTCATTTTATGGAAATTGCAGAAGATATAGCTCAAGATACCCTTGTTGAAGCTTGCAGAAACTGGAGCTATCATGGAATTCCAAATAATCCCCAAGGCTGGATTTTTAAAGTAGCAAAAAATAAAGCATTCAATTGGATCCGCCGAGAAAAAAAAAGACAAGAAATATACCGACAGCAGGGAAAAATTGACTTTGGAAATACCTCCGATAATGTTTACCTGGAACAAGAAATAGAGGACAGTATGCTCAGAATGATCTTCGCTTGTTGTGCTCCAGAGATTTCTATAGAAAAACAAATCGTACTCATTCTCAGTATTTTATGCGGGTTCAGTCGAAGGGAAATAGCCCATGCTTTGCTCAGCAATGAAGAGACCATCAAAAAGAGGTTATTCAGGGCCAAAAAAGAAATAAGAGAAAAGTATATCCACTTGGAAACACCTACAAAAGCAGGTTTAAAATCCCGTCTACCAGCCGTTTACAGCTGCTTATATCTACTTTTTAACGAGGGTTATAATTCTTCACATCACGATGATCTTATCCGAAAAGATTTGTGTCTTGAAGCCATCAGACTGAATAAATTATTAGTAAGTTTCTTCAAAGAAGAGTCTACCCCTAAAGCCCTGCTGGCCTTGATGTATTTCCATGTAGCAAGGTTTGAAAGTAGAATCGATGAAAAAGGAGCCATCATTTTATTTAAAAATCAGGATCGTTCCTTATGGGATTCCAAACTTATTAATGCCGGAGTTTATTATCTCACAGAATCGGCCAATTCCAATATCCTAAGCTCCTATCACCTGGAAGCCCACATTGCAGCCCTTCACTGCACAGCCAATAGCTTTGAAGAAACCAATTGGGCATTTATTTATAAGCTATATGAGCAATTGTATCAATTTAAATCCTCACCCATTATTCATTTAAACATGGCCATCGTAAAGGGAGTGATGGAAGGGCCACAAAAGGCAGTAGAACTCCTGGAAAATTTTGTCATAAAAAACGAAGCCCTGAACAGGTACTATTTGTTGTACGCAACTCTTGGAGAATTCTACAAGGAAATGAAAAAATTTGATCTGGCAACTTTCAATTTTAAAAGAGCTTCTGAATTAACTTCCTCATTAAAAGAAAAGCAATTGCTCATTGGAAAGATTGATGAATGCAGAGAAGGAACTGAATCAATAATAATTAAGTAGCGCCCGGCGGGCGCTACTTAATTATTATTGATTATTGATTATTGATTTAATTTAGGCCAATTAGCTTCAGCCATTTTCAGAAAGCCTTGCTCATTTTTATTCCAAACATCTAAACTACTAAGTGGCTTGCCATTTACATCTCCTTTAAAAAACAGATAAAGTTTATCATCAATTATTTTAAATTGAGTAGGATCTATCGGAAATTTTTTATTTGCTTTTGCTACTCCGAAAGCACAAAATCCGCCATAAGCTGGTAGATAAGAAGAAGGGTTCTTTTTAAAAGCTTTCAGATTTTTTTTGTTTGAAAAATAAAAAGTAGTTCCGTCATATTCCATAGCATGTTTTTCAGTACCTTCTACAGCCTCTGATTTGGAAAAGTAGCTAACCAAATCATAGCCATTTATAGCTACATTCTCTTGGTCGACAAAATATTTCCCTTGCCCAAAAGCATTTGAAAAGCTAAACATCAGGCAAATACTTAAAAGGCTTGGTAAGAATGTCTTTTTCATAATAAATCGCATTTTTTTTTAATTATTTGATTCATTTGCCTGACAAATGAAAGTTTAATTGGGGGACAATGCACCTTCATTTTTATTAAACAAAAACCGAAAGGAAGCTTTTAATCCTTTGACTAATAGCAGTCTATGCCTATATTTTATTACATTTATAAGTAAAACATCAACTAATCATGAGAGCTATATCCATCATCACCACCTGTCTATTACTCATTTTCCTGTCTTGTGAAAAACCTAGCCAATCGCATTCAGATAATGTAGATAGCAGCAATTTTGCTTATGATTACTTATTTGTTGATGGCAGCATTGTAGACGGTCTTGGGAATCCAGCCTTCTCAGCTGAGGTTGCGATCAAGGGAGATCGTATTGTTAAGATTTCAAAGGAAAAACTAGATAGGTCTCTGGCAAAAGAGGTGGTAAGTATTGAGGGTAAAGTGCTTTCTCCAGGTTTTATTGATAACCATGCCCATATTCAGACCACCATCCACGAACATCCCTTAGCCGAAAACTTTACCCGCCAAGGAATTACCACCATCATTGCCAGTCTACATTCAGGTGATCAGCCCTGGCCACTTGATGAATACGCAAGCTCTTTGGTGGTAGCTCCCAATGTGGGCTTTTTTGCCGGTCATACCTGGACCAGAAAAACAGTAGTTGGCATGGAAAATCGCTCGCCCACTGCACAGGAATTAGACAGTATGAGGTATTATGTGGAAGAAACAATGAGGCAAGGAGCCTTAGGCCTCTCTACCGGTTTATTATATGTTCCAGCTAATTTTGCGGCCACAGAAGAAGTAATAGAATTGGCTAAAATAGCTTCCAGGTACGGAGGGATTTATGTTACACATATGAGAAATGAGGCTTCTGGGCTCTTAAATTCAGTAAGGGAAACCATAAGAATTGCTCAGGAAGCTAACATTCCTTCCCAAATTAATCACCATAAAGCAGTTGGGGTCACCCAATGGGGATGGTCCGAAAAAAGTTTGGCCCTAATTGATTCAGCTAATGCTGCTGGCTTGGAAATACGTCATGATTTGTATCCCTATACTGCCTCCAGTACGCATTCAGGCATTCTTTTTCCTCAGTGGGCATTTGGTGGTGGAAATAAAGCATTTGCAAGAGTGGTGGCTAATCCAGAGCTTAAGCCCAAATTGGAAGAAGAGATGAAGAGGATTTTCCAAACCGAGCGCACGGGCAATGATCTTAGAAGGGTGCAATTTCGAATCCTTCAATCAGATCCTTCTTATAATGGCAAAACTTTGGGTGACATGGCCGCAGATCGAGGCATGCCCAATAATCTGGAAACAGGCATCAAACTGGCTACAGAATTACAACTCAAAGGTGGTTTTTCTGCCATTTATCACGCTATGGAAGAGGCCGACGTAATTAATATTATGCAACATCCTTTGGCCATGATTGAAACTGATGGTGATCCTGTCAGCTATGGAGTTGGATATCCCCACCCGCGTTCTTATGGTGCTTTTCCAAGGGTTCTGGCCAGATATGTTCGAGAATTAAAAGCCCTTACTTTAGAGCAGGCTATAAAAAAGATGACCTCCATGCCAGCTGATCAGTATAATCAAAAACAAAGAGGAAGAATTCAAGAGGGCGCCTTTGCAGATATTACCATCTTTGATCCAGAAACTGTTTCTGACCAGGCAACCTACACGGACCCACACCGCTACCCTATCGGAATTGATCATGTAATGGTGAATGGGAAATTTATCATTAAAAAAGGGGCGCTGACGGGTGAAAGGCCCGGTGTCTGGATTAAGGGGCCGGCAAGGCCGGATGCTGTTCAATGACAGATTTTAATGACAAATGATAAATTTTGAATTTTGAATGGAATAATACTTATCCATGTCTTTCTACCTTTTACTTTTTACATTATACTATTCCTTTCCTTGTTTCAGAATGAAATAAAACTTAGCTTTGTACTGATCAGTACAATTTAAAAAAATGGCGAAGAAACACGATTTACAGCATATACTAAATATAGGAGATCAGTTATTCCGATTACAAGGGTATTGTAAAACAGGAACAGATGAAATACTCAGGGAAGCTGATTTCCCACGTTCCTCTTTTTATTATCATTTTGGAAGCAAAGAAGGGTTTGCCTTACAAACATTGGAGTATTACGGATCCTATAACCGAGCCTATCTAGAAAAATTATTACTCAATGAAGCCATTGCAAGTCCATTAGAAAGAATACGAAAATATTTTTCTTTAATGATAGATTACAGTACTCAAAAAGAATTTGCGACCTGTTGTTTAATCCATCATTTTTCGATTGAATTGGGAGGCCATCCGGGAGCCATTCCAGAAAAGGCCAATGAGCAATTTCAGTCTTGGCTTAAAATTTTAATCACCTGTATAGAGGAAGGCCAATCAAAAGGTGAAATAAAGGAAACCCTAAACGCAAATGATTTAGCCTATTTTCTTTTCAGTTTGTTATACGGGATGTTCACTTTTGCCAGGTTGAACAGGGAAAAAGATCGATTCAGAAGAATAGTGGAGTTAGGGTTTAATATGATTGCAGTTTAAAATATTTGCTGTTCTAACAAAATTTTGATTAAACAATTTATCTCAACCTGTCTCCATTTATCTCTGATTATCTCAAAATAATTCTAAGAATCAAAGTTCTCCCTCCCATTCCTTATAAAACTCCTCTAAAAACAGCTCCATAAACTGATGTCTTTGTTCCGCCATCATTTTCCCGGTTTGGGTGTTCATTCGATCTTTAAGTAATAGCAATTTTTCATAAAAATGATTGATGGTAGGGGCCTCATTCTTTTTATATTCTTCTCGGGTCATGTTTAATTTGGGAGGGATGGAAGGGTCGTACAATTTCCGGTTTTTGAATCCTCCGTAATTGAAGGTACGGGCTATGCCTATAGCACCGATGGCATCCAAGCGATCTGCATCCTGGACCACCATTAGTTCAGGAGAGTTAAACTCCTGATTATGGTTTCCACCTTTAAAAGAAATATGAGCGATGATCTTTACAATATGGTCAATAACACCTTTTTCCACTCCCTGAGAATGAAGGAATGCACTTGCCTTTTGGGGTCCCAAACTTTCATCCCCCGCATGAAATTTAGCATCTGCAATATCGTGAAGCAGTGCGCCAAGTTCCACAACCAGGAGATCTACTTTTTCTTCCTGGGCGATTCTTTTGGATAATTTCCAGACCCTTTCGATGTGGAACCAATCGTGGCCTCCTTCAGCATTGGCGAGGGTTTGTCTAACAAAAGCAACAGTATTGTTAATTAATAGATTGGGACTTTTTGACATACTTAAATCTTTTTCACAAGGATAAGCAATTTGCAGAATAAACCCTCAATCTACCGAGAACCATTTTTCTTGGGTATTAATTTGGACTAATCCAATCGCTAGGATTGCCCCAACTGGCTCCTGCCCAAAAATAATAGTGATCGTCATTCTGAGTAATCACTCGAATTCGGGTTCTGCCATTTCCTGGTCCGTAGGTTTGAAATCCAATCCCTTCTCCTCTACTAAGCCAACCACTATCAAATATATTTACCCATGGACCATTTCCCTCTTTATTGGAGATAATGTATCTAGCTTGGGGATTGGCACCATTCACATTTTCCTGATGTGGAAGACATATAGCCACGGAGCGAGCTTCGGAAGTTCCCGTTAATACACTCCACCCTGTCCATAGCTCAAAAGGAACTTCGGTATGCTGATTATTTACACCATGCCCCATGGAAAACCAGGCCCAGTTGGCAGCAAAACCACCATCAGCACATAAATCTACAGGGCCATATTCCGGCGGCAAATCTGAACTACCCCCACTCCAGGGAGGGCTTTGAAAGTTTCGAGGCTGGGTAGGAAAGCGTCCCAGAGCGGCTAGGCTACGGTGATGACGTTCAAATAAGGCAGGAGTATTGTTTCCATCTTCTTTTAGGGATTGGAATATTTCAAGTGGGGACCTCAGAGTATTTTGTGGACTCTGTCCTCGTGAGATGTGCGGTTTTATGGTAATTAGTCCAATACTTGGAGCATTTTCATTTTCTGATAGGTTTACAAAGTAAGCTATTCCACCCGTTTTCAATTCAAATTTCGCAATCTGATGTTCCGTATTTGTCTCAACTATATCATCTCCTTCTTCAATGATCCATCCCTCTTCCACAGGAGAGGGTAAATTTTCAAAAACGGCATCATTGAATTGACAAGAATCTTTGTTTTGGCAGGCATTGAGTAAAAATAGTAAGGCTACAAAAAATGGATAGCTCCAGTTTTTCTTTTGATTTCTCATAATTTTCAATTTTTGGGTTCTACTACTTAGTCCGCTTTTTTCAGGATAAGTCAACCAATTATTGAAGAGAATTTAAAACTCCGTTTTTATTGGACATACTCCAAAAATTGTATAAATTTGCCATCCGGTAAAAAAGTAGTGGGTCATAGGGAATTATTCCATTTAAATGATGGTTATCTCAATACTAAATACAAACTACCCAATACCATTTCGGGATGTAGCTCAGCCCGGTTAGAGTGCACGTCTGGGGGGCGTGAGGCCGGAGGTTCAAATCCTCTCATCCCGACAAATTCTTAAAAAGGTACTTTCGACTAGTCGAAAGGACCTTTTTTTGCATTAAAAAATTCATTTAATTTAATAGCCATGTTGCTATTCTGGTACAATTTCAAACCTTTCTATTGGATTATTCCCAGTTTTCTTCAATTTAATCTCAGCAGATAAAACATCAATTGAAAAAGCGGGTCGAAATTTAACTTTAAAGTCATTAAGTCCCACTGTTTCAGACCCTCCTAGATTTAAAAATTGGATGCCCCTGGCAATTAAAATTTGACACAAAACTACCGTTTGATAATCAGATAATCCTGAAATATTGGTATCCCCCAAATTTACCAATGAGTTTGCTGTATCTTCCTTTGGCTGATCCCAGATACAAAATCCTACAGGTCTACGGTCATTCATAAATAAAAGTCCATTTATTGATTCCGGATGGATTTTAATTAACTCAAAAAGAGTTAAATAGAATTCGGCCATATCCTTAGAATCTTTACCCTTCAAAATCATATTTCCTTCCCAGAATTTTAATACAGCACGCAAAGCATTTAAATCACTTTTGGCTGAAATAGAAGCAAATGTTATGCTCGATTTGGCTTTATTATACCTGGTACGTATTGAACCAAAGCGTTTGCCTTCCAAACTTGCCACCTTCTGAGTATCCAGAATATGTATCGGAAATCGCCAGTCCATAATCAATTCTTCAATTGGTTTAATTTCATAGGTTTTGTATTGATTCAAAATCTCCAAGGATTGCTTTAGCTTTTTTAAATCTTCATTAGTATATCGAGAAAGCTGAATTCCATTTTTGGGAAAATCGAGCATTCCTAAAACAGATGCAGTTAAACTGTAATCTGCCAAACCAATTTCAGGAAAAATCATTAATCTTTTTTGGATATGAGGATGATTACATATGATGAGCGATGAATAATTATTTCTATAAAGCCAGGCTCCTTTTCTTCCTGTAATCAAATAATACAAAGGGGAATATAAGTAACTGTCAATTCTAGCCTTTCTGCTGCCTTGTAATTCTTCCTTTAAAAATTCAAAAGAGAAGAGTTTCATTTAATGATAAAATTTTAACCATCGACCTTTATTACCAATTTTTTTTACTCCTAAAAAATTACCTTAAAGGTACAACACCGCTTTTTCATTTCTCAAAAGACACTTCTTTTTTCTTGATTTGCTGCTCCCATACCCAAGCTGATCTTGCCACATCAAAATAAAAATGGGCATGCAGCAACAATCGTCACACCCAAGTCCTAACCAAATTAATAATGTATGAACCTTTGTTTTTCATCTCCATAGTTTTCCAGAGGCATCCTTACTAAACATTACCTCAAAAGTCTACTTGAGAAAAACACTTACCATATCTGTTTTACTGGAAACGGGACTGAACAAAAACTTAACAAAACGAACTTTCCAATTTTAAAATATCCTACGATCATAATTTTTTCTCAATTTCAAGCTGGAATTTTTTTAATCGGTTGATCAATCTGTCTCTCAAATCAGAAATTAATCGATTATCTAATCGTAAATTCAATTCAATTGACCATGAAAAATGCTTTGATAATCAGGCTCTTCCTTCTTTCAATTACGGTGCTTTTTGCCATATCATGCTCTCAAACAAATCAAAGAAGTAATTCTCAAAGCGATGACTTTTGGAATGGCAGAGAACAATTAATGCTATTTGATTTTGAAGAAGAAAACCTTACGTCAGAAATTAAGAATGTAGATACTAAAATGGATCTGGTTTCTGGCTTAGGGGTAACAAATGGTAAAAATGCCTTGAAGCTGGCATTTAAAGGAGATGAAAAAAATCCAGGCATCGAAATCACTCCTAAAACTCCAATTGATGCCAGCCAGTTTGAAAACTTTTGCCTGGTATTAGATGCTACTAATATCACCGAAGTTTATTCGATTCAATTACATGTTATCGTGGTAAATGGAGAAGGTAAAAGCTTAAGAAGGTCAGCAGTAATTCCAGTTGGCCAAACCAAAAATCTCTTCTTTGAACTAGCCGGAAAATATCTGGATACAGACACAGGATTACGAGATGAGCCTCACCCTTGGAATACGGAATCCTTAAAAATGATCATTCGAGGACTAAAACAGCCAGTAGATTATTCTACCATAACTGCCATCCATATCAAAGTTTCTCACCCTATTGCAGATAAAGAGATTATCCTCGACAATATTCGATTAGTGGAAAGCCCTGAAAAAGATGATAATTATCTGGTTAATATCATTGATAAATATGGACAAAGTGCAAAGAACTCTTTTGAAGGAAAAATATCATCAGATGAACAGTTAAAAAACCTTGCTGAAGAGGAGTTAAATACCTTAGCCAAGGAAGGAAGGATGTCTGGCAGAAGTCGCTTTGGTGGATGGGCAGAAGGGCCTCAACTTGAAGCTACGGGTTTTTTCCGAACAGAAAAAATAAATGGCAAATGGGCTATGGTTGATCCAGATGGTTATTTATTCTTTTCTCATGGAATTGCAAATGTGCGAATGGCGAATACAACAACATTCACAGGTGTCGATTTCAAAAATGATACCGTTCGTTATAGAGATCCGGAAGATGTGACTCCAGAAGATTCTAGGGGAATGGTAGCATTAAGTGATGAGGTAACAAGCACAGCATATATTGCTTATCCAGAGCGAAATAAAATGTTCGAAGGATTACCTGCTTATGATGATCCATTGGCCAATAACTATAGCTACCGTCGAGAACAACATATTGGTCCTTTTGCACATGGGGAAACCTATAGTCACTATCAAGCTAACTTGGAAAGAAGGTATGGCGAACCAACGCCAAATGCGCATCGAAAAAAATGGGAGGATGTAACCCTAGATCGTTTTCTAAACTGGGGTTTTACTTCATTTGGGAATTGGGCCGCCTATGAATTTTATCATAAAAACCGTATGCCCTATTTCGCTAACGGATGGATCATCGGCAATTTTAAAACAGTAAGGTCAGGTTTTGATTATTGGGGTCCTATGCCTGATGTTTTTGATCCTGAGTTTGAAAGAAGAGCCAGGGTTACTGTTAATGTTATTGCTGAGGAAGTTAAAGGTAACCCTTGGTGTATTGGCGTATTTGTAGACAATGAAAAAAGCTGGGGCAACCCGGGTACTATTAACGGGCAATATGGTATTGTTTTGCACGCACTTAATTTGAAAGCGAATGAGAGCCCTATTAAAAATGAGTTTATTCGTAGGCTTAAAAACAAATATGCTTCAATTAAAGATTTAAATGAAGCATGGGAAACGAATATAGAAAGTTGGACATTGCTTGCAGAAGGCGTCAATTACATCAATAAGGAATCCTTTAGCGACAAAATGGTCGAAGATTTATCCGATATGTTAGAAGCCTATGCTACAAAATATTTTCAGGTAGTTCATGATGCACTCGAAGAAGTGCTCCCCAATCATTTATACCTTGGCTGTCGTTTTGCTTCCTGGGGGATGAGTGAAGAAGTAAGGAATGCAGCTATAAAATATGTCGATATTTTTAGTTACAACTATTATGAAGAAGCAATAGGAACAAAATATTGGAAATTTTTAGAAGATATTGACCGCCCAAGTATTATTGGTGAATTTCATATGGGTACCCTTGCATCTGGTTTATTCAATCCCGGTGTAGTCTATTCATCCGATCATGAAGATAGGGCAAGGATGTATAAAAAATACATGGAAACAGTTATTGACAACCCCTATTTTGTTGGAGCACATTGGTTTCAATACATAGATTCACCCACCTCAGGAAGGGCACATGATGGTGAAAATTATAATGTTGGATTTGTAAGAATTACAGATGTCCCTTATCAATCCATGGTAAAGACTGCTAAAGAAATAAATAGCGGTATGTATCAAAGACGGTTTGGAAATATTCAATAATTCCGAATTAAAATGAATCGTAATGTCGTCCTGTATGGAAGGATTATATTGCGATTCATTTTAATAAGATAGCTCGGATTAATTTACAGGTATATGATACAATTGATTGGCTTTTATGTTGTCTAATTCTGCCACCTCCCCATTTCTCCATCGGACCTGAATTTTAAGAATATAATTTTCCTTCCCTAAACCAAAATGAATGGTATTCAACAAACTTTGGGAATGTACAGCGCCTGCTGAACCTACTCTCCTTTTGTAAAGATTTTTAGATGTTTCTACTGTTACTACTGCTGAGATGGGATCTACCTTCTCTTTTGGACTATTTCCTACTCTCACCAGAACATGGTGCTTATTTCCCTTTTCATTATTTTGATATAAATACCATTTGCCTGGATTATCGCTTCCACTCAATAAATCAATATCGCCATCCAAATCAAAGTCAAAAGCCTGGCCCATATCTCCATGTCCAGGATCTTCAAAATCTCTGGCTCCATGAGAAGTAGTTTGTTCAAATCGACCTTTTCCGTTATTGATGAGAAGCCAATCAGATACTCTTGATCTTAGAAAACCAAATCGATAAACAAAGAGATCCATGTGGCTGTCATTGTTGAAATCACCTACAGTTACCCCCTGATGATTTCCTCCCTGAGGAATATTCCATTCTTCGAAAACATTTGTGAAGGTCCCACCTCCATTTCGGAGTAAAATATCCTGTACATTTCGATTTTGAGGAGTCCATTTAGATTGAATACCATCCACACCTTGAATAGAAATTCGTATTCCCCAATAAATATCATCATTGCGAAGCCACTCCATACGCCATTTTCCACTTCCCAGATATCCTAAATACCAGCCATTTTCATTTCTTACCTCCGGCCAGCCAATAGCCATATACGGCCTTATGGTAAAACGATCTTTTTCATTAAGATGAACAGTAGTTTTATTCCTTCCCAAATGAATTGGAAAACCTCCATCATACAATCGATACCATAAAAATATCCCCGACAAAATGATACTATCTTCTGCTTCAAATTCTACACTCGTAGTTCCTTTATTACCTTCATCTCGGATATCCACTCTTTTTGTTTCGGGATTAAAATCTAATGACTTATTTGCCATTTGATAGTATGTCTTCCCTCTACTTAGGTAAAGATCAATATCTCCATCATTTTCAAGATCGATAGGTGCAACTGCCGTAATGAATCCTAAACCCTTCAAGTTTTCAGGTAACCAAGAGCTGCTCACTTCTTTAAAAGAAAAGTCCCCTTGTCCTATCCAAATGGATAAAGGTTCAAACATTATCAGATCATCAATAAAATCATTATTGATGTCGGTCACTAAAATCCTTTCGGCGTAAATACTCTCCAGACTGTCGCAACCTATATTTTCAAAATTCCCATTGCCCAAATTTTTATAGAAAACATGGGTAGCACCATCAAGGGTATTCAGTCCTTGTGCATTTACAAAAATAAGGTCCAGGTCACCGTCCAGATCCATATCAATCCATCGAACAGAACGCCCACGGGAGCCCTGGGTTATGCCAGATTCTTTAGTTACGACAGTAAATTGACCATTATCATTGCGCAATAAGTGAGGTGGTTGGGGATTGGTGCCATTTCCACCACCTTGAGAAATCAAAATATCTAAATCTCCATCCTTATCATAATCGCCCGCTGCAGTTCCATGAATATCCCAGCGCATTAAAGGTTTGTCATGTTCAACAACTTTTTTACCCTTCTCATTCCAAAATAGCTTAGCTGGTACTTTATCATGATTATTCAGAATAAAATCGTAATAACCATCATTGTTTATGTCGGCGATGGAAGGGCCTCCATATTTCCAGGTATATTCAGTGTTTAAACCTAATTTGTCTGAAGCATCCTGAAAGTCAGGTAAATCTATATCCTGGGCATCAATAATTTCTATGCGATTGATCATTAAATCTGCTCCTATTTTTGAAAAAGCGAATTGTTTTTTCTCACTCGTAGCCAGATTTATTAAAACCTCAAATCTAAAATGTCCAGTGTCAGGAATATCTAAGTGATCTAGGTATACTTGATGCTCACTTTTCATACTAAGGTTAGAATAAGCTCCCATACAGGTTAATTCAATGCTTATTTTTTTTAAATTTTTTCCTTCAAAATCATATTCCACCATTAAAGGATCTGAACCTAAAAAAGTTGGTTCGGTGATTAGGCTAACAGGTTGAACAGTACAACTAGATATTACCAGAAAGAATAGCAATAAAAGTAGAGTTGAACGGCATGAAAAAATAGAGCAATCAATCATAAAAAATATTTTCAATTAATGAAAATGGAAGGAATACAATAAAATTAAAGCGATTGAAAGGATTCTTACTTCTTCTTAGACTGGACTATTACTGAACTATATAAAATTCAAAACAATGGATATCGTATCATTAGACCTTATCTAAGTTTGAATCTTTTAAACAACATTCCAATATCTTTTCAACAAATAGGCCTTCAAACGCGAGGCCTTCCATCCATCAGCTAGTAAAAGCTAAATGTAGAAAAAAGAGCATGTTCAGTTATTGTACAGTATGATTTCTATCACCCACATAAATTTTTCATTTCATTTGAAAAGCCCCTATAAGTTTTCTTAAACCGGGGTTTTACCTAATGTAATATTAGTCAACAAAATTCATTGACGTGCAATACAGAGCTTTTCGTTATGCAACCATAGTAGCCTTAGGTGGCTTTGTTTTTGGTTTGGACGCCGCTGTTATTTCAGGTACTGTAAGATTTATTACTGCTGAATTCGATTTATCAGATTTAGAAATCGGAGCGGTAGTGAGTGCTCCAGGTTTCGGAGTCATTTTCGCTCTTTTGGTAACAGGTATCCTAGCAGATAAATGGGGGAGAAAAAGAACCCTTCAATTAATAGCTTTTTTATATTTAGTATCAGCAATCTGGTCTGCTTTAGCCCCGGATTTTATCAATTTAGTAGCTGCACGTTTTCTGGGTGGCCTGGCCTTTACTTCCCTAACCCTTGCCGCAATGTATATTGGGGAAATTGCTCCATCAAATATGCGTGGAAAGTTAGTGGCAATGAATCAAATCAATACAGTTGTTGGTTTATCGGCTGCCTATTTCGTCAATTATTTGATCTTAAAAGCTTCCGGTTCAGGAGCAGCATGGGTGACCAATTTGGGAATCGAGCAATATACATGGCGATGGATGTTGGGATCTGAGATTATTCCTGCAGCCATCTGGTTTGTCTTATTATTTACCATCCCTAAAAGCCCTCGTTGGTTAATCCTGACTTCAAAAGTTGATGAGGCCAGGGCCGTAATGGCAAAATTGATGCCCCTAAAAGATATTCCTTCAGAGATAGAGCATATTCAGGAAAGTATAGCACAGGCTGGCAATGATCATTCTATAAAATCTCAATTAAAAAAACTTATCGGTCCAAGCATGCGAACCGCATTTTGGATTGGACTTGCTTTTGCGATTGTACAACCTATTACTGGTATTAATGCCATCTTATTTTATGCCCCTACAGTATTTGAACAATTAGGAATCGGAACCGATGCGGCCTTTATGCAAGCAGTCTTTGTTGGGGTAATTAGTCTAATTTTTGCCTCCCTGGCTTTAGTATTTATAGATCGAATTGGCAGACGTCCAATGACCTTATTTGGATTACTTTGGGCCGTCACTAGTCTTGCGGTATGTGCCTATGGTTTTCATATGGCTACCTATACGCTTACACCTGAATCCTTATCCAGTCTTCAGGAAATTGTTGATACTTCCAAACTACAATCGCTGGTTGGTATTGAATTTCAATCTGATGTTCAGTTCAAGGGTGCACTTACGGAAGTGCTGGGTGCTAATGTTGTTCGAGATCAGGGAAGTGCACTCATTCAATCCTCAGCCAGCATGCCGGTGACCTTAATCTTAATTGGAATTTTAAGCTTTATTGCGGCCTTCCAGTTTTCTGTTGGGCCAATTATGTGGATCATTTTTTCAGAAATTTTCTCTACCCAAGTTAGAGCTGTAGCTATACCTGCTTTTGCCCTTGTTGTAAGCATTGTCAACTACTTCGTTAATCAATTTTTTCCATGGCAATTGACTAATATGGGTGCCAGAGATATCTTTTTGTTTTACGCCACTACATCAGCACTTGGCCTAATAGCTTTATTTAAATTATTACCAGAAACGAAGAACAAATCGATTGAAGAAATTGAAGTTATCCTTCAAAATTCCAAAACCAAAGAAAGCAAAACAGAAAAAGAGGCTACCGTCCTGTTAGATTAAAGACTAGAAAATCCAAGCTATGAATTTAAAAGGCATTACCTGGGATCACAGTCGGGGTTTTACATCAATAGTGGCGGCATCACAAAGATACCACGAGTTAAATCCTCAGATTGACATCACATGGAGTAAAAGATCTCTTCAGGCTTTTGCCGACGAACCGATCAATGAACTGGCCAAGCGTTTTGATCTTTTAATAATCGATCATCCCTGGGCAGGCTTTGCTGCCAGAACGGGGACTATACTACCATTAGACAAGTACCTTGAAGAAGCTTTCCTTCAAGAACAGGCGATTAATAGTGTAGGAAAATCTCATGAAAGTTATGCTTACAATGGGCACCAATGGGCTCTTGCCATTGATGCCGCTACTCCTGTAGCTGCAAGCAGACCAGACCTTTGCGAAAAGTTGGACATAGACCTGCCTCGCAATTGGGAAGAATTGCTTGAGTTGGCCAAAAAAGGATATGTAGCTATTCCAGGAATCCCACAAGACACTTTAATGAGCTTTTATATGCTTTGCTCTACTTTGGGTGAAGATGTATGTACCTCTAAAAACTTTGTTGTTTCCGATCCAATAGGAATTCAAGCCCTAAACCTATTACGCCAATTAGGTCAATATATTGATAAAACATGTTTTTCCATGAATCCAATTCAGGTGTATGAGGCCATGACCCAAACGGATCAGTATTTGTATTCCCCTTTTGCTTATGGGTATTCTAATTATTCCAGAAGAGGATATGCAAGAAAGGTTCTTCATTTTCATGATATGTTAGCCATAAATGGTCAAGCTTTGATCACTACCCTTGGAGGAACTGGCTTGGCTATTTCGTCTGAATCGAAATACAAAGAAGAGGCAGCTCAATTTGTGGAATTTGCAGGTTCTTCAGTCATCCAAAAAGGCGTGTTTTTTGATAATGGTGGACAACCAGGTCACAGAACCGGCTGGGAAGATCCTTATACCAATTCTATGAGCTTGGATTTCTTTAAAAATACGCTACCAGCTTTGGATCGCGCTTTTCTAAGACCACGATATTCAGGGCATATGTTCTTCCAGGATAATGCAGGTGCCCCCATTCGTGATTTTATGATGAATGGAGGTGACCCAAATCAAATCATGGATTCCTTGAATGATTTATTTAAACAATCAATTCATCAAAATTAAGGATTATGTTACCCTTGGAAGGCATTACCGTTTTGGAGTTTGCACAATTTATGGCAGGGCCCTCTGCCGGATTGAAACTAGCGGACCTGGGAGCAAGGGTCATTAAAATAGAACGTCCCATAACAGGTGAATCTGGAAGAAAAATTGCTATCAAAAATCTATTCATCAAAAATGACAGTCTTGTTTTCCATACCATTAATCGGAATAAAGAATCTTTCGCTGCCAACCTGAAGGATGAAATTGACCTGGAAAGGGTAAAAAAACTGATAAAAAAAGCTGATGTTATGACTCATAACTTCCGGCCTGGAGTGATGGAAAAAATAGGACTTGATTATAAGAAAGTTCAAGAACTTAATCCAGCCATCGTTTATGGGGAAGTTACAGGATACGGTTCAAAGGGACCTTGGGCAAAAAAACCAGGCCAGGATCTTCTGATCCAATCATTATCTGGTCTAAATTATCTCACTGGGAATAAGTACGATGCACCAACGCCAATGGGTATTGCTACTGCTGATATGTTAACGGGAACACACCTGGTCCAGGGAATTTTGGCGGCTCTCATACAAGGCCAAAAAACAGGAAAGGGAGCCAAAATTTCTGTCAGTTTACTAGAATCCACCCTTGATTTCCAATTTGAAGTCATCACTACCTATTTAAATGATGGCCATAAACTACCTAAAAGGGCAAAAAATGGAAATGCCCACGCCTATTTGAGCGCACCCTATGGAATTTATAAAACCAAAGATAGCTACCTAGCTATAGCAATGGTCCCATTGACTCAACTTACGAATCTAATGGATGTCCAATTACCTGAGAAGTATCGTAATCCCAAATCCTGGTATCATTCTCGGGATGAAATTATGGAGCTGCTTTCTCTTACAACTGTTCTAAAAACTACTCAGGAATGGTTACAGCTCCTGGAACCTGAAGGAATTTGGTGTTCCGCAGTTTTCGAGTATAAAGATTTGATGCAGCACGATGGCTACAAAGTTTTACAAATGGATCAGGAGGTAAAAACAGCTGATGGCGAAATGATAAAAACAACTCGTTGTCCGATCAGGATAGATGGGCAAAGGATCTTTTCAAGGAAATCTGCCCCCAAAACCGGAGAAGATAATGCTAGAATAATACAAGAGTTTGGTTTATAAATGGACAACAAAAATTTACCAGTAATTAAATGATGAAACCTTTGGAAAACCTATTGGTATTAGATTTGAGTCAGTTCCTTTCTGGCCCTTCCGCCAGTTTGAGGTTGGCCGACCTTGGGGCAAGAGTCATTAAGGTTGAAAAGCCAGCTGGAGGAGATATTTGCCGACATCATTATGTTTCTAATGTTGTTATGAATGGGGAATCTTCCTTATTTCACGCAATCAATAGAAATAAAGAAAGCTTGGCTCTAGACCTTAAAAAGGAAGATGATCAGTCCAAATTGATTAAGCTGATCAAACATGCGGACGTATTCCTACACAATTTCCGGCCTGGAGTGGTGGAACGACTTGGATTTGACTATTCAAAGGTTCAAAGAATCAATCCTTCTATTGTTTATGGTGAAATTTCCGGTTATGGCAAAGAAGGCCCGTGGAAAAACAAACCCGGACAAGATCTACTTTTACAATCCTTATCCGGGCTTACCTACCTAAGTGGAAATGCTGGTGCTGGTCCAGTACCTATGGGACTGGCAATTGTAGACATCCTGGCCGGTGCACACTTGGTACAAGGAATTTTAGCATGTTTGTTCAGGCGAGGGCAGATTGGTAAGGGCGGGCTGGTGGAAATCAGTATGCTGGAATCCATCCTTGAATTTCAATTTGAATCTATCACAACTTTTTTTACGGACGGAGGTCAGCCTACCGAACGAACCAGAAGTAACAATGCTCATGCCTATCTGGGTGCTCCATACGGGGTTTACCAAACTCAAAATGGATTTATGGCCCTTGCAATGGGTTCCATACCTATTCTCGGAGAATTACTGAGATGCAAGGCCCTAATGAAATATCAAGAAGTTAGTAGCTGGTTTGATCAGCGAGATAAGATCAAAGGTATTTTAGCAAACCATCTCAAAAAATCTTCGACTGAGTATTGGCTTAGTATTCTCGAACCAGCAGACATTTGGTGTGCAGATGTACTGAGCTGGGATCGGCTTTTTGATAAGGAGGCCTTTAAAATATTGGATATGATCCAAGAGGTTAGTATGAGCGATGGCTATAAGTATGCTACTACCCGGTGTCCCATCAGCATAAATGACAACCTATTGTTATCAGATCTTGGGTCTCCTCAATTAGGAGAACACTCAAGCAAATTAAGCCAAGAATTTGAACTATGACCACCCTAAACATATCGAGTAACCTATTTCAAACAGACAAGAAACAATGAAAGACAAGATCGTTTTAGGCCTTAGCGGTAACAACTGGCAGATGGAAGGTATCCGTCCTGGAGAAGGCGTTAAGTTAGGATTCCATGAATTACCCCATGATATCACAGGAGATGCCTTTAACTGGGCTTATGCCAAAGTTCCAGGGGATGTTTATACTGATCTTTGGAGATCCGGAAGGATAGATGATCCTCACTTTGGCAGAAATAGTATGAAAGCCAAATGGGTACCTGAACTGGAATGGTGGTACAAAAGACAATTCGATGTACCTGGCGAAATGAAGGGGAAAAGAATCCAATTGGTTTTAGAAGGGGTCGATTATGCTTGTGATGTTTTTTTTAATGGTCAACTACTTGGGACGCAGGAAGGAATGTTCAGTGTTCACAAATACGAAATTACCGAATTGGTGAATTTCGATACCCTTCGTTTTGGAACTAACGTTTTGATGATCCGACTCCATCCTGCACCTAGACGATACAGTAAAGTAGCAGGAAGAAAGCCTGCCTGGCATGGCGATTATTGGGTGAGCCTCCCTCCTACCGGGATCTGGAAACCGGTTTACATAGAAGCCATGGGAGATGTAATCATTGAAAACACCTACGTCACTTCCAAAATTGCCGAAAATTCAGCCGAGTTGACTGTAGAATTGGAACTAGATAATAAAATTGGTCAAAATCGAGAGGTGAATATTAGTATTGACGTTCAAGGTCTCAATTTTGAATCCAATAATTACAATAACCATTCAATAGAAAAACTGAAACCAGGTCTAAACACATTGCAGATACCACTTAAAGTGACCAATCCTCAATTGTGGTATCCATGGGATCTAGGGGATCAAAACTTGTACAAGTTGCAAGTCTCTATCAAGGAAGAGGAATCCCTTCTTGACGAAACCGAATCAACTTTCGGAATAAGAGAAATCACCATGGCCATGAATCCGGGCTTTACGGAAGATCAAGTTGAGAACCCCTGGACAGTGATGATTAATGGGAAAAGACATTTTATGCGCTCTGGTACCTGGGGTGGTCCGCCCGACATCTTTATGGGCAGAGCCCATCCCCACAAATACAGAAAGCTCATCCAATTGGCCAAAGAAGCCAATCTGAATAATCTGAGAATTTTTGGATGGCATCCAACAGAAATCCCTTTATTCTATCAGCTTTGTAATGAAGCAGGCATTACTGTTTGGCAGGATGTTTTACCAATTGCAAGTTTATCACTTCCTGAGGATGAAGCCTTTAAGGAAGCAGTTCTAAATGAAGCGGTAAATGTGGTGAAACAAATCCGAAATAATCCTTGCCTGGTCATACTGGAAGGAGGTGAGGAAATATTTATGACGGCTGCTAACAGACCCTATAACCTACAATTCATGAATGAATTAGGGGAAGCTATCCGCCCATACCATGATTTACAGTACATCCCAGCTTCTCCTTTGAGTGATGAAGTAAGTCAAAGTTTGGGCTTTAAACCCAATGAAAGTTATCATGCCAATGACCTATTTTATGGAGAAGGGGAATGGGTAATGGAAACCTATTTTCCCAGTTTGGATTATGCAGTAATTCCAGAATTGGCTATTTCTTCTTGTCCGAATGTAGAAAGCATAAAAAAATTCATCCCGGAAAATGAACTTTGGCCCCCAGGACCAAGCTGGGGTCACCACTGGGCAGATTTTGATGTGTTCAGAACCCTGAATTATGAAGTACTAGGCACACAAGCAACAAATTCTCTGGAGGAATTCGTTGAAGCCACTCAGATCGCACAAGGCACCATTTTCCAGTATGCCCTTGAACATTTCAGAAGAAGAAAGCCCAAAACCAGTGCAGTAACTATTTGTCACTATATCACCTTTGCCCCAGATATGAAATGGGGAATCGTAGATTATTACCAGGAAAAGAAAAAGTCCTTTTTCGATGTCCAGCGAGCTTTCCAACCCCTTCTGATCAGCCTGCAATTTGACAAGCGTAGGTGGCTACCAGGAGAAGACTTCGAAGCAGAAGTATGGATTGTAAACGACTATTACCAGTCTTTCAATAATCATCAGGTCGAGATAAGGCTGCTTGATCAGGAAAGAAAAGTTATTGAAGAAGCGACTTTGATGGTTGATACCATTGAAGCAGACAGCGCCAGGAAGTTTGGTTCTTTCAAAAGTGCTGTACCTGAAGTATTAGGAGACCAATTTTATGTAGAAATGACCCTAAGTGATGAAGAAGGAATAGTAGTATCTGCTAATGAATACCTGCTCCTGGTAGCCAATCAGGAAGAAGAGCTTGCCAGAATTAAAGAAATAGGTGCGGAAGCCATGGAAATTAAACAAAAATACGGCTGGGCTAGCTATTACCGGTATTTCCCTGGATTAGGAGGAGAAGATGGCATTCCCGAGGCGGATGAAAAATTACCCACTGCAACTGGATTTGGAGATTAAAAAAAAGGTTGAAACAATCTTCCCTTGATAATTAATTTCAAAACTGTGGAAAAAGATAAAAACCTTATTTCAATTCAAAAAATAAACCGGGTCGGATACCTTACGCTAAACAAACCTCCGGCTAACGGATATGAAATAGATCTGTTGAGGCTTCTCTTGAAAACCACTGAAGCATTGAATGAGGAAAATGAAATCAAGGTAGTAGTATTAGGCAGTTCTTTGGAGAAGTTTTTTTGTGGTGGGGCAGATATTAAGGTATTTGGAAGCAATACCACTGAGCAGAATAAAGCCATGGTAAAAGAAGCCCGCAAGGTAGGTGCTGCCATCAATAACAGTCCTAAAATATTCATTGCAGCCATAAACGGACACACGCTTGGGGGTGGACTCGAACTAGCCATGGCCTGTGACATCAGACTTGCTGCAGAGGGTAACTATTTACTGGGTCTTCCGGAAATAAAACTAGGGTTAATCCCTGGAAATGGCGGCACCATTCGATTGATCCATTTGGTGGGAGCAGGGCGTGCTATGGAACTTTTGCTATCAGGCAATGCTATCCAACCTGAGCAGGCTCTTGAATATGGATTATTAAACAAGATTTTTCCAAAAGAATCATTCGAAATAGCATTACAGGAATATGCTAGAAAATTAGCTGATGGGCCCTCACAAGCTATGAGCAAAATAAAGCAATTCATTAATCGGTCTACAGGTATGAACTTATCTCAAGGATTAGTTCTTGAGGAGCAATATGTCAATGAACTCTACGAAACATTTGATGCACAAGAAGGATTCAAGGCTTTTATTGAAAAACGCCAGCCAAATTTTGAATAAAAAAATTAACCTTATGAGTACTGAAATAAAACACTATCCTTGCTACATAAATGGAGAATGGCTAGATTCTTCCCAACGAGAGCTAATCGAGGTAAAAAATCCTGCTAACGACCAGGTTTTTGCAACGGTCACCGCCTGCACTAAAGAAGATGTACAATATGCGCTGGAAAGCTCAGAAAAAGCTCAGACTGGATGGCAGGCCACTCCTGCACATACTAGATCTTTGCACATTTATGCCATCGCAGATAGAATAAGGGAAGAGCGAGAGCATTTTGCTCGACTTCTAGTTCTTGAACAAGGAAAAACTTATCCTGAAGCACTTGGTGAAGTAGACGATACCATTAGGTATTTAACCTATAGTGCTGAAGCAGCTCGAAGGATTCAAGGCTCCATTTTTCCTTCCGATCTCCCAAACGAACATTTATCGATTCACAAAGTACCTTATGGGGTAACGGTAGGCTTATGTGCATTCAATTATCCTTTGGCATTAATAGGTCGAAAAGTTGGTCCAGCCTTGGTCACAGGAAATACCATGATCATTAAGCCTCATGAACTCACCCCTGTGACTGCTTCTGAATTTTGTCGCATAGTTGAGCAAGCGGGTCTTCCAAAGGGTGTGATCAATATGGTATCTACCAAAAATGCTGAGGCTGCTTCTTTACTGGTGGAAAGTCCAATTACTAAACTCATTAGCCTTACTGGAAGTACACGTGCCGGAAAAGCCATGTATCGGGCTGCAGCCGACAATATCACTGCGCTCATTTTGGAGCTAGGAGGAAAGGCCCCTTTCATTGTTTGCGATGATGCTGATATCGATAAAGCGGTGGAAGCAGCTGCCATCTCCAGATATGCCAATTGTGGACAGGTTTGTATTTGTAATGAAATGGTCATGGTAGATGAAAAAATTGCCGATGAATTTACTGAAAAATTGATCAAGAGGGTAAGGCAAATAAAAGTTGGTGATCCTTTTGACACTAATGTAAACATGGGTCCTAGTGTAAGCGACCTTGGTCTAAAGCGTATTGATCAATTGGTAAAGGAAAATGTTCAGCAAGGTGCGGAATTAGTATTAGGAGGTCATCGTCCTGAGGGAGTTTTATTTGACAAAGGCAACTGGTATTCTCCAACCATTTTAACCAATGTCCAAAATGATCATGCTACCATGCGTGACGAACTTTTTGGCCCGGTACTGCCCATTATGAAGGTATCTGGATTTGAAGAAGCTATTGCACTTACAAATGCCAGAAAGGAAGGATTGTCAGCATACTTGTATACCAATAATTACAAGCGTCATATGAAGGCAATTGACACACTTCAGGTAGGAACCATTTTCATCAACCGGGCAATCGTAGGCTATATTCAAGGATATCATTCAGGACACAAAACTTCTGGAATAGGAGGTGAAGATGGGATTTATGGCATAGAGGGGTATTTACAAAAACGGACTATTTATATGGATTACAGTGAAAAATAACAGGATAATCTGAAGCTATTTTTTTACTAAGCAAAAAAAGGGTATAACCATCCATGAAGAGGGTAGAATATCAATCTCAAAAAATCTTTCTAAATTAGGTTAATAGATTAGAGTTGTTGATAAACCCATAAATTAGCTAAATGAAAAATAAATTTTATTGGTTTGCTTATTACTTGCGAAAAAAAGACAAAAGTAAGGAATTAAGACCTTATATGATCAGGGATGGCGCAGCTTTCCCAGAGATAGCCCATTTACTTTATGAGAGAGGTTATGAATATAATGGCCTACTTTTAAATAAGTCTTCAAAGGAGGAGGATAACAAAAATTTTGATTTTTCTTTTCTTCAGAATAACGACATCATCGTTCAAAGTACTCGCCCTCCGCTTACGGACCATCTATCTTCCCCAAAAAAAAGAATTGATCGAAGTAATATTAAATTGGAAAAAATTATTTTCGACAATCTAGAAGCTTTTTTTGAAGTCTGCTCCAGGGAAAGGATAAAGCTCACCAAAACAGTTTCAGAACATTTAGCTTTTGGTTATGAAAATAGAGCAGAGATAAGATTTAGACAGACCTATAAAAATATCAATGGTTCAAACGCATTGTATAAGGAATTCAGAAAAAATGATCCCCGGTATGATTGGGAAAGTGCTCACGATTTTGCCGGTACAGCAGCCTTTTTCATCAATTTAAAAGAAATATATAAAAATGGCCCCTCCTTAATTCTTTCTTTTGGAATGGGTGGTATAGAAACGATGGCCTGGAACTATTTATTAAGAAAGAGGCATGAGGATTTATTAGATAACAACATGTTCGCAATGATTGAATTGACAGAGATAAGCATTCCAAATAATCCAATGACACTTGATTTTATCGATAATTGGAAATCAAAAATAATTCTCAAATACCTCATCTGAGAATCCAAAAATTTCGGCCTCAAATTTATTTTAGGATAAATCTCCTAAAAAACTCAAATAAATTTGATCCCGATGTCCTTTTCTTCAAAGACTGTCATACTTTTAAGTAAACTTCTAGAATAAAGATTTACTGGCTAGTCTAATCTACCTTATCACGTTGAATACACATTGAATAAGGTCTTCAACCTATTAATTCAATTATTCACAATTAACGGACTTTATCAATCTTTTGGGGTTGATATACAAAGTCTATAAAACAATAAAAATGAAAAAAACACTCTTTATATCAGGGCCTAGCGGTATTGGTAAAAGCCCCATAGATTTTGCCATTAAAAACGATATTACAGGAATTAATCCATACAGATTAAGGGAGCATCCCAGAAATTCTGAAGATTACTTTTATGGTAATTGGCTACTAAAAGAAGACTTTCTCAACATCTTATCAATTCATAATGAAAAATTTGATAGAGAAATTTCAAATGAAGAATTAGAATGGTACCCTAAAAGCAAAACCTTATTTTTTAATGCCAGAGGTACCTGGCAAATTCTTCCACTATATAAGAATTTTAAACAAGAAGGATTATTTAAAACTGAAATATACGCTCCTGCTTTGCCAGCCTTGCTTCAAAAAAATTCTTTTACAAATATTTTTGGTGAAATATTTTTTTTATTGCTTAATCCGGCAAGCAAATCGATTTTAGAAATGGAAGGCAATTACGATGAATTAAAATTATTAACCACCATTAATCTAATCCATGCAGGAGAAAAAAAGGAAAAAATCCTTGGAAGAATAAACTCTTTAGATAAGGAAATATCTGCCTGGCAGACTATTCTAAAAATATTAGATAAAGGAAGTGTTTTGGAGATTAAAAATTGGAAATATAGTGAAGGAACATACTTAGATACTTGTCTAAATGAAAAAAAGTTAATTCAATTCCAAAAAGATAATTTGGTATCAGCTAAAGATACCATCCTGAAAGCGTCAAAAAATGAATTAAAAGACTTTTTTAAAGACTCAGAGCAAATACAAGATCTTGATGAAGTCATTGTTAATTCAAGAAGCTGATCTTTAGAGGGCATTTGGCAGAACCATATGCCCTTAATTAGATAGAATATTAAGTTTTAGATTAATGAGCTCTTCTATTACCCCTTCACCTCGAATCGTTATCATAGCTGTTCCAGGCTTTCTTTTTGCCTGAACGATCAAAAGTGCCCGTCCCTTATGAGTCATCACCTTGTCTGACTGAAAAGCTTGATCACTAGCAGTAGCTCCATTATCTACTCCTAATACCTTTAACTTTTCATCTACTTCGAAAGAGATCTGCTTATCATCTAAGCGCACAGGAACACCTTTTGAGTCAACTAATTGCACCTCTATATGAGCAACATCATAATTATCTGCCATCAAATTGCTTTTATCTACTCTTACTTCCATTTTATGAGGCTCCCAAGCTGTTTCATATTGATAATCGATCTCATTTTGGCCAACAGCCTTTAATACCCCAGGTTCATAAATTACAGCCCACTTCAGAATATTATCTTCAAAAGATGCACGGTTTTTAATCCCTAAAGACTTATCATTTAAAAAGAGTTCAACTTGTTCACTATTTGTAATAATTTCAACGATGATCGTATCTCCCTCCTGATAATTCCAATGCTCATTCACCGATTGCCAGCCCCATACAAATTCTTTCCATGCTCCCGGTTGATACTCTTCTACCTCCATTGATTGATTCAGGCGATATATTTGTTTTCCTTGATATTTAATTTGATCATACTTATTAGTAGTCATGTAAATATGAGGGGTATCACTCCAAAGACTTTTAAACATATGATAAGGAGGTAATAGGTATCCCGCTAAATCCAATAAGCCACTACCATTTGTCCTGGTCGGCCAATCTCCATGCACTTCTCCCATATATTGAATGCCTGTCCACAGAAAGGTTCCAGCTATATGAGGATGATCTATTACCGCCTTCCATTCATGATATTGAGGTACATTTTCAGTGCCCATAATGGGGACATCAGGATAGTTTTGATGGCCATAATCATAAAGTACTCTCCTGTAACTATAACCGATTACATCAAGAGCATCTGCATAGCCATTTAGATGACTAACGGAAGGTAAAATGCAGTTGGCAGTTACAGGTCGTGTGGTATCATATTGTCTGGTCCAGTCGCTTAACTTTTGGGCTGTTTCCCCAATGTCAAATTCTTCTTTAGGCAAAATTTCGAGCATCTGGCTGATTTTTTCAGGAGAAAAGGGCGGTTCAGACCAAAAATAATTACCATTCCAATCCAAATTATTGAAAAAACCAGTTGCATCCTGGTTTCGAGGATAAGTCCATTCAATTTCATTACCAATACTCCATTGAATAATACTGGGATGATTTCGATGACTAAGGATCGTGGTTGCAATATCTTTTTCTGCCCAATCCTGAAAATGTTGGACATAGCCCTGAGTTTCATAATGGACACTCTGCTGGTTCATATTAAAACGTTTATCCTTGGGATAATCCCACTCATCAAAAAACTCATCTTGCACCAAAAATCCCATTTCATCACAAAGATCCAAAAACTCACTAGAAACGGGATTGTGAGCTGAGCGAATCGCATTACACCCGGCAGCCTTCAAAATCTCTAGCCTTCGCCTCCAAACACCCTTTGGTACTGCTGTGCCAACTAATCCAGCATCATGATGTAAGCATACTCCTTTGATGAGCGTATGCTCTCCATTGAGAAAAAATCCTTCCTCTGCATCAAATTTAATGGATCGAATACCAAAACGTGTTTCATAAATATCCACCACTTCTCCATTTTCTTCAATCCAATTAATTGCAGTATATAAATGGGGATTTTTTGTATCCCATAATAATGGATTTTTGAGATCAAATTCATGGATAAACTCCTTTTCCTCATCAATGTTTACTTCCTGTCTCTTTTGTGCGATGGTAATGCCGCCAGGAGCAACCAGGGAAGTATTCAGACTAATGTTTTTCGGTTTATAGAAATCATTTCTAATTTTCACTTGCACCCTTACATTTGCTGATTCAGAGGATACTTCAGGAGTAGTTATGAAGGTCCCCCATATAGGAATATGGAGTTTATTGGTTTTAATCAATTCTACATTTCGATAAATCCCAGCTCCAGTATACCATCGGCTATCAGCATAACGAGTATGATCTACTTTAACAACAAGGACATTTTCTTTTCCATCTCTATTTAAATAGGAAGTTAAATCATAATAAAAGGGAGAATAGCCATATGGGTGGAAACCCAATTGTGATCCGTTGATCCAAACCGTTGCATTATTGTAGATGCCATCAAACAACACATAACAGACCTCATCTTCTTCAATATCCAATTTAAATGTTTTGCGATACCATCCTATTCCTTTTCCCGGAATTCGACCAGTAGCCTGCCAGAATTTAAAGGTAGAATCCGGTTTATTTTCTATTACCCAGTCGTGAGGAAGGTTTAATGCTCTCCAATGACCATCATCAAAGCTAGGATCAAATGCATTAGGGTGTTCTTCAAGTGAAAATTTCCAACCAAAGTTAAAATCTACAGCCCTTTTTTCTTCTTGACGAGAAATTTTACAAGAATGAATAATTACACTGGATAAAAGGAAAAAAATTAACCATCGGGAATCTAGAAGAACTTTCATCCGAAACCCCTTTATTAATGAATTACTATTGATATTGTTATTGACATTGCAATTAACATTGATATTGTTATTGACATTGCAATTGACATTGATATTGTTATTGACATTGCAATTGACATTGCCATTGCTATTGAACTCCTCCCATCCGATATTCATACATTCCATAATTAGTTTCTCTTACCTTTTCAATAAACTCCTCATAAGGCACATCACAGACATCCACAAATCCTACATTATAGTTTTCGCCATCTTCTCTTCCTGTAATCATTTGATCGGTATATTGAAACCAGTGAGCTCCTACAATTGCAGGGTTACGCAAGCCCCCTTGAATATATTTTTGATAAAGTTCTCCTCTATGGGCCTGGCTTTCTGCACGCTTTACTCCTAAATGAAAACTTCCTCGATCCAATGCTCCAAAGTGGAACTCTCCAATCATTATTGGTTTATCAATGCCTTCTGGAAGGCTTACTCGCTCGATACTGTATTCATATTTGTTAAAGCTTACGATATCGCAATACTGGCTGGCAGCCTTTAGCGTTACTTCGTTATTGGCCCATGCAAAACGACATCCCAAATAGTATTGATTAGGAGCAATTCTGGTCAGCTCTTCCTTAATCGTTCGGAAATAGGTAAGGGCAATTTTCTGATAGAAGGCTACAAAATCTTCCTGATCTATTTTCACATCTGGCTCTTCAGTATCATTTAGCAAGTCATCCCAGGAATCATATTTGGTTTTCCAAGATGCATTAAGCTTTTGGATGGTACCGTATTTGGAGCGCAAATCCTTAACAAATTCTTGTTTTGCAGGCTGAGAAGCAGGGCTTTTTAAGGTACCCATGGACAAGGATCCCAAATCACCCCAGGACATTTCATTATCTACAAAAAATCCTATACACCAAGGATCTCCTGCACCTGTTTTTTGTCGCTCCATAGATTCGCGTACTGCCGCCCTGAACCCAGGGTCAAAAACATCGTGAAATTTCCCCCAGAAGCCAAATGAACCTTCAATTTTTGGTGTACCTTCAATCCAAACCGTACCTACATAGGGTGTTTTTTGTTGTGAGGCTGCCATAAGATCTGATACATTCCCCAAAGTATTCATCCCCCAGCTATCAAAGCGTTGGTGAATACGATCATGAAATTTTTCTTGCCAGTGTTCACCGTATTTTCGATATAAGTTAGCTTCATAAAAATTGAAAGCTTTGAAAGGGAGCTTATCCATATAAAAACCATGGGAGGCCCATTTTCCTTCACCATAAAATTGACCAAGATCGCTGTTTTCCGTTGGCAGGTTTTTAAAATAATGTTCTCTTCCGGCTGTTCCAGTTAGTCCAAAATTAGTCAATACACAATTTATCCCTGCCGACCAAAACAGTCTGCCCTCAGGATCAACCATCCACCATTTATCTTGATATTTTTCCGCTCTGAAAAAGCCCGTAGCCTCAAGTTGTGGCCCCTTTGACCACCCTCCGTATTTATTCCTATCAGGACCGACGGGATATTGTTCAAGTTCTTTCTCTTCTTTTTCATCTGCTTGTTTCAATTCTTCTAAAGAATGGGTTTTATCTTTCCACTCTCGATGAATATATTGTCCAAATTCATCAACAAAGGGGAAAAAACCAGTAGTGTCCCGAACTTCCATTTGTCCTACTGCTCGAACTTTGTGTACCAAAAACTGATTTTCCTGAGTGGCATATCTGGAATAAAAAGAGATGTCATTTATCGCCTCAATATCAGTTTTAATTTTTCCGGGAACGCCTCTCATTCCTACAATATCCATTTGAGGAGAGTGAACCCAGGGTGTCCATGACAAATCGACTGTTATGGTTTTGGATTCTCCGGGTTCCAAATCCATGTAATCAGAGCAATACCATCGTGTCAATCCATCGGGATCATTTCCAACAAACATTTCCACTTGCATGTATTCATCACCTACATTGGTAACATCGGCCTTTACCTGATAAAAGCCATCCAAATCCCAAGATTTATCTGAAGGTTCTTTAAGAACGACTCCCGGCTTTGACAATTGGCTTCCAGTTGTCACTCGGAGGGCTTGCTCGAAAATATCAAAAGAAGCATCTTCAGTTTCTATAAGAGCAGGGTCGATCCCATCTTCGAATGAAAAAAGAGTGAATTCAGAAGTTGAAACCTCCTGAATTTTTTGCTGACAGCCAAAAAACAGGAATAAAGCAAAGAAGGGGATAAAATTTATATTTTTCATGCTGATAATTTTAATGGTTTTAGCCTGGATTTTCTCCTTTCGCAACATGGGTAGTGACCCGTCTTCCATGGAATCGGCGAATATATTGGTAGTCATCATTCATATATTGGTGTGTAAGCCCCCATTCAAAAGCGGCCCATGGTTCTTTATCCACCTCCAGGCTGCGGTTAAGCCCAATAGCATGTGGAGCATCCTTAATGACAGATTTAATCTCGAAATTAATACCATCAGAAGACCACTGGATGGTGTTTTTTTCGGGGCCATCAGTAGTGATCAAGGTGGCAATCCCCTTCTGGTATGGCCATACACAAATTTCATGGCCACTATTGCTTATGGGATTATAAGGAGATTTAATATACGGCCCAAGAGGATTGTCAGAAATGGCTACCCCATGTCGGATCTGTCGACCACCAAAGGTAATTTCCTCCCCCATCTGTTCTCCTTTGTAATAGAGATAAAACTGCTTATTGAAATACAAAAGACAAGGATCATGAACCTTATGACTATCAAAATCTCCTTTTTTTACCACCTTAAAACGATTGTCTTCCTCTCCAAGCCAGATACCATTATCGGCAGGACTAAGGATGGGTTCTTCGCTTTTTGTCCACGGCCCGTATGGTGAATCCGCCCAGGCAATGCCAACCTGGTTTTTCACTCTAACCGTGTAGGGAGATTTCACTGTCTGATACGTCAAATAATATTTTCCATTGTGTGCCAAAATTTCGGCAGTAAAAACAGAGCGATCATCATAATTGCCAGCCTTGCCTCGTCCAACAGCCATTCCTTCTTCCTTCCAGGTCCACCCATCTTCGGAAGTAGCAAACCAAATATCACATCGATCCCAGGGAAAAACCTTGTCCTTATTGATGTCGTTGGCGAAACCCTGAGTTGGTCCAACACTTCGGGAATACCAAACAAAATATTTCCCATCTTCCTCTATAATGGCACTGGGATCTCTCCTTACCACCCCTTCCTCATAGGCCAGGTCTCCTTTTAAATCAAATACCTCAAATTCGCCAAACCATTCATTCCCAATTTTAGGCCACAATAAGGCTCGTTTTGAAGCTGCACTTAATTTATCAGGATGAGAAATACCTAAACGATCTACGTCTTCCTTTGTGATATTTTTCATTTGCTCGGAATTTCTTAGAGACATTTTTTTAATTAATTCAAGTTGCCATGTATTTCTCAGAGGGTTTAAAATAGTTGGTAGCCGCTGGCTGCCAACTATTTTAAACCCTCTAAAGAAATTTCATTCAAATGTGAATTACATCACAACTTGATTAATTACTTGTCAAAAAATTGTCTAGTGAAGATAGCAATATGAACCTTCAGAATCGGAAATATCTACTGGACAATAACTGAACAATAGTGAATTCGAAGCTCAAAAATTCTGAACAATACAAATAATATTAGGACATTTATCTAAGCAATTCAGCGGTTCTGACTAATAAAGCCAAAATGTATGAAACAATTAACTAAACAACTGCTCTTAATCATCTCAACATTACTTCCCATTTCTCTGTTATCCCAAGCTCCTGCAAAAGTTGAGTTACCAGAAGTGGATTTAAATCGCATTCTTTTTGAAAAGGCTAGTGGTCTTCGTTATTATTATCCTGATAGTTCTCTTTTGCTGCTGGAAGTCTGTTTTAACAACTTTATGGAAAAAGGAGACACATTGAATGCAGCCTACACCCTTAGAGAGCAAGCACGAATATATGGACATCAGGCTCATTATAAAGACTCCTATGATAAGCTTTGGAAAGCACTTCTTTTAGCAGACGAAGCCAAATTGGAGAAAATGAGAGCCATTGTGTACATAGACATTGGTTATTATTACAGTTATTATAAAAGAAAGGAAAAAGCAATAGAATACTTTGACCTGGCTTTAAGCATTAACAAGGAGCTTGTAGAAAAAGGGCTCCTGGACCAAGCCTTCCTGGCAGATAATTATTTTGCTTATTGTTCAACTTTTCGAGGGATAAACAAACTTGAATTGGCCAAGCTATATCTCGACAGTAGTTTTCAATTTCACTCGACAACAGTTAGTGACATCAATATCAATTATCTGGAAATAGAAAAAGCATTCCATTTGAAGGAAGCGGAAAAATATGATGAAGCCATTTTTACATTTCAAAAGACCCTTCCCTGGATACAAGAAAACGATCCTGGCTATCAAGTTTTAGTCTATACCTATATGGGGGATGCACATCGAGAAAAAGGAGACTTTACCCAAAGCGAAAAATGTTACAAAACTGCGGTAGAAAGTTCCATCAAATATAATAGTCATTTAGACTTTTCTCCTTTGGTATATGAAAGGCTTGCTGCTTTATACCACTGGAAAGGAGATCTGGAATCGGCCTTCCAGAGTTTGCAGACCGTTAAAGAACTTGATGAAAAATTCTTTGATAGCCGTAGCGAAAATAATCGCCCTTTACTAGAAATTCAGGATGCATTCCGCCTTGAGAAAGAAGAACAGAAAAAACTCCTCCAGGAACAAAAACTAGCACAACTCGAACATGAAGAAAGGGTATTATTCCTACAGAGAACCATTTTAATGATAAGCCTTGTCTTTATCATCTTGATTGGTGTTATATATTTCAATTATGTCCGATCAAAACATAAGGCAGAAAAACAATTAATTAGGAAAAAGCAAGAGCTAGAAATCCAAAAAGCTAATGAGATTGTGGAATTGAAAAACAAAGAACTCTCGGCCTCTACCCTAAAGCTCATCGAAAAAGATGAATTCATTTCAACTTTAAAAGAAAAGTTATCTAAAAAAAGTAGTGATGTTGATATCCAGGAGATAAAAAGAGTAGTGCATATTATGTCGGCTGGCAATGAGGATAATTGGAAAGAATTTGAGGCTCGTTTCATTCAAGTGAATAAAAATTTCTATAACAACATCAAAATAAAATATCCCAAATTAACTCAAGGTGATCTAAAACTTTGTGCATTAATTAAATTAAACTTTTCAAGTAAAGATATGGCCAGGTTAATGGGTATTTCGGTGGAAAGTGTTCACACTACTCGATATAGATTGCGAAAAAAATTAAAACTGGTACGGGATGAAAATCTCACTGAATTCATTGCTGGATTCTAGGGGTTATCGAGCAACTTAATTGTATAGTCCATCATCCTCCTCTTGTCTAGTTTTTATACAGTTCAGTTTTTCAAAATTGAGCAGAATAAATTCCATTTTCAGCATCAGAAATATTGAAGCTTTAAACAACTTCATTTTAAAAAAACAAGATTAACAATAAAATGATAGCAACATTTTATAAAGGTAATCACACCTTTTCAGTTGTCGAAAAACAAATAGAAGCCCCTCAAGATGGAGAGGTTAGAATTAAAGTAGCTTATTGTGGTGTATGTGGAACAGATGTACACATCTACCATGGCATGATGGATAAGCGAGTTCAAATGCCCCTTACTATTGGACATGAAATGTCCGGTGTCATTGATGCCATTGGTGAGGGTGTTAATGGTTTTGAAATTGGAGAAAAAGTAGTGGTACGCCCACTTGACAATCGTGGTGAGAAACCTTCTGATAAGGGCTTCAGTCATATTTGTGAAGACTTAAAATTTATTGGAATTGATAGTCCCGGTGCTATGCAGCAATTCTGGAATGTCCCGGCCTTTACCCTGCATAAGCTTTCCAGCCAAACTGATTTGAAACTAGCCGCAATGGTAGAGCCTCTTGCAGTAGCTTGCCATGATGTCCGCATGTCCAACTTAAAGACTGGTGAGACTGCAGTAATACTCGGGGGAGGACCAATTGGTATGCTGGTAGCTATGGTGGCTAAAAAGCACGGTGCATCTGTAATTCTTTCTGAAATCAATTCCACCCGAATCGAATTAGCAAGGAAATTGGGTTTTGATGTAGTAAGTCCAGCTGAGGTGGATTTAGTAGAGTATGTTCGTGGCAAGACTGATAATCGACTAGCAGATGTAGTTTTTGAAGTAGCTGGGGTACAAACAACTCTAGACATTATGACCGAAATAGTCGGTATTCGCGGGCGTATAGTCATAGTAGCAATACATGGTCAGCCAAAACCTGTCAATCTTTTCAAGTTTTTCTGGAAAGAACTCCAATTAATCGGAGCCCGAGTATATGAAAAAGAAGATTATGAAGAAGCCATCCAACTCATAACAGAAAACGAGCTACCCTTCGAACAAATGATCACTGCTGTCCAACCCCTATCTAACATCCAACAAGTATTTGAAAACATTGACAAAAACCCAAACGGAATGAAAATTCTAATGGATTGTCAATCTTAATTCGCTTATCTCTATTAGCGTTTTTTTAATAGAACCACCCTTAATTTTTACGCATATGAGTATTATAAAAAAATTTGATCTATCTGGAAAAACGGCTTTAGTCACAGGATGTAAAAGAGGCATTGGAAAAGCCATGGCTATCGGTTTAGCCGAAGCGGGTGCAGATATTATTGGTGTCAGTGCCAGCTTGGAAACAAAGGACAGTGAAGTAGAAAAAGAAATCATTCAAAGAGGACGAAATTTTAAAGCTTATACATGTGATTTTAGCGACCGAACAGCCTTATATAACTTTATCCATCAGGTAAAATCTGAGTTTCCAGTCATAGATATCCTGGTCAATAATGCAGGAACCATTCTACGCAAACCTGCAGTAGAGCATCCAGATGAGTATTGGGACAAAGTTATCGCAGTAAATCAAAGCTCACAATTTATTTTAACCAGAGAATTTGGCAAAGAAATGGTTGCCAGAGGTTCTGGAAAAATTGTATTTACAGCCTCTCTTCTTACTTTCCAGGGAGGAATTACTGTCCCCGGATATGCAGCAAGTAAAGGTGCAATCGGCCAAATGACCATGGCCTTTGCCAATGAATGGGCTGGTAAAGGTGTCAATGTCAACGCTATTGCTCCTGGATATATTTCAACAGACAATACAGAAGCCTTAAGAAATGACCCCAATCGTAGTGAATCAATTCTAACACGCATACCTGCGGGCAGATGGGGAAACCCTGAGGATTTCGCCGGTCCAATTGTCTTTCTTTGCTCGGATGCATCTGCCTATATGCATGGAAGTGTTATGCTAGTGGATGGAGGATGGATGGGAAGGTAATTCATAAAAATAGGGAGCGACTCATGTCTATTTCGAAAATCTATAGAAAATGAAACATTACCAACTATTTATAAATGGGAAATGGGTTGATGCTAATACTTCGTCTACAGACACCATTATCAATCCTGCTAATGAAATGCCAGTCGGGACCGTTCCAAATGCTTCTGCAGATGATGTGCAGGCTGCATTGGAGGCTGCCGAAAATGCCCAAAAATCCTGGAGAAGGTTATCTGCTCGACAAAGAGCAGATTTGCTGAGGGCTTTTATCTCTGAAATTAGAAAAAACAAAGAGTTCCTGGCTCAGTTAATCACCAAAGAGCAAGGAAAACTTTTAAAAGTTGCTCGTTTTGAAGTAGAAGTAACCTGCTCATTTATTGAATATGCATGTGAATGGGCTCGTCATATTGAAGGGGACATTATCCCTTCTGATAATCCTAATGAGCAAATATGGATACATAAGGTGCCCAAAGGAGTAGTTGCAGCCATTACAGCCTGGAATTTCCCTCTCGCCTTAGCTGGCCGAAAGTTAGGCCCAGCATTGGTAACAGGTAATACTATTGTTATCAAACCTACTCCTGAGGCCCCCTTATCTACCCTTGAATTGTGCAACCTGGCAAATAAAGCTGGTATCCCTGCTGGGGTGATCAACATGATAACGGGTGGTGTGGAAGCTGGAAAGGCATTAGTAGAAAATCCAATTACCAAAATGATCACCATGACCGGAGGTACTCCCACCGGGCAGGCAATTGCACGTTCGGCAGCTCAAAACCTTACTCATGTTCAACTTGAATTAGGAGGGAAAGCCCCTTGTATCATTTTTGATGATGCCAACCTGGACCTCGCTGTAGAAGGGGCTTTGCATTCACGATTTGATAACTGTGGACAAGTTTGTACCTGTAATGAACGCATGTATATTCAAGAGGGAATCTATGACGAGTTCATGGCAAAATTCATGTCCAAAGTGAAAAAGTTAAAAGTGGGTGATCCAATGCGGGAAGACACAGATATCGGTCCAAAAATGAATGAAGCGGGAGTAGTTCATCTGGAAAAAATGGTTACAGAAAGCTTGGATCAAGGGGCATCTATTCTTTGGGGTGGAAAAAGACCTGAAGGGCCAGAATTTGATAAAGGATTTTGGTATGAGCCTACCATTCTAAGCAATGTCCGGCAAGATATGACTATTGTTCAGGAAGAACTTTTTGGACCAGTATTACCTGTCATTAAATTTAAATCCTTTGATGAGGTTATAGACTATGCCAATGACAGCGATTTTGGTCTGGCAGCCATAGTTTTTACCAATGATATGAACAAAATAATGAGACTCCACGACGAACTGGAGTTTGGAGAAATATACATAAACAGAGGCCATGGTGAGCAGCATCAGGGCTTTCACAATGGTCTAAAACTTAGTGGTACGGGAGGAGAAGATGGCAGGTACGGTATTGAGCAATACTTGGAAAAGAAGACCACTTATATAAAATACCAACGATAAATGAGTTCGAAAATAAAACAGATAGATACCAAACTTTTTCAGGTTCCATTACCTGAAGTTTTGTCTGATGCCAAACATGGTGATCATTATTATTTTGAATTGGTCACAGCGACTATAGTACTCGAAAATGGTATGGAAGGTACAGGCTACACCTACACTGGAGGAAAAGGAGGTTATGCCATCAAGGCTATGATTGAACATGACCTTAGTCCTGCATTATTAGGTAAAAATGGTGCTCAAATTGAAGAATTGTATGACTTTATGGAATGGCATATTCATTATGTTGGAAGAGGTGGGATAGCCTCATTTGCCATTTCTGCAATAGACATTGCACTTTGGGACATCCGATGTAAAGCTGCTGGTCAACCACTTTGGAAAATGGCTGGTGGCTCCGACAACTCCTGCAAAGCCTATTGTGGGGGAATCGATCTTCAATTCCCTCTGGAGAAATTGCTAAACAATATTCAAGGCTACCTTAACAGTGGTCATAACGCTGTAAAAATTAAAATCGGAAGGGAAAAACTGGAAGAAGATATTGAACGAATAGCAGCGGTCCGACAACTAATTGGAGAGGATATTACTTTTATGGTGGATGCTAATTACTCCATGACTGTCGAACAGGCCATTAAAGCGGCAAAGGCTTTTGAAAAATACAACATATACTGGTTTGAAGAACCAACCATTCCTGATGACTACCAAGGCTATGCTACTATCGCAAATGAAACAGGGATTCCTTTGGCTATGGGTGAAAACCTACATACTATTCATGAATTTGGATATGCTTTAGAACAGTCGAAACTATCATTTATTCAACCAGATGCTTCCAATTGTGGGGGCATATCAGGATGGTTGGCAGCTGCCAAACTTGCTCAAGAGCATGATGTTCCAGTTTGCTCCCATGGTATGCAGGAATTACATGTCAGCCTCGTTTCTTCACAAGCTCATGCAGGATGGTTAGAAGTCCATAGTTTTCCCATTGATCGATATACCAATCGCCCACTCCAAGTAAAAAATTACAAAGCAGTAGCTCCCAATGATCCAGGGGTAGGTGTCAGTTTCGATTGGAAAAAATTAGCACCCTATCAAAAATAACAATCTGTACTCATGAGGCACATTTTGATTCTTTTGCTGTTTCTTCTCCCTCAAAATTTATTTCCGCAGGATGATAAGCTCTTGACACTTCCAGAGCACATTAAACCAGAAGATCGGATTTGCTTTGCTTTATACACCGTGCATGAAAACATTTTAAAATTAACTGCTCAATTTTATCCTATAAAAAATTTTGAACCATTTGAAACAACCTTACAAATTAAGGATGCAGATGGGCAATGGAAAGTGGTAGATAGTACACAAATTGTTTATCCAGGATATACTGCTCATTTCCGAGTTGAAGATTGGGATGACACACAAGAAGTGAATTATCGGGTAGAACATAATCAAACTGCTTTCTATGAGGGCATCATTCGAAAAAACCCAAGAGAAAAAGAAGAGTTTGTACTGGCTGCTTTTACCTGTAATTCTATTTATCCACGTCATGGTGGGGATATTTCAAAAGCAGATATCCTTGATAACATGAAAAAACTTAAACCCGATTTGTTGTTCTTTTCTGGTGATCAGGTTTATGATCATAGCGAGCATTATTTATATTGGCTGAAATTCGGAAGAGATTTTGGCGAAATTATCCGAAACACACCAACCATTACCATTCCTGATGATCATGACGTAGGCCAGGCCAATCTTTGGGGAGCGGGAGGAAAAAAAGGAAGTTCACGAAGTGGTATTTCAGGAGGATATTATATGCCTGTTGAGTATGTTAAAGAAGTAGAACGTGCTCAGACCAGCCATTTACCAGATCCCTACGACCCAACACCGATTGAACAAGGTATTGGAGTCTATTATACCGACTTAAAGTGGGGAGGCATCAGTTTTGCCATCCTTGAAGACCGAAAGTTTAAAACAGGATTAGAAGGCCTTATCAAACATGATGGAGAGGTCCTTGAAGCCGTTTGGGACTCCAGCATAGATACTCGCATATTTGATGTACCAGAAGCCAAATTATTGGGAGACCGTCAGCTCCATTTTCTAGAAAATTGGACGACAGACTGGGAAGATGCAGAAATGAAAACTGTTTTATCTCAAACCATTTTTACCATGGGTAGCAATTATTCAGGAAAACATGGACTTGAGGTTTATGCTGATTTCGATGCTAATGGATGGCCCCAAACTGGAAGGAACAAAGCCCTGCAAGCAATCCGGAAAAGTTTTTCCTGTATGATCGCTGGTGATCAGCACCTGGGAACAATTATTAAGCATGGAGTAGAAAAATGGGGAGATGCTGGTTACTCCTTCTGTACACCAGCTATTGCCAACTATTGGTTACGTTGGTGGCAGCCGCCTAATCCAGGAAAGAATAGAGAAGAAGGAGCACCTTCCTATACGGGTGAATTCCTGGATGGCTTTCAGAATAAGATCACTGTTAAAGCAGTGGCTAATCCTACCCTACCTCAAATTGCTGAGGGAGGCTATCTATCTACCAGAGCCGCAGGATTTGGTATTGTGCGATACAATAAATCTAATAGACAGATCACCTTCGAATGTTGGGGAAGAAATACGGATATATCAGACCCTAAGAGTCAACAATATGAAGGATGGCCCATCACTATCTCTCAAACTGATAATTACAAAATTGATGCAGGTTACGAATTACCGCGATTAAATATTTCTCAGAAAAACCAAGTTGTAACTGTTTTAGATGCTTTCACCAATGAAGTTATTTTTTCTTTAAGAATAATGGGACAGACATTCCAGCCTATTGTTCCAAAAGAGGGTATTTACTCAATTCTTATAGGAGAAGGAGAAAGTCAACAGAAAATTCTCGAGATCAGTGCCCAGAAAAAAAATCGAGAAACGATTCAGGTATTCATTAAATAGACCTGAAGATTTGCAATCCAGTAATTTATCATTTTCACGCTCAAAAAATGTGGTAGCATGAGGATTCCCTTTACTCTTTTTTTGTTAATGTCCAGCAGTTTTCTAGCTGCCCAAATCACCATAGATATTCATCCCAACTTTAAACATACCATTGAAGGGGTGGATTCCTTTAACCGAAAAAAAATGATCAAGATCCATGCTGACCAAACAGAACCTGATTGGTCTAATGGAAATAATTTTGGAAATAATGCTTGTCTGCTCGACACCTTCCTAAATGGTCTCGATGTTTACATGGGAAGAAATACAGGCGGCATTAGTTGGTACGTCAATCAAGTGAAAGAAGATCTCAATCGGAAAGGATTTGCTGACTCCACAGACCTGACCAGATTAGGCTTAAATGCTAGGAATAGTTATGCCAGTCAACCGGAGCTCCATCCTTATGAAAGCAGAAATGAGTTGGTCATTGCTGCCCAGCAAATCCCTTTTTATCCGGATGGGACAAAAACCAGGCAAGGTTGGGCTTTTGCCAATGGTAGTGCAACTGGGGAATATATGGGTCGATACATCAATGAATTTTTTGGTAAAAATAGTAGGCCTATCCCTCCCCTGGTGGAAATCATGAATGAACCCCTTTATATGTTTACAACTCGAGGTAATACCCCTCCAGCTGAAATATTCCAATTCCATAATGAAGCAGCGGATGCAATCCGGGCACAAAATCCAAATGTATTGATCGGAGGCTATTGTGTCGCTTTTCCCAATTTTGAAGAAAACAATTTCCAACGTTGGCATGACCGCTGGAAATTATTTATGGACATGTCAGGTGAACGTATGGATTTCTGGTCTATACACACTTATGATTTTAACCTTTCCTGGTCTAATACCCCTATTCTCAGAAGAGGAGCTAATCTGGAGGCTACCTTAGATATGATAGAGCATTACAGTAAGTTATCATTCAATGAAGTCAAGCCATTTGTGATTTCAGAATATGGGGGAAGAGCACTTACTCTTGAGGCCAATGCTTGGAGTCCTTATCGAGATTGGCTAACTATGAAATCCATGACTTCTATGTTGTTGACCTTTTCAGAAAGGCCACAACTTATCCTTTCTGCCATCCCTTTCATTATTGTTAAAGCAGAATGGGGCAGGCAAGAAGATGGCGACCCCTACCCCTGGCGTTTGATGAGGCAAAATAAAGAATTGCCGGGGCAAACTGGAGATCATTGGGTGTATACCGAATTGGTTAAGTTTTATCAACTTTGGTCAGAAGTAAAAGGTTCTAGAATCGACACTAAGAGTACCGATCCAGATATACAAACCAATGCCTTTGTAGACGGCAATAAAATGTATTTAATTTTAAATAATCTTAACTTCAAAAATACCCCTATCCATTTAAACCTGGTAGAAAAACACAATAACCCAGTTGAGAAAATTAAGGTCAAGCATTTGTACTTAAATGAATCTCTACAAGTTCCCGTTCTAGATGAAATTGAATATGAAAGTTTGGACAGCTTAGACATTGGAGCGGAAGGTTCTGCGGTCATTGAATATACCTTTACAAATGAAGTTTTCATTGACCAAATGGTGGAAGAAAAAAAATATTACGCTGAAGAGCATTTAACTCCCATTATTACAAATGCAGAACATGAATTTCATATTAATGAAGTCCATAGAGGTTCTTTTGGAGAAGCCATTCTTCGTTTAGGTATGGGGCGGCCACATGAAACCAGTTTAACACCTATTGTAAAAATAAATGGACGTGAAATTGAAGTTCCAGCCAATTATATGGGGTATGATCAATTGACTAGAGACTCTTGGTTTGGAGTCATTGATATTCCAGTACCCTTTGCACTAATTGAACCTAACAACATTATTACGGTACAATATCCCGATAAAGGAGGTCATATTAGCAGCATGGCATTAAGAATCTTCAATCATAGTGAACTTATTCAGCGTACCAATGCTGTAAATGCTCAATCCATTACTTTGGAGCCTTCATTTAAACAATTAGAGCCTAATCAAGAATATACTTTTTTGGCCACTTTTTCACCCATGAATGCTGCCGTAAATTCCTTTGTTTGGACTTCCAGTGATGAAGAGATTGCCATTGTCGATTCCTTAGGACGGGTGACTGCCTTAGCTATTGGAGAAACAATAATTACAGTTTCTACACCAGATGGCAAGCTCAAGGCTGGCAGTACAGTAGAAGTAATTGAGCAGGCTGCTCCTGTCCTGGTAAACAGCCTTGAAGTAAATCCTGATTCTTTTACTTTAGGCATTGGGGATCTCATTCAAATGCAAGCTAAAATCAATCCCACGGATGCGGCTGACAAGTCAATTAAATGGACTTCCTCTGATCCCTCAATAGCTGCTGTTGACAGTACCGGATTAGTCCTAGGGCAAAACTTTGGGGAGGCTCAAATTATCGGAAGCACCAAGCATGGAGGTTTATCCGACACCAGCGTCATTTCTGTAATTGCACCTTTTCAAACATTTTTAAATTGTACCCTTCTTCCCGATGAATTACTTAGTGAAACTGAATATGATATTCAGGTTGAATATTCTGCAGGTGAACGCCTAGATATTGCTGTAGAATTAAAAGACCCTAATGATCGATGGGTAGGTGAAGGGCGCGTTACGGTAGAACCAGGTGTGGGTATTGCCAATATAAAAATTAAGAATGTCAGCACCAGTGATTGGACAACACCTGTATTTCCAGTTCCAGCTTCCGGTTATGCTTTTAGGGTTTGGATTCGAAAGGTAGGTGGTGATTGGACTACCAATTCTGGTGGTTGTAGTAAATTTGATATTGAGATTACCTCGAATACCACTAGTATTATTCCATTAGAATTGTCAAATTTAAAAATATATCCGAACCCAACTTCAGGCAAAATATTCCTTGAGTTGCCAGGGTTAAAGGAAAAGGTAAATGCCACTATTTTTAATCACCTGGGACAACAAGTACTTCAACAAAATATTATCCAGAAAAATAGCTGGATAAATATAGAACATTTAAGGTCTGGCATGTATTTAATCACTTTAAGCACCTTAACAGGAAATGTTACTCAAAGGATCGTGTTAAATTAACAATTGAGAGCGGCTGCAGCCGCTCTCAATTGTTAACTAAAATTTTTCCACTTACTTATTCCTTTACTACTCTTTCACAATGAATTGCCCCACCGTTGAAAATCTTCACGATATAGATACTTGGAGGAAGATTTGTCAATGAAATTTGAGATTGTTTATTATTCAATGTATTGGTTTGGACCAATTTACCAATACTGTCATAGATCTGAACTGTAGCATTTTCCTTCGGAAAATCAGGTAAATCGATGGTAAGTTTATCAGATACTGGATTAGGAAAGATATTCACATCAGTACCACCACGGTCATTATTAGTAATACTGGTAGTTATATCTTCAACAAGGGTATAAGTATGAATCCAATCAATTTTCATGGTATTGATGCTATCATTGAGTAAGTCCTCCTGAGCTGCCACTCCTCCACTCCACCATTGATCAATGGTCCATAAATCCCAAATGATATTTAATTTCCTGGTAAAATCACGTGTTGTGGTCACGCTACCTGCAGGCTCACCATCCAGATAAAATTGAACATTATTTTTATCCTTCCACCATACTCCCAGGGTATGATACTCTTCATTCCAGGGTATCCCCTTTTTGGGATTGGAATCCGAAAGGTTACGATTATCAAAATTTCCTTTAGCTCTTTCGTCATTTCTATTCACGGTTAGAAAATATTGAGACTGCATCAAATAAGGCCAATCCTCATTTCCTGGTCGGGATGGTTTTGAATTATTTTCACAAATATCAATTTCATCTCGATTATTGATATCCCCATTATTCATCCAAAAGGTATTATAAGCAGAAATATGAGCTGTTTTCATGCTACATTCTGTATACATTGGATAAGTCATTTGAGCTCTGGAATAAACCCTGGATGTTTCAAACCAACGAATGGCTCCTGAATCTAGAGTAGCCTTAATCCAAAGGTTTCCATCACTAACCCCTGAATTTTCTGCCCTCATCTGTACGGGTTCACCATAATTCCATAAGGATTTAAACCATTTGGAATCATCCCACTTATCGAATTCATCGGTAATTTCAGGTACGGGTTCCCATTTAAAACCTGCCGGAGGTGTAGGTTGTGCTTGAATAAAGCCAACCACGATAAAACAAATCAGCATCGTAAAAAGAGTGCTTAAACTGGATTGCAACATTATAAAAAGATTTAAAATTGAGTTTCTTAAATTTAGTTCAAAATCCTGCGAATACTTCCAAGAAGAACTCGACAAATACTCAACAATCCTTTCATAATTTATCTAATAGAAGCATTTTTATGACACACCATAATCAGTAAAGAAGAAACCAAAATTAAGCATGAAGAAAGTGACTATTTTGCTAGCCTTGAACTTTGTTGTAAATATTGCTTTTTCCCAAGATTGGAAAGGAATTGAAGTACCTGCAAACCCCGGCTCAGGCATGGTTTGGGAATTACAGGATAGTGTTTCAGATGATTTCAACTATGATGCTCCTCCTACCTCATCGGTAAATATCATGGGCGGAAAATGGGTTAATTGGTACCATAATTCCTGGACAGGCCCTCTTCCTACAGTTTGGAGAAGGGATCATATATTTGTCGAGGATGGAAACATGAAGGTCATTTCCAGTCGCCCGGAAGGAGACTCTGTATCTGTAAGTGGTCAAAAACTTGCGGTAAGCAATTTGGGCTGTGCTACTTCTACCCGGCAGGTTCAATATCCGGTCTACATTGAAGCCAATGTCAAAATCATGAAATCCGTTTTGGCTTCCAATGTTTGGTTGTTAAGTAGTGATGACACCCAAGAAATTGATATCTGTGAGGCTTATGGTAGCGACCGCTGGAACAACCCCTTTTTTAGTAATAAGCGTCTTCACCTAAGTCATCATGTTTTTATCAGACAGCCTTTTACGGACTGGCAGCCAAGTGATCCAGGTAGTTTTTATACCAATGATACTACTATATGGAGTGATGGATATCATAGAATTGGGGTTTACTGGAGAGATCCCTGGCATCTGGAATATTATGTAGATGGTGAGCTGGTTAGAGTCAGATCAGGAAAAAATCAAATAGACCCTGTTTTTCATACCAATGCAGTAAATCCTGGAGATCGAAATAATGATACACGCACAGGCTTAAGCAAACCTATGGATATCATTATTAATACCGAAGATCAAACCTGGCGTGCTTTACAAGGCCTGACTCCTACAGATGAAGAATTAGCTAATAAGGAGGACAACACCTTTAATGTGGATTGGATTAGGGTATATAAGCCCGTTGAAGGCCAGGTGGGTCCTGTGACTGCTGTTTCTATCGACCCTTCTGACGTAAATACCTTTGTGGGAGATACCTTCACCCTTAAAGCTAATGTTGTACCAAGAAATGCAAATGATGCTACCGTAGTATGGGAATCTAACAAGCCTGAAGTGGCCTCTATTTCTGAAACAGGAATAGTTACCTGCCATTCTGAAGGAGAAGCCATTATTACCGTAACGACGAATGAAAACCAACTCACTGCCACCGCTAAAATAACAGTAAGTGGTCAGTACATTGCACCCAGCATATCTTTCGATGATAATTCGAAATACCTAAACAACAGTTTCCCTGTTGGTGGTAATTTAGAGGTCTCTGCCTTTTATCATGCAGGGTCCGGAAGCAAAGTCATCGAGGGTGGTTTAGGGGGTGTAAAATTTTGGTTGCGAGAGATAAGACCTGGTTGGAGTGTTGCTAATGATTATGTAATATCTGATTCAACTGCTATTGGAAAAGAATCTGGAACAGCTACTGGAATCATTTCTTTAGATGGAGTTCCGGCCACCTCAGAGATTCCATCTCAGAATTGGTATTTTTTATATGCTACTTTTGAAAATTCTGAAGATGAATTCCTCGATACTGGCATTTTCCCTATCCAAATTGATAATACAACAGGTACCTTTACTCCTATTGTCAATCAATTAAAGATTTTTCCTAACCCAGCCTATTCTTTATTGAATATTGAACATAAAGACCTAAAAGGTGACTACAACATCCAATTGATTTCTGCCACTGGGGAAATGATTCCGGTAAAAGGGTTTAATTCCAATGATAAAAACTTACAGCTTAATATTGACCACCTTCCTAAAGGGTTTTATATCTTAAGAATATTTGCGGATAATGTTTATACTGCCTCCTTTATCAAAAAATAGCTACTTTTTTTAGATAAAAAAAATATGACTCATCCAGAAAATCTTAGGGTATTTCATTCTTAATCACCAAAAAATGGGAGATAAATAACTGCCTTCTGCAGTCAGGGAGACAAATGGAAAATAAATAGAGATATATAGCTTTTATGTTAATGGTTTTCAAAACCTAAACAGGCAAACCCATGGCTTTCTGGATAACTCAGATAAATTGTAAATGGATTTGACAATTTATCTCTATATATTTCAATTTGTCTCCACTTGTCTCGGATCTGAGATCACTTTTTGTGAACATTTTTAGAAAATTTGGGATGAGTCATGTTTTTCAAAAACCTTATTGTTATGGTCTTAATCGTACTTTTGCCAAAGTAATATTATCTATATATACCTTAACGGCCTCCGGATTGGCTCCATTGAATCCACGGATCATAAAGTTAGCCTCAACATCGTTAAACTTCATAAAAGCAGAAGAATAAAACCACTCTCCAACAGGAGTTTCAGTATTGATTTCCGGATTTGGTCCAATCCCCCAGTCGGTTTCAGGCTGCCAGTAAATTCTAATATCTGGCTGTAAACCTTGAGGAGGAGTGCTACCAATCTGCTCCACATAAACCCAAAGGCCCAGCTCATAATCCTGGCCTTGTTCGACTGGAATTAAAATGTCCTCACCATTAGCATCTTTATTGCCAATAATCATCCCTCCATTAGGGTTAAACTCCAGGTAAAGGCTTTTACCTCCGTTATAGGCTATGTCAGAATTAAAATCGAAAGAGTAAGAGTCAAAAGGAGCTCCCCATTCGAGATCTACCCAATTATCCACCGTACCATTTTCAAAGCTAAAATCAAAACTAGTTTCTTTCAAGACATTTACCCTTCTAAAAACCAAAAGCTTATTGGTAAAACTGTCTGCTTTTATACCGTCAGCAGAAGTTAAATCTCCTGGCAGGTAACTTACGCTAATTTCATCATCATTATAGATTGATTCATTATCCAATGTTAAAAGCACCACATTTCCTTGTTCTGGATCAATTGATGCTTCTGTAACTGCAGGGGTAAAAGTATTCCACAGGTTTTTGATCTCTACACTAAAGGTTTCAGGGGCTACTGTATTGGGATCTACTTCACGGCTAAATACTAAAGCTATTTTTTCCTCTTTTTCTGTCACTTCATCAATGGTCAAGGGTTCTGTTGAAGGGACAACATTTACAAAATCTGTCAATGTAACCGTATCCCTTCCAAAAGGACGATCTCTGGAAGCAATAAAATTGACTCCGTAGGTTCCCAAACGTTTATATTTAACATCAATAAACTCTTGGGGTCCTTCCACTACTTCAGGGTCGCCACCTGCAAATTCAAGAAGGAAGTTTTCAGGCTCACCAATGGCAGTATAAATGTAACGAACAGTTCTACTAGCAGGAACTACATTAGTATCAGCGCCAGATAAATCCAATGCCTCCCCTAGTGAGCCATCATTATTAAGAAAAAAGGCTTCCAAAGAAATACTTACGAAATCTAATACCCGTATAATAATGGTAGTATCCAATTGAGTCCTCGTCTGAGTAGTGCCTACATAAGCAGGGTTTTCAAATACTTGTTCTAACCGAACAGGATGATCTCCAATTTGATTAAATATAGCACGTACAGTAGCCTCTTCTGAAGTCACGTCATCATCAGAACCAATAATGTCAACCACTCCCGCAGGGAAGGTCCATTTTCGGGATACTACTCCTGCTGAAACATCACCTAGTGCTATTTCTTCCCCAACATTAATTTTATTTTCGAAATCCATTTCTGAAGTAAAAATGACTCTATGGCTAGGTTCCTCTAATATTAAATCATCCTTCTCACAAGCCGTACAAAACAGCAAAGAGAAGGTGAGGATTTTAAAAATATTATGATTTATTTTTCTCATTGTTTAGTTCTTTTAGTTGATCATATTATTATTTTGACGTTCCTGAGTAGGAATCGGCAAATAATTATGTTGTTGAGGATTGTAGTTTTGAGCGCAAAGGATAAAATCGGGGCGTATTCTTTCATTAATGAATAATGGAGCTACCCCTATTCCGGAAATATCCAATGCTTCCTTATTTTGTTCTCTCCATATTTCATCTTGTCGTAAATCATTAAAAACTTCCGCCACCATACCCCATCTAACTAAATCCTTCCAACGGTGTCCTTCATAACACAATTCTAAAGGTCGTTCAACTCTTCTAAGGTGAGTCATTACATTTTCTACACTTGGCTCAGCCATTGGTCGGCTGCCACGAACTTCTTCACTAATATGGAATTGTGGGAATTTACCGCTATTACCATCCATATATTGTTGTAATGTAAATACGCCTGCCCTGCTTCTTATCTTATCAATATATTCGATAGCCGTAGCTACATCACCGGAAGCATTTAATACCGCTTCTGCATACATCAAATAAACATCGGCTAAACGAATATGTCTAAAATTGATCCCTGATCTTCGGTTGGTATCTTCTGCATCCTTATGATACCAGTTGGTATACTTTTTAATATAAGCGCTTTGTCCAAAAGCCCAGCCTCCGCGTTCTCCGATTGGCAAATTGTAAAACAAAGTTTCTCCATTAATTGGGCAAATGGAGGCAGAAAGACGTTTTGATTGAAGGTTACCATCATTAATGGGGTTATCTGGATCTACTTCATCATTGACAAACATTTCATGTAAATAGTATGTTGGCAACAAGGTATTAAAAGCCCCAAAGTTCAACTGCCCGAACTCGGTAGCCATATTAGAGGCTTCTGCACCGGATTCCCAGGGACTGTCATCTACCGCATCTCCATTGGCTCCTGGATTCAACTCTTCATTGTACGCTACTTCAAAAATCGATTCGGTATTAAACTCATTTTCATGAGTAAAATTGTCCAAGACATTAGGCGTCAAACTATAAATTCCAGAATCTATCACCTCCTTAAATAAAGCGGCTGCCTGAGTCCAATTTTCTCCAAATAGATAAACTTTGCCCAGAAGTGAAGTGGCGGCTCCCCAGGTTACTCTGCCCAAATTGGCTGTAGGCCATACCTCTGGCAGGTTTGTTCTGGCAAATTCTAAATCTGGAATAATGACGGAACTGGTTATTTCTTCAATATTTGAGAAGGGCTTATGAAAATCTTCATCTGATTCTGCTACACGGGTGTGAATAACTCCTCCGCCATAAGTATGGGCTAATTGAAAATAGAAGAAGGCTCTTAAAAATCGAGCTTCTGCTTCGATTTCAGCCTTACGGTTATTTCTAAAAGTCGTGGGATCAATATCCTGGATGTTTTGAATGACCTGATTGGCTCGAAAAATTCCAATATATAGCTCATTCCACTTATCCGTAACATAATAAGTACCGTCGTTAAAGGTTAAATTTCTAAAAGTAAAAGGTCTATACCAGGATTCCGTTCCACCAATATCTCCCAATATCATTTCATGAACCTGGAGTCCTCCACTAATGGTTTGGAATTGAGTGGCCCCATAAACGGTGGTTAGTGCGCTATTAAATTGCTTTTCAGTTTCCCAAAAAGTAGTAGTTGTAATGGCATTGGGATTGGTTAAATCCAAGAATTCGTTTTCATTACAACCCAAAAGGAAGATGAAAGCAAATAAGATTACAATTTTGAATTTATATATTTTCATAATTTTCCTTTTTACAATTTTAGAAACTAAGTTGAAGGCCAGTAATAAATTGACGAGCTACAGGATAATTTCCTCTGTCCACACCACGAAGGAATAAACCATCACCACCAACTTCAGGATCATATCCTTCGTAATTCGTAAAGGTGAAAGGATTCAAAGCTGAAAGGTAAATTCTGAATCTATCAATTCCCCATTTATCGACACCTGGAATGGAATAGCCAAGATTGATATTTCTAATTCTTAAATAGGTTCCATCTTCAACGAAGAAGTCGGAACGTGCCCTAACGTTATTATGAAATGCATTTTGACGATCAGTAGGAATATCTGAATTAGGGTTTTGTGGAGACCACATGTGGTACAAATCTAAATGTCTTCCAGCCCCATAAGCATATAATTCTGCACCATTATAAATTTCCGCACCGTAGGAAAAATAGCCCTGCACAAAGAAGTCGAAGTTTTTGTATTCCAGATTAATCCCAAGCCCTGATTCAAATTCTGGCTGTCCTGATCCGGCATATATCCGATCAGCATCATTGATCACACCATCACCATTCTGATCAACATACATCATATCTCCTAATTGAGCACTGGCATCAATTGCTTTATAGGAGTCCAATTGCTCCTGAGTTTTGATGACCCCAGCACTTTGGACCAAAAAGAATGCCCCAGCTTCATAGCCCTCCGCTAAATAAGTGGTGAAATCTACATTTTCACCCAAAGAAACGATTGGGCGGCCATTAGCATAGCCTCTTGCCACTCCATTCAGGTCGGTTACTTCATTTACATTGCGGGTAAATGTTGAGGTAATACTATATTTTAATCCACTTGCTGCTCTATTTCGGTAATTCAAAGAAAGTTCAATCCCTTTATTGGTCATATCACCCGCATTGGTGACCTTGACATCATAAACTCCCGCAGCTCTTGGGTGGTAGACACCAGCAGAGGCGGGCAATCTTTCTTGTAACAACATGTCTTCCTTTTCATTAAAATAGTAATCAGCCGTAAAATTCAATCGATTATTAAACATATTTAAGTCTATCCCAATGTTCCTGGTGACGGTGGTCTCCCATTTAATTTGTGGATCTACGTATCGTCTTTGTATCAAGCCAAAATCCAGCTCTTCATTCGGGCCAAAAGGATAATTAATACCACTTTCAATGACTGGGGTAAAGGCATAGGAGGCAATATCCTGGTTACCAACTTCGGCCCAGCTGGCTCTCAGTTTTAATCCATCAATTTTATCGCTGTTGAAGAAGTTTTCCTCATGAATATTCCAACCACCAGAAAAGCCTAGAAAATTTCCGTATCGATTATCTTCAGAAAATTTGGAAGACCCATCTCTTCTGATACTAGCTGAGAACAAATACCTGTCATCATAATTATACTGAACTCTAAACATTTTACCTGAAAGGGTTCGTTTTTCGTCTATACTGGTAGGAGTAGTTGCCTGACTTCCTGAACCCAAGGTTTGCAAATCATTGCTGGAGTTTTCAGCATATATAACACCAGCACCAAGTGTTTTGGAATTAAACTCCTCGAAAGAAACTACAGCAGTAAGCCCAAGGTTGTGTTTTCCAAAGTTCGTACTATAATTTAAAACGTTTTCAAATACCTCTCTTGTAGTAAATATGAAATCTTCATTCAGCTGAGCTTGCTCTGTAGAGGCAGTTGGGTTTTCAGATCCATCATCATTAAAAACCAGGTATTGAGGACGGAAAAATTTTCGGCGATAATCCCATGAATTCCTTCCCAGGTTTACTCGATATTTTAAACCTTTAAGAAGTTCGTATTCAAGGTTCAGAGCAATATTTGTACTATTGACCTTTCTTTCATCGATATTTTCTAATTGGGAGGACAAAAAACTATATTGAATGGCATTTCTAACGGGGATGGATACGCTGTTTTCACCAACTGTTTCAATTCCACTTAATGGCGGCTGCCAGGGTACCTGAACGATGGCATACTCATATAAAGCGAATGGCTCTTGCTCTCTGTTTTCTTCTGTAAAGCTGACAGTGGCAAAAGCTCTAAACTTACCCTTGTTGTATTCACCCGTAATTCTATTAGTTAATCGATCAAACCCAGAATTGATCAGAACCCCATCTTGATTAAAATAAGTAGAATTAAAATTTAAGGTCAAGTTTTCTATCCCTCCTGAAACATTTAAATTGTAATTCTGAATTACCGCATTATCGTTTTGAACATCTCCAACAAAATCTGAATCATACTGTAAGGCTCTTCTATTAAAAATGAAGATTAAAGGATCTCGTCCCAAGGCTTCAAGTCTTTGCTCCTCTGTATACATTTGTTGACGAGCATTCATTAAAGGAGTGCCTGAAGTAATATTCTGAATTCCACCATAAGCATTGAAGTCAATCTTCATTTGGCCTACCTCCCCTCTTTTGGTAGTAATCAAAATAACACCATTTGAAGCCCTTGTACCATAAATAGAGGCTGCTGCTCCATCTTTTAAGATATCGATGGATTTGATTTGTTCAGGTGCAATGTTAGGATTGCTTTCATAGGGTATTCCATCCACCACGTAAAGTGGCCCCAAAGCATTGGAGTTAATTGATCCTAATCCTCTAATTTGAACATTGGCTGCTTCGCCAGGTCTTCCACTACCGGCTTGCACATTCACACCAGCAACCATTCCCTGAAGGGCAGTACCCAGATCAGGGGTGGCTGTTCTGGTTATCACATCCTCTCCTACATTGGCCACAGCTCCTGTAATTTCTTTCTTGCGCTGTGTTCCGTATCCAACCACCACTACCTCTTCTAAAGCATTGACATTAAGTCCTAATGCCACATCGATTGAAGTTTGGTCTGTAATTGGTATTTCATTAGTAATAAATCCAATGTAACTGAATACCAGAGTATCACCGGAATTTGCCGAAATTTCATAGGCCCCATTAAAATCTGTTTGAGTCCCATTGCCTGTTCCTTTTATCAAAACAGTGGCTCCGATAAGAGGCTCATTATCTCCTGTTACAATCCCCTGAATGGTTAAATTCTGACTGTAACTATAACTAAGGCTAAAAAATAGCATACCTGCCATCATTAAGCATCTTGTTATCGTTTTAGTATAAAAGTTGAAAAACATACTATTGATTATTTATTGGAGTAATAAAACGAATCAAAAATTACATAGAAATGGATGTTTCCAGGAAAATTTGATATAGACAAAAACTAGACAAGATTGATAAGCGTGAATATTTGCTAAAATCCGACACTAATTAAGGACAGCCTATATGATAAAACCGAATCTTAATTTTATAGATATATGCTTAGACCTATTTTTCTTTTCTTTTTTAAGCATTAAATAGCTAATAATCCTGTATTTATGGGCCTTTTATACAAAAAACAGATAGTTCTGCTTAAAGATTCGCTTCAATAAATCCTACTAAAAAAGAATATTTGGAAAACCATTTCCACTAATCATATCGGGTAATAAAACTCAACTACATCTGAACATAAGGTCAAATAAATAGGGTCAAAAAAAATTATAGAATGACCAGTTTCCAAGTCTTGTTTTTTGAAGAAACAATATACACACCAGGATTAATATTAGGAATCTCCAAACTGGTAGTGTTTAAATTAGGATTAAACCTTTGCTTAATTAGGGGAATTTCCTGGCCTTGTATGTTATAAATTTTCACCTCCACCTGAGAAGTAGTATTGGTCAAATTTATTACCTCCATAGGAGAAGCAGGATTAGGATAAATCAATGAAGATTGGAGATTAGAATTATCATTAGTTGAAGTCGTTATAGAGGAAAAATAGGGAACAGCAAACGAAAAGGTCTCTCTACCTATTTTTTCCCCAATTCGCCTACCTGGAATATCATCTGCAGGAGGGTGTATACCTCCCCATATTCTGGATAAGCTACATTGATCAGATGCATCTCGATAAGTTGCCCATTGTAATTTTACATCTACACTTGGGCCTTCCTCAAAAACCAAAAATTCATTTTTATATGCGATGAATTCACCTATCCCACCTGGAAAAAATTCATCTCCGGTTAAAAGAGTCATAACTTCCGCTGCCGCTCTGGAAAAGGTAGAGTGTCCTGATACGTAACCAGCAAAAGGAGGCGTTACAAATGAAGGCCTTTGATAAGGCATCCAGTTTTCAGCTAAAATCCACCCCACTCCCGCTTCATCTGTTTCTGGATTGATTAAATAATTATGACCTCTCCAGGTATATACCTTAATTTTGCCTACATGCTCATTATCAGGTCCTGCTAATTCGTCTCCTTCCTCAACAAGCTCCACATAACCCTCCTCAAGCGGAATCCCAGCGATATGGTAGCTGGGTAAAAGGGGATCGGAACTTTGTCCCTTTCCCGCCATATATCGAATGGCAGAAATTGGTCGAATATAATCATACCATCCTTTGATGCTCCAAGCCGCAATGGCCGCATCATGCATGGCACCTCCAAGTATAAAATAGGATTTAACATCCCATTCCAAATTGGACATTTCAGCCCCCTCACCTCCTAAACGTTTCTCTAATAATTCACTGTCGCTTACTGTATTTAGAATAACAAACCAATGTCCGGGTGGGGTCTCGGAATCAGGTCCATCCGCCCAGAATTCTGCAAGTACACGAGTATAATCTCCCCTGGGTACTATTTGTTCAGCATAAGGGTTTCCTGTTTTAGGATTTACTGAACGCCCTTTGCTGATATCTCCTCCTTCAATTTTTTTGTAAAAATCTGGATATTGAGAAAAATCACTTGGAAATTCATTAAGTGAAATATTCCCTATTGATTTTGGAGAAATATCCCACAACACCCCATCATAGGGTGATAAATGAGCCCCCCAAATAGATACTAATGAAAATCCCCATTGATATTGCTCATTACCTTCATTTTGAAGAAGGGTATCTAAAAAAGGAGGTGCCCCAGGATTATGATAAACATGATAAGTTCCCTCTCCTCGCTCCAAATTATCCTTTGAATCATTTTGTAAAGAAAAAGGCACTACTTTTCCCCATTCTGGGCTCAAAAAATCAGGGGTTGAACCTTCAATAAAATTTCCAGATTGATCAATAAACGTTTCCAGTGCTAATGGCTGCCATCGGTTTGGATCACGAATGGACGGATTCCCGCTATGATTAGTAACTAAAGGTGGATTTAGAGCTTTATAATGCAAATTTCCATATTCCCCTAATTCATTGGAACCGTCCTGATTTCCAAAGTTTATAATGGTTTGAGCTATAAAATTCCCAAGGGCTGCAGGATCACCTGTAGAATAATCAGCTGATTGAATACCAGTATCATAACCCAACTCCATCATCAACCGCTCAAAAAGTGTATTAGATTTTTCCACTCCTGGGGATTTGGAAAAACGATAGGTCAAAAGCCTAAAAGCGGCATAACTCAAGGTTTTTCTTCTGGCTTCTTCTATTGGTTCATTAGAGGGAAAATCCGAAAATTGACTTTCATAACCATGAACATTTTTACCTAATAAATAGGTTCTTGCTTCCTCGTCATATACCGCCCAGGAATCGTACATGGCTACACTGGCATGAAAAAGGTTGCGAGCATGAACGGTAGGTCGAGCATAGTCTTTTCGGATGGCATATAGTAGGGCCTCATTCCAAAGCCGGGCGATGGATTGCTGACCATTCATTTTATCAAAAGATAACGATACTTCAAGATTTACAACATCACTTGCACAAGTATTGATCTCCCTTACTGATATTTGTCCCTGATTTTCTAATTCCCACTTCACTGTAACCGTTGGGCTACCCTGACCAGAAAGTATTTCGCCATGTTCCACGTTCCAATGATAAGAACTGCCTTCATTTTCAGGATAGGAATAAATCTCAGTATTCAGATATCCTGACTGATTGTTTCCTATAATTTGGGCGGGAGGCCAATAAGAACATGAGCCGTCGTTCACCGTTGCCAAGGGATTGAAATTACAGGATTGAGGATCTGTACAACCATATATCTTATTATGTCTGATGTCCTGTACCGAATAGCCTTCTTGTTCTTTGATTTTGATGTATTCATTCACTGGCAGTGCATAAAATTTTTCGGTGATTCCTGAATCCCAGGTAATTTCTAAACTATCTATAATAGGGGCATTTCCCAAGCCAAAATGTACCGCTGAAAGGCTTTGAGAAAGCAAGCCCGCACCATTATACAATCGATGCTGGGTATTGTTATTACTATAAAGTTTCAAATGACTACCCAGGCCGTCCCGATTGGAAACCGTTCCTTCTAATTGGATATTAGCCCAATTGTTTTGGCTTAAGCCTTCACTTTCACTACTATTATTTTCATAAAAAAATGGTGAATTATCCATATTTGAAACCATGATATCTAAATCTCCATCTAAATCATAGTCAAAGGCACGCATGCTCATGCTACTTGAAAAATCTTTCACCTGAGCTTGTTCTGACCAATCTTCAAAAGTGTTTTGTCCTTCGCTTTGCAGATTTTTGAATAGAAAATTATCCTTTTTGGAAGGATAAAAAACGAAATCGCTTTGGTAACCATTTGACACGAAAAGATCTTCATCTCCATCATGATCAAAATCTGCAAATTGAGTATCCCATGCCCAAAAAGCATCTAACACATTTTTTGAATCGGCAACATTTTCATAAGTGTTATTACCCGTTGGACTAAGCAATCTATTTTCCCCAATGTTGGTTATATAGATATCAAAAGCGCCATCATTATCATAGTCTCCAAGGGCAATACCCATATCATTCCCTTTATAATTGGCCAGATATTGTAAGGCTTTGTTTGAGAAAACACCATTAGAATCTTGAATTAACAATTCATTTTCTGTGAAATCGTTGGCCAAATAAAGATCCCATCTTCCATCGTGATTGGCATCTAAGGGGACCGTCATCCAGGTCCATTCTTGCAGTCCTCCTATGTTTAACTCTTCTGTTTTTTCGGTAAATGTTCCATCGCTATTATTTTCATAAAAGCGATTGCTCTCACATCCACCCCATTTTGAAATGTAAATATCCAGAAAACCATCCTTGTTGAAATCCCACCACAAAGCCGAAGTATTATAACAATCGTCTTCTACCGGGAAGCCTGCACTTTTAGTTACTTCCTTAAAAGTTCCGTCTTTCTGATTTTGGAACAGCTGTATACTGCGATAATTCGTCAAAAATAGGTCAGGGAATCCATCATTATTATAATCTCCCCAAGAAGCTCCCATCTTTACTCCGTATTCCCAGCCCGGATCTTTAATATCATAATTATGCAAATTGTGGAAACCAGCTGCGATTGTAACATCCTCAAAAGTTCCATCATTATTATTCCTAAATAGTCGGCTCCAGGTAGTTGGCTCGATTGGTGAAAAATCTGATTTACCTACAATAAAAAGGTCAAGATCATTATCTCTGTCGAAATCTGCGACGGCCACTCCCATCGTATTTCTTAAGTCATTAAAATTTGCTTGGTTCTCTATTCGAGTAAACTTTTGAGCGAAGGAAGGACTAACAAAAACAAGAAATAATAAGGTATTTATAAGTTTAAATCCCTTCCAAACCATATTCTGATTATTTGTTGCGGCCATGATTCAAAGTTTACCTTAATAAATAGTCTACCAATCTGATTAAAGGTCAAAAATCTGGAAAAAGAAGAGGAAAGATTCTTCGCTAAAATCAAAGATGTTCAGTTTTTGTCCAGTCTAGTTTCCCTGTTTTTCAGTGAATTCTACCAATATTTATTTGGCAAAATTTATTGATGAAAAAATATTAGTGAAAAAAACATAGTATTATGAAAAGAAACTTCTTTACACTCCTTTCCTTTCTTATTGTTTTTCTGATGACTTCACAGCTATCTGCTCAGGTTGGCAACTGTGAAGGGGCTAGTTGCGATGGCCCTATCGATATTACATCCTTTGCAGATAGTACCAACATAACTGCTGGAGATGGCTTTCCTAGAGAATTTCATCGTGGAGACACGGTGCATATAATCGGAATTTATGAAAACGATGCAATTTCGCCCGATTCATTATGGGCGACTCATGATGTTTATGCTGCAGATTGGTCAGGACTAGAGTATGAAGGTGTACCTCAAATAATCGCAAATAAGGCGACAGGTGTTGGAACAGTAGATGGGGTCATTGATTTTAAGTATGTTATACCAGACGATGCTCCTTTCTTCGGAGATTTCCATGATACTACCGATACAGATGCCCCAATAGCTAATCACATCCTTCAGCTTCGAATAGCCTATCCTTCTGAATTAAACCTCGATGTATTTTGGAATATCTTTATCAAAGTTGTTCCAAAAGAAATTACTGATGTAGAAGTAGCTCCTTGTGAAGGGGCCAGTTGTAGTGGGCCTATTGCCATTACTTCCTTTGCAGATAGCACCAACATTATGGCTGGAGATGGGTTCCCTCGGCAATTAATGAGAGGTGAAATCATTAAGGTTTTGGGTATGTATGGACTAAATGATGTGCTACAACCAGATTCCATTTGGATTACTCATGATGTCTATGCCGCTGATTGGTCAGGGCTTGAATATGAAGGAGTTCGTCAAATGGTTTTTAATAAAAGAACAGGTGAAGGTATGGCCAACGGTATGATTGATTTTGGCTATACCATTCCTGAAGATGCTCCTTTCTTTGGTGATTTTCACGATGCAGATGATGAAGCAGCTCCTCCTGCTAACCATATTATCCAGGTTCGAGTAGCTTATGCGCCTGAGTTAAACCTCGATGTATTTTGGAATATCTTTGTCCAGGTGGTTCCCAACGAAATTACTGATGTAGAAGTAGCTCCTTGTGAAGGGGCCAGTTGTAGTGGGCCCATTGCCATTACTTCCTTTGCAGATAGTACCAACATTATGGCTGGCGATGGATTCCCCAGACAATTAATGAGAGGCGAAATCATTAAAGTCCTGGGGCAGTATGGGCTAAATGACGTGCTACAACCTGATTCCGTTTGGATTACCCATGATGTCTATGCCGCTGACTGGTCAGGGCTCGATTATGAAGGGGTTCCTCAAATGGTTTTTAATAAAAGAACGGGCGAAGGTACTGCCAACGGTATGATTGATTTTGGCTATACCATTCCCGAAGATGCCCCTTTCTTTGGTGATTTTCACGATGCAGATGATGAAGCAGCTCCTCCTGCGAACCATATTATTCAGGTTCGAGTAGCTTATGCGCCTGAATTACAGCTTGACGTTTTCTGGAACATCTTCATTCAAGTCGTTCCTGATGAAATTACGGATGTAGAGGTAGCTCCTTGTGAAGGAGCCAGCTGTGGTGGGCCCATTGCCATTACTTCCTTTGCAGATAGTACCAACATTATGGCTGGGGATGGTTTTCCAAGAGAATTAACAAGGGGTGAAATCATTAAGGTGATTGGAATGTATGGTCTAAATGATGTTTTACAACCTGATTCTATTTGGATTACTCATGATGTCTATGCCGCTGATTGGTCAGGGCTCGATTATGAAGGGGTTCCTCAAATGGTTTTTAATAAAAGAACGGGGGAAGGTACCGCCAACGGTATGATTGATTTTGACTATACCATCCCGGAAGACGCTCCTTTCTTTGGTGATTTTCATGATACTACAGATGTGGCAGCCCCTCCAGCGAACCATATCATTCAAGTTAGAGTGGCTTATCCTTCAGAACTACAGCTTGACGTTTTCTGGAACATCTTTATTCAGGTGGTGGATAATATTAATTCCACTTCCCAGCCAGTGTTACATGGCTTAGAAGTATTTCCTAACCCAGCAAAACAAGAAATATTCATCAATACACCTGAAAATTTGGCCAAACAAGTACAGATTTTTGATCTAACAGGAAAACTAATCCTGCAACGAACCATTAGAGAAAATAGGCTGGACATCAGTGAACTCAATGCTGGTTTCCACATTATCCGAGTTCAGGAGGATGGAAAAGTAGCAAGTAAGAAATTGATCATAAACAGATAGACTAAGAATAATCATCAAGCGATTTAATAACTGTCCTGAGGTCTAATTCCAGGGCAGTTTTTTTATCTCCTCTTCCTTGCTTTTTGCCAAAATCACAGAAAGCTACTTCAAGATTAATCTCCATAAACACTTTTGAATTAAATAAAATGACAAGTCATGAAAACCATTATGCAAATATTCCTCTTTTTAATGACTCTTCATTCTATTTTGGCTCAACCAAATTTTACTGATGTAAGCAAAATTGCAGGTATTCAGGTAAAAGGTGGTGCTGAAGGAATTGCAGTTGGAGATTTTAACAATGACGGTTTTGAAGATTTTTATGTCAGCTTTATTAACAATAGGAATCAACTATACCGAAATAACGGTGATGGTTCATTCACCGAAATGGCCGAAAGTATTGGACTTGCTTTATCAGATAATACAGACACTCGGACTGCAGTCTGGGGAGACATCAATAATGATGGCTGGTTGGATCTTTACATAGGCAATAAGGGTTCTTCTGATCGATTATTCCTAAACTTAGGGAATGAAAAATTCCAGGATATTAGTTCTTCAGCTGAAATTTATAATAAAGCACATCCAAAGTCGGTCAATATGGCTGACATTAACAACGATGGCTTCTTAGATATCTATATTTCTAATTTCGGGTCAGAGAATATGATGCTGTTGAATATGCAGAATCTTTCCTTTAGAACAGTTACCAACTGGTCCGGTGCTTTGGATAGAGGAAGCGCCATGGGCAGCATTTTCTTTGATTATGATAAAGATGGAGACCAGGATCTTTACCTGGTTCACGATAATATGCAGCCTAATTTTTTATATCAAAATGATGGAAAAGGAAGATTTAAGGAGGTTGGCGCTGATGCAGGTGTGAATACCCAAAGTTTTGGAATGGGGGTAGATGTTGGAGATATTAACAATGACGGTTGGCTGGATATTTACATTGCAAACCTTGGAGCAAATATTTTACTATTAAATAACAGGGATGGCACCTTTTCCAACATTTCTGAATCATGCAAGGTAGAGGACAAAGGAATGGGATGGGGAGCTAACTTTTTAGATTACGATAATGACGGAAGGATTGACATTTACGTGGCGAATGACTTCGACTTCAGTCCGTTTCCTTACCGTAATGTACTATACAAAAACATGGGAGATCTCAACTTTGAAATAGTTGAAAAAGGTGGTGCTGTCAGCAATGAACATCAAAGTTATGGAACAGCTTATGTCGATTTCAATAGGGATGGACATATGGACCTATTAGTAGTGAATAGAGGAGATCAGGAAGGAGTCCAATTATTACAAAATGCAAAAACAACGAATAACTGGATAGCTATGAAATTAATAGGTATAGAAAGTAATCATCAAGCGATAGGAGCAACAATAACTCTTTTAGATGAGTTGGGTATGACTCATTATAAAGAAGTCATTGCCGGTCAGAGTTGGGAAAGTCAGAGTAGCAGCATCCTTCATTTTGGCTTGGGAGAGGCCACCTCAATTGATAGCCTTTCTATACAATGGCCATCTGGCCTCCAACAATCTGCCAAAGTTGGCAATCTAAACAAATACTACACTATTAGAGAAGGAGCCCAGATCGAGGAAGGGATCGAATTTGATGTATTGACTTCTACAAAAGACCTCTCGCTTGCTGCATCCTTGGCGCTAACCGTCTATCCCAATCCCAATCGAGGTGAATTTACAATTGATTATTATGTAGAAGAAAGACAGTCTGTGTTTTTGGAAGTATTTGATATGACAGGTCGACTTATTTATTCAAAAGTGGTAGAACAACCTCAGATTGGCAAGAATAGTATTCCTGTACGAATTGCTAACAATAAGCTAAAAAGTTTAAGCCAAATGGTTTCAATAAAGTTATTTAGTAAGCATGCCTATGGAGTGGGTCGATTCCTTATTTCTCGGTATTAATTTATATCACCTCTTCCACCTCCTAAACCGAAAATTTCTTTATGGAATTTTATCTGTTCAACTCACCTTCCATTTTGTTCAATTCACTTTGATTTTCATTACTGCCCATTGACCATTCCTTGATTTTTGAAGTAGTCAATTGAAATTACCTACTCAAAAATTAACTAATTATGAAAAGGAATTTTTTGTTGTTTACCCTTATGGTGCTAATTTTTTTAAACCTAGCTTGTACAAAAGACGACGATGTATCAGTAGTCCCTCCACCAGATGATGAAAACCCTACCTCAATGATTGATACCTTAACCACTACCCTAGGTATACAATTTGTCAGAACCCCCGATGAATTCTTCCAAAATCTTCCTGACTGGCCTTATGCCTACCAATATGTTGAAATTGACGGATTGCGCCAAGCCTATGCAGAAGCAGGACCAGATGACGGCGAGGTTGTACTATTGCTTCATGGCCAACCAAGTTGGTCCTATTTATATCGAAAAATGATACCAGTATTAGCGGATGCAGGATATAGAGTCATTGCCATGGACCATTTAGGAATGGGTCGTTCTGACAAACCTGTTGATATTACTGAATATAGTTATTTGGGGCATGGAGACCGGTTGGAACGATTTATCCAGGAACTTGGATTGAGCGACATCAATTTGTTCGTACAAGACTGGGGCAGCCTTATTGGCCTGAGAGTAGCAGGACTTAACCCTGACTGGTTTGCCACCATAAGCGTAGGTAATGGTCAACTTCCCGTGGTGCCTCCGGGTTTCCAAGTCATTGCCCCAATTGAGAACCCTAATGAAATGGAAGATCTATCCTTTCCCTTTGCTGATATCCCTGCACAACAGGCCCCCTTTTATGATGGATGTGATTTGATTATGGAGGGAGAGCCAGGAGGTTTTGAAGCTTGGGCCAATTATGCCATGAAAGGTGCTGCTTTCAAAGCCTCTGAAGTACTAGAAGCTTTAACCTGGTTTGACCTTCCAACTGAAGTCGAGGAAGCTTATGACGCTCCTTATCCAAGCAGAGCCTATATGGCAGGGGTACGGACATTTCCATCACTAGTCAATGAATTAGCGGGGGTCAATACAGAAGCCTGGGCTGGACTGACTTCTTACGAAAAACCATTTCTTACTATATGGGGAGACAATGATGCTGGCAGTCTAGGCTCTTGTGAAGCACAACAAAATTTTATTGATAATGTGCCAGGTGCTGCTGGAAAACCTCACGTTAGACTTCCAGAAGCTGGACATTTCCTACAGGATGACCAAGGCCTTGAGGTCGCTAACCGACTGGTAGATTTCTATTCTACTGATTGGAATAATGTTGGAACAGTTAATTGTGAAAATTTCGACAGTCCTATCCAGAATGAGTCCAGAACACAATTCCTGGCTCCTCCCTCTGATATGAGAAATTTCAGATATGGGGAAGTAATTCCCACATTTGAATGTGACGACGGACTGATAACAGAAGTCTACGTTACGATGAGCTTCAATGACTGCCCGGAAGATCAGTGGAATGCACTAAAGGCTGATGACTTAGCAAGTCAATTGGGAGCCGTAGGAATAAACTTGAACGGCCCTAGACATTGGCTCGTGAATCAAACCGTACAAAATGCTAACAAGGGCAGCAATGTAGATGAAAAGATTAGCACTTTCGGTACCCTTCAAATGCAACTGCGTGCACAAATTAGCGGAGTCATTGATGAAGTTCCGTATGCAGAAAATCCAGTCCAGCGCTTTACTACCTATACTTTCCAGGCGGGGAATGAAGTGTATAAATTGACCAATCCTGAAGGAGAAGAATACATAATGCAGTCCTTCAGCCGCAAAATCAACTCGGATTTGACAATAGACGACTTGACATCGCTTGGTGCAAGCCTGAATCTGCCTTCAGGTTGGACCTTTCAAACAGAAATATTGTCTGCCGATTTGGTTTTAGTTACGGATGGGCTAGCCTATGTCATCCAAGATGAATTGGAAAATAGCTATCAAAAAATTTTGGATTAAGTCATATAAAAATTACCAAGGTGATAGTGCTAAGAAGTAAAGTACCATCACCGATCTTATGATCATTTTTTAATCAAAAAAAAAATATAAAATGAAAACTGTATTAATGTGTTTCATCCTTTTTTCAACCTTAACATTGAGTGCACAACAAACACCTTCAGGCATTTGGAATACTGGAAAGGACAACACAAAGATTGAAATCAAAGAAGAAAATGGTGTTTATGCAGGTAAAATAGTCTCCTCTGACAATGCCAAAGCCGAAATAGGAAAACTACTACTCAAAGAGATTGAGTTAGTTGACGGAGAGTGGAAAGGAAAGTTATTTGCTGCTAAAAAAGGAAAATGGATGGATGCAGTTTTAAAAGAAAAGGGCAACCAACTACTTATTACTGTAAAAGCAGGCTTGATGAAAAAAACAATTGAATGGGTCAAGGAATAAGGGGAACTTTCTAGTTTTGTCCTACAGATTCGAGTAGGTGCTTGTTACAAGCACCTACATTAAATAGAAAAAGAAAACTTTAGTGTGAAGCGAAAGATACATATTATACTGCCTGTTGTATTGGCTTTATTGCTCCCAGGACTTAGTTTCTACTCCTTTGAGGGAATGACTTTCTCAAATAACCGCAGATTCTTTACAACTTGGGCCAGCTCTTCCTTTTTTCTCTATAATTTGTGGCATCTACTTTGGTATCTGTGGGAGGTAAAACGGGAATATCGCAATTGGCAATATTTACTAAAACTGGTCCTTTTTTCGATTGGATCAATTGGAATGGTCCTATGGGGTACAGCCACTGGTTTTCAAGAATTTAATTTTTCCAATGCAACAAGAATATCCCTTGGCGTATTCCTTTATTTAGCAATTCAGTACACACTTAAGGCTCAGGAAAACATAGCTGAGTTACAATTAGAAAAAGAACAAATACAGACGGAAAAGTACAAAGCACAATTAAAAGTTCTACATGCAAAAATAGACCCACACTTTCTCTTTAATTCTCTAAATACTTTACGTTCTATGGTGCGGCAAGCACATGGTAATTCTGAACAATTTATTCTTAGTTTATCAGACTTTTACAGGCAGACCCTAAAGTATAACGAGAATACCAAGCTTCAATTATTGGAGGAATTAAAGGTATTGGAATCTTATCTTTTTTTGATGAAAAATAGAAATGTAGAAGCTGTTTTTTGGGACATAAATATTGATAAATCCCTCTACTCCTTTTTTCTACCAACCTTAGCCTTACAAATCGTAGTTGAAAATTGCTTTAAACATAATAGCATGACTTCCAAAATGCCATTGCATATTGAAATAAGTAATACAGATGATGGGTATATCGAAGTCAAAAATAACATTCAACCTAAACTTGGAGCAATAGAATCAACGGGTATTGGCTTGGAATTATTGATAAAAAGATATGAGTTAATGAGTATTTCCAAAGGCATCCTAATCGAACAATCTCCTAACCAATTTAGTGTTAAATTAAAATTAATAACCTAGATGAATGTACTGATTGTAGAAGATGAAGCACATACTGCTGCGTTGTTACAAGAAATTATAGAACAGGATAGTGATTTTATAGTAGTAGATAAATTGGAATCCATTGTCGAAACAGTTCACTATCTAAGTAAATATCAACAAAATTTAGACCTGCTCTTCTTTGACATCCAATTAGCTGATGGACAAAGTTTTGAAATATTTAAGCATATTGATGTGGCAGTACCCATTGTATTTTGTACCGCCTATGATGAATATACTTTACAGGCGATTAAAAATAATGGAATTGATTACCTTTTAAAACCATTTAAAGAAATAGAAATTCAAGAAGCTCTTCGGAAATACAAAAGATTATTAACCAAACTAAATACAAAAAATCTTCGTCCTATTCATTTTCAGTCAAAAGAGAAGCAACAATATCAAAAAAGTTTTCTCACCCAATTTAGAGAAAAAACGGTAATAAAAAGAGTCGAGGAAATTGCCTTGTTTAATGTGGAAAATGAAACGGTATATCTCTATACATTCAAAGGAGAAAAATATCAAATGTTTAAAAAATTGGAATATCTCGAGTCTGTTTGTGATCCTAATTTGTTTTACCGTATCAATCGTCAAATGCTGGTCAATCGGGAGACTATCTTGTCTTTTGAACCATATTTTAATCGAAAAATAATCTTACAACTCAATATTAAAATAAAGGATAAACCTATTGTAAGTCGTTTGAAGGTAAGCCCATTTAAAGGATGGTTAGAACGTTAGGCTCTTACCATCAAATGAATGAAACTTAGTTTTTCGAATGTTTAATCAACTAAAGCTGCCCTATTTCCTTTCCATCCGGCATTGAATTGCACCAATAATTTGCGAACTAATTCCGGATGATCTTCAGCAATATTTTTGGTTTCTGAAGGATCTTCATTGTGATCAAAAAGTTCTAAAAAAACAGGTTCTTCATTTGATTTTGTTTGATCCCTCCACACTACAAGACGATATTCATCTGTACGCATAGAATATCCCATTAAATCATTTTCAAAAAAATCACGGTCCCACTTTTCTTTCTGTTGCTCAATTATCCGAGCCTCTACCTCTTCTATCAAGGGACCAAAATACGTCTCCCGCATACTTGGGGTGAGTGGGTTGGCGGCCCATTCCCTCAATGCAGGGTTGGGATATTGACTAAATGCTGCACTTTTCCAATCTCTATCAGGATTTTTGAGCAATGGTGTAAAGCTCTGCCCTTCGAGATGCTCGGGTATTTCAATTCCAGCCAGATCACATAAAGTAGGATACATGTCAATTAATTCTACTAATGCGGTGGATTTCTTTCCACGATTTTCGTCTGGCATATCTGGGGTCCAAATCATAAATGGAACCCGCGTGGCAATTTCATAATTAGTGGCTTTACCCCAAATTCCCATATCTCCCAAATGCCAGCCATGATCACTCCAAAGCATAATGATGGTATTTTCACGAATACCTGCCTCCTCCAGAGCGTTGAGCATCTTACCAATTTGAGCATCAACATAACTTACACTGGCCAGATAGGCATGCTTGAGAGTTCTGGAAAGTTCAGCATCAATTGGGCCACTTTTGGGTATGCCATGACGAACCCTAAGTTCAAAAGAGGCATGCCTACCCATGGCTGCTCCATTTTCAGGGCTCGCTTGGTATTCGGCCAAAGGTATTTTTTCCGGATCATACATATCCCAATATTTCTTGGGAGCCACCCAGTCTAAATGAGGCAATTTAAATCCAAGTCCTAAAAAGAAAGGTTTATCTCCTTGTTCAACCATGTCTTTCATGGTGGATATGGCAAGCTCTGTATTATATCCATCTGGATAAGTATGGTCGGGGACATCCGCACTTTCATAAGCTGGTCCTCTACCCAAAGCATAATGAGAAGTGGCTCCTTCTCCATATTTTTTGCGTATTGCCTCTTGGTTTTTTCTAAAAATTTCAACATTCTCAGGGAGTGCGTAGCCTCCTGGCAATTTGGGTTTTTCAAAAGCAACCTTATCAGATGCAGGCTCACGGCTCCATGAAAGCTCCTCATCTGTAAATTTTCCGTGATAAATTTTTCCTGTGTAAACAGTTTCATATCCATTAGCCCTGAAATGCTGTGGCAAAGTTATGATGTCAGGATGAAGATCTCGGAAGTAAGTATAATTTTCAAAAATATTGATTGATTCAGGCCTGGCTCCGGTCATTAAACTGGCTCTGGATGGACTGCAAATAGCTTGTTGACAATAAGCCCTTTCAAATAAGAGGCCTTGTGAGGCCAACTTGTCTATATTGGGTGTTTTGGCAATCTCAGATCCATAACATCCGAGTTCCGGTCGCAAATCATCTATAGCAATAAATAGAATATTAGGCTTTTGTTGTGTCGGAATTGATTCAATAGAGGGTTTACAGCCAGCTAAACAGATGATCAATGTAAATAATCCTAAGTATTTCATAATTCTTGATTGGTTAGCGTTCGAAAAGTCAAATGTGATTGATATTATTTTTTGCCCAAAAAAACAGTCTCATTAAATGCTGATATAGTTCGTTCCATTTTTTCACCATTGGTCCATTTAACAGAGACAATGGTAGGCTCATTACAATTACCCAAACCAAAATGAATAAAATTATTAGCGCTGAGAGAATAAGTGGCTCCTGTGGCTCCTACCCTTCTTATTTGTTTTTTATTACAAGACGAAATAGAAACAATTGCACCTAAAGGAGTGGCCCTACCTTTTTCTGAAATCCCCACCTTAATCACTAAAAAATTTTCAGTTTCCTGAAAAGTATTTTTAAATAAATGCCATTTACCTCGCTCATTTCCCAATACCACATCCATCTTACCATCCAGATTATAGTCAAAGGTTTCCACTCCCATTCCTATAGCACCTAACTCGGGGGATATAATGTTATGGTTGAGAAGTCTTTCGAATTGTGACTCGCCATAATTTAGATAAATGATTGATTCATTTTGATGAATTAGATCTCCCCGACGAATCACAACAATATCTTGCCAACCATTATTATCCAAATCCGCTATTGCAGAACTTGTAGTGTGCTCTTCCAATTGAAGGTTAAGGGATTGAGTAACATCAACAAATTTACCTCCTTTGTTTTCAAGCAAAACATCCGAAAGTCCTGGACGATGATCATATTTTTGATAATCTTCCACTCCAATTATTACTGCGGTGGCTGGGGCCCATAAATCACCTGCCAAACGCCAGCATCGATTTCCTACATAACCCAAAAAAGCACCTTTTTTGTTGACTTGATCCGGAAAACCTAAGGCATCACTATTCACCAAGCGAATGTTTTTGCCTGAGTGAGTTTCTCCTGGAAATTCATATTCATAAGCTGTTTCTCCTAAATAAATTGATTTATGAGGCCACTGTGACTGAAAATTCTGCAAATAAAGTATATCTCCAATTTTCAAGTCATTGAATTGAAAAGGCCCTCTTTTGGTGAAGAATCCCCAGGTTTTGGTTTCAGAATCAAAAAAAGTTTCACCAATTTCAAATTCCTGCCCCCGGGTAAAATAAAGGTCAAAATCACCATCATTATCGAAATCTATTTCGGATATACCTGTTACTTCCTTCAATTGAAATGGCAATACAGACTCAGTGACCTCATGAAAGCTAAGGTTTCCATTACCTTGGTAGAATTTAACATGCCCCTGACCATACAAACATAAATCGATTATCCCGTCACTATTAATATCGGTTAGCAGTGTTTTTTGTCCATCAGATTTAGAAGGAGGTAAAGTATTGGAGAGAATCAGCTGAGACTTGCCGTCATTTTCATAGATATAGTTTTCGCTTTTTCCATTCTTTTCTCTTGAAGAGAAGGCAAAGTTTAATAAATCCAGATCGCCATCATTATCGCCATCAAAAAATTTGACCGTGCGCCCTCGCATTAGCTCTAAAGGGGTATAAAAATCAGGCACCACAGAAAAGTTTCGTTGCCGGTCTACTCGAAAAATCTTCGAATTGCGGGCGTTGCTCCCTGATCCTCCTCCCCTTGAAATGATAATTTCCTGAAGGCCATCTAGGTCAAAATCTCCCACCGAAATTCCATGAAGATCTCCCATAATAATATCGAATGGTTTTGAAAATCGCCCTTTGTTATTCCAACAGACTCTTACACCAAATCCATGGTCATTTAACAAGAGATCATTATAGCCATCTTGATCTAAGTCTGCTATGACGGGTGCATCCCATTTTCTAAGATCCTTTTCTTCTCTGGGAAAATCCTCAGTTGCTTCCACGAATGAAGACTTTTGTTGACTTTGAGAATGATTTTTTTCAAAATCGAAGGTCTCAAAAGCCAAAAGGAAAGACGAACAAAAGAAGATTGATAAAATTAATATTAGATTCTTTGTAATGTTCATTTTAAAAAATTAAACTCTGGAGGTTAATAATGCCTTCTTCTAAATCCGTTGGAAATAGACGATATCACTTTCTCCAAATTATGGGCAAAAAAACAGTCATTTCTGCTAGCCCCCGATTGCTCCATGCGTAATAGGGCACAAATTGAGTCTTTATTGACTTCCACTGTGGTTCTTTAAGCCTTTGATACATTCCATTTCTATTATCTGTACGCAATAGCACCTCTGCCTGGATGGCTGTTACACCCCCTAAAAAATTCGGTCGATGCAGAGCTTTTAGCTTAGCCGTTCCATCAATATAAACATCCAATATTTTGCTGTCTTTTGGCAAATCAGGGGATTCAATGCAGTATACAATGGGCCCACGTTTAATAGCCACTTGGTTACGAATTTCTTCTACCAGTGGATGACCTTCCATGAAAGTAATTTGCATGGGCATTTCAAGGCTAATGATATCTCCCTTTTTCCATGACCTTTTGATTTTACTAAAAGTGCCTGGTATCATATCTTTTTGGCTATTTTTTCCATTTATCTTAATGGAGGCACCCTCAGCCCACTCCGGAATCCTCAACCATATTTCGAAAGGCTCGCTTTTGCATTCTTCTATAGAAATCGTTACCGAACCTTCCCATGGATACATCGTTTTCTGGGTCAGGCGTATATTGGAGCCATCTGATAATTTCGTCTCTAATCGATTTCCTCCATAAAGATTGACGGCAAGTCCGTTTTCAGGCAAGCTGTATGCCCATCCTGAAACTTTTGCAATAGTCCGAACCAAATTTGGTGGGCAGCAAAAACAAGCCAGGTAAGGTTCTCGGATGTTTGATTCAGTGACATCTTGTAAGTCACTAAAATTTCTGCTGTTATGAACCATTCTTAGTGGATTGGCATAGAAATAGTCTTTTCCTTCCAGGCTAATTCCTGAGAGAGCACTGTTATAAAGTACCAGTTCCATTATATCAGCATACTTAGATTTGGCCTGAATTCCCAGCATTCGGAAATTAAACATGGAATTACAGACATTGGCACAAGTCTCATTATAGGCCGTCAAATTGGGTAAACTATAAGCATCAACAAATCCTTCTTGTATTTTATCTCTATTCGTGGAAACCCCATAATGAGCCTGTCCAGTGGCCCCTGTTATGTACATCTTTTTTTCTGTGATATTTTCCCAGAGTCGGTCTAATGCCTCCATTAAAGCTTGCTCCCCTGTTTCAGCATATACGTCCGCAGCTCCGGCATAATAATACAATGCCAAAACGGCATGCCCGACCGCCTCTGTAGCTACGCGAATTGGTGTTCGTTCCTGAACCATATCCCCGATAGGATAGCCTAAGGTAGTAGGGTGATGCTCAACTTCAAATTTTCCGCGCCTATTGATAAAACGCTCCGCTAATTTTAGGTACTTAATATCCTTGGTAGTCCGATAAAGTTCAACCAGTCCCATTATTTGTGTTTGGTTAAAGCCAAATCGGCCATAATGAGTAGTTTCGGGATAAAAAATGGTGTATAATAAGTTTGCTTGTTTGACAGCTATATCCAAGAAGTTTTTTTGGCCTGTAATTCTGTGATGGATACAAGCAGCAGTAAATAAATGCCCCGAGTTGTACATCTCATGATTTCTTCTATTTCCATATCTTTCTATATCACCTCTTAGCTTGGTTTGAGTTTGAAGGTATCCATCTTCTTCCTGGGCTTTTCCGATAATTTCGATATAACTGTCAATTTCTTTTAGCAAGTTTTTATCTCCATTTTGAGCATAAACATACATAGCTGCTTCTAGCCATTTGTAGAAATCTCCATCATGCCAGCGCATCCCCTTGTGCTCACCTTCCATCATGCCAGCAGCAATTTTAAAATTGTTTAAGGCATGCCCCACATCACCTGTCAGTACCTTGCCCATATAGGGAATCATGGATTCTTCGCAAATCTTAAATTTATCTGCCCAAAACCCCTCGGTCCAGGTACAATCGCCAATGTCTATACTTTTGAGTTGTACATGAGGACTAGCAGAATTGTTGATAATGCCTGATTCTTGAGCTATTATTTGGAAAAACAAAAGCGAAGAAATAGCTAATGCGATGACTGTCTTCATAATTGGAATTATTAGGACCTATTAATTTGAAAATTTCCAAGGCATATTTCTCTTTTGCAAGTTCAAAAATGGAACTGTGAAACCACCTTTTCCTTTTACAAAAGAAAAAAGATACTCAGGCTAAGAGTTGATGAAATTTATCCGGCTTTTGCATTATTTTATCTTAATGAAAGGGAAAAGAGAATTGCTCCTCAAAAATAGAGAGCTTAAAGATCACTGGTAGCTGTTAAAATCCTATTACCAGCAATATTATCGCCCCTATTAAACCTGAAAGCCCCATAATTAAAGACTGAAGAGTAAATGTTCTATATAAAATTTTTGGAGGTACCTCATGCAGGCGATTTAACAACCAAAAGAAACTGGAATTGGCATGAAATACACAAAAGGAACCACATCCGATCAATGCAGCAATCATTTCAGGAGAAGCTGGAATGCTATCAATCATTGGCCCCAACATGGACGCTGTTCCTACTAAAGAAACAGTGATGGAGCCGGTGGAGATGGTAAGTAATGATGCGACAACAAAAGGCAACATTAAACCTAAAAAGGGAAAGTTCGAAAATAGTGTGACAATCTCATTCTGAACTCCTGTTTCCCTAATAACATAACCCAAAGAACCTCCAGCCCCTGTAATCATAATTACAAGAGCGGATTTGAGAATAGCTTGTTCAACTAATCGATTTATAGTGTTTCGTTGATTTTTGGACTTCAATTGAAACACCGCGATAAATGCTCCAATGATTACAGCTACCAGGGGCAAGGAGATAAAATTGATGACAGTGCTGACCAAACTTTCCTCTTCAAATTGTAAAAAAGCACCAAAGCCAATCAAAATTATGGGAACGACTATTGGTAATACGTCCAAAAAGACATTGCCTCCCTGGAGTGATGGTGAAGACTCATCCTGTTCAGGATTAACAGAATTTTCCAATTTTTTATCATACTCCAGCCAGGAGTTTTTCACAAAATAAATTACCCACAATACTCCTCCAATCATGGCGAATGCTGCTACTATTAGATTGATGAAAAGCATTCTCCCAATATTAACCTCTAATAAGGAAGCTACAGCCATTGGGCCCGGGGTGGGAGGAATTAAAGTGTGGGCAACCGTAAGTCCCGCAGCCAGAGAGAGTCCAATATACAATACTGGTTTTTTACTTTTTACTGATAAGGATTCTACAACAGGCTGAAGGAGGATATAAGCTACGTCAACAAAAACGGGTATTGAAACCAGATATCCGGTAAACCCCATAGCCCAGGGTAATTTCTGCTCCCCTACCCACTTTACAATACGGTCAGCAATCCTAAAGGCACCACCTGTTTCCTGGAGTACCTCTCCTATAAAAGCTCCCAAAATGATGATGATGGCTATCCAACGAAGGGTTTCACTGAATCCTTTCAAAAGTACCTCCACTGTTCTTTCTCCACCCATTCCCATCGACAATCCCAAGCCCAATGCAATGAGAATCAAAGCAATAAAAGGATGCATCTTCCATTTTGAAATGGAAAAGATCAGGAGAAGAAGAAAAAAAATAAGGATTGCAAGGTTAAACAGCATAGTTGAAATTTATTCAATTATCCTTTTGATTTGAAGGCCATTTCGATTTCTTCAATGCTCATATTTTTGGTTTCCGGCAATACTCGGAACAAAATTACAAGGCCCACAGCCACCATAGCAGCGTAAAAAAGGAATATGGCTGCAGCCCCCATGTTGACCAATTGCCAGGGAAAAAATTGCTGTACCAAATAATTCACTAAACTGGAAATCAATGCAAAAAATGGGATGGCAATTCCTCGAAGGGAAATGGGAAATATTTCAGAAAACAATATCCACATGATGGGGCCTATCGAAAATTGAAAGGCGGCAATGAAGCTGAGAATGGCAAAAAGAATCAATATTTCATTCATATTAGCTGCCTTTTGCAATAACAGACTTGAATGGTTTCTAGCATCTTCCTCTCCTAAGCTCTCTTTTAATGCATTTTTAAATGCAATGTCACTTTTGAATTCTTGGCCCACAATAGGATCCAATCGATAGGTATTAGGAATTTTATCTAGCTCAGTGACTGCTTCTTTCGTAATCGTATAGCGAGCATTTTGAAATCCATAAGAACACAAGCCTAAACTGGCTACAATCCAAATCAGGCCGCCGATAATCATTGGTCTCCTTCCTATTTTATCAATTAGTACTAATGAAAGTACCGTAAAAATAATGCTGATGATTCCAATCCATGTAGCCTGCATAAAGGCAGCATCCGTACCAATGCCTAACTGTTCAAAAATGGTCGGTGCATAAAACAAGACAGCATTAATGCCGGTAGCTTGTTGAACAATGGCAATGGTAATGGCGATAATAAAAATTAATCGGAAAGGCCTGCTGAATATTTCTCTTAATTGAGTTTGAATGGATCGGTCTACTGTACTTTTTGCAATGCTTTCCTGCATTTCTTTAATCTTATCCTGGATCTCATTTTCAGGGATTATTTTCCGCAAAGAATTTTTAGCCTCCTCAATTCTCCCTTTCAAAACCAACCAAGAAGGGCTTCTAGGGATCATATATAGCAATGCCAACCAAATAAGAGCCGGAATTATTTCAGATCCCAACATCCATCTCCAGGTATATTGCTTAATTCCCAGGTTTTCTACCCAGGTGGCTCCTGAATTCGTTGCTTGCAAAATAAAATAGTTGATGAAATAAGCTGCTGATAAACCAACCACGATATTAATTTGGGTCATGGCCACCAGCTTTCCTCGCCATTTTGGAGGAGCAATCTCTCCAATATACATGGAGGCTAGAGTAATGGAACTAAAAGCCAGGCCACCTAAAAAACGTGCTGCTACCAAAGTGACAAAAGATGGAGCTACTGCTGAACCAATAGCAGAGATAAGATAAAGTGCCGCAATAACCTGAAGCGTTTTTTTGCGTCCTAAAATATTGGCAGCATAACCTGCAAAAGGTAATGCTATTAAGACCCCCAAGCCAGGCGCACTTACTGCCATCCCCAACTGTAATTCTGACAAACCAAATTCTTGAACAATAAAATTAACAGTACCGGAGATCAAGGCCGCATCCAGGCCAAAAATAAGCCCTCCAATTGCTACTATAGTCGAATAGGTAAATGCGTTTTTTCGGTGCGTATTCATGTTTATTTATTTTGACTTAGCAAGTGGACAAAATGATTTTTTTTGATTTGCTATTTACAATCATTGAATTAATTCTCTTTGACTTCAAGCAATAAAACTCCCATCGGATTTAATTCAAATTCATCTCCTAAGCTTTGTCCTGTTAACATATTTATGCCATTTACTTTATTTCCGTTCTTTAGTCCGATTTTAAGTTGAGCTGAGTTTTTTCCAACATTAAGAATGGTCATCAAGTAAACCCCTACAGTATTTTTTGTAACCCTCCAGGTACAGCCTTTGTGTGGCGTTCCATTTGATTCAGTAAGCACCAGGTCATGGTTATTTTCGGAAATGGTTTTCAGGGTGATATTTTTTACATCATCTAGATCACTACCTTCTTCTAACAATACAATTTCCCCTTTCCCCTTTTTTAAATTTTGCTGGCGTTCCTGACCATATTCATTTTTAGATATGCTATTATTATCCATGATGACCGTTCCGCCATTATCTAGATAAGTCTGAAGAGCACTAAATTCCTTATCGGTTACGAAAGGTGTTTTATGAACCACAACTACATCCCATTGACTGTTTTCTTGTTTTTTAATAATTTTTTCGGTGGCAAAACCTATTGGGAATCCTTCAAAATACAATGATTCATATAATTCAAATTGTTCTTTTATATAGGATTTCTTATTGATGGCTGAGGTTTCAGTATAAAATAATCGGATAGGTTTGCGTTGCTTCCGCAGTGCTAAAATTTCCTCTGAAAAACTATTCATATCCATATAAACCTGGGCCACCTCATTGACCGTTTGGGGCTGCATGTTAGCTGAGCCAGCGTAAGAACCTGCTAGAGCAGGATCAAAAAAATCCAACTCTCCTTCCAGCCTATCTTCAGGAGATCCATCTGCATCCCTGGCCCAAAACCAAGATATTCCAACATCCATACCGTGGAGGGTTGCCAGCCAAAAACAGTTTCTTACATAATCAGGAGAAGTATGTAAATCTTTCCAGCGAGAAGAGGATAGAAAATGGGTTTCAGAGTTTATATGAATTTTATCGGGAGCAACAGATTCCATAAAGTCATAAGACATAGCAAGTTCTTCCCAGAAATAGGCATATTTAGATTCCCATTTAGCAGGTTTTGATGTTCTCAAATCTCTCCCTCCCAAAGTCATGGCATCGTCACCTATCATCGATGTCAGTTCTGTTAGGGCTTCCAGATCAATTCCATGAGATCGATAATGATCCGTAAATAGTTTGGGCATTATTTTTATATGGGTGTCCGCATCAGGATTAGTTGTTCGTAGTTCTTGTTGAATAAAAGTAAACCAATCTATGCCTCGGTCCATATTAAAACGGCACCAATCATACCATATGGGCAAGCCTCTTTTTGATGTATCCATGGGGATTTCGACCTCTACCTCATTAAAATCTGAAAAAGAGCTTTTCCAATTCTTATTTAATTCTCTAATTTTTTGGTCATACTTATCCGCTAGCCAGGTTTTAAACTTGTTTAGCGTATAAGATGAAATGGAATTCATCTCTTTGTACTTTTGTGTCCAATGCCCTTTTTCAGAAAACCAATGTGGTTCATTGGATAAGATATAGCCTAATTGAGTTACTTTTTTTCCTTTGGTAAGCTCACCGGTCTTTCGTATAATCTTACCCCATACTTCCCTTACTAGTGGGTTATCAACATCATAACCGGTAAATAGAGAGCGACCTTTTCTAACTTCAGGCTCTCTTTTTTCAAGCCATTCCGGAATTCCCATATTCCAGTACAAAAGGAATCCAACATTGGTATTCGAAATACCGGTTACTTCTTTCATTAATTCTTCATCAAAGGTTCCATCTTCGTTTAGGAGGAAGGAGTTGATGGCTCGGTCATGATCAACAGGGTAAAGGTTTTCTCCACCATGAAAAATGGCTCCTAAATGATCATTGTAAATATTTGTATTGGTAAGAGGAGATCCTACTGTTTTGGAAAAATAATCAAATAAAAAAACAGGCTTTCCATTACTTAAAAGTTCATCTTCACCTACTTCAATATTTTGCCAGTCAATTTTATTAACGGGTCGTCTTGTTATGCTTCCTTCTAATATCAAGTTTAAATTTTCGATGCCCTTGTCCAACATCTCAATAACCTTTTGTCTTTCCAAATCGGGCAATTCTTCAGCATATTTTTCTTTATCTTTTTCATACTGAGCATAATAGCCAAAGAGCTTTTCAACGGCATCCTTATTGGTTTCGTCCCAATTGGCGAATTTTAAAAACTCTTTTGAGAACCAAAGCAGAGTTTCTTCCCTTACCACATCAATAGATTTCTCCTTAGCTTTATTCATTAAGGCTTCTAGCCTACTTATTTTTTTTAATGCTTCTTGTTCATACGAACTTTTATCTGAACAGGCATGAAATAAAATAATTAGTATCAAGCCCAGCAAGAATTTTATGGACAGGAAATTCTCATTTTTCATTTTAGCTGATTTTTTATTGTATGTCTCCCCTATCGCTACCTCGAATTACTATATCATCAATGTAAAATTGAGCAGCTTTTACTTCTGGAACGTCCTCTTTTCGAACTTCAATTTTAAATTGATCATTGGCACTTGAAGGGGATGATTTAGAAAACTTGTGTTCAATGCTTATCCATTTATCTCTTTCCAAGTCCCTAAGATCAATGGGTATTTCCAGTTTAGGATTTTCAAAGGATAGGTATATCTTCTTGACATCTCGGCCTTGTTTTTTCAAAACCTTTAAGGAAAGAGTATACTCGCCAGCTGGAATATCTACAGCGCCTTCCGGTGATAGAGCTACAACTTTTTCGGTTTCCAATTTTTCATTTTTTCCAAAGCCTTTAAATTCCAAACTATTGACTCCTGTAGCATAGACCCCTTCATTAAGGACAAAATATTGGGCACTTGCTGTATCAATCATCCAAAATTTTTGATAAACATTTGGTACTGAGCTTTCGGGAACCATCTTCAGGGGACGTGGATTCTCTTCAAACAAAACTGGACCTTCAAATCCATAAAATTGTTTTGGTAGCAAATTATCGTTTGGCTTTTGCCAAACCCGCATGTATTCAATTTCAAAATCGGCTGGGAGTTCTTCTTCATGTGGTACGCCTAACCACTTAAAAACTTCAGAATCTAGCCAGATTTCCATGGGATTATTGAGCACCCAATCTGTACCTAGCTCATCTTGATTTACATGATAGGTCAACTCTCCATCCCTATAAATTTTCAAATAATCCTCCCCCCATTCTGCCCCGTAAACATGAAATTCATCTGCCGTACGATATGGTACGGTTTCATCATTTCCAAAAGCCTTTGTTGGTCGGACAGCAGGAGGACTCCAATCATGAACTGCTGTTCGAACGGTATTCGCCTTTATACTGCCCTCGATCTTTGGGTTACCCATTTGTTCATAAATATCTAATTCCTGTTCATATCCAATGGCCCAAAATGCACCGGTCATGTTGGAGTTACCAACTTTGGATTTGACCTCCATATATCCATACAAAAACCTTTTTTTTGTAATAACTGCTGCGGTAGTGACAGGAAGAGGTTTGCCTTCAAAAATGCCATAGGCATCATTATTGCTTCCATCAGCATAATTTTCTTTTACAAAATTATAGTTGGGTTCCCACTGGGATCTGATTTTTAGTTTGCCGTCTTCCACAATTGCATTATGAGGGGCAAACTGTGAAGGAGGGCGGCCTTTCCAGATGTAGTAGTCTCCATTTTGGCCTTCGACAAACCATTTATTGGTATCCAAAGTGGTCCCCTCAAATTCATCACTTAATTCTTGATTGAGTACCCATCCTTCTAAATTTTCTGGATCAGAAAAAGGAGTTATTATCTCTGTCTTTTCACTTGATGTTTTTATGGTTGATTCACAACTTGAAATCAAAAATCCGGCTAAACAAAATACAAGGAGTACAATATATTTTTTGAAAGAGAAATTCATTTTTCTTTTTTTTTAGCATTAGGTAAAATCAGTTCTTCCAAATTACCGGCAGGAATACGGTCATCTCCGCCAAACCTCGATTGCTCCAGGCAAAATAAGGGACCAACTGTGTTTTATGGGTATCCCATTTTGGATGGAGCACCTTTCGATATAATCCCTCTTCCCCATTGGTTCGGATGAGAAGATTTCCTTCAATGGTAGTCACTCCGCCTAATAAGTCAGGCTGGTGTTTGCTGACCATTTCAGCGCCAGCATCTAGGTATATGTTTAATATTGAAGTTTTTTCCGGCAGGTCAGGCGACTCAATACAGTAAACAATGGGACCACGTTTTACAGCAACCTGATTACGAACTTCTTCAATTCGAGGATGCCCTTCTAAAAAGAGGATATCCATGGGCATATCAATTAGGATTTGATCCCCTGACTGCCAGGTTTTTTCAATTTTTAAAAAAGCACCTGCGGTAATTGCTGATTGAATGGGTTCTCCATTAATACTTATAGTTGTTGTTTCAGCCCAATCAGGAATTCGAAGCAAAATTTCAAAAGGGGTGCTCTTACATTCTTCGATTCTAATCTGGATCTGGCCTTCCCATGGATATTGAGTAGTTTGGCTTAGCCTAAGCTTTGATCCATCTAAAAGTTGGGTATCCAATATATTGCCACCGTATAGATTAACAGCAAGTCCATTCTCAGTAAGACTGTAGGCCCATTTTGAAACCTTGGCAATGGTTCTTACCAAATTTGGTGGGCAACAGAAGCATTCCAAATAAGGTTCTCTCTCTGGAGTTTCTGTGGCGCTTTCATGATCATTATATTTTCTGGAACCATGGATCATCCTGAGAGGGTTGGCATAGAAATAATCCTTTCCTTCAATGCTGATTCCTGATAAGGCACTATTGAACAATACCAATTCTATGATATCTGCATACTTTGATTTGCCTTCTATACCCAACATTCGGTAGCTGAACATGGCGTTACAAATATTGGCGCATGTCTCATTATAGGCAGTCATATTAGGCATCATGTAATCATCTATGAAACCTTCTTCGATCTTATCCCTGTTTGAGGAAGCACCATAATGAGTTTGCCCAACAGCTCCTGTAACATACATTTTCTTTTGTGTAACACTTTCCCAGAGACGATTCAGGGCATCAATCAGGGCTTTTTCTCCTGTTTCGGAATAAACATCAGCAGCTCCAGCATAATAATAAAGTGCAAGCACAGCATGTCCAGCAGCCTCACTAGCTTCCCGAATAGGAATTCGTTCCTGTACCATATCACCTATTGGATAGCCCTCTGTAGTCGAATGATGTTCAACTAGGTATTTTCCTCGGCGATTGATGAAGCGTTCAGCCAGGTCAAGGTATTTTTTATTTTTGGTAACACGATACAGTTCTACCAGTCCCATAATCTGGGTTTGGTTAAAGCCAAAACGCCCAAACTGTTTGGTTTCTGGGTAGAAAATAGTATAGAGCAAATCGGCATGTTTTATGGCTATATCCAGGAAGTTTCGCTGGCCGCTTACTTGGTGATGGACACAAGCACTTATTAGGAGGTGGCCTGTATTATACATTTCATGGTATTTACGATTTTCGTAGCGATCTATATTTGGCCGCAATTGAATTTGAGTTTGTAAATACCCATCCTCCATTTGTGCTTCAGCAATTATTGAAATGTATTCATCCAGTTTTTGTAATATTTTCTCATCCCCATTTTGGGCATAAACATACATAGCTGCTTCCATCCATTTGTAAAAATCCCCATCATGCCAAAACATTCCATTATGCTCTCCTTCCTTTTGCCCGGCGGCAATTTTGAAGTTATTTAGGGCGTGGCCAATGTCGCCACAAAGTAAATCTTCCATATATGGTAGCATGGATTCCTGACAGGCCTTGAATTTGTCCGCCCAAAAGCCAGTAGTCCAGCGGCAATCTCCGATGTTTAAGTTTTTGAAGCGGGTATGTAAGCTGATTTTATTATTGGTCATAATTCCTCCGGTTCTAATTTTTTCTGAATATAAAACAAAGGAATATTGGAAGGTAGGGATGCATGGAATTTACCCTGTTTTTACATTATTTTACCTTTTGTGGGTTATTGAAGGTAATATTAGTTTTTAAAACCGAACAGCGACTTATTTCCACTTAATTTCGAAATAACTTATCATTAAATAAATTTATTTTTTCTGCCAAACCCTTATGTATTCAATCTCAAAATCTTCAGGAAGGTCCGTCTCTGTAGGTAATCCATGCCAGGGGAAGGTTTCAGAATCTACCCAGATCCATAATGGGCCATTTAGTATCCAGGCCTCCCCTAACTCAGTTTTAGAAATACTCTTGATCAAGACACCGTCTGCATAAAATTTGAGATTTTCAGCATCCCATTCACAAGCATAAACATGAAAGTCGGATGCTACTTCCCAATCAAGTTCCAGTTTATTGGACCACACTGGCTGGCCGCCTTTACCGGGTGCCCAATCGTGGATAGTGGATTTAAATTCTTTTTTAAGATGCTTTTTCCAAGGCTGGGCCGGGTTTCCCACAAATTCGAATACATCTAATTCGGAATTTGATCCAGTCATCCAGAATGAACTACTAACTGAAGTATTTGCTGCCTTACATTTTATCTCCATATATCCGTGATAAAAATACTCCCTGCTAATGACTGCTGCAGTACTTATGTTTTCGTATTTGTATGAGGAGCCATCTGAATAAGTTTGGACATTACTACTATACTGAAAACCTGGATCCCATTTAGTCTGGATTTTTAATTTACCATCTTCTAGCCTAACATTTTCTGTAGAGAACTGTGAAGGGGCTCTGCCGATGAAGTTAGATTTGTATTCGCCATTTCTACCTTGAATAAGCCATTTTTTCTCATCCAAAGTGGTAGTCTCAAATTCATCGCTTACTTCATTGTTAAGCGTCCAATTACCAGAATTATTGGGATCAGACAAGGGAAGAAAATTTGGAATTTCAGGCTCCACGTTTGTAAGATTTTCATCTTTGGTACATGCCCAATAAAAAAGAGTAAAAGCAAGAATTAGGGTAAACCCAAACCAGGTAGATGTTTTTTTAGAAATCATAATCTGTTAGCTTAGTTAATTGACGTTTCTCATCACCTTCTCTACTCTGTGATGCATATCGGTCTTTACTGAAATAAAATAAATGCCTGTTGCCGGAAAAATATTACTGTCTAAAAATATCTGATCCTGTAAAGTTTTTTGAACATACAGATTTCTACCTGCCAGGTCATATACCCTTATCTTTGCTTGCTTGAAGCCATCTTCTTTATTGATAAAAACACCCTCTCCTTTATTGATAATTTTAATTTTTTCTTTGCTTTCCGGATCATTGATACTGGTGACTAACGTTAATTGAATTGGGTAATAATCTTCTTTAAGGAAAACATCCATTCCACCATTTTCTGAAGACTTGAAGGAGGGCCTTAGCACATATTGGTGCCCGTCTGGTAAAGAGCTGCTTGGTTTAAGGTCCTCAAGAGAAAAATTAAATATAGAAAGCCCCGATTGCTTCCCTACTGCAGAGGCATCTACCTTCTCTAATTCTTGCACCACGTTTCCATTTGCATCAATCTCTTGTAGTTTGCAGGTTATACCATTACCACCAACCGCCATAACCGATTCTCCGTTTCCAGCAAAATATCTGCATTCAAATTCAAGAGTTTGAGCAAGGGGAAATTCAGCATTAAAATATTTTTCATGGTCTGCGTATAATTGGGCCTCTGTATTCCACACTCTTACATAATCACAATACATTTCAGTTGGAAATCCTTCCTCAGGTGAAGTATCAGGGTAAAACATAACGGTCCGCACACCATTGATGTACCTCTCATAAGGAGTTCTCAATCCCATTGATACAGTCAGATGCATGGGCAGATGCCAATAATGGTTTTTCTTAGCCCCTCGTTGAACCCCATCCACATACCAAAAGATTGAATCAAGTCGACTCCAAACTCCATAAGTGTGGTAATCATCACGTGGGTCCCAGGGGGCCACCCAGGTATTATGAGTTAATTCTTTATATCCCTGGCCGGGTCGTATCCAAGTCAGTTTGCCATTACGAATGATGCGAGTATGCAAATTCATTTCAAGCCGCTGATGCTCATAAGGAACCTGAAAAATTTCGATGGCATCAATTTCACAGTATTTTACTCCTTCTTCTTCTGTAGGTGTGGGTTGCCCTCGACTGTAGAGCCAAAAGGCGGGACAGGTACCCTGCCCCTTTTCACTAGCCTTTATTCTGGCTTCGAAATAGCCATAGGTGAACGTTTGTTCATTTCTGACAATTCCAGAGGTAAAGTAATATTCTTTCCCGTTTCTGGTATGCGTTTTCTGTATCATACGGAGTGTCAGTGCACTATCTGTTACATAAGCATTTTCTGGCTCCCAGGACCAGGTTCCCCAATCATTTGGATCATGATTCCATTTATTAATGTCTAATACTCCTTCGTTGAATTCATCCGAAAATGTTTGGTTTAACTTCCAGATGCTGTTGGGATGAGAAACTGGGGCTTGTCCCTGGCTAGTTATACTTAAACTAAACAAGGAAAACAGTAAAATTCCTATTGACTTCATATCGCCTTAGATATTAGGATTTAAAATAAAATGATTGGGAGCTTCTACTGATTCATAATGGCCACCTTCTCTACCCTATGAAGAGCATTGGTAATAACTGAGACCACGTATATTCCTGATGTTGGAAAATCCCCCCTTTTTATTAAGTTAGTTTTTGTGGTATTTGCACGATATACAAGTCGACCAGAAAAATCATGTACCAAAATAGTTGCTTCACTTAAAAGGTTGGTCATATTGATAGCAACACCCTCATAAGTATTGGTGATTTTGATCTTATCCTGAGCCTCCCGGTTATTTACACTAGTGGTTCCCTTTACAACCAAAGTCCAGGCATCACTTGCATAGGAAGAACTTCCCTGTCCCCAAATCCAAATTTTATAAGTGCCATTTTCGGGAGCAGTAAAATCAATGGCCATATCTTCCCAATCTGTTTCGAAGATCCGTGCATTTTGCACCAATGCGGTAGGCCCACGCACACCTATCCACACTTTTTCTTCGCCGGTCACTGAAATAATCTTGGCTTTACATCTCAATTCATATTGTACTCCCGCTTCCAGGTCCACATTTTGTGCCGCATTTCCGATGGCAGCAAACTGTCCATCTGCTGCTGCAGTGTCAAGGGTAACTGTGTTACCATTATCTCCAAACCAGGGGCTTAATTCGCCAGATTCAAACCCTGGATTCCCCAACAGGTTTTGTCCATTAACGGAAAACGAACATGCCGTGAAGCCACAAACAAATAAAACAATTAAATGGAAGTAGAATTTTTTCATATCAATAGTTTTTTACCCACAACAATAGGCTAGCCGCACTAAACCATTGTGGTAGAGTGAAATAAAGAGGTAGTAAATCCTTAATTTAGAAATTTCTTTGGCACAAGATAGCAGACAAACAGGGTAGATTTTTAAAGAATATTATCTATCCATTTCAATATATTACCCTATAATTTATAAGAGTATTCATCTTTGAAGGCAAAAAAAGTAAAGAATTCTATTTTCTGTTTTGATCTCAAATCAATTGGTGTTTTAAGGGACTAAATTAAAAAACCTTCCTTCATTTCATTAAGAGGGAAATTTAATTACGTTCTGTCTTAAAAAACTTTGACTGGTCTCTGTATTGATCCATACGGTCAATATCTACATTCTCAAATTTCCTTTGTAACAACCAGCGAGGGCGTTCCAGTGTAGATTCCCATTGGAAAATCATTTTGTACATTTTTCGCACTCTTTCAGGATAAATAGCTGCCAGGTTATTCAACTCTCTTTCGTCCTCTGCAATATTGTATAACTCAGCAGGGCGGTCTGGGAAACGAATTAACTTCCAATCACCATGGCGAACTACAGCCCGTGCATCTTTTTTCCAATAGAGGTGCTGATGAGGCCTTTCTTGTTTTTGGCCGAAGATATAGGGTAAAAGATTCACACCATCAATATCCAAAATGGTATTAACATCACCCCCTGCAGCTGCAAAGAAAGTTGGAAGTAGGTCAAGGGTAATAATGGGATGCCGATAAACAGAATTAGGTTGAATTTTCCCAGGCCAACGCATGAGAAAAGGCACTCGGATTCCACCTTCCAAATGATTGGATTTGGTTCCGCTCAAGGGATAATTACTGGAAGCATTTTTATCTGTTGGGCCTCCATTATCGTTGGTAAATACTATTATGGTATTTTCAGCAAGGCCTAACTCTTCCAGTTTATTCAGTATTTTCCCACAGGCTCTATCCAAGGCTAGTGTCATGGCAGCCACAATTTTGCGGTTTCCTTCCAGTTGAGGAAAATGTTCCAGGTCTTCAGGTTTAGCGTCCATGGGAGTATGAACAGCGTTAAAAGCTACTAAAGCAAAGAAAGGTTGATCTTTATTTTTTTCAATAAATCGTACTGTTTCCTCTCCCAATTCGTCGGTGAGATAGCCCTGGGGTTCTTCAAAATTTCCGAAACCCCGTTCCATTTTATTGAGTGACTCTCTGGGGTCGTTGGGATAAGCAAAATAACTTCTTGCTCCTCCTCTAAAACCATAAAATTCATCAAACCCTCTCTTGACAGGATGAAAACGATCAGCTCCACCTAAATGCCACTTCCCAAAATAAGCTGTACGATAACCAACTGATTTCAAATAATCTCCTATTGTTTTTTCCTCAACAGGTAAGCCCATCTCCACCCCATCTGCCGCAGAAACATCACTCATGAATCCTGGGACATTATTTTCTTCAAAACCAAAACGTTGCTGATACTTTGCTGTAATTAATCCTGCTCGTGAAGGCCCACAAGTAGGATCAGAAACATACCCTTGCTTAAACCGAACCCCTTGTCTGGCCAATTTATCCAAATTAGGGGTAATCATCGTCTGACTCCCATGAAAACCAAAATCTGCATAGCCTGCATCATCAGAGAATAGTAATATAATATTGGGTTTTTCTTGCCCCTGGACGGTTAGGACAATACACAGAACTATGAGAATAATTGATATTTTTTTCATAATTAATATCTGCAAACAAGAGTTAACAAACAACATAAGTCATCCTGAATTTTTGAAGACCAGTATTTATTTCGCACTTTTTAGGCCAATGGCCTAAAAAGTGCATATTTCCCTAAAATTCAGGATGACCTATGTTGTTTGTTTATGATAAAAGCATATTAATCAATACCCGAAATTTTGCTGCATGGAAGGTGCCTTTTCAATTTCAGTTCTAGGAATAGGTAAATAATAGGCTTTTTCATCAAAAGGCCTAACCACCACTGTATATTCCTCAAATGCCAGGGCACCATCTACTTTTTTGGTCCAGCTGAGGCCTCTGATATCAAACCCCAAATGGTCTTGTTCCATCCATCTTCTTTCGTCGAAGAAGTTATGTCCTTCAAAACAAAGTTCTACCCTTCTTTCTCTTTTAATAGCTTCCAATAGAGCTTCTCCACTAGCAGTAATATTGGGTTGGAGAGCTCTACTGGATACTTTATTTAAGAACGTAAGAGCTTCCGATTCATTTCCTAAATGATATTGCGCCTCTGCATAGTTAAGGTAGATCTCTGCCAGCCTGTAAAGAATAAAAGGACGATTTGCAGAAATTCCTCCGTTGACATCCACACCTTCATCCTGAAATTTCCTGATATTATAACCTGTTTTTGAAGAGTGTAAAGCATTGCCTAATCCTTCTGGAGAATCCAAACCGTGTGGAAAAACATTTACATCTTCTGACAAATAATATTGAATATCACGCCCTCTAAATTGCGCACCATTAAAAAGCAGATTTGCGTAATACCTCATTTCCCGATTATCATTGGGATTGGAGGGGTCAAAGGTTCCTTCATTAGTTGTAGTCCCATCTTCCATATTAAATTGCATAGCAAAATTATGTGTAGGGGAAGATAAAGCCCAGCCGTCAAAACCATTTGGAGATTGTGTCTTATCCCATAAAGAATTAGGATCTGTTCCGTAGTCATAAAACTCGGAATTGAAAGGTCTGGCAAACAAAATATCTTCATTAGGTGACAAGAAGAGCTTTTGATAGTCATCTGCATTATTAACAGCAATTAAATCTCTATTAGCTACCAGGTCAATAACTGCCTTTGCAGCGTCGGCTGCATCCTGCCATTTTGTTCCCTTGGTATAATCATATAAGGGGCCGCTCGGTGAAGTACCAGGATCATGCAATTTACTAGCTGCATATAAAAGCGTTCTAGACTTCACGGCTAATGCTGACAATTTGGTAGCTCTTCCAAACTCACTATCTGGTCTGGTCTCGGGTAAAACGGCAGCGGCCTCATCCAATTCTTTTACGATAAACTCCACGCATTCTTCATAAGAATTTCTGGATAAATCAAAATTATCATCTAATCCTAGGGCCCGATCTAATATTGGCACTCCGCCATAAAATTTTACTAATTTGGCATATAAATTAGCTCTCAGAAATTTCATCTCTGCTTTTAATACGCTCACTTTCCCAGGGTTAACACCCATGGCTTCACTATCATCAATTCTATCGAGAAACTCGTTTGTTAATCGGACATAATCCCAGTAATTACTCCACTTCTGATTGAAGATCCCTGAGTTGCTGGCAGTCCAGCCTGCTCTAAGGCGGAATAAATCTAAGTCTCGAAAATTGAATTTCGCCTCAAATGAACCGCCCTCTATGTTAAATCGACGCCCCCACCATTGGAAACGATTAATTCCCCAACTTTCTGTACTATTATATGCTGTAAATACTAATCGCTCAACCTGATCAGGATCACTATAAATAAGGTCTTCTGCAAAGGCATCCCTGGCAACAGTATCAAGGACATCTTCGTTACAGGCATTCAATGTAAAAAGAGCGAAAACAATAAATATATATTTTGATTTTATTTTTTTCATTTCTAAATATTTTATGATACCAACCAACCGTTCAGTGACGAACACCCATTGATCAATAGTGGAATTATTAAAAGTTTAAATTAAATCCAAAAGAATAGGATTTCAAAGATGGATAGGTACTGTTTCTAAAGTTGTTATATCCACTTCCTTCCGGATCTAAACCCAAGTCATAAACTTCGGAAAACATGGTCAGAACATTTAAGCCTCTAAAGAACAACCTTAAATTACCAAATCCCAGTTTTTCTTTATTAAAGGTATACCCCAACTCCACTTCTTTAAGTCTCAAAAAAGAAGCATCATGTAACCAAAAATCAGCTCCCTCAAAATTATCTGCTGTATTTTGTGTTCCGCTAAATGGATCTCCCTGAACAAATGCCCTAGGATATCTGGCATCTCTATTTTGGGGTGTCCATCTTTCTGTAAATACATATTCTGGCTTTGCTCCAGCCTGATCAAAGAAAACCAGCATTTCAGCCTCTGCTTGTCCTTGCAATAAGAAATTGAAATCAAATCCTTTGTAAGACAATCCTCCGAATATCCCGTATTGAATTTCAGGAACGTTGGAAGAATAAATCCGAATTCGGTCTCCAGTATTAATTACCCCATCACCATTGGTGTCCAGATAGACAGGTTCTCCTTCAACGGTGCCTTCCAATTTTACAGATGTGGCATCAACATGAGCCTGATCACGAAAGACACCATTCGTAGGATAAACGATATATGAATCCATAGGGAATCCTTCCTGTCTCAAGCTTTCTTGAATGTCAGTAGCTTCATCCATAAACACGATTTCATTTTTAGCCTGTGTGAAGTTAAACCCAAGATTATACTTAAGCTCTCCAATATTGTCATTCCATCCTAATTGCAATTCCAATCCGTAATTATCTACTTTACCTAAGTTTTCCTGAGGTAATGTGATTCCTGCAACGTCTGGAATAGAAGCGTTTCGTCGGATCAAAATATCTGTCCTTTTTTGATAGAAATAGTTAATGTCTCCAGTAAGCTTGTAGTTAAACAAGGCGAAACTTAAGCCTAAATTTTTCATATCGGCAGTTTCCCAGGTAATATCCGGGTTGGGCACGTTAGCACTTGTGTAGCCATTGTATCGTACACCATTGGTTCCAAAAGTATAAAAGTTGGGTTGTGGTCTGTTGGTAGGCCCACCAAAATTGTATCGAGTAAGGAATTGGAAGGCAGGTATGCGATCATTTCCCATTTGGGCCCATGAGGCTCTCACTTTTAAGGAATTTAACCAATTACCGATGGACTGCATAAAAGGCTCTTTTGAAATAGACCATCCTACAGCAACACCGGGAAATGTACCAAACCTTTTACCAGGGCCAAAATTACTGGAACCATCGCGACGAAGAGTTAAATCCAAGAAATATTTTTTCTTGAAATCATAGGATATAGAGCCAAAATAATTCAATCTTGCCCACTCAGCAGAACCACCATTTGATATTTGTCCTTCATCACTACCAGCAAACAATTCCGGATGGTTATCACTGGGAAAGTCTCTTCTTTCTGCCCAAAATTCACGCTGGTCAGAGGTAAATCGTTCATATCCTGCTAGTCCTCTGATGGTATGATTCCCAAAAGTCCTGTCATATCGCAAAGTGGCATTGAGCATCAATTCATTAAATTTCCAGAATCTTTCCCTTAAAATACTAGTAGCTCCTTGCTGAGAAAAACCCATTTGGGGGATATATTCATTTGTGCCCTGCTGAAAAGTATAAACTGTCCAGGGAGTATACCATGATTTTGTGTCAGTATTCCATCTTCGTATACCGGTATACGCTTGAGCGCTTAAACCTTTAGTTAACCAACCAAGATCTAGGTCGAAGGTTAGCTTGGCACGTAAGTTATTATCGATTCTATTTACAAAACCTGATTCATTACTGGACATAATAAAAGGGTTGGCACCGTTTTCTCCACCCCAGGCTACTAAGCCATTTGGGTAAATACCAACTTCAGTAGGTTCATTGGTATAGATGTGTTTGTAAATAAAACCATCATCAACCCCAGGCTCATTCCGATCACCAAATCTTCCTGATAAATCAACACCCATCTTTAATTGATCGAATAATTTTATATCAAGATTGGTTCTGATCTGATATTGCTTGAAATTCAAATCACCCGATTCAAACAAACCAACCTGATCAATGTAATCCCCGCTAACGAAATAGTTGACATTATCCGAACCTCCTGAGATGGAAAGGGTATTTCTCCATTCTGGAGAGTAATCAGCAAATGTTAAATCTAACCAATCCGTACTAGGAAAATTAATTGGATCATTACCAGATGCATATTGACTGATTTGCTCTGTGGTAAAAGGTAAAGCTGTTCCATTTCTTTCAGCAGCTTCATTACTATATATTGCATACTGTTCAGAGCTCATCAATTGAGGTGCAGCAGAGAAGGTAGACAGGTTAAATGAGCTGGAAAGATTAATTTCGGGTTTGCCAATTTTACCTCTTTTGGTAGTAATTAATATCACTCCATTTGCCGCTCTTGCACCATAAATGGCCGCCGCACCGTCTTTTAATACCGATAGAGATTCAATATCCTGAGGAGTTAAATGAGAAAATGAAGATGCGGGGATTCCGTCTATTAAGATCAAAGGTGAATTATTATTGAGGGTTGATTTTCCTCTGATCAAAATACTAATGTCGTTTGTTGAGCCAGGATATCCACCCCTATCTGAAACTATTAATCCCGGAACCTTTCCCGCCAAAGATTTTGCCAGATCCTTATTCGTTGTTCTTTCAATAACTTCATTATCTACCGTACTTACTGAACCAGTAAGCTCTCCTCTTTTTCTAGTTGTATAACCAATTACCACTACCTCTTCGAGGGCCTGGCTACTTACAACCATGGTAATGTTTATTACTGCCTGATTTCCTACCACAATTTCCTGTGCTTCATAACCAGTATAAGAAAACACTAAAGTAGCCCCATCTTCCACTTCTAAGCTATATTTTCCATCAAAATCCGTAACGGTTCCTGTTCCTGTTCCTTTAATGACGACATTTACACCAATAAGAGGGCCTTCTTGATCGGTTACTGTCCCAGAAACTGTCTTATCTATAACATTGTTCTCTAAATAATTATCGATGCTTTTATTCTCCGTTTCCAGGGCCAAAAGAGGTTGACTAAGAACCAGAAAAAAAGCGCTAAATTGAAGGAGCCTAAGATATTTTTTTAAGGCTTTCCTATTTAATTTTCGCAAATTTTTCATAAACTCAACATATTAGAGTGAATAATTTATTTTGAATGATAATTGGGAAGATTTAAAATCTTTTCAGATTTCTCTTTTACAAAAAGACTAGATTTTTTCAGGACAATATTGTTGGATTTTACCCTTTTTTTACACTTTTTTATCCCTTTTATTATTTCAAGGCTGGTAAAGAAGGTAAATAACAACAATATGGAAATTCAAAATAATATTTGGAAGTCAAAATTATGCATTTAATTATTCTTAAAAATATACCCAGATTGGGTAAAAGAAGGGATTCATTTAAAATAATTTTCTTGCAGGAGCTTATTTATTAAAAACCACAGTGTCACCTTCGGAATTTTGATCCTATAAATCAGCCAGTTAGACCTAAAAACCAATTATTCTAATCTCTTAAAAACAGGATTTAGTTCAAAGTAAGATTAAGGCTTGAGGCAAAAAAACAGTGAATTCCCACAAAAGAAAAGAGTTAAAATCACTTGAAATCAAAGAAAATAAATTGCAGGACCAAAGCCAAATTTTATTCTGAATCATGAACTAGGTTTTTCAAAACCAAATGAAAATTCAGCGATGGATTAAAAAAAAGAAAGGGAAAAATGGGATAATTTTCATTATCCACAATTTCTTTCGGAAATTATTACAAAATGAAGGAATTAAAATAAGCCTTAGTGATAAACAGATTCAGAATTGAAGACAAATTATAGCGTTTTCCTGTAATCTTTGGGAGTACTACCCATAATTTGTTTAAACTGCATATAAAAATTTGTAATAGAGTTGTATCCAACTTTATAACAAATTTCTGAAACGGTAATATTATCTTCCAATAACATCCTGGAAGCATTCCTGACCCGAATCTCATTTAAAAATTGAGTAAATGATTTATTGGTCATTCTTTTAAAAAACCGACAAAAGGAAGTAGTGGTCATACAAGCTATATCTGACACATCCTGGAGGTTAATATTATCGGCGTAATTATCGGAAATAAATTTTATGACCTTATCAAGGCGATGAGAAGGCTCTGAGGAATATTGACGCATATCTGCAGAAGACAAAACCTGTCTATCCTCTGTTAAAGAAAGTTGATATAGTAAGTGCAGGAATTTAATCATCTGCTCTCCTTGGGGAAGATCCACAATCCCAATTAATTCATCATGAAATTTTTCACCTACTTTTTTACCAAAACAAACCCCAAATTTTGATTGCTCTAACATTTGATTAATACTGGCAAATTCAGGGTGCTTAAAAGTTCCTTCACCCATAAAATCCTTCATGAATTTCAGAACTACAGTTTTCACTTTTTTTTCACTGCCCTCCTTATAATAGGAAGGGTCATTGCGCCAAAGGTGTGGTAGGTTGGCACCTACTAATACCAGATCGCCTGGAAAAAATTGAGATACACTATCTCCTACAAAACGAATTCCATTGCTTTTTGAAGTATAGATCAACTCGTATTGGGGATGATAATGCCAGGAGGCATCTAAGCAAGGATCCTCCTTACAAATTGTATGGAATCGCTCATCGTAAAAACAATCAATATTTTTTAAAACCAGTTTCATAAAAAACAATATAATGAATTTTATCCAAACCCTTATTTTTCTTTTTAAATTTAGAAATAAGTAGAAAGGCTCAATTCGAAAACTAGTCTTCATCTATACTTAATTGAATGAAATAAAAAAAGAAAACCACGTCGATCCATAACTTATCTTGGATTAATTATGACGGGACGTGGTTTTAAAAAGAGGGAAATTTATACCTAGTCTATGAAACTTAACTTGAATCCAAATTTGTATTTACCTGGTTTTAAAATATACTGGGAAAGAGTATTAGAAAGGGTTCCTCCTACTCCTGCTTGTACCAAATCAATATTGAGGGTATAATACCCTTGTGCTTTCAAATCATATGGATGTTTGGCCTTTTCAATATGATCGGCAGAGTAAGGCCAGGCTGAAAAACAGAATTGAGGCATCCCACTAATCATAATGCCTTCAGAGCTATTTTCTGTACTGAATTTCACCCATTTTGTATCTGTACGATTTCCATTTTCCTGAGGCATGGCATAATTATTAAATAGTGCATCTGTTTCTATGGAGTATTGATCAATTTCAGCATTGCGCTTTCGATCGTTATAATTTTCATAAGGCCCATTACCATAATACACAGTATTTTTATAAACATCAGGAATCCCCATTGTCATCCCATATCTTATTAGGTTGGGCAAAGATTCATCAGCCTCCATATCCATGTTAACAGAAATATGGCCATCATTAAATAGGGAATATTTTATCTCCAATTTTAAAGTATCCTTAAAGCTTTGGTTTACATAAACATTGATGGAGGTATCATTTTTTTTGTTTACTGAAACAGAATGCGTAATAATTTTAGCAATTAAATCTTGCCATACTTTTTTTGATTTTCTAAATGCTTCGCTATCAGCTCCTCTTAGATCATTATCAATAGCTGGACGCATAAAATTGGGGCGTAAAGGAAACATGATTTGTTCAACCCCCTTTACCTTATAGGAAGTGAGTGCTCCGTCAGTTTTAGAAATACTTGCTGAAAAGTCTTTCCCTATTATATTTATGGCTGTAGTACTCTCCGAAAAGGAAATTTCTGCATCCGAATTTGAAACATGATCAATAGTTTGCTCACCTTCTTTAATAAGGATCTGGCCTTTGGCAAGTTCAAATCCTCTTTCACACCATAATCGGTTTTTGGTTTCATGTAAACTGAGACGGAGCCAATAATCTGCCTCTGGTTTATACAACATGGAAGGAATCGGAATTAATACGATTTTATTTGCGCCTGGACCTATATTTTGAGTAGGAAGGCTTCCTGCATGCATTTCTTTACCATTTTCAGAAAGGCTCCAACGAATTTCATATTGATTTAAATTTGTAAAATCGAACCTATTGATAATTCTAATTTTCCCCTTCTCAATATTCACGGCCTCAAACACCACCGGCTGGAAGACATACTTACATTCCCAGGCGTGTGGATTGGGTGTTCGATCGGAGGCAAAAACTCCGTTAAGGCAAAAATTTTCATCATGGGGAATATCACCAAAATCTCCTCCATAAGCATAATATTTTTTACCACTCTCATGTGTTTGTTCCAATCCCTGGTCTAACATATCCCAAATAAATCCTCCTATTACATTAGGTCTTGCCCGAATTTCATCCCAAAATTCTCCCAAACCACCTATTGAATTTCCCATGGCATGTAAATATTCGCAAAGGATAATCGGTCGATCAATATGAGGGCTCTCTGCCAGATTTAATAACTGTTTAAAGGTTGGATACATGCGGCTTACAACATCTACGTAGGCGGGGTCATCAGGATTAGCTTTTGCTGGACCTCTGTATGCCTGTTGTCCTTCGTCCCCTTCTTTATAATAAGGATCGGATGGATCTCCCTGAGCTCCTTCATAATGGACAAATCTAGAGGGGTCAAAATCTCTGACCCAGGCAGCGGCGGCAGCAAACGCAGGACCGGTACCTGCCTCATTTCCCAGTGACCAAGAAATAATACATGGATGGTTCTTATCGCGTTCAACCATACGGATAAGCCTATTCAGAATGGGCATAGACCAATTGGGCTGTTGAGGTATATAACTCCCTAATGCATGACATTCAATATTGGCCTCATCCATTACATACAAACCATATTCATTACAGAGCTCATAGAAATAGGGGTCGTTAGGGTAATGAGAAGTACGAACGGCATTAAAGTTGAATTGCTTAAGTAATTCTACATCTTTTCGTATGTCTTCTCTAGTCAGGGCTTTCCCTCTAATTGGATGGTGATCATGTCGGTTAACACCTTTTATTTTTACTTCTTCACCATTAATCAATAGCTCTTTATTATTCCCAAATTCAACTTTTCGAAAACCTATTTTTTGGCTGCGAGCTTCTATCGTCTCTCCATGTGGATTGGTAAGGGTAAATACGAGTGTGTATAGATAGGGATTTTCAGCCGACCACTTTTTAGGATGCTGAATGATGGCTTCCATCAAGGCAAATTTGTTAATGTCCCGCTGATTCCATCGTTCATTAAATATTTTTTCAACGGAAACTGAAATTGGAGTTGATAATACTTTTTGCTGTTCTGCATCGAACAATTCTGCATAAATATTCCACCCTTTCAGTCTGTCCTGATTATGTTTCACCCAAACCTCAGGGCGGATTTCTAGTTTTGCATTTTGAAGATTGGCATCAAACTTTGTTCTTACAAAAAAATCGTTTATTGCAATTTTGGGCTGGGCTAATAATAGTACCTCTCGATGAATTCCACTTAGCCTCCACATGTCTTGATTTTCCAAATAGCTACCATCACTCCATCGAAATACTTGTAATGCCACTCGGTTTTTCCCTTTTTGAATATAATCTGTAATATCAAACTCTGCTGCCAAACGACTTCCTTGACTATAACCTACCTGTTTTCCATTTATCCACAGATAAAAAGCTGATGAAACTCCTCCGAAGTGGAGGATTATAGACTGCCCATTCCATTCTTCTGGTACTTCAAAATCCCGAAAATAACTCCCGACAGGGTTATCTCGATAAATTTTGGGTGGACGAGGGGGCTGAGGACCCAGGTAAGTAGAATATTTTTCTCCCCAATTTTCAATAATATTTGGAGTAAAGGGATAGATAATATTAGAATAAATAGGCTGCCCAAATCCTTTTAACTCCCAATTTGAAGGCACTTCAATTTCACTCCAATCTTTGCCCACAAAATTTTTTGACATAAAAGCTGCGGGCCGTTCCTCAATGCTACTTACATATTTAAATTTCCATAAGCCATTTAATGATCTCAGTCGTGCTTTGGTCCGGTCTCCATTGAGTGCATCTTGCACATTTTCAAAGGAATAACTCGTAACACGAGCTTTCATCTTATTTTTTTCAAACATGAGTTCATTTTCCCAATCATTTTGAGAAATCAAGCCTGAATCAGACAAAATGAAAATCAGAGCGATTAAAAAAAATATTTTTCTCATGGAATTTTATTTAAGCTCTAAAATGATCATCTAACAACTCTACCAGAAGCAGAACCGCCCATTAGAGATTCAACCTCAGATCGGGTAGAAAAATTAAAATCTCCTTTTATAGAATGTTTAAGGCAGGAAGCGGCCACGGCATATTTTACTGCCTTTTGTGGTTCCGACAATTCAGGAGTAGTCAAGGCAAAAATTAAACCACCTGCAAAGGAATCACCGCCACCAACTCTATCTACAATGTTTTTGATTTGGTATGATTGATAATTCCCATCATTATCCAGTGGTGCAAAATATGCTTTATCAGATTCACCATCATAAAGCATCGCTCCCCAATTATTATGCGAAGCAGAAAGGCTCTCTCTCAAGGTAATGGCTACCTTGCTTACATTGGGAAATAGTTTTACCACCTGTCGAGCTACATCTGGATATCGAGAGGTATCCAAAGTACCCGAATAAACATCTGTTTGGCCAGCCTGAATTCCTAAAACATCATGGCAGTCCTCCTCATTACCAATTACCACATCAATGAAGGGTAAAATGGTGCCCATGGTTTCCCTGGCCAATTCACGAGGAGCTAAGACTGAGTTCCATTTCCATAATTTTTTTCTAAAATTAAGATCGATGGATACCTTTGCTCCCGCAGCTTTAGCCTTTTTAGCAGCCAAAAGGGTGGCATCTGCAGCATTTCTGGATAAGGCAGGAGTAATACCACTTAAATGCAGCCATTGAGCTTGATCAAAAATGGCTTCCCAGTCATAATGATCACCGGGAGTTATCGAAACCGCAGAGTCTGCCCGATCATAAATTACATTACTAGGACGTTGATTGGCACCGGTTTCGAGAAAATAGAGCCCCAACCGTCCTTTTTCTGTACGCAAAATATATTTGGTGTCTATACCTACTGCTCGAATCGCATCCATTGTCGCTTCAGCCAACGAGTGCTTAGGCAATGCCGTCACATAACGAGCTGATCCACCAAAGTTGCAAATGGAAGCTGCAACACTGGCTTCTGATCCGGCATATGTTACTTCTAATTGTCGAGATTGTCGCAGGCGCAAATTCGCGGGTGAAGCTAGGCGCCCCATTATTTCTCCAAATGTTACAACCGTTTTCATTGTTTATTCCTAATTTGATTGATTAATGCTCGAATCGTTTGTGCATTGTTATAAATGGCCTCCCAATTTTTACTTTGGATGAGTGGTCTTTTAGCCACCCATGACCCGCCAATGGCCGTAATCAAGGGTGATTCCAAATAGTTAGAGGCATTGTCAATATTAAGCCCTCCAAGAGGAATAAATTTTAATCTTAAATATTGATAGGGTGCAGACATACTTTTCAGGTGTTTCATGCCACCAGATGTTTCCGCAGGGAAATACTTTAAAATGCGGCAGCCTTGTTCAATAGCGATTTCAATATCTGTTGGGCTCATTATTCCAGGTGCGAAAGGTAAGCCCAGGTGTTGGGCCTCGGCTATTATTTTTGGATTGCAGCCAGGCGCTACTGCAAAATCAGCCCCTACATCTACTACTGCTTTCACCTGCTCAACAGTTAATACGGTTCCAAAACCAAGCTTAATACCAGGAACTTCTCTTTTAATCTTCCTGGCAGCTTCTAATGCTACTCGTGTACGAAGTGTTAATTCAATGGTATTGACTCCTCCTTCAAGGAGTGTCTTTGCTAAAGGCACTGCGTGTGCCAGGTCATCAATAATTAGTACGGCAATCACCCCTGCTTCATCGATTTCATGGATGATTTCTGGAGTCATGCTCTGTTGAACAATAGGTCCCATATCTAATTAATTATTATTTCATAATGATTGGGTTTATGACTCGATTAAAGCCTGAGTCACCCTCTTTTTTATCAAATAATCATCCAATGCATAAGTAGAGCAGTCGACTCCGATACCACTGTTCTTAATTCCTCCATGGGGAAGGTAAATATCGTATTTTAGGCCATTAAGGTGAACTTCACCAAATTCTAGTTTTTCTGTAAAGTATGCAAGCACATTTTCATTTCCAGAATATACATAAGAGGCCAGGCCGACCTCCACGTTGTTAGCCAATTCAATAGCTTCTTCTTTACTGGAAAAGGGCACAATCATAGCTACCGGTCCAAAGATTTCCTCTTGCAGCACCTCTGCCTGTTGGTTATCAATTCGAATTATAGTGGGCATAAAATAATATCCAGGCCGGTCGATAGGCTGGCCGCCAAAAATTAATTTCCCGCCTTGTTCAATCGCTTGTTTAACAATATTGTGCACCTTTTCAACTGATCTTTTATTGGCTAAAGGTCCCATATCCGGATTATTTTCACGTCCAAAGCCAATTCGGGTATTTCCAAATTTCTGCTCCATTCCCTCGATGAATTTATCTATCACGGATTCGTGAATAAAAAACCTATTCGCGGCCACGCAGATCTGACCAGTATTGCCAATTTTCAAACCTGTACCATGAGTAATAGCCAATTCCAGATCAGCATCATCAAAAACAATGAAAGGAGCATTGCCTCCACATTCCATACTATACCTTTTGATAGAGGTTTTGCTACTTTGTTGGATAAGTTTTTGTGCTGTTTCAGTAGAACCGATCATAGTAATCAATTTGGGAATTTTACTTTCACAAAGGGGCGCCCCTACTTCAGGCACATCCCCGCAAAGGACATTAATCACCCCACTTGGAAAGCCAATCTCTTCACATAATTCTCCGATAATATAAGCTGACAAAGGAGAAAATTCAGAAGGTTTAATAATAATAGAACACCCAGCAGCAAGGGCAGGGCCTAACTTAAAACCAAGATTCAGGAGCGGGAAATTATAAGCTAAAAATGCGACTACAACTCCCAGTGGTTGAAAAACAATACGGTGTTCATGTGTCCCATCCTTATCTGGAATGGGAATATCCTTTCTTTGCTTTATTTCGTTTGAATAATACTTAAGAGAATCTTTAATACTGTTTAGGTCTTCTTCTGTACCCTCCCAGACTTTACCCATTTCATACATAATGCTCGTGCGAAGTAATTCTTCCTTCTCAATGATTTTATTCCTGAGTTTATCAATCCATTGAAGCCTTTCTTCTATTGGAATTTGAGACCAATATTCAAATCCTTTTTGAGCAGATTCCAAGGCTTGTATGGTGTCCTCTTTTCCCGCCCATGATATACTGGCAACTTTATTTTCATCCCCAGGACAAATAATATCAAACTGTTCTCCTGAAGCAGATTCGATTAACTCACCGTCTATGTAAAGTTTTTTGTGACCAAAATTCATTATTATGCTTTTTTTAGCGAATTACCGCCATATTTACTTACTTCCTTTTCAGCATACTTATACAAAGCATCCTCATTGATTTGAAAGCCTAAGCCAGGAGCATCACATATTCTTAATTCACCATTTTCAATAATCATATCAGATATGGTTAATTGATCTCTGAGTCCATTTTCTGTTCTATCATATTCCATATAGAACTTTGGTTTTTTCAATCTACCTGGAATAGTATCCAAATTACTTACAAAGTGAGCAGCAGCGGCTATAGCAATTCCTGTACCCCAGGTATGAGGAACAACTTCTACTCCATAGACGGACGCCAAAGTGGCTATTCTTTTAGCCTCTGTCAGCCCACCAGTGGAGCAAATATCGGGCTGAACAATGTCTACCGATTTAGACTTCAACAAGGTCTGAAAACCAAAGCGTAGATATTCACACTCCCCTCCCGCAATTGGGATGGTTGTTTTTGTTCTTAATTCGGCATATTGTTCATAATACTCTGGAGAGATGGGTTCTTCAAACCAATAAATATTATAAGGCTCTACAGCCTTGGCCAACTGGATAGCTTCCCTGAGGTTGTAGGCATGATTTGCATCGATCATTAAATCAATATCAGGGCCAATAGCCTCTCGAACCAATTTCACATGTTCTATATCCTCCTTAATCCCTAATCCGACCTTCATTTTCATTCCTTTAAAACCTTCCTTAGCATAAGCTTTTGCCTCTTTGGAAAGAATTTCTGATAATTTTGGCCCTTTTGTAAAATACATTCCAGTGGCATAAGGAATAATAACATCTCGCTTTTTCCCACCTAAAAGTAAATGCACAGGTAAACCTAAAATTTTTCCCTTCAAATCCCAAAGAGCGACGTCGATGGCACTCATAGCAGAAACTAAGATTCCCCGCCTGGCAAAATCCAAAGTCCGACGATACATTATAGTCCAGATCGCTTCAGTTTCTAAAGGACTTTTACCTAAAACAAAGGGAGTCAAATGTTCAATTCCTGCCTGAACTAATCCAGCAGGACCATAACCTTCACCCCACCCTATTAGGCCATTATCACAGGTGATTTTAACAATACAAATTCTTCTTTCACTGTATTCCCATTGTGAGAAATAAAAGCTTTCTTTCAATTTGTCTGAAAGAATAAAACTTTCAATAGTTTTTATTTTCACGGCAGATCCAATTTAATTCAAGAAATGTTCCTTGCATGATGCGAATGGAATGGAATTCTGAAATATTCTTGCTGATAAAAAATCAAAGAGAGGTCTACATTCCAATATTAATGGAAAACCCTCAATACAAATGAAGGGGAATATTGAGAATAGGTATTGATGTAATTTACCCAGTTTTTACAGTATTTTATCCTGTCCTAAATATCTAATAACTTCAAAAATATAATTAATCATCTTACCTTAAACCAAAGTAAGGAAGGCCTCTACACGTTTTCATTTGTCGGCTTACCGTTAACCAATACCAGTCAAATTGAAATTTCCAATTTAGATTTTCACTTTTCCGTATATAGAATTGGGGATAAATTTACTGATCCGTCATGAGGGCAATAGGGATAATATTCCATCATCAATCTGTGCATAAATTGTCCTGCCTGTTTTCCATGTATTTTTCAGTAGCAGTTTTAATTAGCAACTTCAAATTTTCTACACAATTTAAATTTACCTTTACTTTCCAATGAGCAAGTAAATTTTCTATGTTATGTTTGATTTCCAACGATTCCTCTGTCTGACCTTCATTTCAATTTCCTTTTCCATGGTAGTGGTCCAGAAGAATAATGCTCAGTCCTTGCAGGAACAGTACCAGATTGCCATTAAAAAAACGACCGAAAAGATTGAATTGGATGGTCATCTACGAGAGGGCGCCTGGAAAGAGGCCGACGTAGCCAAAAATTTTTGGATGAGCTTTCCTATCGATAATGAAAGAGCAGCCGAAGAAGATCAGACCGAAGTCAGGATGGTATATGACGATAATTACATCTACATTTCCGCTATTTGTTATGACGATAATAATTATGTGATCCAAACCCTGAAAAGGGACGATCCTAGCTTCTGGCAGGGAGATGCCTTTTCGGTAGTTATTGACCCAGTGAATGAACGTACAAATGCTTTTTCGTTTGGAGTCAATCCTTCCAACGTGCAAATCGAATCTTTAATAAGTGGTCAAACTGGCCGACGTGGCGGTGGTTCACCTAGAGGTATTAACGGAGCTTGGGACAACAAGTGGTTTTCGGCTGTGTCCACACATAGTGATCGCTGGGTCGTCGAAATGGCCATCCCTTTAAAAACGCTGCGCTTCGAGCCCAATAAAACGGTTTGGGGCATCAACTTTAATCGGGGTGAACCGCAAACAAATAGCTTTCATTCCTGGTCACCTGTACCGGTACAATTTCTAACTGTGGACCTAGGATATACCGGCTCTTTACACTGGGACGCTCCTCCTCCTAATGTAAAGAGCAATTTCTCCATTATTCCTTATGTGCTTGGTTCGGGTTTCAAGGACATTGAGAATAATGAAGCAACAGAACTCAATTTTGAGGTAGGAGTCGATGCCAAGATAGCGGTTACCTCTAGTTTGAACCTGGACATTACTGTTAATCCAGATTTTTCGCAGGTAGAAGTTGATGCACAGGTAACCAACCTGACTGCTTTTAGCGTTCGTTTTCCGGAGCGACGACTCTTTTTTCTGGAAAACAGCGACATTTTTTCCGAATTTGGCATCCCCCCCATGCGTCCCTTTTTCTCTCGTCGGATCGGGCTGGACAATGATGGCAATCCCATACCTATTGCTTATGGTGCACGGCTTAGCGGTAACGTTAATAAAAATCTTCGTATCGGAGCTATGAATATGCAGACTAAGGAAACTGATTTTGCATTGGGACAAAATTATACTTCATTGGCTCTTCACCAACGCGTTTTAGGACGTTCAACCATAAGAGGATATTTTCACAATCGTCAGGCCATGCACGATGGCGAATTTCAGAGTGACGATTACAACCGAACGGCCGGAGCAGAATTCAATTACCGGTCAGTGGATGGCAAGTGGCTGGCCTTTGCCGGTTATGGTCTTTCCTTTAAGGATGGCCTGAATACCGATAATTACTTTTACAATACCGGGGCTGGATATGATGGTAGGAATATCAGTATATATACTAACCTTTCAGCCATCGGGGATAATTACTACTCGGACATGGGCTGGATCCCTTTAGCTGATCATTACGATGCCGTAAGAGATACAAGCTTTCATGTCGGATTCAAACACTGGTACACTCGCTTCAGTTATACCTTCTTCCCAAAGAAAAATCCTAAAGTCATTTCACATGTGATCGGATTCAGGAATGTTTTCGACATCTCCAACGGCAATGATCTAATTAAAAATGACTTCATAGCCAATTATAATTTGAACCTAAAAAATACCAGCTCTTTTTCACTAGAGGCCACCAATGCAGATTTCCAATTGTTATTTCCTTTTTCCTTTACAGATGGCAAACCCCTTCCAAGAGGGAAGTACCATTATAAATTCATTGAATTGGGTTACCAATCTGACCAACGCAAAATTTTACAAATGGAAGCGAGCATTCAGTTTGGTGGATTCTTCAATGGTGACTTGACTCAATATACCCTGGGCGGAAGATTCCGAACACAGCCCTGGGGTAATTTTGGTGTCAATTTTACACTCAGTAATCTGGACTTTCCAGATGAATATGGAGAAGAGAAGCTATTTTTGATAAGTCCCAGGATCGAGATCAACTTCTCTGAAAATATCTACTGGACTACCTTTCTACAATACAACACCCAAAGAGACAACTTCAACATCAACAGTCGCTTTCAATGGCGCTTTCAACCCATGTCAGATTTATTTATCGTGTATTCCGACAATTATGCCGTAGAGTTCTGGGGGCCAAAAAACCGGGCTTTGGTAATAAAGTTGAATTATTGGATGAATTTATAGGTACTGAATTGTAAAGATGAAAGAAAAAATAGTTTATATCAACTCTTTTTCTTTCTGTATTGAAACCTTCCTAATATATGGTCAAGAGTAGAATTTTTATGAATAAAGCGGTCTTCACCATTCCTTAACTCCTGTTAAATTTAGTTAATCTCAATAAGGGCTAATAACAAAGATTTAAGCTCTTTTAATTAGACCTTAACCCTGGTTAAACTTGGATTAAAGTGCCTGTTCAAGTCGATGGTTCCTTGTTAAGAAGCGTCTTTAATAATAGAACCAAACAATCTCGACTATGAAAAAAATAATCTTTTCCTGGTTATTGTCATTTATATTTTTATCGACGGGCCAGGCACAATATCACACCTCAACCACGGGGTATGATGGAGACTATTTCAGTCTCGAAGGAGCTCTCCATATGTTTAAAGAGTCATCCACACTAAGAAAATTTGAACGAAAAATTAATTCAAAGAACAACTGGGTTAATAATCTCGACTTAAATTATGATGGTAAGATCGATTACATCCGGGTTAATCATAGACAAAGAGGAGCTTTTCATGCAATTGTTCTACAAGCTCTGGTAGGTAGATATGAAACACAAGATGTAGCAGTTATTGAAATTGAGATCCTCCGTCGAGGAGAAGCCGTCCTCCAGATTGTAGGAGATGAAGATATTTTCGGTGAAAATGTAGTTATTGAACCAGTAATTGGAACGGCTAATAGAAGAACGGGCTATCATAGAGACTATGGAGATTTTGTTAATGTCTATTATTGGGATTTAGTTCAGAATATTAGGAGAGATCAATATAGTACCTATTCATCCCCATATCGCTGGAACTATTACCCAGTCTGGTGGAACCCATGGAGGCCCTATAGCTGGAATCAATATCGCGCACGCAATGTATATTATTACGATTATTATCGTCTGGCCCCCAGGCACAGAGTGATTAGGGTTCATAATTTTTACCGTCCCAATCGATCCTATTGTCCTTCCGTTGCAGATCGAGCAAACCGGAATCGAGTGAATAGAGGCAGATCCCAGGTATATCGTTCTTCCCCAAAGCGAAATGACAATTGGAATTCTAATACCAATCAAAGGAATCGTATTACTGAAAATAATCGGAGGTCTTCAGGATCTACTATTTATTCTAGAAAGCAAAGAGAAAATTCGACTTACAATAAAAATCGAACTCGGTCGTATCCAAAAGATAATAACATAAAAACCAGAACTCCGCAGACTAATCCGAAATCGCGGAATTCTAATAGTGGTACAAGAATAGATCGTTCAAGATCCATAGAAAAAAGGCCATCGGTCAGTAGAAGGAATCAATCTTCTACTGTTAAAAAAACAGAAAGGAGCAATCAGGTGAGGCAATCGCAAATAAAGCGGTCTCCTAATAAATCAATAAATCGTAGTAAGTCAACCAGTCGATCGAGAAAATCTGGGTGATAGGGAATAAATATTTTCGTTTTGCCATTTCAAAAAATATTTGAAATGGCAAAACGAAAAACTTAGTTTTATTTTTCCACATCAGAAATAAATTGCCGAATAAATTCCAGGTTTTGTTCTGGATTATCATTTAAAGTCATATGGCCAGCATCCTCAACTATTTTAAAAACTGAGCCCTCAACTTTTTTATGAAATTTTTCAACAGTTACAGGCCTTGCTTCATCATACTCACCGACTAAAAATAAAGTGGGCACCTTTATTTTTTCTAATATTCCTGTAGCGTCGAAATTTTTTAGGGTTCCCAATGCTGTAAACTCTGTAGGGCCCCACATGTACTGATATATTTCCATATTATTTTTTTCAGGAATGGTATCCCACTCACTAACCCCATTCCAGTCTCCTCTCATCAAAAAATTTTGATAAAAGACAAATGTGGCATTTTGAAAGCTTTCAGATTCAAAATTTCCGGTTTTTTCAGCTTCTGCGATACTAGCTTGAATTGAATCTGGCAAAGTCATAATCAAGGTATCAGCATCTGCGGCCCATATGGTTGAACTTACTAGAGGATTAGCCAGCATCAATGCTTTGACCCCTTCAGGATGCTTATCATAATACTCCAAAGCCAATGCTGCACCCCATGAGGAACCATATATATAATAGTCTTTGAGGTTTTTCGCCTCAATAAGTTCATGTAATTGTTCCACAAAAACCTCTACTCTCATTAAAGAGGTATCTTCATGATAGTAAGATCTTCCACTTCCCAATTGATCATAAAAAATAATGGGCCTCTCTTCCGAAAGAGCTTTCATGGGCTCAAACATAATACTGGTAACCCCAGGGCCTCCATGAAGGGTAATAATGGGCGTTTTATCCCCTTGACCTAATATTCTATACCAGGTTTTACCGAAACTGGTTTCTACATAACCTTCTGTAGGTAGAAGTTCTGAATTTTTTTTGCAAGAATTTAGGAATAATGAGAGGAGAAAGATTAGACAGAAGTAATAGGGTTTCATTGTGAATTTATTTTATATGGCAACTAAGGTTTATTCATCCCATGGATATTAAACATTGATATGTATAATTAGAGCTAAGAATTTTTATTCATTTCGAATTTTTGCTAAATATTCTCTTGGTGTCAGAATTGATAATTCACTCTCTTTATAATCTTTTGTGTTTCTGGTGATCATTATTTCATGTCCTGATTCTATTGCACAAAAATTTTGTACTGCATCTTCAAAATCTTTAAATTTTGAATTCGCCGCTTTATCAATAATCAGTTGATCAACTTTCTCTATACTTACAATTTTCAAAATCTTGTTTATATTCAAATCCGCTTTATTTTTGTTTTCAAGTCTTCCAATTATATAATGAATATTCGCAATGCTGATTGGAGATGTACAAAGCTGGATTTCTGAATTTATTGAACCTTCAATTAGTGTGGCTATATCTTGAGAAAAGGATTCCCTATCTAGTAATAAATCAAGAAGCACATCAGAATCTATAAATATTTTTTTCATTTACCCAAATATTTTTCAAAAAGAGCATCTTGAAGAAGATCTTTATAAGAAGTAAAATCCTTAGGTAATTTAATGGCTCCTTTTAACTCTCTTACAATTTTTAAGGAGGATTGTTTTTCATCCGAATGATCAGTTGTGGTAAGAGATTTAAGGTATTCCTCAACTATGTTTGATAAACTTTTTCCGCTTGCTTTAGCATATTTTTTTGCCTCCTCAATTACAGTTGGATTAATTGACAATGTTAATTTGGAATTCATACGTAATTAAATTTACGTACAAAACTACCTACTTTCTGGTAGTTTTTCAATAGCCTACCAAATTTTAAAGAGCCTCTTACTTGCTCAAATAGTTAAAAACCAACACTACAATTAGGAATTAACCTAAAAATCCCTTTACTTTGCAATACTGCAAACAGGAATTAACCTCTTTAGCCTTTGAATAAATTGAATAATCAGATGAAATATCGGATAGGAGAATTTGAAGAAATTGTTTTACTCACCGTTGGCATATTGCAAGAAAATGCCTATGGAGTATCTATTAAAAATGAAATAAAAGCAAGATTGGATCGCAAGGTAAGTGTGGGTGCCTTACAAGTTGCCTTGCGAAGAATGGAAAAAAAGGGATACCTAAATTCCAAACAAGGAGAAATCACAAGTAAAAGAGGAGGCCGGCCTAAATTATACTTTTATCTCACAGCCCTGGGACATCGAGTATTGGAATATTCACGAGATACTCGGAATAAACTCTGGGATGCCATGCCTCAAACGCCTCTTAATCAAAAACTGTCTTGATGCCAGAAAAACAGATCAACAAGCCTCCAAAACTAGCATTGAAAATATTCAATTGGTTTTGCAAACCCGCATATCACCATGATATAGAAGGGGACCTGATAGAGCATTTCGAAGAAAACCTGGAAGAAAAAGGCTTGAAACAGGCCAGGCTTCTTTTGTTTTTTGATGTTATCCTCCTCTTCAGACCTGGAATTGTTAGACCTCTATTTAATAAACCTTCTCTTAAACACCCGACTATGTATCAACATAATTTTAAAATCAGCTGGCGACACCTTATTAAAAACAAAGAATATTCCATTCTTAATATTAGCGGACTAGCCATTGGCATGGCAGTGGTGATCCTAATCAGTATGTGGCTATGGGATGAGTTATCTTATAACAAATACCACGAAAATTATGACCGCATTGCCAGGGTCATGCAAAATCAAACATTCGACGGAGAAATTGTAACCTGGGTCAATCAGGCTAAACAATTAGGACCTGAGTTAAGAAACAATTACGGCAGTAATTTTAAATATGTTAGCATGGCCAGCTGGAATAATAGTCATACTTTGACTGTAGAAGACAATACCATAGGTCAGAATGGAATGTTTATGGCACCAGTTGCTCCCGAAATGCTCACCCTAAAGATGTTGTATGGCACTAGGGCAGGCTTAGAAGACCCCTACTCTATTATACTATCCAAATCAACTTCCGAAGCTTTATTTGGTGGGGAAGATCCCATGAATCAGACGATTAAAATAAACAATGAAGACTTATTGACAGTAACAGGCGTTTATGAAGATTTACCCCCAAACTCTAATTTCCATGGAGTAGATTTTCTGGGTTCCTGGGAACTCTATGAAAAATGGCAACCTGAATGGGTGGGCTGGGGCAATAGCTGGTTCCAAACTTTTGTGCAATTGGCTGATAATGTCGAACTGGATAGAGCCTCCGAGGCTATTAAAGATGCCAAACTATTAAATTCTGAAGGGGTTGGTGCTAGAATGAAACCAGCATTGTTCTTGCATCCTATGTCCAAATGGCGCTTACAATCAAAATTTGAGAATGGAAAGGTAGCAGGTGGAAGAATCCAATATATTTGGTTATACGGTACCATTGGATTTTTTGTACTGATCCTTGCCTGCATTAATTTTATGAACCTAAGTACTGCCCGTTCTGAAAAAAGAGCAAAAGAAATAGGCGTTCGCAAAACTTTAGGCTCCTACCGTACTCAACTCATCAGCCAATTTTTCAGCGAGTCTATTCTTATTTCCTTACTGTCTTTTGTTTTATCTCTCTTACTTGTCCAATTACTGCTACCCTTTTTTAATGAGGTATCTGGCAAAGAAATTAGCAATTGGTGGGCCAATCCTATTTTTTGGGTACTAGGAATAGCTTTTGCCCTGATTACGGGGATCTTAGCTGGTAGTTATCCTGCTCTTTATTTATCCTCTTTCCGCCCAATAAAAGTATTAAAAGGCAATATTCAAACAGGAAGAAGAGCCACCATCCCCAGAAAAGTTATGGTCACCTTACAATTTACGGTTTCCATTGTATTGATCATTGGAACTCTGGTGGTGTATAATCAAATTCAATTTGCTAAAAATCGTCCCCTCGGTTATGATCCATCTAATTTGTTGAGCAGCTGGATTGCTAGTAATGAAATCAACAAACATTATGATACTTTCCGGAATGAACTATTACAAACCGGGGAGGTGGAAGAGGTGGCTAAATCTGAAAACTTTATCACCCGTACCTACACCACCAATAGCGGTTTTGATTGGACTGGCAAAGATCCCAGTATGCATGAAGAATTTGTAACCATGCGGGTTTCTCATGAATTTGGAAAAACTATAGGTTGGGAAATAATCCAGGGACGTGATTTCTCCAAGGAATTTCCTACAGATACGCTTGGATTTGTGATCAACGAGGCTGCTGTCAAGTATTTAGGATTCGAAAATCCTATCGGACAGCAAATCCAATGGGGAGATGACGAAACTTATCACATTATAGGAGTGGTGAAAAATATGATCACCCAATCCCCCTACCAGCCTACTAAGCACATGCTCTTTTTTATTGACTACAACCGCTCCAATGTAGCCACTCTCAAACTAAAGCAGGAGGCCAACATAGCGGCCGCACTTCCCAAAATTGAGGCAGTATTTAAAAAATATGACCCAGTCACTCCATTTGTATATCGATTTATGGATCAGGATTATTCACGAAAATTTAGTGGAGAAGAACGAATAGGAAAACTGGCTGGTTTCTTTACCATTTTAGCCTTGCTCATTAGCTGTTTGGGCTTATTTGGAATGATTGCCTTTGTGGCAGAAAGACGAACCAAAGAAATCGGCATCAGAAAAGTGTTGGGTGCTTCTGTAACATCCTTATGGCAAATGTTGACTAAAGAATTTATTTTTCTGGTTATCATTTCTGGTCTTATTGCCATTCCGGTGGCTTATTATTATATGTCCAAATGGCTAAATAATTATGAATACCATGTCAATATTTCTGCTTCCGTATTTATAATGGCCTTTGTTCTAGCTTTATTCATCACACTAATTACTGTAAGTTTCCAGGCTATTAGAGCAGCCAGGGCTAATCCAGTGAAATCCTTAAGATCCGAGTAAAAACCATATGAATATAATATTAGTTGGGGCCTGGCGGCCCTAACTAATATTATCTCCTCTTCTCCTTACGAAACCTACTTCTCCAAAATCCGTATCTAATACTACCCTCCCTACCCTTAATCTTCAAAAAACTCGCTTACATGCACATACATTTTCCCAAAATGGCTCTACGCCTATTTCTGTTCATTGCCATATCATTCGCCACTTATTACAATCTTTCAGCTCAAAGCAAGTTTAAAATTTTAAAACCAATTTTAGAAAAAATTGATGAATTCGCTGTTAATTACAGGATTTGGTCAAAATCAGGCGATGATGGAATCATGAGATCGTTCCAAAAATCACCAAAATCTGAACTTCCTCCAGTTAAGACATATGATGATCTTAAGCATTATGATGAGTTTCTTTTTAACACCTCCTCCAGAAAGCTACTTCTAGAGACTATTGACAACCTTGATGACCTAGATGGTTTATATAAATTAGCCCTTCGAAACACACTTCAAGATATTCCACTGAATAGATCTATTTCCTCTTTTATAGATGGCCCTCGCCCATTACCTGGGTTTACTCGGCAAGAGACTAAATTAATTTTAGATGAAAGTGACTTCTTTGACCAATATACTTTAAAGGGCTTTACGCGTAATTCTTCGCTAGCTAAACATCGAAACGAACTGATGAAAAGTCTTCAAAAAAATAGTATTGAATTGGTTTCTGCAGAATATCAATTAGGCAACTCTGATTTTGTGGAAAACTTAGCTAAAGTCAATGGGGAGGGAAAAATCTTCGATTTTCTTTTTAAGTACCCAAGGGTTTCTTTGAAAATAGGCGATTATATAAGTGAGAAATCTCTAAGATATTTAGAAAAAGAAGTTCTTAAAGGAAATGGAAAATGGACAAATGAGGAGGTTAAGAGATTTGAAAATTTTGTCATCAATCGTAAGAAAAAAATTCAAGTTTTAGAAAAAAAACTCAAAGAATTGGGCTATCCTGATCTGGAAAGCTACTGTTTTAGCAAACAGCAACAAAAAGGTTCGCCCCTGGCTAAAATTATTCAGGAAGAATTAGCGTACAATAAAATCTTACGGAATAAAATATTGGAATTAGGTCCTTATACTGATAAATCTACCCATAATGATCTTTTCAAATTAGCGGAAAAGGTTGGACATCCAAGGTATTTACCGGCCATTCAGGAAGCCATCGATCTAGAGTTTGCTGCTCTTAAACAACGCTTAGAATTTCTTGGTTATTCAGGCCTGGAATCCTTTAAAAAAGCAAAAAACATCAAAAGCCTTAATTTTTATTTTAATGAATATGTAAAATCAGCACTCGATAGAGAAATACAGCTTTGGGTAAAAGAAATACAATTAATTGGCTTTGATGATCTACCCAGCTTTCTAAGACATAAAAAAATATCTCCTAAGCAAGGCCTCACTAGCGAAATCAAATCTCTTATCGAGAAGGAACAACAATTGATTAAACAACAATTATCCCATATTGGCTTTAAACAAGGAGAATGGAAGGCTAATCTCCAAAGATTTAAAACATTGAATAAGTTACCCGAGAATACCACAGATTTTCGCTCAGCGTTAAACCAACAATTCAAGCAAAACCTGTGGTATTCTGAAGAGGGGATTGCTTATAGAACTGTATTTATTGAGGTGGAAAAAAATGCAGCCAAAGAATCTGATTTAGTCATTAGGTGTATTGAAGTCCCTGATTCTCCGAACACTTATATCCGAATTGATATACCAAGTGACTTTTCAATTGAACAGCGCTTAAGTTCTGTATTAAAAAATAATCAACGCGCTTATTCAAAGAAAGAAGTGGGCATTATTTCTTTTGTTGAAGATCTGCATACCCAGGAACTACTACAACAAAGTTTCAAAGGCAGGAATATTCAGTTTAAAATGAATAAACTTACAGAGAGACAGATTATGGCTGGTATTATAAAAAAAATACAAAAAAGTGCTGGAAAAACACTTTTTGTAGTCGGCCATGTAGAGGGTAATCAGTTTGTAACCAGGGTCGGAAAAAATGTTCTTTTTCAGATAGAAATAGAAAAATTATACACCCTCGCCAAATTATACAAAGTCAACATCTTTCCCTTCGGATGTAATACCGTCAGAACACTAAAAACAGTGGGTACTTCTGGAATGCAAAACTCTTTCCATGATGTAGCTGATCTCATACTTGCCATTAGCAAAGGAAATAACTTCGGTGATATTATTAAAAATTTTGCTGACAATACTCGAAAATTAATAGTGGATGTGGATAGCTTCCAAAATCAGGGATACCAGCTAATCAAGGCTAAGCAATCAGTTAAATGGGGAACGGGAATATTATTCGGTGCAGGTGGTTTATATCAAATCATCATTGAGCAAAATAAAGAAGAGGAAGTGGAGGACAAGGATCATCCTATTTCCGAAGAAAACCAAAACTAATACCATGACCCAGCACTCTCCTGCCAATAAAATCGAATTTGGAGAATTAATTGGTTTTATTCATAAATATGATAATGAACTTTGGAAGGAATTGAACAGGGCATTTCCTGATTTTTCTCTGGTACCTGGAAAAACATTAGGCAGTGGCTCAGATGTCATTATGTCGGAACAAGTCAGAGTAGGTCTTTCAGTAGCTCTTCAAGCGCTTCAACTGATGTTAGATCAAGTTGACAAGAGTCTGCCTGGCTTAAGAAAACAAATTGCTAGAAACGCAATTTTTAAACTCGGAGGCATGATCAGCTTAGTGGTAATCAGCATCCTTTTGATATTTTGGTCCTCAGAACCACTTGTATTACCTCTTGCTACACTTTTTATTAGCTTACTTCTCATTCTTATTCACCTTCGAACCAATTTTTCTCTAACAGGCCAACTCAGTCTTCAGGAATGTTATTACCAAATGAGAGGCAAACAACAACAAGCTGAGCGACTTCAACAAAAATTGATTGCCAGTTCAAATTTTTTAAGTGAAAAAAATTTAGTGGATGCCATCAAAGAAGTAGAGCAAGCCAATCACCTAAGTGCAGAAATTAGAACACTATTAAATCAAAGACCTGGTGCCCAAAAATTGGAGTTGACAGTCTCTTCTATCCCTAATTTGCCCTTAAAGGAACCAAGTCTTGAATTAATAAAAATACCGGAAGAGGTCATTCAAAAAGTCAGAACAGCAATTGGTGATGATGAAACTATGGATGCCATACAAATTTTAATTGACTTTTATGAAGGAAAGGATACTGCCAAACTCCACTTATTATATGTTATAAAAAGTGAATTTAATAGATTTATAAGAGATCAGAAGCATGGTTTAGAACCTTCTACTTCCCTTCCAAATCGAATAAATAAAACCTTACTGGAAATGCTAAATGTTTAAAATTATATAATCATTATAATACGAGGAAAAAGGCCAAAGCCTTTTTCCTCGCATGGACAAATAAGCTACTCACTCCTCAAACTCTTCACCGGATTAGCCATGGCTGCCCTAACACTCTGAAAACTAACTGTAGCTAAGGCAATTACTATAGCCGCAAGTCCCACCAAAGCAAATATCCACCATTGAATATCGGTACGATAAGCAAAGTCTTGCAGCCAATTGTCCATAAAGTAATAGGTAATCGGGGAAGCAATGACAAGAGATAACAGCACCAATTTGAGGAAATCCTTAGAAAGTAAACCTACCAGGTTAGCGATCCCAGCCCCTAATACTTTGCGAATGCCAATCTCTTTAGTACGGCGCTCCGCCATGAAGGCTGCCAGGCCGAATAACCCCAAACAAGCAATAATCAAAGCAAGGCCGGTGAAAATACTAACTGCCTTACCCAGCATACTTTCTTTTGCCGCCAGCTGGGCAAAATTTTCATCTAAAAAGGTATAGCTTACGGCCTCATCTTGAGAAAATTGATCCCAGGTGTTTTCCAGATTACTTAAAAATTGGGCCATTTGATTGCCTTTGAGCTTAAGAGCCATCCGATGTCCTGTGGGGCCGAAAGACATGGCTGCCGGCTCAATTTCATTGCGCAAGGATTGAAAGTTGAAATTTTCAACTACTCCAACTACCCGATACCCTCTATTCACCTCTGCTCCTACTGGATCTTTTCCTGCTAATCCTAAAGCCTCCACTGCTGCTTCATTTAAGATAATACCACTACTGTCAGAGGCAATATCTTTAGAGAAATTCCTACCTTGAGTGAGCCGGAAGCCCAAGGTAGGGAGGTAATCCTCATCAATTGGAAAAGTTTGCATGGTTATCGATTCTTCCATTTGGGGAGTCTGGAAAGTATACATCCACAAGAAGTTGCCTCCTGGCATCCGGTCATTAAAACTGGTAGAGACCACCTGAGGATACTTCTGAATTTCTTCCTGGAAGGCCTTAGCCTGGGTTCCCAATTTTTGCACATTGGTAATGATCATTACTCCTTCTTGCTCAAAGCCCTTGTCGGTGTTCTGCATAAATTGCAATTGTCGAAAAACGATCAAACTGCCAATCATTAAGGCAACGGCTATTGAAAACTGAAAGACTACCAATCCTCCCCGAAGCCATTTGTTACCTGACAGAGCCAATTGGCCCTTCAATACTTTTATCGGCCTAAATTTGGTCAGGTAAAAGGCGGGGTAGGATCCTGCAAGCAAACCTGTAAGCAGCGAAAGTCCCAATAAATAAAGCACATTTGTCCAGTCCGTAAACAGTGTTTCCGTCATTTGCTGGCCAGTAATCTGTTCAAATAAATTCAATAAAAACTCCGCCAGAGCCAGGGCGACTACCATGGCCAAAAAACTGGTAAAGAGTGCTTCCATTAGAAACTGCCGGGAAAGAATCCTACTATCTGCCCCTAGTGTTTTCTTTACCCCTACTTCCTTAGCTCTAACGGACGAACGTGCTGTTGTCAGATTAATATAGTTAACGATGGCTATCAATACTAAAAATATCCCAATGACACCCAGGATGGCCACTTGCTGTGGGTTTCCGCCTGCCGTCAAATCAAAGCGAAATTTGGATTTCAGATATATACTGGCAAGAGGCTGGATAAAATATTCGACCCGATGGCTTCCTGTGGCCCAACTTTCATAGCTCGTTTCATTTGGGAAGGTAGGATAGATTTTATCCTTTCTCAGTCCTTCCAGGCTTTCTGCCAGCTGCTCGGAAGTGGACTGTTCGTGCAGCATCACATAAACAAAAATGCTTGCTGAAGTCCAATTGGTTCTGTTTTCCAGTTCCAGCGGAAGAAAAAGATCGCTGCTTAAATGGGTTCTTTTCTTACTGTCTTTTACAATGCCCGTTACTCGGTATGGCTTCTTTTCTTTTCCTACCAGAATGGTTTCTCCTATGGCATAGGAAGCGCCAAAATATTTCTTGGCCAGTCTTTCGGTGATCACCACCTCATCTGGATCTTTCATCAGATGCCGGGGATTACCTTCAAGGAGGTCAAAGCTGAACATCCTAAAGAAATTCGAATCAATTGCCAGGGCCCTGCCTTCAATATATTCCACATTATCGACAGTAATGGGCATATCATTCCCGACATTATTCAAGGCTGTGGCATATTTTACCTCCTTGCATTCTTCTTTTAGCCAGCTAAAGACCGCCTCTGAGGTCTGAGCAAAACCGCCAATATTGTAAAAGTCGGAAGCAATTCTGTAGATGTTTTCGTGATTGTCGAAATGTTTTTCATAACTCGTTTCTTCTTTTACGAAAAACAGTAATACAAAGGCAGCAGCAATACCTAAGGCCAAACCAGAAATATTTAGAAAGGAATAACCTGGGTGACGAAGTAAATTCCGCCAGGCAATTTTTAAGAAGTTCGCCAGCATATCAAAGAGAGTTGAAGGTTGAAAATATTAGACTCACCCAGTATTTAGTCAAAAATTATGCCACCGAATATAATCAACTCATAATCAATGTTTTAACAATCTAAAGATTAAAAAAAGAAAAAAATAGTGTTTAAAAGTGAACAGTGAGTGTTTTAGAATGAACAGTTTATTCATTGTCTGAAAGAATTATTTCCTCTAATTCTTCTGTCAGACAATCGTATTTAAAAAAGAATTGCTCCTTATTTTTTTCAAGTATTATGGCAGGATCAATATAGAATTTAAGCCATTCCACTTTTTCATGTTGAATGGAATTCTTAGCAATTGGAACACCAGTTTCTTTTCTTTTTGAAAATGAGAAGAATCTTCCAAACCAATTTTTTGAGGTAAAATGTATATGCTCCACTTTTTGGAAATCTTTTTCACTTTGGTTCAAGCTTTTTTTAAACGAGTTAAGTGGGCTAATCCTCCAATTTCTTAAGGACCGGTTGGAAATGTATAAATCATATTCTCTCTGATAACCATTATTTTCTATCTGACGGATAAAAAGTTTAATTCCCTGGCAATTTAGATCCTGATACTTTATTGGAAGGGCTTTAATATACTTATTTGAATTATTAAACCTTACCGCCTTTATTTTATCAGTAGGCCCTAATTTTGGTAAAAGAAGTGTGATTTCATAATTGGAAAAGGATTCCATTTCGTTGATGATAAACCCTTTGAATGTTTTTTTTGAATCAAAATAAGAATAAATCAAGTATCCAATTATGCCTAATGCTATTACAGAAACACCAAAACTTGAACTAATAATAAATGACCAAAAAGAAAGATCCTTTTGCGCTATTAAAGTAGCCAAAAGTACTGTAATAAATAACCCAATGATAACAGCAATTAATTTAATCAGTAAAGCTTTTGTTCTTGGAAACAATTGTGATAGTCTTTTCCAAATTGGTTGAAGGGTCCAATTTTTCTTCAATGAATCTGCATCTAAACTCAGATCATCATTTAAATTTTTTTCGGCAGGATGTTCTGATGAATCACTTAATAAGCTTTTTAAATTTGAAAGGGACTTCTGGAAAGCATTCTCCGGAATAAAGGGATGCGGAGAATCATCAGTATTTGTATTAATGGAAGAATTAATGTTTAAGGCTTCATAATATTTTCTAAAATCTGTTCTTTTTAAGGATTCAAGCGCACAATATCTTCCATATTGAAAAGCATACTCTCTTGATGCTCGGGAAGTAAACCCACCAAAGGCTTGTATTTCTGAGCCTGGCAATGCAATAGTTTTGGCTTCGCTTTTACCATCTAAATCAAAGGCAATAGGGGTAATTGCTAGGCGAACTGCCTTGGGGTCTTTTCCATCGATGTCCAAGCCTGCATCGATTGTTATGCTCAAAAATAGTCGTTTGATGAAATCTTTTAATGATTCATAATAATCATTTTCTTTATAAAAAACAGTATCAAAAACTTCACTGAATTTAGTCTCCTTTGGATTAGAGGATTTTAACTTATTTACTAATTCTGAAAATTGCTCACAAGTAAGTGTATTTTCATTACTTTTTTCTAAACCCCGTTGGTTGCTTTTATTATTCTTTAGCAGACCAAATAGCTCCGCTAGTTTTTTGGCTTTCTGCTTTCCTATTTTATCAAAAAAAGCATTGGGTTTTTCAAATATTTTTCTTTCCAACCCCTCATCCTGAAAATTAGTAATCTCTACTTCTTCCGAAAGGGCAGCCTGGGCCGTCCAAAATAGATATTTGCCGATGTCACGAGTACCTAGCGGAATAATACCCCTCATCAAAACCCTATCTACATGGTAAACGATTTCTTTAAAAAGCGCTAATTCTTCAGTGGAATCATCAATAGGAATGTATAGTTGATTTAAATGGTTCCTTAATTTAGCCCTCAATCTTACCTTGTCTAAATAGTCACTTATTTTATGCTCTTCTTTTACTGCCCCTTGATGTCGTAACATGCTAATTAATTGACTGGTCAAAGAGGTCATCCTATTAAAGGTGCCCTGGTTAATTGTTTTTTTGAGGCTTCGTCTTTTAATTTTAGCGGCAAGATCACTATACGATCTCATATTGTAAGACAAATCCCCTGAATCTACTATTGGATCAACGAAAACAACTAGTCGATCAAAAGGATTTTCTTTTTCCTCAAAGTTTTTATTCATCCTCAAATTGGTGTCTATATAATTAGCAAGCCTGAAGGCCTCCCTAATCGGTTCATTATTAAAGGTGCCTCCATCAACATAAGGAAGTTTATGCTCTTCAATTTTTGGCAATTCCCATACGGAATTATATTGTTGAGCAACATCGTTTTTTGGAGTATTCCAATATTGTGGAAATTCTCTCTTCCAACGCTTCAAAATAACAGGGGCAAAAGCAACTGGGAAAGCACCACAAGCAATAACAGTAGCGGCTATCCTAGCCCATGCTTTTTTTGAATTAATGGATAAATTGAGTGGGTTTTTATTATCGTTGATCTGGGTTGCTGTAATTTCCAACCAATTAAATTCCTTTGAATTAAATTCTAGTTGGTGCTTAGGTTTCAATTTAAAATCAAAAACTCTTAGTTCTTCATGTGATTTTGAATTTAAGGCTCTTTTTACTTCTCTAATTTGAGGAAAGTGTTTAAGATCTATCCCATCAACATTTTCAACCATTCTGTTAGGAACCAAATTGGTTAATGAACAAACAAACAATACCCTATTACCCAAAATGCTTAAATTTTCCAAGTCAAATGGTGAATTTGAATTAGGTAAAAGATATTTTTTTGTTAGCGCTACAATTGTGTCGCGTGGTAGAAGGCTAAAATTTTCTAATTTAGATTTTTTTTTGTTTTGCTTTAATAAAGAATTAATATTTACTTCTTTCACCCATAGGATTTCTTGTAACATCTGGGCAATCTCAATGGCAACCAACTGCTCTTTGATTTTTTCCTTTTCCCCATTGCTTGAAATATTATTTTCTTCAATAAGCTTATCTATTTTTTGTCCTACAACATCTAGAAAATCTTCTAGCTCCTGTCCTATTCCAGTGTTTTGTTTCCTAACTAATGTGTAAAAATTTGCGCTTTGTTTAGGGTTGGTAATTTTAGCTTCATAAAATTCTGTGATGGTGGCAGCGGTGGCCTTATAATCCATTAAACTTCGCATCAAAATAGAAAGGGCAATCGCACCTGCACTGGCTCCACTCATTGAGTCCAAAACAACTCTATCATATTTTACCCCATTTCGATCTTGTCCATGAAGAACCAGTGCTCTTAATATTTCTGTGAGAGCTGCACCTGAAAATGACCCTAGTGAGACGCCTCCCCCCATAGCAAAGGTCAAACGAAGTGTTTTCATATGAATTAATTTATAGATCAGTTATTCTAGTAACAATCTTTTGGATTTCTTCGGTATCCAGCCCATCTACCTGCTCAAATACTTCTTCATGTAGTAAAGTAAACAATACAGATGAAACTGATTTCGGTGAATAAACCAACATCAAATCCGCTAAAACATTATAAGCTGCCTTTGTATTGGGATCTAAATCTCTTGAACCGCTGGCTGCAAAATTTCGACAGTCAATTACTTTTTCTAAATGATTGATATAACTTCTGCCACTAATTACTGGACAGCCTTCTGAAAAATTAAGCCTGCCTTCACCTGACCAGTGAATATTTATGGTTTTATTAGGACGGTGTAATCCTTTTTCAATATTCCTTAAACTCAAGGCATTATCCCCAAAATGATCCCTAAAAACTAGAACTCCAGGGTATCTTGGTTTTAAGGCTCGATAATTACTTCTACGACTTCCAGCTTTATGCCAGCCAAAATTATAAACATGTTGTCCTTCCGCCAAATATGGTTCATCCGGTCTAATAGGATTTTCTTCCCAATCTATTGGACTTGGATCTGTAGATCCCCAAAACTTAAAAACTAAACCATTGACAAGCAAAATAAATAGATCGTCATTTGGTCTGGTTCCGGCAGTTTGATGCGCATTTCTTCTAATGCCTACTAAATGAACATCTTTGGAAGAATAGGTCCAATCATTAATGGCTAAACTAGAGCTGTATCTTTTTTTGAGATGATCATTCACTTTTTTCACACTTGGGCTTGGATTTTCAGTATAATATTTTTGAACATCTCGCAAAAGTGTGATCCATCGAATGAACTCCTCATTAGAAAAATCCCGAGGATCCCATTGCGAATGCAATTCTTCGTTTTCCCATCTTTCGATCTGTAAATTGGTTTTTTTTCCAACGATCCCATCCGGAATACCAACAGATTCTATTCCTTCAATTGTTCTAACATATTCTTGAAAAAGTCTTACAGCAGCTTGAGTAGCATAACCAAATATTCCATCTCGGTTGCTATTTGGCATAAAACCTCTTTCATGAAGAAAGCTTTGCAGTTTTTTTACAGAAAAACCAGTTAATCTTTTAAAATCTCTCCATGAGTTGCGATCATGATCACGAAATGTTTCCCAATTATATTCATGGTAACGGTGATAAAGCTTAAAAAATTCTTGCTTATCAGAATTGGTGAGAATAACATTTTCATCTAAGTTTCCTAACTTAAGAATTGGGGGCATAGTCTATCAATATTGTTAATAACATGAGGTTGTCCTTACAAAGATATTTTTATTTTCTTTGATAATCAATAATTCTTCATAATGTAATATTTGAACTACATTTATTGTTCAATGTAACCGACATACAATATAAAACACCCGACTTTGAAAAATACAAATACGTTCAAATTACCCTTTGAGTTAATCTCCATCATCGGAGGTTTTGGAGCCATCCAAAGCTTGTTTATGTCCTTATTCATCTTTTTAGGAAGAAAAAAATCAGTCCATAATACTTTACTGGGCCTTCTTTTTTTCTTTTTGACTGTCCGTATTGTAAAGTCCGTGTTGTGGTTAAACCTGGAACAGGTGCCCAACCTGGTTTTGAATATAGGATTTATTGCTCATGCCTTGACCGGCCCCATCTTGTTTCTTTATTTGAAGTATTTTTTACAAGAAAAAGAATGGCGAAAAATAGAGTATCTTCATTTTCTTCCTGGATTTGGATTGTTACTGTTTATCTTCCAAATAACTGAAGGAAATTTTTGGTATATAGGTGGCTATTCAAGCCTGCTGTTTCATCAATTGGCCTACACCTTGGCTGCATTAGCATTGGTTATCTATTTCTATTTTTTCAAAAAAAATAAGCCTACCCTACCGTCCAAATTAAAGGGGATATGGATTACCATATTGCTACTGGGAATTGGAAGTATCCAACTAGCCTATTTCTCAAATTACATTTTGGGGCTGGTATCCTATTCCATAGCTCCAACGATTTACGCCTTTTTTATTTTTGGCATTAGTCTATATGCTGTTTTAAATCAAGGTATTTTTGATTCGGTCAAAAAATATAAGAACATCAATCTTTCCGCCCGTGAAATAGATTTATATCTCAGAAAAATAAAAGACTTGATGGATTCCGAAAAACCTTTCCTGAGCAATTCTTTTACACTAAAATCTTTAGCCCAAAAAATTTCTCTTCCCCTGTACCTGACTTCCCACCTTATAAATGATGGACTAAAAATGAGCTTTTCAGATTTTACCAACTCCTATCGGATTGAAGAGATCAAAAAGAGGCTAAAATCTCGAGAATATGAGCATATCAAAATTGCTGAAATTGCCTATGATTGTGGTTTTAATTCCATTTCTTCTTTTAATATCGCCTTTAAGAAATTTACGGGAATTACTCCCTCAGCCTATAAAAAAAGATTATCGGATTTATAAATCAATATGTTTATTTCTTAAATCACTTATTTATTTTTAACCCATCATTGGATATTGGGCCCGAACCAAATCAATAGTATTGAGTATGGCCCGACTAAAAACAAACTCCAAGGTTGAGTCCTTGGCCTGTCTGGTATTTTTCTTATTATTCACTTCCAAAAGTTGGGCACAAAGAATAGCTGACAGTACTTATACACCTGTCCCCAAAAAAGTATACACCACCCAGAAACTACCCGACAATAGTCAACTGCTCATAGACGGAATACTCGATGAGGAATACTGGAATTTAGTAAACTGGGAAGGGGGATTTATAGAGTGGCTCCCCGATGAAAACACCTCTCCTACAGAACATACTAAATTCAAACTACTTTACGATAAACACTATATTTACGTAGGCATCAGGTGTTTCGATCGGGAGCCTGATAAAATTGGAAAATGGATGTCCAGGCGAGATGGTTTTGAGGGGGATTGGTTTCAAATTAATTTCGACAGTTACCATGATTTAAGAACCAGCTTTGCTTTTACCGTTTCCGCAAGTGGAGTTAAAGGAGATGAAATCATTTCCAATAATGGAGAAACCTGGGACGCCAGCTGGAATCCTATTTGGTATACCAAAACTGCAATTGATAGTCTGGGCTGGACAGCAGAAATGAAAATCCCCCTAAGTCAACTGCGATTTGGCAAAAGTCAGGAACAGGTCTGGGGTTTGCAGTTTAACAGAGATTTTTTCAGAGAAGATTCTTTTTGGGTTTGGCAAAGAAAACCAATTGATTCACCAGGTTGGGTCAGTGAATTTGGTGAGTTGCATGGCCTAAAAAATCTGGAGCCCCAAAAACAGTTTGAGGTTCAACCTTTTATCGTTTCAAGTTTGGAAACCAGTCCAAGAGTTGAAGGAAATCCTTTTAAAGATGGGCGTAATCAAAAAACTAATGTAGGATTGGATGCAAAAATTGGAATCACCAATGATTTAACCTTGGACCTAACCATTAACCCTGATTTTGGGCAAGTGGAAGCAGATCCTTCTGCCATCGCTCTGGATGGTTTTCAGATTTTTTTTCCAGAACAAAGGCCCTTTTTTGTTGAAAACAAGAATATTTTCGATTATAATTTTTCCAATTCAAGGGTGGGAAGCACCTTTGCCTCTGATAATCTTTTTTATTCCAGAAGAATCGGACGTTCACCCCAGGGAGGTGTTAGTTTAGGAGATAATGAATTTGTTGACCGCCCTAACAATACCACCATTTTGGGAGCAGCCAAGTTCAGTGGAAAGACCAGAGATGGCTGGTCTATTGGAATCTTAGAAAGCATTACCAGTCGAGAAAAGGCATTAATAAAAGGATCGAGTACTACCCTACCCTCGCGTAAAGAAATTATAGAGCCACTCTCTAGTTATTTCGTTGGAAGAATCCAGAAAGATTTTAACCAAAACAACACCTTCATCGGAGGAATTTTTACGGCTACTAATCGCGATTTAAACCCAGAACTTGAGTTTTTGCATAAATCAGCTTATTCTGGAGGTATTGACATCAAACACCAATGGAAAAATAGAACCTGGTACCTGGTTGGCAATTTTGTTTTTAGCCATGTCACTGGAAGTGAGGAAGCTCTACTTAAAACTCAACTGTCCCAAACACATTTATTCCAGAGAAACAATTCGAGTTATGTTAGCTTAGACTCTAGTCTGACCTCTCTTTCTGGTACAGGAGGCAACCTGCAAATTGGCAAGCAAGGGGCGGGACACTGGCGTTTTGAGGGAGGGCTAACCTGGCGTTCGCCAGGCCTGGAATTGAATGATATTGGATTCCAACGTCAGGCAGATGATATACGGCATTATTTTAGGTTAAGTTACTGATGTTACGCAGCACTGCATGCTGCGAGTTTTAAAAAAGCAAGTTCTTTGAAAGCAGCTTTAAGAGCTGCCAGGTATAATTTGGACTTCAAAGCGA
>JANQPA010000111.1 GCA_028285545.1 Saprospiraceae bacterium | reverse complement strand
TCGAAAAGAATACTTCAATGCCAGCCCTGAATTAAATAAGCTGTTTGAAAAAAGTATTGAAGATTTTTTCTGTTTAAGAATTGAAGATTTAATTGAAAGGGTATATAAGCCAATCGCTCCCTCAAAGGAAAAAAGTCATACCCTTATATTTGTAACGGAAGGCTCTTATAAAACTAAAATCGGTTTTAAAGAATTTACTATCACATCTGGTAATATTGTAGCACTACAAGCAGGTGTCGTGTTTTCCACAGAGCAATTATCAAAAAATGTAAAAGGGTATACCTGCCATTTTCATCCAAATCTACTTATCGGAAAATATGGCACTCGCCCCTTAAATTTAGAGTTTGAATTTTTGAATATTGGTAACTATCCTATAATTGAAATATCCAATTATGCAAAATCTACCATTTTAAATTTACTTCAACGCTTAACCATAGAATTTAAAAGTGAAGGAAAACCTAACCCGGATATTATTCATGCCTATATTTACACCTTGCTCACTGAATTGAAAGTATTGTATAGACATAATAGTATACCCGGACAAAGTACAGCCTATAAAATTACTAACCAGCTAAGAAAATTAGCGCATGAAAAAGTGAAAGAGAATTTAAAAGTAACTGACTTTGCTAAGATCATGAATGTTAGTCCAAATCATCTAAACAAATCGGTAAAAACTATTACTTCCAAATCTGTATCTCATCTTATCGATGAAGTAAAATTGACCGAAATAAAATATCTACTCTATCAGTCGAATTTAACCATCCGTGAAATTTCCTATGAAATGGGTTATACCGACCCTTCTTATTTTTCTCGATTCTTCAAAAAACGGGAAGGTATTTCACCTACCGAATTTCGTCAATTGATTGATAAGTCCTACTAATAGCATGAATCCTTCTATCTCAAAACCTGAGTTAATACAGACCTTTATGTTTTAGTAATGTATGTTAAATCATGCTCATACCTTGTTTATGTAAGCTTCTTTACGGCTTAAGTAAAATGATTAAAAACTTTAATTAAAACATGAAGAAAATAGTATTAATCGCATTAGGGGTACTCGGAATTTTGGTACTACTCTTTTTTATCTTTAATCGAATTTATCGGCTTGCAACCATTGATAAATACCTGGGCAAGAAGATTGAAAATGGTGCTGTAATTTTAGATGTTAGAACGAAAAGAGAACGTAAAACGGGTTATATAAAAGGTTCAAGGCATATTTCATTAGGGACGATTAGAAAACGCTATGTTGAGTTGGACACCGCTTTGACTTACATCACTTATTGCTCTCATGGCATACGAAGTGTAGAAGTAAAAAATATTCTAAAAGAAAAGGGTTTTAAGAAAGTTTATAATGGAGGGGCTTTATCCGACTTGCAAGCTATTATTGATAAAGTAAATCAGAAAAGAACAAATTAAAGGTTTATGTACCCAACTTTACTTCTTCTTCATTCCTTGTTTAGGTGGCTTGTTCTGCTGTCATTGTGTTATGCTATTGCTCGGTCATATCGAGGTTATTATTATACATCTGAGTTTTCCTTTTTAGATAATAAAATTCGACATTGGACAGCAACTATTGCCCATATTCAGCTTATTTTGGGTATTCTCGTTTACGTTAATAGCCCAATCATTCAATACTATTTTTCTGATTTTAAGAACTTGATTTCAAATTAGGAACTAATCTTTTTTGGCTTATTACATTTTATTGTAATGTTTACTACGATAGTAATTATCACCATAGGTTCTGCCAAAACTAAAAGGAAAAAACAGCCCCAGAAAAATTCAGAACAATGCTTATTTAGTTCTCTGTTGCACTTATAATAATATTTATAGCCATTCCATGGCCATTTTCACCTTTGGCAAATCGGCAGTAGGGACTATGCATCCCTAGGGCGTTTGCACTAAGCGTTGTAGTCAATACTTCGCAAAACAGTCCATTTATTAAACTACTTAAGAAATGGCTTGACCTTCCTTAGACTCTCCTGAGTCATACAACGTAAAATAATCCTGTTGGATTAACAAATAATTTATCTATTTTTGCAACACTGTTGCACTTATTAAGTGTTTTCATATGATTTAATTACAATTCGTATTGCATTCTTTTAAAGCACCCAAAATGTTTAAGGCTTTTGCTTGAAGGTTGAGATAAGAGAAAATTTAGGGTTATAAAATGTACTCCATAAGTATCAATCTGTATGAAACAAATTTTCACTTGGATATTTATCAATCTCGCCGTAAGTAATTGCTTGGCGCAAATCACTTTTGCCCCCCCAGCAGAGCCCGCAAGGATCCAAGCGGTTAGGGCGCCCCAGCCAATCATTATTGATGGTAAATTGAATGAAGTGAGCTGGCTCAGAGCTTCCCCTGTCACGGCTTTTGTGCAAAAGGATCCGGAACAAGGAGCCGCAGCTAGCATGCCTACGGAGGCAAGAATTCTCTTTGACGAGGAATATTTATACGTTGGGGCCATTTGTAAAACTTCTAATGGAAGGGCTGATATCAGGACCCAAAATATGCAACGAGACTTTAATTATTTCCAAAATGATTTGTTTGGGATAGCCATAGATGGGTTTCTTGACAAACGCAATGCGATGGTGTTTCAAACTAACCCTTATGGTACACAGCGCGAAATTTTGGTAATGGATGACCAAATATTCAACCGTGAATGGTCTGGTTTATGGAAAGTTCGAACCCAAATTTTGGATTCCGTTTGGACAATTGAAATGGCCATCCCCTGGAAAACACTTCGTTATCCCCCAGGTTGTGACAAAATGGGAATTATTTTAACAAGAAACATCAGGAGCAATAATGAATATGTTTCATTTCCGCCAGTGCCCCGTGCTTTTAATGTTTATCGAATGCCGTACGAGGCTATTCTCAGTGGGATTGAGCCGCCGCCCCCTTCTGCAAATGTACAGGTTATACCTTATGCACTCATAAATAATGATAAGGTCTCCGTTGACGGTGACGTTGTAGAAGAAAACACAGATTTCAAAGTAGGCGGTGAAGTCAAATGGGTCACCGGTCCCAATTCAGTTTTAGACTTTACTTTCAACACAGATTTTGCACAGGCCGATGTAGATCGCCAAGTAGTGAACCTAACCCGCTTTTCTGTTTTATTCCCCGAAAGAAGGCAGTTCTTTTTAGAAGGGAATGAAATCTACAGCATGGCAGCCTGGGATGAATTACAACCCTTTTTTAGCCGTAGGATTGGACTAGATGATACCGGAAATCCTATTCCTATTGATGCTGGGATTCGGTTCACCAACCGAAATGAAAAACAAAACATTGGTCTTTTAGCTATCCGGCAACGACAAAATGGGAATACTCCGGCATCCAATTTTGCAGTTGCAAGATATTCCGCCAATTTTTCATCTCAAGGTCGCATTGGAGGAATGGCAACCTTTAGACATGATGAGGCGAATGCCTCAGGTCAATCGACCACTAATATCACGGCTACAGTTGATGGATTTTTTCGCCCTACCCAGCAAATTAATTCTTTCTGGATGGTGTCAGGTTCAAAATCTTCAGGTGCCATTAATGACCAAGGGCTTTCAGGAGCAACGTGGACGTACTTTTCCAATAATTGGATTTATCTGGGGCATGTACAAGCCTTTGTTACTTCTGAATATAATCCAAGGGCTGGTTTTATCAGTGCCAATAATTACTTATTGACTAGCCCAGCATTTGAATTAAAATTGCGCCCCAAATGGCTTCCAAAATTCATTCGACAATATAGTCCGGGTATTACCACCTTTTTTTATCACTATCTGGATGATCTTTCTTTTAGGGAAGGTTTTATTAGTTACTCCCCATTTTATCTTATACTTCAAAATGGCAGTGAATTTTCCTACAGAATACGCACCAACTGGCAGTCTTTACGAAATACTTTTTCCCCAGTAGGGATTGATATTCTTCCTGGTGATTACAAATACACCAGTCATCGCTTTAGTTACGTCGGCGACTTCTCAAGAAAGGTTGCCATTAGTGCTGCATATAGTTTTGGCGGATACTTTGATGGAAATCTAAACACAGTTTCATCTTCATTGAGATTTGCTCCTATGCCTCACATTCAATTAACTGCTGACTATGAATTCAATAGACTTTCTAATTTGGGAGAAGAGCGTAAAACCATGGAAACGCACCTTATTGGAACAGAATTGCGTCTTGCACTTAACCCAAGAGTTCAACTAATCTCATTCTTACAATACAATACTGCATCTGAAAGAACTACATTTAATAGTCGATTTGTTTGGGAGTACAGCCCGCTTTCTTACATCTATCTGGTGTATAATGATAATCGTCAGGAGCTATCCGATCCTGAAACAGGTCTTATAACAAGGCGGCATGATCAACAGGGGATCTTTAAAGTAACTTTTTTAAAGCAGTTTTAAAATATCGCAGCTGTGCTACTGGCTATAACATTGTATTTGTATTAATGCTTCCTTTCGATTGCACTAAGCATATATTAGACACTAACTTTAATAAATATCAATAAAAAATTTTATAGCTGAAAAAAAATCATACTTGCACTCAAAAATCCTCAATTATAAGATTATTCACTTTCTTCTAATCCTTCGTCCTTTGAGCTCAAAAGATTAGAAATTCATCCAAAAAATTCAATACACAAAACATGAAAGGCTTTAATATCATCCTAATTGGAGCATTATTTCTCCAACTTTTTTCTTGCCAGTCTAATTCGAATACAGGTTTCAAAAATACCTTAAAAAATGCCCTGACTTTTTATGTTTCTTTTGATAAAGGAACTACTGCAGATTTTGCATTGGGAGATGCCAATATATATACTGCTAATTCCTCATATGTTAATTCTAAAAGAAATTTGGAAGAAATCCAGGTTGGTATGAATAACGTTGATCATGGAATTGTTGAAGGAAAAGGTCAAATGGGTAATGCATTTGAGTTTGGTAAGAAAAGTAATAAAGTCATTTTTTATAAAAGTAAAGATAACATCGCTTACAATCCACAAAACTGGTCTGGCACCATTTCATTTTGGTTAAGTGTTGATCCTGCAATTGATCTCTATGGATATACAGATCCAATTCAAATCACTGATGCTAGCTACAATGATGCATCAATTTGGGTTGATTTTACGGATAAAGATCCCCGTGACTTTAGATTGGGTGTCATAGGAGATAAAAATGAATGGACACAAGACACCCTGAATTCGCCCTTCTTAGTTGAGTTTGAAAAAAGACTTGTTAGTCTTAAGGCCTCGCAATTTACAAGAAGTACCTGGACCCACGTGCTTATAACTTATGATGGTTTGGGCACTGAAAATAGTTTGGCAAGCCTTTACTTGAATGGTGAAAAAATGGGTACCATAAGCGGAATAGATGATCCTTTTACCTGGGAGTTGGAGAAATCAAATATTTTCCTTGGATTGAATTTTACCGGCTTAATAGATGAATTGTCAATATTTAATAAGCCACTGACAGACCATCAAGCGATGGAACTTTACCAGTTAGAAGGGGGTATCCAATCAATTCTTTGATTCTTTCATTAGCAAATCTTCTATCCATGCGGGTGATTTACCATTGAATATTTTTGTTTTAGAACCTATGTTCAAATAATGTTTAGTAAAATTGTAGAAATTATAAATTTACTAAAATGAAGTTACACCCATATTTCTGGGGATTGATCTTCCTACTAGGATTTCCCCTGCTAATTCAAGCCCAAAATGATTATAAAGATCCCGCTACCATTGAAGCGGAAATTCGGCAGTTAGAACGTCAGTATAGTGATAGGATGGAAGTGGGAAATATTACCCAAACGGAAGGAGGCCGACTCATACTAAGTATGGCCATTGGAGAAGGGGATAGAGATAAAAAGCCAGGTATTGCCATCATTGGAGGAGTAGAAGGGTCTCATTTACTGGGTCCCGAATTGGCCATAGGGATAGCACAAAAACTTTTAGAGAGTAGAGATGCAGAAATGAGGCAATTACTTCAGGATTATTCCTTTTACATCATCCCACAAGTATCACCAGATGCTGCCCAGCAATATTTTGATCGCCTTAAATATGAACGTTCCGGCAATGCAAAAAACACTGATGATGATCGTGATGGCCGCATGAATGAAGATCCTGGGGAAGATCTCAACTCAGATGGTTTGCTTAGCATAATGCGAATAGAAGATCCCACGGGTGAGTGGATGCCACACCCAGCTGATGATAGAGTTTTGATAAAAGCGAATCCAGACAAGGGCGAGCAGGGTAAATATATTCTACTTTCTGAAGGAATTGATAATGATAAAGATGGGCAATTCAATGAGGACGGTATGGGAGGAGTCCATTTTAATAAAAACCTCACCTTTAAATATAAGCCATTTACTCCGGGTTCGGGTGAGTTCCCTGTTTCCGAGAAAGAGACCATGAACGTACTTGAATATTTGTATGACCGCTGGAATGTTTTCGCAGTACTCACTTTTGGCCCTTCTGAAAACCTGGTGAGCCCATGGACTTATAAAAGAGGTAACCTAAAAGGGAGAGTTATTAGTGGAATTTTGGAAGGCGATGCCAAGGTCAATAAAATGATTTCTGATTTATATAAAAAAGAGGTCAAAGCTCCTAAATCAGTAAAAAGCAGTACCCATGGTGGAGGATTTGCCGAGTGGAGTTATTTCCATTATGGACGCTTCAGTTTTAGTACGCCTGGCTGGCATGTACCGGAATGGAAGATGCCTACCGATAGCATTCAGAAAAAACAATTTAAGCCTGTTAAAGACAAAAACAGCGATATTAATTTCCTAAGATGGGCCCAGGAAGAAGGATTAGAGAATTATTTTGTTTCCTGGACAAAAGTGGATCATCCTGATTTTCCCGGAAAAACAGTGGAAGTGGGAGGAATCGCTCCCTTCGTTAAAATGAACCCGCCTTATGAAAAAGTGGCGGACTTAGTGGATAAGCATACCACTTTTGTTAAAACCCTGGCTAATAATGCTCCCAAAATACGATTAGTCAATGTGCAGAAAGAGAAGGTTTCTAACGGCTTGTGGCGGGTCAAAGCCACACTGATGAATGAGGGATTTATTCCTACCACATCTCAGGTTGGAGATCGATTCAACTGGGTGAAAAGATTAAGGGTCGATTTGGACATTAAAGATGGGCAACAAATTATCAGTGGACAGAAAGTCTATTTATTCCCTGGTTTAAAGGGAAGAGAAAACCGAGAATTAAGTTGGTTGGTACAGGGAAATGGAGAAATTACCATCAAGGCAGGTGCCCCTCAGTGTGGTCAGGAAGAAGTCAAAGTTCAATTAAACTAATATTCCCGGAACCCTGGAACCCTGGAACCCTGGAACCCTGGAACTAATCTATAAAACTTACAATTTTAAAAAATGAAAATTCAACATATTATCCTGGTTTTTATCATTATTCTTGGCTTTTCTCCAAGTCATTCGCAAACACCGGAGCAATTATTCCAGGCCGTAGGCACTCCCGTGAATCCTAAGGTTCAAATTAGTTGGAATAGGTATTATACGGCTGAGGGGCTAGGTGCTTTAGCTAAAAAACTGGCGGATGCTCATCCTAATTTGATAAAAGTAAGCTCTATTGGAAAATCATATGAAGGGAGAGATTTATGGTGCCTGACAGTTACAGATTATCAAACTGGTCAAGAGATGGAAAAAGCTGCATTTTATATAGACGGAAACATACACTCCAATGAAATTCAGGGAGCTGAATTTGGCATGTATACGGCTTGGTATCTGGCCGAGAGTTTTGGTAATAATGATTTTATTACGGAGCTACTAAAAGAACGCGTTTTTTACATCCTTCCTACCATCAACCCAGATGCCCGTAATGCTTACATGAAAGGAGACAATACCGCCAATACTCCTCGTTCGGGAATGATGCCGATCGATGATGATCGAGATGGTTTATTTGATGAAGATGGTTATGATGATCTCAATGGCGATGGAGAAATCACCCAGATGCGCCGAAAAACCTCTTATGGACAGTTTAGGGCAAATCCCTCCAACCCAAATCGTATGGACCGGGTTAGTGGAGATGAGATGGGAGATTATGAATATTTAGGATCAGAAGGAATCGATAATGATGGCGATGGCCGGATTAATGAAGATAGAGTAGGTGGATATTATGATCCCAATAGAAACTGGGGTTGGGGCTGGGTGCCCGAATATACTCAAGGAGGAGCACACAAATACCCTTTCTCTGTGCCAGAAAACAGAGCGGTCATGGAATTTGTCATGGCACATCCAAATATTGCAGGAGCTCAATCTTATCATAATTCTGGAGGAATGCTTCTTAGAGGCCCCGGGGCTGAAGTAGATCAAGGCTCCTACACCCGGACAGATATTCGAGTGTATGATGCTTTAGGAAAATTAGGCGAACAATTAATTCCAGGATATCGCTATTTGATCGTTTATAAAGATTTGTATTCTGCTTATGGTGGAGAGTTAGATTGGTTTCATGGTGGCCGTGGGATCTTTACTTTTAGTAATGAATTGTTTTCCTCTTTCATGCTATTTAGTAAACAAAGACCCAATGCAGATGAAAGAGATCTATTCAACAGAAAGCTTCTTTTTGAGGATAATTTTGTTCCCTGGGAGGAATATGATCATCCTGTTTATGGTAAAATAGAGATAGGAGGTAACAAAAGAAATTATGGCCGTAATGACCCTGGTTTTTTACTAGAATCTGATGCACATCGAAATATGGCCTTTACCATTTACCATGCCTATCAAATGCCTAAACTAGTGATTGAAGAAGTGGAGGAAAAAGATTTAGGAGGAGGCCTTAAAGAGATTACGGTTACAGTAGGTAATCAAAGACTCATTCCTACTCATTCTGATCATGACATCAAAAACAAGATCAACCGGCCAGATTATATCCGAATTGAAGGTGCAGATGTAGTAGCAGGTATGCGTGTACTCAATAAGGACCTCAATCAAACGGATGAACAAGTTTATAATCCTTCACAAATAGAAGTGCCGAACATTCCGGGTCAATCTACTGTTCACGTACGTTGGATTGTTCGTTCTACTGGGGATTATACGATTGTAGTGGATAGTCAGAAAGGGGGAGTTGTGAGAAAATAAGATTATATCCAGACAGGTTGGCGACAATTTTATGGAATAAAGATTCAGGATTGGTATTGATTGACAATATTTGTGCAATTTGTAACAACACCTGCCTGTTTTGAATTAATCCATCATTTGGGGGTATGAAAACTACTTGGCACATCTTGGTTTCGATGGTGATTATTAGTTCTTTTTTCAATGAAGAGAAAAAGCTGGATTCCCCCATGCCCGAAATCTGCGAAAATGCCATTGACGATGACATGGATGGACTGATCGACTTAAATGACCCGGATTGTGCCTGTGCTCTTTATGAACCAAAGTCTTTAATTCCTAATCCTTCGTTTGAAGATTTAGAGTGCTGTCCTACCGATAGAAGTCAATTGAATTGTGCTACCGGTTGGATTCAAGCCTCTCAGGCAACCACAGACTTGGTGCACACCTGTGATTGGCTGGGTTGGGCCGGGTTGGAACCAACACTTCCTTTTCCTGATGGCAATGGGGCAGCCGGTTTTCGGAATGGCAGATTTAGTGGTCCGGATGCGCAATATCACTGGAAAGAATACATGGGAGCTTGTCTTTTATCTCCACTTAAGGCTAGAAATGTCTATCGCTTCCAATTTTATATTGGATACACTTATGAAAATAATTCCCCCACTACTCAGCTGGTATTTTTTGGGGCTACCAAATGTGACAGCCTACCATTTGGCATTGGCAATCCCAATCATGGATGCCCAACTAATGGGGATGGTAAGGGCTGGGTCGCATTGGATTCAGTAGAAATCGGCGGCGTAGAAAGCTGGGAGTTAAAAGAAGTTACCCTACGTCCACGCGAAAACATCAATGCCATTGCCATAGGTCCAAGTTGTCAGGAATTTGTATGGGATTATCCCAATTATTATTTTCTCGATAAATTGGTCTTAGCAGAAGAAATTGAGTTTGAGTACCGTATTGGTGCTTCAGGATCTCCCTGTTTAGATAATGTTGTTTTAAGTGTACCGCCTATTTTTTCTACAGATTATCAATGGTATAAAAATGGCATTGCCCTGGTTGGCGAAACGAGTAATGAATTGAAGGTGACAACTGGTGAAGGAGATTATGTGGTTAGGATCGATGGCGATGGCTCTTGCCAGGTCACCCCTCCCTTTATTCTACGTACTCCGGAAGAATATTCCTTCCCTTATGTTACTATCTGTGAAGGAGAAAGTTATTTTTTAGGAGAGGAAGAATTAACAATACCTGGCACTTATTCTCGCACTATAACGGCCGCCAATGGGTGTGATAGCATCGTTTTATTAGATTTAAAAGTTTTAGGTGTTCGCCCGGACACCATTCAAGGTAAAATATTCAATGGTGAAAGTTATAAAGTCGGCAATTCTTCCTTTGATCGACCAGGAGAATATACTGTGAATCTGCAGTCTAGCCTTGGCTGTGACAGTATCATCGTTTTGCAGTTGGATTATTTTGAAGTCTTTGCACCCAATGCCTTTTCCCCTAATGGTGATGGCATTAATGACTACTTTACTATTCAGGGAGGTAATGAATTAGATAGAATTATTGATTTGAAGGTATTTGACAGATGGGGAAATTTGGTTTATCAAGGTCAAAATTTAAACCCTGGGGGCAATGAAGGTTGGAATGGCAGAATTAGAGGACAGAAAGCCCCATCCGGAATTTACATTTATATTGCTATGCTGGGAATATCTGATGGAACTGAGAAGAAAATAAGTGGTGAGCTTATATTAATAAACTGATGACGCGCAATGCACGCCATCAGTTTATTTTTTAACCCTTGAGTGGCATTAATAGATCTTCAAATTGCTTTTTCAATTTATCATTACTTGGCCGATAGGCATCCGCGCTGACAATATTTCCATTTTGATCAATCAGCAAGAATCGTGGAATTCCACCTATATTATAATCTTGAGCGATAGTTGACTTCCAGGCATTATAAGCAAGCAACTGAACACCCTTCATTTCTTTATCCACAACCATTTTTTTCCAGGCTTCCTTATCCTCGTCAATAGATACGCCCATAAAAACAATATTTGGGTTACCTTCATACTCTTCCTCCATTTCTTCCAGATAAGGTTGTTCAGCCAAGCAAGGTCCGCACCAGGTAGCCCATACATCTACATAAACCAATTTGCCTTTGTAATCACTAAGGGCATGCATAACGCTATCTATATCAGGGTATTTAAAATCTGGAGCAGGTAGTCCAGGCTTTAAATGAGCCCATTCATTAAAGGAAGTTTCTAGATTGTTTTTATAGAATTCGTTATTGGATCTTTCCATAAAAGCAGTATAAAAAGCTTCTAGTTTATTAGGGTCGGTATATGACATATTGCTATACATACGCTTATACTCTAAAAACTCTGCAATTTCTGGATTTTCGATCTCTTCACTTATTATCTTAAAGTAAGCGGTCAGGTGTCCATTATCCATATCCTGATAAGACGAGTCCTCTTTCATTAAGGCGGATACATTATTTGAAATGTTTGTTTCCAGGTAATTTGCATAGGCGGGAATTCCCAATAATTCGGGACGCTCTAATTGAACAGAATTTTGAGCTGCCTTCAAAGCCTCGCCGGGCTCATAGTCCTTTTCCTTGGTGAAATAAGAATAATACATCGGATAGCGACCAAGGTGTTCAGCAGCTGAATAATCCATATGTTCTTTAATAATACTGGAAAAAAGCCCAGTGTCTTCAGTACTTTCAGCAGTAAAGTCATTAAATGCCAATTGTGCTTCCTGTTTTAAAGAATCTATTTTGGCAATAAAATCTTCTTCTGTACTGGTATAATATGGCTTATATTTCGCTCCCGGAATTCTCATTTTTTTGGCAAAATCCTTTAAGAATTCATTTTCTTTTTCATTGTCTTTCGAAAATGCTATGGTTTTTTCGAAGTCACCTTCCTTAAATGCTATGTGAACACTATCTCCAGGTTCTGCATAAACCTGAATACTGTTTCTCTTATAATAAAAAGAAAGGATATTGGGGGATTGCCGATCCAAGGTAACTGAGAAATTGCCATCCTCAATCTTCAACTCTTCATTTTCAAAATTAGAGTATAGTTTTATGCTCTCCTCAGTGGCTTCTTCGATGTTTCCGGTAATTACAATTGAAGTGTTTTCTTCTGCGAGTGGGGATTGACATGTCCACATGAACAAAGCCAATAATAACAAGGTCAATGGTGATTTTAGCATAATATGAGTTTTACTAAATGGATAAATCAATTTGTTTAGGCGCTTCATCTCAGTGAGATCCTGCCATAAAGAAAAATTTCTTTAGCAGTTAAGCGAGCCTTTTCATTCTTTTCTGTTTATCCGACTTAGGTCAAAGCTATATTATTGCTGCAAGCCTAGTACCTTGATCGATTGCCGTTTTAGCATCTAGTTCGCGGGCTTCATAGGATCCTCCTATTAAATGAACCCTTATTCCAGCGGCATCAAGAGGGTCCTTTAATTCTCTTAACGGTTCCTGGCCTGCACAAATTACTATATTATCTACATTTAATACTTGTTTTTCACCATTTATCTCTATATGCAAGCCATGATCATCTACTTTTTCATACACAACCTGCGACAACATTTTGACGGCTTTCATCTTAAGACTGGCTCTATGAATCCATCCAGTAGTTTTACCAAGGCTTTTACCATGCTTTCCGGTAGAACGTTTTAATAAATATATTTCTCTTGCAGATGGACTTGGGTCAGGCATTTTTATAGCTCCTCCCCTGGCGTACTCCATGTCTACGCCCCATTCTTTCATAAATGCCTTCACATCAAGACTTGGTGCCGGGGATTCGTGGTCATGGGATAAAAATTCGGCCATATCAAATCCGATTCCACCTGCTCCTACAATGGCGACCTTTTTTCCTACCGGTTTTTTATGATACAAAACATCAACATAACTTAGCACCTTAGGATGATCTTCCCCTTCAAATCCTGATTTCCGGGGAGTGACTCCAGTGGCTAAAATCACTTCATCAAAACCACCATTTATCAAATCTTTAGCTGAAACTCTAGTACTTAGAGACAATTGAATGTCAAAAAGTTGTATTTGCCGCTTAAAATATCGCAAAGTTTCATAAAATTCTTCTTTTCCAGGTATCCTTTTGGCCATATTAAACTGTCCTCCTATCTCTGGCGCAGCTTCAAACAAATGGACTTCATGTCCTCTTTCTGCTGCAGTAGTAGATGCTGCCAATCCCGCAGGGCCGGCACCAACAACGGCAATTTTTTTCTTTTGAGGGCTTTTGGAAATGATGAGTTCCGTTTCATGGCAAGCTCTGGGATTAACCAGGCAGGAACATATTTTCACCTGGAAGGTATGATCCAGACAAGCCTGATTACATCCAATACAGGTATTTATTTCGTCTACTCTATCTTCCATTGTTTTGAGCACCAAATCGGCATCTGCCAAAAAAGGGCGAGCCATAGAGACCATATCAGCATGGCCATTACTTAGAATTTCTTCAGCAATGCCTGGCATATTTATCCTATTAACGGTAACCAAAGGAATATTGACTTCCCCCATTAGTTTTTGAGTGACCCAACTGAACCCACCCCTTGGCACCATAGTGGCAATAGTAGGGACCCTAGCTTCATGCCAGCCAATACCCGTATTAATAATAGTTGCTCCCGCGGCTTCGATGGCTTTTGCCAATTGAACTACCTCCGGCCAGGTACTTCCTCCCTCCACTAAATCAAGCATTGAAAGGCGATAGATAATGATAAATTCAGGGCCAACACGCTCGCGTGTTCGCTTAACGATTTCCACTGGAAATTTAATTCTATTTTCATAGCTTCCCCCCCAGCCGTCAGTTCTATGGTTGGTCCTTTGGGCAATAAACTGGTTGATTAAATACCCTTCTGAACCCATAATCTCTACTCCATCATATCCAGCCTGCTGAGCAAGAGCAGCGCAATCCGCATAATCCTGGATGGTTCTTTCAATATCTTCTTCTGTCAATTCCCTCGGTGTAAACATGTTGATGGGAGCTTTTATCGGGGAGGGCCCTACCAAAGCTTTATGGTAAGCATAGCGGCCTGTGTGAAGAATTTGCATACATATTTGACCTCCTTCCCGGTGAACTGCTTCTGTTATCAATTGATGCTGTGCGACTTCTTCTTGATTAGTCAATTTAGCAGCACCAGGACCTACACATCCTTCTATATTGGGAGCAATTCCTCCGGTAACTATTAGCCCAACCTGGCCACGTGCCCTTTCTGCATAAAATACAGCTGCACGCTCAAATCCATTTTCGGCTTCTTCCAACATGGTATGCATAGAGCCCATTAAGACTCTGTTTTTTAGTGTGGTAAAACCGAGGTCTAGAGGTGCAAGTAAGTGAGGATATTTATTTGACATTGTTTAAAGTTTTCAAGTTATTTCGTGTTCACGGGTTCACGTTGAGGGGTTGCTGAATTGGAGGTGTAGTTGTTTGTTGATGCATTTTTGGGCACGCGGATCTCGCAAATTCTGCAAATAATTCTAACCATTTAATCATCAAATTTTTGAAGAATCACAGTATTGGAAAATCAATGTATTAGATCTTCTGCACATTTGCACATCTACACATTTGCACATCATCATAGGATCATAGAATCGGAAAATCAAAGCATCAAACATACATTTCTTCAATTTCCTTCTCAAATTTTCGTCTGATCACTCTTCTTTTCAGTTTTAGGGTTGGGGTTAATTCGGCTTCGGCTCCATCAGGATGTAGGGGTAACCATTCTTTGTGGACCAGGGTAAACTTTTTGATCTGTTCGATATGACTAAATTGAGGGTTGACCTGATTAATGATTTGCTGAAAATGATTTACTATTTCTGGTTTATGGATCATTTCTCCAAAACTTGACCAGGCTATTTCTTCGCGTTCACACCATTGTTTCAAGACTTCTTCATTAGGCAAGATTAAGGCAGACACAAATTTTCGTTTTTCTCCCACTACCATAATTTGTTCTACCATAAACTCTTCTTTAAATCGATTTTCAATAGGTGCAGGAGCCACGTATTTACCACCTGAGGTTTTCAGCAATTCTTTCTTGCGATCTGTTACTTTAAGCATTGGACGCCCATCGGGTCCGGGATCCATTCGCCCAATATCTCCGGTTTTAAACCAGGTCACCCCATCGATGTCTTTGAAGACTGCCGCTGTAGCTTCCGGTTTATTATAATACCCCATCATAATGTTGGGGCCTTTGGCCAGGATTTCGCCCTCATTTTCGGCATAAGTCCCCTCACTGGGGTCGATCATGAGGTCTATCCCTGGTAGTGTAGGTCCAATATAGCCCAATTTTGCCCCTCCTTTTTCAAGCAAACCGATGCACAAGCCTGGTGAAGTTTCTGTCAGGCCATAACCCTCCCGAATGGGAATTCCGGCAGCGCAAAAAACTTTAGCAATGTTTGCAGGCAAAGGTGCTGCCCCAGAAATTATGGCTATAATATTACCTCCAAGTGCGGCTCTCCATTTACTAAAAATTAGCTTATCGGCTATAAACCTTTTGACTTGGCTTAAACCGTAGTATTTTTTATCAATTTCAAAATCTTTGGTAAGACCCAATGCCCAGAAGAACAATCTGCGTTTGCCTCCACTTAATGCATCACCGGTAGCATAAATCTTTTCATAAACTTTTTCCAATAACCTGGGAACCGTAGTAAAAAGATGAGGTTTTACATATCTGATATCTCCTCCTTCCCCTCCAAGGTTGTCTGTACCAGTGTAATAAACATTAAGTCCATGGTAAGTTTGGAAATAAGTAGCAGCTCTTTCAAAAATATGACAGATAGGCAAAAAACTCAGAGCTCGGTAGCCAGGCATCAAAGGCAAAGACTGGCTGGCAGCCATGGCATTGGTAGCAATATTATGATGATTGAGCATAACCCCTTTGGGTTCGCCGGTAGTTCCAGAAGTATAGATAAGAGTAGCCAGATCTTCAGATTGAACAGTAGCTTTAATGCGTTCTACCTCCTCTTGATTTTCATCAGAAAAAATCTCCTCGTAAAAAGGACGTCCTTCTATTTTATCAAAGGCAAATACTTTTTCAAGGCTAGGGACAGATTTTTGGGCGCTGGTAACCTTATCCCACAAATCTCCTGTGCCGACGAAAGCCATGGAAACTCCTGAATCATTAAATATATACTCGTATTCTTTGGAACTAATAGTAGGATATACCGGAACATTAACTGCACCTATTTGCTGTAATCCTATATCCAGAAAAACCCACTCAGGTCGATTTTTATAGACTACCACTGCAACCCTATCTCCCTTTTTCACCCCCATCTTTAACAAACCTCTACTTAATTTATTAGCTATATCAATAGTCTCTTCTGTACTATAAGAGATCCATTGGTCTTCAGGCTTATAACTAAAAGCCTTTTCTTGAGGGTGATGTTCTTTTTGGTAATAGATAAAATCGAATAATCGCTTCGGTACATCCATGTGTTTAGCTATTATCTTGGGTTAGGAAATCAATTCTTTTTGTTCTAAAATGGTTAATACCTCTTCATCCATGAGGGTTTGTGCCAATCCATTGGTTTTGGGCACTTCATATTTAAAGAAAAACTTCATGGTATGAATATTACTTTCATAGAAACTTTCTCCATAAGGAGTTTGTCCAGTCAAAAGGGCTTGTTTAGCTTGAGTAGCCAATTTCAACCATTGCCAGGCAACCAGTATTGTTCCAAAGAAATCCATGAAAATGGTAGCATCTGCTAAGAAACGCTCATAATTGCCTTTCATAGCAAAAGGCATAAGGAAATTAAGTACTTCCTGATTGAGTTTCATTTGTTGGCCAAGAATATTGGCATAGGGTTTAAGCTCTTCATGAGTTATGGCTTGCATGATGGTTTCTTGCATTTCTTCAGCAAGCAATTGGAGTGCTCGTCCATTATTCATAGTAATTTTACGTCCCAGCAGATCCAAAGACTGAATACCTGTTGTGCCCTCATAGATGGCAAAAATTCGTATGTCCCGATAGTATTGTTGCAATACAAAGTCTGAACAAAAACCATAACCACCCAATATCTGTACCCCATTGTCTATAGCTTCCCTTCCTTTTTCCGAGGGATAAGTTTTCGCAACGGGGGTTAACAATTCGAGTAGAAGATGGTATTTTTCTTTTTCCTCGCCTTCAGATACCTGTTCGAGATCATGATATTTGGCAGTTTGAAACAGGAGGCTCAGAGAACCTTCATAGATGGCTTTTTGCAGCAAAAGCATCCTGCGGACGTCAGGGTGTTTGATGATCAAAACAGGATCAGTACTCAGGTCTTTTTTCCCGTCCTTGGTTAACTTGCGCCCTTGTGGACGTTCCTGAGCATATTGCAAAGAAGCATGATAAGCTGCAGAAGCAATAGCAACCGCTCCCCTACCCACTGCAATACGCGCTCCATTCATCATCTGAAACATATACTTTAAACCATAATTAGGCTGTCCTACCAACCAGGCTATACAATCGTCATTTTCTCCAAAAGCGAGATGGGTAGTACAGTATCCTTTCTGGCCCATTTTCTGGTAATCACCGGCTGTAGCAACATCATTGGACTGAAGAGAACCATCTGAGTTAATTCGTTTTTTGGGAACAACAAATAATGAAATTCCTTTTGTGCCCGCTGGTGCTCCTTCTATCCTGGCCAAAAGCAGATGAATAAAATTATCGCAATATTCATGATCTCCACCTGAGATGAATATTTTTTGTCCTTTAATTTTGAAGGTACCATCTTCCTGAGGATAGGCGGTGGTGGTAATATCAGAAAGAGAGCTTCCTGCTTGTGGTTCCGTCAGACACATAGTCCCCGCCCATTCACCAGTAATCATTTTGGGGACATATGTTTGTTTCAAATCCTCATTACCAAAAGAAATAATAAGTTCAGCCGCTCCTCCGGTAAGGCCCATATAGCCGGGAACATGGTTGTTGGCAGCATCCATAATATAATAAGCCGCAGTCACAATAGTACCAGGCAACTGGATACCACCGTCGTCATAATCAAAACTGGAGCCAATAAGGCCAAGCTCTCCCCCTTTCCTTAAAATATTTCCCAATTGAGGGTGGGTAATAATTTTTCCATCTTTAAAATAGGCAGGCTTTTCATCCATTTCACGAAAGCAGGTATAGAGTTCCTGATCAGAAAAGTCTTTTACAGCATCCAAAAAGATGTTAATGGCATCCTGATCAAAATCAGCAAAACGATCATATTCGAGCAGCCGGTCTAATCCATGGATATCAAAAAGCTGATAACGCAGGGTATCCATATTCAAATAGTTTGACATATCGCTTTCTTTTAGGTTGATTACGGATTGATAAGGAAAGATTTATATAAATATATCATTTCCTGGATTTTTACCAAACAATAAATGCACTTGGTTTGAATTTCGAAATAACATTTTTTCAAGTCTATATCACAGACTGAGGCTATTCATCACATCTATAATTGGAAATTGAAAAAATAGTTTAACTATGAAATTGAAATCATCCATTAATTATTAGATCGCAGGTAAAATTTTCCTTTCCATGCCATCTAATCTTGTTTAAACTCAAAATAATGAAAAGAATATTATTATTAAACGCTTGTTTTATTTTTAGTCTATCAATGGCCTTTTCACAACAAATAGGACAGCAATCCTTATCTCAATTAAAAGAAAGTCCTGCCGGCTCAAAAATTATTACTTATTTGGACCTGTTAAATAGTGGAGAAAAAGTCACATCAGAAAACATCAAGCAGCTTTTTTCACAAAAAATTATTGATAAACATGGCATAAATAAGCTGATAAACATTTTCTCAGATATTAGAGATCAAGATGGAAAGCTGAGTCTTTATGAGGCTGACCGAACCGAGACCTTCCGCTATGAACTAATCCTACGATCTGGTAATACAAATGATTGGTTGTCCTTAAACATGAATTTTGAAGAGTCTTCTCCCTACAAAATTGAAGGAATAGAGATTCGGGGAGGAAGCCGTGCTCCTAAAAAAGAAAAGGTATTGTATCAGTCTGGAACGGCTAATTCTACTCAAAAGAAAGGACCGAAATATATCCCAGATAATGAAGCATCTTTAAATATCGAAAAAATAGCCAAAGCTTATGAAAACTTAGGCTGGTTTTCCGGCGCTGTTTTGTTAGCAAAAAATGGAAAGCCGATTTTTCAAAAGGCATTTGGATACGCAGATGAGGAGAAAAAGATAAAAAATACGACAGCCACCAAGTTTAGGATCGGCTCTATTAATAAAGACTATACTGCGGTATTGGTTCTTCAGCAAATGGAAAAAGGTGTTTTATCACTGGATGACCGATTGAGTAAATTTGACCTTGGTTTTCCCAAAAAGATTGCCAATAAAGTATCTGTGCGACAATTGCTCAATCACTCCTCTGGGTTTGGAGATATTTTTATTCCGGAATATCTTGATAATATAAGGTCATACAAAAATATCAACGACATCCTCCCTCTTTTAATGAATGAGCCGCTGGCCTATGAACCGGGTACAGATCAACAATATTCCAATTATGGCTATGTTATTCTGGGAGCCATCCTTGAAAAGACCACTGGAAAATCTTTTGATCAATTATTACAGGATAATATTCTATCCAAAATCAATGCTAAAAATACCCACTATGACATTGCTGAAAACATAAAGGGTGAAGCCAAAAGTTACCGCTTCAATTTTGATGGCAGCAAAACTGATCATACTGCCATGCTTGAATACCCTACTCCTGATGGAGGGATCTATGCCAATACTTCTGATCTTCTGAGTTTCATCCAGGCTCTTTTTTATTCTAAAAAATTAATTTCTAATGCCTCAAAAATCCTGATGGCCGCAGATTATCAGAACACGGAAATGAAATGGGAGGAACTGCTTGCCAATCCGAATGCAGGGACTGCGCTGGCTGGGGGAGGACCAGGAGTGAGTGCCACAATAGGAGTAGAGCTCAAAGAAAAATATATTTTAATCGTTTTGGCTAATACTGATCAAGGTATCGCAGAGCATATCCTCCGTAAGGCAACAAGGGCTCTAAAAGGAGAAGAGTATTCAGCACCAAATCTTCCGGTTTCTAATTTTTTATATAAAAAAATGAAAGAAAAAGGGGGTGAATATTTGTCCTCAGATTTAAATGCTCTTTTGGAAAAAGGAGGATATGAAGGCCTAAGTCCTAGAAGTTTGAATCAAATGGGGTATACTTTAATGCGGCAGGGCAAAATCGATGAAGCCATAGAAATTTTTCAGATGAATGTTCAATTATTTCCTAGTGAAGCTAATCCATATGATAGTCTTGGAGAAGCTTATCTGGAAAAAGGAGATAAGGCTAATGCTTTGAAATATTATAAGAAAGCGTTGGAGTTGGATCCTAATTTGCCCTCTGCTAAAAAGATGATTAAGCAACTTGAGAATTAAAAGGGAAGTATGTTGAAGTATGTTGAAGTATGTTGAAGTATGTTGAAGTATGTTGAAGTAACATATTAGATTCTACTTCAACATGCTTCTATTTATTTCTATTTACTTCAATTTTTTTTATCAAAAAAGGAACCATCGACTTCTATTTGTGCATTGTGTTCTTCAATAAGCCGTTCCAATTCCTTAACAATTTCAGGATTTTGGGACGACAAGTCTTGCGTTTCAGAAGGATCGATATCAAGATTAAATAGCAGCGGGATTTGACCTTCAAAATAATCGATGCCTGTTTGGCTATAGGTTTTAATGTGAAGCTTCCAGGAATCTTTTCTTACGCCCATTAGTTGATTGTTCAATCCATAATAAAAAAGTGGCCGGTCCAGTGAGCTTTCATTTTCAAGCAATAAGGAGCTAATATCTTGCCCATCGACCTTATGGTTGTCAGGCATCTTCAAGTTAAGCATTTGATTAATAGTAGGGAGCAGGTCAATGGTACTAGTAGGACTTGCATTGACAGAACCTTCTGGAATTTGCCCAGGCCAATAGGCAATGGTAGGCACTCTTACACCACCTTCCCAGGTACTTCCTTTACCATCTCTAAACAGACCAGAAGAGCCTCCCTCCAAATCTTTGATGATCCAGGGGCCATTATCGCTGGTAAAAAATACAAGGGTGTTTTCTTCTAAATTCTGTTCTTTGAGAGCAGATAAAATTTCTCCAACACTCCAGTCTATTTCTTCAACTACATCACCATAAAGTCCTCGCTTGGATTTACCTTCAAATGAGTTAGAGGCATAGAGGGGCAAGTGAGGCATAGCATAGGGCAGATAAATGAAAAATGGCTGGTCTTTATTGGTTATTATAAATTGTTTGGTTCTTTCGGTGTATAGTTGGGTAAGTTTCCTTTGATCAGGGTTTAATTCTAGCGTATCATTCCCTTCCATTAAAGGAATATCAGGCCATTTGGGCGGGCGCATATCATTACTGTAGGGCAAACCTAAATATTCATCAAATCCATTTTGGAGGGGCAAATAATCTTTTTGAGTAGTACCTAGGTGCCATTTTCCATAACAAGCTGTTGCATATCCATTCTCTTTCAATAATTCAGCAATGGTCATTTCTGAAGGATGCAAACCCCTTGGGGAATTAGGAACTAACACCCACCCAAATCCAGATCGTTTTGGATATTTTCCAGTTAATAAAGAATATCGGCTAGCAGTACAGGCAGGTGATGCGGAATAAAAATTAGTAAGCCTCATTCCTTCCATAGCCATACGATCCAAATTGGGTGTACGGATACCTGGATGTCCGGTAATGCCTAAATCGCCATAACCAAGGTCATCACAAAATAGTAATATGATATTGGGAAGTTTGCTAAGATTTGCTTTTTGCTGATTGGTACCTAAGGAGTTTTGACAAGAAAACACAATACCTAGTGTTAAACAAACCAGGTAATTCCATAGATTATCCTTGAAATTTTTCATTCTGCAAAATAATAATTTCAAAATGAAACAATAGACTACATTTTTGGAACATAATTGAACTTTTTATTTCTGGGATACCTGCATATTTGTGTTGTAAGAGAGTTAATAATAAACGGTCAAAGAAAGCGCTCGTTTCAGGCTTGTGGGGGAAGCAATCTATGATTCCGAACACAAGTCTAAAACGAGGGATTTGCCGGAGTACCTTTTGGGTGCTCCGGTTTTTTATTTATTTTCTGAGAGTGGCATTTCTATGACCCTACACATATTCCACATGGTTTCAAATTGATTTTGAAAAAACTGATACCAATTAGGATCTTCCTTGGCTTTGAGGATAAAGGTTGGGTTGGCCATGGCAGAACGATGATGATATAATTCCACATAGCAGGTGGCATGTGATCGATTATAGTCAATTAGGGTAAATCCAAAGGAAGGTAAAAAAGGTAAAAAGCCGATTTCCAGTTTTCCGGTACTACCTGGTGTTTTCGCAATCACATTAATCAGGTCAACTACGGTGTCAATTCTGGTTTTCCAATACCCGGCAGTGGTGTTTCCAAAACTTCGCAATACCAATTCATCCATTAATTCGGGTTTTGGCTCTACTACCATTATTTTGATATTGGCACCCGATTTTAGTCGTTCTCCAAAAATATGTAAGTATTCCCTGGTGGTACGGGTTAGGGTCATCCCTGAAAGGTAAATATCATCAGCGGTGGCAAAGCTTTGTTCGGAGTGCCCTTTTTCTTTTCCTATAAAAAAATCTTTTGCGGATGCCTGTCCCTGGAGTTTGGTTTGGACCAGGTCTCTACTTTCCTTGGTTATTTTTTCTATGCGATTCAATCGGCGACTTCGTTCCCATAGTCCTGATACGGCAATCAAACCTAAGACTGCCAAAATCCATTCTAATAAAACATCCGATTCAAAGGGTCTAACTTGATGAAGGACAACTAAAAAACCTGCAATAATTATGGTACAGATGTCAAAGAAGTTATCAAAAAAATACTCAAATGTTTTTTGGAGTTTAAGGGTGCGCATGGACAAGTTGTTTGGCTAAAAAAATAAATATAATCAATTGGATGCTGGAGACCCAATTGATTATATTTATTTTTCTGTAAGCACTAAAATTGTCGATTCACATTCCTTTTTCTGTTGGCCGATCTGTTTCCAAAAGTAACAGCGGCACCAAACATTCTCATCCTAGGATAATACATAGAGTTCTTCAATTTCATAGCTGCAAACAAGTCTACTTGTACAGGGCCGCTCAAAAATCCAACCAATACTCCCAATGGAAATAAATCGGTATTCGTACCCCAAATGCTATGATAAGTGAACACAAAAACAGGCTGAAAGCCTCCTCTAAAGCAACCGAAATCAACTCCTGCAAAAGGACGCAGTTGTACGGCACCTGCAAAACCTTCTGGCACTTTATAGGGCTCTTGATATTGAGGGTAATCATCCATATATTCTGAACCCTCGCCCATCATTGGAGTAATGGTTTGTTTAAAAATATAGTCGTGATAAACAACTACATCAGCGGATGCACCAAAGCGGAATCTATTCCGGAACGGAAAAGTTCTATTTACCGTAAACCCATAAGCTAAGCTATTGGATGTACCTACCTGATAATTTACTGCTGCAGCTCCAAGACCAAATCTATCTCTAAGCGCTGGGTAGTCACCTAATGAGTCGGAAGTAGTCAGAGAGTTATCTATACTTGATAGAGGTTGTGAAATGGATTGATTATCCGAAACCTCCCTGTCACGCTTTTTCTTTTTCTTCGGTTTATCCTGAGTATCAGTTTGTGTTTCTGCAACTACTTCCTCTTGTGGTTGAGTGGTAGCTTCTTTATCCTTTACTTTTTTGGTTCGTTCTTTCTTTTTCTTTCTTTTTGGCTTATCTGCTGAATTGCTTTGAGTCTCAGCAACCACTTCTTCTTGTGGTTGGGGCGGTACGGGAGTAGCATTGATCAATTTTTCTTTTTCGGCCATAAATTTATCGCCAGGAGTTCCAGTTGATGGCATCCCTCCTTTAAAAAGAACATTTCTATCAGTATCCAAAACGGCTGTATATTCATCAAAAATGAAAAAGGTAGCCTTGGGCCATTTCCCGATGCTAATGGAGCCTCCTACATTTTGTCTCACTTGAACAGGGCCCACAATTTCACTGCCAGCGATTACATAGCCCATTCCATTAAAGCGATCATCTTGAGCAGATACGATTATGAAAGACCCAATAAAGAAGGCAATTGTCAGTAGTGTTCTCATATTTCAATATTTTTATATGGAAAAAAATGGGTGTAACAATAGAGATACCTCGTCCAAATGTGATCAGCAGTCAATCTGATACATTGGAAGCTTAGGTTCCAAAGTGGGGGGATGGAATTTTATTGGTATGTGTATAGCCTAAATTACGATTGGAGAGTGCTGGTAATTTACAAAAAATGTACGGCAAAGGAAAGCATAAGTTCCATTATAACAGGTAGATGTTTTCAATTATAGGTTAGTTAAATGGATCTAGTTAAGATTATTTCAAGTTCATTGTCTTGTTTTTCCATTTTAAAATCCTCATGCCATTTATGGAATAATGAAATTCCAAGATCATCATTATCACTTCCAAAAAAAAGAAACAACTTTCTTGCGTTCAATTAGAAAGGGTTTCTCGGAAATAAATGAATTATAAGAACTATACTTCCATTCGTGAAAGTCATTTCTTAAATGATGGTGTATTGGGTTGTGATGAATATAGCATATTTGATAAAGCAGTCTTTCTATAGATTCTATTGCAATCCTCTTCGGGCGTTTTTGAAAAAGACTTCCTTTTCTATTATAAAATTTATTGAAATATAGAGCATGGCTACTAAACAATCTTCGAAATTGGTCTTCTAAAAAAGAATTCAATTCTATATTTCCATTTAATAGATGGTTTGCACATTTTGTTTTTTCTTTTAATAAATGATGGTTCATTTCATCATCTATTTCCATCACCTCAAAGAGAAAATGAAAATGATTAGGGATCAAGCAATAGGCATAAAAATGAAGATATGGAGCTAAATATTTTTTCGTTTTCTTGAGAAACAAGGAATAATCTTTATCCGTTCTAAAAAGTAAATCTTTATTAATGGCTCTATTATAGAAATGATATATTTTACCTGGTTCTAAGTATTGCCAATAATCAATAGCCATTTTCATTCTTTTAATCACTTAAAATAACTTTTCGTTGTAGTTTAAATTTAGATTACTAAGCCCGATAGGGATTGGTAAGCTGAATTTAATTACCGTTTTGGCTTAGAAATCTCTACACCTTGTTCCGAGCTTTCTAATCCTTATGTTATCAAAAAATAACTTATCCAGCCCAATTTTCCCTATCCAATGACCTAAAATGTATCGCCTCCGCCAAATGCTCAATCTTAATATCCTCACTTCCTGCCAGGTCGGCAGAAGTGCGGGCTACCTTCAAAATTCTATCATATGCCCGAGCAGATAGTTGCAATTTCTCCATAGCTTTTCTGACCAATATGATACCCGGTTTATTCACCCGACAAACCTCCCGAACCATCCGACTGGGCATTTGGGCATTGCAGTAGATATTTTTGTAGGATTCAAAACGTTTAGCTTGAATTTCGCGAGCTTTGATGACTCGCTGGACGATGGTCGAACTGGATTCCGATTTTCGTTCATTATCGGCTAGTTCATTGTAGGAAACAGGAGTTACTTCCACATGCAAATCAATTCGGTCTAGCAGAGGGCCAGATACCTTATTCAGATACTTTTTGACCACACCAGGAGCGCAAACACATTCTTTGTCGGGGTGATTATAAAATCCACAAGGGCAAGGATTCATGGAGGCAATCAACATAAAACCTGCCGGATAATTAACTGTAATTTTGGCTCTAGAAATCGTGACCTTTCGTTCTTCCATAGGTTGGCGGAGAACTTCCATTACAGAACGTTTAAATTCGGGAAGTTCATCCAAAAACAAGACTCCATGATGGGCCAGAGAAATTTCTCCTGGCATAGGATTAGAGCCCCCTCCAACCATGGCTACATCACTGATGGTATGATGAGGAGAACGGAAAGGTCTAGAATAAACAAGCGAAGCTTCCGGAGCTAATTTTCCTGCTACAGAATGGATCTTTGTCGTTTCCAATGCTTCATGTAAAGTTAATGGCGGTAAAATGGTAGGAATCCGGCGTGCAAGCATCGTTTTCCCCGCCCCAGGAGGTCCTATCAAAATGGCATTATGACCACCAGCAGCTGCTATCTCCAAAGATCTTTTGATATTTTCCTGACCTTTTACATCAGAAAAATCAACGGCTAGTTTTTCCTGATTATAAAAAAATTCTTCGCGTGTATCTACAAATACGGGCTCCAGTTTGACCTCTCCGCTTAAAAAATCAACGGCTTCTCGAATATTGGATACTCCATACACATCCAACTCACTCACGATTGCAGCTTCCCGGGCATTTTGTTTGGGAACGATCAAGCCTTTAAACTTATCTCGTCTGGCTAAAATCGCTATTGGCAGGGCTCCTCGGATAGGCCTTAGGCCTCCATCCAGTGATAATTCCCCCATCATCATGTATTGATCCAGGCCTTCATTGGGTATCTGTCCCGTTGCAGCTAAATAAGCTATGGCAATGGGTAAATCATAGGACGCTCCTTCCTTACGCAAATCAGCAGGAGCTAAGTTTACAATGGTCTTAACTCTTAGCGTTCGATATCCTATATTTTTGATGGCTGCATCTATTCGTTGAAAACCTTCCCGCACGGCATTATCGGGTAGTCCTACTAGGTTGTAAAACTGTTTGTTGGGAGCCACATTTCCTCCAGTGTGTATTTCAATATCTATTCTTCGAGCATCTACTCCGAAGACAGCAGCGGCATATGATTTTACGAGCATCTTTGTGTATTGTAGTAGTCTGGTGGTCTGGTAGTCTAGTAGTACAGAATACTAGACTACCAGACCACCAGACTACTATGAAAATTACATTTTGGCTGATGAATATAAACAAATCTCTTTTCACAAACCAAGCTTCAACAGGCATTTCACCCAATTGAGGAGTACCTTATTATGAATTTGAAGTAGACTCTTATTTAACTGAATTCATAATTATAAAAACAGTGTGATCCGTGAAAATCAGTGTCTTAAAAAGTTATTTATTTTCATTCTTTTTTGGCCAAAAGAAAAGGGCAAATCCTACCGCTGTAGCTATCCCAATCATTGCCGGATACCAGAAAATATCTTTCCAAAGATGCTGATCTGAACTTATGGTAAATTGATCCACAATATATCCGGAATATACAGAACCAATTAAAGCTCCCAGGCCAAATGTCAAAAAGGTAATAAAGCCCTGTGCCGTACTACGAAGATGAGAAGGTACCGATTGGTCCATATAAATCTGCCCAGTATGCGTGGTGAATATAAAACAAATGCTGTGCACTAAAATAGCGATGTAAATCATCCACATTCCTACATCTGCATCTCCATATCCAAATAAAAGGTAACGAGCGCCCCAGCAAAACATTCCAATCACCAGAACATTTTTTAGTCCCAGTCGATAATAGAAAAATGGGAAAATAACCATAACAAAAATTTCCGTGACTTGTCCCAGGCTCATTTTTCCAGCAGGATTGGAGACTCCGATTTCATATAAAAAAGGATTGACAAAGCTATAGTAAAAACCTGCAGGAATTCTGATCAAGGTCATACCGATAATAAAAACAAGAAAGGCTCGATTATAAAAGAGTCTTTTGACATCCGCACTCCATAATTCTTTCAGAGTAGTTTTAGAACCTTGAGCAGGTGGAGTATGTGGAAGAAACAAACTATATATGGCCAATCCTAAAGAGCTAACTCCGGATAATTGCATTGGATAAGCGGTATGTTCCCAATGCAAATAACTAACAAGTACACCTGCCAGTATCCAACCAATTGTTCCCCATACCCGGATTCTGGAATAATCTTTAGCTCGGTCTACTACATGGTGAAAAACCAGGGCTGTAGACAATGCGAAGGTGGGTATAAAAAGGAATGTGTAAACTAAAAGTACTGGATAGAACCAGGCAAAAGTTTTTAAAAAGGATACCCAGATCAAAAGAATTCCCCCAATCCCATGAAAAAGACATAGCAATTTTTCTATCGCAAATAAACGATCTGCCAAAATACCAGATAAAAAGGGGGAAAATAAAGCAGCAATAGCAGTGGCCCCGTACACCCAGCCAATCTGCGTACCATTGAATTCCAGATCGGTGATTAGATAAGTACCTGTGGTGACAAACCAGCCTCCCCAGATGAAATATTGAAAAAACATCAGGATAGAAAGCTGGATTTTGAGCTGGGCCTTCATCGGGCGAAGGTAGGGGGAATTAGGGATATAATAACAATGCAGTGGTAATTATTTTTTCCCACAACACTTTTTATATTTTTTCCCACTTCCACATGGGCATGGATCATTTCGGCCTATTTTAGGAGAATCTCGCTTTATAGGTTCCTGATAACTGTATTGAAAAGGTTCATTTTGATACTTTGTTGAAGTATCCCAATCATCTTTTCCCTCTGGTAGGAATAAATCCTCCTCTATGGAATCTCCTTCAAATAAATGTTGAGCCCTTTCATATTCTTCGAAAATTGAATCTATTTTTAATGCTCCTTTAAAATTTAAAGTATCTTGAATAATTTCTTCTATTTCTTCTTCACTAGAGTAGACATCATCGATTAAGTCTTTTTCCAAAGCTTCTCTTGCTAGTGGCACTAATTCTTCAAACCCCATACCCAATGCATCTATTAACATAATGTTTAACAATTCATTATCTCTGTTCCAACCTTCTTTGCCTTGCCTTAGATCTATAAGGTATCGAGCTGTATCTTGAAGAAAAGAAATCACTTTTGCTTTTCTTTCAACGAAAAAATAGCCTGTCAAACTTATGGCACTGGTATAGGCGCTACGGATATATGGATTTATGGCCGTTTTCCTAATATGAGGGATAAGGAGATCAATATTTTTGTGAGCAATTTTGTATATAATATTCGGAATAAATTCGGTGAGAAAATCTCCAAACCAAAAATCTAATTTTCGATCGTCTTGTATTAAAAATGCGTGTAATTCATCAAATATTTCAATTGCTTCCAACCCACCAGCCAGCAAAAATACATGAATAGGTGCCATTAATTCCAGGTTGTAAGCTGCGGAGGCCCTTTTCTCATAATATTCAAAATTGTTTCTAGCATCATCAAGAATCGAGGTAAAATCCTGTAAAAGAGATTCTCTAGGTAATGCCATGAGCATTTCAAGTTCCTCCTTAGGCATGGAAAAATCGTGGTGATACAAGATTACCAATTCGGAATGGTGGAGAGTTGGGAGCATAAAATAAAAGGTTACAGATAACACCTATATTTCAATTCAAATATTCGTTTTTCCATTTAAATCGATAAATGCTATCATCATGAATTATATATTATTTTTTCTTTAAAATAGGAAATGCCACATGCGTCGGATACTCCCTACTATGATAAATCCGATGAAAAGCCTTTTGATAATCGGCTTCATCCGCCTGAAAAATATTAACAAACGTTTGCGGATTACGATCAATCAAAGGAAACCAGGTACTCTGGATCTGAACCATAATCTTATGCCCCTTCCGGAAGCGATGATGTCGGTTATTGAGTTCTATTTGATAAGGCAAAACTTCATTTTGAGGGATAGCCTCTCCTTTTTCAAAACCATTTCTAAAACGACCACGCAGCACTTCATCCGCTATCATCAACTGATATCCAGCCAGGTTTGGATCATCCGGGTAATCTTCAGGATATACATCAATCAGTTTTACCACCCAATCTGCATCCGTTCCAGTTGTGGAGGCAAAAAGATTAGCTACGATTTCCCCGCTGATCACTACATCTTCCTGCAAAGGCTCAGTCTCAAAATGTAGAACATCAGGCCGATACTGAACGAAACGCTGATCGCTAAGCTTCCAGCCCCATTTTCCCAAAGCACCCTGCCAAAAGCCAGGGATAGGTCGTGGTGCATAAGGAACTGGATTGGCTGGGTCAGAAAGGTATTCAGAGAAAGAGGCTGCTGTGGTGGGGGCCGTAAAACTTAATTTACGCTTAGCGTGTAAGTATAACTTTTTGTCTTCACTTAACTCTTGATCTGGCCAGGAATTAAATTGCCTCCACACGTTAGATCCGGTTAGATACACCCAGGCATTGGGAAATTTTCCGTCCCCTTCCTGCTTTAAATGATACTTAAAAAAAGGTGCCTCTATATTTTTTCGATAATAAACACTAGGGTCTGGGTAAAACGTTAAAGGTCCCAATTCACTACCTTTTCCCCACCAATTCCCATGACGCCAGGGGCCAACAGCCAAATGGTTGATATTATTTTTATCCAGTTTTTCCCAGGCCTCATATATTTCCATGGAACCATAGAAATCTTCAGCATCCCACCAGCCTACTACGTTCAAGGTGGGCACTTTAACTTCATCAAGATAATTAAGGACATTTTGTTTTTTCCAAAAATCATCATAAACAGGGTGATTTTCAAAATCTACCCACCCCTCTTCGGCATCTTTCAAATAATGGGCTGCATTTTTAATAGGCCCCAAGTCCAGATACCATTCATAAGTATCTTTTTGATCAAAAGGAAAAGGCGTTGAGGTGGATGAAGTAGCCACTAAATAGGTATAGCCAAAAGTTGGCGACAAACGAAAAGCACCTTTATGCGAAAAGTCATCCATTAAAAACATATCTGCAGGAGAAGCTTGCGGAGAGACAGCCTTTACCGCTGGATGAGGATTAATAGCAGCCATTACTGTCAGCCAGCCATCATAGGAAATACCAAAAATGCCAGCCCGGCCATTATTTCCCTCCACATTTTTTATCAACCAATCGATAGTATCATAGGCATCTGTTCCTTCGTCAATATCTTTATCAGATTCTGCAATTGGCCGAGTCATTACAAATTCACCTTCAGAACCATATTTCCCTCTTACATCCTGAAAAACGAAAATATAGCCATCGTCTGCCAAGTACTCAAAAGTGCTCCCAGGATTTAGCTGGCCGTTAAAACTTTCTGCCGAACCAATGCTGTAAGGTGTTCTTTTCAAAAGAATTGGAAGGTCCCCGGATCGATTCTTAGGGATGTATATCTTGGTAAACAGTTTAACCCCATCTCTCATAGGAATCATAACTGACTTTTTAACCCATTTATCAGCTTGTCCAAATGCAGCAATAGAAAAAAACAAGGCACAAAATCCAAGAATTAAGCAAGAGTAGAATACATTTTTCATAAAAAATAGTTTGATGAACTTTCAAGCGATGATTTATCTGATCACTATGTAAGCAAATAATTCCCCTATAAATTAGCAAAAACCATCTACATCCTTTTAAAACCCTATATTTTTGTTCAAAACAGAGTCTTTTTATCTACATCTTTGTGATATAAAAACCAAGCTAAATATCCTCAAAATTCAAAATCCTTTCCTATTTTCAAGTCTATTTTTTCACTTTCTCCCTCTATTCGTATCGAGAAAAAAAAACGTATCATGAAAATATTTTCGAGCCTCTTGCTTGTTATTTCTTGTTGTTTAGCCATACCTCAGTTGGCTATTTCACAAAAAATTTCTGATGAATTATTACAATCTTTTGAATACCGTGAGATTGGGCCGACCAGGCAATCGGGACGCTTTGTGGATTTTGCCGTTGTGGAAAATACGCCTAAGGTTTATTATGCTGCTACCGCCTCCGGTGGACTTTGGAAAACGTATAATAATGGAATCACTTTCACTTCCATTTTTGATGATCAACCTGTCATTTCTATTGGGGATGTAGCAGTAGCACCTAGTGATTCTTCTATCGTTTGGGTAGGAACGGGCGAAGCCAACAACTCCCGCTCTTCATATTGGGGTAATGGTATGTACAAGTCCACAAATGGTGGCCAAGACTGGCAACATATGGGCTTGGAGGAATCTCACCATGTGGGACGGATTCTGATACATCCCACAAATCCTGACATCGTTTATGTGGCAGCTTTAGGGCACCTTTATTCAGATAATTCGGAGAGAGGTTTGTATAAAACCACTGACGGAGGTAAATCCTGGGCAAAAGTGCTGGATGTTTCAGAAAATGGGAAAAAGATTGGCGTAGTGGAGGCAGTTATGCACCCTGAAAATCCAGATGTCATCTTTGCCGCCACCTTCGATAAAATTCGTACACCATGGACTTATAATCCTGGTGGTCCTGGAAGCGCAATTTATATGACTACCGATGGCGGCGCTAAATGGAAAAAAGTAAAAGGGGGCTTGCCAACTGGATTTCTGGGAAGAATTGGTTTGGATATATCCCGAAGTAATCCTGACATCATGTATGCCAACATTGAAAATGTCAATGTAAAAGGCATGAAAGATAAAGACCGCCTGAAGCAACTCACAGATGGTATTCCACTTAAACGTGGACAAAGAGTAGTGGGTGATGAAATGTGGCGTTCTGATGATGGTGGCAAGAACTGGCGAAAAGTAAGTCCGGATAGTGTAGATGTAGGTGGTGGTCCTGCTTATTATTACCAACAAGTTAGAATTGACCCTAATGATCCTGAGCATGTTTATGTTTTAGGAGTAAGGGTTTGGGAAACTATTGACGGGGGCAAAAGTTGGAGACGCCCCTTTCGTTTTGGTGGAGACAATCATGCCATGTGGATCAATCCAGCTGATTCCAAACATTTTATCTTTGGTTATGATCATGGCATGGGGGTATCTTTTGATGGCGGCAAAAATTGGTACCATCCAGATGATCAACCTCTAGCCCAATTTTATGCTGTTGGGGTTGATATGGATTATCCCTATAATATTTATGGAGGATTACAAGATAACGGTTCTGTAAAAGGGCCTTCTACTAAAAGAGATGGCTCCCCTATTCGTTTGGAAGATTGGAAGCGAGTTGGTGGTGGTGACGGTATGTACAATGTAGTAGACCCCAACAATAGCCGCTGGTTGTATAATGAATCTCAATTTGCCCCACTAACCCGAGTAGATCAGGTAACTGGAGAAAGAAAAAGTATTGCCTATCGAAATCAGGATCGCAAAATGCGTTGGAATTGGAATGCTCCTATTCTGATTTCTCCTCATAACAGTGCGACTATCTATCATGCAGGAAATAAAATTGTAAAATCTACCAATCGAGGGGAATCCTGGAAGGTTATTAGTGAAGATTTGACCACTGCAGATTCAGCAAAAATTATTGGGACAGGTAATATCCAATATTGTACCATTACTACCATTGATGAGTCTCCTTTAAAGGAAGGGGTAATATGGGCAGGAACAGATGATGGGAATGTACAATTAACCAAAGATGGGGGCAAAAATTGGACACTACTTAATGAAAAAATCCAGGGTAATCCTGCCTATTGGGTAAGTCGGGTAACGGCCTCCTTACATCAACCAGGAAAAGCATACGTAACATATACCGGTTATCGTCGAGATGATTTCCGTCCTTTTGTCTACATGACTGAAGATTATGGTGAAACCTGGACCAGCCTGGCCAATGGGCTTCCAAATGAACCTATAAATGTCATCCGAGAGGATCCTGTCAACCCCAATCTTTTATTTCTTGGAACAGAAATGGGCGTTTATGTTTCTATCGATGGGGGTAAAACATGGAATTCTTTCCGCCTGGATATGCCTACCAATCCTGTTCATGATCTTTTGATTCATCCAAGAGAACATGATTTGGTGGTTGCCACTCATGGTAGAGGTATTTTTATCACCAACATTCGCCCACTTCAGGAGTGGTCGGCAACAGCAATGAAGAAGCCATTTCACCTTTATGATATCCGCTCCAAAGTTCAATGGGTCAATCCAGGAAGTAATAATTCCTCTTATAATAACTTTAATGGAGAAAGTGAGCCGTTAGGGCTTGAGTTGTATTACCATTCTAACAGTGATCAGGATACTACAACTATTGAGGTATTACAAGGTGGTTTGTTGATCAACGAATTAAAAGCCCCTGTAAAAGCAGGCATGAATAAGGTAGTCTGGGATCTGCAGAAGCGACAAAGAGAGCGCACCGAAAAAGAGAAAAAACAAATGCTGAGTAGGATTGAAAGATTCCGAGCTTTTGTTTCTGCCGAACAAATTGCTTCTATGATGGCCAATATAGATTACATCATGACTGGCGTTCAGCCCGGCACCTATACTTTCCGAATAAAAGTCAATGGACAAACTCATACTCAGGAAGGTAAAGTGTTAAGGGACGAATGGAGTGAAAGATAAATAACCTGAGGGACATAAGATTTTCGCAAATGCGAAAATCTTATGTCCCTCAAAAAAATAATAAATTATGAACAAACGCACCTTTCTCAAACACTTCGCTGCCCTGGGCCTGGGCACCCCTGTTCTTTTTGAAAGCATTAGTAAATGGGTAAGTGAAATTGAACATCTTTCTCCTGAAGAAGCGGCTCGAAATGAAGAGTTTTGGGCTAGGGTGAGAGCTGGATACCGATTAAAACCAGATTATATTAACCTAGAAAATGGTTATTACTGTTTTACTCCACAAGAAATACTGGAAAATTTGATCCATCATATCCGCTATATCAATTATCAAGGCTCTTATTATATGCGGACCGTTCAGCTGGACAATAAAAGGGAAATTTGTAAAAAATTAGCAAACCATGCAGGATGTTCTGCAGAAGAAATCATTATCACCAGAAATACCACTGAATCTCTGGATACGATTATAGGAGGGGTACATTGGGAAAAAGGGGATGAAGCCGTTTTTGCCTTACAGGATTATGGTGCCATGCGTGACATGTTTGAACTTCAGGCCAAAAGGCATGGGATTGTCAATAAAACGGTATCCCTACCCAATCATCCAAAATCTGATTCAGAAATTGTAGAGCTCTATGCCAATGCTATTACGGATAAAACCAAACTTTTAATGGTGTGCCATATGGTCAATATCACCGGGCAAATCTTACCGATCAGAAAAATATGTGATATGGCCCACAGCAAAGGAGTGGATGTAATGGTGGATGGAGCACATGCTTTTGCCCACATTTATTTCAATATGCGGGATTTGGACTGTGATTATTATGGTACAAGCCTCCATAAGTGGTTGAGCGCACCCTTAGGGGCTGGAATGCTTTTCGTGAAAAAAGAAAAAATTGCTGGCATCTGGCAGATGTTCGGAGATATGGGGAAGGAACAGGATGACATCGAACGGCTCAATCATACAGGAACTCACCCTGTCCATACTGATTTAGCAATTGGCAATGCTTTAGAATATCTCTACCATCTTGGTCCTGAGCGCAAGGAAGCTCGATTACGTTATTTACAGCAATATTGGACCAGCAAAGTAAGAGATTTACCAAATGTTATCGTTAATACGCCTAAAGAAGCACATCGGGCCTGTGGTATTGCCAATGTAGGCATAAAGGGAATGGAACCAAGTGATTTGGCAAAAACCTTGATGGATAAATATAGAATATTCACAGTAGCCATCAATCGACCCAATGTCCGTGGTTGTAGAATTACACCTAATATTTATACCAACACACGGGAGTTAGACGCATTTGTTGAAGCATTGAAAGAGTTAGGGGCTTAAAAGGAAATAGGTTTGTTTGAGGCCTGAGGCCTCAAACAAACCTATTTCCTTTTAAATTAAATTCAGAATCCTTATTTTCCCAAAAATCTATTCCTTGCATCTAAATAATCGACTAAATACATGAGTTCAGCCATTTATATCCCAAATGATTATAGGTATGATAACATGGAATTCCGCCGATGTGGAAAGAGCGGCTTAAAACTTCCAGCCATTTCGCTAGGGCTTTGGCATAATTTCGGTCATGTGGACGTGTTAGAAAATTCCAGAAACATCCTTCGTTTAGCTTTTGACAAAGGCATCACCCATTTTGACCTGGCTAATAATTATGGCCCTCCTCCCGGATCGGCTGAAGAAAATTTTGGCACCATCCTGCGTGAAGATTTCAAGGGTTATCGGGATGAACTTATTATTTCTACTAAAGCAGGCTATACCATGTGGAAAGGGCCCTACGGCAATTGGGGATCAAAAAAATATCTGGTGGCAAGCCTTGATCAAAGTTTAAAGAGAATGGGGCTAGACTATGTAGATATTTTTTATCATCATCGTCCTGATCGCGATACCCCATTGGAAGAGACAATGGCTGCCCTGGATTTAGTTGTACGCCAGGGGAAAGCATTGTATGTAGGTATTTCTAATTATTCTGCTCCTCAAGCCGCCAAGGCTTTTAAAATACTTAAAGAAATGGGGACCCCGTGCCTTATCCACCAGCCTAAGTATTCCATGTTGATACGCTGGATTGAAGATGACCTCTTAGGGCTTTTGGAAAAAGAAGGTGTTGGATGTATAGCCTTTTCTCCTCTGGCACAAGGCCTTCTGACTGATAGATACCTTCATGGAATTCCCGAAGGTTCCAGGGCATCTAAGAGTCATGGTTTTTTGAAAAAAGATGCCATAACAGATGAATCGATTAGAATGGTTCAAAGCTTGAATGCAATTGCTAAAGAACGAGGTCAAACATTGGCGCAGATGGCATTGGCATGGGTTCTAAGAGATCCTAGAATTACTTCTGCCTTAATCGGTGTGAGTACTCCTGCTCAGTTGGAAGATTCAGTGGGCTGCCTGGGGCATCCTCCCTTTACCTCACAAGAATTGAATAAGATCGATGAAATACTTAATTGAGTATTAGGTAGTGAGTATTGGGTATAAAACGAATTTAAATAATTCTGATTTAAGTCTTATATATCACATTACACAATACCCATTACAAAGTTGCAACGCAACTTAAATTAAACCACGAGATTTTAACTCCAGATATTTATTAACGGTATTAATGGATAAATCCTGTGGCCGGGTGAGGATGGCCTGGATACCATATTGGTTAAGTTTTTGCACCATTTGAGATTTTTCGTTTAAAAATTGCTGGGCGACCGTTTGATAATAAATATCTTCCAGGGTATCCACCTGTTTTTCAGAAAAGGCCCGAATTTCTGTATTTTCAAAAAAGATGACCACTAAAAGATGTGAATTATTTATTTTCCTTAGAACCGGTAAAACTCTTTCCAGAGCGTAGTTGCTTTCAAAATTGGTATACAATAAGATCAGGCTCCGTCCTCTGATCAATTTTCTGGTAATATAATAGAGTAATTCATAATTGGCCTCTAAGGTCCGTTCTTTTTCCTTATATAAAGCATTCAGAATTTTACTAAGCTGAGTAGTTTTACTATCTGCTTTTATAGTGCTTCCGATTTTATCCGAAAAAGTAATCAGTCCTGCTTTATCATGTTTTTGCAAAGCCACATTTGAAATCACCAGGCTTGTATTGATCGCATAATCCATCAAACTCAGGCCTTCAAAAGGCATTTTCATGGCTCTGCTTTTGTCAATAATACTATACACCTGCTGGGCTCTCTCATCCTCATATTGGTTCACCATCAAAGCTGCCCTCCGGCTGCTGGCCTTCCAGTTAATGGATCGATAATCATCCCCACGGATGTAATTTTTGATTTGCTCAAATTCATAGCTATGACCTATTCTCCGGATTTTTTTGATCCCTTTCTGCATGGTCACCCGATCAAAGGCTTTTAGCTCAAATTGTTTCATCTGTAAAATAGAGGGATAAACAGGGACCTTATCCTCTAAATTTATTATTATCCGTCGTTGAGCCAGTCCCAGATAACTACTGACAAATAAATTAATTGCACCAAACTCATAGGCCCCCCTTTCGAGAGGGCGGATCTCATAGTTTAGTATTTTTTCTTCATAAGGTAGGATCGAGAAACTTTTGCTAAAATTTCGGTTTTGCAACTGAACAGGAAGTTCATCAATTATTTCAACATTAAGCTGATGTCTGCTTTCATTACTAATTTGAACTTTAATGGCATTATTATCTCCTAGCGAAAGGATCTTTGGCAAATTCCTATGGGCTTTTAGATTGACATCATTTCCAAAAATCAGCAAAGTATCATATACCAAAACAGCTAAAATCAATACTAATAATACGAGCACTACCGTAAATAAAGGCAGGACAATGAAGCTCAATACAAACAATACGATTAAGGCAGCACAAATGATAAAAAACCGGTTGGTAAGAAAGAGTGATTTTAGCATAGTATTTTAACGCGGCACCTCTATTTTCTGAACAATTTCTTTTATCACATCTCTGGTATCATAACCCTCCATCTCTCTTTCAGGAGTAAGTATAATCCGATGGTTCATAACCGGATAAGCAACATATTGGATATCATCAGGAGTAACATAGTCTCGGCCATTCATGGCAGCCACAGCTTTGGCTGTTTTCATTATGGCTAGAGAGGCTCTTGGTGATGCACCTAAAAATAAATCTCCATTATTACGGGTATCGTGAATGATGGCAGCGATATAGTCCAGTAATTGATCCTTGATGTATACTTTTTCGACTATTTCCTGGCAGCTTCGAATTTCTTCAGCATTAAATACTTTATCCATTTCCGTTTTCTGGCTGATTTTAAAATCCGACCGAAACCGTCTAAGAATAACCTTCTCTTCTTCTAAGGATGGGTATTGTAAGTTAATTTTCATCAAAAACCGATCAAGCTGAGCTTCTGGAAGTTTGTAAGTTCCTTCTTGTTCAATCGGATTTTGGGTAGCAATGACAAAGAAGGGAAAACTCATAGGATAAGTAACTCCATCAACTGTCACCTGGTATTCTTCCATCACTTCAAAAAGGGCAGCCTGAGTCTTGGCAGGTGCCCGATTTATCTCATCAATGAGTATTACATTGGAAAAAACAGGTCCTTCATTAAAAGTAAACTTTGAGGTCTGCATATTAAAAACGGTGGTTCCAATGACATCACTTGGCATCAGATCCGGTGTGAATTGTATTCTGGAAAAGCCAACCTCTATAGTTTGAGCCAATAATTTTGCGGTGAGGGTCTTTGCAATCCCTGGGACCCCTTCCAAAAGGATATGCCCTCCTGAAAAAATACCCGCCAGTAATAATTCAATTAATTCATTTTGACCTACTATCACTTTAGACAGCTCTGCTCGAATTTTTTCAACTGCATCATTAATCTTAGTGACATCTATACGGGGCCTATCCCATTCCGGAAGAGGAGGTGGAGATTGTATTTCTTCCTTTGGCTCACTAATTTCCTGTTCTTCAGAAGGAGTCAATGGATCCATGTCTTTATTTTCTTCAATATGCATATTTAAATATTGTCGCTACTTACATTTTTTATAAAACTCATTTGTTTTGGGCGGTTTGTAACCGCCTAAAAACTACTTACAATTCTTGTAAAACTCATCCATCCTTTGATGAAATTCAATTAAGGTGTTTTCAGATACAAAAGAGGATGATTCAATATTTCGAAACATACCAAAAATATTTTGAATAGCAGCCTCCGGTATTTCTGATTTATGAGAAAGTCGTCCAACAAGGCTAGAATCAATTTCATCCCTTATTGTCAGTTGATATTTTTCCCGGATAAATGACTTAAACAATTTCATTTTCTGAACACACAATTGGCGATGGTTATTTTGCAGGAAATATAAACGCCCAATTGTTTTTACAAACTCAAGTGAGGTATTGGTATTTTTTTCCAAAACGGGAATAATCCTTTGCTTTCTTTTTGCCCTAAATAACAAATATAAAAGAGCTGCACCTAAAAGAGTGTACCAAGCTGCCGCTAAAGGAGCTTGACTTAGAATATATTGCAGAGGTGTTTCATTAGACAGCCTTCTTTCAGAAGGTGGTAAGGGACTATTATTCAAACGCCGTGCCGTTGCTTCCGAAACTCTACTGTATTTATCCCAAAAAATAGGGCCTTCCTCCAGATGAGAAAATATCCGGTCTGCATAGTCCAGTGCCTCTTTTTCCAACATGGTGATATTTGTAAAAGCCAGAGGGGTTGTGTGTAAGTAAAATGTTCCCTCACCAAATTTAATGCGGGCAAAATTAATCAATGAATCATTCAAATGCCCCAGCTTAACAAAGCCGTATTCCATATCACAAAAGAAGTCATCATCAATATATTGCCATCGGTAATTCCGTTCTTTACCTCTATAAATATAGCTTAAATGAAAAGCAGAGTCTCTTTTTAAATTTGGATGAAATAAATTAAGATGATTTGTAGAGTCTGTGTCTGAATAATAATCTTCCCAATAAGTATTCTCGCATTCTTCATAATAAAGATGAAACATCAAATCAAAAGGAATAGTCCTGCTAGAAATAAGGGCAGTATTCCCTTCTTCAACAAAATCAAGAAGAACCTCTACGTCCAGAGAATCCATATATAATCCTCCTCCAACAAAAACATAATTCATTTTTTCATTAGTCTTGAGAGGAAGTTCGTCACTCAATTTTTCTTGAATAACGGTAGTATTTTTATTGGGAAAATAAGATTTGAGTAATTCAAAGAGGACATGCGTTCCATAAGGCTCCTTACTATCTTCCTTGTAGGTTTCCAGCCAATTATGGCGGGTCGGAGCCTGCCAAAGCAGGATGGCCAGTAAGATCACTACTGCCAGGATTGCGAAAATAAAAATGAAACGTCTCGAATTATTCATTGTACTAACTCCACCTCATTCAAATGGTTAATGAATTGCTTAAATTCAGGTTCCAGCTTCAAAAATCCTTCACGATCAAGAGGATGTTCTCCATACCAAACCCGTTCAAATATCTGTGTTATTGACCTAAAAGAATGAAAATGTTCAGAGGATCTCATTTCTGATAAATAATCCAAGTTCGTTTTATCCTTTTTCCATTTTATGGTCTTTTTCAATGTCAGTTCTTTTAAAGCAGAAAGATAGTAGAGTCGGATGGCCAAAGCATACTGTTCATTTTTTAATGCTTGATCAATAAAATGTTGTAAATCTGCATTTTCAATATCTTCTTCTATTCGTTGGATATCTATGGCCTCTCCTTTCTTTTTGATCTTTTTATTTTTCACTTTTAAATCACTCCCCATGAGTCCTCGCAGGAGAAAGACCAAAACGACAATAGCCAGTAAAATAATCAGGATTTTCATAATTCCCGATCCTTGATTGAGGCTAAAGGGCGGGCGGGCAGATTCTTCGTAATCCCGTCCTTCTTGTCCTTGCTGGGCATTGACGGTTTCTCTCTTTTTTACTTCTCTGATCTGCTCAGTATAATCCAAGCCTTCTACAATTTCTTCCCAGCGATCTTCATCAAAGGGATGCTCCTGAATATCCTCTTCATGATAAAGATTACCCCGTGCATCTTGACCAGACCACTGCCCCCATAAAAAACAGGGAATCAGCAAACATAAAAAGGCTGTCTTTATTTTTAGCATCGCCATTTTATTCCTTTTCGAGACCTTGAATTTTTTTACCAGCCCCAATATTTTGAATTTTATCTTTTAAAAAATCTGCCTCTTTGATTTCCTTTAAGGTATAATATTGAATCCCCAGGCCACTTATGATAAGAAGATAGAGTAAGTGAATAACGTAAATGGATACAAAGGTTAGTACCACCACACTTAATTCATTCATCATAGATTGCTCCAAATAAACAACCCAACTAATATACCTAAAGAAAAATTCTACTAGTGAGGAATCAACAATCAAGAAAAAAAACAAGGATAAAAGCATTAACAAAATAAACAATCCTAATATCCTGCCATAATTATTCCTTATCAAAAAAATCATACGCCGAAAAGTCGTTCCAATATCATTATTCTCTACCTGAGCTATAAAATTGTACAAAATTGGTAAGGGAAAAACAAAAACGAGAATTAACAAGGTATACCAGTCACTGGTCATGATAATAACTTGCATAACCATCAAGGCAATCAAAAATTTTCCCAGGTATGCTATTCCTGCTTTTCGGCTTAAGGTTAAAGAAGGATTAATACTCCTGAGAACGAAATGTTGGCCAAAAAGAGTCAACAAGCCCATTACCAATATACTTACCAAAGGTAAAAAGAGGGCGTTTTCATTTACAAAGAACTGTTCTACCACTCTTATTGATCCAAACGTTTCATTGGGAAAAGAAAAAATCTCAGTAGGTAGCTTCCAGGCCGTAAGAAAAGCCAGGAGGCAATACAGACTACTTGTAACAAGAGCTAGTAAAAAGACCTTGCTGTAGTGATCTCTGAAAATGGCAAAAACGTCTGCAAAAATTTCTCCGGAACTTTTGATGGTATCCACCCTGAGTTTATGATTTTTATCAGGAGGAATCTCTGTATCCTTTAAGGGAGATTTGAAACCTGCTCGTGCCTTACGCACCGGATACCAGACAAAATAAACGACAATAAATAAAAAACAAATGCCTATAAAAAGGCCTCGAACAAAATCAGGTGTTTCCGTAAAACGAGTCAGGTATCCTTCAATAAACCCCGCTAAAATAATAATTGGACTTATGCCTATCATTATCTTCAAACCTCGTCTGGCCGATCGCTGAAATGCTTTGAGCCTGGTATAAGTTCCAGGAAATACCAGCCCCTGGCCCATCGTCAACCCTGCCGCACCAGCAATAATTATAGCAGAAATCTCCAAGGTTCCGTGAATCCAAATGGTAAGGAAAGACTCTGCAAATAAATCTCTTTCAATAAAAAAATACTGAAAAGTTCCTACCATGATAGCATTGCTAATCAAAATGATCAGGGTGCCTACTCCAAATAAAGCCCCAAAAATAAAGGTGATAAAAGCTACCATTAGATTGTTCAGGGTAATGCCCATTGACATGCCAAAAGCCCCCCTTTCTTTATAAACAGCCATCGGATCTCCTGATTCAATATTTTCCAAAGTCATGTTTACATAACTTTCTCCCAGAATGACCGAAGCAAATTCAGGATCCATTATGCTGGAAAAAACGCCCACTAACATGGAGACTATAAATACAAGAAAAGATAAACGAAAAGCTTGCCTGGACTCATAAACAAGTTGAGGCAATTCATCAGTCCAAAAATTCAACAAACGCCGTAAGGGAGATTTTTTACCTTTGTAGATGCTAAAAAAAACGCGCTGTGCCAGATTATTTAAATAAACCCGGACAGAACGATTGGAATAAAAAGTACGGGAAAAGGAAAGGTCATCCGTTACCTGAATAAAAAGGTCCTTTAATTTTTCGGGATCTTTGTACTGCCCATCCAGTACTCGCTCGAAATCTTTCCACTTCTTTTTATTTTGATCGATAAAATTCGTCTCGCGCATCTAATATAGGCTTGTAAAACTCCCATTTTATAAAAATATTTGTACAAAAACAACCAAAGGAAAAACGAGTATGCAAACAATTGACATCAAGACTACCCAGAATGTGACCATTGAGTATGAGTTGGCCAGTCTCAGAGAACGTGTACTCGCTTTTTTTATTGATGCCATCATAGTAATGGCTATTTATCTTTTAATCATATTACTGTTCATGTTGGCCTTTGGTAGTAGTAACACCAACGACACGATGATGATCATAATGGGTTTCTTCCCCATTATCGGGTTTATTGGCTATCAATTGCTTTCAGAAGTAATTGCGGATGGGCAATCCTGGGGAAAAAAATCACTGGGCATCAAAGTAGTTCGCTTGGATGGAAAAGAACCTAGCCTTACCGATTATTTATTACGAGCGGTTTTTCACCTGATCGATTCCCTCTTTTCGATTGGCGTTATGGCTGCCCTGCTCATCAGTTCATCTACAAAAAATCAGCGCCTCGGAGATATCACCGCCAACACAACGGTCATAAAAATTAAAGGTGGACAAAGATTCCGCTTGGAAGATATTCTGAAAATCAACACCATGCAGGATTATGTTCCTGAATATCCTGCCGTAAAACAGCTTAGCGAGGATGATATGCTGTTGGTAAAAAATGTAATTTCTCGTTATCGAACTTTTGGAAATGTGGCTCATGCCCAGGCTATTGATGAGTTGACTAGAAAAATGTGTAATCTCCTCGATATTCCAGAAGTAAAAAAGGATAAAATCGGCTTTTTGAAAACCTTAATTAAGGATTATATCGTTCTTACTAGATGAAAAAGAGTTTATATAGATGAGGCGGCCTTCGGCCGCCTCATTTATATAATTAAGAATTACTTATGGCAAGAAAATTTAAAAAAAGAATCGTACCAGAAGTGGAGATAACCGGCATTGCCGACAGGGGAAAAAGTGTGGGCAGAGACTCACAAGGAAGAGTTATCTTTGTAGATAAGGTTGTACCAGGAGACATTGTAGATGTATTGGTTTATAAAAAGAAAAAAGGCTCTTTTATAGGTATTCCACAAGAATTTCGTCATTACTCAAAAGATCGCATTGAGCCGTTTTGCGAGCATTTTGGAAAATGTGGAGGCTGCAAATGGCAACACCTTGATTATCAAGCCCAGGTCAAACACAAACAACGTACCGTAGATAATGCCATGCAACGAATTGGCAAGGTGAACATAGGAGAAGTCCTCCCCTTTTTGGCAGCACCACAAACTCAATATTATCGAAACAAATTGGAGTTCTCCTTTTCCAACAAAAGATGGTTGACCCGCGAAGAAATTGATTCAGATATTTCCAATTTACAGGATGTTTTGGGATTCCACTCCCCAGGCTCTTTTGACAAAATTGTAGATATTCAGCATTGCTGGTTACAGCCTGATCCTTCCAACAAAATTAGAAATAAAGCCAGGGAAATTGCTCAATCACAGGGACTCAGTTTTTTTGATGCTCGCAGTAATAAAGGATTTCTCCGAAATATGGTTGTTCGAATTAGCAGCTTGGAAGAGATTCTCCTAATAATGGCTTTTAATGCAGGAGAAGAGGACAAAATCAAGCCTTATTTAGATGCTTTGCTCGAAGCAATCCCGGAGATTACTTCTCTTTTTTATTGTATCAACCCTAAGCCAAATGATTTTTTGCTGGACCTTGAAATGCATCATTATTTCGGTAAAAATCATATTGAAGAAAAATTAAAACACGTCCGTTTTAAGATTGGACCCAAATCTTTTTTTCAGACCAATACCCAACAAGCCGAAAATTTGTATCAAATAACAGCGGATTTTGCTGGCTTATCCGGCAGTGAAAACGTTTATGACTTATACACTGGTATTGGAAGTATAGCCTTGTTTATGGCTAAAGATTGTAAGCAAATAGTAGGTATTGAAGAAGTAGCTCCTGCCATTGATGATGCTCGGGAGAATGCCAAGTTAAATGGTATTGATAATGCTATTTTTTACGCTGGGGATGTAAAAGACATCCTCACTGATAATTTTGCACAGCAACATGGAAAACCAGATGTATTGATTACAGATCCTCCACGTGCGGGAATGCATCCCAAAGTAGTTGAAATGCTCCTACAACTTGCAGCTCCCAAGATGGTATATGTAAGTTGTAACCCTGCCACTCAGGCCCGTGATCTCAATCTTCTTTCCGGGCAGTATGAAATTTTAAAAACACAGGCTGTCGACATGTTTCCGCATACTCATCATGTTGAAAATGTAGCCTTACTAAAGCTAAAAAAGTAATGGAAAATAAAAATGGAACCAAAAAATCCCTCGAAGAAACCAAAAAGAAATATCTAGATTTGGAAGAGTCTCTAAAACCTCATTTTGATTTAATGAGAAAAACAACGGAAACTGTTCTGGATCAGGAGGTATCTTCCTACCCAATTTTTGTCATTCATCAAGCCGAGGATATACAACTTGGAATTCCTTTAGTAGAATATTCAGAAGAACGTAACATTCCCTGGTCAATAAATATTTCTACCTTGGAAGAATTTACAGCCAAAAAGGTAATTGATATCGCCCGTGTGGATCGCTTTCAAAAAGTCTATAAAGATCCACGTCAACATTTTTGTCTATTCTTGTTAAAAAATGAGGAGGCAAATTTTGTTTTCTTATAGTTAAGAAATATTTTATGCAATTGAAATGGGGATCATTCCCTAATTTTTTGCCATCTTCCTTTCAATACAACCGTATATATGAAAATATTAATCTGTGAGTCAGAAGAAGTATTATTAACAGCAATAGAATTCCGATTACGAAAAAATGGTTATGACATCACCTGGGCCAAAAGCAGTTCAGAGGCTATGATTAAAATTGAGCAGGAACAACCAGACCTCTTTATTATTGACATAGAGACTGATACAGATGACAGCCTTAGTATGATAACTGAAGTTCGCAACTCCCATAACCCATCACTGCCTATTTTGATTATGGCAGAAATGGAAAGCGCTGAGCAAATCCTTGATGCTATCGAAAAGGGAGTGAATGATTTTTTAATCAAACCTTTCAAGCCTGTTGAATTAGTTTTAAGAGCCCAAATCATTTTGGACAAAATCCATGGCAATTAGATCTAATTAAGGTACATGAACATATGAAAAAATTAATCCGACGATCTATCCAGCTTTTAAGTTTGGGGATTATTATCATTATCGGGATCGTCACCATTAAGACCATAACAAATTCTTCCCGCCAACTTAATCTCGAGCCTATCAAAAAAAGGGATATTGACCCCTTAGCGATGAGCAGGCTGAGTAAATCTATTCAAATTCCTACCGTATCTAAAGATGGATGGGTCGATACAATTGCTTTTCTTCAGCTTGACACTTTTCTTCAGCAAAATTATCCTCTTGTTGACTCCCTCCTTGAAGAAATTCAGATCGTGCCAATGAGCAAAGTTTGGAAATGGCCTGGAAAAAATTCTAAGCTCCTTCCAGTTTTACTTACTGGCCATTTGGATGTTGTACCTATTGATCCAATTACCATAGACCAATGGGATCATCCTCCTTTCGAGGGCGCAATGGATGATGAAAACGTCTATGGGCGTGGCACTATGGATGACAAGGTCACCGTTCTTGGAATTATGGAATCTGTCGAACAACTCCTTGAAGAAGGGTATCAGCCAAACAGAAGTATCTATTTTGCTTTCGGTCATGATGAAGAGATTGGAGGCAGAAACGGAGCTCAAAAGATAGCTGAATATTTCAAAAACGAAAATATTTATTTTGAGTACGCTATGGATGAGGGTTATCTCATCATCGAAGAAGGGATGAATGGCCTTAATCAACCTTTAGCACTAATTGGAATTGCTGAAAAAGGATATCTATCGCTAACCTTAACAGCTAAATTAAAGGAAGGCGGGCATTCTTCTATGCCTACTGGTAATTCTGCCATAGGCATACTTAGCAGAGGTATTAATAAACTGGAAAAAAATCCATTCCCAGCAAAGATAAATGGGGCAACTAAAGCTTTATTCAGATATGCTAGCCCGGAAATGAGTTTTCCGTACAATGCCCTATTTGCCAATTTATGGTTAACAGACGGCCTTTTAAAAAGAGTATTATCAGGTGATGGTGCCACAAGCGCTCTGATCAGAACCACCACTGCCCCAACCATTCTAAAGGCCGGAGTAAAAGATAATGTCATGCCTACCCAGGCTTCTGTAACCATCAACTTTCGAATTTTACCAGGAGAAACGATCGAAAGTGTAATAGCACAAGTAAAAAAAATAGTAGATGATGAACGAATTAAAGTAGAAGAAAGTGGGTTTGGAAACCCAGGCAATCCGTCTCCCGTCTCCTCAACGGATTCTTTAGGTTTCCAGCTTATTCAACGGTCTATTGCAGAAGTATTTCCAGAGGCAGTAATATGCCCTGCTCTAGCTATTGTCATGACAGATGGGCGCCACTACTCCGAAGTTAGCAAGGACGTCTTTCGCTTTCTGCCCGTCATGATTCCACGGTCCGAACTTAGTCGAATCCATGGTGCTAATGAAAGAATTTCTAAGGAAAATTATAGTCAGTCCATAAGATTTTACAGGAGACTGATTGAGAATAGTTGTAAATAGTATTCACTTGAACACGGGAACACATCCTAGTTTTTCACCCTCAAACCCTTCACTTTCAATCTACGCAGATCCCGGCCTTCGATGGCAGCTGCCAACAACCGAGGAAATTGGTTAGGAGTACAAGCAAAAGCTGGTATACCTAATTGACTAAGTTGAGAAGCTAATGAAGAATCATAAGCGGGTGTTCCTTTATCATTTAATGCCAGGAGAGTGATGATCTTAACTCCCGAAGATTTAAGTTCGGCCAGTGTTTTCAACATTTTAGAAGTGCTGCCTCCCTCGAATAAATCTGTCAGCAAAAACAATATGGTATCTGTTGGGCGTGAAATCTTTTGTCTGCTATACTCCAAGGCTTTCCCTATATCTGTTCCACCACCTAATTGGGTTCCAAATAAAAGATCTACCGGATTTTGCAACTCTTCTGTCAGGTCCAGAATATTGGTATCAAAGGCGATTAGCTGGGTTTTTATGGTTGGAAGAGATGCCAAAATGGATCCCAGAATCCCTGCATATACTACCGAATTAGCCATAGATCCACTTTGGTCAATTAGCAGGCTGACATGCTTGAGTTGGGCTCTCTTTTTACTATAGCCAATTAATTGTTCAGGAATTATACTCTTGAGTTCGGGCTGGTAGGTTTTCAGATTTTTAAGAATGGTCCGGTTCCAATCTATTTCCCGAAGCTTGGGGTTTCTGTTCTTTCTTGCTCTATTTAGGGCACCACTTACCGCCTCCCGCATGGGCTCCCGAAGTTCCTTTTCAATTTGTTTGACCAATTTATTTACTATTAATCGAGCAGTTTCGCGAGTTTTGGTGGGAAGCACCTTATTCAGAAGCAGTATGGAGGCTACCAGATCCACGTTTGGTTCCAGCATTTCGACAAATTCTGGTTCGCGAAGTAATTGCTGAAGATCTAATCTTTCAAGAGCATCTTTCTGAACCACTTCCACTATTTCATTTGGAAAATATTTTCGAATATCTCCCAACCATCGGTTGATGTTAGGGGAGGATGGTCCCAGGCCACCTTCCCGATCACTATCATATAAGGCTTCCATAACCTGATCCATTCCTTCTAATTCCTCATCCAAAGAAATAGAAGCGTCTTCATCTTCCGGTTCAGAAAGTTGTCCTAAAATCATTCGCCAGCGAATGAGTCGATCCTCAAGTTGTTGTTTCACTTATCTAATTATCCAAAAAGCTATTTCTTAACAAAACGAGCTAACCATACCAGAATAATAGCACCTACGGCTGCGGTAATGATTGAGCCAATTAATCCATTATCAATATTGACATCTAAAAAATTAAAAAGCCAGCCTCCTACGATACCTCCGATAACCCCCAAAATAATATTTCCTATCAGGCCAAAGCCTTTACCTTGCATTAAATGCCCGGCGATCCATCCGGCAACTCCTCCAATGGCAAGAAAAATAATTGTATCCATCTGTTGTTTTTGAAATGAAATAATCCTTACTCAAGGTAAAAAAAATAGTGTTAGCATGTTAAAGTAAAAATATAGAAAGATTCAAAATTATCATTAATTGACTATGAGGATAAAATGATGACGAATGTCACCTTAAGAGTTGATCCAGGTCAATAAATTTTAGCTCCTGTTAAAGCATTTTTGTATTGTAAGCAATGAACTTGTAAAAATAAAAGTTATTACAATATGCTTACACCGTACATTTGGAAGGGACAATTATCCAATCCGCTTAAATTCAAAAATTAAAAGCCAATTAATATGAACGTTTTAGCACCTGTCAAATCAATCATGTCCACCAAATTGGTCACCGTTAATCCTCAGGATAAATTGATGACCGTTAAAGAAGCTTTTGAAAACAACAATATCCACCACCTACCTGTAGTTCGATTTCGTGAGATCGTAGGCCTAATCAGCAAAACTGATTTTTTACATTTTCTTAGAGGATTTAACAGAAGTGATGAAGATCGTTTTGTAGATAATGCCCGTTTGAGAGTTTATCATGCCGAGGACATCATGACCACCGGACTAGCAAAGATTGGCTCAGAAGATCGAATTGGAGTGGCTTTGGAAATTTTCCTTGAAAATCGTTTCCACGCTATTCCAATTGTAGATAATAATGAATTGGTAGGAATTGTTACCACCTTTGATATTCTGAAATGTTTAGCTGAAGAGAAAGTAACGGCAAAGCAAATTCTGGAAAATAGAAAGACAAAATAAAAATAATTACACCTTATAAAAAACACAAAAGGTCTGTCCAACAGGATAGGCCTTTTTTATTTATCAAAAAGTGAGGCAATCACGGGTTGCGATCGCCTCCTATATAACCCCAAAAAACCAAATGAAAACTATTATTCTCAAATTTAATTTATTTTCACTAATAAGCCAATTTAAATTAAATGTTAACAAGCTACTCACGAAAAAAAATTTTATAAACCAGCAAGATTTCCCCTTTTTCTATCAAAAAAGTATCATTTTCCCAGGAATATTTCCTTTGATCAAAAGATTTTTTGGCCGTTTTTGGCTTCTTTTTGAAAAAAAAGGCGGATAAGTTAGCATATCACATTTTTCATGAATTTAATAGCTTGTTTATTTAATTTAGTTAAAAGTGGGTTCATATCTTAATAAAGATCATTCATGACATTGGATAATGAACCTAACTAAATCTGGCTCTAAAAATATTTTTTCACCCATTCTTTTTATGAATCTCCTGTACGGATTAGGTGAGCCTTAATCCTAATTTCCACCTAATAACATTTACCACAACCCAGACATTGACATTGACATTGTTATTGACATTGATATTGATATTGACATTTTTATAGACCGTTTTCTCTAGCTACTGGCCTTTCTATAATTTAATACTGCCAACACATTAATGACCAAAGCATAAATCAGCATGGTTTTTAGATGTGGTTGAATTCCAATAATATCACTCCCCTTTAAAAGGACCAGTCGCATCACATCTACAAAATAGGCTACCGGATTAAAGCGGGTTATTTGTTGTGCCCAGCCTGGCATACTTTCAATGGGGGTAAAAAGTCCACTCATCAAGATGAAAATAATTAAACAAAACCAGGATAGGAACATCGCCTGTTGCTGGGTTTCGGTGATGGTCGATATTAACAAACCTATTCCTAGAACCGCCAATAAATAAATGCCTGCAAATAAATAGATCAGCCATAAACTTCCTACAAATGGAACCTGGAACAGCAATTTTGCAACTACCAGACCAAAAGACAACTCCAATAATCCGATCAGCCAAAAGGGAGCTAGCTTACCTATGATAAATTGATATTTCTTTATAGGAGTTACGTTGATTTGTTCTATCGTTCCAATCTCTTTTTCTTTTACAATATTCATACTTGATAAAAACATGCCTATCAAAGTCACTAGAAGTACTAAGATGCCAGGCACCATGAAGTTGTCATATGAAAGCTCTGGATTAAACCAATTGGAATACTGTAAATCTATTCTAGGTGCCCTGATGCTGACACTTGAGAATTGTGGTAATTCCAATCGATAATTTTGTGCAAAGCCTTGTAAGATGGATTGTACATAGCCATTAGACACACCAGCTTTTACACCATTAATGGCATCTACACTTATTTGCAGACTAGCTGAATTTTCCCGGGAAAGATTTTTTTCAAAATCAGGTGGAATGTCTATAAAAAGATCAGTTTCGTTAGCTTGAATAGCAGCATAGGCTTCCTGTGGATTCTGGCCATATCCTGCAATAATAAAATGCTCAGAAGCCTTCAATAAACTAACCAAACGCCCGGAAGCAGTTGATCCATCCCTGTCAATAATGAATAATTTGATATTATCCACCTCATAATCCGCCGCATTGGCCAATATGATCAGCTGGATCAGGGGCATCATAAAGATCAATACCAACATGATCTTATGACGGAAGATTTGAAGAAATTCTTTGCGTATTAAAAATAGTATGGTTCGCATGCTTTTTTGTTTTCACGGATTCGCGAATTCACGGGTATACAGAGTAATTGCAGTAGGATTGCATTGACTCGTCCTAAAAAAAGTTTACATAAATACTTCATTATCATCATTACAGTTTCTTTTTTTGCTTCTTTTTTTCTTTGTTAACTCCACAGCAAAAATG
>JANQPA010000079.1 GCA_028285545.1 Saprospiraceae bacterium | reverse complement strand
AACTCTTCCTGTTTTTATTACTCAGATTTGGCACCCCGGATTGAGGTGGAAAAAAGAAGCAATGATGTTTTTGTGAAAACAGATGGGATTACTGCTTTTACCCTTTTTATTCATCCCGAAATGTTTGACATCAATAAGGGAATAAGTGTATCCGTGAATGGAAAAAAAGTAGTCGACCGGCAAATAATAGAGGTTAAGGATCAAATTTTCACCGGTGAGAAAAAATTGAAAAAGGTAGGAATGATTAGAGTCAATTTAGAAAATAAAAATTAGAGTGTTTTATTTAAAAGATTCTAATCATTCCTAAAATACAATTCTAAATAAAGTCAATTTATTTCAAACAGAATTGAGAGATAAATGGAGACAACTGGATAACATGTAGAGACATATTGTTATTAATTAACGCCAGTTGCGATGCAACTTGAATTAATGATATAAATTCATAACAATTGAGATTACAATAAGACAATTTGTCTCTATTTTATCTCCATTTATTTCTATCTGCTTCTACTTACTTCTATTTTATTATTTGTCAGACCAAATAGCCAACTCATTACCCGCTGGATCCAGAAAATGAAACCTCCGCCCTCCTGGGAAAGAAAAAATATCCATTGAAATTTTGGCTCCAGCTTTTACCACTTTTTCTTTAATCTTTTCCAGTTGATCGTGATATAAAACCACCAGGGCTCCATTTACAATTTTTTCATCAGATTTGTCAAACCCACCTTCCAGACCACTGTCAGAAAACGCAACATAGGTTTCTCCATAATCCGTGAATTTCCAGCCAAAAGCTTGATGGTAAAATTGTTTGATTTTTTCCAGGTCCGGGGCTTTAAACTCCACATAATTGATGTGATTATTAACCATACTCATGCTAATAAATTTAAAAGGTCAAAAAATAAAATTTGATCTTTTCCCGAAACTAGAATACTAAAAGTGTAGTTAACTTGCAGTTGCCGGGCAGATGGCCATCTGCCCAGCAACTGCAAGTTAACTATTTTAATCTCTTTTTTATTTGTTTTACAAAAGTTCTAAAAATACCTTATATTTGTTTTACAAAAGTTCAAATAATGAATAACGATCGTTTAGGTAACCTGGAAGAGATGATCTTGATGATGGTCATCCTGGTTCATGAAGAGGCCTACGGAATTACGGTCCGCAAGGCCTATCAAAAACATTATGAGCAGGAAATTTCGCTGAGTGCTATCCATACTGTTCTGAGGCGCCTTGAAAAAAAAGGCTTTACAAAATCAGTTTTGGGTGGTGAAAGCCAGGAAAGAGGTGGTCGGCGAAAACGTCTGTATCAAGTCACGCCATATGGTTATAAAAAACTCACCGAGATGCAGGAGCAAAGGAGCAAAATATGGTCTATTATTCCCAAGCTAAAATTTTAATCCTGGAGGTATATGACTAAGCAAGAATTCAAAGTCCCCGTTTGGGCTGACCGCTTTTTCAGGTGGTTTTGTGCTCCTGAGCTTCTGGAAGAAATTCAGGGTGACCTTCATGAGACTTTCAAGGAAAACGTTCGTGAAATTGGATTAAAACAAGCCAGAAAACAGTTCATTTGGGATGTCCTGTATTTTTTTAATCTATCCACAATAAAAGGTAATCGTAGCTTATCACCCGGCAATTTTCAAAATATGATGAATAACAATAATTTCCGTTTTATTCTCAGAAGATTATTTAGACAGAGATTAAATTCCAGTCTCCACATCTTAGGTTTAACCATTGGTTTAAGTGTTTGTATTCTGATTGGACTTTTTATCCACTATGAGTTGAGTTTCGACACTTACCACGAAAAAGCTGCTCAAATCTATCGGGTCAATCAAATCTGGGAAGAACCTGGTGAACGTTTTCTGGATTACAGTACCCCCGCGCCCCTACCCCAGGCTCTGCGAGATCAATTTCCGGAAATCGAAATGGTCGGCATTGCTTATCCTCGAGACGATAAAGTCATCGAAATTAATCCTCAAAAGCGATTTAAGCAAAACCATATTTTAATGGTGGACGATAATTTTCTCGACATTTTCGACATTAAGGTACTGAGAGGAAATGGTCATGAAGCCATGAGAAACCCTAATCAGGTATTGCTTACAGAATCTCTGGCAAAAACATATTACGGAAGGGAAGATCCCATTGGAAAGACTTTCCAATATGAAAATGATCAGACCATGACCGTGGCGGGTATTATTGAAGACCTGCCTTCCAATACCCATTTACCAGCAGAAATGTTGATGTCTTATTTTCCAATTAGCCCATGGGTAACAGGAAACAGTGATAATTGGGGAATGACTTTTGGTCTCTCTACTTTTGTGGTTTTGAAAGAAGGGATTGAATATACCAGTCTACATACATCTATTCGAGACCTGTATGACACCCATATTAATGATGATAGTGATGATCCGGAACTTGCATATGCAGAATTACAGCCCTTAACAAACATTCATTTGAATCCAGAAGTTGATGGAGGAGGCGAATGGGTTCAGGCCATCAATCCAGTTTGGCTGTGGTTTTTTGGTGGAATAAGTTTACTGGTTTTGCTATTGGCTTGTATTAACTTCATCAACTTGTCTACCGCCCAGGCATTAACCAGGGTAAAAGAGGTAGGTATTCGAAAGGCCATTGGGGCTGGTCGTGGGCAATTGATGAGACAATTCCTTGGGGAGGCTTTTCTATTGATAGCTATCGCAAGTGTTTTTGCCTTCATTATTTCACATATCTCATTGCCCTACATCAATAATCTTCTTGATAAAGATATTAGCTCTGGAGTTCTATTTTCAGTGGGTGGCTTAAGTTTGTTTTTGGGTTTTATATTATTCACAGGACTCTTAACTGGTGTTTATCCAGCATGGCTGATTTCAAGATTTCAACCAGCTCTTTCCATAAAAGCCAATCACGTTACTGGTGATAAAAATTCCAATTTTTTACGCAAAGGCCTGGTAGTTACCCAGTTTACCATCTCAGCAGCCTTATTGGTGGCACTGATTATTATGTCTCAACAAATGGAATTTTTCCATAATCAAAATTTAGGTTTTGACAAGGAAAATGTGATAACAGTCAGAATGAGAGGACATCAAAAAAATCAGGTCTTTAAATCTGAAATAGCCTCCATTCCACAGATAGATCAGGTTTCCTTTGCACTGGCTGCACCTGCAAGCGAAAGTTCCTGGACAACACGGATGCACGAAACCGATTTAAATGATCCAGGCAGAAAGGAGGTACGATTAATATGGGCTGACGAAAATTATGATGACATTTATAATTTAAAACTATTGGCAGGCCGTTATACTGAAAATAGAGATACCAATTCCATTAGTGCTTCTATTCCTGAAGAGCAACAGATACCTAGAGTGATGGTCAACGAACAGTTGATTAAGGTGATGGGCTTTGGTACGCCTGAAGAAGCCCTGGGCAAACGGTTTCTCTTTGGTTTTAATAACTGGACTGCGGAAATCGTTGGCGTTATCGCCGATTTTAATATTTCATCCCTCCATGAAGCCATTGAACCATTATTAATATCTCCCTATTTTCGATATCAAAGAGAGGCCAGTATTAAACTAAAGGCTGGCTCTGAGCTTCCTCAAACCCTGGCTGCTATCAAGTCCAGTTGGGAAAAGACTTTCCCAGATGGTATTTACGAGTTTCATTTTCTGGAAAAAACGATAGAACGATATTATGAATCGGAAAGTCGTTTGTATGGCTTATTTAAAATATTTGCAGGTCTGGCCATGTTGATTTCTTGTCTGGGATTGTGGGGACTGGCTACTTTCGCAACGGTGCAAAGAACCAAAGAGATTGGGATTCGCAAAGTTTTGGGTGCCAGTGTTTCCAGATTGGTAACTTTGTTATCCAAGGATTTCCTGATTTTGGTAGGTATTTCCTTTTTACTGGCAGCTCCTATCGCCTGGTACGGTATGAACAAATGGCTTCAAAATTTTGCCTTTAGAATTGATATCCAATGGACCGTATTTGTGGCATCTGCATTATTGTTGGTGGCCATTGCCCTATTTACCGTTAGTTTTCAGTCAATAAAAGCAGCCTTAACTCATCCAGCAAAAACTTTAAGAGGAGAGTAATTAATATTGGGTGCCTTCGGGCACCCAATATTAATTATATATTTCTCTTTTCTTCAGCATCCTACCTTTTTCAGGATCCCATACTTTTAATTGAAAACACTCAACAATTCCTTTAGGAGTAAGCGAAGTAGTGCCAGGATTTTGGAAGATTTCCATTTCTTTCATAACGGTAGGCAGTTTATAAAATGGAATTCTAGGATTAATGTGGTGGATATGATGATAGCCGATATTGCCGGTAAACCAATGCATCAATTTATTCATTTTCATATAACTGGAAGAATGTAAAGCAGCATATACATAATCCCATTCTTCCTTAGTTCTAAAGGTGGCAGAAGGGAAATTATGCTGAGCATAAAAAAGATAGGCTCCCATGGCATGGGCAATCATGATGGGAAGGAAAAAGCCAAGCAATAAACTTTGAAGTCCAAAAAAGAAATAAATACAACTACCTAAAATGACATGAAAAATCAAAGAAACCAAGGAGTCCATGTGTTTTTTAGGATTATTGATTAAAGAGCGTAAAGCCATACCCCAGATAAAAACAAAGAGATAACCAAAAGAAATGGTAAAAGGATGCCTGGCAAAAAGATATAGTCTGCGATCCAATTTTTTGGCTGCTAAAAACTCCTTTTTGGTTACTAGTGGATAAGAGCCAATACTGGAAGTATACAATTTAGAATTATGAGCATGATGATAATTATGGGATCGACGCCAAATACTCACTGGTGCTAAAACAAACCAACCATAAACAGTAAAAATGATTTCTGCTATCACTGAATTTTGCAAAAGACTTTTGTGCAAGTAATCATGGTATATGATAAACAATCTAACAGTAATTAAGCCTGCCAGGATTGAGCAAATCAATTGTGGAATAATATGAAAATTAATAATGGCTCCGATATGAGCCCCTATAAAGATAATCAAAGTAACTATCGTAAGCCTCCAGCTTTTTGCACGGTCCTCATGAGCATACTTCGAAGTAGCGAGTATCAAATCCTTGTCTTTTATCATCCGCCAAAGATAATTAATTAATCCAAGTTGCGAAGCAACTTAGGGTATAAGGTAAAAAGTATAATGTAAAAGGACAGAAGGACAAATAATATTAAAAAATCAGGTTAATTGTCTTCCTGAAAAAGTATCTCTTTTCTTTCTTCCTTTTACTTTTTACGCTCAAATTGCTTTACAATTTGAGTCAATTATTTATTTTTTTATGCTTCCATCTCTTATGGGTCCACAACCAAGTGGACGGGTACATAAGGATGTCTTTTTCTAATCTTTTGGTGTGGAGTTCAGAGATTTCATCTTCAGTTAATACAACTGGGTTTTCTACCAAAGGTTCGACAACAATTTTATAATATCCTCTTCTTGGGCGCAGCACCGAAATATATACAATAGGATACTTTAGTTTCTTGGCAATTTTTGCTGTTCCAGTAAATACGGGAGTATCTTGATTTAAAAAAGTAGTCCAATAAGCGCCCTTAGGGGGTGGCGTCTGATCGGCAATAAAAGCAGTGGCTGTAAGCTCATGCCTGTTTTTCACCATACCCTTGAAAGTTTCTTTCATATTATACAGCCGATTACCTAATCGAGTTCGCATAAAATACATCAGTTTATCAAAATAGGGATTGGCCAAAGGATGGTAAATAACATAAAGATGATGAGTGGGAGATTGACTAAACCGAGCCCCTGCTAATTCCCAATTCCCTAAATGCCCCATCACTATGATGACGCTTTGGTTTTCATCAAAATACTTTTGGAAGATTTCTTCATTTTCAATGGAAATTCTTTTCAATAAGGACTTAGGACGAATGGTAAGTGTTTTGAGGGTTTCTAAAATTAAATCACAGAAGTAGCGATAAAATTTATCTTGTATTTTCTGGATGTCCTCAGGTGTTTTTTCTGGGAAGGCATTTTGTAAATTGGTTCGAACCACCTTTTTTCTATAACCTATTATCCGATATACAATCAAGCAAATGATATCTGATAATAGATACAAGACTCGAAATGGAAGCAAAGAGATTCCATATAATAAAGGAAGGGTAATATAATAGATTAATGCAGCCATCTGTAAAAAGCCGCAAAATAGGGATTACTACGATGAAACAAAAGAAAATTTTGAGCTTCCGCTCAAAATTTTCTTTTGTTTCATCGTTTAATTATTTTGATGTTTTCTATTCATTTGCACATTTTCCTAATCCGCACATTTACTCATCAAAAAATCATAACATCAAAAAATTGCAGTATCAATATTCCTCCTCAACATCCTCTTTCCAAAATCTGCAAACTTTGGATTCTGATAGATTTCTGCAAAATGAAGATAGGCTAATGGTATTCGTTCCCAGAAAAATTGGACTCTTTTAATAAAATAGCGATCTACTTTAATTGGATAAGTTGCCATCATTTTTTCCAAAAAATCCAAGCCATAATGCCCATACCAGGTACAAAAATCTCCTGCAGCAAAACCAAAACCCATGTCTTCGCAGTCGATGATTTGTAGATGATTTAGGCTGGGGGCTATCAGACAATTAAAAGGATCAAAATCTCCGTGAGTAAGGCAGTACCTAGGGTTCATTTCATGCACAAAAGGTAAAAAATCATTGTAAACGCCTTCCAGGTATTGCTGCTCTTGAGTTGATAATTGTGGAAAAAACTCTTTTTTGTTTTTCTCAAAATGTAAGTGCCAACCGGAGATAACTTCTCCCTTAGCCGGAGATTGAAAATCTAAATTGGGAATTTTGGATGGAGAAATACTATGCAGTTGTCCTAGAAATTGACCTAGTAATTTGGCAATCTGGGCCTCATTTTTTTCCTGGATATACTCTTTTAATAAAAAACCATTAAATCTTTTGGTCACCCAAATTACTCCCGGGTATAAGTCAGGGTTAATTATTAACCGAATATGTTGAGGTAATTCATGTGGTCTTAAAGCGGTTCTAATAACGTCTAATAATTCCACTTCTCGCTCAAATTCTTCCTGATATTTCTCAGCATCAATATCCTTACTTTTTGAAAAACGAAAAACATAATCCTCTCCTGCCAGAAACACCGAAAAACTTCCTCCACCTTTATATTCAAGAGGAAGGCCCTGGAGTTCAGAATAAATTTTATGAATGACTCCAGCAGCTATTTCTACGGGTATGGGACGAACGATTTGATCCTCGCTTAAGCTCATTACATGTCTAGATTTCCCCTAAAGTTAATTCCAGATTTATATTAGACACGGATTTTCACGGATTTAACTGTTTTACTCATTACTCATTACCCAATACAAAAAAGAGCAGTGCCCGATCGCTGGCACCACTCTTACACAATTCAAACATCTCCATAGCTTTACGCCACTCTGCAATTCAAGGGAAAATCACCTAATTCAATTTCTACTGTAAACTTACTTCTCAATCAAATTGGCCTTAACGGCGAACTCTGTAGATATAAACCGGACGGTAAAACCGCCAGGGGAAACGGTAACTGTAAAAACCAAAGGGGTAGAATCCGGCTGCTCCTAATCCAAAAGAGGAATAATAAGCATCCGCTAGTTCGGAGCGGGATAGACGCCTCCAGTAGCCTTCTTTCCAAATGTATTCTTGCTCTTTCTTTTTCCATTTCCACCTGCCTTCCTGCCAAGTATGATATGGTCCTGGAGGGGATGGAATCTCTTCTTGTAATTTTTCAGGCCTTGGTGGCCTTTTCTTTTTTTTGTTGTCATCCGAAGCATGTGCCAGGATGTTCACATTCCATACTAATACGAGTACTAAAAACCATTTCCAGACTGTCGATTTCATAGCCAAATGTTTTGTTTGATGATAATAATGTAAGCGCGTCGCAGTACACTCTGTCTTATTATTCATCAGAGACGTTCAATGAGAGTGGTTGAAAAAATTCAACAAAATCATTGTCTTATTGTCCAATAGTGCTGGTGTCTGAAAAAAGGTTAGTTGGCCTAATTAGGTGTGAAATTGGAATTGGTGTTTCTGAAATTCATTATTAAAACGGAGATGGAATGCTTTTAGTTGTAAGGGTATTGTTAAGGTTTTCTGAAGAGTCGGTTGGATTGCAATTGTGTTTTCACGTGTTCAAGTTTTCACGTTTAAGGGGTTTTAAATTGGGGCGTTAGTTTCTTATTGAAGCTTTTATTCCACAAAGATATAACAGATTTTGCAAATGTCTCAAAAGATTTTCTGCAGAACCAACCTGCTAAAGTTCCCTGGTTTAAATAACTCTTCCCTAAATTACAGAATCCCCCCAACGTGAACACGTGAATACTTGAACACGTTAACACGTAGACCCAACCCTTTCCACCAAGCTGGCCGTCTTTCCCAATATGAACCTATTCACAAATCTCAATTGGTCAATTATGAAATCAATCCTACACCAGTCTTTTTTCATGCTTTTAGTAATGAGCATATTTGCTAGTTGTAGTACAGATAACTGTTACGATACCTATATTGAATATACTCCGGTATTTGTTTCTATGGAAAAAGTCAGGCAAGCACCACAGATGGTGGCACCACAGGAAATGGACATCTCTGGCAAAATTTACATTTACCAACCATATCTTTTCATCAATGAACCGGATAAAGGGGTTCACATCTATGATAATACAGACCCTTCAAGTCCAATAAATCTTGGCTTTTTAGAAATCCCTGGAAATGTGGATATAGCTGTACGCGGCAAATATTTGTACGCTGATAACTATATAGACCTGGTGGTTTTTGACTTGTCTAATCCCGAAAATCCAAAGTTCATTAATCGTTTGGAGAATGTTTTCCCTATATTTTATTATGAAGATCCGGTACAAGGCTTATTGGTCAGGTATGATGAAAAAGAAGTTACTCAAAAAGTCTCCTGTGATGTCATAATTGAACGCAGACGATGGCAAGCAGAAGTAGACGGGAATATTGGGTTTGGCAGGCCTCTAATGGCAAATGCCAGTGCCGATGCTTCAAGAGCTCAAGCCACTACAGGTATTGGAGGTTCTTTGGCCAGATTCACCATTTTGGATGACCATATGTTTGCTGTGGATGAATTTAGTCTTAAAGTTTTTGACCTAAGCATTCCAGATAACCCAGATTTTTCAAATGAAGTGCAATTGGGTTGGGGCATCGAAACCATTTTTCCATATGGCGATAAATTATTCATTGGTAGTAATAATGCAATGTTTATTTATGATGCCAGTACTCCCTCCAATCCTCAAATGCTTTCGACCTTCTGGCATGCAAATTCCTGCGATCCAATTTATGTTGACAATAATATAGCTTTCATTACCTTAAGAGATGGAACTACTTGCCGTAATGGCCTGAATCAATTAGAAGTATTGGATGTAAGTGACCTGGAAAGTCCTAAGCTATTAGAGATTTATCCAATGCACCATCCAATTGGTCTTTCTGTAAATAATGGGAATTTGTTTATCTGCGAAGATGATCAGGGCCTAAAAGTTTTTGACACCAAAGATTTGTTGAATATTGATAAAAATTTGCTGAGCCATAATAAAGGCTTCACCGCACATGATATCATCACCTATGGAAATATTGGCATTGTCATCGGAAAAGATGGTCTGGTTCAATATGATATAAGTGATCCTAAAAAGCTAAAGGTTCTGAGTACCATTGCTGTTAATCAGTAGTCTAGTAGTCTGGTAGTTGTTGGATGACTTAGAGTATTAAACATAAGAATGACATAAAGTTATGTACACTTTTTCAAATTTAGACAATAACTTATTGGCCTTAAAATTAGGTCTTTGTGTCGCAGCTACGCCGCTCATTTTTGCCTATTTTCCTGCCTTGGGTTAGTACCCAAGGCTTATGCTTGACACCGCTACGCGGTTTTATTTTGCTGATATTAAGCCGCATGGCGGCGATAAACATCAACCTTGGGTGCTCTAACCCAAGGTTTTTAGTCAATAACTCATCCAGCGGCGTAGCTGCGACACCCACAGAGTTTTGTAAATACAATGTGTCCATAACTTAAGGTCACTTTTTGTATAGAACTCTAAGTCATCCAACACCTGACAACTTGCTAACTTGTAAACTTGCTAACTTGTAAACTAATTTTAGCATTACCATAACTAACCAATCCCTTAATTTTCCATATGTTTGCAAATCAAAGAATAAATTTTGACATTTAAGTTATAACTAATCAAATAGAGATGCAGTTTCTCTACCCGACATTTTTGTTCGCACTGGCGGCACTGGCAATACCCATTATCATACATCTTTTCCACTTTCGGAGGTTCAAGAAAGTATATTTTACCAATGTTCGATTTTTGAAAGAAGTAAAAGAAGAAACCAGTGCACGGTCCCGCTTGCGTAATATTCTAGTTTTGTTGGCAAGACTATTGGCCATTTTATTTCTGGTTTTGGCTTTTGCACAGCCCTTTATCCCACAGGATACAGAAGTTCAAAAGGGACAAAAAAACGTTAGTGTTTATATTGACAACTCATTTAGTATGAGTGCTCTGAGCAGTGATGTGGCTTTAGTTGAAAAGGCCAAACAAAGAGGCCGTGAAATTATCCAGGCCTACAGAGCAGAAGATCGCTTCCAGGTACTTACCAATGACTTTGAAGGTAGGCATCAGCGTTTGATAGGAAAGGATGAAGCACTGGAATTAATTGATGAAATAGAAATTTCCCCTTCTGTTAGGCAATTGAGTAATGTTGTTATTCGGCAACGAAGAGTTCTCGATAATGCTAAAACGGGCAATCCAACAGTATATTTAATTTCAGATTTTCAAAAAAATATCTCTGACCTGGAATCGTATCGTGATACCTCTGTTGAAGTTAACCTGGTCCCCTTGCAGGCAGTCCGGGAAAGAAACATCAGTATTGACTCAGTATGGTTTGAAGCCCCCGTACAGATGTTAAATCAAACCAATCCGGTTGTTATTCAAATCCGAAATTTAAGTGATGAGGATATGGAAAATATCCGCTTGAGCATGAAATATGAGGGGCAAACTAAACCAGTAGGTACTCTGAGTATTCCCGCACGGTCAAGCGTTTTGGATACGGTCAATATCACTATTTTGAGAAATGGATGGCATGAAGCAGTTTTGAATATTACGGATTACCCCGTTCAGTTTGATGATAAATACTTTTTTAGCTTTTTTGTTTCAGATAATATTCGTGTCTTAGCCATCAATGAGAACTTGCCCAATCGATATGTAGATGCTGCCTTTAAAGGAATCCCGTATTTTTCTGTTGATAATCGATCAAGTCAAAATCTGAATTATTCTCAGTTTGGAGATTATCAAATGATTCTTTTAAATGACCTTAGCAGCATTTCATCCGGTTTGGCCTTTGAGCTCAAATCTTTTATGCAAAATGGAGGGAATGTGTTGGTTTTTCCACCCAAATCAGCAGAAATAAACTCCTACCGAAGTTTTTTGTCTTCCCTGCCGGCTAATGAAATTCTTAGTTATGATGAATCTGAAAAACAGGTTACACAAGTTAATACTGAAGAATTTATTTTTAAAAATGTTTTCGAAAACAGATCAGCCAACCTAAAACTGCCTACTACTCTTGGAAGTTTTAAAACCAATAAAATAAACAGCCGCAAGGAAGAACCTTTATTGGTATTCAGAAATGGGGATTCATACATCTCAAAATATCAGATTGGAGATGGTAATTTTTACCTTTCTTTGTCGCCACTGGATGAAAACATAAATGATCTGGTTCGAAACGGCGAGGTTTTTATTCCCATGATTTACAAAATGGCCATCTCTTCTGCTAAACAAAACCGAATCGCCTATACCATTGGCAAAGATGAAGTGATTGAGAAAAGCCACAAAAGCAACACTTCAGATCTTGTTTATAAAATCAAAAAAGAAGAAGAAGGAGAGTTTATTCCTGGACAAAGAGTCATAGGTTCTAAAGTATTTATGACCATCAATGATCAGGTTAAAGATGCAGGGTTTTATGAATGGTTCCTGGATCAGACTGAATCACTAGGTGTTATTGCATTTAATTTTGATAGGGAAGAATCCGACCTAAGCTATTTAAGTAAAGGTGAATTAGAAACCATGGCTGGGGAGAATATGAGCATTATAGATATCAATGAAAATGCTGCACTCACTGCACGGATTGAGGAAAGAAGTCAGGGAGTCATACTTTGGCGCCTTTGCCTAATCCTGGCTTTATGCTTTTTAGCCATTGAAATTCTGTTGTTGAGATTTTGGAGAGTGTAAATTATTAAGACTGTTCTCGCTTAAGTTACTGTGAACGGACAAAGACCCCGAAAAGCTAAATTCATAAAAAGCTATGTTTTTCTGTCCAAAATTGAGGAAAAAGGGATTTTTTCCTCAATTTTGGACGAAAAAAATTGTCCATGGATCTCCTCATTAAACATGCTACTGTAATAAACGCTGAATCTGAATACCACCAACAAACGGTAGACATCCTAATTAAGGCTGGTAAAATTGACAAAATTGCCCCACTCATATCGGTCGACAATACCCCAGATTTAACAATCGAAGGACTTTATGTTTTGCCTGGTTTAATAGACGTAGGAATTATTATTGGAGATCCTGGTTACGAACATCGAGAAGATCTTTATTCTGCCAATAAGGCGGCTGCAGCAGGTGGCTTTACAGCTGTTGCCTGCTATCCAAATACTCATCCTGTTGTTGATTCCAAATCTGGTATTAGATATATTAAAAATAATGCAGAAAACTTAGCAGTTGACTTTTATCCCATAGGTGCTGTTTCGGAGCATTGTGATGGTAAGGATATTACGGAAATGATTGATATGTATCGATCTGGAGCTATTGCCTTTTCTGATGGTTTGCACGCCATTCAACATAATGGAATGATGATGAGGGCATTGCAATATGTAAAAAGTTTTGATGGCCTAATCATTAATCACCCACATGATGCTTCAATCGCAGGTGATGGTCAGATTAATGAAGGGGAAGTGAGTACCATGTTGGGGATGAAAGGAATACCAGATATGGCAGAAGAGTTGATGGTGCACCGGGATATTTATCTGGCAGAATATACTGACTCAAGAGTCCACCTTTCAAATGTATCTACCAAGGGGGCTGTAGACATGATCCGAAAAGCGAAAAAAGAAGGGATAAAAGTAAGTGCTTCGGTAGCGGCGATAAACCTTTGTTATACTGATCAGGAGGTGCTAAACTTTGATTCCAATTTTAAAATTCTTCCTCCTCTTCGATCCTCGGCCGATGTTCTTGCATTAAAAGAGGGTTTAAAAGATGGAACGATAGATTTTATTTCTTCCAATCATGTGCCTTTAGAAGAAGAGGCCAAAAAGAAAGAGTTTTCCTTTGCTGATTTTGGAGCTGCTGGCCTTGAAACCTCCTTCGTGTTGAGTTGGCAAAATCTAAAAAACCAATTTTCTATTGAAGATATGGAGCGTTTTTGGAGTAGTTCTCCCCGAAAACTCTTAGGCCTGCCATTGCCAAAAATTGAAGAAGGGGCCAAGGCAAATTTCACCCTTTTCCAACCTGAACAATTTTGGACTCATAAAAGACAGACGCGAAATTCAAAATCATTCAATTCCCCCTTTATTGACCAGACCTTCCAAGGGGCAATATTAGGCATCATTAATGGTCAAAAGTCTGAATTTTTTGATCGTTCGTAAAAAAAATTGGCACCATTTTCTTACATTGTTCATATTCTAGCTTGATTTTAGGAGCACATTAGTGGAAGACCTTTCCAAATGAAAGTAAAAAGCAATTTTTAAATTCATTGCTGCCTTAGTACCTGAGGCTCCATCACTATTGTTGCACCTTTGCTAACCTATTTATTTAACTAATGCTCTTATAACTATGACAACAATTGATGAACCTAACAATTTTGTTGATCCTTCAACTGTTCCTTATTTTCAAACCGCGCTTCGCTATGGACTTATTGGTGGCCTGATACTGGTGGCCTGGGGTTTAGTAGCTCAAATGGTGGGCCTTGCCGATCCATGTGCCGCTGCCGAGGGTGGTAGTTCTGCTATCTTAACCGGCCTGATTGGCATTGCAGTGCTGATCGGTGTAAGTGCTCTGGTTGGAGTGATGGCTATTCGGCAACATACTGGTGATTTGGGAGGCTACATTTCTTTCGGACGTGCTTTTGTTGTTTCATTAGTTGCACTTATTATTGCCGGAGTTATCAGCGGATTATTTAACGTCCTATATACTACTGTTATTGATCCGGGCATGACGGATAGAGTAATGGATTGTATGGCAGATATTTATGAGGAACAAGGCCTTGATCAAGACCAGATTGATGCAGCTCTCGGCTTTTTAAAAATAGCATATAATCCTTTCTTACAAGTGGTAACGAGTATTTTTACTTCTGCCTTCTTTGCTGCCATCATCGGTTTAGTTTTAGCAGCAGTAATGAAAAAGAATCCTCCAACATCTGTTTGATGCTGGAAAGGATATAGTCAGAATGACTCTAATGTTTTAACAAAATTTAATTCATTAGATTTTAGCAAAAGAAATAATTAATAACATTTGTACAATTCAATTCCGAGAAGGCCCGTGGCTTTCTCGGAATTAATTTTGCAGAAAAAGAGGTCATCACCTTGGAATCTTACTAAGTTTCTGAAAAAAATTGGATCAAAATTCATTTTTAGACTTGCACTATCGAAATAATGAATAATTTTGGGCTCTTAAATTATTTATTATTCGAATTTATATGAAACCTTCAATTCGATTTGGATTATATTCCGCCGCAATCACTCTTGGACTCTATATTCTCTTCTATTTTGTAAATAAAAAATTGATGGTAGGGCCAGTATCCCATTGGCTTAGCTTATTGGTGGTAGTTGTATGTATGATTTTAGCCACCAGAACGGAGCGCAACCAAACCCGAGATAGCTATCCATTCAAAAAAGCTTTACAGGCAGCTTTTAAGGTATTCTTGATCACAACTATTAGTTTTCATATTTTTTACTACCTATTTTTTGCCATTCTTGATCCCGAATTGATCAACTTACAAATGCAGGAGAACTTAAAATGGACTAAATGGCTTGGAGAATCCACCTTCGGTTTGGATCCACAAGATCCTGCCTATAAGGAATTTGAGAACATGGACCATAAACTTACGCCTGGGAATACCTTTTTTAGCTTATGCAGGAGCATAATTGGTGGGTTTTTAATTGCCTTAGCGGTTGGAGCTATGTTTAAAAGAGATTTTAGTTTGGATTCTACTCAGAACAAGTCGTAAATTGCGGCCTTTCTAATACTTGTAATAAAAACCATGGATATATCTATCATAGTCCCTTTACTTAATGAAGAAGAGTCGCTCCCGGAATTGGAATCCTGGATCGGTAGAGTAATGGGAGAACATAATTTTAAGTACGAACTTATTTTCATAGATGATGGCAGTACTGATCAATCCTGGGCGGTCATCGAAAAGTTGATGGAACAAAACAGTAATATCATTGGAATAAAGTTTCAAAGAAATTATGGTAAATCCGCTGCTCTTGATACCGGCTTTCGCCAGGCAAAGGGCGACGTTGTAATTACCATGGATGCTGACCTTCAGGATAGCCCGGATGAAGTGCCTGAATTGTATCGAATGGTAATGGAAGACAAATATGACCTCGTTTCAGGATGGAAAAAAAAGCGGAATGATCCCTTATCCAAAAGGCTTCCGAGTAAAATATACAACTACCTGGTTAGATCCCTGACTAAGATTAGACTTCACGATTTCAATTGTGGCTTAAAAGCTTATCGAAAAGCAGTAGTAAAAAGTGTTGTCGTTCATGGTGACCTTCATCGCTATATACCTGTGCTGGCAAAAATAGCGGGCTTTAAACGGATAGGAGAAAAAGTTGTTCAACATAGTGCTCGCAAATATGGAGTGTCCAAGTTTGGTTTGGGGAGAGCCAGAGGCATGTTTGATTTATTGACCTTATCCTTTATCGGACGCTTTGGGAAAAAACCAATGCATTTTTTCGGCACCTTAGGTACATTGTCCTTTTTTATGGGCTTTGTCATTCTAGTCTATCTGTCCATTGCAAAATTGATTTACCAGGAATATGGTATTTCTGATCGGCCTTTATTCTTTTTTGGAATTCTTATGCTCATTATCGGTTCGCAATTATTTCTCACCGGATTTTTGGCAGAAATGATTATCCGCAACAATCAGGATAAAAGTCAGTATGTCATTGAAAAAATTGTAAACGCTTCTGAAACCTCAGCAACTTGAATAAGCAGCCTAAAAAAATTATTATAATTGGTACTGCTTTTCCATTAAGGGGAGGGCTGGCATCCTTTAATGAAAGATTGGCCAGAGCTTTTCAGGAAAATGGAGACCTGGTCACCATTTATACTTTTACTTTGCAATACCCTAAATTCCTCTTTCCTGGCAAAACACAGTATTCTTCTGATGCTGCACCCCAAGATCTGAAGATTGAAGTGAAAATAAATTCCATCAACCCCTTCAACTGGATACGGATAGGGCGAGAAATTCGGAAGCTGCATGCCGATTTGCTAATTTCTAAATTTTGGCTCCCCTTCATGGGGCCATGCCTCGGAACCATACTTCGTATTGGAAAAAAGAAAAAAACACGCATTGTATCAGTAATTGATAATATTATTCCGCATGAAAAAAGACCCGGTGATTTTGCCTTCGCCAAATACTTTACCAATACCGTAGATGCATTTGTGGTAATGTCCAAATCTGTTGGAGAGGATATGAAAAAGTTTGTTACTAAGCAGCCCATTAAATACATCCCACATCCTATTTATGATAATTATGGTGAAATAGTAGATAAAAAAAAGGCATTATCCAGATTAAATCTCGACCCTAACTTGAATTACATCTTGTTTTTTGGATTCATCAGAGATTATAAAGGCCTGGATTTATTATTGGAAGCTTTAGCGGATGAACAGATTCGGAAATTACCCGTAAAAGCAATTATAGCAGGTGAATTTTACGCTAATGAAGAAAAATACATCGGCTTAATTAAACATTTAGGTATCGAATCGCAATTGGAGCTTCGTACATCTTTTATTCCCAACTCCGAAGTACGCTTTTATTTTGGTGCTGCTGATCTGGTAGTTCAGCCTTACAAATCTGCAACACAGAGCGGAATTTCACAGTTGGCTTACCACTTCGAAAAACCCATGATTGTTACCCGGGTAGGAGGTTTACCTGAAATAGTTGAAGATGGAGTCTCTGGATATGTTGTGGAGGTGAATAAGGATAAGATCGTGGAGGCCATTCTTGATTTTTATGAGAAAAAAAAGGAAAAAGAATTGTCTCTGGGAGTCCGCCAAGCAAAGAAAAGATTTTCCTGGGAAAATTTGGTGAACGGAATTTATGAATTAAGCACATCTTGAAAATCTGATTTAAAAATTAAAGGCCTTTACCTAAATGCCAATAACAATTAACCAACAACTAACAACCAACAACTCATATTAAAAAATGATAATACGCGCTAAAGCCCCATTGAGAATTGGCCTTGCTGGGGGAGGAACAGACGTAAGTCCCTACTCAGATCTTTATGGTGGGGCTATATTGAATGCAACGATCAGCTTACATGCCTATGCAACCATTGAACCCTTAAACAATGGCAAAATCATTTTAGATGCTATTGATTTAGGGGAACAAATGGAACTGGATACTGCTGAACAATTGCCAATTGATGGCAAACTAGATCTATTAAAAGGGGTATACAATAGGATTGTAAAAGATTTTGCACATCGTTCTTTGTCCTTTAAATTAACTACCTATGTAGATGCTCCTAAAGGCTCGGGAATGGGGGCCTCTTCTGCAATTACTGTAGCTATTTTAGGGGCCTTTACCGAGTGGTTAAATCTGCCATTGGGAGAGTATGACCTAGCCCACCTGGCCTTTGAAATTGAAAGGATAGACTTAGTAATGGCCGGTGGCAAACAAGACCAATATGCTGCAACTTTTGGTGGATTCAATTTTATGGAATTTTATTCCGATGACAAAGTAATTGTCAACCCTTTACGCATTAAGCCGGAATATGTAAGCGAAATGGAATTTAGCATAATCCTATATTATACCGGAACAAGCAGACTCTCCGCCAAGATTATTGAGCAACAATCTTCTAATTTTTCGAAAAAATCAGAAAAATCTCTGGAAGCAGCTCATAAATTAAAAGAACAAGCTGTTAGAATGAAAGAGGCATTATTGACAGGACGGTTGGAGACGCTTGGTGATATTCTGGATTTTGGCTGGAAATACAAAAAACAAACAGCTTCCGGAATCTCAAATCCCATTATTGATGAATTATATGCAGCTTCTATAAAGGCAGGGGCCACCGGAGGAAAGATTTCCGGAGCAGGTGGTGGTGGTTTTATGATGATTTACGCTCCTCATAACAGCAAATATAAAGTCCAAAAAGTACTGGAAAGTTTTGGAGGACAAATTTATCATTTCACTTTTTGTCCTACTGGCCTTAAAAGATGGAGAGTGAGCTGAACAATGTAACACATGCCACGTAATACAAATCATGGAACACAATAAAAACTGAAAAATGAATCCAAGGATTAAGGAAATTCTACTTGAAAGCATAGAGGCGAAAAATCAAATTATTCAAAACCAAGATTTATTAAATCGCATTCAAAAAGTTTCTGAAATTTGTATCCAGGCTTTCAAGGCAGATAAAAAAGTGCTTTTTTGTGGTAATGGAGGAAGCGCCTCTGATGCCCAACACCTTGCTGCTGAATTTTCTGGCCGATTTTATAAGGATAGAGCACCCTTGTTCTCAGAAGCTTTACATGTTAATACTTCCTACTTAACCGCTGTAGCCAATGATTATTCTTATAATGATATATATGCCAGAGCTATTAAAGCCAAAGGTAGAGAAGGAGATGTACTGATAGGTTTGTCGACATCCGGCAACTCGGAAAATGTCATAGAAGCCTTTAAAGAAGCAGAAAAAAGAAAGATGATTAGCATCGGGTTGACCGGTGAAAGCGGAGGCAAGATGGCCACCCATTCTGATATATTAATTAATGTACCCTCAACAGATACCCCCCGTATTCAAGAAGCCCATATTACCATTGGGCATATTATTTGTGAATTAGTCGAAAGCGCACTTTTCTAAATTATGATTGATACGGCAATAATTTTGGCGGGAGGATTTGGAACCAGACTACAATCTGTGGTTTCCGATGTTCCTAAACCTATGGCTCTGGTAGACAAACGCCCCTTTTTAGAGTACCTGATGGCATATGCATCTGATCAGGGCATAAAAAATGTTATCCTTTCTGTAGGGTATAAACACCAACTGATAATAGACCACTTTGGCCATTTATTTATGGGTATGTCTGTAAAATATGCAATTGAAGATTCTCCCTTAGGTACTGGAGGTGCTATTTGGAATGCTCTGAGTTATTGTCAGGATGGTCCAGTTATCATTCTTAATGGGGATTCTTTTTTGAAGATCGATTTTCAGGCATTTGGGAATTATAAACAAGCACAAAAAGCAGATATGGTGCTGGCTTTAAAACCCATGCAGGATTTTGATCGCTATGGGCTTGTTTCTGTTGATGAAAACAATAGAATCCTTGAATTCAAAGAGAAAAAATATTGCAAAGAAGGCTTGATTAATGGAGGAATTTATTGTTTTGATACCAACTGGGCAAAAGATCTGGGCTTGTCTGGACAGTTTTCCTTCGAAAAAGAGATTCTTGAAGCTTTCGTAAAAAGTCACTCATTTTTAGGCTTTATTTCAGAAGGCTACTTCATAGATATAGGAATTCCTGAGGATTATGAAAGAGCACAAGTTGAATTACCAGAGAAAATAATTAGTAAAGTTTGAATAATAAACTACAGATTGATCCCTCATGGACCCTCTTTTTGGATAGAGATGGTGTCATCAATCGCAGATTGAAAAATGATTATGTTAAGAGCTGGGCTGAATTCTCCTTTCTCAAAGGTGTATTGGAGGCCATGCCTTTTTTTGCGGAGCATTTTCAGAAAATTATTGTAGTAACTAATCAGCAAGGAATAGGTAAAGGTTTAATGGATCAATCTCGATTAGATGAGATTCATAAAGCCATGCAAGAAGCTGTTGTTGAGGTGGGAGGTAGAATCGATCTGATTTTATCCTGCCCGGATTTATCTTCTAAATCTCCCAATTGCAGAAAACCTGATCCAGCTATGGCTAATCAGGCAAAAGAGCAATTCCCCGAAATTGATTTCAAGCGTTCTATTATGGTTGGGGATTCCATCACCGATATTCAGTTTGGTGAAAATTTAGGAATGAAGACAGTTTGGGTACGTGGAAAAGAAGATGAATATCATAGATTGAGAGCCTTGGAGGGAAAATTAAGAATTGACTATAGAATAAATCACTTAGGACAGCTTACTCAAATATTATCTCTGTAGCACCATATCCATAACGTGGATGGTATTCATTTTTGAAACTCTTGATATGCTCCATTTGAACCAGGCGGGTGGTAATTTCATTTTTTAACTTCCCTTTCCCTACTCCATGAATTACAAATACACGGTCAACACCTATCCGCAGCGCTTTGGAAATGTATTGTTCAAAGTGAAACAATTGAATATTTAAGATTTCGGTATTGCTCAGTTTATGATGATTTTTGCTAAGATTATCAATATGCAGATCTAGTTCCGGCTCAAATTCTGCAAACTCCATCAAATCATTTGATAAGCGCTCCTGGATTTGATCCAAATTGGTAACTGGACGAGTATTACGCTTAGTATAAGTTTCCAGATCTTCTACTCCTTTAGCTTGATCTTTTTTTAGTTGATCAAAAACCTTAAATAAATGGACTTGTCTGTTGAGAAGTGGGGCAGTGGTTGTTTTTTTAAAAAATTGTTTGGGTTTTATTCGCAAAGACTTATGCAGACGGCTTTCTGTACCGGCAGTGGTTATTCGCCAGCACTCAATTTCAAAAACGGGATGATCGTTTAATTGGTCAAACAATAAGTCTCCAACTTCATAAACGGACATGGCATTGATCTTTCCATTATATCTCTGATCTATCTTATTGCTTAACTTTAATGTTAATGTAAACAGGGCCTCATCTTTGGTGTCATTAATCAAAAATATTTTATATCGCTCTGCGTGGGCATCTTTTTTTAGAATGGGATCAAAGGCCAATTGCAGGCCTTTTGATTTTAGAATTGCATATTGAATATGAGCGGGGGGTAATTCAGGCGCCTCTATTTTACGTGCTTTTTTTCCAGGAACTATTTTGGCCTTTACTGAGGGGTATTCATCAATTTCCTCTTCTGCCCGTTCCAAATCATCTAAAAACGCAGGAATTTCAATTCCTTCTTCTTCCAATAAAACACTGACCATTCCATTTTCCAGCATAGAAGTGACAGTTCCCCTATCCTTGGTATTGATGAATCTGACTCGTGTTCCGATTGAAAAAAGCACTTAATTTGAATTTTTGTTATGAAAAATAATGATTTATAACTTATTGAATTGCATAAATAAGTATTTATTCGAAAATATTAAACAGGTGTTGCCTTTTAATTATTTCATTCATCTTTCTTCTGTGCGAAAATGATATGATAATCAAAAATAAAGCCCTGTTTAAGTCTTTTAGATTGGATTATTTCAAAATGATTAGCTGATAACATTTGTTGGTATTCTTCAAGGTCGTATTGATGGGGATGCAAAAGGTCTCCTGGGATTGTCTTGAATAATGATTTTAGCATCTTCCATTTGTGGGTATCAATGGCTAAGGTTAACCAGCCATCCTTTGATGTACATTTGCTTAAGTTTTGGATCGATTTGGAGATATCTCTTACATGATTGATGGCATTCATACAGAAAACATATTCGTACTTCCATTTAGGCTCGAATTCCTCTATACCAAGGGACCAAAACCTCACCTCAGGATAACGAACTCTCGAAAAATGAGGTAGCTTTTGTTCATACTGGTCAATTAATGGATCTATAGCATCAACATAATCGTAATCCAAAATCATAAAAATACCAGCAGGCCCACATCCCGCATCCAGAATCATATTCAAGGGGTCTACTTGAAATGGACATAAGGCCAGTATCTTTTTCCAATATTTCCTCTTCTGGTCAAGATAAACCTCAACATCACGTTTTGACAAATAGCTCTGCCACCATCTTATCTCAAAAAACTGAGCTATCCTCCACTTAATACTCATTCGCATATTTTAAATTTACCAATACCCCAATACCCCAATACCCATCAAAAAAGGTCTTCCAAATTCAATCGTGCACCCGCCAACTCACCTAATGCATGACGATCTCCAACTTTTTTGGCCACTTCCATTCCTTGCTCATAGGCCTTAAGGGCCTCTTCCCATTTTTCACTTTTCTCAAATAATTTGCCAAGATGATAATAGGTGCCTACATAATCAGTATGCTCCTGCACAAGTTGCTGGTAAAGTTGTAAAGCCAACTTATTATCGTTTAATTTTTCATATTCTTTGGCCATTGCAAATAAAAGAAATGGATCATTAGGACTTTCCTCAAACAACTTTTGCAATGCCTGAAGCCTATTACTCATAGTTTTATAAAATTAGTAGCGAATTTTCGCTACAGTTTTGATTTATTGCTCTTAAAATACCTATATTTGTGCCATTATAAAACAATCTTTGGCAATGGCCAAGTCCTTTTCAATTTAAAAATCCTTTTTATTTCTTTTGAGAAAACGATTGTGCTACTTATTTGTAGTATAGGGTATAGTTGAGATCAATTTATATTTTGATAAAGAATACTGCAGCTTTTTCTCAAAGCTAGGATTGATATGAACACAAATACCATTTTCAATAAAATAATGTTTTAATGAAATTACTTGTTTGCATCAGCAAAACCCCGGAAACTACCACAAAAATTGCCATCAATGATGAGGGAACCGCCCTAAAAACAGATGGCGTCCAATATATCATGAACCCATACGATGAATGGTATGCACTAGTAAGGGCCTTAGAACTGAAAGAAGCCCAAGGAGGAAGTGTAACCGTCATTAATGTTGGCCCCGCAAGCAATGATACGGTTATCAGAAAGGCCCTGGCTATAGGAGCAGATGATGCCGTTAGAATCAATGCGGAACCTAAAAGCTCATTGTATATTGCGAAACAGATTGCCGAGTATGCCAAAGATGGAGGCTATGATATTATCCTTTCTGGTAAAGAAGCCATCGATTATAATGGCTCAGAAGTAGGTGCAATGGTAGCTGAATTTTTAAACATACCCTTTATTTCCTATGCTAATAAACTAGAGGTAAATGAGGGGCTTGCCACCATCTCCCGTGAAATCGAAGGTGGAGTGGAAGTAGTAGAAGCTGCTCTTCCTGTTGCATTAAGTGCAGCCAAAGGAATGGCCGAACAAAGAATACCCAACATGCGAGGTATTATGATGGCTAAGCGCAAACCTTTAAAAGTGGTTGAACCTGTAGATTTTGAAGATCTGGCAGTAGCTGTAGCCTATGAATTGCCTCCCGCAAAATCCAGTGTGAAATTAATCGATCCTGAAAACATGGATGAACTGGTTCGTCTTCTTCACGAAGAAGCAAAAGTCATATAATTAGTATTGGGTAGTGGGTAATGTGTATTGGGTATTAGAGAGCAATTCCAAATAACTAATAACGAATAACCAATAACAAAATAACTAAATCAAAGATATGGTCTTAGTTTTTGCAGAACATCAAAACGGACAATTCAAAAAGGCTGCTTTCGAGGCAGTCACCTATGGATATCAAACAGCTCAAAAATTAGGAGTTGAATGTGCCGCATTAGTTATAGGAGAAAGCCAGGGTGCAGAGGAACTTGGTTCGTATGGGGCCTCCAAAGTTTATAAAATTGAAAATTCACAGCTGAATCATCTGGATAGTATGGTTTATACCTCAGTGATTGCTTCGGCTATGGAACATTCAGGAGCAAAGGTGCTGATTTTAATGCATTCCTCAACAGGTAAGTCTATATTGGGCCGACTTTCAGCGCGTTTATCTGCAGGGTCGGCTGCCGGTGTGAACGAAGTACCTACCATTGATGGCGATAGTTTTACCGTGAAAAAGAATGTTTTTTCTGGAAAGGCAATTGCAACCATTGCCCTAAAATCTGAAGTTAAGCTGATATCTGTAATGGGGAATTCCCTTCAGCCTGAAAAAGTAGGAAGTGAAGCCTCGGTTGAAAACTTAGAGCTTGAAATTCCTACTTCCGCCATTAAAGTGATATCTGAGGATAGAGTCGATGGTGTTACCCCTTTACCAGAGGCCGAATTAGTTGTTTCTGGAGGACGAGGTCTTAAGGGGCCTGAACACTGGGCAGTACTTGAAGCTTTAGCTAAGGCTTTAGGGGCTACTACCGCCTGCTCACGTCCGGTTGCAGATGCAGGATGGCGTCCTCATCATGAGCACGTAGGACAAACAGGAATTGCTATCCGCCCTAATCTTTACATTGCCTTGGGAATATCAGGGGCTATCCAGCACCTTGCAGGAGTAAATAACTCTAAAACAATTGTTGTTGTCAACAAAGACCCGGAAGCGCCCTTTTTTAAAGCTGCGGATTATGGAGTGGTGGCAGATTTATTTGATGTAGCTCCTCGGCTGACTGAAGCAATACAAAAATTTAAGGAGCAAGGATAGGTGTAATTGGTCTTTAGGAGAAAGAAATTAGTTGAGATTAGTATATAAAATCTCTTTTTTTCATAAAGAGGTTTTTTATTAACTGATAATTATATACCTTTGCACGGCTAAAAAGGAGAATAGAAATAGAAAAAAATTTATTGCATAACAATGGCAGTTTATTATTCAAAAGAAAAGAAGGAAGAAATCTTCCAGGAGTACGGAGGAGATAAGAAGAATACAGGCTCCGCAGAAGGGCAAGTAGCGCTTTTCACCTATCGCATTAAAATGTTATCAGAACATTTAAAAGAAAACCGCAAAGATCACTCTTGCCGCCGTGCACTTTTAACACTTGTTGGTAAGCGAAGACGCTTACTACAGTACCTAGCGAAGAAAGACATTAATCGATACCGTGAGATTATTGAAAAATTAGGTATCCGTAAGTAAAATAAAAAAAGGAAGTATTTCGGTGCTGAAATACTTCCTTTTTTGATTGAATTTGCCTGATTTATAAGATCTATCTTTATCAGATCAAAGCACTTCTTCTTAAACTATGGCATTTCAATCTGAGCTAAAAAAAGAAAAAAATCCAAGTCCCCTTCTTCATTCTTTCCATGAGTAGTGACACTCAATTCTGAATTAGTCTTAGCTTAACCGCACAAATGAAAGGGTGCTTTTTAATTTGATGTAATCACACAAAACATTATTCCTAAAATGGGAAAGATACCAATTACTACTTCCTTTGATTTGCCCGATGGAAGAACTGTAACCATAGAAACAGGCAAACTAGCTACTCAGGCAGATGGCTCCGTTGTTGTAAGAGTTGACAACACCATGATATTCGCAACTGCCGTTTCAGCCCACGAAGCCAGAGAAGGGCAAAGCTTTTTTCCTCTCTCCGTTGATTATCAAGAAAAGTTTGCAGCAGCAGGGCGTATACCTGGCAACTTTTTTAGAAGAGAAACTAAACTAAATGATTATGAAATACTAATCTCCAGATTGGTAGACCGTGCCATTCGTCCTCTATTCCCAGATAATTACATGAATGAAACACAAATCATTCTTAATCTTATTTCTGGTGAGGTAGAGGTATTACCTGACGCTTTTGTTGCTCTGGCCGCTTCAGCAGCATTAAGTGTTTCTGATATTCCTTTTGGAGGGCCTATTTCTGAGGTAAGAGTGGCCAGAATTAAAGGAAACTTTCATATTAACCCACACCGCTCAGATTTGGAGCAGGCAGATATGGATTTTATTGTAGCTGCTTCCATGGATAATGTAATGATGGTAGAGGGAGAAGCCAAAGAATGTTCTGAGAAGGATATGGTTGAAGCCATCCGATTTGCTCATGAAGCTATTAAAGTACAATGCCAAGCCCAACTTGACCTAGCTCAAAAAGTTGGAGAAAAGGCACTTAACAAAAGAGAAGTAGAAGCTCCTGAAGAAAATGCTGAAATTGAAAGCATGGTAAGTGAGTTGACTAAAGATAAAATTTACGAAGTTGCCAAAGGCCAATTAGATAAGAAAGCTCGTAAAGAGGGTTTCAAGGCAATAAAAGAAGACCTAAAAGCTGCCATAGAAGAACAAAAAGGAGAAGAATTCCTAGAGGAGAATTGGGGTATGGCCAAAGAATATCTCGAAAAACTTAAAAAGAAGGTTATTCGAAATATGGTCCTTGAGGAGGGTGTTCGCTTGGATGGCCGAAAATCAACAGATATTCGTGACATCTGGACTGAAGTTAACTATTTGCCCTCAGCTCATGGTTCAGCTGTTTTTACCCGCGGAGAAACACAAGCGCTAACCTCCCTGACGCTGGGTACAAAATTAGATGAGTCTATGATAGATACGGCTTTACTAATCGGGTATGAAAAATTCTTGCTCCACTATAATTTTCCGGGATATTCCGTAGGTGAGGTAAAGCCTCAAAGAGGACCCGGTCGACGTGAAGTGGGACATGCTAACCTGGCTCAACGCGCTTTAAAACAAGTCTTGCCAACTGATATCCCTTACACTATCCGCTTGGTTTCTGATATTTTGGAGTCCAATGGTTCTTCCTCTATGGCTACGGTTTGTGCAGGAGCATTGGCTCTGATGGATGGAGGTATCCAAATTTCCTCTCCGGTTTCCGGGATTGCTATGGGCTTGATCAGTGACGGAGAAAGAAGTGTCGTCTTATCTGACATTTTAGGAGATGAGGACGCCCTGGGAGATATGGACTTCAAAGTTACAGGTACCGATAAAGGCGTTACTGCCGTTCAAATGGACATTAAAATTGATGGACTTTCCTACGAATTACTTACTGAAGCATTAGAGCAGGCCAAAGATGGACGTCTTCATATTCTAGGTGAAATGAAAAAATCATTAGAAGCACCTCGAGAAGATGTAAAAGATCATGCACCACGAATAGTGGAAATCCGCATCGACAAGAGCTTCATTGGGGCAGTCATTGGTCCTGGAGGAAAGGTAATCCAGGAAATGCAGGAACTAACCGGAACAACCATTAATATTGCCGAAGAAGGTAATGAAGGGGTGGTAAGTATTGCCAGTTCTAATAAAGAATCAATTGAAGCTGCCCTGCAACGTGTTCGGAAAATTACATTTGTTCCTTCTGTAGGGGATGTTTATGAGGCTAAGGTGAAAACAGTCATGCCTTATGGAGTATTTGTAGAGTTTAACGGAAAGAGTGGCTTGTTACACGTTTCCGAAATTTCACATACTCGAATTGATAAGGTCGAAGATGTGTTTAAAGAAGGAGATGATGTAAAAGTAAAATTGATCGGAGTAGATAAGAAATCTGGAAAATTACGCTTGTCAAGAAAGGCTCTTTTACCTCGTCCACAACGCAGTGGGGATGAAAATTCAAACCGAGGAAACGGAAAGCCTCCCAGAGGAGAAGGGTAATTCCTTTTTTATAAATTAAAAAACGCCCTCAATATGAAATCTTTTTTCATATTGAGGGCGTTTTCTTTTTAAACCATAACAATAAATCCAGAAGGAGTTCTGTTTCCTTCTGGATTTATTCATGTTTTAAGCCTTTTTAGATATAAAAAGACAAATTTTTCAAATTAATCACACTTTCATTGAAAGTTATTAGGTATTTTAGCCATAGACCCAAAATAACCTGCATTTTCAAATTTTTTTATGAAAAAGTCAAGTTTTTTGAGGACAAGGAAACTATTTTTAGTTCTATAACGTATTATCCTATGAACAAGGAATTTAAAAAATCCCCAATCCGATGCGTCAGTTAAAAATTACGAATAAGATTACAGCCAGAGAAAGTCTGGCTCTTGATAAGTATCTAAACGATATAGGGAAGATTCCCATGCTAAGTGCTGATGAGGAAGCAGATTTGGCTAAACGCATCCGTGCTGGTGATCAAGAAGCTTTGGATAAACTAACCCGATCTAATCTTAGATTTGTGGTTTCTGTTGCTAAACAATATCAGAACCAAGGATTATCCCTAAGTGATTTGATCAATGAAGGAAATGTGGGGCTAATGAAAGCCGCCAAAAGATTTGACGAAACTAAAGGTTTTAAATTTATTTCCTATGCCGTTTGGTGGATCCGCCAGTCCATACTTCAGGCTATTGTAGAATACTCTCGTATTGTTCGATTACCTCTCAATAAAGTTGGTTCCTATAATAAAGTAAATGAGGCCTTTTTGTCTTTCGTTCAAGAGTTTGAACGAGAGCCAACTCATGAAGAATTAGCCGAATTACTGAATATGACCCCTAAAGAGGTAGCCAATATGCTGAAAGGAAATGGCCGCCACCTATCTGTTGATGCTCCCTTAAGCGGAGAAGATGGTGATTCTACCATGTTAGATGTTATTTCCTCAAGTGATGAGGGAATGTCACCAGACGGAGATCTTATGGAACAGTCCTTAAAAGAAGAAGTCCAGCAAGGATTATCTATTCTATCTCCTAGAGAAGTTGAAGTCTTATCGGCTTATTATGGATTGAATGGATACAAATCTTTAACGCTTGAAGAAATTGGAGAACTTTATGGCCTAACAAGAGAAAGAGTACGCCAAATCAAGGAAAGAGCCATTCGGCGCCTTAGAAAAGCATATAACAGAAATGCCCTGAAGTCTTATTTGGGCTAATAAAATATATAAAAATCAATCAAATAGTCTGTGTTTACCTTCAGGGAACACAGGCTATTTTGTTTTTGAAAATACCAGGCTAATCTCATCATAAATATTTAAGATTCCCGATTTATTCTGGATACTGAAAAGTTAACGCATGTTTTCCCTTAGATTGCATCCTTTGATAAAGCTTGTATTTTTTATTTTTCTGACCTTAAACTTTGCTTGTAAGCAGGAAGAAAAATCAATTTCTGCTGAAGAGGATGAAAAAGAAGATACCCTAGCTCTAAGTCAGGATTTGGGACAGGAGCTAATCATTACCTCAGACAGGGTTTATTTAAGGGAAGAAGCTGGAGTAGATGGTAAGATTATCCAGGCCCTAGCCCGGGGAGAAACGGTATATGAATCGGGTGAAGTAAGTTCTTATTTGACCCAAATCCGTTTAAAAGGCCAACAGTACAATGCTCCCTGGATTAAAGTAGTGACCAAAGAGGGAAAAAATGGTTGGATCTTTGCCTCTCCTGCTCTAATGAATGCAGGGCAGAATAATGAAATCTTTTTCTGGGAAAAAAATTTTGAGGCTACCTTTGGTCAGGATATTTTTAATCATTATAAGTTATATCGCCTTCAAAAAGATAGTATTCAGGATGCCAAAGGGTTTTTGAAGGCCTTTCAGTCTATGCAATGGCTTAAGTCAAAAGTTAAGACTGCAATGGACAGGAATGAAAAGACGGAGTTGCAACAGATTTTTTGGCTGGTTGATCTTTTCCCGGATTGGATACCTCAATTAGATCCAGCCGACCAATCTTTTGATCTTTACATAGATTTTAAGGCTTGGTTAGCAGATGCCCAAGGAACAGAAGACAAAGCGGATGATGAGTTTTTAAATGTTTGTTTTAGGGCCTATCCTGAGGATAGTATTGAGTATCAATTCCCTGCTTGGTTTATCCAAACTTCTCTGGATAATGGCCATAGTCTGTTAGGACGGGGGATTCATCTAGAAATGTTTGAAAAAATAAATAATCTAATAATTATAGATGAAACCTTTAAAGAGGAATTGATGAAATTCAAAATAGCATTGATTGAAGATATTGTTTTAATTAACTCAAGCTACTGGGAAGAAAAGAAATTGGCAAAAAATGAACTTAAAACTATTCTTGATCGTAAATTTGCTTTTTTTGATGCTTCAGATCAATTAGCTTTGCAGAATAGATTGAAAGATTTTGATAAAGCTGAAAAACTAGGTATCCAATTTAATTATAAATCAGGTATTTATGAGTAGTGGGTATTGAGTAGTGGGTATTGAGATTGAGTAACGAATAACAATTAACGAATAACAAATAAATTCATCATATGGGCTTTTTTGCATTATCAACACTTGTAGTGGCTGGAGCAGGAGTATATCTGCTTTCAAAAGCCTTTCCCAATTTTCAACCTGGAAATAAAAAAATTCAGGCAGATTTAAAAGCAATGAGGGAAGAGCTCAAAGCAATAAGTAACGATTTGATCCCTCTATCACCTAAAGAACTGGAGCTGCTTTCCTTGCAGACCGCCCAGACAAGTGTAAAAAAAGGATTTGTGAAAAATTATAAGGGCAAGATCCAAACCATCTTTCATGAGTCTATCGGTGCTTATTACTTTCGGCAATACCCAACTAGAGGTAAGAAAGAAAGCGGTTTACTTTTTGTACAGATGTTAGATCAGCAGTATTACTTCCTGATTAAATCGGGAGAAACAAGAGTTGTTATTAATGATCAATTTTTAGGAATTATTAAAGAAGACTCTAAAATATATGCCGGAAAAAAAGAAACCTTGCAGGGATATATCAATAAAGAAAGAAACGATTATTGGCCAATAGTGGTTGGCAAAAAGGAAATAGCAGGGCTGACAAATGGCCGGAAAACTGCCAATAAAGACCTTACTCAACGCGCTTATGAATATGTAGCAAATGAATTAAGTCGTGACGAAAAAGCAGTTCTTTTGGCATTTACTTTTCTTGAAATAATCAATAAAATAAAGAAATAGGCTTTGACAAACTGTCTCAACCTGGTAATACCCTAAATCCTGATTTTGTGAAGCCAATCCTTATTGCTTTCAATGACCACTTTTTGATGTGAAAAACATATTGTGGATAAACAAATGTTAGCTCTTTAATAGTGCTGCAAATGATTTTCCTTCCTGAAATTCAAAGCTTGAGTTACTTTACAGGTTGTAGTTTATCAATCAGAATGTTTTGTAAATTCTGAAACTTTATTGTAGCTTAGCCCGGATTTTAGGAAATTTTAAAAACCTTCCATACTTTTTTTTGTTAGGTATAAATCAACTTTAGCAGGTATATGTTGATGTTGACAAAATCATAAGTCATATTACGGATTAAGTAAACTTGTAAACAATGGGGCTTAGTAAAAAGGTTAGCTTGATAATTTACAGATTTAAGGAAAGAGGATTAGAGATTTTCTTAGTAAACAATGAGGAAGAATCCGGTAAATGGGAAATTCCCAACGGAAACATTGCTCAAACCAACACGGAATCTCTGGTTGAGGAAGATAAATGTATAGAACTGGATCCAGTAAAAGTAGAAAGCGGCCAGGAAGAAGCTCTAGCTGTAGAAGGAGAGTGGCATGACATTCCCTCCTTGAAGGGGATGATTTATGAGGATGCTGTAAAACTAAAAAATGTGGTTAAGTCGATGGAAACAGGAACTTACTTTGCCATAAAGGAAGCTTTCAAAAAAGTCTTACCCCATCAGTATGAATTTCTAAAGGAATTAAAAGATATCCTAAACGATCGTAATTCGCTGAAAAATATGTAATCCTACTTGATATTTTTTAGATTACTTCCCCAACTTGTACCTTCCAAAGGTCAGCATAGATGTTTTGATTGAGCAGCAGTGCCTCATGTGGACCTTCCTCTATTATTTTTCCTTCATGAAGAACAACAATTTTGTCTGCTTTCCGAATGGTTGATAATCTATGAGCAATAATGATAGCTGTTTTATCACTAGTCAGTTGTTTAAGGTTTTCCTGGATGGCTTTTTCTGTTTCAGTATCCACCGCGCTGGTGGCTTCATCCAGTATTAGAATGGGAGCATTCTTTAAAATTGCTCTGGCAATACTTAATCGCTGACGCTGGCCACCTGATAGTTTTATTCCTCTTTCTCCTACTATACTATGGTATTGATTAGGGAGGCCGGCAATAAATTCATGGAGTTTGGCCTTTTTGGCAGCCATTTCTATTTCCTTAATAGATTTATCTGGCATACCATAAGCAATGTTTTCTCTAATGCTTCCATGAAATAAATATACATCCTGACTGACAAGGGCGAATTGTGAACGCAATTGAACCAAAGGAAAGGTCCGGATGTCCTGTCCTTCCAATAAAATAGCTCCCTGACTTACATCATAAAATCGAAATAGCAGCTTGATAAGTGTTGTTTTTCCACTTCCAGTCGAACCAGCAATACCTATTGTTTGCCCAGCTTTAATCTGCAAGTTGATGTTTTTTATTATTTGCAATTCCTTCTGGTAGCCAAAAGAAATGTTCTGAAAAGCAATACTACCTACTCTAGACGGTAGGTCGATCCCTTTCTGAGGACTTTCTATAAGGTTTTTACTGTCTACCAACTTAAATATCCTTCTTGCTGAAGCCTTGGCTCTCTCATATTCATCAAAGATATTCCCCAGTCTTGTAATGGGCCAGAGTAGTTTCTGTATCATCATAGCAAAAAATGCAAGAGCACCAAAGGTAAATCCATTCATGTCATTGAGCACCCAATAGGCCCCAATTAAAAGAGTAGCTGCAAAACCGAGGGCAATAAACATCCTTATTATAGGGATATAAACCGAACTCCATTGAATAGCTTTAAAATTAGCCTCTCTGTATTCTTCGGAAGAAGCATTTACTTGTTCCTTCTCAAAATTCTCAGCACCAAAACTTTTGATGACCAAAATGCCAGAGATATTATTTTCCAGCCGGGAACTTAATTCCCCTACCTTTGATCTAATTTGCCGATAAAAGGGAGAAATCTTTTTCTGATACCAAAAACTACCTAGAATAATAAAAGGAACGGGAAGCATGCCAATAAAACCCAAAAGAGGGGAAAGATAAAATAATGACCAGCCAGCAAATAAAAACAAAGTGAATAATTGTATTATTTCATTAAGACTATTGTTCAAAAATCGCTCCAATTGGTTAATGTCATCATTAAGAACGGCCATCAGGTTGCCAGTGCGGTTATTTTCAAAATAAGCCAATTCTCTGGATTGAAGTTTGTCGTAAGCCACTATTCTTAAATCATGCTGAACTTTTTGGGCAAGTCGCATGAAACCTCTTTTATAAAGCCACTCAAAAAAACTCTCAACAGCAAAAATTAGAACAGTCAGAACAGCTAAAAATTGAATGATGGGCCAGGGGTCCTCAGTATTTAACAGCTTGGGTAACCAGGATGGAGTTTGTTGACTCACCGTATCTATGATCCAGGCAGTAAGGAAAGGTGGCATTAGATCAAATATCTTATTGATAAAGCTTGAACCTACTGAGGACCACAACCCTAGGCGATAATTTTTTAAAAAATAAAATAACCGGAACATAGGGTTTTGCTGTTTTTTCATACCTGTTTATTTGGTGTGTTGAAATTGGCTGTCCTGTTGTTCTTTCAGCAAAGAATTACAAAAAGCAACAAAATCTTTGCTTGACAAATTAGCAATGAATATTTTTTTATCGAGTGCTCCTCCTTTTTGTTCTTTAGGAATCCAATTATTGAGGCTATCTCTTAACTCCTCGTTCAGGAAGCGCATGCCATATATTTGTTTTTGAATTGCCAAAGATAGTTTATCCGCTTCTGCCTGCTGAATACAGGTCATGGCATTTCGATAATATTTACTTGCATGATTAAGATTTTGAAGACTCCATTTGATTTTTTCTTCTTTCGAATAATCCGAGGAATGTAAAATCTGGTATAATTTACCGCTAAGGTTATAAAGGCTGGGGTCTTTTTGAAAAGAATAAAAATATTGTTGCAGATTATGGAGGTGGCTGATAATTTCCTGATGTAAAATTCTTTTTTCCTCTTTCCAACTTTCTGCCGGCATTATTTGTGAAATAAGAATATTTAATGAATCGATTTTCTTTAAATTAGCCTTTAGGTCGCTAGAAGTATAATAAATAATGGTGTCGGATTGTGCAAAATTAGAGGTCACCGTATTTCTAGGAAAGCTAGAAAATAATTCCTTATCAATATTGTCTAGATCAGAATAGGGGTTGCAGGCTGATAGGATAAGCAAGCCCCACAATAATCTCAAATTTTTAAATACACTCATCCTATATTTTTAATTCTTTCTTCAATCAAGGCAATGGCCATAGCAAGTTGCTCATTTTCTCTTAAATTGGTATTGTCAATCAATACCGCATCATGGGCCTGCTTGAGAGGGCTATCTTTTCTTGTAGAGTCAATATGATCCCTGTGTTTAAGATTTTGTTCAATTTCATTTTGACTAATACTTTTTCCCTGTTTTTGTAATTGTAAAACCCTCCTTTTTACTCTTTCTCCGAAATTAGCTGTGAGGAATATCTTTAATTCAGCATCAGGAAAAACAACCGTTCCGATATCCCTGCCATCCATAACCACTCCTTTATCTAATCCGGCTTTTCTTTGGATCTTTACCATCGAACGCCGAACCGTTGAAATAGCGGCCACTTCACTGACCTTATTAGAGACGGCTATACCCCTGATTTCTCCTTCTACATTTTTCCCATTTAAAAAAGTAGTATTAACCCCGTCAATTCTGTTAAAGGTGATGTGAATATTTTCCAATGCATTTTCAATATCAGACTCCAATTGCAGATTAACTTGATGTTCAAGAAAATAAAGAGTGCAGGCTCTATACATAGCTCCTGAGTCAATAAAGGCATAATTAAAATGCTGGGCAAGGCTACGAGCTAAAGTGCTTTTACCACAAGAAGAGTAGCCATCAATAGCGATAATAATTTTTTTCAAGAGTAAAATTTGTTGACTTGAAGGTGTCTCATAACTTCTACCTGTCGGTAGACAGGCGTTCCTCGTTCTGATCCGCCAAATAATTTTCTTTTTGAGAGCATTTTTTTAAGGGAAAATGAAAT
>JANQPA010000020.1 GCA_028285545.1 Saprospiraceae bacterium | reverse complement strand
CTATCTGTCTCTATCTGTCTCTATCTGTCTCTATCTGTCTCTATCTGTCTCTATCTGTCTCTATCTGTCTCTATCTGTCTCTATCTGTCTCTATTATATAAGGTTTGTTAAAATAAGAGAAATTCAAAGTGATTAATTACTCTTTCAATGGGTACTTCATTTTAACATTTGACACTAAGAATAGAATTGAATCTTATTGTTCCATAAAAACTAAGAGTCATGTCTATCAATCAAATGACCAAAACAATCTTTTTCGGGCTATTCGCACTCTTGATAGCCAGTGTTCCAGCGCAAGCTCAGTTGACCAAAAAGCAAGCCAAAAGGCTGGCTAAGGAAGCTAAAAAGGCAATAAAAGAAGCCCGTGAAAAAGGCTATTCTGAGGCCCCGGGTGCACTCCCACTTAGTACTCAGATGAATGAAGCCTATAAAATTCAACTGGAAGTAGATGAAGAAGGCTATCCAAAATTTATTGTTGGTGAAGCCGCTTCAATTGCAGGCACTAAAATTTCAGCAAAAAATCAGGCCATGGAAGCTGCTAAACTGGAATTAGCAGGCAAGATCGAATCCAATATTGTTGCCTTAACAGAGCAAAGCATTGCTAACAACCAGCTTACTCAGGAAGAAGCTGCTTCCATAACGGAAACGGTTACTGCTGCCAAAAATATAATCTCACAGAAATTGGGAATGATTAAACTTTTGGTTGAAGCTTATCGAGATGTTGGCGAAAATGTAGAATCCTTGGTGAGGATTGCCTATGATAAAGAAATGGCCCATACGATTACCATGAATTCTATCAAAGAGGAGTTGAAGAAAAAGTCTGAGGATTTGCATGATAAATTAGACCACCTCCTCAAGTTAGATCGGAAAATGGATGCGAATATGAAATAATGGGAATCTTAAATTTCATAATAAATGTCTACAGATTAGAAAAGATTTGACAGGCAAGCTCTCAAAAACCTTGAAAGAAAATAAAATGGAAAATCGAAATATGAAATAGTAATACTTACTTACTTTTTTTCCATTCCCAACACTACACCATGAAGTTGTTTAAGCTTGTTGTTCAGGTCTGAAGAATAACTTAACAAACTTCAATAACTACAAAAAACCAAAGCCTTTGTTTTGAGAAAGGAGTAACGAGTGCGAGGTAAAAGTATTGAGTTTGTTTATAAATACTCAATAGCTGTAACTCATATCTCGTCACTCTCTACTCAATTTAATCACCTCTGCAAACCAAATGAATAGATGATCTGAGCTCGGTACTTAGTAATTGAATACTGCCTAGAATGGAGCTCAGAAAATAAATTTGATTTTTCTTTATTTTTTTTGATGACCTTTTACCTTTTTGTTCTATTAACTAATGAAAGGTTTTGAAAAGGTTGATTGAAGGAAAAGTCCAAATTGAATTTAAATCTAATCAAGCCTGAAAACACACAACTATTAAACTGAAAAGGGCTCTTTATTTAACTTTTTTTAATAGAAGAGCTGATTTTTTAAAAAATATTTATTGTGATTTAATCCAAATTTAACGTGTTGAAAGATTACAAAACCTGTATTTCTAGCAATTTCATAATAACTTTGGAGTATAAAAACCAATAAAGCGAAACACCTACAGAAAATGAAAATTCAATCTACATTACTAGTACTGCTCTTTTTTGGGCAGGCACTTGCTGCGCAAGTAGTCGAAACAATTACCACATCGGATTTTGAGCAAAATGGAGCTCAATTGATCATCTCTTTTGATATCCCTTATAATACAACCACCCTGACTTATAACATCAACTCTATATTTATAAAAGCAGGAGACAATGAAGTTGAAGCGAAAACCTTTTCTGGAGACAGAGAAAACCTTAAGAGTGGGGGGACTTATAAAATCGTTTGGGATGTTTTAGAAGATGTTTTCCAATTAGAGGCCCCTCAAAGTGCCCGATTATTACTTGAATATACCACTCAATCACAATCTATTGCGGACAGGTTGGAAAAGCAAAAACAAAGAGAGGAGCAGGCTAAAAAAGAGCGTCAACAGCAAATGCAACGCAAGCAGGATCGACGTAATAACAAACCATTTACTCTCGGGATTTTGGGATATGCTGGTGGTACGCATGGAGTATTTGAGGGAGTAGATTCTGAATTGGAAAGTCAAATTGGTATAGGTTATGGCTTTGGTGCCCAGCTGGAAATTCGCCTTCAGGAAGGAACCTACCTTCAAATAGAAGGAGCCTATATGACTAGGGATATGGTTTACTCACATATGGGAAATGATACAGAATTTAATTATTCCTGTCAGTATTATTTTGACATCGAAAGAGCCAAGGTTCAATTGACCGATTATCGCGCCTATGCAAAAGTTAAGTTTTCCAGCTTTTTACAGGTAGGAGGTTATTTTGCTCTTACTCAAAGCGCGGTCCGAAGTGGAGAAATGGAATATGAACTGTTCTGCAATGATGGAGGTTATAATCTTGTTCAGGAAAGCAATTTGGAGATTGATTATCTGGGAGGACCGGATTTTCCTGAGGACAATGACGGGGCTACTCCATTCTCAAAAACGGATTATGGTTTAACCATTGGAATTGAATCTCCTACGAAAAGCAGTCTCATTTTTGGACTGGGGTATGACCTCAGCCTTGCTAACCTGATTAACCAAAAATATGATGGTTTCAATAGTGCCGAATTGGTAGATATTTACCCAAGCAAAGAGGCTGATTTAAAGCTTGGTTTTGCCTACCTAAGGCTAGGATTGAGATTTTAAAAGTGGAAATGTGAAAGTTTTCTAAAAACATAAACCAAGGGGGTACATCATTCCCTCACCATGCACTAAACGTTGAAAGCTCCAAAAAACCATAAATCTGTTCCATGTTCTATGTTCCTTGTTCCATGTACAACAAGGAACGTGGAACAAGGAACATAGAACAAAAAAGTAAATCACATAAAGACCTAAAATAAATGAGAGCTTATAAATTATACTTATTAGTTGCCCTATTGTTTGTAACCTGGACAGGCAGAACCACCGCCCAGGTAGAGCGAGACCCGTCAAAGATTTATTTCATTGACCTGGAAGGACTGATAACACAAAGGGTAAAAGAAAAAATGAATGAGTGGCTGGTAAAGGGGGAATTTGAAAAAACTGCCGATTACCAGAGCCGGATTGCATCTAAAGATGAAAAAGTAAAAGAATTGACCCAAGGTGCTATTGATTTTTACATGCAGCAGCATATCGAGAAAATCAATTTTAAAAAATACCTTATCTCGGGTTATGATGCAGACCGTGAAACTTTTAAACTTACTCTTAACCGAATTGGAGATGTTGTGATTCCTGTTCCATTAAGTGATGCAATGGAATTTAAAGAGGCTGCTCTTGCCAAGCGACTAAAATTTTATGAACCTGACTTTGTCATTCGAAATAAATCATGGGTACTTAGCTATTTAAGAGTTTCTGTTGATGAAAAAGACTATACTTTTGATATAAAAAATAAAATTGGCTATAACCCACAAGACGATTTTTTGGTACAAGTTGATGATCTAAACATACGCTTACCTCAAAGTCGGACAGTATCTGATGACGGTTCCTTTTCGGATTATACCAATAAAGCATACCAGGACCTGGATGATGAGTATGATATCAGTAAAAGGTTACCTAAAACGACGATGAGAAATGAAGATGCCATTGCGGTTATTATTGGAAACAGAAACTACGAAAATACCAAAAGAGTAGACTTTGGCATTAGCGATGCCATCCGAATGCAGCAATATGTAGTAGAAGTGCTCGGATTTCGACCAGAGAATGTTTTGATGGTTCGGAATGCTAGAAAGGGAGATTTCGATACTTATTTTGGCACCTCTAACAATCATAAAGGGAAATTATTCAACTATGTTAAACCTGGAAAATCCGATGTATTTGTTTTTTATTCCGGACATGGAGCTCCAGGCTTAAATGATAAAGAAGGTTATTTTGTTCCGGTAGAATGTGATCCAAATAATGTGGAATTGGGCGGATATTCCTTAAATTTATTCTATAAAAACCTGGCTAAGATTCCGGCACGTACCAAGACTGTAATCATCGATGCCTGTTTTTCGGGAGCTGAATTGCTAAGGAACGTTTCTCCAATTGGTATTCGCATTCGTCCGGTGTCTAATAAAAATGAAAAAACGGTGGTTATTACCTCCTCTGAGGGTACACAATTATCCACCTGGTACAATGCTAAGCAGCATGGATTGTTTACCTACTTTTTTCTAAAAGCTATCCATGACAGGGAACACTCAGATACAAATAAGGACCAGATATTAACTTACAAAGAGATTTTTGACTACGTAACCAGTGAGGTTACTTATGCCGCCCGCCGATTGCATGGGGTTGATCAAAACCCATCTCTCCAAGGAGGTAATCAAGATGGAACTTTTATTTCATTCCAATAAACTAAATGATTTATATCAATTTGCATTAAATTTAAAGATTATGAACACAAAGATGTTTTTAAAAGCCTGCTCTCTATTAGTTCTTTTGCTAGCCCTTGGTACAACTACCAGCTATGCACAATTGAGTAAGAAAACACAAAAGAAATTAGCCAAGTCTGCTAAAGCTGAAGCTAAAGGATTAGAAAAGAAAGGTTATTATGTACCTCCTGGGTCACTCCCATTAGCTGTTAAATTGGAGCAAGCCTATATGCGTCAAACAGAAAAAGACGATTATGGAGTAGATAAATATATTACTGGCGAAGCAGCTGCAATTGGTGGTACCAAAATTGCTGCCAAAAACCAGGCTATGGAAGCAGCTAAATTAGAGTTGGCAGGTAAAATAGAATCTAATATCGCAGCACTTACCGAACAAAGTATTGCTAATGAGCAATTGACTCAGGAAGAGGCTGCCTCTATTACCGAAACCGTAACAGCGGCCAAAAATATCATCACTCAAAAACTAGGTAGAGTAATTGTTCTTTTTGAAGCTTATAAGGATATGGGCAAAAATGTAGAAGCACTAGTTAGAATTGCTTATAACCAGGATTTGGCTTTAGAAATGACCAAAGAAACCATTCGTGATGAATTGAGAAAAAAATCAGAAGACCTCCACAAAAAGCTGGATAATCTTTTGAATTTGGATAAAACGAATGGGAAATAGAAAACTATTTCTCCTTCTTAAACCAAGATTCTTCTCATCGAAGAAACCAAAATAATTTAAAACTAAGAAGCTGTTAAAATTTAGTTTTTTGAATAATATGAGAGTTGTTTTTCTGCTAGATGAGGCCCCAAAAACGGAGTTTAGCAGCGCTAAATGAGTATTTTGGGAACGAAATATAGCTGGAAAACAGCCTCATATTAACAGAAGTATTAAGTTTTAACAGCTTCTAAGGTTGAATTAAAGTAGAAGTAGATTGTTTTTTATCAATGTGCTTCTACTATATTTCAACCGGATAATATTTTTTGTTTTCCCCGGCCCACGATTTTAACCAATGAAAATTTATGTTTAATTCTGAGATGTCTTTCCTTCTCCGATAAAAAACGCATATGAGAAATATAAGCATAGCTTTCCTCTCTTTTCTTTTTACTTTTTCTATTTGCCTGCCATCACAGGCTCAAAAAGTAAAAACTGTAAAAGTGGAAGCAACAGAGCAGATCGAAATTGAAGATGGCATGACCCTGGAAGAAGCTCAATACCTGGCCTTGATTAAGGCCAAAGAGAAAGCATTGGAAGATGTTTTTGGAAGAGATATTTACCAAGGTAATGTTATGACCATTGACGAACAGTCGGGAGAAATAACCTCTGTTTCAGAATCCTATGTAAAAGGATCTTGGGTATCTACTACCTCTGAAACATGCCAGAAGGTTTTTGATTCAAAAAATAATGTATGGATGCGTTGTTCGGTTAAAGGCCGGGCCAAAGCTATAACCAAACCACCTATCTATTTCATTGCAGAACCATTAGATTGCCCCGATAAAAGATGTAAAACTTCGGCTTTTTTAAATGATGAAGATTTTTTCGTCTATTTCAGAAGCCCGGTAAAAGGCTTTGTGGCAGCCTATTTGATGATGGAAGATCAAGTCCAATGCCTTCTTCCTTATGATGGCATGGAAGGAAGTTCCAAGCCGGTAGAGGCAGATGCGGAATATGTTTTGTTTAGCGATAATAATGCTCCTGATTATTTTATGTTTACGGAAAAAAATATGGAGACCGTCTTACTTATTGTCATTTTTTCTCCAAATGATTTTTCCAAACCTATTCTAAATGAAGATAATCCAGAGAGTGATCATTATGAACTACCAAAGCAACTTTCTATCGAAGATTTCCAGAAATGGTTGGGCCGTCAACGGGCAGCTTATGAAGATTTAGCAGTGAAAAATACGGTGGTAACTATTAATAAAAATTAAATTTTAGTTAATAGTTGTTAGTGGATAGGGAACTATCCACTAACAACTATCAACTATCAACCATTAGCCAATGAAAATCTCTCTATACATTAAAAAAATAAGCTTGGCGGGAGCCCTGATTTTATGCCTGGGAGCTCTTTGTAATCCTTTACATGCACAGGACCCCGACCGAGATATGAAAAAAAAGTTTGATGATTTCGTCAAGGAGATTGAGGGGAATATTCAATCTTTTAGAGATAGTATTGATGCTGATTTTGCTCGATTTCTTCGAAATAGTTGGGAGCAATTTCGAGTTGCTCCAGGACAGGAATCACCATTGAGACCTAATAAACCCACCGAGCAGCCCACTGCTCCTGAAAATGCTAAAGACAATAATTCTGACAATATAGGTCAAAACCCACGAAGGATTGACCCCGAACCAGAAGTACCTCCCTTGCCAGAACGGAAAAAAGAACTACCAGAGCCGGACCGAAGTACAGAGGAGAAGCTATCGGATATGATGAATCAACCACAAACCATGTCCAGTTCCTTTTACTCTTCTAATATCCAGTTTTCATACGACCCAGCTTATCGCTATCAATTATCGAGGCCTTATGGGGATGGTATTCCTCAGGCCTGGGAACAATTGGCTAAAGCTCGACATTTCAATCAATTGTATCGGGAAGTCAATATTATAGCTGATGCCAAACAACTTAATGACTGGGGATATATCCAACTAGCGCGTTCTGTAGCGGCCAATATTTTTCCAAATAATATTGATCAGCAAGTTATTTTTACCTGTTTCATTTTGAATAAAAGTGGATATCAGGCTAAAATGGGGTATACCAATAATTCGATCTTCTTATTATTACCCAGCTATCAGCAGGTGTTTGAAAAGCCTTATCTTACTATTGAGGGAAATAATTTCTATATTTTTCCTTTTGGCAGAAACTTAGATAGAAATCAGTCTATTATTACTTATAAAGGACAATATGGTAATAGCACTCGCTTAGTTGATTTTACCTTTAAAAAGCCACTCAGACTTAGTAATAAGACCCTGAATAAAAGACTGAGCTTTGAATACAATTATCAGGTTCATCAAATTAGTGTAAATTATAATCCTACTCTTGTAGAATTTTATCAGGATATGCCGCATGTTGATTTTGAAGTGACTCTATCTTCGCCCCTTAGTGAACCGGCATATGCGTCTATTAGCAGAGCATTACTGCCACTATTGCAAGGAAAATCCGAAAGAGAAAAAGTAAATATTATACTTCGTTTCGTCCAAAAAGCTTTTGCTTATAAAACAGACCAGGATCAATTTGGTGTGGAAAAATATCTCTACCCAGAAGAACTATTCCATTTTCCTTATTCTGATTGTGAAGATCGTTCGGCTTTGTTTAGTACTCTAGTTCGTAATATGCTTGGCTTAGAGGTTATTGGCCTAATTTTCCCAAATCACCTGGCTACTGCGGTTCGCTTTAATGAAAATATTGGTGGTGATTTTCTGGATCACCAGGGTAAACGCTATGTTATCTGTGACCCAACTTATATTGGAGCGGATGTGGGAATGTGCATGCCAAGGTTTAAGAATGCGGAAGTGACACTGGTTATATATGACTAATTTAAATGTGCTCGGCCCAGGCCGAGCACATTTAAATTTTTATGGCACTGCCTTTCTATTCTTCACGTAGGTTTCCAGCCACTGATCCATCTCCCAAAACATATGTAAAACAGATTCTCTGGCTCGATACCCATGGCTCTCATGAGGTAACATCACCAATCTTGCAATTCCTCCCAAACCATTAATGGCGGAGTACATGCGTTTACTTTGTAATGGAAAGGTTCCACTGTTATTGTCTGCTTCTCCGTGAATCATAAGCATGGGCTCATTAATCTTATCAGCATGCATAAAGGGAGACATGGTGTAATAAATTTCGGGGGCATCCCAATAAGTTCTTTCCTCACGTTGAAATCCAAATGGGGTCAATGTACGGTTATAGGCACCACTGCGTGCGATACCAGCCGCGAAAAGATCTGAATGAGCTAATAAATTAGCGGTCATAAAAGCACCATAAGAATGCCCTCCAATGGCAATCTTACCCCTATCCGCTACTTTCATATCTACCAACTTATCAATTGCCGCCTCTGCATTGGCTACTAATTGCTCTCTGAAAGAATCATTGGGCTCATCATCACCTTCACCCACGATAGGCATGGAAGCATTGTTTAATACAGCATATCCTTTAGCAACCCAATATATAGGGCTTCCCCAGCTTAAACGCAGAAAAGCATTTGGAGAACCAGATACCTGTGCAGCATCGGAAGCACTTTTATATTCTCTGGGATAAGCCCACATAATCACTGGAAGAGGGTCATCTTGTCCAGGTTTATATCCTTTAGGAAGGTATAGATCACCTTGTAGGTCTAGGCCATCTTTTCTTTTATATTTTACCACCTGTTTCTCTACTCCTGCTAATCCTGGATAGGGATGATCAAAATTGGTCAGCTCAGTTACCTTGCCATTTTTCCAATTTCGAACAAAATAATTAGGAGTTTCTTTTTTAGATTCTCTTCTGGTAACAATCAAAGATTTATCTGCATCCAGGATGGTAACCGGAATTTCATAAAATGGGGCGGAAGAACGCCAGTGTTCCTTGGTCTCTTTAGTGTTAAGATCGAATTCCCGCAAAAATGGTCTGTCTCCCTTAGGGGAAGAACCCTGGCCTGTTAAAAACAGATGCTGACCATCTTCACTTGTCAACAAGACATTACGCCCATATTCATTACGAGTGGTGGCAAAGTTTCCGGGATTCTCATATCGATTTTCAGTGGAATAGTCAAACAGAACCTCTTTTGAATCTTTTTCTCCTGGAGTAAACTTACTGGTAATTAGATGCCGAGACGGCCACCAGTATTCGTAGGCAATAGCTAATTGATCATTGGACCAACTAATTCCACTATATCTTAACTTAAAAGGAATGCTTGCTACCTTTTCCCCATTAAAAGGGGCATCCAGGTAAAAAAGCCGATCGCGAACATCCGTTTTCATTTTAGGATCTCCTCCATCCTGAGCTTCTACCCAATAAAGGGTGGATGGTTTGTCTGCGCGCCAGGAAATGCTTCGAGGCCCCTGTCTCACTGCTCCAAAACCCTTCGGCAATTTATCAATTAAAGGAAGGTCGGCAACTCTTTGTACCGCATTCCCCCTGGTATCTAATATATCAAAAGTAGTGGGAAAATTGCGGAATGTAACCAAATAGGAAAAGGGCTTTCGAATGGTACTTACCATCACATATTTCCCATCAGGAGAGGTGCTGAAGCTGCGAATAATTCCCGCCTGCCCAAACTTTTTCATTTCACCAGACTCTACCTCTATCATATGAAGCTGAGCGGAAGTATAGTATTCAAATAAAGATTCATCGTAAGGATTTTTTAGCAAATCCTGATAGGTACGTAAGGTAGTCGCTTTGCCGGAAGACTGCTGTACAATTGGTCCTGAAGGAACATTTGGTTGCTCAGGGAATTCTCCTCTGTTTTCATCAATTGCTTTAACAATAATCTGACTACTATTGGGCATCCACTGAAAAGCGGAGCCAATGATGTTATTGATTATTCCTTTGGTTAGCTGCTTAGCTTCTTGCGTTTTTACATCTAAATGCCATAATTCAATGGCATCATTACGAGTAATGGTGAAAGCAATGTGCTGGCCATTGGGTGCCCAGGATACATTCTCGATCCGAGCTTTTTCAGGCAAGCCTGTTACTTCAAAATCTTTACCGGATTTAATATTCTTCAAACTAAGGCCATTATAACTTCTTCCTCGACTCCGACCATTGGTTCGTGGGTTCATTCTCAAACCACCTAGTCTAAGTTCGGGTTGTGCTAATTCTTCAATAGACGGGTATCCTGGTTGTTGCATCAATAACATCCAGTCCTTTGTAGCATTAATGCTCACCGCAGGTGGAGGTGGAGCATCAACGAGGTCTGCAATTTCTTTTGAGGGTGTTTGATAAGTAATCGATTCCTGTGCTTCCATAAGCAATGGGATGCATAAGAGGAGACTGCATATGAATATGGTAATCCTAGCCTTCATAACGCACTTTTATTAGGTTAATGAATAAGGTTGCTTAACAAATATAACAAACACTATAGGAGGCATTCTATATTTTTTGTAAAAATGGAGGAAGGCTTAATTTTTGATGAGAAGATATGTGGTTGTGAAGATGTGCAAATTAGTAGATGTGCAAATTGTTTGATACTGCAATCGTGTGATGGTATGATTCTTTGATGTAAAAAATGGTAGTTGGGAAAATTGTTTGATGCTCCTGTCTCATGATGATATGATATATTAATTTATAGACATATAAATTAGTAAATGGGTAGTTTATTTGCTGATTAGATTAATTATATAATTTGTGACATTTTTTTCATGCAACTGCCTGCCGGCAGTCAGGGATTTCGCCAATTTAGCAGATAACTCTAAGCGGAATTGGCGGAATCAGCGTGAAAAAAAAGCTCAAATAAGCAACTATACTTTCAATAAAACAGTTCCTTAAACTCGGAACTCGGAACTCGGAACTCGGAACTCGGAACTCGGAACTAAGATCTCACCAATCTATACACAACTAAACCTATTATTGGCAAAAAAGCAGGATGCACATATTGCGGCCACCATAATAAATTAATTAAAATGGCCAGATTTCCTATCAATAATATCCAACGAAGGATGCTATAAACTTTGTTTTTAGGCTTCGACAGGTAGAATGCAAATACAAAGTATAAGGGATTCAACCAAAGTAAATTAAGGTTGCGTTGGGTGGCAATATGATCGGTTCCAAACCACATAAATGTAATAAAAAGCCCCCCTAAACCCAGGAGGATAAATAAAAACCTATCCAATACCAATTGTTTCCCTCTTTTTTGCAAAAAGATACTTCCCAGCAGAATAATCAGGCAAATCATTCCCATTACAAAACCTGGACGTAGGAACCAGGATAAGAGAGGAGGCTCTGCACCTTTTTCTTTTAAAACCACGGTATTACCAAATACACTTGCATTTTGTGAACTTGGGAATCTATATTGGGCAAGATTTTCTGAAAGGTATTCCGGCAAAAACATCTGTTCTCTTAATCCAGCTTTTTTATCGGCTTCCAATCCCAGGATAATATCAATACCGTAACTGGTCCAATATCGCTTTCCTACATAATCATGTAGCAAATCTCTGAAGGTAGGAGGATTATTTTCTTCTTCCGGAATGATTACTTCCTTCTCTCCAATTACTTCGATGATATCCCTGATTCGGGTAGCACAATTGTCATAGAAAAAATCGTAGAGGTATAATCGATTTTCCGGCTTATAATTTTCCATTAGAAAGGCCAGAAATTCTCTCTTTTGAAGAGTGTCAAGCTGGAAAACCTGTTCAGTAACCAATTGTTGTGAGCCATCATAGCTTGCCCAATAACTCTGATATTCTTGGATGGCAAGCTTATATAAAAGTTTTCCTCTTACAAATTTGGAATAAAAATTAGGGGTGTCAAAATCAAAAACTCCATAATTAAATACCCAGTCAAGACCACGGATACTATCGGTAACTCTTATTGCACTATGGCCAAATGCACTATACAATTCATTACCAGGAGAAGATACAAGCATGCTAATTCGAGTAGCGTCAGAAAAATTCCGATTCTGGGCCTGCATTTTCTCATTAAAAAATAAGGAAAAAGCTGTTATTAGCAGTATGAATACAAAACGAGACATGTTTAGAGTTTTTTTTTGATCTGTGCAAGAACAAAGTTTCAAAAAAAAATGGGTAGCCACTAAAAAATGAGATAGAATTCCCCATAAAAGTTATTACCTTCATAATTCTCCAATAGCCATCAATAAGCAAATGAAAAAAAATAAAATTTTTATTCCTTCATTTCTACTTCTGATTATTTGTATTTGTTTTCAGGGGTTTGGCCAAACCGCCTACAAATATAATACGGTACCCAACCCAAAAAACGGAGGTTCAGGATATGTTAGCAATCCTGACAATGTTATTTCCCAATCTGATGTCAACCGTCTGAATAGCTTATTAGCAGATTTAGAATCGAATAATACGGTTCAAATTGCAGTAGTCATCGTCAATTCTATTGGAGAAGAAAACCCTAAGGATTTTGCTCATCAATTATTTAACCACTGGGGTATTGGACAGGCAGACAATGATAATGGGCTCCTCATTTTTACCGTAATGAACCAGCGGCGTACCGAATTTGAGACGGGCTATGGACTGGAAGGAGTACTTCCTGATATCATATGCTACCGAATTGGGATGCAGGTATTGGTACCTTATTTTAAAGAAGGTCGCTACGGAGAAGGTTTGGTGGCTACGGTGCAAAAGTTTAAAGAATCTCTTGAAGACCCCAATGTTGCGGAAGAGGTGACTTCTAGAGGAAGAAGATCTTTTCAGGAAAGAACTGGTGTCCCTGCCTTTTTAGCCATATATCTTTTAATCAGCCTCATTGTTGGAGTGATTATTATGATGAGGGTCATAGCTGTAATGCGAAGTAAGGAAGAGATGTATGATAAATATTTATCTATTCGGAAATCTTCTTTCTTGTGGCTGATATTTTTGTTGCCGGTTCCCTATATTCTCATCTACTTCTTCATTAAAAGGATGATGAACAAATTTCGGAACGCCCCGCGTTTTAGCGCCCTTAATGGCAAACCCATGCATAAGCTTAATGAAGAGGAAGACGATCAATTTCTTACAGAAGGCCAAATCATGGAAGAAGAAATTGGTTCAGTAGATTATGATGTCTGGGTAACAGATGATCATGATGATATTTTGATATTAAGATATGCTGCCAGGTTCAGTAAATATAAAAGGTGCCCTGAATGTGGTTTTATTACCTACCACCATTCCCGAACGCGCACTGTTCGTCATGCTACCTATTCCTCTACGGGCAAACAAGAGGTTATTCATCGATGTAAACACTGTAATTATCGCAAGGTAAGTTACAGGACTATTCCACGCAAAACCAGAAGTTCTTCTTCCGGCGGAGGGGGAGGCTTTAGTGGTGGCGGCGGCGGTTCCAGCTGGGGCGGCGGCTCTTCTGGCGGCGGCGGCGCAGGAGTAAGTTGGTAGTTTTTTGATTCTGTGATTTTCTAATGCTGTGATATTCTGATGTGTAAATGTGCGAATGAGCAAATATGCAGATTTTTTCACTTGATGCATTAGAGAAGCCGCATAGCGGCGAAATATTATGGCCTATGGCGCAGCCGTAGGCATAAAAAAAGCTATATTTGAATCTACGATGGGTTATATGCTGTGATATTCTGATGTGTAAATGGGCAGATTAGAAAATGTGTAAATTTTTCTCACTTGACGCAGCATTTTCCAGTGATTAGACGCCTTTAGAGGAAATACTAGGCTGATGAACATAACAGATAATGAAAGGCAGCTAATTAAAAAATGCATCAGGCAGAATAGCAAGGCCCAGTTTCTTTTTTACGAAAAATACAAGACTCCACTATTTGGACTTTGCCTAAGATATGCCAAATCAGAGGCCGAAGCCAATGATTTTCTCCAGGAGGGATTCATTAATATATTCCAATCACTTTCACAATATAAAGAGGAAGGGCCAATACTTAATTGGCTGAAGCGTGTCGTTATTAATAGGATTCTTAGCTTGCTTAGAAAAAAGCAATTAAAGTTCGATAAGAATATTGATCTGAAAGAGTTACAAAACGCTCAAGTAGTAGTAAATAATTCGAGTGAATTAGCTGAAGAGTTAATTGAATTAATCCAACAACTTCCTTCTGGCTATCAAACTGTTTTCAATTTATATGCCATCGAGGGATATTCCCACAAAGAAATAGCTGCTCTTTTAAACATCTCAGAAAGTACTTCACGATCTCAATATTTTCGAGCAAGAAAAGCGATTAAAACTGCATTTCAAAATCATAAATCCATGAAATGATGGGGAATTCATTTGAAGAAGAAATTCAGGAAGTATTATCTGGATTTAATAGAAAACCGGATTCTTCCAATTGGTTGAAGATTAAACAAAAACTGACTATTAAAAAACTAGGGGCAATTGTTAATCCTTTTTTGATTATAATGATTACTCTATTCATTGTAATTGTTACAGGATGGATTTTGCAACAAAAAATTGGTGAAGCTCCACATCCAGAAAAGAGACATATTTTTATTATCTCTACAAGTTATGCTTATGAAGGAGATGAAATAATTGCAGTTACCACAGACACTGTTTATTTGGATGATGAATTATATCAGAAAGGGCAAAAGTTATTTGATCGACATTGTGCCCCTTGTCATTCTGTTGAATTAGATAAAAAATCAACTGGGCCATCTTTATCAGGGATAACTACAAAACGAGACAGGAAGTGGTTATATGAGTTTACTCAAAATAGCCAAAAAATGATTGTTGAAAAAGACTCTATTGCTTTGGAACTATGGAATGAATGGGCTTTTTCAGTTATGCCCCCTTTTCAGAATCTTAGCAAAGAGGAGCTTCAAGCCATTTATGACTATATTCAAGCGGAAACATATGTTGAAAAAAATTAAAGATCTAGTTTTAGATGCTATGATTTCCTGAGCTAGAAATATTCCTCTGTGCAAATAAGCAGATAGCCGCAAAGTGGCTAAAATAACCTGACCTATGGCTGCACATAGGCCCAAAAAACACATAAAATATCTAGCTCCAGCCAGATATTTTATGTCACTACGAAAAAAGTCGTATGATGATGCAACGGTTTTCTTAATCTTTTGTCATTAAGGGTGACATACAAATAAATTACTTTTCAACACAAAAGAGAGTTATGAAAAATGTTCTACTATTAGCCTTTGCGCTAATTTTAGGTGGATCCCTAATGGCGCAGGATTCCGAAAAAAAGGTGATTATCATCAAGAAGAACAAAGATGGTAGCATCAGCAAAATTGAAAAGGCCGTTAACCCCGACGAAAATACGGTCATTTACATCCGTGAAGGCAGCGTAAATGGCCTTGAAGGCGAAGAATTACACCTGAAAATGAAGGATTTGGAAGGAAAACTCAGCGAAATGAAGATTCGTGGCTTAGATGCTGAGAAAATGAAAAAACTAGAAAAGGAAATGGGCCAACTGCGTGAAATTCGCATCAACCGCGGCAATTACACCTACCGTCATAGAGATGATGGAGAGCGCAGATTGGTTCCGGAAAGAGCTGTGAAAGCTTTCTTAGGGGTAGTAGCGGGAGACCATGCAGGCGACAAAGGTTTCCGAGCTAATCGTGTTGTTGAAGGCTCTGGAGCTGAAGCAGGAGGACTAGAACGTGGTGATATCGTTTTATCAATTAGTAACAATCCTACTGATGGTAGTGGTGGTTTAACTGGCGTTTTAGCAAGATACCAGCCAAATGATCAAGTAACTCTGGAAATCCTTCGCGATGGCCAGCCAATGACTTTAAACGTTACTTTAGGTGAAAAAGAATACACTCGTTATGTTTATAATGAAGATTATAATCCGTGCCCAGTGTTTATCGGAGTTTATACTACAGATAATATGAGAGAGGAAGGCGTTCGGGTTACCAGCATCATTGGCAATACAGCTGCTGAAACCTATGGGGTAAATGCAGGTGATCGAATTTTGGCTCTTGATGGAGTTGAAGTGGCTACCGGTAGCCAATTGCGCTATGAGCGTGATAAGCATGAGCCAGGTGAAGAATTTACATTATTGGTTAACAGAGGAGGTAATTTAATTGATATCCAGGCTCGCTTTAAGTCTTGCCCTGAGCAATTGAATGAAGACGTTGCTGATGAGGTTGTTGAGGAGATAGCTGATCAGCCACTTGTTCCTGTAGAAGTAGCACCTTCTCTAGTACCAGCAGAACCAACAGAAGCTCCTAGATCACTGATTGATCAGCCTCGTGAGATGCCTACTCTTGAGTTACAGCGTTGGCAGGCATATCCTAATCCTTCATTAGGAGATATCACTATTGAATTCCAGGCTGAGCCGGTACCTACTACCTTACGTGTTATCGATGCATCTGGAAAGGTGATTTATAAGGAACAGATCAACAACTTTGATGGTATTTATAAGAAAGAACTCAACTTACGCACTGCTACTCCTGGTACTCTTTTACTTTCCATCCAGCAGGAAGAAAAAGTGGTTACTAAGCAGTTGGTATTGATGAATAAAGCCTAGACCTTAGTAAAAAGTAGAAGGTAGAAAGTAGAAGGATGAGTCTTTCTGCCCTTTACCAGTAAGTATAAATAGAAGGTAGGAAGCATTGTGTCTTTCTACCTTCTACTTTTTACTTTCTACTATAAATAAGCTTACCTTTGCCTCAGTGAATTGAAAAAAATACAGATTATGCTGAGGAATATTCTTTTGTTTACCTTTTTATGTAGTGTGTTAGCAAGTCTTAATCTAAATGCTCAAAGCTATGCTTTTGGTGTAAAAGGGGGATTTACCTTGGGCATTCAAAGATGGGATAACAGCTTCTCAAATCGCGAACCTTTATATCGATATCATGGCTTGTTATTTATTGAATCAGCTCAAGAAGAAGAACCGTGGGGCTTATTTGCTCAAGGGGGGTATAATATTAAAGGAAGTGCCCTTCGTTTTTTCCGCCAGACTTTTACCTTGCCTGATGGATCCGTCCGAACCTTTGGAGGACGAAGTATTCCTTTTGAATTCAGAAATCTAACGCTTACCCTTGGAGCCAAACAAAAATTTGATCTTGGACTTAGCGAAACCAATTGGTATTATTCTTTTGGAGTTAGAGCTGATTATACCATCAGTACAAAATTGCGACCAGATGGAGTGGATGAAACTGACCCATATGGTATATTCTACCCCTTTGATGATTTTGTCAACAAATTTAATTACGGAGTATCTGTGGGTGGAGGATTAGAATTTCCATTTTCAGAATTAGTGGGCTTAATTGTTGAATTTACTGTTAATCCTGACTTTTCTAAACAATATAATCAACCTCGGATCGATAATATTATTAATCCAAGCCCATGGGCGGTTGAAACCACCACCTCTATACCAGAAAGATCAATTTCTAACTTGACTTTTGAACTAACATTGGGCTTCAGGTTTTTACATAAAATAATCTATGTTGATTAATTTGAATTAAGATTGGATGACAGAGAACCCACAAATGATATTACAGTCGAAAGAACTGGTTAAGATTTATGGCAAACGCGAAGTGGTAAGAGGTGTGTCCTTAAATGTTAAACAGGGAGAAATCGTTGGCCTTCTTGGACCTAATGGGGCTGGCAAAACGACTACTTTTTATATGACAGTCGGCTTTATTAAGCCTAATGAAGGAAGGGTATTCCTAAATGATGAAGACATCACTGAGTTACCAATGTATAAACGAGCTCAAAAAGGGATCGGTTACCTTCCTCAGGAGCCTTCCGTGTTTCGCAAATTAAGTGTAGAAGATAATGTGGCTGCCGTTTTGGAGATGACCAAATTGAGTAAAAAAGAACAAAAAGAACGCCTGGAAGAATTAATTGATGAATTTGGACTTCAAAAGGTTCGAAAGAGCCGTGGAGATACTTTGTCTGGAGGTGAAAGACGCCGGACGGAAATTGCTCGTGCCCTGGCTACTTCTCCTCGTTTTATTTTGCTGGATGAACCTTTTGCGGGTATTGATCCTATTGCTGTAGAAGACATCCAATCGATTGTAGCTAAGTTAAAAGTCAAAAATATTGGTATTCTAATTACTGATCACAATGTTCAGGAAACCCTTTCCATTACCGATCGTGCTTACTTAATGTTTGAGGGGAGCATTCTAAAAACAGGAACCGCTGAGGAACTAGCAGCCGATGAAATGGTTCGAAAAGTATATCTTGGAAAAAATTTCGAATTGCGCAAAAAGATCATCAATCTGGACTGATGAATACCTCAACTCTTTTTAAAAATGCCTTTTTTATAGGCCTTCTAAGTATTACTTTTTCTCTTGAATCTTGTACAGAACCTCCACCTGTAAGCTTAACCCGTGCACAACGCACTCAGGTTGATACCTTGTTCTCTAGAGTGGTTGCAGGCTTAAGAGCAGAAACCGACAGCCTGTGTGAAGTAATGATGGAAACGGAAATGCAAGCCGCTGTTGATTCTATATTGGAATTGAGGAAAGCAGAAGAGATAAAGATTCGTGATCGTCTATTGAAAACCAAACAACAAGTTAATCCTCCACAAGAATGAAATGTCTTGTCCGCATAATAAATTTAGAATCTTTAAACATAAAAAGATTTAATGCTGCTACCCTGCTTACAGTTGGGGCCTTTTTATTCCTTTTATTTCTCGGCACAGCCTGTGAGCCGGAGGTTGATAGGGCTGCTATTGCCAAAGATCTGATGAATAAGGCCTTGGAAGAAAGAATTGCTAACTATAAAAGCATTCGTGAAAATCGCTGTCGGGATGGCCTTTTAAGAGAAGCCAACAGATTAGTTGATTCCATTCTTTTTGTGGAAGCTAAACTGGCCAATGATACCTTAGATCGCCCTCCCATACCTCTTAAACCAATTGCTCCCGAAAAAAAAGTGCTCGAAGATACAACTCCTGTTAAGCCTTTTTTGCCAGACACTATTAATTGATTTGTAGATTTGCAAATGTGCAAATGTGCAAAGGTAAAGGCTCTGGCCATACGGCCCGCATGGGAAGAGCCAGATGTTGTAAGCTAATTGAAAGGAAAAACAATAAAAGCTCCAGAGGAGCGACATGAAGACTTAAAAATAAATCTATATTTTTTAGAAAACTCTATGTTAGATTATGAAAAAACTAAGCCTGTTCACAGTTATCGTAATTTTTATTTTTTATAGTTGTATTCAAGAAAAAACCGATCCTTCTCAAACCGCTGTTTTAACCGGCCAGCTATATGGTGACTGACTTTTCTCAGAAGCTGAGTTTTTTGGATATTTAGAGCGATTTGCTTGCGATACCAAGACCTTGCCCAATAAGGATGGCCACCTGGTGCGGGCCTTGTATTTCAAACTTTAGATTTATGCCAGGCCTGAAAAAAGAACTATCAGGAAAGAATATAGAGTTTGTTTATTTAGCGGTATCAAGTAGAGAAGATTTATGGAAAAAGATCCTTAAGCAACATAAACTTGAAGGACATCACTACTTATTAAATGATGTTCAAAGGAGCGAATTATATGAAAGGCTTTCCATAGGAGGTATTCCCCATTATTTTATTTTAGATGAATCAGGAAATATTTATTCCCCTAATGCAAAGGATCCAAATCATGATGGTTTAATAGAGGAATTGGTGAGCCTATTGTAAGGATGGGATTAGAATTTGCAAATGCGTAAATGAATAGATTTATAAGTATGATTGGATTTATTAGTTTTGAGAAAGACGAATCAAACTTATTTTTTAATAAGAGTTTTGAGGATAGAGCTATTAAACCAAATCCTTTATCTAGATACATTAATTTTGCATCAAAAAGAAGATAATGAAGATAAATCCAACCTCACTTTTGTTATTGATCATAGTTTATGCAACAACCTTTGCATGTAGCGAAAGAAATAACCAAATAACAAAACTCACCATAAAGAATAAAGTGGATCATATTTCCTCCCTTGCCCGAGAACCTATGATAGTAGAACACGCCAGTGGAGATTTATTCCTGACAGGATATAAAAATGAAGGTGATATTCCACAACTTTGGAAAAGTACAGATCGTGGAATGACTTGGGAATCCGTAAATGTTGGCAATTATGAAGATGGAGCTCAGGGTAACTCAGATGTTGATCTATTTATTGATGATGATGGTAATATCTATTTACTGGGTATGACCTTTACAAAATTTCCAGAAAACGAAGAAGATCTTGCTTCCACTGTTATGAAGGGAGAACAAATAACCATTGGGGTAAGTCGAGATGTTGGAAAGACTTGGGAATGGCAAAAAATATCCGAAGGTGATTATGATGATCGGCCCTGGATAAGATCAACTGCAAATGGGAACCTACATATAATTTGGAATGATGGGAATGGAGTTCATCATTCAATGAGTAATGATAAAGGCAAAAGTTGGGTACGCCAAGATGATATTTACCCCAAGGGCGGTTCTAGTTTCCTGGCAAGTGGCTATGATGGGCAATTGGCAGCTCGAATAGCTCCACTATCGGCTTCTGGAAATAAAATGGATGAAGGGATAGACCTCCTTAGACTTAGTACTGATAATGGATCGTCCTGGATTGATGTGAATTTACCAGGAGAAAGAATATGGAACCAGGATTTTTCAGGAGTTCCGAGATGGGTAGAACCGATAGCTTTTGATGAGAAAGGCAAGCTCTATTCCCTTTGGAGTGAAGGGAATGAACTAAAACTAGGAATAGCTGAGGATCAGGGGAGAGGCGGAAATTGGAAGGAATATTTAATTGAGCAAAATGAAGACACTATTTATTACCCCTATATGGTGCTTAGTGGAACCCAAATTTTATGCACATGGGTTTCAGGGTTTGGTGAAAATATAAGACATCATGCAGCTGTTGTCGACTTAGAAGAAGACAATCTCGAAATCTACAAATTGGACGAAATGGAATTGAATATTTGGTCAAGATTTGCTTTTGAAAAACCCAGCTTATCTACTGGAGGGGAATACTTTCCAATTATCCCATTATCTAATGGCAATTTTGGAATGGCTACAACTATTCAAAACCACCAAGAGAACCAATTTGGGTTTACATGGTGGGAACTATCTTTCGATCAATAATAGAACTAATTTGGGTGATGATTCATCACTCAACTTGATCTGAATCTAAACTTTTATCATAGTGTCCCAAAAAAACAGGCACATATCCCGGCAGAAGATCCGGATACACCAATTTAATCAAGTCTGCTAATACACTGTCGGGACGCACGATCGCTTGAGCATCCCAATCGGAGGTATTGGCTTTTAGGTTGGCTCTTTTCATATTGTGATAGAGCTGTCCAGTTCTCCAGGCATCAAAAGAAGTCATTAGATTATCTTTTGGCAGATTTCCTGCATGGATGTCCCCGATGATCCAATGTTCGGCTTCTTTCCCTTTGAGCAGTAATTCTTCCGTGGATAGAGTTTGTGCACCATTAGCATTGGGTTTGGTATTGGGCAGTAAAATATTCTCCAGTCCTGCATCTCTCATATACTGCCCTGAGTAACTGGTTAGTTGCATGTACCACCTTTGCTTACCGATGTAAAAGCCCCACATTGCCTTAGGCTTATCAGGGACATTTGCCGTCATTACTTTTAAGGTCTCGATTCGCTGTTGAATATCCTGAAATACACGATTGGCTTCTTGCTCAGCATTGAAGAATAAGGAATAGAATTTGATCCACTCTGCTCGGCCAAGATATTCTTCTTCTGCCCAATCAAATGCAGTAGCTGTAGGTATACCTAATTGTCTACATTTTTCCAGACCCGGACTGTGATCCATGCTTCCGAGGGTATTAATAAATAGTTCTGGTTTTCTTTCAAGTAGCACTTCAATATTTGGAGCACTATGCCAGCTATAGCCTATTTGACCTATTTCGCCTGAAAAGGCTTTATCTCTCATTTCAGAATTATATGAATAAGGACCGCCTATGACATTAATACGATTTTCTAATCCCAGTTCTCGCAAAAAACACTCCGCATGATGTTCGTTTAGTGCTACTGTTTCGACAGGAATGAACAGGATCTCTGCATTTTCTAAGGGACCTTCAAGAGGAGGAGGCGTAGTGCCTTTTTGCACCAAAACCGCAACATCGTTTTTTTGTTTTCCTTCTGTTTCTTCATTTCCAAGGTAAAAAGTAGCATCGGTTTTAATGACTTTGTAATTTCCATGATAACTCACTGTAAAATGCTTGGCATGTTGAGGGACTACTTTGTGCTCGAAGAAATCTTCTGTAGAATCGATGGTAGTAAGGTCATCTTTTTGTTCGGATAAATTTTCTTTTTGCCTTAGGCAGGAAAAAAGAAAACAAAAAGCAAGCAGGTAAAGGACACACTTTTCCCACATTTCTATATAAGGTTTTGTTGCGACTCTGTTGCAATTTAGAAAGGCAAATTCATTCAGACAACTTGACAGTTGTTATTTTTGGAAATTTGTTAGGCTGTGAATTTGGGCTATGCAATATATATGACTAACAGGAAGTACTTAGAGAAGGAAAATTCATTTAATATATTTTAAAAGTTCTTCTGCCTCATCAGACCTCACACCTTCTTTTTGTTGGACTTCTCTCAGTAGCTTAGTGGCCTCTTCTATTTTACCCTCCCGTAATAAGGCCACAGCCAAATACCAATGAGCTTTCTCAAAAAAAATAGAACCAGATTGATTTAGTAGTTGTCGAAATTTCTCCTGAGCAGATCCATTATTAGTTGCTTCCAATTCAATTTGTGCCATATAAAAAAGGAGTGTATCATTTGTAGGAGATTCGATTAACAAAGGCTGCCACAAATTTCTTGCAGTTTCATAATCTTCTCTTTTAAAGGCATTCATGCCTTCGGCAAAATCAGGGTTTGTTGTAGCTGATAAAGAAGTAGGAAGCCCTGGGTCAAGGGCCACGGTAGCCAATTGGCGATTCAATTTTTGGTTTTGGTTAGGCATAAAAACCCAAAAAGCACCAATTAAAAGCAATACACTTGCTGCAATACCAATTAACATTGGGTTTGTTCTTCTGATCTTAGGACCTTGTTTTTCTTCTTTTTGCTGTTGGATCTCCTTGAGTACCTTTCGAAATTCCGTTTCTCGGATGGCGTTCATCATCCGTTGGTGGTTTTGGAGGGCCGCCCGAAGGTCCTGATCCTGCTCCAATTGGCTTTCAAAAGCTTCTTTTTCTGTTGCAGAAAGCTTTCCTTGTAAATAAGCCTCCATTATTTCCGTTTGCTTTTCGTCCATTGCTCACTGATTTTGAGATTGGAAGATGGTCTTAAGGCGTTGCATACAACGATATTTTTCATTGCGTGCAGAAGGTTCCGTAAGAGAAAAGGCCAGGGCGATTTGTTTCATACTTTCTTTTTCATAATAAAAACGGCGAAGAATATCCTGACACCGTTCTCCCAATGTTCTGTAAAGGCGCTGGAATTGATCTTGCTCCTCTTGCTTCAACCATTGATCAAGGACATTTGGATCCGTATTTGATACTTCTACCTCATCAATTGAAATGTTGATTTGCTTTTTTTGATTTCTTATTTTTTCCCACCATCGACGTTTGCAAATTTCAAGAAAATAACTACTCAATTTTACGTTGCTATTTAATTCGTAAGTCTGTTGTTGAATATTTTTCCAAAGGGCTACCATCCCTTCCTGAAAAATGTCTTCTACCTCTTCTTCTTTGGCACCCATCTTTTGTAGCAAACCCCTGGCTTTCGAAAAAAAATCATGATAAATATACTCAACTACCTCTCTTTGATTGGTTTTCAGACCTTCGACCATTTCAAAGTCAGAATATACTTTTTGTCTGATACTTAATGAGAAAATCCTTGCCATGGATATTAACTTGCCTTGAGGGTTGTGACTATTTTGTCAAAAAGATAGATAAATAATCTGATAGCTTAGGGAAAAGGGAGAGTTCCTGCTCATCTTTCATTCGTAATCTATTCTAATACAACTATTTTTCGAGGATTAAGAACTCTTCCCCTATGCTTCAATCCTTCTTTACCTATTGTTTACCGGATAAGCCCTCTTCCAACTTCCTTGCAGGGAATTTGGGTTAAATCCTGCATCATTGGTGCCGTAATAATTACCAAAGCCATCGGTGTACCAATAGTCATATTCCCCATTTTGCTTTACCCTGTGTCCATGGTAGGCATCGTCAAAACTGGTTACCCCTTGCAGGTGATCATTAAAACCATCTTGTGAAGAGTAAGAACCATATGAACTACCACTGGAAGAGCTCCCTCTTAGATAGGCATTAAAGGCGGCATTGCTGCTGTCATAAGCTTTTGCCAAAGCTTTGTAGCTGGCTTGTCCTGATTGGAATGCCATTTGGCGTTGCTTCATGACCTGCTGGTTCATTTGCATCTTTCTTTGATTAATCTGGTTAATCCTTTGTGTATATTGATGGTTTTTCTGCTGGCTTTGAAACATTTGTCGAACGGTTTCAAAAGTATTATTGAACTGTCCCTTAGGTCCTACAATTACCACTCCTGTAATTTGAGAACTGTATGATCCATAGGCCAGAAATGCAATGCAGACCCCTTCAAAGGGCTGTCCATTCCGTGTGCCAGAAACATAGGATTCTAACATTTGTAGTCCTTGAATATTGACTCCCTCAGGATATAAGTATCTCCCATAATTAGCTTGGGTAGGCTGACCAGTTGAAAACTGACCAAAGGGTTGCATCAACTGACGAATGGTTTGTGGCCAAAAACGATTTAGTGGCTGTCCAAATGCTGGTGAAAACCTAATAGGAGCAAAATTGCGTGCTAACTCTCCTCTTGAGCTTAAAAAATCAAATTTGTAGTCTGTAAAAAATTTATTAGGATTATTAACGGCAGTAACTATATGATGATCTATCTTCCAACCTTTAGGTATTCTGTAGGAGGACATTTTCATATTCACCCCTCGGTCATAAATGGTAACGGTATTATCAGACTCAGTATTATTTTCAGAAAAACTGGAAAAGAGATGTAGTGCAAAAAAACCTGAAGAGAGAAGCATAATAATTAAGATTGATTTTTTCATGATGTCAATAATTTTGATGTTTGCCCTTCTATAGCAGGATCATCAAAATTGTCAGCATAAAAAATCATCTTTTTTTGAAAAAATAATACAAGGTTCCTATAACTATCAGAAAACCAGAAAGATAGGTCCATAAAAAAAGTGAAGAATTTTTTGGAAAAATAACTCGGTCATTTCCCATCATGATCATTCCACCCCAATAATAAGGATGAGACAGTTCCTCTGAATAGGTCATTAAATAATTTTTTTTGGCTGCTCTCAAAGCTTCTGAAATAGATTTTCCTTGCTCTAACTCCTTGTAAAATTCCTCAATCAACCAATTGGTTTGCTGGTCATCAATACTCCATAAACTGTAAACCATGGCCGGCACTCCTGCATATTGAAATGCATGTGCCAGAGAAAGTACCCCTTCTCCTTTTTTAAACCTACCGAGCCCTGTCTGACAAGCACTCAGGACCACCAGTTTACTATTCAGGTCTAAGCCGTACAAATCACTAGCATACAAATAGCCATCATCTTTTTGAAAAATTGAAGGTGTCAGTGCCAAAAAACTTTGAAGAGGATTGTTATCATTAACTTCAGCGTGAGTAGCGAAATGAAGAATATTGGAATTTTTAGATAAGGATAAAAAACGAGACTTGGTCGCAGAAGTATCCGTCAATATTTTTCCCCATCCTTTTCTTTCCAGCTCTTGAACCAGATCGATAGACCATGGGGTACTCACCCAGTTTAAAAAAATTGAATCCGGAGGATATTGCTGGTTAGCAAAGGAAAGATATTTTTTCTTTAATTCAGGGCTGAAACCTGGGGCCAGGGCCAGATTGTACTGGTTGTATTTTGTACTAACATTTGAATTTTGCAAATGATTGGCATATTGAAATTGGTAGGTTTTTATCAGCCAATCCATCTCCGCATAAGAAGATTTTTCTTCCGGAAGGTTTTGGAGTAACAGATCGAAGTTGAGATTGGAAAGTGCTCCATCCGGAAAAATCAATACCTTTTTACTCAATCCTTTTTCTACTACCTGGAAAAAGGATTGATATAAATAATAAGCCAGCTGGGGCAGATGTTTTGAAAAGTCCCGCTGGCTTAGTAATTGGTTAAACCTTGCAATACTATCCATTTGCCCCTGATCAATTGACAACTCTTTTGTTAGAAATTGTTTGCCATCAAAACTAATAGCCAACATGGATTGGTTACAAAGAAAATAGCCCAATAAACTCTGATCCTCTTTTTGAAGTTTCTTTTCCAGAGCTAAAAAATCAAGCTGAGGCTTGGCATACCGAAGCTTGTAATACTCAGGATATCGAGAAGCAAGTTGTTGTTGCCATTTGTTCCAGGCTGTTTGAATCTCAACTTCTTGTTGGATCAAATCCTTGGTCAATTCTTCTCCTGAAGCTTTAAAAGCATTTATTGCCCAGGATCGCGATTGCAGGTATTGGCCGTGTAATCGTAAAGAGTCAGGAATTTTCGAAAAGGAAAGGGCATTTTTATTTTGTAGCTGAGTCCTAATGCTGAAGGCTTTGCTGTTTTCTAAACAATTGAGATAAAACTGGCAGGCCTCATTTGAATTTGAAGATTTTGACCTATGCACGAGTAGAGCGGCATTGGAGTATATGTTTTGAAGGAGATCTCGTAATTCAGGGCCGGCTTGTTGGGCATTTAAAAGGGGAAGCATTTCGATCAGAAAGTCATTAAACCTGTTGATTATTCCCTGGGTAAAATAGAATGTTTCTTTAGCAGCATTCATCCCTGTGGGCGAATTGTCTAACAAAAAAGACAATTGGGCGTCCACCAACTCAAAGGTCGCCAGGTGAAATACTTGAAACTTTCCAGCCTTTTCAATAGACCAGTTTTTATTGCCCTCTGGAACAGGAGCAACTCCAGACCAAGCATATTGCAGATAGAACTCGGCTTTTTTGGCCTTGTTTTCATTCTGCCAAAATTTAGCTAAATGTATGGCTAAATTAACCACCCGTGGACTTGATCTGCCTAATACTTCTGAGAAAGATTCCAGGCTTCTTTCCCATTTTTCAAAAGCCTCTTCTTTTTGTCCCAGCTCCCATAAACAATCTCCTAATTCGACTTCACTTTCCATTACAAGAGGATGCGACGGGTTTAATTGTTGACTTCTTATCTGGATACTTTTTACAAAATGGCTCATCGCCTCGTGATATTTTTTTTGGGAATAGGCAATGAGTCCAAGATTATGATAACTTTGGGCCACTTCCAAGGATTGTTCTCCTACAAGCTGTAGCCCTTGTTGTAAAGCCAGGTTGAAAAAATCGCTCGCTTTGTTAAGACGACCAAATTGGAAGGCAATTTTTCCCATGCCATCATAAAGGTTTGCACGTTCTAAACTTGGGTTAGCGAGTAGTGTGTCTCCCATTTCGAAGGACCTGATGAAATACAGATCAGACAGATCATATTCTCCAAAGTCAAAATAAAGATCAGCGAGATTGTAATAATTCATCGTAAGTGGATACCACCTTCGAGCTCTTTCATTAGAAGCAATAGCTTCAAACAAAAGATCTTTTGAATGGAAGGGATCCCCCAGGTTTCGGCGGACATTGCTATAATTATTGATCACAATAGCAAAATGAGGGTGATCGGGTTCAAGGTGTTTTTTCATAATCCGGTAAGCCTCCGAAATGTACTGATCGGCTTGCTGATATTGATATAAATGATCATAAATCATATATAGCATATTGGCACTCTGAGCCAGGTCAATATGGTCTTTTTCCAAAAGGAGGGTTCGGATATCATGTGCACGGTGAACGATTTCCTTTCCCTGTTCAATTTCACCAGATTGTAGAAGTGCCAGGCCTTTAAACTGAAGTATGCCAGCTATTTTAAGAGAGTCGGGCTGCTGCTTTTTATCCTCTTCTTCCAAGCTGATGTTAAAGGAATTGATAGACTTACTCCGGTCTCCCATTACAAACTCGCAATACCCTTTCTCGTAATAGATATCAGCTAGATACATGGAGGGTTGGGGGTATTTTTTCATCTTGGCAAGTACCTGATCACAAAACTGAAGAGCTCTTTCAATTTGGTTGGCTTGCCCCAAAGCTTTAATCGCAAACAAATATTTATGGAAAGCGGAATCCATAAATCCTTGTGATTCCCATTCGGAAGCAAGTTCCAAATAGAGCTTGCTAGCCTGTTCATAAAAGCCTGTTTTGAAATAGAGGCTATCTGCTAATTCCTGCTTAGAAGTTTGGGCAAAAGAAAATACACTAAAAATAAGCGTACAACCTAAAATGGTATAGAGCCTTATAAGAATGGATTTGACCTTTTGGTGATGCATTATACTTTCATTTGGAGTCCTAAATAAAAATAGCAAAAAATCGCAATCAAGCTTCTTGAGGGCTGTAAAGACAATGAAAGGCCCACAGATAAAGTAATTATGTTATTTAGTATGCTTCACTATTGTGTTAACCTGTTTAAAAAAGGTAACCACCCTGCGAAAAAATAACAACAGTTTCGGAGTAAAAACTGCTTTAACCTATTCATTATCCACTCAATAGGACATGAATGCGCATCTAGTCATACTCAATGCGCATCTAGTCTAAGTCCTCTTTCTCATTTCCCTTTAATTTGCTGGTAATTATTTAATGGACTTGTTTGGAAGAATGCTCAATGTAGCCTCTCACTTATGCAATAATAGTATCTGGAATCCAAATGACTCTATAGTAAAACCACTAAATCGAAAACTAATGAAACGTAACATTTTCTTTTTTTCACTGCTGATAATATTCATGTCAACATTTATTACGGCCCAAACCCCTGATGCTTTTATGATTGTCAGAGGAAGTATCCAAGGTGATATTAGTGACGGAGCAAACTCAGAGGCCTCAACCGGCCTTGCAGCAAACCCTTTTCACGGAGATAAAATAAACATCTATGCTATGGAATTTGAGGGAAAAAGGGAGTTTGATCCAAATACTGGTATGTATAGCTCTAGTATTACGCCCTGTGTACTTAAAATTAAAAAATTATTAGATGGTGCCTCCCCTCTATTATTACAAGCTTTTGGGACTAATGAACTCCTTGATGAGGTTAGCCTGAGGTTTTGGCGCAGGAATCGTGTTGATCAAGAACATTATTATACATTGACATTTACCAACGCTAGAGTCGTATCCATAAGAACTGTCTTACCTGATATTACGGTACAGGAAAATACTTTGGAAGGAATTACAGGAGGAAATGTGGAATTTGAAGAAGTTTCTTTTAGTTATAGCTCTTTAACGGTAACACATGAGGTTGTTGGCAACGTAACTACAATCAATTATTGATATAACCCTAAACTAGGATGAAAAATAGTTTTGTTTTTTTGATTTGTATTCCTATTTGGTCCTTCGGTCAAATTGGTTCAAGCCAAATTGGTAATGGAGATATTAGCGCTGCCAGCGGTTTTCAAAATCGCATTGGTTTTGAAGCGGTAGCTTTGGAGGCTACTAAATCTGATAATTGTTGTTTTACCGCTTTTTCTGCTCCATTGCCTGTGGAGTTACTTTACTTTGAAGCCCAATTAAATGAGCAAGAACATGTAGATCTAATGTGGGAAACTGCTAATGAAATCAACCATGACCATTTTATAGTGGAACACAGTACCAGTGCCATTGATTTTTTTGGTTTTACCAAAATCAAAGGAAAAGGAACTACAACTAATTCTAGCTCCTACAGTACCAAACATCTCGATCCTGAAATTGGATGGAACTACTATCGGTTAAAAAAGGTCGGAATAGATGGGCAGGTTGAATTTTCGGATGTCGAGAGTATTTATTTGGATTTCCCAACTGCTCAGCCATTAAAAATTTATCCTAATCCGGCTACCAATTTCCTTACGGTAATTGTTGAAGGGGAAGCACAAGTTCAAATAGTTGATGTATACGGTAGAACGCTTTTCAATTATCAAATTACCGATAAACAAAGGCTGGATATTTCTAGCCTGGCAATTGGTTTTTATAATTTACGCATGGAAAGACAAGGGGTTTTGAAAAATATTCCTTTTATAAAGCAGTAAAATTCAATATCAATATCAATATCAATGGCAATGGCAATGGCAATATATTGTCATTGATATCGACCTGCTCGTGACGGCCTCCAGGCCGTCATACGCAAAATTCAGCCAGTTTCCTAACTGGCGATTGCTAACACCAATTCCAGAACCTGCAATAGTTAAGACTAGTTTAAGAATTAATGAGAACTGCATCATCTGTTTTGGAGATGCCATAACATCCATCCTCTTCTACATTCATATTTACGATCCTTTCCTTCCTGAAGTTATTTTTCATCATTTAGAAAATGATTAGTTTTAGAAAATGATAGATTTTCAATTCTCATACCTATCTAGAAGGCTATCATAGAGTAATAAGAATCAAATTTAAGTATGTATAAACCATTTTTGTTTTTTGCATTTATAATTATTGGACTAACACTAGCTTGTTCCCGGAATCCCGATTTGCCCCAGTTGTTAGTTCTAAAAGGAGCAACAATCATTGATTGTACCCGAAATGCACCAATTGAAAATGGAATCTTAATTATTGAAGGTCAAAAAATTCAATCCGTTGGGAAAGCTAAGGAGGTGAAAATTCCTAAGGGGCCCCTTGAAAAAGGCAAGCAGGCAGATATCCTAATAATGAATGAAAACCCACTTGAATCAATTAAGAACTTTATAAATATTGATCAAGTATTTATCAAAGGTGAATTAGTAAATAGAACTGAATTGGAAGAAAACAAATTGAGGAAGAATTAGAATCGCAGTAGGAATTGAGTATTACATGACTGATTTTATTAAATCTAGCAAAATGACCCAAAAACTACTATTCGTTGGCATCTCTCTTTTTTTAGGTTTAGCTCATATCTGTTACAGTCAATCCGGGTGTCCAGGTTGCGCGGTAATCTTACCAGAATCTTTAGCAGCCGATACCATTTTCCTTTCTCAGGCTTCCAGTGGTCAGGTTGGTACTTTTTATAGAGAGGACATAAGTTTTAGATTACCCAAATCTACTGATGCTGTAGTGAGTATCGACCCTACAGCTCCTCGCGGTTTGCCTATCAGCAAAGTCACCATTAACAGTGTATCTAATCTTCCTCCAGGGCTTAGCTGGGAGGCCAGCCAAAGGGAATTCAATACGCCTAGCCAAACAGATGGTTGCCTTCGTTTTTGTGGGCTTCCTTTTCAGCCGGGACTTTATTTTGTGGAAGTAAACATTACCGTCCGAGTAATAATCGTCAATGAAAGCGCCACTGTTCGCATTCCCATTTTGATTGAACCGGCTGGAAGAGTCACCGATGGATTTAATATGGCCAATAATTTTGGTTGTGGCAACGTGGAGGTCAGTTTTCAAAATAATGTTCCCTCCAAAGGTAAAGATGGGTTTAGTTATTTTTGGGACTTCGGTAATGGAAACCTATCTACAGAGGAAAATCCAGGGAATCAAAACTACAATCTGCCAGGAACCTACGAAGTACAATACAAGGGATTGGTTGATACTACCGGATACTTTTTAACCAAAATTGATGTCAATACTGCTGGGTGTAATGATTTATTTGGTGGCCGCCCTGATTTGAAAATAAATGTGCTGGATCCAGATAATAATTTAATTCTGATTACCGATCCTATAATCAATGCCCAGACGCCAGTTTCCTTCCAGTTGAACCTTGAACTGGATACGGGAACCTATGTTTTAGAAGTCATTGATTTAGACAATGGCCTGGGAGGAGCTGATGACCTTTGTGGATCGGTAAGCATTAATCAAAATACTATTGGTAGTCTCACTGATGGAAACATCAGTTTAAATGTTGAGATCCTCCATCCGGTAGATACTATTACTTCCTCCGACACTGTTTTTGTTTTCGAGCAGCCGGAACCTCCCCAGATTACTCAATCTGTCCAGGGACCAATCTGTGAGGGGGATGCGGTTTTATTAACAACTAACCTTAGTGAGAATATTCAATGGTTTCAGGACAGTTCTATCAATCTAATAGGTACCAACGATTCTCTGATAGTCAGCCAAGAAGGTCAATACTGGGCAGTATACACCTCTCCAGAAGGTTGTATTAGCACATCTGCAGACACTGTTTTTGTTTTTGAGCAGCCGGAACCTCCCCAGATTACTCAATCTGTCCAAGGGCCTATCTGTGAGGGAGATACAGTTTTATTAACAACAGATTTTAGTGAAAATATACAGTGGTATCAGGACGGTTCAGTAATCCTCGCAGGTACTGACGATTCCTTATTAGCTAGCCAAGAAGGGCAATATTGGGCAGAGTACACTTCTTCTGACGGTTGTATCAGCCAATCTGCAGATACCATTTTTGTTTTCGAAAAGCCAAGTCCGCCCCTTGTAAGGCAAACTCTAGAGTTTCCAATCTGTGAGGGGGATACGGTTTTATTAACAACAGACTTTAGCGAAAACATACAATGGTATCAGGACGGTTCAGTAATCCTCGCAGGTACTGACGATTCCTTGTTAGTTACCCAAGAAGGACAATACTTTGCAGAGTACACCTCTGCGGAAGGTTGTATAAGTACGTCCGCTATGGAATCCATTCGTTTTGACATTGCTCCTCCTCCTGTTGCATTTATCAACGAGAACAACATCCTCAGTTTGTCCGACTCAAGTCTTCTTCCCGGACTATCCAGGATCCGCTGGTATCAGGACGGCGTATTACTGGAGGGAGCCAATGATATGAGCTATTGTATAGAGGCAGATGCCATTTATACGATAGAAATTACGGACTTGGATAATGGTTGCCAAACTTCCTACTCTCAGTACATTAGCTATGATCCGAATTTTCCAATTTGTGATATTCCGGTAATGGAAGGATTGCCTAATGGAGTGGATGCTGTTCAATTGTTCCCGAATCCGACCTATGGCCCTTTAAATTTTATTCTGGAAGCTTCAGAAAGAAAAAGTGTGGAGTTAAGTCTGTATTCCTTAACTGGCCAGATGCTTCAACGGGTACAATGGGATTTGAATCCTGGTATCCAAAAACAAGAATGGGATCTATTTGATTTACCTGCCGGAATGTATGTGATTAGGCTTGATGTGGCTGATAAAGGAGTTAACTGGAGGGTGATTAAGTTGTGAGAATCAATAACAATATCAATGGCAATATCAATTTCAATATTTTGCCATTGCCATTGCCATTGCCATTGATCCTCCTATCGTAGTCGGTCAGCTCTACTTAAAAAACCTTTCCCTACTAAATCTCTCATAACATGAGGGCCATTTTTAATGATTTCAATTCGACTATCTACTCCAATTTCCTGTAAAATTTGATGTCGGTTTTTGGCTGCATTCATCCAATAGGTATCTTTATCACCCACAACAAACTGTACTTTTACCCCCTTCAATTGCTTCAGCTTATTTTTGTCTTTGGTACCAGGATTGCCTGCCATCCCTGTAATACCGGTAAAATATTTAGGGATGGCCATGACTAAATTAAATACATTAGAACTATTGGCACTAAAACAAACAGCATGAAATTTATTGTTTTCTACTTTGTATTTGGATTTTAGATGTTCTAGAAGTGCTTTTACTTTAGCTGGATTTCTTGAGCCTTCATAAATGGTATAATCAATCAAAATCCAGCCTTCAGTATCTTTTACCCCTTTCCAATAAAAACTTTGGGTATTGTCACCCTGGACTTCGGAGGGACCTACTATGACAGGATACGTTTTAGCAGCATCAAAATTATTGGGAAGCTGGATGGCATAGGTTTGTTCTTTTCCCTGGTATTTAAACTTGGCAAAAGTGCGTTGACCATCTACCTTACAGTTGGATAAGCTTAACAATCCTACAATTACAACAAGATAAATCGGTGTCTTCATTAATTATTTTTTATTCAAATGAAGACATAATATGCGGATCAATCAAAGAATTTGTGATCAGTGGATATTTTTGTGATGAATTATTCTTCCACCTTCCGCCTTCCGCCTTCCACCTTCCACCTTCCACCTTCAAAAACGTTAAGCTTTGTTAAGATGCATTAAGGCTTTTATAAAAGCAGGATCATACTAGCTTATTACTGTGTAAAGTAGAAAAAAATTAGCAACTTTGTGGGCCACTATTTTTGTCAAAAATATTATACCCTTATAGCTTGATTCGGGTGGCGATCAAACCAAATTACTTTCAGTATGCATACAGTGGACATTGAAGCACTTAACCAACAGATTTATCTGGACAGTGCATTTATTGAACAGCTTAATTCTGAGACCAGGAAAGTCATTGTGGGACAGAATCACATGATTGAACGACTGATGTTGGGACTTCTTACAAAAGGGCATGTTTTGCTTGAAGGACTACCGGGGCTGGCAAAAACATTAGCTATTAAGACTTTGGCACAAGCCATTAAAGCTGATTTTAGCAGGATCCAATTCACTCCTGATCTTTTACCTGCAGACATCATTGGTACTATGATTTATAACCCTGCTAAGAGTGAGTTTACCGTTAGCAAAGGACCTATTTTTGCCAATTTTATCCTGGCGGATGAGATTAACAGGGCTCCTGCCAAAGTTCAGAGTGCCTTATTGGAAGCGATGCAGGAACGTCAGGTGACCATAGGAAATGAAACCTTTAAATTGGAAGAACCCTTCCTGGTTCTAGCCACCCAAAACCCCATTGAACAAGAAGGAACCTACCCCTTGCCAGAAGCTCAGGTCGACAGGTTTATGCTGAAAGTGAAAATTTCCTATCCTACTAAAGATGAGGAGCAAGAAATTATCAGGCGTAATTTAAGTGAAGAACATTATGGTAAGGTAGATCCAATCATTGATCCTAAAACCATTATAAAAGCCCGTTCCTCGGTCCGAAAGGTTTATATGGATGAAAAGATTGAAAGATATATTCTGGACATCGTCTTTGCTTCTCGAAATCCAGCAGAATATGGAATGAGAAGCCTGGAGCACATGATCAATTACGGAGGATCCCCCAGGGCAAGTATCAACCTGGCTTTGGCAGCGAAAGCCTTGGCTTTTATCAAAAGAAGAGGTTATGTCATTCCAGAGGATGTAAGAAATGTATGCCATGATGTAATGAGACATCGATTAGGTTTAACTTATGAGGCAGAGGCAGAAGAAATCGATGCAGAAGATATCATCAACAAGATTTTGGATACCATTGAAGTTCCATAAATAGAGAAGAATGGAAACCAGTGAATTGCTGAGAAAAGTTCGGAAAATTGAAATTAAGACCAAGGGCCTGAGCAAACACATCTTTTCAGGTGAGTATCATAGTGCCTTTAAAGGACGTGGTATGTCTTTCAGTGAAGTGCGATCCTATCAGTTTGGTGATGATGTTAGAAATATAGACTGGAATGTGACTGCCCGAACTGGGGAACCTCACGTAAAAGTCTTTGAGGAGGAACGCGAATTGACGGTTATGTTGCTGGTAGATATCAGTGGATCTTCTTTTTTTGGAACAGTCAATCAGTTTAAAAGTGAAGTCATCACAGAGATATGTGCCTTACTCGCATTTTCTGCTATCAATAATAATGATAAAGTAGGTATTATCTTTTTTTCCAGTGAAATAGAAATGTTTATTCCCCCAAAAAAGGGACGCCAACATATTCTTCGAATTATTCGAGAGTTGATTGATTTTGAACCTAAACATAAAGGCACGAATATTGGGAAGACACTGGAATATTTTAATAATGTAATTAAGAAAAGAAGCATCTGTTTCATTTTGTCTGATTTTTTAACCAAAAGCTATGAAGCGCCCTTGCGTATCGCTGCTCGTAAGCACGATGTGGTTGGAGTACATCTGTTAGACCCAAAGGAAAAAGAATTACCGGATGTCGGCTTGATAAGAGTAGTAGATGCAGAGAGTGGAAAATTAAAATGGCTGGACACCAGTTCTAAAAAGGTAAGAAATCAACATGAACAATGGTTTCAGGAGCATGAACAATACTTTAAATCTACCTTTCTAAAAAGTGGTGCCGACTGGGTAAGTATACAAACGAATGACTCCTATGTAAATGCATTACTTCAATTTTTTAAAAAACGGTCGAGTTGATGATGCTAAAGCAGTGGTGTATTTTGGTGGTACTTCTGGCTTATGGAGCCTCTGGCCTGGCTCAGATAAAAGTAGCCGCCAAACTCGATAGCAATAATATTCTAATTGGAGATCAGGTGAGGATGAAAATCCAATTCAGCCATGAACCGGGCTTGGAGGTACAGCCTATCGACTTATCAGCAATTGAAAAAGAACCCAAAATAGAGATCATCAAAGCTGTTCCAGTTGATACATTATATAATCAAGAAGAGGTCGTTTTTGAGCAAGATGTAATTCTAACTTCTTTTGATTCCGGCTATCATTTTATACCCTCCATTCCTATTCAATATCTATATCAGGGAGAAAAAGGGGAATTACAAACTCAGGAATTAGCCATTACTGTCCGTACTTTTCCTATTACTACGGACTCCTTGAGCCTTCAACCTATAAAAGACATCATTGAAGAACCTTTTTCTTTTCAAGATGCTCTTCCCTATATCGCCGCTGGTCTTGGGGGAATATTACTGGTGCTGGCGATTATTTGGTTTATCAGAAGAGGTAAAAAGAAAGAGGAGGCAGAACCCGAGCTTATTGATGACCGTCCGGCTCACATCATTGCCCTTGAGCAAATGAAAGCTTTAAAAGAAAGGCAACTCTGGCAATCGGGACAAATTAAAGAATTCCACACTGAATTGACCTATATCTTGCGTTCTTATTTGGAACGCAGGTTTAAAATTCGAGCATTGGAGTCTACTACTTTTGAGATTATGTTGGGGGTAAAGATTCAACCAAAATATGTTATCAGTGAAAGTTGGTATCCTGATATAGAAAGATTATTACAAACGGCTGATTTAATCAAATTTGCAAAAGCGGAACCTCCATTAGAATGGCATGAAGAAATGTTTGAACTCGGCAAGCGATTTATTATAGAAACCAAACAAGAGGAAGTAATTATAGAAGAGCCCGTTGTGGAAGAAGTGCAGGAAGAAGGAGGGGAGAATGTTGAGGAAGACACAACACCTATTGAAGAAAGTAAAAAGAACTAATGAGTATTGGTAATTACAATTTCGTGAACCCCGAATTTTTTATTTTACTGTTGTTAATACCAGCAGTAGGGCTCTGGTATTATTACCATTATAAAGACCGATATCCAACCATGGGAATGCCTTCTTTGGAAGGAGTTAAGGACATGAGTTCTTTGAGGGGAAAGTTAAGAATTGTCTTGCCCATTTTACGTGCCTTGTCTTTCACCTTGCTCGTTTTTGCCCTTGCCCGTCCTCAATTGAGTCTTAAAGAAGAGAATATTAATGCTGAGGGTATTGATATAGTCATGGTCATGGATCTTTCCAGTAGTATGCTTGCTCGGGATTTCACTCCGGATCGCCTGGAGGTAAGTAAAGGAGTTGCTTCTCAATTTGTGGATAAAAGGCCCTATGATCGTATTGGGCTGGCTGTTTTTTCCGGAGAGGCTTTCACCCAATGTCCCTTGACCACTGATCATGGCGTGGTTAAGGATTTTCTTGAAAATCTTAAGTGTGGGATTCTCGAAGATGGTACGGCAATTGGGATGGGGCTGGCCACTGCAGTTAATAGATTAAAAGACAGCGAGTCCGTAAGTAAAGTAGTGATCCTGTTAACCGACGGCGTTAATAATTCAGGTTATATTCAACCTATGACTGCTGCCCAAATTGCCAGTCAGTTTGATGTGAAAGTTTATACCATTGGGATTGGATCCGTTGGAGAAGCTCTTACTCCGGTAAGTGTCCGTAGTGATGGCCGATATATATTTGGCTTGGCTAGGGTAGAAATAGATGAACAATTATTGAAAGAAATAGCTGAAATGACAGGTGGAGCCTACTTTAGGGCCACTTCAAAAGAAGGCTTAGAAGAAATTTACAGCAGGATAGATCAGTTAGAAAAAACAGAAATAGAAGTGACAACCATTCGTCGCTATAGCGAGGAGTTTTATCTCTTTGCTGGCTTGGCTTGTTTTTTATTGTTATTGGAAATGATATTAAGATATACCGTATTTAGATCATTGCCTTAAAGCTTAAATTCAGATGATTCGTTTCGAGCAACCAGAACATTTATATTTTTTACTGGTCATACCAGTACTGGTACTCCTTTTTTCTGTAGCGATGGTAGCCCGGAAAAGGAGGATGACTCGGTTGGGAAATAGTGAATTGTTGCAGCGCCTGATGCCAGAACGATCAAAATACAAGCTAGGGCTGAAATTTGGTATTTTGGCTTTTGCTTTGCTATTATTAGGTATTGGATGGGCCAATCCGCAGCGTGGTACTAAAACACGGAAGGTTAACAGGAAAAGCATCGATGTTTTTATTGGCCTGGACATTTCCCAAAGTATGATGGCTCAAGACTTTGTTCCGAACCGATTGGAACGTGCCAAAAGGTTTGCCAGAACACTCAATGAAAAACTTGCCGGTGAACGTTTGGGCCTGATCATTTTTGCGGGTAATTCATACCTTCAAGTTCCGCTTACTACAGATTATGCTGCTATGGATCTGATGATCCGCTCCGCCAACCCCAATTTGGCTCCCACTCAAGGTACTGCTATTGCTGAGGCTGTTGACCTTGCTGAACGTTCATTTCCCGAAGAAAATACCAATCACAAAGTCTTAATCCTGATTTCTGATGGAGAAAACCATGAGCCTGAAGCTATTCAACGTGTTCAAACTGCTAAGGCCAATGGATTAACGGTATTCACTATTGGAGTGGGAACTGAGGAGGGTAGCTTTATTCCCATTCTTGTAAATGGTCGATCCGATTATAAAAGGGATACAGATGGCACTCCCGTTCGTTCTCAGTTGAATGAGGAGATGCTTCGCAATGTGGCAAAAGAAGGGGGAGGAAGCTATTTTAACCTTGCTAATGAAAGTGAAGAGGTGATTACTGCACTTCGCCAGCGTGTTGATCAATTAGAAAAAAGGGAGTTAGAGCAGCGTATTTTTGATGAGTATAACAGTTATTTTCAATATTTCTTGTTTCCGGCGATCTTATTAATTTTAATAGAGTTTCTGCTGCATTACCGTCGCAATGACTATTTTGCTGGTAAGGATTTGTTTAAAAATTAAACTGATGAGGTATCTTTTTTTTATTTTTGGCGTCTTTTTATTGACTTGCAATTCTTTGTTTTCACAAGAAGCACATAAATATCTGCGTAAAGGAGATAAGAGCTATAAAGGGAGTGATTATACCGCTGCTGAAGAAGAATATCGCCGTGCCCTTCAAAGTAAAAGAAGTGCCAAGGCTAATTATAACCTGGGGAATGCCATTTACAGACAAGACCGATATCAGGAAGCCGTCAAACAATTTGAAGAATCCATCTCAGCTGCCAGAACTGATCAGGAGCGTTCCTGGGCTTATCATAACCTTGGAAATGCACTCTACAATAGCCAGGAATATGAAAAAAGTGTAGAAGCTTATAAAAATGCTCTGCGCATTAACCCCAAAGATCAACAAACCAAATTCAACCTGGCTATGGCAAAGCGTCAGTTACAGATGCAACAGCCTCCACCTGAAAATTCCCAGCAAGATCCTCAAAATCAGGAGCAACAGGAAGATCAACAGCAGCAGCAACAGCAGGATCAAGATCAACAACAACAGCAACAAGAGCAAGAACAACAGGCACAACAACAGCAACAGCAAGAAAATCAAGAAGCTCAGGAACAGGAGGAACGCCCTTTGTCAAAAGAAGAGGCCAGGAAGCTTTTGGAAATTATGGAAAAAGAAGAAGAGAAAGTTCAGGAGAAAATCAGAAAATCTGAAGCCAAACCCAAAAAACCAAAAAAGGACTGGTAATTGTTTGATTTTATGATACTGTGATTATCTGATGTTATGATTTAAGATATGTAAATATGCAAATGTGTAAATATGCAAATGTGTAAATATGCAAATGTGTAGATGTGCAAATGTAGATGAGTAAATATGCAAATGTGTAAATGGGCAGATGTGAAAATTTTAATGTGAAAAACCAACCAGAATTAAGTTGTAGAAGTTATTAATATTGAACTCCAGTATTTGAAATATATTATTAAACTAAAATCTGTAACTATGAAAAAGTTAATTCAACTCATTGGATGTATGGTTTTGCTGGCCATAGGTCATATGAATGCGCAGGAAGGGCCACGATTTACAGTGGAGGTGAGTTCAGATTCTGTTCTAATGAACAATTACTTTACAGTGACCTTCACTCTCGAAAATGGTGAGGGAGTGAATTTTATTTCTCCTGCATTTGAAGAATTTGAAGTGGTGAGTGGACCTAACAGATCGATGAGCACCAGTATTATGAATGGGGAGGTAAGCAGAAGGTTATCCTATACTTATTATCTGCGCCCTGTTGATGCAGGTAACTATTATATAGAGCCCGCCAGTATTGAATCAGAGGAAGGAGTATTAGAGTCTTTACCGGTTGAAGTGATCATTTTACCCAATCCGGATGGAATTATCCAACAACCAAAACCTCGGTCGGAGTCTTTTAAATTTGATATGGACGGCTTCAATATGAGTCCCTTCTTTGGCCGTGAATTCAATATGGATGATTTGAATAACTTTCAGAATTTGTTTCCAAATCTGGAAGAATTACAAAAAAGCATGAAGGATTTTTTCCCTAACCTGGACCTGGAGGGGCTTGAAAAACAAAAGGAATCCTTAAAGAAGAAGAAAAAGCGTAAGACTTATAAAATGTAATGGTTAGATCTATTTCTATATTTTTATTCCTAATTGGTAGCCTGGTTTTAAATGCACAAGACCAGGTGGTCTTTGAATCTTTCATTGACGCTAAGAAAGTAGTGGAGGATGGCTATTTTGAGGTTTCTTTTACCTTAAAAAATGCCGAAGGTTCTCAATTTAGACCTCCTTCTTTCCAAAATTTTATTGTGGTGTCAGGGCCAAGCCGTTCCATGAGAAGATCTATAGTTAATGGACAGCGAAGTATGGAGATGGGATTTTCTTATACCTTACAACCTCGTAAAATTGGAAATTATGTTATAGGATCGGCCTCCATTGTAGTAAGTGGCAAATCCTATAAAACCAAACCCGTCAAAGTTGAAGTTGTAGAAGGCAGAACCAGTGCCGCATCTGATGAACAAGCTTTCTTTGTTAAAGCAGTTCCTTCCACCCAGGAGGCATACATTGGGCAACAAATCAATGTCAACTACAAACTATTCACTACAGTAGACATAGAGAGCTATAATATACTGGAAGAATCGGATTATCCTGGGTTTTATGCAGAAGACCTTACCCGTTTTGAAACCAGAACTACAAAAGAGATTGTTGATAAAGTGCAGTATGTGAGCAGAATCCTTAAAAGCGTATCTCTTTATCCGCAACAAGCCGGTAAACTCACTATTGACCCCATGCAATTGCAATTAGGAGTAGTAGTTGAGGATAACAGGAAGCCAGGCAATTTTTTCTTCAGCAGGCCAGTAAAAAGAGTTCCTGCAAGTACTGCTCCTGTAGAATTATCCATAAAACCTTTGCCTGAGAATGCCCCGGAAACTTTTTCAGGGGCAGTTGGGTGGTATAATATGAGCAGTCAGCTCAGTAGAAATACAATCACTACAGACGATGTTTTATCTTTAGTCCTAACGATAACCGGAACTGGTGATGTGAAAAGAGTTCAGGCTCCTCCAGTTGAGTTGGGAGATGTTTTTGAAGTTTATGATCCAAATGTGAAAGAAGAATCAACTTTCGAAATTAACGGAGAAGTAAGAGGTAGAAAATCGTTTGAATATCTGCTTGTTCCCAAAAGACCAGGTACCTATGAGATTCGTCCGGAATTTTCTTATTTCGACCCCGATAGTGCCCAATATTTAAAGATAAATGACAAGGTTTATCAAGTTAATGTAAAGCAAGGAACGAATAACACCGCTCCTGCAATAAGCGGTCTGGAAAAATCTGAAGAGGATTATTTACGACCACTAAAAGCGGAAGGAAACCTGAAAAGAGCAAGTGCACCACTATGGGGGAGTAATCTGTTTTGGATTCTGTACATGTTACCTATCCTTGGTATGTTAGGAATTGCAGGATACAGACAGGTGATGAAGAGGAAACTTGATATTGACCCAATAGTTTTGCGGCGTAGACAGGCTGAAAAGGTAGCCCGAAAGCGTTTAGAAACTGCCAATGGTTTTTTACAGGAAAACAAGCCACGTCAGTTTTATGATGAAATATCCAAAGCTATGATAGGCTATGTTTGTAATAAGCTAAATATGCCTTTGTCTGAGATTTCTAATGAAAATGTCAAATCAAAACTAGAAGAACTGCAGGTAAACCCTGATACCAATGAGCGATTTATGAAAATACTTCATAATTGTGAAATGGCTCTATTCGCAGGGAAAGATAATGCCGAAGCTATGCAGGAGACTTATGACAATACTCTTCAAGTTTTAGCTGATATCGAAACCAGGTTGAAGTAATTTGGGTTTAAAACTTCCCGTCTAACCAATGAATGATGTTCAGTAAAAACTGCTTGTTTTTATGAGCAATTGGTACATTAAGTCCCACTTTAAAACCATTATTAAATTTTTGAGCAGTAAACATAGCTGCTTCTCCCATCACTACTGCCCGACCCTTTCCGTGAAAAGAATAAGCACCATGAACAAATCCCTCTGCTACTTTATAGGGCGTATTGTGGTTGAAAACCCAGGACTCTTTTGGAAATAGTAAAGTAAAGGAGTTGTCAAACGCAATAATAGGAACAGCATGGCCTGGGGGAATAAATGCCTGGCCTGTAAAACTTACCAGGGTATCAACAGTTTCACTAGGACCTCTTCCTTTGATTAGGGGGTTGGATCGAAGCATTTTATTATTATAATCGAAGATTTGTTCATCTCGTCTGCGATTATCCATAGCAAAACAATTCAAAAATTCATACCCAAAAGCAGCTGCCAGCTCCTCTGCTGCCTTGGGAAAAGGCATATGATCTGCAATAAGAAAAAGGCTTCCTCCAGATTCTACCCACTGTTTGATTATATTAATTTCGTCATTTGAAAAAGCAGGTTTTATGGGCTCAATCCATTCAGATATATTGTCTGGATGTAAAGCATTGGAAATAACCAGAATCTGGCACTCTTTCAATTTTTCAAGAGTGATTTTACTTTTTAGGCTTTTTACCTGGTATCCATCTTTTTTTAGTATTTCACCAAAAGTAAAGTATCGATTTTCCAATGTATGAAAATTGGAATGCCCTTCATCCAGATAGATCACAGGCCCTCTATTTATAAGGTATTCTGGGTTTGCTACTTCTATTTTAAATGAATCGTCTAAGTTTTGTTGAGCAATAAGAGGCATCCAGAGAATTAATAAAATCAAGAACAGAGTAAAATTCAACACAGCTGTGTTAATTCTTAAGTTATGAACATTGGATAAAAAGTAGGCTTTGGATAATTTTTTTTCAATGAGATTCATTGCCATAAGTATTTTATTATTCTATTTGGTTTCTTTTTGTTCCTTATTCCCTCTATTGTAAATTTCTTTCCTGGACTTCACACCTAATTTTCCATAAATATTATTTAGATGCGACTTAACCGTGCTAACTTCAATATTTAGCTCTCTGGAGATTTCCTTATTTGCTTTTCCTTTAGCAAGTAGTTTAAAGATCTTTTGTTCCTGAATGGTTAATTGATTTTGTTTTTGCAAAAAGGGATCAACTGATGCAGTTTTATTTCTTTTTTTCCAAAGGGTGTAAATGATAATACCAAGAGTCAATAAAAGTAGCAGCATCCCATATGGGTAAATACGAGAAGATTGCTGATATCTTAGGAATTCTACCTGTTGTTCAAGCTGTAATAAATAAGGCGAAGAATTGGGAGACTGTTTCCATTTTTTCAAAAAATACCGTAGAAAACTTTTGTACTTAGGATAATCCTGCTCAAAATTTAGATGATATAATGCATACAGGGCTGTGAGTTCGTTTTGAGAAGTATCTGCATATTGGAGGAGGTATTCCTGCAACTGTTTTTCCTGATAATCCCAATTTGTTTTAGAAGGAATATCTGGTGCCTTTTGCAACTCATCTATCCCTTCTTTTAAACGGTTAAAACTATTATTAACGGGAGAGTTTTGAAATCTAGCCCCAGTGAACAAAGGCCCATTATTGATAAATTGGAGTCGAGATTCGTTATTCATAACAAAATGATAATGATTCTCTTCCTGGCCTCTAATAATTAAGGTACCTACAGGATCTCCTTTTTTGACAACATGTAATCGATACATTGCATAATATAGAGGTAATTGCAAACCCTCTATAACAAAGGACCCATCGGGTTGAATGGGAGCGGAGGCAATTACAAAACCTTCGGAAGCCGTATACATATCATCAAAAGAATGAATGGCAGAGAGATAAATACGCCCTTCCCAGTTTGCTTCTAACTGAATAAACCCTTTTATCTCGTAAGCTTTGGCCGAGGTAGCTAAAAAAAACAGAAAAATGCTAACCAGTATTTTTTTGCCTATTTCCTGCATAGTCTTTAGTGTTGACTAAAATCAATATTGAGGTATCCTCGTCCTTTTTTATTCCTTATTTTAAGCATATAAATCCCACTACGGACTTCTAATACCTCACCCATGGTCCCTTTGGAATAGCGGCCACTTCTAGCATCCAGGCCAAGACCACATACTCTACGTCCTCTTTGGGTATATAAAATGGCACTGGCTTTTCCACCTCTGATTTTCCCCTTTACATTCATTTGTAAATACCTGTTTTCGGGTGTAATTTTTAAAGCAATGGTTTTTTCGAAATCTTCTCCATCAAATTCTAATCTGACATTATAAGTTTCTAAGGGATTAGAAATTGATTGAGCTTGAACTTTATAAAAAAATAGGTGGAAAAAACTGAGTATCATAATATATTTTACGATCCAATACTTCATTTCAATGATGTTAAATTTGATGGATTGTATCAAAAAGAGAAATCCCAAATTAATTATAAAATAAGGCCTATTATCAAATCGCTAATCCTTCGGTTATCGGTTATATTTTTATCGCCCTTTTCGCCTGTATTTGTACAAACGATCACGAGGGTTTCTTTTTCGGGAAACCATCTTAACACAGCATTGTGTCCAAAACTATCTGATCCGCGAGTCCAGTATTCTTTTATGCCCATTTCTGATTGACTAATGAACCAACCATATCCAATTCCTAGTCCTGAGCTAGTATGTAAATTGGGTTTGAAAAGTAATTTCTGATATTTTTCTGATAAAATGCTGCCAGCCTGTAATGCTTGAAACCATTTATAAAGATCTAAGGAAGTAGTATATATTCCGCCTCCACCAAGATAATCCCAATTACGCTGACGAGTTTTACTACCCAGCTTATTAATTTTTTGAGCTACTTTTGCGGCATTACGATCGTCAATGGCGCCCCAGAAATAGGTGTCATTTAATTGGGCTTTCTCCAGGAGATTTTTGGATAAGTAGGTTTCCCAGGTCATTCCACTAATCACTTCAATAATAGCTGCAAGAACAGCATAATTATGATTGCTATAATTAAAAGATTGACCGGGAGTATCCGCTAGTTTTTCTTTAAAAATGGCTTTCATACATGCGGGGCCTTCACTTTTTCTCATGCAAACATAACTTTGTGGTAAGCCAGATTGATGAGATAATAACTGGTGGATACTAATGTCTTTTTTATCTGAAGGAACTTCCTCGAAAAATGAAGATAAACGATCCTCTAGATTGAGTTTGCCTTTTTCTACCAATTGTAAAATGCCTATTGCTGTATATGACTTAGTAATAGAGGCGATGTTAAAAATTGTGTTGGGTTCTACTTTGTGCTGTCGGGTTTTATCTGTAAAACCATACCCTTTGTTTAAAAGGATTTTTTCATTTTGAATAACCAGTACAGTCCCGGAAAAGTCATTTTGTTCTTCAGTGGCCAATAAATTAGCTAAGTAATCCTGGTTTTGATTTTGAGCTTGAATAAAAAAGGAAGTTCCAAGAAATAATCCTACTAAAAAATGATGGAAGGTTTTCATAGTACAGTCGAGTGATTTGGTGATGCACCAAAAGTAGGAGGAACGATCTTGAGATGAAAAAAAATCTGGTTGGAAAAAGGATGGAGAAGGGGGGTGAAAATGGGTCTAAAAAGGGCGGTTTTCTCCGAAAACCTCCCTTTTTATTATCTATCTGGCATAAGAGACCGCTCTTTTCTCTCGGATGACGGTTACTTTTATCTGACCAGGATATTGCATTTCATCCTGTATTTTTTGAGATATCATAAAGGATAAATCATCAGCATACTGATCGGTTACCTTGTCACTTTCTACAATTACTCTTAATTCGCGGCCTGCCTGCATAGCATATGCTTTTTGAACTCCATCATGTCCCATAGCCAGTTCTTCCAGTTCACCAATTCTTTGGAGGTAGCTTTCGAGGATTTCGCGGCGTGCTCCAGGTCTTGCTCCGGAAATGGCATCACAAGCCTGAACGATAGGAGAAATAATATTGTTCATTTCAACCTCATCGTGGTGTGCACCTACTGCATTACAAATGGCAGCATGCTCTTTATGTTTTTCACAGAGTTTCATTCCCAAAATGGCGTGGGACAATTCGGATTCCTCTTCAGACACCTTACCAATATCATGTAACAATCCGGCTCGCTTAGCCATTTTCGCTTGTTTAGGAGTAAGGCCCAATTCAGCGGCCATTATGCCACATAGGTTTGCGGTTTCGATGGAGTGTTTCAGTAAGTTTTGACCATAGGAAGAACGGAAACGCATACGGCCTACCATTTTGACGAGATAGGCATCCAGTCCATGGATGTTTAACTCAATCACGGTACGTTCGCCTATTTCTACGATCTGCTCATCCAGCTGTTTTCGTGTTTTGGCAACTACCTCTTCAATCCTGGCCGGATGGATTCGACCATCAGCAACGAGGCGTTTTAAAGCCAGCCGACAAACTTCACGGCGGATGGGGTCAAAACTTGAAATTACAATTGCTTCAGGAGTATCATCAACGACTATTTCGGCTCCTGTGGCAGCTTCCAGAGCCCTTATGTTTCTTCCTTCGCGTCCAATGATTTGCCCTTTGAGGTCATCGGAATCCAAGTTGAAAACTGAAACGGTGTTTTCAATGGTATACTCAGCGCACATGCGTTGGATACTTTGGATGACGATCTTTTTAGCCTCTTTATTAGCGGTTACTTTGGCTTGTTCAATGGTTTCTTTAATAAGGGCCATGGCATCCGTTTCGGCTTTGGCTTTGACGGCTTCAAGCAATTGCTCTTTGGCTTCGGCCTCACTTAATTTGGCGATGCTTTCCAGTTTTTTGATGCGTTCCTGGTTAGCAGAATCCAGCTCTTCTTTCTTTTTAGCTACTATTTTGAGTTGTTTTTCCAGGTTTTCGCGTATTACTCCAATTTCGTCCTTTTTAGCATCCAGGTCCACTTTTTGATCCTCAAGAGCTTTTACCTGGTCCTCAAATTTATCTTTACGTTGTTTAAGCTCATTTTCTATCGTTTGGACCTGCAACTCACGTTCCTTCATTTCGACGATATGCGACGAGCGTTCACTTTCAAAATCGGATTTTAATTTGCTAAAAGTATCTTTAGCTTCCTGAATTTTCTTTTGTTTGATGCGCTCATTTTTTCCTTCGGCCTGAGAGGTCAATTTCTCGGCTTTGGTTTCCGCTTCATCTACAATTCTTTTAGCGGAAATGCGAGCTTCTTTTATTTCTAGATCTATTTTCTTGTTTAAATCCTCAAATTTGTTCTCGTAAGATTTTTTGAGGATGATCCGCAGGAGGAAAAACCCGATAAGGGCACCTCCGATTGCTCCTAGTATTATCCCTAAAGCTGTTTCCATGTATTTTGATTTTTCAAATAACTTTTAAATTAGTAATCGTTGCAAAGCAACTTAGTAATGAGTAATGGGTACTGAGTATTGGGTAGAAACACAATAAGTTTAGAATTCAAAGTATTGTACACAATACACAATACTCAGTACACAATACCAAAGTAATGAGGATAAAGTATGAACCGAAGTATTTACCCTAGAAGGGAATCCAATAATGCTTCGATTTCTGATAGCTTAGAAGAGACTGAATTTTCCTGGTGGACAGATTGCTTTGCTTTGTGCAAATCTACAGCATATGTCAAAAGGGTCATTGACAAGCAATCTTGCTTATCTTTATTGGTATAATTTAATTGAAAGCGATTAATTTTTTCATTGACCTCTTTAACAATCTTTCTGATAACTGGCTCGTCCTCCAATTTTACTTTTAGAGGATAGGGTCTGCCGGCAATCAGCACTGTAATATTTTTTGTACTCTGTCCCTCCATCTATCATTAGTAGTTATGCAACCACTCTATGCATTTATCAATTTCTTTTATATACTGATCAATTTTTTCTTTCAACTGATCAGAAGCTAGATCATTTCCATTCTCCTCATTATCCAAAGTTTCAGCAGAAGAATGACCATTGGCCTCAGGATTAACCTGTAGGGCTTCAATTTCCATTCTGAGCTCTTTATTTTCGTCCCGAAGGACGGCATTTTCTCTTTTAAGGCGCTCAAGTTTGAAAGCCAGCTCTCTGACTTTGAGCTCGATGCCACTTATTTTATTTGATAAGTTCATTATCGGGATTCGTGATTATCATCGTCTGATATTGGCATTGAGTTTTTGCTCATATTCCTGAATCAGGCGATTCATAACTTTGTCAACCTCTTTGACACTAAGTGTTTTGGTGAAATCTTCAAAGGTAAAGCTTACTGAATAGGATTTTTTGCCTTTACCCAGCTGCTCCTCATTTTCGTAGATGTCAAACAGGTTTATTTCCTTAATGAGTTTCTTGCCTGTCTTTTTGGCAATAGATGCAATATCATCAAATTTTACGGAATTATCAATAACAAGCGCCAAATCTCTTCGTGTTGAAGGGTATTTGTTTAACTCCTCAACAGAAACAATATTATTGATGGCACCTTTCATTAAAACTTTCCAATTAAAATCGGCATAAAATACTTCTCCTTTGATACTCAACTGTTTAAGAATTGAAGGAGTTACTTGCCCAAATTCTACTACTGATTTTGGCCCTCGGTGGTAGTTCAAACCATAACTGAATAAGGGGGATTCAGTTGGACTCTTTTGATAATTATTTATTCCTATCTTATCCAATATGTGTTCAACAAAAGTTTTTAGGGAGTAGTAATTTGAAGATTCTTCTTTGCCGTGATTTAGCCAGGTTTGGTTGTATCGATTTCCAGCCATGAAAACAGAAAGGCGAGCTTCCTCCATTATTTTTTCCTCCTCTGCATATTGATAAATGTGCCCAAACTCAAACAACTTAATATTGTTTTGCTGTCTGTTTTGATTGCGTAAGATGGCTTCCAGGCCGCTGATCAGCATGTCCGGACGCATGATGTCTAAATGGATATTAGAGGTATTATTTACGTATATCAGTTTGTTGGCATCCAACACTTCTGGTAATAACTCAGTATAATATCGGGATTCTGATAAGGCAACGGCCATCATTTCATAGAAACCGTTTGCAACCAGATAATCACCCAGGTTATTTCGAACGTCATTATTATCAGGATAGGTACCTACTGAAATAGCCGTATGAATGTAATTGGGAATGGGGACTTTATTGTAGCCATAAATCCTTAAAATTTCTTCAATCACATCTACTTCACGAAGGACGTCCGCCTTATTGGTTGGAACGGTAATTCTTAGTGAGCTTTCGGTCTCTTCCAGGATCTCCATATCTAAGGCATCTAAAATCGACTTAACGGTTGTAACTGGAATATCTTCGCCAATAAGTCTATTAATTCGTGCATATCGAATGGTGACCTCTACCGGTTTAATGGGATTAGGATAAAGATCGACAATATCAGAAGCTATTTTTCCTCCTGCCAATTCCTGAATTAATAGAGCAGCCCTTTTGAGTGCATAAACAGTCAGGTTAGGGTCACTACCTTTTTCGAAAACTTTTGCAGCATCCGTTCTAAGATTATGACGCATGCTGGATCGACGTATCCATTTGGCATTAAAATGAGCGGCTTCCAGGAATATGTTTTTGGTACTATCTTTAACACCGGTTCCAATTCCTCCGAATACTCCACCTATACACATCCCTTCAGATTCACCATTACAGATCATCAAATCTTCAGCGCTTAATTTACGCTCCACTTCGTCAAGGGTGGTAAAAGGACTGCCTGCAGGGAGGGTTTTTACTATCACTTTTCGGTCCTTAATTTGATCCAGATCAAAGGCGTGTAAGGGTTGTCCAAGCTCATGTAGGACAAAGTTTGTAATGTCCACAATGTTGCTTATGGGCCGAACTCCAATGGCTGTAAGTTTGACCTTGAGCCAATCAGGAGATTCTTTTATGGTGATGCCCTGGATGCTAAGGCCTGAATAACGAGGGCAAGCCTCTTCGTTTTCTACCACAATATCCAGATCTAAATCATGATTGTCTATTTTGAAACTATCTATAGAGGGGAGTTTAATGGAACTGTGATTGTTTTCATTGATTTTAAGGTAGGCAGCCAGATCTCTTGCTACTCCGATGTGGTTGGTGGCATCAGATCTGTTTGGAGTTAAGCCAATCTCGTATACATAATCATTTTTAATATTGTAATATTCGCTGGCTGGTGTTCCAATGCTTAGGTGATCTGGTAAAACAACAATGCCACTATGATCATTTCCAAGGCCTACTTCATCTTCTGAGCAAATCATGCCCTGGGATACTTCTCCACGGATCTTCCCTTTTTTGATGGTCCAGGCTTCTCCTTCGGCTGTATACAAGGTAGTTCCTACGGTAGCAACCAGCACCTTTTGCCCGGCAGCAATGTTATTAGCCCCACAAACAATTTGTAAATCCTCTCCGTTGCCAACGTCTACTTTTGTAAGGGAGAGCCGGTCTGCATTGGGGTGTTTGCCGCACTCTTTAACATAACCTATAACAATCCCTCTCATCCCTCCTTTAATACTTTCAACTTCTTGCATGCCTTCTACTTCAAGGCCTATATCCGTTAGGATTTCCCCTATTTTTTCCGGACTTTGATCAAGGTCAATATATTCTTTTAACCAGTTAAGAGAAACGTTCATTTCTTATCAATTAATTCTGTAAAATTAAATTAAAAGCCAAACATAAACGGAAAGCTATTTAGTTCCTGAAAAGGCTTAAAATTCAAAATATTTTAGCTAGGCTGTAATTAAAGGTGCGAAGATAAGAATTAATAGCATCATTGGTTGAGGCAACAATGCTAAAGTTTTATATTGCAAGAAAAAAATATGAAAGTGCTGATCGTTGAGGATGAGGTGCCTGCAGCTAAGCGACTGGAGAAGATGATCCAAAAAATTAATCCAAATGCCGAAGTGATTGAGGTTTTGGATTCGGTAGAAAACGCCAAAGCATTTTTTAAACAAGGAATAGTACCAGATTTAGCTTTCTTCGACATTCAATTAGCAGATGGTCTGAGCTTTGATATTTTTGAAGATGTTGAAGTTAAGGCACCCATTATTTTTACGACTGCCTATGACCAATATATGCTAAAGGCTTTTAAAGTAAATAGTATTGATTATTTATTGAAGCCTATTGATGGAGAGGAGTTGGCCTCTGCTCTGAAAAAATTTGAGAAATTTTACTATAACTCAGGGACACAATCCCTGGACAGAAGTGTGATTCAAGAATTGATAAAAGGTATTGAAAAAGTGCCTTTTAAAAAGAGATTCCTCGTTAAAATGGGGCAGCAGCTCATCTATCTGAATACCTCTGATATTCGCTATTTTTTTTCTGATGAAGGCTTAGTTTATGCCAAAACCACAAGAGGTAAAAAACATTTGGTTGATTTTACCCTGGATCAATTGGAACAAGTATTAGATCCCGTTTACTTTTATCGAATAAACCGGAAGATAATCCTTCATGTAGAAGCGATCCATAAGATTCATTCTTATTTTAACAGCCGATTAAAATTGGAATTATTACCTGTTACAGATTTGGAGGTGATTGTAAGTCGGGATCGTGTTAGTAATTTTAAAAAATGGCTTGATAGTTAAGCAACTCCAATAATTCTGGGCTATACATAATTTTTTATCTAATAATTCATTATATATATTAGAATATTTGCTTTACATATTTTTTTTAGTGAAATTGCGGGGTCGTTTTTAGATTACTAACAATATATTTCCCAATGAGAACCGATTTAAAAAAACAAGCATATCCCTTGGATATCAAGATCACGTTTTTCTTATTTGTAATCTGTATAGTGGTAGCAATGTTGAAAACAGGGAATTTCTTCTAAAGATTATTACAAATAAGTACACTGAAGTAGGAAGGAAAACTGAGTCGAAAAAGCTCCCGCCTAATTGGAAGCTCTTTCGACATTCAGCAAACAAAACGCATTAATTAGCTCTTCTATTGGTTCTCTCTCTAGCTTTCTTTTGTATAGACAGGTTGTAACCTTCGTCTTTTGGATCTTGACCGGTCATTTCTTCCGCCATTTTTAGATATTTTTCATGTAGCTCACCGGATAAAGCTTTGCCATTAATTTTCAGATGTCCATCTGAAAGATCCATCTTATATCTTTCTCCTGGCTGGACCAACCTATCTTTAATTAATTCTTTTTCAAAAAGACTAAAATCCAGAGCTCTTCCGCCAAAGCTGTACTCACCATCCCGTAACATAATATGGCTTGCATCACTCCAGTTTTGATAGTGAGATCGTAGACTATCCATATTATGGATTTCCAATGACCTCAGCTCATTTAGACGATCGATAACTCCTCCGTGTTCATAATCATTAAGTAGTTTTTCAGCCTCCCTAAATTGCTTTTGGATTAGATCCTTTTCCATTTGTAGCTTTTCCCCATAAGGCGCTAAGTATTCGCTTAATTTTAATTGCCTTTGATGCAATTCTTTTTCTATTTTTCTGAGCTCTTCCATACGGCTCTCATCTAATAACTCCATGCTTTTTTGATACTCTTTAAAGTATCTGGACAAATCTTTTGGTACCGTATCGAACTTAGAGTGATAATAAAATGCTTTGGCTTGAAGGCTGTCTAAGCTTTCAAAAAACTGCCCTTTTACTATACCCTGAAAATTTTCATCTGAAGTGCTATTAAAAAATATGGCATTTTCATTTCCTGGGCTTATCCAAATACTGCCATTCCCCTTACGAAAAAAATTAGGCTCTTCTCCAAATGTGTACTCACCATCGTCATAGATAATGGTACTTTCACCTGGTTTAATGGTTTCTCCATTAATCGTTACATCGTCTCCATCCTGGACAATTACCTCTAGGGGCTGGCTTAAATCTCCTTCTTCCAAATATATAATAGTATTGCCCTCTGCATCTTTTTCAGTTCTAATCTTTGTACCCATTTTTGGTGCTGGGGGTGCCGGAGGCGCTGGTGGCATTGGGACTGCTGATGGAGCGGGCGGTGCCGGAGGAGCCATTGGTTCAATAGGTTCTATTGGATTAATAGGAGCAGGCGGTTCAGGAAGATCTCGAATGATGTCTTCCACTAATTCTTCATATTTAGGAAATTCTGATTCAGGAATTTGAAGGCCATTAATTTTGAGAAAGTCAATTTTTCTGTTTTGTATCCTAACATGAACAGTTGAATCATTTTGTGTAACATTTATGGTCATTTTTCCCTTTGGTAAAGTGTCAACAGGTGTAAAAACAACCTTCTTGGGTTCAGGGAAAAATAATTCAGTAGATTCACTATCTGGAGTAGGAGCGACGACTTCTGTTTTGGTGTGTATCTCTTCTGCTTTTGGTGACTTAGCTCCTAATGAAAAAACAATTACAAAGGAAAGTAATAAGCAGCTTGCTATAAATTTTTCCATAGTCGATGAATTTTTTTGTGGTTGTTTTAAGATCCTTCTTATTCGGTTGAGTAATACATTTTTATTTTTTGATAAAGCCATTGCCAGGGTAGGGCTACTCTCATGACGGTCCTGCAGGCTTACAAGTGCTTTGGCATAAGTCAGGGAATTACCACATAGCTCAACTGCCAGGTCATCGCATCTGTTTTCCCGTTCTTTTCTAATTATGGCACTAATCCACCATACGGAGGGATTAAAATAGAGGACAGTTTCAATCATTGATTGAATGATGTTACTCAAATAATCATATCGATAAATATGGGCTAATTCGTGAGCCAAAATTGCTTCAATCTGTTCGATAGGCAAACGATTAACCATCCCAAGAGGGAATAATATGACCGGTTTGATAAAGCCTACCGTTAGGGGCATATAAATTTTAGATGATTCCAGCAGGATAACAGGATAAGAAATATTCAACCTCAGGGCCATCTCATCCAAAATATGCTGCCAGTGATCAAAGTTTGGAAGACGAGCGCCTAGTTTGATGTGTTGTACATATATCAAACCTCCAGCAAGCCGAGCTCCAAAGAAGAGCAATCCTATCATCCAAAAAGTGGTAATCAAAGCAATGTGGTCACTTAAATAGGCTAAGAATAGATCTATTGGCTTGAGAATATTATGGGTACCTGCAAATTGACTTCCACTCCATTCCAAAGGCTGATAAACCATAATAAGCCGGTCAGCTTGTTGGATAACAAGAGGTTCCGACTGTTTGTATAAGAAAATAAAGGTGCCAATAGCCATTCCAAATATGCCCATCAAAAAAACGTTAGCTAATAAATATTTCCATTGGGCACTTTTATTTCTAAAGAGGTATAATAGAAAATACAAGATTATCGCCAAAAGCAATCCTTGCCAGATTGAATGGATGACGGTCCATCCCAAGGCATTGATTATTTGATCAGAGATAAGCTGCTGTATAAAATCCATATCAATCTATTTTTTATTTGGACTGCTCGTCCTCAATCTTTTTGATCAGTGCTTTTATTTTTTCTAATTCTTCAGAGGAAGCTTCATGATTGCCTAAGGCCTGCATGATTAACTTACTGGCAGATCCTTTAAAAGCAGTTTGCAAAAACCTATTGAGTAATTGTTTTTGAGTATCTCCTTCTGAAACAGCTGCCTCATAAATATGAGTGCGGGTGCTCGTATCCCGGTTGGCCAAGCCTTTATCAGCCATAATTTGCATAATCTTTAGGGTGGTGGTATATCCAACCTCCCTCTTTTGATTTAATATGTCATTGATTTCGCGTACGGATGAAGGGCCTTTAGACCATAGCACCTGCAATATTTCTAACTCTGCCTCCGTAGGTTTGGGTAATTTTTTCATCGTTTTACTTTATTAGCTTAAAACGTAATTAAAGCTTAATGTGCCTGAAAAAACATAGTACGACATGTTTCGTAAGCAATATTATACGAAAGATTTCGTAAATCCAAATATTGTACGATGAATTTCGTATTTTAAGAGTAATTTAACGTGTGGATGGTAGTCTGTTGGTATTGTAGTCTAGTAGTCCAGGAGTTTAGGATCTGGGGAAAAATTATGTATACTTATCAACTTTTCCTGTATTTTTGAAAAAAACTAGAATGAATAAATCCATACTATTTGGCTTACTACTATTGAGTCTTTTTTTTAATGCTTGTGACACTAATCAGCAGCCTGAAAGAAGCACGGATGAATTGCTTGAATCAGACGATACCCAGGCTGAAACCTCTGAAATACTTATTGACTGCAAGCCTGATTTTGAAATTTTAGAGGGGAACCGCCTCCTGATTCGGGATATGGGATTAGCTGTTTTTATTGGAGCCGATAGCTCAACTTATGATGAGAATTTTGGGGAAGGTCATAGAGTGTTAATCACTATGAGTATTAAGGATACATGTGAAATAATTGATCGACAGATATTGCCTGTCAATGATTCTCCGGATATTCCTTATTTTTTTGCAGATATTAGTTATCACCGCACTCACCAGGTCATTGCACTGAAGAGTTTAAAAAAAGTGCTGACTTATAATTTAAAAACAAAAAAGATTTCGGATTCAGTGGAACCTGTTTTTATGAACGAACGGGAATATGCAGATGCACAATCAGGAAATATTCAGCGCCTGGAAGTTTGGGAGGATCATCTGATTGGGTACGCAATGGATTTAGGGGTGTTTGTATTTTCTATTGACCAGGATGGAAGACTAAAATCTGTTTTGCCCTTAGTGGAATATCAGATGGAAGAGTCAATTTATTCCCCCTTGTTTTTAATTCAATCAGAAAATGCTCAAATGCAAGCAATCATTCCGGGAGTACCCAATTTGCCGCCCTATTCTTATTCTATTGAACCTATATTTGAAAATCCTATTGCCTTTAGGCCGGATCCTCAATTTATCAAAGGGCATTATTTAGTTTTGGGAAAAAAAGCCGATGGAACTCAGCTTTTGGTGGATTTTGAAAAAAGGAAAAGAGTAGAATTGCCGGATAATATAAGTAAAGGGGCGATTGAGGATATAGAAGCATGGCTTCAGTAGGCAGTTGCAAACCGCCAAAAGCAGAGTAGATGAAAATCGCCAAAAGCAGATGCAAATCGCTTTTTACTCAATGTCAATAACAAGAACAATTTCAATTGCAATATCAATATTAGCTAGGAAATTGATATTGCAATTGCAATTGACATTGACATTGACATTGCAATTGACCATTAATAACTTTTCCAGGATCTAAGATTCAGTTCAACTATATTAGATCTGGCATCGAAAGAAATTTTGGCCTCACTAAAGGAAGGTTTTTTCCATTTTTTTCCTGCATCATTAGAAAAGGCATAAGGTTCCTTTGGAATACCCAGCCAGTTGGTATCCAGTTTGCCATTATGATTTAGGTCATGAAAAACGGCAATGGCGTATTCCCCATAAGTCAGGGAATCAATTTCAAAATAGATGGGATGGATATTGTTGACTTCAATAACCTTAAGGAAAACAGCTTTATCGGTATGAAGAAAGTCTTTTTCCTTTTGAAATACGGCTACACGAATAGCCCCTCTGGCCTCCATAAGGTCGTTTATCTTTAAAGTTAAGGTTTTGTTCATCGTTTGAGGATACTCCATTTTTCCAAAAAAACAGGAGGTAGTCAGAAGAAAGAATAAATATTTCACAAAGCAGTTTTTGTTTGTTAATAGCAGCTAAGCAAAATGCAGGAGATTTTAAGGTGCACCTACTTGCTCAGGTGTTTCTATTAACGGCAAAGCAACAGAAAAGTTGTGCTCATCTACATGAACTTCGACTTCTTGCTTGGTGAAAAAAGAATAGCGGTTTTTGATGTTTTGGAGCCCTACCTGAGTGGAAGGCATGGTTTGGTTTTTCTTCTGAAGATTATTTTGAACACGGATGGAATCTCCATCGAGAAAAACCTCAATGGTTAAGGGCTTATTTTTACTAATAATATTGTGTTTAATGGCATTCTCAAATAACATCTGCATAGATAAGGGTATAATCGCTTCCTCATATACATGTTGAGGGACTCGGATTTCCACCATTAAATTATCGCCAAAGCGCTCTTTAAGTAAAAAAAGATAGGAGTTTAAAAAATTTAATTCTTCTCGAACAGAGATTAACTTCTTTTCACGTATTTCTAAAATATACCGATATACTTTTGAAAGTTGCTGTACAAATTTAACCGCTCTGTCTGCATCCTGAGGAATGATATAGGCCAAGGTATTTAAACTATTAAATAAAAAATGAGGATTGACCTGGCTTCTGAGCCCTTCCAACTGAGATTCAATGTTTTCTCGTTTTAGACTTTCCTTTTCAATTAAGGAGGCTTTCCATTGGGAATTAAGGTAAATACCTTCATAAATGGAACCAACCAATGCAATGATGGTTAGAGAGGCTACTCTCATTTGAAATTCATCCGGTATGGAATGTATGTCGTTGGGAAAGCAATATTGATTTAATACTTCTAGTCCCTGTTCAATGGCAAAGAAAACAAACAATACCAAAACACTAGTGTATAATAACCTTTTACCAATATCTTTCTGGTTGGGATAATATTTCCGCATATAACAAATAATGAGACGGACAGAGAACCAGAAAGCAGCAGTATGGATCAGGGCAATACTCCATTTAGGAAGATAGCCTACTAGTCCATTATCTAACTTTTCTCCAAAAAAAAGCAATGGAATGGCAAAACTCACTACCGGAATCCCAATGATTAGCCACCACTTATCATTGAATCCTAGATACGGTTTTATGTTTGTTTTTAGTTCCATTTTTTTCAGTATAAGGTATAAGGTAGAAAGAATGAGGCTGTCTCATCCGTACGGATTCGCCAGTCAATATTATTTCTTTGAGAGCATTTTTTTAAGGAAAAATGAAATTTTTCCTTAAAAAAATGCTCTCAAAAAGAAAATTATTTGGCGGATCAGAACGAGG
>JANQPA010000107.1 GCA_028285545.1 Saprospiraceae bacterium | reverse complement strand
AACCAGGCATTCGATCCGACTTTATACTTAAAATGAATTCTGGGGGACCAGTTAAATCTGGAATGAAATATGCCCCCAGAGTAAAGGGTAGAATCGATGATATCAAATTGCTCATTAAACTGGTAGACCTTGTTTTTTCCAAAATTATGATTAGCAGACAATCTAAGCCCATAGCTGAGCGTAAACCTTGGGTTAAAGCGGATTTCATGGTCAAAATAAATGGCTTGTTCTAGTGTCTTGCTTTCCGGAACAGGGTTTAACCGGTTTTCACTTTCATTACCTGGATTTAAACGATGTAGAATATGTTGCATCCCATAATCTATCCTGGACTGGCTATTGATATATTTTGAAAAATCCATTTTGATATTCCAGTCAGAAATTCCTGAATTCCAGTCGAGGGTTTCGGCTCCGGATATAAAATTGGCTACAGAATATTTATAATCATTAAATATCAAAGAAAAATTAGCAAAGGTTTTTTCATTAAAAAGATGATTCCATCGCAGAGTAGCTGTGGTATTGCCCCATTTATTTTCATAGGCATCAAAAAACCGGAAAACATCACTTCCTCGATACATGGAAAAAAAAAGCCGATCACTTTCAGTTAGCTTCCAGTTCGTTTTGAGGTTGAAATCCGAAAAGTTGACTTTATTGCCGCCATCGTCTTCCGTAAGAAATAGGAATAAATCAGGATAGGTACGCCTGGCGGCCAACATAAAAGAGTGTTTATCTTTTTTGATGGGCCCTTCCACTAATAATCTGCTGGCAAGGAGGCCAATACCCCCTTTGACCTTTAATTCCTCTTTGTTGCCCTCCTTCATTCGGAGGTCTACCACAGAAGAAAGCCGCCCGCCGTATTTTGCCGGAAAATTACCTTTATAGACTTCCATATGCTGGATCGCATCAGGATGAAAAGTAGAGAAAAAACCGAGCAGGTGGCTGGGATTATAGATAAGGGCTTCATCTAACAACACAAGATTCTGGTCAATATTTCCACCGCGGACGTATAAGCCCGTTGATCCTTCTCCAGCACTGCCTACTCCTGGTAAAAGCTGGATACTTTTGAAGAGATCTGGTTCACCCCCAATGGCTGGCATTTTTTTGATTTTCTGAGTGTTCAATTGATGCCAACCTCCTCTGACTTCTTTTTCTGTGAAAACATTGGCAGCCGCAGTAACTATTACTGTTTCCAGCGCTTCGCTATTAGGACTCAATTGAAAGTCGAGCCTTTTGTTTTGGTCAAGAATTAGCGACTTTTTTTTAGACAGATATCCCAGATAGCTAATTTGTAACTCGTAACTGCCCTGAGGTAGAGAAAGTGAAAAATAGCCATAGGCATTGGTGTTGGTTCCAAGGCTTTGATTATTGCTTAAGAAAATGCTTGCCCCAATCAGTGCTTCACCGTTTTGACTATCTTTAATATAACCATGGATGGTCTTTTTTTTAGGCGGAGATTTCTTTACCACTTCTGTAATTAAAATACGGCTTTCAATTACCTTAAACTGAATATCTTTTCCTTCAAATATTCTTCTAAGGACTTTGTCTAGCGGTTCCTCCTGTATTATTAGATCAACTTTCTTGTTTTTATCAATTAAACTGGAAGGGTAGGAAAATCGAATTTGCGTTAGTTGTTCGATTATTTCCAGTGCTTTAACCTGGCTGATATTAGGTATATTTCCAGAAATAATCCTTTTGAGTACTTCCTCTTGTGCATTCATTGTGAGGGAAGAAAATAGGAATCCTACCAGGAGCCAATTTCTTATAAACCTAAGTTCTAGAGATATGTCAAGTTTAGACATGACATGTCGGATTTTTGGGGACATGACATATCTTAGACATGTCATGTCCTAAGTTACTGATTATCAATAAAAGTATTTTTTCAAAGAGGGACATGTCATGTCTAGACATGACATGTCTTAAACTTTCTCACTTAATCTTCTACAAAGCCTCTAACCGCCTCTCTAAATAATTCAGGCTGGTTTAAAAATGAATCATGGCCAGCATCAGGTAAGATCTTTAACTCTTTTTGAGAAGATCCAATCTGATCAAAAGCAAAGTTAAATTCTTCGGGTGGTGCGATATCATCATATCTTCCTGTGATCAATAATATCGGAAGATTAATTTCATTAACCTGTGATAAAACATCAATGCCTTTCTCATCTTCAAATAAGCGATCCGCTACTTTATCCAGACGTTCCACATCTAAAAGACTTGGGAAAATGTTGTATGATGAGAAAAATACTCCTTTTATGATTTTTCCAGCAGATAAGGGTACCTCAACCTGGTATTCTTCAAGCCCCCTGATAACATACCTATTCCATTGTCTTTTTTCCTCAATGTCAATAATTTCTGGATGATCTTGAGTCCATTGAAGTGCTTCTGACCAAAATTCGGTGTCCTTTCCCTGTTCAACAAACTCTTGTGATATGTTCACCAGAAACTCATGTCGAAATTTCCAGCGGATTTCATTATTGTCCGTGGTAAATGGAGCATTGGCAGCTATAATTCCTTCAATTTGAGTATTGCCTTGGTATTCCAAAGCATATAGATAGGTCAGCCAACCTCCAAAACTATGCCCCAGTAAATAGATCTCGTTATTAGGATATTGATCTCTTAATAATTGAACCATTTTCCTAAGATCTTTTATATATTGATCCAAACTTACTGATTCCCAATCAAAATCCCCTTGAGCATTTCCAGTACCTCTTTGATCATAATAGGCAACGGCGTAATCTTTCTCCAGTGTTTCTTCCCATCCCAGGTAATCAACAATGGCCATGTCAAGAGTATTTAATCCGGGACCTCCCTGTACATATAAAAGAATTTTTCCGGAGGCAGTATTACCTCTTACCCATAGCGGAAGATAGGCCCCTTCTTCCTCCAAATGAAAAAAATCATCGGCCTGAGTACTGATACTTGCATTTTCACTACAAGAAAAGACAGTACAAGCCATTAGAAAATAGAATAACAGTTGGTTTTTCATGATTATTGTAATTTAAAATTTACACCTATTTCGGTTAGTAAATATTTGTTGGTTTTGTCAAAATAAGGGCTTTGAAACATCAGTTGATTATTTACAAACCATTCCATGTTTGCTTTGCCATTAATACTTAAATCTTTACCCAATCGAAGGCCAGGCATAAAGATGAAATGATCGGTGCCGCTGCCTTGTTGTTTTTGAACCAAGCCTTCTCCATCTACTTTAAATGTATTTGGAACGAATGTTTTTAAGTAGCCTCCTGATAGGTTAAGACCAAACTGAAAACCTTTAGGGCTGGTTCTTATCCATTCAATATTTGGGGTGATGAATATGCCTGTATGCATGCGTTTATGGAAATACGTACCAAGGTTTATGCCCAAACGGATATCCTGTGTTACGATATTGCCGTTTCGCTTGGTATTGGTCCATTGACTTAATTGATATCCTGCTCCCACACTGAAGCCTGGATGGGTAATCATGCCGCCGGCATAGGCAATTTTTAAGTAGAAGCCTTTATTAGCTTCCTGGGCCTGCAGCATTCCTGATAAAAAGAATAGCAGGCAGAAAAAAACAAATAGGTTTTTCATTTTGTCGTGGTGATTGTTTTGGTAAAAAAATAAGTTCCCCACCATTGCTGTGTCTGCAATGTTCAGATGAACACTAATCTGAAGGAATTATTCAGATTAGAAAATCTTTAAATTGGGGAAATAATTATTGATTAATCGGACATCCCTGTCCATTTAAAATGTATTCATTATTGGTTTTTTGATCAACCTCAAGACCGAATAAGGTGCCGATGGTCTCAAGAATTGTATTAAGGTCCTCTTTGTCAAAGGTCGAATTAAACCGACATCTTCCAATGTTTTCATTTTCCATTCGAATGCTTACCTGGTAAATTTGTTCTAATAATGTAATAACTTCCTTAATTGAGGCATCTTCAAAAACAAGAATTTTGGTTTTCCAGGAGGTTTTGTTTTTGAGTCTTTGCTCAGTCTTTGACAGTGTGTTTTGGGTTTTATCAAAAAAACCTTCTTCATCTTTTACTAGATAAATGCTGTCTGTAGCTGAATAAAACCCTACTCGACCACTGGCTACTTGTACTCTTACCCCGATGCTGTCTGGATAGGCCATCACATCAAAGGAAGTTCCCAATACTTCAATTTCGGTTCGGTTAGCACTTATTTTAAAGGCTTTTTCCTCATTTCTTTGAACGTCAAAATAAGCTTCTCCTTCTAGTATTACCTTCCGTTCTTTTCCCTTGAATTTTTTGGGAAAAATGAGCTGGGAGTTTTGATTCAACCAAACTGTAGACCCATCTGATAATTTTACTTCTGTAGGCCTAATTCCATTTTCGGCTACCACCGTTTGCATTGGATTGGTCATCCAGAGGTCACGACTTACATAAGTCAGTACTCCTAGCAGAAGAACTGCTGCAAGCCCAGCCCAACTTCTTTTCCGGTAAATAATTCTACTTTTTTCCTTCTGAAGATGTCCGGCAACATTTTGCCAGGCTTTTGGAACATCAATTGCTTCCTTTTCCTCTTCAGAGGCGGCATCCAGCCAAATCTTCTTGACTTTTTCAAATACGGCCTGATGCTTTGGATCTTCCTGTATCCACTGTTCTACGGCCTTCTGTTGGTCAGAAGAACCATGTCCATTCAAGTACTCAATGATTTGCGGATAATCCATTTTAAAAGCTTTTCAATTATTAAGACAATCTATTTTTTTGATAGGGGGAAAAGGAATAATTTTTTTTAAAAAAAAGTATGGAAAAGGATGAAAAGAAACTCCAGATGCTCTTTTAGGTAGATTCTTAATTTTTGCAAAGCAATTTTTATCTGACTTTTTACAGACTCTTTGGATATGGATAATTCTTCCGCTATTTCATTATAGGTCATACCAGAATTTCTACTCAAATTGAAAATGATGCGACATTTTTCAGGGAGGGAATCAATCCCTTTTTTTAAAACCTCCTTTAAGTTTTCGTGAATTTCTCTATTTTCATCCCAGCCATCCATGAGATCTAAAAATGTATCATCAATGGTGAGCGCTTTTTGTTGTGCATATTTACTTTTTAGATAATTTAGCGAGCGGTTTTTTACAGCTGTAGCCAGGTAGGAGGAGAGAGAAGAAGTAATAACCAGTGATTTTCTATTTTGCCAAATGTAAATGAAAACATCCTGAACCAGTTCTTCCGCCACCTCTTTTTCATAAATATAGCGACGGCACAAGCGATACAATTTTTCATATTGAGCATGAAATAACTGTTCAAAGGCCATTTCATTTCCATTGCGGATGGCGGTAAATAGTTTTTTCTGATCCTGCATGGTACGATTGTCTACCTTTTTCTGGGTATAAATATAGAATTTTGATAAAATAAGGGTATGGAAATGAAAATCATTAAAAAATCATTAATAAAAATGAAAAATACAACCAAATCTCTTTTTATAGTATGGATATTTGTATTTCCAAGTATTATGCTAATTGCTCAGGGTTCAGTTATTGGCCCGCAGGACGCTGTTAATTTAGTATTGGAAAATCATCCAGAATTAAAAATGTCGGATTTGCAATTCAATTTGGCAGAAACTAAATTTGATCAGGCTCGGCAGGTTCCTGCCACCAGCTTTTCCTTGAGTATAGGACAGACCAACACCAGTTTGATTGATTACAACTTTTTAGTCAACCAGAGTTTAGGAGCAATTGGAGCAGATCGAAAGCGTAGAAATGTAGCTTTACAAGAGGTCGTCCTCGCCAATCAGCAAAAAAATGTAAAAGAAGTTCAATTGGCAAATAGGGTTCAAAAGCTTTGGTTTCTGTGGTCCTATTTTGCTGCCAGATCCAGAATTCTTGACCGGCAACTTAGTCTATATGAGCTTTTGGAAGAAAAGACCCAGGCACAATTTGATGCAGGAGAAATAGATCGCTTACAGTTATCTATTGCCAATAGTAAAATCATACAACTCAGCAGACTAATCAGTAAGGGAAAGGCCGAAGAAGAAGCCGCCGGAAATGAACTGGCCACAGCAGCCTGGATCACAGAAAGGAATATTCAGATTGATACCCAACTTGTCATTCTACCCTTTCCAGCAAACCTTGAGGTAAATGAGCAACTATTGCGACCCTTGGAACAAGAACAGCTTATTGCGGAGGCTCAAATACAGGTAAGCGAAAAAGAACTGGCTCCTCAATGGAATTTCGGTTATTTTAATCAGAGTATTCGACCTGATTATTCTCTGCAAGGGATTAATATTGGAACATTAGTACCTCTATTCAAAAAAGCAGGCAAAGCAAAAATTGAGGAGGATAGGGTCCGAAAAATGATAGCTGATCAACGCTTTGAGCAAACCCGGCAAGAACTAAGCTGGCAATTAGATAAAATAGAGCAAATTGCTATCCGATATAATAATTATCTCCGAGGACCGGCTACTCAGCTACTTGAAGAATCTGGTCGTTTACGCTCCTTAGCCGATACACAGTTACTTGCTGGAGAAATAGATTTTTTTCAGTACCTGCAAAGTATTGATGTGGCTTTTCAAAATGAGCTAGAGTATTTGGAGGCAGTAAATCAGTACAATCAGGCCATTATTGATTTGAGGTTTTTGGTGAGATAAAGTGTTCGGGTTATTACGTGTTCTCGTGTTCAAGTTTTTACGTTTTCAAGTTATTGCGTGTTTAGGTTAATAAATATTGATATTTGCGTAACCCTGTAACCTCAAACATATCTAAATCCAGAAAAAGATTTAATTATGAATCACGACGAAGATGCTCTTCATGGCACGAATACTTTTTACAAACGTTTTCAGAACTATTTAGGTGAATTTGTTTACGGAGGAATTGATGGAAGTGTGACCACCTTTGCAGTGGTGGCGGGTTCTGTTGGAGCCAGCCTAGACAGTTCTATAATTATTATATTGGGTTTTGCCAACCTCTTGGCAGATGGCTTCGCTATGTCTGTTGGTGCCTATTTGTCTACTAAATCTGAGCGGGAAAATTATGAAAAACACAAGGCCGTTGAATATTGGGAAGTAGACAATATTCCAGAGAAAGAGCGTGAGGAAGTTCGTGAAATTTTTGCTGCCAAAGGATTTGAGGGTGAATTATTGGAACAAGTGGTAGATGTCATTACTTCCGATCGTGACCGATGGGTGGATTTAATGATGAAGGAAGAATTGGAAATGATTCCCGAAAGCAAATCTCCTTTTGCTATGGGGGCAGTGACTTATTTAGCCTTTGTAACAGTGGGGTTAGTGCCTCTCGTAATCTATGTATGGGATTATATCTTTGGATTTGAAGGCAATATGTTTTTAGTGACCTGTATTCTCACAGGATTAGCCTTTAGCGTAATCGGATTTTTAAAAACCTACGTTACCCAGACTAATCGATGGAAGGGTATACTGGAAACTCTGATTTTAGGAGCCATTGCAGCGGCAGTGTCTTATTTTGTAGGCGATTTGTTAGAAGGATGGTTGGCCTAGATGGTCTAAATGGAATAGATGCAAGTGCTTAACCGCACTTACGCCTGAATTTAGGAAGTATTTGTATTTAATTAGGAGACCAGCAGGAACCAGCAGGCAGAGCTCGCCACTTAAAACTCTGAACTCCTGATCTAAAACTTCATCGTTCAGGTTCCATTTCTTGAAAGGCAATATCTCCTAAAATAAGTATTTATGCTGATAGGTTGAAATATTATATATAACTGAATTGTCATTAAATATAAATAAGGTGAACTCTAGACATGGGTTGTGTAAAAAGTGTGGGCGACGATCCGCCGCCCACACTTTTTACATAACCCCATGTCTTAATTTTTTCCACTTATCTCTGTAAAAGTACCTTCTGATTAATCAAAGCCTTCCCTGCTCTTAACCTTACCAAATAAATACCTGCCGGCATTGATTGTCCATTTTGATCTCTTCCATCCCACAAGACTCGGTGCTCACCACCAGGGATTACTTCTGACAACAGTGTATGTACACTTTGCCCGTGAATGTTGAAAATCTCAATGGTAGTTTTTTCTTTCTGGATCAACTCAAAACTCAAATTGATCTCTTCCTGGAACGGATTGGGATAAGCCTTCAATTTAGTGATAATGTTGTTTTCCTCTTTTCCTTCCTTTTTCAGATTCCATGCTCCCCAGCCTCCAGGATTGGGACCGGGGTTACTGTTTTGTTCACAGGCATCTCCTGTACCATTATTGTTTTCATCTTTTTGATCCGGGTTATAGGTGTCTTGGCAGTTGTCACAATTGTCCAGGATTCCGTCATTGTCGGTGTCGGTACCCTCTAGCGTAACCTTGGCTTGACAATAAGCCGAATTTCCATTTTCATTAGCCACCCAAAGCAAGAGGTTTTGCTCTTTCCCATCTTTGCAATACAGGTCCATACTTGGTGCTGGAGGAAGAGGAGTACCAAAAATAGAACCGCCTGCCGGACTGATGAGCAAACTCACAGAACTACAATCATCAAAAGAACCATTGTCAATATCAGCTGCTTTGATGCTGACCGATCCATTGCCTATCATAGGTAAAGAAATATCTTTACACCTTGCATTAGGAGCTGCATCACCTCCAACAATCACCCACTGAGTCTGAATGTTGGTATTGCCATTACCATCGTCATATTTCCAGAGGATGGCAAAGGTTCCTTCCTGTTCAAATTCCAGAGGACTGTCAGTTGTAGCCCTAACTGAGCCTGCACAATTATCGGTAGCAGTAGGGAAATTGCTTACTATGATCGAGCAAGATCCAGTCAAAGTAGGCAAATTAGCTTGGTCGGGTACAGGAGCTTGCCGATCTCTGATGACTACTCGTTGGGTTTGAGAAGCAGTGTTTCCATTGCCATCATCAAAAGTCCAGGTGATGATGTGGACGCCTTGAGTATTATAGGTCAAAGGATCGGTGGTAGTCCCGTGAATTGTTCCATTACATCGGTCAGTAGCTGTTGGCTTTGTAGAAACCGTAAGTCCACATTGAGCTCTTAGAGTAGGTAGTGTTTCTCGATCAGGAACAGGAGCGATATCATCCTCAAGGACGATGGTTTGATCTTGGCTGGAGGTATTTCCATTGCCATCATCAAAGATCCAGGTAACGGAATAGGTCCCTTCATTATTAAAGTAAAGAGGGTCAGAAGTGCTACCAACGACTTGACCGGCGCAATTATCTGTAGCAAAAGGAGGCTCCAGGCCAACTTCACAGAGTCCTTTGACAACAGGTAAAGAAGTTACATTCGGTACAGGTGCGGAAATATCCTTAATTATCACTGTTTGAGTTTGCATTTCTACATTTCCATTGCCATCATCAAAGGTCCAGGTGATGATGTGAGTGCCCTGGGAAGAGTAGGACAGGGGATCCTTAGTGGTGCCTATTATAGTACCTGCACAATTATCTGTGGCTGTAGGGGCAGAAGAAACGCTCACAGAGCATTCTCCTTTAAGGATAGGCAGTGCATTTAGATCAGGCATTGGTTTGCTTATATCATCGATGATGACCTTCTGAGTTTGTGTTGATACATTGCCTTTGCCGTCATCAAAAGTCCAGGTGATGATGTGAATTCCCTGGGTACTGTAGGATAAGGGGTCCGTTGTAGTCCCTATAATGGTACCTTCACAGTTGCTGGTGGCTGTAGGAGTAGAAGAAACGCTTGCGGAGCATTGACCTGTAATATCTGGTAAAGTTTCCTGATCAGGAACAGGTGCAGTACCATCAACTACCTCTATCTGTACCCAACAATTACCTACATTGCTGTGGTCATCTTCTCCATCTAGCCTAACCCAATTGAAGCCTCGATGACTACAATCAAATTCAGACTGATTAAAGCCAAGAATTTTTACAGCTCCACAGTTATCAGAGGATGAGATTAATACCTGATCAATCTCCAATTTGCCCATACCATTTTTGTCGAGCAGTACTTTTGCATTTTGACATTCCAGGCGAGGTCTATTCTTATCTATTACTGAAAGGTATGAAGTGCAACTTTCAGAAGTATTTCCTCCCTTATCAGTTACTGAAACAGTAACCGGGAATACAGTGCCTATGTCACTACAATCCAGATATTCTCTTGAAAAGTTGGCTGAGGCCACTTCACAATTGTCACGTGCAAAACCTACCATATACAAACTTATAGGCGTTGTACCATCAGGACCTCCAGGGCCGGCAAGAACTACCTTTGGATTGTTTTTGTCTGGATTATTACAGGTTATTTCTGGAGGAGTTTCATCTATTATTTTTACCCAGGATCTGCAAGAAGCATATGTACCATTTTCATAAAAAATCTCGATTTTCAAAGATCTGCTTAGGTTTACATAATTACAATCAAATGTTCGGCCATATCGAGTATCCACTACCGCAGATTTTACACATATATTATCATCCCAGGTGGCTAATTGATCGGTTGTCACGGTGACTTTGTTATCATTTTCTGGGTCAAGAGCCAGGACCAATGGAGAGTCGGAAGTATACTTACATTCAACCATTGGCGTCGATCCATCATCGACCAACTTGGCTTTCACATAGGAAATACAAGAGTTTTTATTACCGGAAAGATCCTCTACCTCAATGGTGATAGATCTAAAATTAAATCGCAGATCAATGCAAGTTAGAGCTGGTTTTGATAAAGTGACTTTAAGAGGTCCACAATTATCATTATAATCGATTAAATCATCTGCTTCTAAATCTACACTGGTGCCACTTAGATCAATGATTTTGGGGCTATTGGAAGAAGGGTATTTACAACTAACCCAGGGCGGTCGGGTGTCATTTACCAATACATATGAAATACAGGAGGATTCATTACCTCCCGGATCTTCTACCGTTACAGTGATCGGTAGAATTTGGCTTACATCTTCGCAGCCAACTTCTGATTTAGATAATTTTACTGAATTTTTCCCGCAAAAGTCGGCATTAGCAAAAACGGCCAAATCCTCTGGATCCAATGTAATGTTATTGGAAAAATTAATATCGACTTCAACAGGAAATACAGGATTCCCTTTGCACTCAATGCCCGGAGGTCTGTCATCATTGACTTTAATGTAAGAGGTACAGGAATTTGCATTGTCATGCCTGTCTGTGATGGTTATTGTAAGAGGAATGGTTTGATTTAAATCACTACAATCAAAATCAGATTGTGACATTTCTATAATATTGGACCCACAATAGCCGGAATACTCATAGCTGGCAACATCCCAGGGTCTTAGTGAAGCATTTCTACCCCTAAGGTTTACAAGGAGGGGTTCGGAGGAATCTTGATATAAGCAACTAATAGAAGGTGGGGCTGGATTTTTTACAGTAATGTAAGAGTTACAGTATCTGGTGAAACCGACATAGTCCCTGACCACAATTTGAATAGGAGTGACTTTGTTTACATGGGAACAAGAAAGTCTTATTTTTAATGGGTTTACATAAGCCAGATAACAATTATCGCTATAACTGGCCAGCTGATCGGCATCTAAAACTGTTCCAAGGTCAGAATATTCGAATATTAAAGGAGCTTGGGGGTCTGGAGCTAGGCAGTTAATACTGGGAGGAGTGTAATCTACCACCTCTATCCTGGCATTACAGGTACTACTACTTGTGCCATCACTTACTGTTAATACGACTCTGGTACCTCCATATTGAAAAGGACCGGAAGGAGAGACGCTGAAGGATAGGGGATCTCCATCTGCATCAAATGAACGACGATTAAATTCAGAAGCCTCAACTTCGGCTTCACAATTATTATTTGCCGAAACGGTAATATCTTTACATCGAGCAATTGGAGGTGTGTTTTCCTCATTTAATGACTTGTTTTCCAGGATAATAGAAGTGGCATTTCCAGGATTTACTCCACAAAGGAATACGAGGAAAATAAAAAGATTAAGCGTACTCCTGAAAGCAAAAAGACCATCGAAAGAAATAAGGTTTGAGGTGCTTTTCATAGGTTTGGATTAGTAGAAGGTGCAAGGATTATTATTTGAAATTAAACAGGGTTTTAAAACAGACGCAAGGTTATCTTGAACACTTGCGCCTAAAAGATGTATATAACAAACCAAAACTAATGTTTGGCAAACTTGAATGGATAAGGGAATTACAATATCCAGCTACATACATTTGGAAAAAATATTTATTCAAAGTGAAACAAAACCTCTTTGGAGTTGTCAACCTGGAGCGTACATGTTTTTGTCAATTATGAATGTTAATGAGTCCAAACCATTGGTGGTTGGTGTATTCTCCTGGAGTGAAGATGTTCATTACCTGGCTTCTAGTTTGAATATATCCAGAGGCTTGTTTGTAAACTCCATTAATTTTGGCCCCATTTATCCGAAAAAGATCATTGAAAAAGGCATCGTAGCGAGGATTATCCAGGTCTAGAACTACCCGGCCCGATCCCGAAAAGTAATATTCATCTCCATTTCTAAAAGTTATGATGCCTTCAGTTCCGAAATAGGGGACTGATCCTCCTATAGGAAATCCATTTGGACCAATTATTAGTTGAGATGGGTCACTACAGAAGGTTATTTTAGTGGTGAAACCTCCTAGCCTGTTCGCTTTCCCTTTGCCTCGTTGATCTGCATCTAATAAGCCTGCAGGGCATTTGCTAGGGGCAGGATTTTCAGCTCCACTTGTCCTGGCTCTTGCATCAAACACTATAGCACCGCTGGAAAAGCCTGAAAAATTACTTTTTTCCTTGGATAATAATTCTTCTGATGAATCATTCAATTGGGGCTCCTCAAGTGTTTTTTCACAGGAGAATATTAAAACTAAACAGAAGAGCAGGAACAAATAGAGTTTTAAGGTTTTCATGATTTCTTAGATTTTAAAATGATTTAAATGCTTATGGTTTGGAAGGGGTAGATTTTATGCATAAAATCAATAATCTTCCTTATACACTTGTCTAAAACAAATTGAATCTTTTTATATATAAGTGCTTTACAAATCTAGCTGAGTTGGATAGCAAAGGGTTAGCCTATTTGTTCCTTTTTTTGGAATATTTGTTTCAAAACAGAGCTAATACAATTGGTATATTTGTTTCAGAAGTACTTAGGTAGGTTTATAAATAGCTGTAAAACAGTTATTTGCGAACTTCAGAAGGCTTTAGGCTAAATTCTTTTGAGAAGCTGCGAGTAAAATGTGAAAAATCTTTAAATCCCACTTGGAAGGCTATCTCACCAATTGGAATATCGGTATTTTGTAATAAGGATTTTGCCCTTTTGAGTCGAGCAGAACGGATGAAACTAGCAGTAGATTGGCCGGTCAAGACTTTTAATTTGCGATGAAGCTGAGTTCTGCTCATCGCCATTTCTTTGCATAAAAAGTTGGTGTCGAATTGTTCATTATCCAGGTATTTGTGAATAGCTTGATGAACTTTTGTTAAAAACAGGGCTTCTCTGTTTTCAGCTGGACTTAACTCTTCATTGGTCAATAAATGTTGAGCTAATCGATCTTTTAAGGATTGACTTTGCTGACAAAGGTTTCGAATTCGAATCAATAATTCTTCTTTATTAAAAGGTTTGGTGAGGTAGGCATCTGCACCATGGCTTAAGCCCTTATTTTTATCTTCCTGAGTAGCTTTAGCGGTAAGCATAATGATGGGAATATGGCTGGTCCTTTGATCAGATTTTAGTTGTTTGCAAACCTCAAAACCATCCATTTCTGGCATCATCACATCACAGAGGATAACATCTGGAATATTTTCAATGGCCTTATTCAAACCTATCGTTCCGTTTCTGGCCATTTGAAGCTGATAATCTTTTTTAAGGCAGGAATGAATGTACTCTGTTACATCGATATTATCTTCTATAATTAAAACCAGAGGGTTTTCTGGATTATTGGCAATGGAATCCTCATAATCCTGTTTAGTAATAAATGAATTGTCCTTGAAACCATTTTTAATTGAATGAGATGTCGTTACTTTATTTTTTGCATCCTGATGCATGGGCAGGAACAAAGTAAATACCGTTCCTTTATCAACTTGACTGTTTAAATGGATATCGCCATCCAATAAATGAACCAATTCTTTCACAAGAGCAAGTCCAATTCCGGTACCTTCAAATGCCCGAGTTTTAGAATCATCCGCCTGATAAAATCGATCGAAGATAAAGGGGATTTTATCCTCAGAAATACCATAGCCTGTATCCCTGACCTCTAATTGCATATAGGAGGCATTATTGTGATTTGTTTTGGATACCATTACATTCACACTACCATATTCAGGAGTGAATTTTACTGCATTTGATAATAGGTTTATTAAAATTTGCTGTAATTTTTCTTCATCAAAATCCATGATCAGTTGGTCTTCTGAAGAAAAAAATGCCAGATCGATATTTTTACTTTCCGCAAACGAATGATAGGCTTCAGTTAAATACTTTAAATAAGAAATGATATCGCCATTGACCCACTTAATGGAGAGATTATTATTTTCCAATTTCGATAAGCTCAATAATTGATTTACCATCTCCAACAATCGATCACTGTTGTGCAAAATTAATTTTCTGATCTTTTCCTGCCCCAGGATCTGACCGGCCATACCTTTGATCACGGTTAAGGGAGTCCGAAACTCGTGGGTAATATTGGTATAAAATCGACTTTTGAACTGATCTAGTTCTTGTAACCTCTCTGCTCTTTCCAATTCCAGCTGTAATCGAGCTCGTAATTGTAATCTGCGATGCTGGTATATAAATAGACCCGCAACCAAAGCGAAAAACAAAAGGATATATATGGTATAAGCCCACCAGCTTTGCCACCAGGGAGGAGTGATAACTAGGGAAATAGAGGTACTGCTCGAATTCCATTGTCCTAAAGTATTGGAAGCCCTTACTTTAAAAGTGTACTTTCCATGTGTAATGTTGGTGTAATTGGCAAATCGGCGATCGGTGCCGTCCACCCAATCCTGATCCACCCCTTCTAGCTGATATTGGTATTTAATGAGTTGTGGTGCCCAAAAATTAGGAGCTGAAAAGTGGAAGGTGAAGAAATTTTGATCATATTTCAGCTTAATTTCAGTAAGATAGTGAAGGGCGGAATCTAAAGGATAGTTTTGTCCCATGACCTCCAGACCATGGATCAAAGGCTGATAAATGGTACTGTCGATGTATATAGAGTCCGGATGAAAAAGGTAAAAACCTCCAGTTTGATTAATTTCTCCTTCACCTTTAGTTGCAATAGCCATTTGACCATTTGGTAATAATGTTAAGGTTTGCAAACCTTCCAAGCCATACTCAGGTCCAAAATGTTCAAATGTCAGATCTTTAGTACTCATTTTAGATAATCCCTTGTCAGAAATCATCCAAAGGTCGCCATTAGCATCTAATTCCAAGTCCTGGATATGGGTACTGGGTAGCCCATCCCGAACAGTTATGGAATTGATAACTTGAGGATGTGCTTCTTGATAATGGAGGTAAAATAATCCTGTACGGTGACTTCCTATCCAAAGTCGTCCTTGCTTATCGATTTGAAGACTAGAGACTGCTGTCAATTCCTGTCCCTTGTCTGTTTTTGTTGTGAAAGGATATTTTGTCCAGGTTTTACCTTGATTTTCTGTAAAAGACAGTCCCTCTCCAAAACCAACCCAAATTTGGTCATTGTCTGTTTCAATAAGGTCCCTTGGAAATAGAAATTCATGTACCTTACCAGAAGAAGCATGTGAAAATTGATACTGATGATACCTACCCGAGGGGAGATGAACCTTTAAAAGGCCTTTTCTTTTGAGGGTAATCCATAAATTTTGGTGTCTGTCCGTTAAAAGGCGAAGTCCATGACTATCATCAAACATATTAGGTACCAATTGAAGGGAATCAAAAGGAAGAAGCCCTTTAGGGATAACTTTCTCATTAGCTTTAAATTCGTATAAGCTATTCCAACCCAATAGAAGAAGCTTTCCATCAGGTGAAAATGTACCATATCTTAGATCACTTCTAAATTCTTTTTCTTCAACAGAAAAAGTTTGAAGCTGGCCTTTTTTAACATCATAAATATGAAACCTACCTTTAATTCCGGCAGGGAGATACAATTTATCCCCATTTTTACTGGGGATGACCTTACGTACAAAGGATCTTGTTTCTATCCTTTTAAATTGTTGTTTTTGGGGGTGAATTGAGGCTAAACCCTTTGGAAGCATTGATAACCAAATTGAGCCTTGATGGTCTTTTAAAATACCATCAGCTATAGCTTTCAAATGGTAAGGGCTTTCTTTGGGCAAACCTGAATTACTATGAAAGGAGGTAATTAAGGAAAACTGCTGATTGCTTGTGTTAAATGTATAAAGCCCTGAAATTGGGACAAGAACCCATAATTCTGTATCCGATTTAGGCCATATTCTGTTTACACCGTTTAATAACCTATCTTCCTCTCGTTTGCCTGAATTGAAAAAAACCTTCCATTTTTTTGAAAGGGTATCTAAAACATGGAGTCCATCGTATCGAGTGGCTACATATATTTTTCCATCATTTCCAAAATGAATATCTCGTGTAATAAATGAATTTGAATAGGTGCCCTGGTCATTTTCGAAGACTCTCAATCGGTGATTTTTTTTATTAAATCGCATTAATCCTTTTAGATTGGTCAACCATATATATTGCTTATGATTTGGATCTTGGCGGACTTTACGAATATCATCAGCAACTCTTGCTTCTTCGCCCGAAAGCCCTAAAAGAGCGGAAGGAAGGTATTTACTGAGTCGGTTATCCTTTAAGTTCCAATGGAATAATGCACTTCTAGTGAACCAAATAGAGCCATCTTCATCTTGTACTACTTCCCCCATATGATTAATAAAATATTGGGTCGAATCACTTTGTTCAGGTTGATACCTTTGAACCTTTTCTGTTTTTGGGTCAAAGAGTAGTAGTTTATCAGCGTTAGTGGTAAGAAAAAATCGTCCCTGTGATGCTTCCTGAATTTTGGTAAACCTTATATTTTGTAAACCAATAGAATCTTTTTCCAGTAAATCGAAAGATTTTAACTCATATCCGTCATACCTCATCATCTCATCATCATTTACCATCCAGATAAAACCCATTTCATCCTGATAAACATCTTGATGAATTCTTATTTCCTTACCATTAATTTCTTCCATATGTTGGATATAGGGTAGGAAAGTTTGGGCCCTGCCAACTGGGAAAACGAGGAGATTGGCTACCCAAAAGAGAATAGTAATGGATAGGCATTTACAGAAGTAGCATTTGAAGGCTTTGTCAGGGTTCATATCTCAGCATGTCAGGTCGTTTCTTCGTGAAATTACAGATTTAAGTTGGCATTTAAAATATAACAAAAAAACAAATTTGAAGATGATTAAAATCAATCGTTGCGTATTTCTGAAGGCTTTCCGCCAAATTCTTTTTGGAAGGAGCGGCTGAAATGAGAAAAATCTTTGAATCCTATTTCAAAGGCTATTTCACCAATAGGCAAGGTAGTATTTTCCAATAAGTGTTTAGCTTTTTTTAGGCGCACCGAGCGAATATAATTAGCCGTTGATTGGCCTGTCAAGGCTTTTAATTTGCGATGAAGCTGAGTCCGGCTCATGGCTGCTTTTTTACAAAGGAAAAGGGTGTCAAACTGCTCGTCCTGCATGTTTTTATCAATAATTTGATGGATCTCCTGTAAAAAAAGAGCTTCTTGTTTTTCTAAAGGGCTCAGCTCTTCAGTAGGCTGCGGAAGTAGGGAAAGCCGTTCTTTTAGTAAACGGCTTTGAAGAGAAAGATTATGTAGACGGATTAATAATTCTTCTTTGTCAAAAGGTTTGATCAGATAAGCATCTGCACCTTGACTAAGTCCCGTTTTTCTATCCTCCGGGGTAGATTTGGCAGTCAGCATAATAATGGGAATGTGACTTGTCCTCTGATCTGATTTTAAGCGTCGGCAAACTTCAAAACCATCCATTTCGGGCATCATCACATCACAAATAATGACGTCGGGAATAATTTTTATGGCTTCTTCCAATCCTTTTTTTCCATTTCGGGCATAGGATAATTCATAATCCTGCTGTAAACAAGACATGATATATTCTGCTACATCACGATTGTCTTCAATGATTAAAACCAGCGGTTTTTCATCTTTGTTAGAAGTACGCTCACTGCTGATCTTAATTTCTTTTGAGGAAGAAGTTTTAATCTGTTTTTGTGAAGAAAAGCTGGAAGGGGAGGAGCCTACAGCTAAATCGTGGATAGGTAAATAAAGGGTGAATGTGGTACCTCGATCCAAATCGCTTGACACTTCGATGCTGCCCTTCATCAATTGGATCAGCTCTTTTACCAAAGCAAGGCCAATACCGGTACCTTCTTCTCTTCTGGTACCCGAATTGTCAACCTGATAAAAGCGATCAAAAATATGAGGTATTTTATCTTCAGGTATTCCATAACCTGTATCCTCCACACGCAATTGTAATAATGAGTTATTCTTACTTGCTTTTTTGCTAACCATAACCTTAACACTTCCATATTCCGGAGTGAACTTAATGGCATTTGATAACAAATTGAGAACGATCTGTTGTATTTTGATTTCATCATAATCCATTACCAGGTTTTCTTCTGCAGAAAAAAAGGACAGATTCAATTGTTTATCTTCAGCAAGTGAGTGGCAGGATTCCGTTAAATATTTTAGGTAGGGGATAATGTTTCCGTTCACCCAATTAATGGCCAAACGGTTGTTTTCCAGCCTGGATAGATTTAACAACTGATCCACCATTATCATAAGTCGCTCACTGTTGCGTTGGATCAATTCTTTTACTTTTTCCTGATTACTAATCTGCTCGGCCATCCCTTTTATGACGGTAAGGGGCGTTCGAAACTCATGAGTAATATTGGTATAAAAACGGCTTTTAAATTGATCCAATTCTCTTAAGCGTTCCGTGTTCTGTTCAAGCTTGATTTTATCTGCTTTTACGGCATTATTCCTCAAGCCTACAATGAGGCCAAATAAAAATAGGGTTAACAGAAATGCTATAATTAATATCAAGCTTGACAGGCTGTTTTTAGAATAATTGTTAAGCGCAATAAAACTTACTGCATAATATATCGCAGCGAGAATAAATGGCGAAAATGCCAGCATGAGTATGCGGCTAAACTTAATTTTTTTAAATAAAGCCCAAACACAAACAATTAGAACATACAACAAAGCCAGAAGGGGGAATATTCGAAAATATAGTAAATAAGCGGGATAGTTTTCCGCGCTAAATATAGGATAATATATCATTGGTATTAAGGCAAAAATACCGAACCCCCAAAGTAGAATATTTCCTGTTTTAAAAGAAGATGAAGACCAACTAGACACATCCAGGAGGCAATGAACATACTTAACAAGTCCGAACATGGTCAAAAATATGCTGAACACGAATAAGCGGGCCAATATCCCAATCGAAGCAATCATTTTAGGATTTAGCGCAAAAAAAGGGATCGTTTCCAGCATAGTGAGCAAATTGACCGCTGCTCCAAAGAGAAAAATGAAGTAGTAAAAACTGAGCTTGTCTTTTTCAACAATAACCTGTACGAGAAAAAACAATAGGGGAAATAAGACTACGCCAAAAAACAGAAATTTGTATATGGTCCTTGAATTAAGGGATTGGTATTGTCCTTCGGACATTTCCCAAACATCCCAACGTTGAACAATAGATTTATTTTTGTTAGGATATTTGACATAAATGTTGAGGGTTTCCTCCGGTGGAACCAAAAGAAATAAAACCTCCTGAGGAGTTTTGGTGCCAATTACCTTTTTTTCAAAATCACCCTCTGGATGTTGAATATAGCATTCCAATTCGTGCCATCCTTTGTGGAAATACAAAACCCTGAGCTTAGCTTTAGCATCTTCATTTTGGAAACTTAACCGTGTCCAGTAACAATTTGTTGTTTTAGCAGCCTCGGTCTGGGTGGTGAAATATTCTTTATAAGTAAAGGCTTGCTCATTCCATTCAGCCTGGACAAGCTCCAGTGTTTTGTTACAGCTTAAATCCGGAAGGATTTCTAATGATTTTAATAGATTTGGAGATGGGATAGAGTTAGCGTTCTTCTCTGTCTTATTTGGTATGGAGTTGCAGGCCATCAAGAAGACAGTGAATAGAATTAGGAGCCAACTTTTTTTTAAGAAAATTTTCATAAGTATTCCTTCATTTCAGGGCACTTATAAAGTTAGCTTTTATTTTTTCATGTCGCCATGATTTATAATTCTTCGTAAAAAAATATTCGATTCCGGTTAGGGTCCAAAATTCCAAATTCACAGGTATTCCATCCCGTTTTCCGAATTATTTTATTATCCGTAATGGTTCCCTTGCTTAAAAACTCCTGGATAAGAGGCTCTATATTTTGGACTTCAATACGTACATCAGTAGGATATACATCCTTAGGATATTGGAATTGCAAATGCAAATAAAGATTTTGTCTGCCAACAACGGCATAATCAATCTGGCCATCCTGATAATTAGAGCTGTCATATACATTTATAAAGCCTAGTTTTTGCTCATACCATTCTACATCTCGAGAAACATCGGTAGAAGCAAGGACAGGACTGAGGAATAAGAATTTGGTTTTTGTGTCGCTATTGTCCATCTTAATCTAGGTATGGGTGGGAAAAAAGGATTAACGAATAAAAAGATAAGCTTTAAATCCTTGATTTTAATTAAAATTTCTTCTCAGCTTATTGAATGGGACAAAAACCAATTGCTATTTGAAATCATTGGAGGAGCTTATAAATTCAGTAACAATATTTCGATAAGATTCTAGTACAGGTAGGTAATTCTGGTACACCAATACATAATAGTAGGCTGTTCGGTTTTTATAATCCTGACTGTTTTTTCGATAGTCTATATATTTTTCTGTTTTAGGATTTTGAATAAAATCAGCGAACCAGGAGTAATGATCCCGCCAGTGTTCCAGGGTTTGGTTTACGTCCTCAATGACGTTATTTTCCATGAGTTCCAATTGACTTAATAATTCAGCATAGCTTTGCATAAAACGAATAAATTCAAGTTGATCTTTATTCGAATCTTCATCTAGATGTTTTTGCAGCAGTCGGTAGCCGGTGGTGTTGGGACGAAAAATGCGATGACCTGTTATCACATAATCGCATTCAAGGCATTCCAGAATATCTTGTTTGGACATAGAATCTTGTACAATCCGTCGAAAGATGGATCGCCGAACCTCATAAAATTCCAATATCTCATTAATGACCAGGGTATCTCTTGAAAAGTCTTGTTTTAAGACCTCTAGAATGCCTTCCAAATCTTTCCTTTTTTTCAAATTTTCATTGAAGTTGTTAAGGGAAACAGCAATTAATACCCCGATAACGATAAGTATAACTTCACCAATACCATAACCTAAAAACCTCCTGGTTTTGGGTAAGTTCCAATATTTTCTTCCCCTATTGTTAAAAACAGATCTCATATCATCCTTTTGTTGTCCTATCCAGAATTCTTAATAAATCTGGCATTCTATACTTACCTGCCATACTCAAAATATTATCCGATGCCTCATTAAGAGGGATGCCAACACTTGTAATGAATAAGGGATTTTGACTCTCTCCTCGAACTATTTCTTGGACTAATTTTTCATTGGAAAAAAATCTTTTTTTTGCTACTCCGATAGCGGGGATTTTCTGATTTAAACTTTTAAAGAGAATAGCCCCCAGGCCCGGTTTGCCAGCATCATCTAAATATACATATCCATCAATGATGATGGTCTCAATATCTGATAATTGTGATTTTTCGAGAATTTTGAGGATACAAGGCAGTTCTCTTTTATAAAATTGCCCGGGAATGTATTCTTCTACTTCCTCTAAAAAAACTTCATGAATGGTATCTGGAGAAGACTGTTGCCAATCTGAAAACTCTATGCTGACGGCTTTGGCAACAGTTTCTCGATAATGGACATCAATGGCAACAATCATGATCAAATTAATTTTTACTTTTTCGCTCCCACCACTTTCGAAGAGGATGACTCTCGTCTTCCAAAAACATTTGAGCTTCCATGACCCAGTCCTTATTCCTATTTAGGGATACATGGACTTGAATACCAATATTATCAATGCCTTGTTGAATGTTAAGACGCCTGCTTCTATTAGTGGCACAAAAAAGTTGGAAAGGTATGCTTGGAAGGTTAAACCCTCTCATGTCTCCATAATCATACATACCAATTGTTGGTTCGCCCATTAATATTACCTTACTACTTTGAAGGGCTATGAATAAAAAATGTTCGGTAGTACTTCCACAATTATTATCTACAAGGATGATTACATTTTCAGGGGATTCTTTAGGGTTCGGAACGACTTGTGGATAGTCGGGTGAGAGGCTAAGCAGAGAATTGATGTGTTGTTTCATGGACTCAATATTGGCCCTGATATAAGGTTTTTGTTCCTCTGGCATATAGGGACTATTAAGCTGGCGTTCGTAGGCTTCAATATTGTCTTTTGTGGCTAAAACATCAAATCCAGTGTGCCATATGGTATCTGTGTATAGATAGGGGAGGAGAGGAAAATAGGTAAATGTTGCTCCACCTTCATTTCCACGCAAATCAACAATTAGGTTGGGAGAGGTACTTAATTCAGCTTCATATTTTCTAAAAATGGAATCAATTACAGAATAATATCTTTCAGAAAAAGTACCAATTCTAATGTAATTGGATTGAGGACTTAATTTTTTATATTCTACGGAGTATTCTTGATAATCGCCTCTTGAAAAATTACGATTGGGATATAAAAATTGATTATGGGTAGGACCATTTGGACCAAATAATTGTATATGCCCATCTCTAAAAAATGAGATCCAAAGATTTATCAAATTAGCACAGGAATCTATTTGGAGCGTTTGTTTAGATTGCTTAATTAACTTCGCAGTGAAGTTTAGATAGTTTTCTTGATTTTTTACGGAGACTTTATCCTTATATCCCGGATAATTTTGCTCGACGTGTTTTTGAACGAAGTTGAGGTTTTCAAAACAATCACATCTTTGGGCGATAATAGGATAACTGATGATACAGCAGAATACAAGTATTTGTAATTTTTTCATAATTTATTCACTTTCTTATACCCTAAAGAGACGGAAAACAGATTAATTTAGGTTGGAATATCTAATAAAAATTATGATTTTGTTTTCTCTATTCTTCTTATCTCTAAGTAATTGATCTTAATTTGAAATCCTTTTTGGGAGCCGCATCTTAGTGTTTTTGATTCCGATGTTTAAACATTAAAACTTTTTAATTTTGTTAAACCTTATTAACAAACCATTAATCACACAATTTTGTCGAAATAAATAGCATTATTATAGAAAAGTCGATAATTTGTAGTTTATGCTGTGATCATTGAAGGTTGTGTGATAATTTCCTTCCTAATTCACAGTTCTCAAATTTATCCCCGACAAAATAATTGGTTACTTCCAACGTTTTTTAACGTCTATTATTAAAGATATTGAGATTATTCCAATTTGGTTAAGCTACCAAATAATAATAAGGTTTTTGCCAAACGAGAACGAATCTGAAACTTATGAATTTTAAAATCCTTCTAGCCAGCTGCTTTTTTTGCTGCTGTATTTGTGAATTATTGGGGCAATTGGGAGCGAATATTCAAACTCCTTTGCAATCTTTTTGCTCTCCGGGCGTCGATAATAAATCACGCAGCAGGGGAATTGAATTTTCTTACCAAATGGCCAACGTAGGTCGTTGGAATGGGGTAGGAGATGGCATTAATTCTTATCACCTTAATGGAATCGAGTCTATTACCTTTAAATTAAAAGCACCTTTACTGCTCAAACCAGATCTCAAAATATTGGCAGGTTATAGTTATCAACCTGAAGATATTGAAATGGGACCATCTTTAGGGAGCAGTTCTCCTATATTATTACCCTTAGATGATACCCGACTAAAAAGCCATGGCCTGGCCTTATACGCCATTAAATCGCTTAATGCCAGCAAATACATGGCCCTACGCTTTAAATTGACCTCAAGTGGAGACTATGATGGTTTCCTTAATTTTGAAAGAGCATTTATTAGTTACAGTGCTATTGCAGCTTACGGAATTAAACCTCACAAAGATCTTGAGTATGGATTTGGTTTAAGTTTTAGTAAAAACCCAAGACGTACATTGGTACTTCCATTCTTGTTCTATAATAAAAATTTCAACGATAAATTAGGCTTAGAAGCGACTATCCCAACTGATATCCAGCTCAGATGGAATATGAATAAAGAAACCAATCTTTTGGTGGGATATAATCTAAGTAGTAGTAGTTATGGTGTAAACCTTGCCACTGACCTTACTAAAAGTAATCAAACTGATCAATTTGTTCTTCGCCACTCCGAAGTACAGGCCGGCTTTTCATTGGAGCGCCAGGTGGTGCCTTGGGTCTGGGTAAATTTTAAAGGAGGTTATCAGTTTAACTTAAACACTCGTCTTGAAGGTGTAGCCCCTAACGTAGAAGATTTTCGCTACCGTCCCGACAATAGCATGTATTTCAGAGTTGGATTTTTTATTTCTCCTCCAAGAAGGTAATCAGAGGTAATTTTTTTGGTAGCTCAAGCTGTCAAAAAAATTATACTTTTCAATTTTCCCAGCACCTCGTTTTGAAGAAACATTTATTGTATATTAAAAGGTCATTGATTTTTTGATAAAGGATAAATTAGTATGGGAAATACCAAAATTCCGTTTTCACAATTTTTGATTGTGTTTTTGCTTTTACTGTGGGGCAATATGCTTGCTCAAAACTCTTCAAGCCAAATATTAATTCAGCAGGTGGAAGAAATTTCTAAGATCCGTATTCCACATCATAGTGAATCAGAATATAGAGCAGCTTCAAGAGCTTATCAGAAAATTTTGGATGAGCTCATGGCTCTCTCTTCAGCTCAGCTTAATTTTGATGAAAAAATTGATCTGCAACTAGCCAAAGCACATGTCCAAAAACAATTATTTGAAATAGATACCATACAACTTTACAAGGTCAGGCCAGTAGGGTATTTTGCCTTAGGCGCTACCAATCGATTATTTGTGCGACCGGGGGCCATAGGAGAGTCAGGTGTTCAATCTGCTATTCGAGAGTTAGAACGCTTGCCCATCGTATTGGAAAATGCCCGAAAAAACCTGACCAACCCAGCCCGTACCTGGACCGAAAATACCATTTATCAAGCCTATTATGCTCAGCTTTTGTTGAAAGATTCTATCCCCAAAGCCATCACTTTTTCTCTCGAATCTAAAAAACAATTAATAGGTGCTGCTGATAAAGCACTGAAGGCTGTGGAAAATTTTGAGCAGTGGTTGAAAGATGATCTGCTTCCTCGTTCAACCCGTTCTCCTGCCTGGAAGCCAGAAGAGGTAGAGTTTTATCAATATCATCACGAAATGCTTTATGATTACGGAGTAGATGAGATGATTAGGGTAGCTGAAGAGGAGCACATAAAGGCGAAAGATGAAATGAAGGCCCTTGCCAAGCGGATTCATCCAAGTGGTGACTTAAAAAAGGTTTGGGAACTCATGCTTGAAGAGGCACCACCCTGGGAGGAAGTTATGCCAATGGCTGAACGCTACGTTGAGCTTACGGCCAACTGGCTGGCCAAAGAGGGCAGTCATTTGGTAAGCATCCCGGATTTTGACTATGGAGTACGAATTACATCTCCTATGTCACGGAGAGTATTATCTTTTGGAGGGGCCACCTTTGGACCCACCGTGGCAGGACGCCTCTCAGGATATTATGTTCTTACCCCCTTGGAAGATCGATTGACGGAAGAAGAAAAGGCTAGTCGTATCCGATCCTATAATCCTTATTGGACTCATGTCATTTCTTATCACGAATGGTTGGGGCATACAGTACAAAGGGCGGCAGCCGGAACCCGCCTACAAAGACCTATGCGAAAAATATTTCGATCTATTTATCATAGTCAGGCCTGGTCCTTTTATTTGGAGCGCTTGTTGGAAGAAGAGGGGTATTTTGAAGATGTATATGATCATATGGGGGCTTTAAAATCTCGTATGGGGCGTTTACAGATGCGTATGTGGCGCATCCAGCGCATTTTGACCAAATTAAAAATGGCTAAAGGAGAAATGACTTTTGAAGAAGCAGTAGAGGCTTATATCAATGAGATTGGAATGGAACCCACTAATTCATTTATTGAAGTGCAAAGGGATTCTCAAACACCATCTCCTCCGGGTAGAGAGATTATAGGAGAAATTATGATCATCAAGCTAAGAGATGAATACCGACAGCGTATGGGAGAGCATTATTCCATGAAGGAATTTCATGATCGGTTTTTGAGTTATGGGGATTTACCTTTTGCGATAATACGGAGCTTGATGTTAGGGGAGTGAGGTAAAGGGTGTGGCAGCTCTGCTATTTTAGCTTATCCAGGCAATTGTTTATTATTAAATAATAAGAAACCAAAAAGGATTGTCTCTATGTTAATATTAGAGATAGTCTTTTAAAATGAAGGAAGCTTATTTTTTACTGTTTTAACCCAGCTATTATGAGAAAATATACATTAATTAATTGGGCCTTATGCCTATTAACTTTTTCATTACAGTTAAATGGGCAAAGCAAAGTTGAACCACTTTGGAGTTATACAGATTTTGAAAATTCTCCAACAAGTGTAGCTTTGGAATCAGGAGACCTCGATGGGGATGGGGTGGAAGAAATAATTTTGGGTAATGTGGACGTCTTTACCGTTTTAATGAAAACCGAAAAACCTTATGTGTTTAAGCAATTTAAATTTAATTGCTTGATTAAAAGGCTTGGGGGATTTTCATTATTTGATGAAGATAAGGATGGAGACCTGGAAATTTTTGTAGTAGATAATGAAGGTGAAATTTATAGATTCGATGTAGAAGGGGATGAAATAGTGGAAGAAATTATTGGAGATACAGGCATTGTCCAGCCATCTCAATTACTTGTAGAGGATATTAATCAAGATGGAATAATTGAATTTGTGGTAGGTGTCCGAAATGGTTTTGCTTCAATAGGTGCATTATCAATTTACTCTATAGCCAATGGTATTCTAAAAAGAGCAAAATTCTTCCTCATTTTTGATGTAGCTGATCTAAAATTGGCAGATGTTAATGGAGATGGATATAAAGATATAATACAATCTCCGGCATTAAATAATTCTTTCTTAGTTATTGATGGGATGAATTATAATATAATCCACGATGTAAAAACCATTCGGGGTGAAATAGAAGTAGCTGATATTGACGGTAATGGAAGTATGGAGATCATTAACCTAGAAGAGGACAAAGTAGCAATATATGATGCCAAAACTCTCAAGTTATTGGATTCTTTCAATAAAAATATAGATGCTCCAAAATGTATGCATATCGCCGATATATCCTCGGAAGAAGGGCTCGAAATATTAATTGGAGGATCTATAGATAAAGGAGTTTTTTGTTTTAATTTATTGACCGGGAAGCTCCTTTGGCAAACCTCAAAATCTCCATCCAATGGAGGCGAATTTTTCGACCAAGTAAATTATTTTGATCTTGATGGAGATAATGTAAAAGAAGTAGTGGGAGGAACAAAAACTGTTGCATTTTCCTCGGGCAAGTTAATAGCTTTTGATCCATCTAATCGACAAATAGAGTTTATAAGTGCTGATTTCATTGGTAATGCAAGACACCAGGTGTTTAATTTTAGCGGCACGGAACATCAACATATTTTTTTAGTAACAAGAGAGCTAAGCGGTCAATCCAGAAATGTAATTATTAGGGAATTTGAAGCAGATGATGTTAATCCCATAAATGAAGTTGCTATTAAAAAAAATTTAGGGAATATCGCACAGTTCAAAATAGGGAACATTAGGAGTAAGGATTCTCTTGAAGTTTTGTTTATAGATGAGGGTAAGCCTTACTTATTCACTTTAGGAGGAGGAAAAGAAGTGTTTTTGCCTGTAAATACGACCTTAAGGATCGATAATTTTGATGTGGATGATTTTGATCAAGACGGTATTGATGAAATAGCTTTACTATTTAACAATGGAGAAATTCGAACCTATGATTTTAAAAACAGATCTTTTAATGAAAGGATTTCCCCGCAGCCTTTATTTGAAAATATTACCTCTTTAGGTCCAACTTATGCCAAATTAGATCAGGCTGATGCTGATAAAGAACTTGAATTTATCATTTCTCTCTTTGATCAAATAAAAATTATCAGCTTATCAGATTTTTCTGTACAACAAGAGATCAAAATTACTAACCGAAGGCTAGGTAATTTTCAGATTGCTGATCCTGACAAGGATGGGGCGCTTGAGCTATATTCTTTGAGCGGTTCTAATTTATGGGTATTCGATCTGGCAACTGCTCAGATTGAAAACCAAAGGTTTTTTTCGGAAATGTCTTTTCTTGAACCACATGTTATCGTAGGAGAATTTCTTAGGCCTGACGAAAATCATATTTTATTAGTGCAAGAAAATCATCTATTTTTCCTTGACCCTATAACATTATTCACTGAACAGGAACATAAAAGTACAGCCTTTTCCAATGGTCCTTTTTATAAATTGAATAATGAAAGAAGAAGGGGCAATGGTTTTAGTATTGGAATGGAGGCTGGCGTAAGTATATTTGACATTTTCTCTCAGCCTACCTCTTCAATAGAAAATATAAGCGATTCAAACAATATTCTCCTTTTTCCAAACCCTGCTATGGAAACAATTCATTTACTTCCCGAACAGCAGAAAGTGAGTTTTGTAGTCATATCAATGGGAGGTGAAATTATGAAAAAAGGAAAGTTGACTGGCAATTCCATTGATATTAGTGATCTACAGCCAGGAGTATATTATATCAAAATACAGTATACCAATAAATGGAGGGTATCTACCTTTGTGAAGCATTAAGGTAATTACAATGGATCTTCTATTTTTAATATATTCCTGAAGACAAATACCGATCACCCCGATCACATATAATACAAACTACTAAACCCTCATCCAATTCCTCAACCAATTTAGAAGCAGCCATGACGGCTCCTCCACTGCTCATGCCGGCGAAAATAGCCTCATCGGTGGCCAAACGTTTCATTGTAAGTTGTGCTTCTTCTTGCGACACGTCGATTATTTTATCCACTCTTTCTGGTTCAAAAATGGCAGGTAGGAATTCTTTTGACCACCTACGGATGCCGGGAATTCGGGAACCATCGGTTGGTTGAACACCTACAATTTGGATGTCCTGGTTTTGTTCTTTTAAATATCTGGAGACACCCATAATAGTGCCTGTTGTTCCCATAGAGGAAACAAAGTGGGTGATTTTGCCTTCCGTATCTTTCCAAATTTCAGGACCGGTGGTTTTATAGTGCATGCCCCAATTGTCTGGGTTAGCAAATTGATTAAGCATTAAGTAACCACCTTGATCCACTAAGGATTGTGCATAGTCTCGCGAATATTCAATGGTTTTTTCTGCTGGAGTTAATACCACTTCAGCTCCATAGGCTTTCATGGTTTGGACTCTTTCCTTGGTGGCACTTTCGGGCATGATAAGAGTGATCTCAATTCCAAAAATGCGAGCAATCATGGCCAGGGCAATACCTGTATTACCGCTGGTAGCTTCTACCAATTTCATTCCAGGTTGGATTTCACCTCTATCGATTGCACTTTTAATCATATTGTAAGCGGCCCGATCTTTGACGCTTCCTCCCGGGTTTTGACCTTCCAGTTTTCCAAATACTTTTACTCCAGGCTTATTAATGATGTTATTGATTTCAACTAATGGGGTGTTGCCAATAATTTGGGCAATAGAACTCATGTGTTGGTTTTGTTTGTTGTATGAAAAATTAGCTGAGTTTTTGAGAATCCTGATGTTTTTGACTCACATAACCATTATAATAAATTCGACAATTGGGGGCTACGCTTTTTGTTATCCAAACATTACCACCAATGATGCTATCATGGCCAATGACCGTTTCACCACCTAAAATGGTGGCCCCAGAATAAATAACTACCCGATCCTCAATGGTTGGATGTCTTTTGACTTTAGCCATTTCTTTGCGTACACTCAATGCACCCAAAGTGACTCCCTGATAAATTTTTACATCATTACCAATATTAACGGTTTCCCCGATAACTATTCCTGTACCATGATCGATACAGAAGTTTTCTCCAATCTTTGCACCAGGGTGGATGTCAACACCAGTTTTTCCATGTGCATGTTCGGTTAATATGCGAGGAATTAAGGGCACTTTTAAATTGTAAAATTCATGCGCCAATCTATACACTGCAATAGCATAAAACCCAGGATAGGTTCTGATAACTTCCGTTAAACTTACAGCAGCAGGGTCACCCTTCAATATGGCTTTTGCATCCTTATGGATAGCTTCCCGAAGTTCAGGTAAGCATTCCATGTAGTGATGTTCAATTTCGTGGGCCGAAACAGGCAAGCGATCCTCCAGGGTGGTTAATATTTTATAGAGTTTTAGTCTTTTATTTTGAAAGTGCTGGTCAAATTCTCTATAGGATTGATATCTCCTGTCTGAAAATTCGGGAAAAAGCAGGCCTATCAATTCATTTAACCAATCACAAATCATAGACGGAGAAGGAATTTCCTTGCCATTGGTATGTTCAGAATATAGGGAGTGTATAAAATTATCGTGCATGGCTCTGGGTACTTATTTATATCTACAAATAACGAATTAATTTGGGAAAGAGTTGGTTAGGGAAAGTTTAAAGTTTTTTGAATGGTTCCGTGTTCAGCGTTCCATGTTCCGCGTAGAGTTTTTCAAAATTTTAGGGATATCTGTTATTTTAAAAGTTTAATAGGCACGCTGATTTCGCAAATATCGCAGAAAAGGATTAGCGGAATTTGCGAAATCAGCGTCAGAAAAAAGCTCCGATAAGCAACTATCCTTTTAGATAGCAATCCCTAAATAACGGGAAAACAGTAACAATCCAAGACGTGGTGGTACAGTAGTCTAGTAGCCTGGTAGTCTAGCAGTCTGGTGAAGATTTATTTAAGGATCTTTATAGTCCCAATAGGTGCTAAAAAAATCGTCATGTAACATAGCGGTGAATTCGATCTCGTTTACCTCCGGTTCTACATTGACTAATTTTAATCCACTCCATTCTTCATCATCAGAATAGGGCTCTACGGTACCATCAAGGATATTAAATAAATCGAAAAGGACAGCTGCGCTGTTATCTGCAATAAGTTTTGTTAGCCCAGATTTTAGATGAATATCATTTTTTAGCTCTTTAAGGGCTTTAATTTCTGAATCAGAAAACTGATCACCTGGAGGATAATCTATAATATCGAATGCTTTATCTTCTATAATTTTGGAAACAGCATAGTTAGCATATTCTTGTATTTTTTGATGAAGATGAAGCATTAAGATTTTGACGTTTTTTTCAGATAAAGACATAATCAAATCAAATTATTGTGCTCACTGATCAGGTGAGTTTTTCTAAATTTTTCTGGACTAAGATGTTCATACTTTTTGAAAAAACGGCAGAAATAGGAATTATCGACAAATCCTAATTCATGACCAATTCGAGCTACTGTATCTCCCTCATGTAGTAATAATCTTTTGGCCTCCAGCATAATCCGATGGCGGATCAAGGCTCCTGCAGGTCGATTCATTATTTTATTACAAACGGCATTGAGATAATTAGGGGTTAAGTTTAAGAGCTTTGCATAGTCTTTTACCTTATGGTTTTCTTTATAATGCTTATTAATTAGGAGTTCAAAATTTTTTACGATTAAGGCTGCATTTTTATCAATATTCACATTAGAATGGAAAGTAGAATCATAAATCCTGTTAACTTCAATTAGAATAATATTCAAATAGGACCGTAGCACTTTTAAGAAGTCATCCTGTTTATTTTCAAACTCCTGAAGCATATTATTAAACAGGCTTATTTTATGGTGCCTTTCAGTTTCATCTAAACTTACAAATGGTTTTTTGGAAGTAGCATTGAAAAAAGGAAATTCTAGAAGAATATTATTGTGATATCTCATATTGAAAAAATTGGGAGTGAAAAATATAATATAACCCTTTATATTTTGACTCCCTTTCCATGCATGAATTTGTCCTGGAAACATTAAATAAATGTCATTTACTTTGATCTCATATTCTTGAAAATCAATTAAATGATGCCCGTTTCCCTCTGTGCAAAATAAGACCATGTAATAATTATGCCGGTAGGTGAGCCTCGAAAAATCTGACTCTTTAAGAAAATCTTCATATCTCAATATGTAGAATTCCTGATTATTAAGCCCAAAAGAATGACACTCGAGATGCTCAACATTGGTGTTTGTCTTCATCTACTAGGATTTTTACCTGTTAAAAATATAGGGAATACTTTGAGGTATTAGGATTTCCCAATACCCCAATACCCCAATACCCCAATATCCTATAACAACTCAATCTTATTTCTACCTAACCTCACTATTTTTTCTTTTTCCAATTGTTTGAGTAGCCGGGAAATGGCCTCTCTGGATGCATTTAGGTCATAAGCAATCTCCTGGTGGGTACTGGATAAGATTTTAGATTGGTGAGTTTTGCTTTTATTTTCCAAATATTGCAAGAGGCGTTCATCCATTTTTTTAAAGGCAATACTATCAATTGTTTTAACCAATTCAATCATACGGCTATCATAGGTACGCATGACAAAGTTTTTCCAACTCTGGTATTTACTCATCCATTCATCCATATATCGGATGGGAATTCCAATTAAAGTGGTGTCTTCCTCTGCTACTGTTTTAATTTCTGAGCGTTTGTTCATCATACAGCAAGTAAAGGACATAGAGCAGGTCTGACCGGCATTCAGGAAATACAAAAATAACTCATTTCCTTCCTCGTCTTCTCTGGATACTTTGATAGACCCTTCCAGAATAAGGGGAACCATTTTGATATAGGAACCAATATCCTGGATGAGTTCGCCTTCTTTGATAAAAATCAATTTCCCTACTTCTGCTATTTCTTCCTGCAGCTTTTTTTCTGCAATTTGGGGATAATTTTTTCTTACCAGTTCTAATATGTGTGCATCCATTTTTATGATTTTACGGGTTCACGTGTATACGGATTCACGGATAGGAGTTTATGAGGGGAATACGTAAACCCGTGTATACGTGACCCCATGACCCCATAATCACTTTATTCATTCGAAACCAGCTTGGCCTTTTGCGGATCATATCTTACATTAAGATTTATCCAACCTGATCGGGCCACTCGGAAAATGTAAACGAAGAAAATAGCACAAACAGCCAGCAAAATTCCAAAGGAGGTGGCAATACTTAGGCCAAGCACCCAGTGAAGAAACATAGTGAAACCAAGACAGAAAAAACCAGTGATGATATAAGAAATAAACATTGCTCCGTAATAAAAACCTGGCTCTGGTTCATAATCTTGCTGGCATAGGGGGCAATTTTTGTGCATGTCAAAGGGCTTTCTGAAAGAAAAAGTAGGAGTAAAGAATAAATCTCCCTGATGACATCGAGGGCATTTTAGGTTGAAAGTACTATATATTTTACTGCTTCTTTTTACGATTCCCATGCTTTAATATTCTTTTAATTTGCTATTTTTTTTTTGAAAATATTTACGACAAGGTTTGTGGTCTGCGGATAACAAAACTTTCTTTCAAAATTACACCTTCGTATCCTAATAATTATGTTGTCTTTGAAAAATTGTTCTCTGTGGCGAGTAGGATATATAAATAGGTATATTACAAAGTATGTTGTTATATTCATATGTTGATCCAAAAAAAAGCACCCGAGAGTGCTTTCATTTTACATATTACATTGGCAATTTTCTAAGCATTCGATTATTAAGGAAACATCTCTTTCTTTTAGGGAGTACATCATGCTGCGTCCCTGCCTTTTTACACTTAAGATACCCTTCAACCGCATATTCTGAAGGTGATGAGAGGTAAGAGATTGTTCACTACCAAGCATTTCACAGATCTCACTAACCGATAACTTGGGATGCTGTTCCAATAAATGGATGATGCCCAGGCGCATTGGGTGAGCTACTGTTTTTAAAATGAAAGCAATACGTTCCAGCTTTTCAGCCTCTTGTTGATTTAGAATTCCGTTGTTAGTCTCCATAGGAACAAATGTATAAATATATAATCATAAAACAAACATGATAAAAGAGCAGCAAAAGTGAATTATTTCAAAAGATAAGGAAATGTTCGGTGTTTTTCAGATGCTACTTTTTTTTTGATACGAAATCAAAACAACACTAAAACAATATGGGCTCTATTTTAGTTGAAGGCTTGTTTTTATTAAATTTAATTTGACCCAATAAATTGGCATTTACTGCCGTTTTCCCATAAATTTGTTTTCCGAATGTCCTATCCAAGACCAAGCAACTAGCATTAGTGCATCCTGTGTGTCTAAGTTCAATAATTGACTATAGTAGGAAAAATTATTTTAGTGCTTAATGGTTGCATAAGAAATAACCTTTTAAAAACGAAAAACTAAATTATGTCACAAGGTTTTTTAATTGACATGGATGGGGTCATTTATAGCAATAATGATCTAATACCAGGGGCCGATACCTTTATCGCAGACCTGAAAAAAAATAATATTCCTTTCCTTTTCCTAACCAATAATAGTCAGCGCACTCCCAGAGATGTAGTCAATAAACTAGCGGGGATGGGCATTGAGGCCAGTGAAGAAAATGTTTTTACCAGCGCCCTTGCCACTGCCTGGTTTCTGGCTCGCCAAAAACCCCACGGTACAGCCTATGTATTAGGAGAGGGAGGCTTATTGACCAGTCTGCATGAAAATGGCTATTCATTGGTATCTCAGGATCCCGACTTTGTAGTAGTAGGGGAGGGGCGGAATTTTACGCTAGAAATGGTTAATAATGCTGTAGATATGATCCTCAACGGAGCTAAATTGATTGCTACCAACCTGGATCCTTCTCCAAAAATAAAAGGCTGGAATAATTTAGGGATTAAGGCTGTCATCGCCATGATTGAAGAAGCAACCGGAATCAAGGCTTTTTCAGTGGGGAAGCCCAGTCCGGTTATGATGCGAGTTGCACGCAAAAAATTAGGCATGCCTACAGAGGACACAACTATCATCGGAGATACCATGACCACGGATATCCTGGGAGGCATACAGGTCGGTTATCGTACCATTTTGACCTTGTCCGGAGTATCCAAAAAAGAAGATCTACACAAATTTGCTTTTACTCCTGATTTAGTCATTTCTTCCTTGCAGGAATTTGACCTGGAGGCTTATTTGAATTTAAAAGTGATGGAAAAATAGGTTGAAGGGGTATTGGGATATTGGGGTATTAGGATATTGGGATATTGGGAAAATCCTAATACCCTAATACCCCAATACCCAGATATTTTCATATCCCCAAAGGAATCCTCATCCTCTTACTCAACCAATGGTAAAAGCGCCCCAGTAGCTTGCCCCTGCGCCCTTCCGCCTTCGCCATTCGAAACCGTGCCTGATGCCAGGCGGGGGCGTAACGGAGATAGGCTGGGAATAAAAAATAGAAGAATTTGATTCTCTTGATGATTCTTTTAAATCTTTTAGAGGTAGTTTTACTCAAGTCCAATTCAAAAGCTACGATTAATTTCTCTGGCAAAAAACCAAGGGCCAGGGCTTCTGAAATGCGTTTACTAGAATAGCGATTATTCAAAATAGCTCTGGCTAAGGAAAGGCTGGTTTCATCCACACGAAGCTCATTTTTTATGGTATGAGAAAAATAGTGGTTAAACTCCTGAAGGTTTGCTGGGAAAGAATTTTCTGGGATGCCCATTAAAAAGGCGGTAGTTTTTGCCTCTTCAAAAAACTGTTGCTTTTGCTGAGTTGATAGAATCCCTTTTATTTTTTCAAAGACTAAAAAGGTGGTATCAATTAGGGTAGCCAGCACCCAAAGTAATAGATCTGGATCATTTGCACCATAAGATTTAATATTATCCTTCTGATCTTTATAGGTCCCCTTTATGAAGGAGTGAATGGTATGTAATTGCAGGGCAGTCTTTTTGGCCACTTCCACATCTCCAAAATAGATTTTAGCCATGGCCATAAAGGTTCTTTTTCCTCTTTCGAGTGCATCCTCCTGAAAATTGCTGTATCGCTGTACTCCATCTGCGATGGCGGGATGAGCAATTTGCAGAAGCAAGGCCCTAATGCCTCCTACCAGAACGAGGGGCTCTCGATAGAGCTGCCAGCTGATGCTGTGGGGCCCGAAAAAACCTGCTGTTCCCTGGTGTGGAATCTGGGAGAGTTGTAGAAGGAAAGCCTCCTTTTTTAGGGCATTATTTTTTTTATCAGCTTCAGAGAGGTTTGGGATTGTTTTTTTCATGGTATGAATATACGAAGGTCCTTCAAATCTTAGATCTGAAGGACCTTTGTGAATTAGGTGCCCGAGGCGGGAGTCGAACCCGCACGCCCATACGGACACATGGCCCTCAACCATGCCTGTCTACCAATTCCAGCACCCGGGCAGGTGGTGTTTAAAGGATTTATTGGCGGCTCTCAAGGCCGCCAATAAATCCTGCTTGTATACGGGACCGCAAAGATACGTCTTTTTATTTTATTTCTCCAAGGCCGCATCCCTCAAATCCTGTAAAAATGGAGAGGCAAAAATAAAGTTTTGGAGGATCTCATTATCACTGCCCATTACCTCGGTTCTATTACCTCGCCAGGCAATTTCTCCCTGGTAAAGCAGAATTACATTATCACCTATTCCCATTACTGAGTTCATATCGTGAGTGTTTATGATGGTGGTAATGTTATTTTCGATGGTAATGCTCTTGATCAATTCATCAATTACAATGGCCGTTTTTGGGTCGAGACCAGAGTTAGGTTCATCACAAAATAGATATTTGGGGTTTAACACAATGGCCCGGGCAATCCCTACCCGCTTTTGCATACCTCCACTTATTTCAGAAGGGAATTTGTCATTCACAGCTCCCAGGCTAACCCGTTCCAGGCAGGTATCCACTCGTTTGCGCTTTTCGCCTCTGGTCATATTGGTGAACATATCCAATGGAAAGCGAATATTTTCTTCTACTGTCATAGAATCGAACAAGGCGGAGGCCTGAAAAAGCATGCCTACATCCATACGCAGCGTTCGAACATCCTTTTTATTGAGCTGATTAAAATTGACATCATCATAAAAGATATCTCCTTCACTGGGAGTAAGCAGCCCCACTAATAATTTGAGCAAAACCGTTTTACCTGCACCACTTCGACCAATGATCAAATTGGTCTTACCCTGGAAAAATTCAGTAGTTATGCCTTTTAAAACATGCTGTTCTCCAAACCTTTTATGTAAATTTTCAGTACGAATCATAATCTCTAATGATAATCAAATTGGAAAATTCCAGAAATCAATTTTAATTCAAAATGATTTTATGTTAACACTACAGCAATCAAATAATCGGCCAGTAATATTAAAATGTCACTAAAGACCACTGCATTGGTACTGGCTTGTCCTAATTCTATACTTCCCCCTTTGACATAATAGCCTTGATAAGCAGATACAGAGGTTAATATGTAGGCAAAAACAGTGGCCTTTACAAACATTAGAAACATATTATAAGGATCAAAAAAGGATCTAACCCCCTGGATGTATTCAGCATTAGACATATAGCCCGTGGGAACAACAGCCAAATAACCACCTAAAACACTAACAAAAGCCGCAATGGCTACCAATAAAGGGATCACAATTAATGCTGCAATCACCTTTGGCATGATTAAATAAGCAGCCGTATTCACCCCCATGATTTCCATGGCATCGATGTGTTCTTTTTGTCGCATACCTCCAATCTCCGCGGCTATATTAGATCCCACCTTCCCGGCAAGAACCAAACAGGTGATCGTTGGTGCCAATTCAATAATTGTGGAATCCCTTACGATATATCCTATGTAATAAATAGGTACCAAGGTCCCATCCAACTGGTAGGCAAATTGGACAGAGGTTACCGCCCCAATAAATATTGCAATCAAACCAACAATGGTAAGAGAACCAACTCCAATGTCATTCATTTGCCTCATGGTCTCTTTATAATACATTGAGGTCTTTTCAGGCCTGGAAATAGCGGTGCCCATCATAATCAAATACCGCCCAAAGTGTGTGAGGATCTTAAAATTCAATGTAATTGGTATTTTTTTAGGTTGACCCTTGAAAATTAATTGTTTCCCAATGGCCAAAAATTCAATTTACAACTAATGCTAAAACAAAAATACGCTTAATGCAAAGGTATTGTTTTAGTTCTACCTTAAATTCCGCTCCAAAATTAGAAGTTCCAGGCGAAAAATTGCAATCTGGGATTTTTTTCTTGAAAATGAGCCTTTTTCCGCAATTATTAATGCATTTTTGTCCACCTGCCTTGAGACAGCCTCAAACAGATTTATACTTTTGACTTAAGGTGAGGCTAAACTTTTGAGTCTTTTAGGAATACCTCTAATAATATGAATTGTGTAATCACAGGTGCCACCAAAGGAATAGGTAAAGCTACAGCCAAATTATTGGCTCGGCAGGGCTACCATTTATATTTATGTGCCAGGAATGAAGAAAATTTAGAAGAGCTAAAATTAAAACTTGAAAAGCACAATCCAAAAACACAGGTAGCCTATCAGGTAGTAGATTTATCTGAAAAGAAGCAGGTCTATTCATTTGCTGAATCTATTATTTCAGAATGGAAACCGGTAGATGTGCTAATTAATAATGCTGGGTTTTTTACTCCTTCAGAGATGCTTAATGAAAAAGATGAAGAGATGGAGCATATGATGGGTATCAATTTTTTCGCCCCCTATTATTTGACCAAAGCTATTGTCCCCCAAATGATCGAAAGAAAAAGGGGGCATATCATCAATATCTGTTCCATCGCTAGTCAAAGGGCTTATCCCTTAAGTGGTACTTATTCTACTACTAAATTTGCCCTGTATGGATTTACCAAAGCCTTGCGAGCCGATCTTAGGGATAAACGTGTGAAAGTTACTGCTGTATTGCCAGGAGCTACCTGGACTGACTCCTGGAAAGGTGTAGATTTGCCCCCGGATCGCCTGATGCAGGCGGAGGCGGTAGCACAGGCCATTCAAAATGTTCTGACCTTACCAGGAAGCGCAGTTTTGGAAGAGATTGTTATGAGGCCGCAGGAAGGAGATTTGGCTTAGGCGGGCAATAGCAATGTCAATAGCAATGTCAATAACAATGTCAATAACAATGTCAATAGCAATGTCAATAGCAATGTCAATAGCAATAGCAATAGCAATAGCAATATTAATTGAAAATAATATAAATCAATGAATATCATCATTACCGGAGCCAGTAGAGGAATAGGGCGAGATCTGGCTATTCAATTGGCTCAATATACTCATCACCGCATTTTGGTTCTCTCTCGCAATGAGGGGAAATTAAGAGAACTTTCGGATTCTTATGAAAATATATTTCATTTAAAATATGACCTAGGACATCCCGACCCTGAAAGCCTGGGACAGGCTATCCAAGGCTGGAGCCAGATTGATCTTTTGATTAATAATGCTGGCTTACTGGTGAAAAAAAACTTTGACCAGTTAAAAAGATCCGATTGGCAGCGAAGCTTTGATGTCAATTTTTTTGGCCCAGTTGAATTGATACAGCAGTGTTTACCCCTATTGAAAAAATCAAGCAATGCTCATATAGTGAATATAACCAGTATGGGTGGTTTTCAGGGGAGCAGCAAATTTCCTGGGCTGGCTGCCTACAGTGCAAGTAAGGCGGCTTTGGGAAACTTGACGGAATGTCTGGCAGAAGAGTTAAAAGATGATGGGGTTGCTGTTAATGCATTAGCTCTAGGAGCTGTTCAAACGGAAATGTTGGCAGAGGCCTTCCCAGGTTTTGAACCACCTATGCATTCCGATCAGATGGCTAAATTTATTGTCAACTTTGCTCTGAACGGGTGGCAATTTTTTAATGGAAAAGTCTTGCCTGTATCAACTTCTACTCCTTAATGACTAAGCTCCTTGTTGTGAAGGCTGTATATTGTACCCTCAATTTATTTTATTATGCTAGAATCTAATTACAAATTTGTTCCCTATCAAGGTACTCAGTACCCCGAACAGGAAATGTTGGAACGGAGTCAGTCCTTTTATGATTTTATGGATCAAAGGAGAACGGTTCGTTCTTTTTCAGATCAACCTGTGCCAGAGGAAGTAATCAAAAATATTATTATGACAGCCTCTACCGCTCCTTCAGGTGCCCATAAACAGCCCTGGACTTTTTGTGTAGTTACAGATCCTGAATTAAAATCCAAAATCCGAATTGCAGCAGAAAAAGAGGAATATGAAAACTATCATGGTCGCATGTCAGACGAATGGCTTAAAGATCTTGAACCTCTAGCTACTGATTGGAATAAACCTTTCCTGGAAATTGCCCCTTACCTAATTGTGGTTTTTAAAAAAACTTATGACTTTGACGAAGAGGGGAATAAACGAAAAAATTATTACGTAAATGAATCAGTAGGCTTGGCATCCGGTTTTTTATTGGCAGCTATACATAATGTTGGCCTGGTGGCACTTACACATACACCCAGCCCAATGAATTTTCTTCAAAGATTGTTAAATCGTCCAAAAAATGAGAGGGCGTTCTTACTGGTTCCGGTTGGATATCCCGAACAACAGACGCAGGTGCCAGACCTGCAGCGTAAACTTCAGGAAGAGGTAATTGTTTATTATGAGGAAAACCATGATTGACCCAATTGATTAAAATATGTGTACTGTAACTTACATACCTAAGGGAAAACAAGATTATATATTGACCCATAATCGGGATGAAATGCCCTTGCGCTCTCCGGAATTCATTACTAAAGAACAAATCAGTGATCAAGAGTTGATTTTTCCACGTGAACCCAAAGCTGGTGGAACCTGGATTGCCAGTTCTGATTCGGATCTGACCATTTGTATTTTAAATGGAGCTTTTGTCAACCATGAAAGGGTTCCTCCTTATCGAAGAAGTAGAGGCTTAGTAGCGCTGGATTTTTTTAGTTATCATTCTATTGAGGAATTTGCTGAGAATTATTCTTTTGAAGGCATAGAACCCTTTACCTTGCTTGCATGTAGAACTGGTAAGCTGAGTGAATTGCGCTGGGATAGCCAAATTGTTCATCTTAACCAACTGGATGCACAAAAGGCGCATATTTGGTCATCAGCACCACTGTATAAACCAGAAATTCGAAGAAAAAGAGAGCAATGGTTTGATCTTTGGAAGCAAATGAATGGAAATCCTTCTTTGGAAAATATAATGGAATTTCATCAATATGCTGGCGAGGGAGATCCGCGCACCAATGTGGTGATGAAGGTGTCAGAGTTTTTTCGAACGGTCAGCATAACAAATATTATTCGTACAGAAAAGGCCATAGAAATGAGGTATCATGATTTGATTAGGCAAGCCCAAAAACAACAAAAACTTACATTAAGGCTTGTATCAAAAGATTTACCTACTTTCTGAAAAAGCATCTTATTTTTGCAATAAGAAACCCAAATAGTACTTACAGTACAAAAAATAACCACCTAGTCCCCAAGTTTTGTATTTTCACAAGTTGAAAAGACATCAATGAAATGAGTAGGATTGCAAATACACCTTTCCTGATAAAACTCTTAAATTGGGAATATTGGTCCACTAATGCTTTTTATTGGCCTATGTTTATTTATGGGCCTGTATTGGCTATCAGAGCACGCCATTTTTGCTTTTTTACGGCTGCAAACCCAGGCATTAAAACTGGAGGCCTAGGAGTAGAATCTAAATATGATACCATTGTAAAGGTCCCGGAATCTTATCGTCCTAGAACGGTCCTGATAAAGAACGGAACTGCTTTTGAAGAAGTAGCCAAGGCCATTGAAATGGCTCAAATTGGATTTCCGCTAATCGCTAAACCTGATGTTGGATTTAGAGGTCTATTAGTTAAAAAGATAGCAAATAAAGATTCCTTGAGACAATATCTTGAAAAGTATAAAATAGATTTTTTAGTCCAGGAATATGCTGATTATCCAGTTGAAGTTGGTGTTTTGTACTACCGATTGCCCGATGAAGATACCGGAAGCATTACCTCGGTTACTTTAAAGGAATTTTTACATGTTTCAGGAGATGGTCAATCTACTGTTCATGATTTAGTCTTAAAAAACACACGAGCTTTATTACAATTAGATCGCATTTCTAAGCATTATGGTCATTTGTTAAATACTATTCCAGCTAAAGGGGAAAAAATTGCTCTTGGTACCGTAGGTAACCACTGCAAAGGGACTCGTTTTATCAATGGCAACCATCTAATTGATGAACAATTGATCCAAACATTTGACAAAATAAGCAGCCAAATTCCTGGATTTAATTATGGCAGATTTGATATTAGATGCAGCAATATGGAAGAATTAAAATCCGGTAAAAACTTTAAAATCCTGGAAATTAATGGGGTTTGCTCTGAACCCACTCATATTTATGACCCCAATCATATTTCTTATTTTGGAGCCCTGAAAGCGATTCTTAAACACTGGAGACTCATTCGAAAAATCAGCACAGCCAACCATAAATTAGGAGTTCCTTATCTGCCCTTGAAAACCATCATCAGGGAGTTGATCCACCTAAAGGCCTATGGTAAAAAAATAGAAGACATTTCCAGAAGTGAAGAATAATAAAGTCTAGGCTGGTTACTAAAATATGTATTCATCGTGCTATCTTCCAGTCGAATTCATCTTGATAAATAAAAACGGAATTATCAGGAATATCCTTTAAGTATAAAAGGTAGTGCATCCCCTTATTTTCAAACTTGTACCAGTCGTTTTCATAATTAGTAGCTCCCAGGCCTCTGCGCCACCACCAATTGCCATATTGCTGAAAGTTAACTTTAATCTGGTTGGAATCCGGATATTCCACCTTTACCTTATCCTTGTAGCTTGTTAAATTAAACTGTACAATCTCATGGATTTGTGTTTTGGGGGTATTGCCTGCTACATATTTTAATGCATCCGTTAAAGCCCTATCCTGGCCTGAATAATCCCTGAACAGAGTTGCTCCGTTTAAGTTATCAGGTAAATTAAGGATAAATACATGGTCGTATTGATCAAAGTCAAACTTATCCAACAAAGATTGATATACTTTTGTGGATTCTTGCCAAAAAGAATTCGTTTTCCAAGTAAACCAGAGACATACAGCCATAAAGGCTAGCAACAGACTGTATCTTAATACTGGGTGGAACGAAAATAATAGAGAAACTAAGCCAATCGAAAAAAATACGCTTGCTAAATATCCATACCTGTCATTTTCAATAAATAATAAGCTGTTAAAAAATAGGGTAACTACCGGTAAAAGGGCCACTAAAAACAGACCCAGCATTAATATGGAAAGCTGATGATTTGATTTTAGTCTTTTCCATTTAAATAAGAAGTAAATACCCGTAATTAGGGAAAATAATAGGATAAGGATTAATAACTTAGGATCAGAAAAACTTTGGAATGACCAATCTTTCCATTCAGGAGACAGAAATCTTCCCAGAAAAATATATTTAAAAAAGTATCGAAAAAAATTGCCAATTGTGTAAAACGGATCGGCTCCAAGATGTACTGAAGCCCCATAATGTCCAATCCAGGTCCCTAGAACAAGTCGGGTAGCCAGCAAATAAGCTGTTAGTTGTATAAATAGGGGAGTCCACATTTTTTTGATAAATGAGGGAAAAGTATGGCCGCCTTTTGCCGATTTGGGTAAGGCCAGAAATAATAATAATACAATAAAAGGGAAGGTGTAAGAAAGCTCAAAAGTTAGTAATGCCAAAAAATATGAGCTTTGAATGAACCACCACAAATTTTTACTGGGATTTTGAGCCCACTCCAGAAAATAATAAAGAAGAAAAAGGATAAATAAAACAATCAAATGATAGCTTAATGAAACTTTCCAAACCATTACTTCACTCTGGTAAGGCAAACTCAAAAAAAGGAGCCCTGAACAAAAGGCAAGTGGGAATGGGTTAGGCATTTTGTAAGTCTGACTCAGCCTGAATGCAAATAGGAAAATCATCCAGGCATTAAGAATAAAAAGACTGCTAAAAAGGAGATACCACGAGAGGGGAGACAATCCAAAAAGACTATACTGTAGAAAATATACCAGATTCAATATTGGTTGAATGGAAGGAAACCCAAAACTATTAAGCACATCAATTGCCCTCCCTTCTTCAAGTTTTTGGATAAGACCACTAAAATCTGTCACCATGCCTGCATTATAACTTGCTCCGTATAAAACATGAGTAAGTACAAAATAAACTCCCAAAACGATAATTGGCTGGTATTTCGTGAATCTTTCCATGTGGGCTATGAAATCTACTCCTTTATGGGATGAGAGGCATCCTCAATGCGTGAACTTTCCATGATGCTGATCAACCCTTTCGATTGACCTTGCTCCTGGATGATAATGCCATCCCACTGCAGGCCACAATCATTATGCAAAAGGGCATTTTTGCCTAGGCGCAATTCTCCTCCCGGTTTGATGACTATTTTCCCTCCTGGCGGGATTGAAACTCTACAATCTATATTCAATAATCCACCTTCCTCAATGAAAAGATGCCCCTCCAGGTCTTTGGCTCCCCGCCAATGAATTGAATCGTTAATGGCGATGGTCTGAGCTTCTGAAAGTTTGCACCAATTGCGAATTAAAACCTTACGTGCTCTGGCCCCAGGTGAGGACATACTTTTGTGGACTTTTCCAATCTGGCAGGGAGTCCATGCATTTTGAAGGGCATTATAATCCATTACATTATTAGTGGCCATGGTATCACAAGGAGGCTCTTCAGTACGATTCCAGCAACGTGCTGGATGAGGAGGGGTATCATTACAACCATCATTGCGAACCCAGGCATGCACGAGGCCAAATACATGCCCCACTTCATGATTGAGGACTCCTCGGTAGCTCCATGGAGGGGCTTTGTTTTCAAATACCCCTGCAATTTTTATTGCATTTCCCAAAGCTACACCCACTCCACTTGCATTATAGGACTTGGAAATAATACTGTCCGGATGATGGGGCATAATAAAGACATTAAGCACACTATCTTTTCCTACAGAATATTTATTGATAACACTTCGATCAAATAGATTCCGATTTTTGCCCTTATGGACATAATAAAATAAATCATCGTCATAGTGAAAATAAATCCCCTGATCGCCCGGTGAATTTGAATCGGGGGTCAAAACGTAGCGATATCTGGTGGGTAGGGTAGGCAATTTGTTTTGATAAGGGAACCACAATTTATTATTGCTGATCAGGTCTTTATTTGCAGCATATAACCATCCTTTTGTAAAATCTATGGCTTCTTGTCCATTAAAGTTTTTGCTGCTATCACTGGAATTGAGCCAGTGGAAATTGATCCGGATATATTTTATGGGGAAATGACTTAAATAACTGGTATCAGGAATATAATTTTCATTTGAATAACAAGGATTAATTGAAGTAGTACGCACTTTATCAGGTGCAATACTTTCCAGCCTAAAACTTAGGTCTTCTTCAATGGCATACCTTTGTTGTAACTGCGGACTACATTGCTCAAATAAGAAGAGTATTAAAATAAAAAACCAAAAGTAATTTCGCATGGATGATTATTATTGGGCGAATACTTTTGTAAAGATACTCTGTGTTGTCATGAAATAAAATATTTTTCATGGCAACTTATGTCATTTACCAGCTGCCACCAGCTCCGCCACCACCGAAACCACCACCACCGAAGCCGCCGAAACCTCCGCCACCAAAACCGCCACCGCCGCCGCCAGATGTCCATCCGCCGCCGCCGGGAAGATAGATCCATCCACCACCGCCTTTGCGACCAGAATCATAGCGACCTCCTCGATAATAGCCTCCACCATCGCCTCCTTTATCATTAAAGAGGCTGGAAATAATGATGATAATGACCAATAAAATGATAATGATGGCCAAAGGAGGGAAACCGTTTTCTGACTCACCGTCATTATAGTACTCTCCAGAGCCCAGTTGCATTATAATATTGGTTGCCTGATCCAAACCCTGATAGTAGCTTTGTTGACGGAAAGCAGGTGTGATGACTCTTTCAATAATTCGATTAGCCATAGCATCCGTCAAAAAACCTTCAACTCCATATCCAGTTTGGATGTAGAGTTTTCTATCTTCAAAAGCAATATAAATTAATACGCCATTATTATCTTCTGCTCCACCAATGCCCCAGGCTTCAGCCAAGCGATAACTGTAATCAAAAATTTCTTCTCCTTCTAGGGAACGATCAATTACAATGGCAATTTGTGTGGAAGTAGAATCATCATAAGCAACTAATTTGCGCTCAAGAGCATTTCTTTCAGCAGGTTGTAACAGACGTATATAATCTGTTACGATGGTATTAGATCTGGGAGGGATTTCCTTGGCAGCCTGTAAATTTATAGCCAGGAATGTAAAGAATAAAGGTAAAAGTGTTTTGAACCTCATTGAGTTAAATACTTTTCTTTTTTATTTTTAACAATTTATACCCATTAAAGCAGATTATTATTCCTGATGAAATGGGATGGATTAATTTATGTGGAGATATTAAGCTAAAGTTTGGCTTGAGTCCATAAAAGTCTACAATATTATTATTTTTCTAGACCTAAGTTGGTGAGGATGTCAACTAAGTATTATCATATGAAATGTCATCTGATAATTCATTTTCGTCGTCCTCTTGCACAGGAAAAAATTGAGTTAGATAATTACCCACCATATGGATGGCTTTGGTTATTCCAATGGCGAATTCTCCTTTACGAAAATGTTCCTGCATTAAGTTTCTAGCTTCTTCCCAAAATGATTCTGGAACAACTTCATCTAAACCACTATCACCAAGGATGGCAAACTTGTGTTCTTTTGGAGCAATAAAAAAAAGAACGCCATTTCGACGGGCGGTCTTTTGCATTTCCAGCTCGAAAAAAACTTTTTTGGCCACCTCTAAGGCCGGTCCATCACAAGTTTTTTGAAGGTGAACCCGAATTTCTCCACTTGTTTTCTTTTCAATTGCCTGAATAGCAGCAATAATTTCTTTTTCCTCTTCTTTACTGAAAAAACGAATCATAAAATATTATTAACAGCTGGGTTATGTAAAATATGAATCATCCCAAAAATTCAGGATGATTCATATTTTACACAATTCCATAGAAACATTATTCTAATGATTAATTAAAATTTACGTTTGGAGCATTCTGAGCTCCCTCATCAGCTTGAAACTGTGGCTTTCGGGAAAATCCAAATAGCCCTGCAAATAAGTTTCCTGGGAAAGTACGAATACCTACATTGTATTTTGATACAGCAGCATTGTATTTATTACGTGCTACTTTAATTCTATTTTCTGTTCCTTCCAACTGAACCTGTAATTCTTTAAAGTTTTCACTGGCACGCAGCTGCGGATAATTCTCAGAAATCATCAACAATCGCCCCAGAGACTGAGAAAGTCCGCTTTGAGCTTCCTGAAAAGCCTGTAATTGTTCAGGAGTAGCAGTGCTAGGGTCAATAGTAATGCTTGTAGCTCGGGCACGTGCCTGAGTTAAAGCTGTTAAGGTCTCTTGTTCAAAATTAGCGGCACCTTTTACCGTGTTCACTAAATTTGGAATAAGGTCAGCTCTGCGTTGGTAATCAGACTGCAGATCACCAAAGGCCCGATTGACCGTTTCATCCAGGTTGACAAATTTATTTTGATAGCTCCAGCTACCAAGGAAGGCAATACCACCCACAATGATTAGAAATATTGCAATAGGTACTAAAGATCTCATTGATTTAATGGTTTAAATTAAATAATTGGTAGAAAGTAAAAAGTATAAAGTAAAAAGTATAAAGTAGAATGACTAAGGATATAAATTAATGAAAGTCTTTCTACCTTCTACTTTTTACTTATTACCGGCTACATAAAAGTAAAAGATAATACAAGATTGCAATTTTTTAAGAAGAACATGAGGGTTTTTCGGATCTATTTTTCTTGCCCAAAGAATTTAAGCAACTCTTCAGCTCCCTTAAAAGGGGTGATTTTACCTTCCAGGACTGCCTTTTCTATGCCTGGATAATGTTGTTTTACTCGGGTATTTTCAAAAAATAATTGTCCTAATTTTTGAAAAATTGTTTCATCTAACCAATATTTGGCCTGCGCTGATCGGTTTTTTAGAAAATGCTTGTTACGCCTTGTCAGCTCTTGGTAGGCTTTAATATGGTCCTCTACCTGATCAAAACCAAGATTATCAGGGCTGGAACAAAGTACTACTTTAGGTATCCAGCCGCTTTTTTTAGCAGGAAATAAATGAAGGGCGTTACGATAAGCTCTTTGTGCTTGCTTAGCTAAGCTTAATCTTTCCCCATCAGCCTTATTAACAGCTATTAGATCTGCCATTTCTACTACTCCTCGTTTGATACCTTGTAATTCATCACCTCCACCTGGCAATAATAAAAGAAGAAAAAAATCAACCATAGAATGAACCGCAATTTCAGATTGACCAACTCCGACTGTTTCAATAAGGATATTTTCGAAACCTGCCGCTTCGCATAAAATAATGGTCTCACGAGTTTTTCGGGCCACTCCACCAAGAGTCTGACTAGCGGGACTAGGCCTAATAAAAACTTTGTCAGATTTACTCAATTCCTCCATCCTGGTTTTATCTCCCAGAATGCTGCCTTTTGTAAATTGGCTGCTTGGGTCAACAGCAAGGATGCATACCTTCTTATTTTGTTGAAGAAGGTTTTTCCCAAAGTTTTCTATAAAAGTGCTTTTTCCCACACCAGGAGAGCCTGTAATCCCTAACCTAAATGATTTTCCGGACTGTGGTAAGCAGGCTTCCAGGATCTTCTCGGCCATTTCCAGGTGCTTAGCTAATTTACTCTCGACCAAAGTGATGGCCTTGCTTAAAATTATTCGGTCTCCTGCTAGAACTCCTTTAATGTATTCCTCTGTACTGATGGGCACAGCCATTGGTTTTCTCTTCAATCTGGGATTGATGTTTAAAGGAACCTTATCCGTCCCTTCTTTAATGCTAAGCCCCTTTTTTTTCTTGGAATTCATGCAAGTGCTAGATTTTTAACTTGAGATTAATAGCAATTGAAAATACCGAAAAACTGTTAATTATAAATTTAGTTAAAATTTAAAATTTTGATTTTCAGATATTTAATAGTGTTAAGATGTTTTAACATTTTATTTTGCCCCTTTGGGAAGTTAAGAAAGTCACAAGGTGGATTTTGACTCCGGTCTGGCTATTGTGCCGCATCAAAAAGAGTGCTAATTTGCCATCATAATCAACCGGTGAAAACAATCTACATAGTGCATTTAATTTTTTTTGGTGTAAAGCATAAATCTGCCGGTAGTCTTTATTTACCATTTAATATTAACAGATATTGCAGTACGCTCTGGGTAAATAAGATTCCGGCGGATTTTGCTTTTTGTAGAGCTGCATCTCCTAGATGCAGCTCTACTTTTTTTATTAATGCCCTTTGAAAGTAGGAGCTCTTTTCTCCATAAATGCCTTAACTCCTTCCTGGTAATCATCTGTCTTTCCGGCAGCAGATTGTAGTTTTTCTTCTAAAATAAGCTGGGATGCAAAATCATTATGGAAAGAGGCATTAAGAGCCTGCTTAGTAAAGGCCAACGCTTTTGTTGGCATTTGGGAAAGCTGCAGTGCTATTTTCCAGGAGGCTTCCTCAAAATCATCTGCTGGAAAAAACTTATAAATCATACCCATTTTCTCAGCATCTTCTGCTGAAACTTTTTCTCCCAGCATCATAAGTGCAGCAGCTTTTTGCCAGCCAATGAGTCTTGGCAGTACGAAGGTACCCCCGCTATCGGGAATTAATCCAATTTTACTAAAAGCCTGAATAAAAGAAGCTTTTTCAGATGCTACAGTAATATCACATGCCAGCGCAATATTGGCACCTGCCCCTGCGGCTACTCCATTTACTGCTCCAACAATTGGGAGTTTAATATTTCTCAGGCGTTCTACTATAGGATTAAAGTGTTCCAGCAAAATATTGTGGAAGGTCGGTATATTATCGCCCGTTATTTCCTGGATATCCTGACCTGCACAAAATGCTTTTCCTGCTCCACAAATATAAATGGCCCGTATATCAGGATCCTTACTGCAATCATCCAAAGCATCTTGCATGGCAAAGGCCATTTCCCTATTAAAACTATTGTATTTCTCAGGCCGGTTGAGTGTTATTTTTCCGATGCTGGAGATTTTTTCTAGAAGTATGGTTGTCATGTGTATTATGTTATGGTAGTCTAGTGTTATAGTAGTCTAGTGTTATAGTAGTCTAGTAGTCTGGGGTTATGGTTTATTCTAACAGACCAGACTACTAGACCACCAGACCACTTTACTACTAATATTCTAATGGCATTTAAAATAATCAAAAGGTTCCAAACAGTCATTGCATTGGTACATGGCTTTGCAGGCAGTTGATCCAAATTGACTGATCATTTTGGTGTTTTGGGAATTACATCTTGGACATTCTATGTTTTTTTCTTCTGAAAACAAGGCATTTTTATCAAAGCTTCTTTCCTGAGGAGGAGCAATTCCGTATTCTTTTAGTTTTCGACGTCCTTCTTCTGAAAGCCAGTCCGTTGTCCAGGGAGGACTGATGACGGTGGTGACCTTTACCGGATGATACCCTGCTTCTTGTAATGCAGCTTTAATATTAATTTCAATGGTATTCATGGCAGGACAACCTGAATATGTTGGGGTAATGATTACTTCTATAGAATCTCCATCGATGATAATATCTCTGATTACCCCCAGGTCTCTTACTGTTAAAACAGGGATTTCTGGATCTGCTACCTGATCCAGTACTTCATATATCTCTTCTTTAATTATAGGCATTGGTTGGGACTTTTACATTAATAACACTATTCTATCCTAGCCATGTTCAAATTTCTGACTAATAATAGATAACTTTTTGCAAAATCAAGTGGAGATCTAAAAGAAAGGCTAGCTACAGCGGGATTTAATTTGGGATAATTTTTTCGATTTCTGGAAGCAATTTGATCAATAGCTCTTCGGATGGATTTCTTATTAAATGTGTCGGTCTGTGTATCAAAATAAATATCTGAAAACCCTAAAGATTTGAAATATTTAGGATTAGTGATTTCATAGAATAAATGAAAAAGCTCCCGAACAGGCCTCGGTACTGCATAATAAAACATACAGTAACCAATGATGTATCCAGGAATGGCTAATGCGGTTTTTAAATGTTTGTTGTCTTTATACCAATCCATTGAATCCAATTCGGAATCGATGAAATCCACCACACGATCATGATTGATGGGGTCTGTTATCCCGAAGGTAGCCTTTACGCGATACATCTCTTTAAAAAATTCATCCTTAGGGCGTTCCATTAAACTGGAAAGCAATTTGTAGAGCATTTGATTTTTCTGAATCAAAGATTGTCCATCCTGAGCAAAATACTGTCGGTGCATTCGCTCTAAAGATTCCATCATATACCCCTCTGGTTTGGTCAGGTAATCCAGGCGATAGATAAGATCAAGCAGCAAAACAGAAATGCCTCTGGGATATTGATTTTTATCCAAAGAGCCGTTATTCATTTCTTCAAGAGTAGCTTCTATTTCTTGCTTGATATAATGATATTTTACTTCTTTTTCATCCTGAGGAAGAGGTTTTAGATGAGACACATCAACGGGTTGTAACATATTAAACTCATCCAAAAGGAGGTCATCCTGTTTGTCGGCATTAACTGCTAATTCTTTAAGGGCATGATATAATTTATAAGGAGAGCCATCCAGTGTATAGGTATCAAAAACTATGACAATGTTATTATTTCCATCTAATGCAAAACGGCTGAATTTTAATTCAAAATTTTTTTCTATCAGCCTTCGCATAAATCCTACATTAAGACTTTCGGAATAAGCTATTTTGGCTTCAGCCCTTAATTGTTCGTCATTGGCAAAACCAGTAATTTTTTTGGATCCTTGATATAACTCAAAAACCAATTGCCCATTATCTTCATAGCATTCTACATTTTCCTCTTGTTCATCCCGCAGATAAATAAAAAACTGTTTATAACAATCCAGATACCGGTTCTCTTCAAAATAGGAGAGAGCTTTATCCCATACCTCGACCTTCTCTGCACTTTTATAAGAATCAGAATATCTGCCAAAATGTACATTTGGTCTTGGGTCTTTATCTTCGGTACTTCCAAAAAGACGATCAAATAATCCCATCTTCTATAGATAATTTCTGTAGTCAGGGCGAAAAATAATACTTTTAAGGTAGAAAGTTGAAAGTATAAGATAGAAAGTGGGTTGTATACAGACGAAGATCGAAAGTTGATGGTTAAACAGGTAAAATTATTATTGATTCAGCAAAGAAATTAAGGGTATGGATTCTTTCAGGACAGAAATTAATTTGCCGGAGTTTTCCTCAAAAATTAGCTACCAGGAAGGCATTTTTTGTATAGGATCTTGTTTTGCCAGCCATATGGCTCAAAAGTTAGCGGATCATCAATTTAATAGTTTGCTGAATCCTTTCGGGATATTGTATAATCCATTTTCAATCTCAGTTGCTTTGAAAAGATTAAGTGAAAATAATTACTATGAAGCAGAGGATCTTTTTTTTCACGAGGGCTTATGGCATAGTTTTGACCATCATGGGATTTTTTCGCATCCTGAACAGAAAATAACTCTGAAGAAAATTAATCACTCAATGGAAGAGGCCCGGCTTTTTGTAAAAAAGGAAAAATGGTGCATAATAACCCTGGGTACTTCCTATGTTTTTCAAAAAAAAGATGATCAAAGAATTGTTGCCAATTGCCACAAATTGCCCGGCAATCAATTTAATCGGACCAGGATGAGTTTGGATGATATTGTTAGGGCACTTACCACAGCCATTAAAGTACTTAAAAACCTTAATCCGGGAATAAAGTTTATTTTGACGGTTAGCCCTGTAAGGCATATTCGGGATGGTTTAATTGAAAATCAGAGGAGCAAAGCTACTTTGATAATGGCCTCAGAAAAATTAGAAAGAGAATTCGCAGATCTATATTATTTTCCCTCCTATGAATTGATGATAGATGATCTTAGGGGTTATCGCTTTTATGAAGCCGACATGATTCACCCCAACCAACAGGCCATTGATTATATCTGGCAGAAGTTTGTTACAGCTTTTGTTGAAGAAAATGATTGGCCTTTGATGGCTGAGGTAAATAAATTAATTCTTTCCAGCAGACACCGGCCTTTACATCCTGGAAGACAGGTGCACCAAAAATTTGTAGAAGCACAATTGAACAAAATAAATCTTCTTGAAGCCCAACATGAATTCCTGGATTTTAGTAAAGAAAAGCAACAACTATTAAAAAGCCTGGAGTAATATTGAAGGAAGTCATTTTACTTAGTCTTCTTCCATCTTCTTGCCGACATTTTGAAAGCTTGAACCATTTCCTGAAAATTGAGTTTTTTCTCTATATTACCTTTCTCATTAAAATAAATTATGCGATATATGAAAAAGTGCATTGGACTGCTTCTACTGATATTTGTATTCGGCTTAAGAGTACAGGGACAAAAACTAGTTGAGGCCATTGATTTAGGGATAAAAACAAGTGCTGATGTCCCTCCTGCATTCAGTTTTTTAATGCAAAATTCTGTACATGCCTATAAATTGGTATATGAAACACCAGATACCAAAGGTAATATGATTCAGGCCTCCGGCCTGGCGGTAATTCCCACCCGTGAAGGTTTTGCTTTTCCTATTGCCGTTTATCAACATGGAACGGTGTCGGTTAAATCTGAGGTGCCTTCTAATCTTTCAGCTGAAGCAGCCATTGGATTTATTTTTGGCTCCAATAATTATATAGTATTGCTGCCTGATTTATTAGGTTTTGGCGCCAATGAAGAAGATGTTCACCCTTTTGTACATAAGGAAAGCCAGGCTACTGCTGCTATCAATATGGTATTTGCCTTTAAAGAATTTGCTGCTCAAGGTAATGCTGCCTTTAATGATCAACTTTTTGTAACTGGATATTCTCAGGGTGGACATGCTGCTGCTTCTCTTCATTATGTTTTGCAAAGAGATTATTCTGAAGAATTACCAGTAACCGCTTCCGTCCCAATGTCAGGCCCCTATAGCATTTCAGGAGAAATGGTCGATTTAATTTTAAGAGAGGTGCCTTATAATTTCCCTCATTATTTAGCCAACACTTTTGTAAGCTATAATCATGTTTATGAACTATATGATAGCAGTGCTCAATTATTTAAGCAACCTTACGCAGGTATGGTGGATCAATTTATTGCTAATGAAATAGAACTAAGGGATGTCGGGAATATGATGAGAGCACAATTAATATCGGATCATGGAGCTACTATTACCAACAGAGTTCTTCATGATAGTATTATCACCATTTTGAATGAAAAAAATGATGCCCACCCTCTGATTCAGGCTTTAAAGGATAATGATGTATTTGACTGGACACCACAGGTACCTATGCGTCTATTTTATTGTAAAGGAGATGAGCAAATTATATATACCAATAGTACGCTGGCAGACTCGGTTATGAATGCTAATGGTGCAGCTGATGTTGCTTCTCAGAACTTTGGGGATAATGCTGACCACGGCGACTGTGTAGCCCCTGCACTTCTAAATGGATTAGCCTTTTTTGCTACATTCCAGGCACTGGTAACAGATGTGGATGATATAGAGGACCCTACTGGATTTAAAATTTATCCAAACCCTGCTCGCGACTGGATACAGCTCGAGGGAATAAATTCAGGTGCTGCCATTGAAATTTTTAATAATAAAGGACAAGTGATCAAACGTGCTCGTTCAGAAGGGGAATCCTTTAAATTGGATATTCAGGATATGAATTCCGGAATTTATTGGCTGAGAGTGATGGATGGAAGAAAGGTTAAGGCAAAAGCTTTAGTTATTGAGTAGTTAATTGTTATTCGTTATTCGTTATTTGGTATTAACGAATAACGAATAACGAATAACAGATAACGATTAACCAGTTTAAGAAACACTCTTTTCCTCTTTGGCACTGCTTTCATCCTGTCTAACAAATCCATCTAACAATCTAACAATGCGCTCGCCATATTTGGCATTTTCTTCCGAATGAGTAACCTGAATGATGGTCATCCCATCGGCGTGTAATTGCTTAAACAGGTCCATGATTTCGATGCCTTGCTGAGTGTGCAGATTTCCAGTTGGCTCATCGGCCAGGAGCAATTTTGGCCTACCTACTATTGCACGAGCGATACCAACCAGTTGTTGTTGGCCACCACTGAGTTGTTCAGGAAATAGATCTTTTTTAGCAACAATATTGAATCGATCCAGTACTTCGGCCACCATACTTTTCCGATCTTTTCCTTTAATTCCCCTGTACAGCAAGGGAGTTTCTATATTTTCATAAACAGTCAGATCATCAATTAAATGATAGGCTTGGAATACAAAACCAATATGATGCTTATGAAGCTCATTGCGCCTTCTTTCATTGAAGCGATGAACAGGTTCATGCATAAAGGTATATTCTCCTCCATCTGCCTGGTCCAACATACCTATGATATTCAGAAGGGTAGTTTTTCCTGCTCCACTTGGGCCCATAATGGTCACAAACTCTCCCTCATTAATGTCCAGACTAATATCTTTTAAAACCCAGCTTTTTTGGAATCCTCTTTTGTAGTATCGGGCAATATTTTTTAAATGTATCATCCTTATAATTTTTGATCAATGGTATAAGGTGGAAAGTAGAAATATTTTTTGAATTATTAAAGGTACTAATTTACACTGGTCCTTCTACTTTTTACTTATATCATTTTCAGCTAATGACTATTCATTTCTTAGATATTCCTTAGGAGCCATTCTGGCGGCTTGTAATGCCTGACTACCAATCGTTAATATGGCTATTATTAACATCAATAAAGCAGCCAAACCAAAATATCCTATATCCAAATCAATTTTAAAAACAAACCTATTTAACCAATTTTTACTTAAAATGTAGGCAATAGGCAAGCCCACCAGGATAGCAAACAGTACTATTCCTATAAAATCTTTAGTTAAAAGAGTCAAAATATTTTGAATCGTTGCCCCCAATACCTTTCGAATGCCAATTTCTTTCTTCCTTCGTTCGGCCGTAAAAATTGCCAGGCCAAATAAACCAAGGCAGGAGATAATAATGGCTATACCTGCAAAATACCTTGATAAAACTCCTACCCTTTGCTCAGCAACATATTGCTTGGCATATTGCTCATCAACAAAACTATAATCAAAAGCAAAACCAGGGTTGAAACTTTCATATAAGGTTTCAAGATTTTTCAGGCCCACTGATTCTTTCCCCTTTTCCAAACTTGCCATCATTAGCCAACTATAATGCGGAACCAACTGGAAAAACAAAGGCTTTATTTCCTGTCGGGCAGATTGGAATTGAAAATCTTTTATCACGCCAATTATTTCTCTTTCCTCACCAAAAATTTTGATTCTTTGGCCTACAGGCTCTGTCATTCCGATTATGGAGACGGCAGTTTCATTTAACAGGATGGCACTACTATCTGTACCATATTCTCGCGAAAAAGCGCGCCCCTCTTTTAAATCAATCCCTATAGTTTCTAATAAGTCATAATTGACTCTTACATTCTCAAAAAGGAGATCGAGAGTAGGATCTTTTCCTTCCCATTCTACACTTCTGGTATTATTCTGCTGACCCACTAGATTATGAGCAATGCTAGAGATATTTTGAACGCCCTCTAATTCTTTGGCTTGAGTAAAAAATGCTTCTATCTGATTTTGTAATCTTCCGTCCCTGTTAAAGTAAACAAGTTGATCCTTATCATATCCGATTTGTTGGTTTTGGATATACTGGATTTGCTTGAAGACAATGAGCACTGCAGCTATTAAAATAAAAGAGATGGTAAATTGAAATACTACCAATCCTTTTCTTACCCAGAGTTCTCCAAGCGAAGACTTCATGGTTCCTTTTAAAACATTAATAGGGTTAATGGAAGAGAGGTATAAAGCAGGATAGCTACCTGCTATCAATCCCGTTATAATAGAAATGCCTAAAAATATTAACACAAGGTCAGTGGAAAAATCTAGAGCAATTTGTTTATTGGTCAACAAATTAAATTGTGGCAAGGTCAACTGTACTAAACTCAAAGCAATTATAAGAGAAACTAAAGTAAGCAGTATAGATTCGCTCAAAAACTGATATATGAGAGATTGCTGCCTTGCGCCAATTGTTTTTTTGACTCCTACTTCTTTTGCTCTACGACTCGCTCTTGCCGTGCTCAAGTTCATAAAGTTAATGCAGGCAATAAATAGAATAAAAATGGCAATAAGAGAAAAGAGTCGTACATATTCAATGCGACCTCCAGCTTGTTTCCCATTTCGATAATTACCGTACAAATGCAGGTCGCTGTATTTTTTGAGAAAAAGGGTAACTTGGGAATTTTCTACCCTCTTTTTGATAAAATCGCCAATCTTTTCGTTAACCAGATCTTCATTTGCTCCCTGAGCCAGAAGAACCATGGTATGAGGAGAATTACTTCCCCAATTAGACAGCCAGGCTATATTTTCCTGGTAATAAGGTTCATAAGGGAGTAAAAAATCAAAGTTCTGAGAAAAATTATCGGGGAGGTCTTCGAAAATACCATTGATGGTATAAAGGTCTACTCCTTCAAATTCAATAGCTTGCCCAATTGCCTGGTCGGCTGTGCCGAAGAGGCTTTTGGCCAGGCTTTCAGAAATGGCTATGTTGTTATCCGCACTTAAAATTTGATCAGAATTTCCATTGATTAAGGGGAGATCAAAAATTTTAAAATAATCTTTACCGACATAGACGCCTGAAGCTCGGATACTTTTTTTGTCAACCCTTAAATTATATTTACCCGGATCAATTATTGTAATAGCATATTCAATTTCTGGTATTTCTTCCACCAAGGCACTTGAAAGAGGACCAGGAGTAGATTTAGTGGTGAGTATCCCATCTGAATAATCCTGATGCTCCATGACCTGAAAAATACGATCATCCAGGGCAAAGAGTTTATCCATCTTCATTTCATCTCTTGCCCATAAAAGAATGAGCAAGGCGCAGGCCAGGCCTGTGGATAGGCCAATAAGATTTATAAAAAAAGAGCTTTTATGACGCATAAAACTACGCAGCGCCAATTTGATATTATGCTTGATCATATTTTCAAATTATCATTCATTTCGTAAGCTTTCTACAGGATTACCAAGAGCAGCTTTAAGGGTTTGAATGCTAATCGTCATAAATGCGATAAAAAGGGCAAATAAACCGACTACTGCGAACACCCACCAGTGCATATCTACTTGATAAGCAAAATTTTGGAGCCACTGTTTCGAGAAATACCAGGCTATAGGCGAAGCAATTGCAAATGCCAATAGTACGAGCCTAAGGAAATTAACACTCAATAAACCAACGATACTATTAAGTGTAGCGCCCAATATTTTTCTAATTCCTATCTCTTTCGTTCTTTGCTGAATAACAAAGGTGGTCAGCCCAAACAAGCCAAGCAAAGAGATAACAATACAAAAGATAGTGGTATACAGCATACTTTTTCCAAATCGATAATACGATTCATATTGCTCCGCAAAATTTTGGTCAATAAAGTGATAGTTAACCGGAAATTCAGGCTCTAATGTTTGCCAAAATTTTTGGATACCTGCCACGGTTGATGCGATTTGTTCAGGCTCTATATTTATAGCTACCCTTGACATCCATGCCTTTTCTAACCTGGTAGAGATGACAAGGGGCTCGATATCGTATTGAAGTCCCTGGTAATGAAAATCTTTGATGACTCCTATTATTTCCCCCTGAGGACTATTTCCTGGAAATCTCATGGAGAATCCTATGGGATTTTCTAATCCAAAATGTTTTACAAATGCTTCATTGACAACAAAGGATTTAAGCGTATCTGTTGGATGGTCAAGAGACAAGAATCTTCCTTCAACTATGGGGATGTCAAAAGTTTTATTCCATTCAGTATCAACAAAAAGAGAATTTACGGAAACTCTCCCATCCATACCTTGCATCCTGTAGCTGTAATTAGGCACCGAACTACCGGGGCTCCTGGAAATTTCTGTAATGGAACTAACTCCGGGAATTTGTAAGAGGGCATTCTTTTTTTGCCGAAAAACATCTATTGTTTCTCTTTCATTGAAATTAAATACTGCTATTTGCTGCCCATTAAATCCCAGTTCTTTATTTAACATGTACCTTACCTGAAGACCTATGAGGGTAACAAATATGATCATGCCAATGGATAGAGAGAATTGAAAAACGACCATCGAATTCCTAAACAAACTACTCCCTCTACCTTTACTAATCTGATTTTTGATGGTATCTACGGGATCAATTCTAGAAAAGAAAAAGGCTGGAAATATACCCGCAGCGATGCTTAGAATAATGACAATGGAAGTGAGGGCAAGAATCCCCTGGCTATTTAGTATTTCCAATAAGTCCATTTTTCGACTTACTATTTCATTAAAAAATGGAAGTACTATCTGAACCGCTGCTATGGCAATAAATAAAGCGCATAAAATAAAAACAAAAGATTCTATAACAAATTGGAAATTAAGTTGCTTTTTGGAAGCACCGATTACTTTACGAATGCCAATTTCTGAAGCCTTTTTAGTCAGGCGGGCCGTTGAAAGATTAATATAGTTGATAATGGCTAAAGTGATAACCATTATCCCTAGTATTAGCATAATGCCAATTTGCCGATAGCTTCCATTTCGGGGTCCATCTTGCCCTATGAATCCAGATTTGAGGTGAATATCTTTAAGAGGTTGTAAATGCCATTTTGCCAAATTGCTTTTATTCAAGGTTTCACCATTTGCCTGATATTCTTTTTCGGTTTCTCTGAGGGCTATGTCAAAAAGTTTACTTTCAACCACACTGGTAGCCGTATTATTATGTAGTCGAACATAAGTATAACCGGAGGCTCCTGTCCAGGAGGTAGTACCAGTGCTTTCAAAAAGAAAAATATCTGCATTCAAATGAGTGGGGCCTTCAAAAGGAGCTAATACACCACTAATCTCAATTGGCCTAACATTGTCAATATAAAGAACTTCTCCTACCGGGTTATTTTTTCCGAAAATGCGTTTCGACATTTCATGAGATAAAACGGCATTATTTAATTTAGAAAAAACGCTGTTGGCCTGACCATAAGCCAGTTCCAAAGGAATCGTTTCAAAGAATGTGCTGTCTACATTTAATATTAAGGGAATCGTAAAATGCTGGTTATTCCATTTAACCAGGACATCCTGGTTGGCATTAATACGACTTGTAGATCTTACTTCTGGAATTTCATTTTTTGCTGCCGCTGCTGCTGGACTTGGGATGGTTGGATGTCCTTTATCACCCCATAATCGATACACTCGATAAACCTGATCATGATCATTTATCCATCGGTCATAACTTAATTCATGTTGAACATATAATAAAACAAATACTCCTGCTACCAGGCCAATACCCAATCCTGTAACATTAATAAAGGAGATAAACCCATTATTTTTAAGAGACCGAATGGCTATTTTAAAATTATTTTTCCACATGAGATACGTTTTATTCGTTTCTAAATTCCCAATAGGGGACTATGTTTCAGGGGCTGCAAATGAACCTTGAAAAGTCGATTTAAGAGGTAATTTCTATTAGTCTGATGGATTACGGAATGTTTAAAGGCCAGGATAAAATCTGCTGATAAGACCATTAATGATATGGTCACTTTTGAATATTTTTTTTAGCCAAAAAAACTCATCGGATTTATTGAAATTGATCGAAAAGGAACTCGTGCCGATAGTCTCAGGCTTTGGAGGCCTGTTTATTTTCAGCCTAATTCCAGGGACTAGTTTTACTCTCATTGGTTCGGCAAAAAAATATTCTACAACAGATTTTTCCTGGTTTTTAAATTAATAGCATCAAAAGTTTTTTATCAGTATTTTTTCTTATTGTTTGTAAATGTCAAAATAGGTACATTAATTGCTTTACAGACATTAACATAGAGGTGTTCCGGGGCATCTCAGGGTTGCTGAGATGCCCAAAACACATATTGATGGAGGTAATTGCTTGCCTCCAGGCCTAAAGGCCCAACAAACTAAAAAATTAAATTAGACAACTAATCAGTTTACTAGCCTGCATGGTAAGAAGTTACCAGGCAAGCACCCATCTGTTAGTTGTCTGTGGGTTAACAATCGGGTGTATCTTACTGTAAAGCAAGAAGTATATTATAACATCTGTTTTTTCAGTAAATTCTCAGTTACAACCTGACCATCCAATAACCGGATAACCCGATCACCGAATTCAGCACAATACTGAGAGTGAGTTACCATTACGATAGTAGCACCACCATCGTTTAAAGCAACCAAAGTTTTCATTACATCATTACCATTATTACTATCCAGGTTACCAGTAGGCTCATCCGCAAGAATAAGCTTAGGATCATTAATAATGGCACGGCCTACTGCAACACGTTGTTGCTGACCACCAGATAATTGCTGAGGAAAGTGCTTCGCTCTATGCATCATATTCATACGCTCAAGAGTAGCTTCTACTCTTTTTTTACGGTCAGAGGCACTAACTTGATTATAGATAAGAGGAAGTTCTACGTTTTCAAAAACTGTTAACTCATCAATGAGGTTAAAGCTCTGGAAAATAAATCCAATATTTTGTTTTCTTAGTTTAGAGCGCTGTCTTTCTGTAAATTTTGAAACGTCCGTTTCCAAAAAGTGGTATTCACCGCCAGAAGGACTGTCGATAAGTCCGAGAATATTTAGGAGGGTTGATTTTCCACAACCAGAAGGCCCCATAATGGACACAAACTCTCCAGCGGTAATTTTAATATCTACTTTGTTCAGAGCCGTGGTTTCTACTTCATCGGTTCTGTAAACCTTCATTAAATCTTTTGTTTGAATCATGATGCTATAAATATTTGGATTTTATTTTAGAATGAGTTCTTCTTTATTGTTATAGTTGTCGTAGCTGGAAACGATGATGATGTCTCCTTCATTCAACCCTTCCACGACCTCGTAATAATCTGGGTTTTGACGGCCAATTTTGATGTCTCTCTTTGTAGCTACTCCTCGGCCTCCGTCTACCTGATAGACCCAATTACCACCAGTTTGTTGGAAAAATCCACCTTTGGCCAATAGTTTAGCCCTGGTCTCATCACTCAAGGAAAGTTTCAAGGCGATTGACTGCCCTCTCTTGATGTTTTTAGGAAAATCATTTTCAAAAACCAGATCTACTTCGAATGATCCATTGGCTACTTCAGGATAAATCTTCTTAATTCTCAAAGTATAAGTTTGTCCATCCATAGTAAAAGACCCTTCTTGCTGCGTAAAGATGCGTGAGATATAAAATTCATCGATTCTTGCTCTGATTTTGTAACTGTCCAACACATCAATCTGAGCGATTCGATCCCCTCTGTTGATCAACTCTCCAATTTCAGAGTCCATAGAAGACAATTGTCCACGGATAGGGGCGCGAACGACAAGGTTGTCCAAACTGTTTTTGGCAAACTCAAGGTTGCGACGCATCAGATCCAGAGAGTTTTCCATCTGATCTTGTTGAAGTGCTTGATAGGTGGAATCCTTCTCTAAAGTAGATTTCAGTAAAGTTCTTCTACGTAATAGGTGTTCGTACTCATCCTGAGTCTCTTGATATTCTACCTGAGCAATTACGCTGTCACGGTAAAGTTCACGGTTACGATCGGTTCTTTTTTGGAACAAATCCAACTGAAACATAACGTTCAGAGACTGCTCTTTAAGGTTTAGGCTTTGCTGATCCATAAGGATCGCCTGGTTTCGGATGGTGTTAATCTGATCAATGATTTGTGCTTCTTGATTCAGCACGTTCAATTGAAGATCTACATTCGAAAGACGCATAATGGGTGTCCCTTGTGCGATGACAGACCCATCTTCGACGAAGATCTCTTCTACTTTACCACTTTCTACGGCATCCAAATAAACGGTTTTAAATGGTTCTACCGTACCAAAAATGGTGATGTATTCCTTAAATACCCCTGTATGAACGGTGTCTAGGAGGATTCGATCCTGGCTAACATTAAGTCGAGAGGTACCAGCTTCCCGGTATAAGGACGACAGCAGGAATGCTGCTCCGGCGATAACAACTACATAGATGCCTATTCGCCACCAGGGCCATTTCTTTTTTTTGATTTGTTTGTCCATTCCCATGTTTCAGGAAAATTTTTTAGTTAATTTTTTAGTTATGTTTTTTATTAGGCAAGCCCCGTGCCATAATTTATTTCTATTGATTATCAATGTGTTGCAACTTTTTCTTAAAAAAAACGTCTTTTTTCTGTATAAAAGTGAACACTGTGGTGTTTAATAATTAAACAATATATTTGTCGTTCTATTGCTAATATGTTATTTCAAGGGAAGGGCATTTTAAAACCCTCATTATAACCTATGTTTTAATAAAGACTTAAGAAAATTAAGAAAGTTACATTGGTATTTTAACATAATCTTTAGCCGGTCAATGTAGCTAAGGTCAAAGAATCAAATCATCGAAAAATCACGAAATCAAATGACACTTCCTGGTCGCCTATTAATAGTTGATGATGAAGAAGATATTTTACTGAGCATGAAAATGTTCCTGACCCAGCATTTCGGTCAAGTGGATACAGAAAATAATCCTAACCTAATACCAAGAAGATTAAGGAATACTAAATATGACCTGATCCTTTTGGATATGAATTTTCGGAAAGGGGACACCAGTGGCAATGACGGAATGAGGTGGCTTAAGAAAACCCTTGAGTTGGATTCTGATGCTCATGTAATAATGATTACTGCCTATGCTGATGTCAAAACTGCCGTTCATGCCGTTAAAGCAGGAGCCGTTGATTTCATCGAAAAGCCCTGGCGAAATGAAAAACTCCTGACTACCTTAATGTCTGCTTTTCGATTAAGCCAATCCAGGAAAACCATCGACAAACTTGAACAGAAGCAGAAAAAGATCGATGAAGATGGTCATCTGGAATTTGGAACGATGATTGGTGAATCGGCCGGAATAAAACAAATTTTCCAGATGATGGACAAAGTAGCCAAAACAGATGCCAATGTCCTGATCCTTGGAGAAAATGGTACCGGTAAAGAATTGGTAGCCAGATCCATTCACCGCCAATCTGGAAGGTCAGATTCCTCTTTTGTCAAAGTAGACCTTGGTGCCATTCCCGAAACCCTGTTTGAAAGTGAATTATTTGGTCATAAAAAGGGTGCTTTTACCGATGCCAAAGAAGATCGGATGGGCCGATTTGAGATGGCCTCAGGCGGGACCCTCTTTTTGGATGAAATTGGCAATCTTACCATGCCCTTGCAGGCTAAATTATTGTCTGTTCTCCAAAATAGAAATTTAACTAGGTTAGGATCCAATAATTTAGTACCTATTGATATTCGACTGATCTGTGCAACCAATATGCCTTTATATGATATGGTTAAAGAGAAATCTTTTCGTCAAGATCTTCTTTATAGAATCAATACAGTGGAAATCAATACCCCTCCTCTCCGAGATCGCCTGAGTGATATTCCCTTATTTGTTGACTTTTTCCTAAAGATTTACCAAAAAAAATATCAAAAACCAGCTCTATTTGTAGATCCTGCAACCATAACCAAACTACAAAATTATCCTTGGCCAGGTAATATCCGTGAATTAAGACATGCCGTGGAAAGGGCCGTAATACTTTGTGAAGGCGAACGCCTCGAAGTGACTGATTTTATCCTTCAACTTTCTCAGGAAACCAATAATTCAGGAACAGAACCGCAAACCTTTAATTTGGAAGAATTGGAAAGATGGGCTATCAGAAAGGTATTAACAAAACATGCCGGAAATATATCAAGAGCTGCAGATGAGCTGGGCCTGACACGCGCCACTCTTTATCGAAAAATGTCAAAATATGATTTATGATGGTCAATAGCAATGTCAATTTCAATGTCAATGTCAATTTCAATTAGTTTTTTTGGGGAGAATAGGTTTGTTGTATTATGTTAGGTAATGGCTCAATGAATAAACGCAACTGAGTAAGTTGTCTTAATTAAATCTGAGAATTGATGATTCAGAAATTTAGTATTAATATAGTAATTAGGATAGTTTTCCTTCTTTTATTAATGGCTGGGATGTTGTATTTGATCCAAACCGGTTCTTATGGTCTTTCTGTTATGTTGGGAATATTAATTATAGTGGTGACCTCCCAATTGATTCAATATGTAAATCAAACCAATAGAGATCTTAGTAATTTTTTCTCTGCAGTTAAGTATGATGATTTTACCTTAAATAATGCCGCGGCCAGGAAGGGAAAATCATTCGAAGAATTACAAGGTGGAATTAATCTGATCAATAAAAAATTCAGGGACATCAGGGCTGAAAAGGAAGCTAATCACCAGTTTTTACAAACCTTGATTAGGCATGTCGAAGTAGGCCTGTTATGTGTACAAGATGATGGAGAGGTTATCCTAATGAATGAGGCACTAAAAAATATTCTGCATAAGTCCTTTTTGGTAAATCTCGAAAGTCTGAAAAAAATAGATGAGCGCCTTTATGATAAAATTGTAACTTTAGAGCCTGGCCATCCTGAACTCATTAAATTAAATATTCAAAACACCCTGCTTCAATTGTCTGTTCAGGCAGTAGATATGAAACTGCAAGACATTTCTTTTCGATTGTATACCTTTCAAAACATTCAAAATGAACTGGAGGCCAAAGAACTGGATGCCTGGCAAAAGCTAATTCGAATATTAACCCATGAAATAATGAATTCTGTAGCCCCTATTAGTTCACTTAGCTCTACCATCAAAGGAATGCTGGATCAATCTCATCTGTCAGATGAAGATAAGCTCGAACAGATTCATAAGTCCATAGGGGTTATCCAGCGAAGAAGTGAAGGATTGCTTGATTTTACAGAAACATACCGCACCCTTACCAGGATTCCTCCTCCTAAGTTTCAAAACTTAAATGTGATGAATCTTTTGGAAGATGTACTAACCTTAATGGCACCTGATTTTAAAAAGAACAACATAGAATTAATCAAGCAGATTCATTCTGACAGCCAGTTTATGCATGGAGATCCACACCTATTAGAACAGGTGCTCATTAACCTGCTAAAAAATGCTAAAGATGCTGTAAAAAACACTGAAGATGCTTTTATAAAAGTATCTCTTTTCCCTGGTCGATTTGGCAAAGTCGGTATCCAAATTTCTGATAATGGCCCAGGTATTCCTGCTGATATGCTGGATCAAATATTTGTTCCCTTCTTTACCACCAAAGAAGAAGGCTCTGGAATTGGACTAAGTTTATCTCGTCAAATTATCCGAATGCATAAAGGACAAATCGAAATTCAATCAGCAGAAGGAGAGGGAACAGTCGTTACCCTAACCATTTAAACAATCATATATTTAGAGTGATGCAGAAGGCATAGATAATTCACTTTATCTATGTCCTTTAATATCCGTTCTTGTCCGGTATATGCCTTCCTTTTTAGCCTACCTTGCATTCTAGTTAAAGTATCTTAATTTAAAACCACTAAGAATGAAAACAACCTATTCTATTGTAATAGCTGGGCTATTATGTTTATTCTCACAGGAAGCTTTTGCTCAACTTACTGGCCATGAGAATAATGAAAATCAGAGCAATTCTAGTTATGTAGGTAATCCACCAGGAGGGTGTAGTTTAACTGAGCCTATACTACCGGTTGTGGCAGCAGTGCCGTGTAATATTTCAGGATATGCGAAGGTGATTCCCATTTATTATACAGAACCATGTGAACATCCGCAATGCTCCCATACGCCGACCTCCTGCCCGGCTAATGCGCAGGTTGGGGTAAATTCTTCCTATCCTTTCGGCTGTTTTCCTTTATACCTCTCCATTTTGGACCATTCACATGCCCATTATTCTCCACCCTTTTTAATGGCCACTTTTAATGCAACACTAGTATTTAGTGTTTTTAACCAGACTATAGATCAAATTCATGTAGCGAGATATGCTTCCAAATTTGTGGATACAGGATGTTGCGACTTTTAATTTCTTATCAAAAATTTTATTCATGAAAAAACTATTGTTTGTTCTTTTTTTAATGGCAGGTATTTTCAATGCCTGTACTGAAAAAAATCCAGATCAGTATGTTTCAGAACAGGCTGAACTAGAAGAAAAGTTATTGGCCCTCCAAAAGTTGGTTGATAAATATGAGCTTCCGGATAGCCTCTTCCAAAATATAGTTCAATTAAGGACTGAAAATGAAAAAGAGCTTAAAGAATTAGATCTGGTCAGTTTTGAAGAGCAATTAGCTGCCTGGGCTGCCTTAAGAAAAACCATAGAGCCGTACCAGAAAAAAATGGCTGAGTGGAGTAAAAGGGATCGTGAAAAATGGGCAGAAATAAATGCAGAATCAGATCCTGAAAAAAAAGCAATACTTGAAAAAAAATACTGGACAGAATTTTTTCCGAAAATGAAAAAGGCATCAGATGACTTAAATCAGATAATGGGTGCCAAAAAATAAAATTCCAAGGCTCTGGCTACTAACAAATTATTAAATGGATATTGACAATCAAGTAAATTCAAAAGAGCCATTCCCATAAGTATGTATCTAGATCGTTTCACTATGACGATAGTGGGGCGATTTTTTCATTTAAGGCCCCGAAAAAGATCCTTTTTAGCTTAGGAACAAAGTGTATATTTGTTGAGGTCAAATAAATCGGATACAAATTATGGAAAGCAACATTGTAAACTGGCTCGCCGAAAACGGGATTTCCCAATTAGTAATTCTCCAGATTTTCTTTTCATTGATGATGAGTATTTTATTTATTCAATCAGGATTAGACAAAGTGTTTAACTATAAGGGAGAAAAAGCTTTTTACACCAGCCATTTTGAAAAATCTATTTTGAATGGTACCGTCCCTATTCTAATGCCTGTCATTACCATTTCTGAATTAGCTGCCGGGTTTCTTTCAGGAATCGGCATATTGATAATGTTGTTTACAGGTAATGCAGACCTGGCATTTCTTGGCGCTCTAATGGCCTGCTTGTCAATTGTACAATTGTTTTTTGGCCAACGTCTTGCAAAAGATTATGCTGGAGCAGCTACCTTGATTCCTTATTTTTTTCTTTGTGTGATAGGCCTGTATTTTTATCTGTAACAAGGTAATTAAGTTTTTCTTCCCGGGAATAAATTAATTCCAAATGGTCGCTGATACACGCTGATTTAGCTGTTGGCCTCTACATTTAGAAAATTCCGAGACTGCACAGATCAGCCAAATCAGTGTTCATCAGTGGCAAAAAATGATTATATTAATAATACTCTTTACTTTATACAAGTTGCAACGCAACTCAAATTAGTTATTATAATTATACCGATTATAAGGTACTTCATTAATCCAATGAAACCCTCTGTTTAATAGGCCAAAATTTTCTATATCGTAATACTTCATATCGATCTGCACTGTATCTCCTTTGAGTACTCCACTCATTTTCATGTCCTTTCCTATAAACTCATAATCCATCACATATTTATTAATGGTATCCCGTCCAATAGTCAAGGTATATTGTTGTTTAGTAGTATCTAATTGAGAATTATACCTTTGTAATTTTTCATCCATTTGGATGACCGAAATAAATCTTGGATAATCAATTAATAGGCGTTTCCAGCGTATTGAATCAGTGGTTAATGGGGGGAGAGTGTCATTATTTATTACAAAGGTCTCTACATTATACACTCCATAGTGTTCAGATTTTTGCCGCTCCGGACCATATCGCTTTCTATTGCCACTACTGCTAATGGCCAAATTAAGAATAAAGTAGCCTACTAAAAGTATTTGGACAGTAAGGGTAATATATTTACCTGTCTTACTAGAAAACATTGGGGAATGATCCGCCGGTGGGACAGCTTTATTAAGGAAGAAAAAGTTAAATAGTCTGCTGAAATCCTGAGAGGCAATATATATACCCATAATCATTAGTTGAAGAGAAAACAACTTGACGGGAACATCATAACTCATATTTAACATAAATACATTTAGCATTACTCCAAAGGCTACCAGCCCACCCAAAGTACGGGTTCTTCTAAAGACTAATAATAGGCCTGCCAGGGTTTCACAGGCACCCGAAAACATAGTATATGATTCCGAAAATCCCATGAAGGTCCATAAAAGGCGCATAGGAGATATCTGGCCTAAGGTTTGAAATAAACGCTCAAGATTAGGAGGGCCAAACTGAAGATAGAATAGCTTAATAATGCCGTAAACGAACATGAAATAGGCCAAATAATAAGTCAAGAAGAGCAAAAACCACTTAGCAAGTTTTTTATAATGAGCCCGGTTTCGATCCAGGATAGACCAAATAATAGTTACTAAAATGGCAAGTAATAAAATTGTGAAATATTGAACCCAGTTATAAAGCTTGTCTCCACTTCCAGTAACAGTAGAAGTAATTTCCTCCTGAATCCCTAGAATATTTTTTCCTGTTAAATTGATTAGCCAGGTCCAGAATTTGCTGTAGGGCTGTGAAATAGCCGAAATGCCGGGAATAACATTCAAAGGAAAGGGAAAAACAAATAATCCAAAAAAGACGAAAAAAAAGCGAAAAACTAACTTTCTGGTCCAAGACCAGGGACGAACTGCTTCTAAGGTTGTTTCCATTTGTATATAGAACTTCAGGTGATTAAATAAAAAATTAAATTTAAGGAAAGTATTTGAAAAGGTGGAAGGTTGAAGGTGGAAGGTGGAAGGTGGAATTTTTTAAATCCAACTTTCCATCTTTTTGTCGGTCATTGGGAAAAATGAAAATTATCAATGAATCGACTTATTAGCCTTTTTTCCATTTTAATCTTCGCAAACCATCTGGATCTTAATGCTCAATCTTTCTTTTTTCAGGACCTGGAATCAGGTCCATATCAGGTGGGCTTTACGGTAAAATATCAATACGATTATTCAAGGAGTTATCAGCCTAAATACAATTATGAAGGCGAACTGGAAGGAGAAAACACCAACCGACTCATGCAGATGGCCATCTGGTATCCCGCCCAGGCAAGTGCTACATCAGATTATATGATGCTAAAGGAGTATTTCTACCTTGCCGAACGGGAAGATTATCTCGATCCTTTATCTGATGAAGATAAAAAAGAGCTTGACTTGGACTTAAAGGGTTATAAATTTTTAGGCCATCCAATCGGAGGACTTAAATCAATGGCTATAAAAGAGCCGAAAGCTCAGCCAGGGAAATTTCCACTTATTTTATATGCTCCGAGTTTGAGCGCATCCGTAGAAGAAAATTTGGTGTTGTGTGAATATCTGGCAAGTCACGGCTTTATAGTAGCTGCGGTTCCTGCCAAAGGAACTAATTCTAACAATATGCAAAGCGGTAATTTGGAGGATATAGAGACCCAGTATCAGGATCTGTCTTTTCTACTAAACTATTTACGTGACTATCCAAATGTTCATTTTGAAAAAATAGGAGTGATAGGATATAGTATTGGTGGATTATCAAATATAGTGTTGGCATTAAAAAATTACCACATCGATGCAGTCGTCAGTTTGGATGGTTCAATCGCTTCTGAAGGATATTTAGGTTTAATGGAAGATGCCTATTATTTTGACCCTTTGAAAATGAGAGCTGCTTTTCTGCAAATTAGTAAGAACAAAAACTTCCCTGATCGTAATCCTTCCACCTTTTTAGACCAGATGCGCTTCGCTGATGCCCACCTCATCCGTTTTGCTTCCCTGAACCATTGGGATTTCAGTTCTTCCTCTATTTTTTTTAATTATTTATTCAATCCTGAAAATGAAGGTGAAAATGCCATCCAGGCTTATCCGAAGCAATGCAAATTCACACTTGAGTTCATGAATGCTTATTTGAAAAAAAAGGAAGAAGCTTTGAAGTTTTTGGTAGCAAGTCCTGAGGAAAATGGTTGGAATGGTAAACTAATCAGTAAAAGATACACCAAAGGTAAAAAGATACCCCCAACACAGATTCAATTTTTAAAAATGATCCGAGATCAGGGAGCCAAAAAAGCCACCAAAGTATTTGAAGAAGTAGCAGTAGAAAATCCGGAATTTAAAATTTTTGAAAAATTGGAATGGCGAGTCCTCCTACAACTTGGGGATGAACTAATTGAAGAGGATAAATGGATGGAAGCGATCAGGGTACTTGATTTAAACCTTAAAGTTTATCCTGATTGGTATCATACTCATTATGCTCTGGCAAGAGCCTGGAAAGAACATGGGAATAAAGAAAAAGCTGTTCAGCATTTAAAATCTTGCCTAAATTTTCATCCCAGATTTGAAGAAGCACGGGAAATGCTGGCTCAACTGGGAGAAAAGAAGGTTTATCAATCCTATAAAGTGGCAAATATTTCCAATTACCTAGGTAAATACCAATATGATAATACTCCTGAAACGGCCATCAGAATTTTTCAAAGAAATCAAAAACTTATGTGTGAATTTATATCTGGTAATTCCGAACATCATCTTATCCCTGATTCAAAAGAAAGATTCCTAATGGAGGATGTTAATGCACAATTCTATTTTCAATTTGATAAAGATGGAAAAGTGAAAAGTATGAGAATGTTAGGTCTTAATTCAGGTAGATATGGAGCACCTCGGTTCAAAGTAAATTGAAATTGTTCTTTAATATTTAAAGTTGCCCGTTCCCAAAGTGTTACCTAATTGATATTTGGTGTCTAAATTGGTAAGTCTATTGATGAATGATCGTCAAATAGAAAGAAATTTCTATTTCAGGAATCGAATGCGGTTTGATTGAGGAATTTAGATATTTAAAAAAAGTTTAATTTTGGGAAAGAGTTTATAAATATCATGACCTATTGCTCTGGGGAGGGCATATTTTAAAAGAGAGAACTATGAAAAATTTCATTTGGATGCTATTATTAGCATTGCCTACCGTTTTGTCCGCACAATTGGATGTAACAGGAATGAATGTAACCATTACCACCAACCAATCACATGCTGGCGTCAATATTGACAATGGTTATACTTTAACCGTATGTGGAAATATTACACTCACCCTTTCTAGTAACGTTCAAATAACGAATGGGAACCTAATTCTAAAAGATGGTGCAAAAATTTTACTATCAGGCAATTACATCGTTCAAGCTAACGGTGAAACCACGGTGAATTCAGGTAGTATGATCACCTTAACCGGTAATTTTGAAAATTATGGAGGCACTATCCTTATTAATGGTACCGTTCAAGGAAATGGAAGCTTTATTAATGAAAATGGTATGGTCACCATCAATGGCCAGGTAATTTTGAATGGCTCTTATACCAATAAAGGAGGTACTACAGATGGAACAGGCTCCATTTCAGCCGCTTCCATACTTACCGATGGAGGAACCATCTTTGGACAAGATTGCTCTAGTGGATGTGGGACTAATCTGGTTCCCATCGAGCTTTATTCTTTTTCTGTTCATTCATCAGATGATAAAGCCCATGTTCAATGGACCACCAGTTCGGAAACCAATAATGATTATTTTACTCTTGAAAAATCAAGGGATGGACTTGAATACTTTGCCATTGCACGGGTCAAAGGAGCAGGAACAAGTACAGAAAACCTAAATTACTCCTTTGTGGATAACAATCCATTTGAAGGAATATCCTATTACCGATTAATGCAGACTGATTTTGATGGTACTTTTGAATATTCAGATATCCTTACTTTTAATAATAAAAATTCGGGTAGTATCTTAAATGTATTCCCCAATCCTGTTAAAAGAGGCCAGCAGATCAATATATTTAATGGTTCAAAGAGTGAAAGGATCCTTAGATTGTATAATTTAAACGGTGCACTCATTCTAGAACAAAAACTTGCACCTGGAATGAACAATCTGGATTTTGATAATGGACCTCTGGGAGGCCTATATTTAGCCAAGTTTGTAGACCAGAAAAATAATACGGTTAAGGTAATACAATTGTCTATCAACTAGATTGTATTCAGATCTCTGATTTTTATTTCCTAATTTACCAACGATCCAAGTGTAAGGGCCTGTCTTAGCTTATTAATTATCTAACAGAAAAATAAGTGATGGACCTCCGAAAAGCGCTGGGATTATTGATTTTGTGTATGGTATTTAATTGTTGTACAAAGCAAGAAATGATTACCAAAAACTGCCAAAAAGAATTTCTTGAAAACGCAGGAATGGAGATCTACAATGGACAGGACCTAGGCTGCAGGTATTTTTTTACCCTCTATCAATATAAAGGTTATCAATACTATCTTTTAGGTAATAATTGTATTGATATGATTAGTTACCCTGTCAGCTGTGAAGGTCATGTACCCTGTGTTCAAAATGAATTCTGGGACTGTGAATTGTTTTTTAAAAAAGCAAGCCGTATTGGAATTGTGGGAGTAGAAAAATAAATCTCAGATCTGTTACTTTTATAAGTTTATGGAAAGATTTACTGATTTTTGAGAATTCTTAGAAGTCCCTCGATTAAGTAAAAACCACTATCTTTATTCCTGAACCAATCTTTATTTTTCCAAATAAAATCATCAGGAATATGCGCCTTATTATGTCGATATTATGGCTGGGAATATGTACCTTAAGCTTGCAAGCCCAGCTATCTAATAAATTAGAGCTCACAGATGTCTTCGAGATGGAATTTGTTTCCGATCCACAGATTTCTCCCAGTGGAGAACACATTGTTTATGTTCGGAATTTCAAAGACATTATGACGGATCGCAATCTTTCCAATTTGTGGATTGTTAATTTCGACGGTACCAATAATCATCCTCTTACTACTGGAAACCAAAATGATTTTCAACCTCGCTGGTCACCAGATGGAAAAAAGATAGTCTATAAATCGAATAAAGGGGGGAGTACCCAATTCTATCTACGCTGGATGGATTCTGGTGCAGAGAGTAAACTGACCAATCTGGTACAATCGGCTAGTGCAGCCAGCTGGTCTCCTTCAGGTAAGTATCTTGCCTTTACCATGTTTGTCCCCAAATCCTCAAGCCCTCCCTTAGTGAAAATGCCTGCAAAACCACCTGGGGCAAAATGGAATAAACCTCCTATTTATATTGATGATTTTAAATACCGGGCTGACGGACAAGGGTATTTGAAACAAGGCAATCAGCAAATCTTTGTTCTTTCTGTAGATGGAGGGACACCAAGGCAAATTACCAACTTTGAAGCCAATCATGGATCACCCCAATGGTCTAAAGATGAAAAATCTTTGGTTTTCCATGCTAACAGACATGAAAATGCAGAAACAGAACCCAGGAATTTAGAGATCTATACTGTCTCTTTAGAAACAGGAAATGTAAAGGCTCTAACCGACCGTCATGGTCCGGATGCCAATCCAATTATTTCACCAGATGGTACAAAAATTGCCTATTTGGGTAATGATGAACGCTATTTAGGATATCAATTAACCCGACTGTATGTTATGAATGCAGATGGTAGTGACTCCAGGTTAATATCAGGTGATTTGGACAGGGATGTTGGCAACATTTACTGGGGGGCGGATAATAAAAGCATTTATTTTAAATACGACGATGAAGGAGATACCAAATTAGCATCTATTAATTTGGATGGAAAGGTCAATGATCTGACCAATCATTTAGGTGGCCTTTCACTGGGTAGACCTTATGGAGGTAGTAGTTTTTCGGCTACTGCAAACGGGCAATATGCTTTTACTTTAGGTACCTGGGAACATCCCGCTGACCTGGCAGTAGGGCAAAATGGAAGCTCCAATAGATTGACCCATTTGAATGATGACCTTTTTGCAGCCAAAAAAATTGGAGAAGTTGAGGAGATCTGGTATGAATCCTCCTTTGATAAAAAGAAAGTACAAGGCTGGATCTGTAAGCCTCCTAATTTTGATCCTAATAAAAAATATCCACTTTTACTTGAAATTCACGGTGGCCCTTTCTCAAATTATGGCAATCGTTTTTCTGCGGAAGTTCAGATGTATGCTGCTGCCGGCTATGTGGTTTTATATACGAACCCAAGAGGAAGCACCAGCTATGGAGAAGATTTTGGCAATCTAATTCATCACAACTATCCAGGACAGGATTATGACGACCTCATGTCGGGAGTAGATGCAGTAATTGAAAAAGGTTATGTCGACGAAAATAATCTTTATGTTACCGGTGGAAGTGGTGGTGGAGTATTGACCGCCTGGATTGTAGGGAATACGGATCGGTTTAAAGCTGCGGTGGTGGCTAAGCCTGTTATTAACTGGTATAGTTTTGTATTATATGCTGATAATCCAGGTACTTATTACAAGTATTGGTTTCCAGGAAAGCCCTGGGAGCATCTGGAGCACTATATGAAGCGCTCGCCCATTTCTTTAGTAAAAAATGTAAAGACGCCTACTATGCTGCTTACCGGGGAAGCCGATATGCGCACTCCTATACCCGAATCCGAGCAATATTATGCAGCTCTGAAATTGGAAGGTGTGGAAACCGCAATGGTTCGAATTCCGGGGGCCTATCATGGTATTGCCGCCAGGCCAAGTAATTTGATGGCCAAAGTGGCTTATGTTTTAGGATGGTTTGAAAAATATAGAAACCCTTAGTTAGTAGAAAGTAGAAAGTAGAAAGTAGAAAGTAGAAGGTAGAAGGTAGCAAGACCAGTCCTTCTACTTTCTACCTTCTACTTTTTACTATCTATGGATTAAAGCAATCTTTGAACAGTGACATCCTGACTTAGTTGCAGATTAGTTCCAATACTTATTAAATTGACTCCGGGAGTTTTTCCTTTTTCAAAACTTCCAAGGTCAGAATCATATCCCAAGGCCTCTGCTCCATTTAAGGTAGCCCATCTAAGTAAAGTATCAAACGAAACATAAGATTGGAATCTGGAAATGGTTTTCATTTCTTCCAAGACTGATAATTGCCAGTTGGAGGTAAGGCTATCGGTGCCTATAGTCATCCTGGCATTATTTTCTATGAATGTTTTGTAATTGGGAAGCCGGTTTTCGATGTATAAATTGGCATTGGCACAAGTAGCCCAATACACTTTATCGCTCCAGGTATGGGCTGCCTGAATATCTTCAGCATTGGTCATCGTGTTGTGAACAAATAAGGTTCTGTGATTAGGATTCATATGCTGCAGAGCATAGTGAATAGCAGTTTTTCCTGTAGGATTAAAATGATCCAAGGACATACCAAAACCCTTATAGAAATCAATTAGATCCCCGGTTTTGGTCAAAAACAAGGCATTTTCATGAGGAGTTTCTTGATTGTGTATACTAATGGTCAGGTTTTCTTCTTTGTTGGTTTCTTCGATCATTTCAAAAAGCCTGGGCGAAACAGTATAAGGGGCATGTGGTACACAACTCTTTTGATTAAGTCCCATATTACTTTGACCCTGATAGGCTCCACTAAAATTTTGGTAATGCTGTTCTGCCTGATCATTCTGAAGAAAATCAAACATCTCCACAAAGGTATAATAGCGTATAGGGCTTTCATTCTTACAAGCTACAGTGTCTAATTTATTGGAAATATCACCCACGGCCACAATGCCATTATCATACATAGATTGATCCCCTTTTTTTATGGCTTCCAGGATTTTTTCCTCAGGAATATCCCTCATAGTCACCACCGAATGGATAAAAGGGATAAGTCCTGTGCCGGTATTCACCATGGATTTCATATGGGACAACTCCAGATGGCAATGGGTATTAATAAAACCAGGACACAGAACCCCTGAATGGATGTCGATGCTACTCAAATCATGTTCATCCCTTGAGCTAATGTCTAATACTTTGCCATCATCATCTAAAATAAGAACACCTTCTTTAATCGGATCTGAGGAAATAGGGTATAAAAAATCTGCGGAGATCTTTTTCATTAAGCGAATATTTAATTTTGAATTGGCTTAAATTTTTTTTTTATCTTTCTTAATTGCGGTTATTTGTCCTGTATTAAAACTCCAAAACCACTAGACCATTCTTCATTCTTGGTTCAAACCAGGTCGACTTGGGAGGTAAAACTTTCCCATGGCTAACAAGGGTTACCATTTCTTCAAATTGTACTGGATAAAGGCAAAATCCTATAGCCCTTCGACTTTTTTTGACCTTCTTTTGAATCCCGTTAAGTCCTTTAGGGCCTTCAATATAAAAAACCTGGACATTCTCTTTAGGCTCTTCCAACTGTAAAATATCCTTTAAAATCCAGGTGTCAAGTAAGGAACAATCAAGTAGTATTTCTTCTTTACTATGTCTTTGATGACTTAAAACTTCAGGCTTCCATTTTAAGAGATACCATTCGTTTGTATTTAAAATCATGGTTATCTCATATTTGCTTGATGGCTTTTGGGGGCCATCAAGTATCTGGATTTCCATGATGTTCGATAAGTGCGCCATAAATTTTGCCAGGCTTACGGTATCATCCAATTCAATGACCCTGTTAAAATCATAGATGTCAATTTGAGAAGCCGGGAAAAAAGCACTTAATAGTGTGTTATATTTTTCTTTCTGTTCAGCTGTTTTACCCCTATTATACAATAAGGCATTTGTAGAAGTGCGGTGATGACCATCTGCGATAAAGCTATGAGGAACATGCTGCTCGAATAAATCCTTAAATTGTTGCGATAGATCCTCATTACTGACCGCCCAAATCAGGTGGTGAGATTGTTCCTCCTCGAATTCAAGGTCAAATATTGGATCTTGTTTTTCAACCACGGATTGCATCAGATCATTGATTTGGGGAACATCTGGGTAGGTTAACAGTATAGGCTTAACTATGGCCTTCCTTCTTAATAATAATTGTAATTGTCTTTGTTCCTTAGCAGGAATGGTGAACTCATGCTTTTTGATGTACCCGTCTAAATAATCTTCAATTTTTGTGGAACTAATTACTCCCGTGTAGGTTCGATGTTTTTCCCGGATTTGGTAAATATAAATTGCAGGAATTTCAGATTTTTTAAAAAATCCGCTTTCAACATATTCTGGATAGTCTTCCTTAACACTCCCAAAAAATGAGTCTATTGAGGTTACATAATCAAGATTTGGGAAAATGGCTTTAAATGGTTTAATATGCATGTTGATGCTTGAGCAAATTTAGGAATGGGGCTAAAATAAAGATTTTACGGAAATGGAAAAGGAAAAGAATAGGATAAAATAAAGAGGAGATAAAATAAAGAAAGGTGGGATGCTTGCTCACGCCTCCTCACCTTTCATAAAAAACTAAACCCCAGTTATATATCTTGAATAACTATTATGTAAATTTTGTTAGGTGACTTAAATAGTTATTATTATTTTTCTTAATTGGTTTAAATCTAAATAGAGACCGTAAATGTAAAACAATTTTTTTTATTCAAAAAGAATGAATCCTAATTTTCTAATAATTTCCAAAAAATTTAAGACACATTCAAGACCAAACAGCCAATTTTTTCAAAGATATGAAAATTTATTGTTAAATGGTGACGCTAGTTAACTATTTTATTAAAATTCGCCAAGAAAAACCAAGCTATATTTTTTCATTATGATTAAAAAAAATTACCTATAGTTAACAATTTGATCTCTTGATTTTAGGTTTTTGCCTTATTAGGAGATTTCGACTACAAGTTTTCTTCTCTTTAAAAATTGTTGTAAAATAAATATTTAGATTCAATTAAAAAATACCCAAACATGTTAATTTGGATTTATGTGTTGTTGTCACAGATTCTTTATGATACATCAGATTTTATGGAATCTAATATTGTTTTAGCTGCAACGTAAAGTAAACGCTTTAATCCCTTCTATTAGGTGGTGGCCTCCTTCTCAGAGGAGGTGGTCCCATTGCTTTACCAAAGACACGATTTAAATTTTCGATTTGATCGTCTCTACAAATTTTTCGGATGGCCTGATAGTGATCTACAAATAAATTCTCTTCTTCTGAGTGCAAACGACTTTTTTCCTGAATCATTTCCTGAATCGCTACACTATCAGGTATATCCACCTGGATCAGTTTAAAAATATCCTTTTTATTTTGCCTTATTTGAGAATGAATCTTTCTGCTTTGCTGAAAATAATCATCCATTAATGATTTTAGCTCCGCAGCCTGTTGATTGTCAAAGCCCAATTCTTTTGCTAAAAAACCTTGGGGTAGGGGAGGACCTCCCCTTCTTCCAGGGCCATCTGGAGGGGGAGGTCGCATAATCCACATAAAACTCAGGGTTCCTATATTTAGGAGGATCAAAAAGCCGATGATCCAATTTTTATAATTAGTATTAAAATAACTCATGCTCCATCATTTTTTGTACCAATCGCCTCATTCGAAATCTATGGAATCATAAATTCCCTGAGATGAATCGTCACTCCAACCATATGCCTCTGATAAAGAAGAAATGCCGCTTGTTTCTGAACGATCGATACTTGAATAATTAATTATTGTAAAAACATTCACAAGGCATAGAATGGCCAGCATTACTATCCCCAGCCTTGCATTGATGACGGATTTTCTGCTAAAAAAAGATAAAGACTTATCTCCTTCATCCTTTAATCTTTCGCGGATACGGCTATACAAATAGGGATTTCCTTCCACCCTTTGAATATGATCGATACTCTCAAGGATCCTATCCACTTTGTTTTCCGTAGAATTATCCTTCTTTTTCATAATATAATTTTGTAAGTTTTGACCGAAGCCGGCGTTTAGCCCTGAAAATTAGAGATTCTACTGCCGACACGGAGGTATTTAAAATATCGCCAATTTCTTTATGTGACATATGTTCAATTTTATGAAGTGTAAAAGCTATTTTTTGATTTTTAGGTAATTGGTTGATTTGTTCAAATAAAATGCGGGTCTCTTCCTTTCGCTCTAATTGAACCCCGGGATGGTCAAAAATGGGGGAGGCAATTTTATCCTTTGCTTCCTCTAAGCCAACCAGAGATTGAAAAAAAGAGATTCTTTTTTTGCGTTTTTTATGCCGAATAAACTCCAAACATTTGCTAATGCTTATTCTGTAAATCCAGGTTGACAATGTTGCATCTTCCCGAAATTGATCTATGGACCGGAATACTTGAACGAATACTTCCTGACACAAATCTTCAGCATCCTGTATATTAGGAACAAATCCCAGGCAGGTATTTAATACCTTGTTCTGGTAACTCGATACTAAAGTACGGTAACCTTCTTCAGATCCTGATTTAATGGCCCTTATCAGTTGTTGTTCATTCAATGTTCCTGAGTTTGACTTTTAGATGCCAAGAATTTTTAAACCTTGCACAAAAAATTATTTTTTTTTCTGAATACTGATAATTTGTTCTAAAGGAATGGGTTCTCCGGTTTCTGTAAGGACAAACCAGCTTTTATTTTTCTTGCCAATTTCTCTTATTATGGTGATGATGGATTGAATTTTGCCGGAGCTTAAACGATAATTTAAAACAACTGGCACCTTTGCCTGATCGAGGTACTCCAAATCCCTTATTGATATCATACCTTTAGAAGTTTTTTGGAATTTGCTTTATAGTAGTTCATCCCTTTTTGCCAGGCTTGTTAATTAAACCCCCGGAAGAAGGATTAGAAACTAATTTTTAGAATAATGCGTTAGCAAAACTGTATATTCACGACTTACTTGTAAGTAGATAAAATAACAGCTTTTCTATGACGGATAAAAACAAAAGATACCTAATTACTTCAGCACTTCCATATGCTAATGGCCCCTTGCACCTTGGGCACCTGGCCGGAGCATATTTACCTGCTGATATATATGTAAGATACCTGCGTTTGCTGGGTAGAGATGTGGTATGGGTTTGCGGCTCGGATGAGCATGGCGCAGCTATTACTATTAGAGCTAAAAAAGAAGGGATTAGCCCGAGGGAAATTATTGATAAATATCATGAGTTAAATAAATCTTCTTTTGAACGGCTAGGTATCTCTTTCGATTATTATCATCGAACCAGTGCGCCCCTGCATCATCAAACTTCCCAGGATTTCTTTCTTCATCTTTATGAAAAAGGAGATGAGTTTGAAGAAAAAACAATTGAACAGTATTACGATGCTTCCTTTGATCAATTCTTAGCCGATCGATATATTATTGGAACTTGCCCCCGATGTGGATATGAAGAAGCTTATGGGGATCAGTGTGAAAACTGCGGCTCTGACTTGTCTCCAATGGAATTAATAGAGCCCAAATCAACCCTCAGTGGTGAGGCTCCTGTTTTGAAAACGACCAAACACTGGTATTTTAGATTGGACAAGCATGAACAGTGGCTCCGAGACTGGATAGCTAATGGGCAGCTTGATGGAAAAGAACATCATGACGCCCGTAAATGGAAAAAACATGTATTGGGGCAATGCCTTTCCTGGCTGGATTCAGGCCTGCAAGCTCGTTCGATTACCCGGGATTTGAGTTGGGGTATTCCGGTACCTTTGCAAGAGGCTGAAGGGAAAGTTTTATATGTTTGGTTTGATGCTCCAATTGGATATATATCCGCTACCAAACAATGGGCAGAAGAAAATGGAAAAAACTGGGAAGATTACTGGAAAGGGGATGATGTCAACCTTATTCATTTCATTGGGAAAGATAATATTGTTTTTCATTGTATTGTATTTCCATCCATGCTTAAAGCCCATGGCGATTATGCCTTGCCAATAAATGTTCCAGCCAATCAGTTTTTAAACTTTGAAGGGCAGAAATTTTCAAAAACCAGAATGTGGGGAATTGAGCAACATGTATATCTCAAAGAATTTGAAGATTTTCCAAATAAGGAAGATGCTTTGAGGTATGCCCTCCTTCGCAATCTGCCAGAGAATAGAGACAGTGACTTCAAATGGGATGACTTTGTAGATTTTCATGATAAGGAGTTATCAGATAACCTGGGTAATTTTATTAATCGGGTAGTTGTTTTGACCCACAAATATTATAATGGGAAAATACCCGAGTCTAATCTTTCCTTAAAAGATGCTCATCCGAAATTATTGTCTTTGCTGGATGCACTTATCGCGGATCTGGAGCGATTTAGTTTTAAATCGGCATCTCAAATACTCATGGAAATATCTTCTTATGGAAATACTTTCTTGCAGGAAGTATCCCCCTGGGCAATTTGGAAAACGGATCCTGAAAGCCAGGAGATCGCAGATTGTATGAATGCATGTGCACAAATAGTAGCGCTGTTAAGTGTATTGGTAGAGCCTTTTATTCCCTTTACCTCTCCGCGCATTCGCGAGCTGATTAGACTGGAACCGGTGACTACGGGAGAACTTCAGAATGTACTTAATGATGTTAGAGAAGGAAATGCACTTATTCCTGCTGGACACGAAATTGGTCAGCCAACACTATTGTTTGCTAAAATACAGGACCGAAAGGATCATAGTCGATTAGACATTATCAAGAGGCAAAAGGATCATTTACAAGCCATTCTGGATAGTGAAAAAAAACAAGAGCGATCAGCCCTTAAAGAGGAAATTCAATTTGAAGATTTTACTAAATTAGATCTTAGAACGGGTACCATACTAGAAGCCGAAAAAGTGCCGAAGGCAAAAAAATTACTCAAAATAAAAGTAGATATCGGACTTGAACACAGAACGGTGGTTTCTGGCATTGCAGAGTATTTTAAGCCGGAAGATATCATTGGCAAAAAAATTATTCTGGTTGCTAATCTGGCACCACGAAAACTCAGGGGTATTTTATCGGAAGGAATGATCTTAATGGCCGAAAATGAAGATGGTGGACTTGGTTTTGTTGGGCCTCAAAGTGATTGGGGGAATGGTTTCGTTGTAAGATAAATTGGTATATTAGTTTATGAACGATAAAATTGATTTGGTATGAAAAAATTTACTTATTCAAGTTTTATAATACTTCTTCTTCTCATTTTTGCCTGTGATAAAATCGGTGATAGCGACTTAAATCCAGAGGTAGAAGATGATCCGACAATTGTCTTAAATGAGGTTCTTTTAGATGGAGTGGAAAATATCATGTTGCAGGCCTTTTCTATAGGGAATCATTCTGTCCAACTGACTTCAAATACTTCTAATACAAATATTGATATTTACAATTGGGCTAACCTATCTGATACCTGGTTTAGCCTTTTTAGTGCCATTATTAAAGCCAGAAACCTGGAGGCTATTGGAAATGAACAGGGAAATCCTAACTATGAAGCACTGGGAATCATTCTTAGGTCATGGCTTTTTTCAGTTTTAACAGATGCTTATGGAGATATCCCATATTCAGAAGGTGCTCAAGGTCAGGAATCTGGAGTCCTTTTTCCAAGTTATGATGCTCAGGCCGATATTTATACTGGACCGGAAGGCTTGCTTGCGGAATTAAGAAGGGCTAACGGTCTTATTAATACTTCCGGTAATGTTGTTGATGCCAGTGTAGATCTGATTTATGGAGGAGATATGGCTAAATGGCAAAAATTTTGTAATTCTCTCCGTCTAAGGTTATTAATGAGGATTTCTGATAAAGAAGATGTAGCTCAGGAAATGCAGAATATTGTTAGTAATGAGCCAATTTTTAATAATGTTACAGACGGTGCTCAGCTTCAATTTAAAGGAGAACAAGCCTCTTCACATCCATTATTTAATTTAAATCCAACAGATTTCGAAGCTGTACGTTTGAGCCAAACGGCATTGGAGTTCTTTGAGACTTATAAGGATCCTCGCCTGGGACAATTTGCCAGACCAACCGAAGCTACTGCCGGTACCAGTTCTCCAGAATATTTAGGATGGGTTAGTGGTGCAACAGGTTGCGATACAGATAATACGGGGTCCTTATTGGGATTACCTTATTTTGATTTTCCGGGCTTCCCCGTTATAGGACAGGACGTACGATCACGCGGAATAATGATGAATCATGATGAACTTGAATTTATTCTTGCCGAGGCAGCAGAGAAAGGATTAATTACAGGTTCAGCTGGGGACCACTATAAAGCGGGTATTCAAAGTTCTATTACCTACCATAATGCTGATTTGGCTGACTTTGGATGGAAAACCTTCGATGATTTTTATGAAAATTCTGGGGTTGCCTATCAGGATGACCCAGGCCAAATTGTTATTCAAAAGTGGGCTGCTCTTTATTTTGTTGGCTTAGAGGGCTATTTTGATATGCGCAGAAGGCTGGCAGAATTTAATTATAATTGGGATGCGATTCCTTTTTTGACTCCTACCTGTGGCAACAGTAATAGCGATAATCTCCCATTGAGATTTACATACCCTGTGGAGGAGGGAAGACTAAATTCCTCCAATTATGAAGAGGCTGTAAGCCGAATGGGAGGAGATACTCAAAATACAAGAATGTGGTTATTACAATAAACTGCCTGCTTAGTGAAGAAAAAAAATATTTTAATCTTTTCTATAGTTTTATTACTAGCGATAAGCTTTTGGATGGGATGGGAAATATATTCCCGTTCCACCCAACAACTTTTGTGGGGGTATAGACCTTTGGTTCTTTTTTTATCCTCTTCAGTGGTTTTAATGATCTGGAGGTGGCGAAAAGTTCTCAGCCATTTAAATTGGGATCATCCGTTGTGCTGGGCTACAATAAGTGGGGTCTTGCTCGGAATAGGTTTTCCTGGAGATATAGGATTCAGCCCATTTTTATTGGTGGCTTTCATTCCCTTGTTTCGAATGGAACAATTAATCCGCCAATCTGCTGATAAGCCCCAACGTTCAAAAGTTTTCAATTATAGTTTTCAGGCATTCATCATCTGGAATATTCTGTCTACTTACTGGTTGGCGAATGCCTCTCTGGCAGCAGGAATTTTTACCATTTTAGCCAATTCTGCTTTGATGTCTTTGACGATGGTTTTATGGCATCAGGCGCGAATAAGCATGCCTAAGTTCAGTATATTTCCATTTATTGTTTTTTGGCTGTTTTTTGAATATTTTCATTTCAGATGGGATTTGGCGTGGCCATGGTTAACCCTGGGGAATGGATTGGCGGAATGGCCCTCAATAATTCAATGGTATGACCATACTGGTGTTCTAGGAGGATCCTTATGGATTTTGTTGATTAACTGGTATCTATTTAAGGGAATTTCTAATTTTTCAAGAAAAGAAAACTGGAAAACGGATTTGATCTATTTTGCACTTATTCTTTTTGTGCCGATTATAGTTTCAATTATTCAATTCAACAGATCTTTTGATTCTTCAAAATCAATAGAAGTCCTGGCTGTACAACCCAATTATGAGCCGCATTATCAGAAAAGGCAGGTTTCTACTGTTATCCAAATGAGCCATATTATAGAGCTGGTTGCTTCAAAGATTACTGAAAAAACAGAGTTTATAGTCCTCCCTGAAGCTAGTCTAGGCTATTTTGAATTAGGTGGATTAGAAAACTATCCTCAGATTCGACGATTTCGGGATTTACAGGAGCAGTTTCCAAATCTAAAAGTGATTGGGGGTTTCAGTATTTTTAAGGATTTAGGGAGCCAGAAAATAGAAGGGCCTTTTATTCGAGAACGTGAAAGTGATGGACAAAAGATCTATTATGAGGTATATAATGCCGCTCTCCAAATTTCGCCAGGGACACTGGAAACACCACTCTATAAAAAATCCAAACTAGTGCCGGGGCCAGAATTTTTTCCATTCAGTCGTTTTTTAGGCTTTTTAAAACCATTGGTTCAAAAATTAGGAGGAACAACGGCCAGTTTTGGCACTCAAAAAGACAGAGCTGTTTTCGAAAATAACTCTGCCAGGATTGCTCCTGTCATTTGTTATGAATCGGTTTTTGGGGAGTACCTTACGAGGTATACCAAGAAGGGGGCGCAGGCCATTTTTATTATGACAAATGATGGATGGTGGGATAATACAGCTGGATATAAACAACATGCTGCATTTGCAAATATCCGAGCCATTGAAAACCGAAGACCTGTGATCCGGGCGGCAAGTACCGGCATCTCCTGCTTTATCGATGTTAAGGGGAAATCTTATAACCGAACGAGCTATAATAAACCTGCTGCCATCATATCGAAAGTATACCTGAATGACTCCATAACCTTTTATTTAAAATGGGGAGACATGCTTGGACGGCTGGCCATGTTTATTAGTGTTCTGTTTTTGTTAAACCTATTTGTTAAGGGAGCCCTGCCCGAGAAACAGTAGTTGAATCTAAAAATTAATTTACCCATGCTTTGCCGCCGGCAAAGTAATAATATCTATTTTCTTTAGACAAAAAGGAGTGATTTTATCCTTATCTCATTTTAGGCCGCTTTCTTTTTCCTCCTGGTTGGAAGACTCCTTTACCACCTCCTCTTGCAGCTGCCTTCATTTGACCCCGGTTTTGAAGAACCTTTTCAAATTGCTTAATCTGTTCCTTAATCATTCCTTCCGTCACCTTTAAACTTTTGGCGGTACGGAAATGACTTTGAGCTTGCTTCCATTTGCCTTTAGTAGCACTGATATTGGCCAACTGTAATTCTAGCATAGCCTTTTCATTATCAGTAGGAATTTTGATCTGCTGAGCTTTCTTTAGATAAGCTTCTCCTTCATCTACTTTTTTTTGTGCAAGAGCAATAGATCCCTTGATCATATAGTAAAAAGCACGATTAGTAGAATAAAGTAATCTGGGAGAAAGCGTGAGTTTTAAACGATTTTCAGTGGCAATAAAATCATTGTTTTGCATAAACTGAGCAGCAGACTGCACCGTCCCCAAAAGCAAATAACCTATAAATAGGGCAAGACCAATTAGAAGAAGAGGAAAGGCATACCAAAAGCCAAAGCCCTGGATAAAGGATAAAATAATCCCTCCGATGAGGAAGATGCCCATTAAAGCAAATCGCAAATATATGTTAATGGTTAGCATAAAGTAATTTTTCGATTATTGGAGCAAAAGTAATGCTTTTTAAAATTTTAACCCCTTATTCTATAACGCTTTTGAAAAAAAGTGGTTGAATCCTTTGATTCTTGAAAAATATCGGACCTGTTTTCTTCTTTTTTTTATCATTTTAACATTAGTTACTGCCTTGAAAATCCATATGTTAATAATTATATCAATGTTAAATTTAAGCTAACTAGTCATGAATTAATTTCTTCTGTAGAAGGATCATCTGTATATTTGGGTGGATTTGCTAATAGATAAACCAATAAAAATTCACTTGACAGATAGAAGGTATATAACTTTTGATGTCAGATAAATTACACCTCCCCGCTAGTTTGGATATGGCTGACGAGAAACAGGAAAACATATTGAAACGCCTCAAAGAAAACGATCGCACTGCATTGAAAGAGCTTTTTCAAATGCATTACCTTCCTGTTTGCCAAACCATCAGTAGACTTATTCGAGATAAAGCAACCGTTGAAGACCTTGCCCAGGAAGTGTTTCTGAGGTTTTGGAACAAAAGGCAAAAAATTAACATTACCAGTTCATTATCGGCCTATTTGAAAAGAATGGCAACTAATGAAGCTTTAGGATATTTACGTTCTAAAAAAAACTTTGAAAGTGAAGAAGCCATCCTAAATAATGAGGGTTCCAGTAGCCAAAATGTAGAAATGCAGTACTTGAATATGGAGTTGGGAGACCACATCAAAGCAGCTATTAATGAACTGCCTCCTAAATGCAGAGCTGTTTTCGTTCTTAGCCGTTTTGAGGAATTGACCTATCAGGAAATTGCCGATCGAATGGAAATTTCAATAAAGACTGTTGAAAATCAGATGGGACGGGCACTTCGTTTATTGAGAACTAAATTGAAAACATATCTTACAATTTTTCTATAAATTGTGAAATATTAGGACCGCTAAAAAAACTTTAAAGGATTTACACTCATTGGTTTAATTAAAAAAATTAGCTATGAACAAACAAACCCAACATTATGCCTTAAAATTATTCTTTTGCCTTGGATTAGTGTTTAGCTTTAGTGTTTACTCACAAGCACAACCCGTCAAAAAGAAAAACTGTAAGGTTAAGATTAAAGAGCTGGAAGGAGAATATGACGGTTATTGCTTAAAAGGCCTTGCACATGGAGAAGGTGTTGCTGAAGGCGAACACACCTATAAAGGCGAGTTCAAAAAGGGATTGCCTCATGGCCACGGTACCTATTCTTATTCTGATGGTAGCCGATATGAAGGTGAATTTAAGAATGGCCAGCGAAATGGAAAGGGGAAAATGTACAAATTGGGGCAAAAACCTTTATACGCACTTTGGAAGAATGATGCCATGCAAAGAGAATTATATGAACAAGAACATAAAGTGGTGATTGCTCGTAATGTTAATTCCGTAAGATGTAGAGTTCAGGATACCCGAAAAAATAGAATAGAATATCACATGGGAGGTGATGCGAATATAGAGGAAGTGGACATTGTTGCTCAATCAGGACTGGTCTTTCAAGATGGTCGTATCATACGACTTGAAGACGTTATTTTTCCGGAAAAAGTTCGGATGACCTATAAGTCCTGGAATAAAATGATGACTAGGCAGAATCAAGTAATTATTGATATTCAATTTGAATCTCCTGGGAATTGGAGGGTCGATGTGACCAATATGTAATTTTAACTCTAAAAAGATGGATGATCAATAGGGGGATTCCTCCCTTTTTATCATCTTATAAATAGAAAAATTATAGGTGAAAGGTAAAAAGGTATTATCCTTGGCATAAAAAGGGTGTTCTTTTTTACCCTTTACCTGTAAAAAGAAGCCAAAAAAAATTAGTTGGTAGAAAATGGAAGATGCTAAATATTTGGATTTGGTGGCCAAGTACCTATCTGGCAATATTGATGCAGAAGAGCGAAGCGCCCTTTTGCATTGGGCCAATTTGGATGAGGCCAATCGTCAATTTTTTGACGAAATGATCCAATTATGGAGCATTTCTGCTGAAGCAGATGAATCATTTAATACGAATCTGGATGAGGCCTGGTCTTCCTTCGAGGATAAATTAGGGGACGACCCGGTTTTGGCAGTTTCGGCAGCTCCACCTTCCAATGTACTTACTCTTACAAGTAGAAAAAGTCGCTGGAATTGGAAAATAGCTGCTAGCATCGCCCTTTTGATTGTTGCATCCTGGTTTGTTATCAACCCATTTTCAAGCAGCCCAGAGGAAATCCTGGCTGAGCAATTAAATGATGAACCTTTGATACTGCCTGATGGCAGTAAAGTCTGGCTAAATAAAGATAGTCGACTAGTCTATGATAGTAAATTTAAAAAGCGAAAAATTCAACTGGAAGGCGAAGCATTTTTTGAAATTGCTCGTGATGAAAATCGCCCCTTCTCTGTAGATGCAGGAGATGCAAGGACTACCGTACTAGGTACTTCTTTCAATTTGCGGGCTTACCCAGATGAAACACGGGTAGAATTGGTCGTCAAAACCGGTAAAGTGAAATTTGAGCCTCTGAATAATAAAGATGTCGAACCAGCAACCCTTGAAAAAGACCAGGCAGCTTTTGTGGTAAAAGAAAGTCAGGACTTAGTAGTTGATAGCACCATTTCTGAAAATACGATAGCCTGGATGACAGACACACTTATTTTTTCAGATGACCGAATGCGCAAGGTACTTAGTGATGTAAAGAAATATTTTAGAATAGATATCCAGGTTGAGGATGAAGCTGTTTACGATTGTTTGTTTAATTCTACTTTTCCCCGCCCGGAACTCGAATTTGTGTTTGAAGAAATCGAAGAGGCCTTAGATGGTGTTGAAATTAACCAGATCGGCCAGGTTTATAGAATAAGTGGTAAGTGTTCTCCTGATTAAACTAAATATAATTTTAGGGGTCTTTTAGCCTAGATAAAGCTAATTTTTCAATACTTATTACCCATTATCCAATACTCAATCTATGAGTACACTAAGAGGACTGTTTTTAATATTTGGATGGATCATTGTTGTAAACACATCTGTTGTCGCTCAGAGTGTCCTGGATAAAACTGTAAGCATTCCCACCGGAAATCAAACCATAGCTGCCATCCTTTCCAGTATCGAAAATCAATATCAAATTTTTTTTACCTACAGTAAAAATTATATTCCTGTTGATAATAGGGTCAATTTAGGCGTCCGAAGAGCTACTTTAAGAGATATCCTTGATGAAATGTTTGATGCCACAGCAGTCGCATATGTTGAAAGAAGAGGTAAAATAATTTTAAAGATAGATCCTGCTAAGGAAGAAGAACTTCGTCAGTTAAGTCTTTATGAAGAGGTAAGAAAACGTCAGGAAGCTTTGATTAGTGCAAGGAATAAAGAAAAAGAAAGGTTAAGACTTAATCCCATGGCCAGAAAATTGAATAATTACCTGGAAACTCCCGGCACCTATGCTTCTCTTGAATTGGATTGGGAAAAATATAAATTCCCCCCCATCATTCCAGAAGAACCCGAAGAAGATTTAGAGCCCTTACCAGACATGGGACAAGAAAAACGATTAGCCCAGGTTTCAGTGTTTCCCTTTTTTGGTACCAATGCCCTGGAAAGTAATGATGTCACCAATAGATTTTCTTTAAATGTTTTTTGGGGCATGAATGGTGGTTTGGATGGTGTTGAAGTCGGTATGTTTTTTAATTCCATTAAAAAAAAGGCTAAAGGCTTACAAGTTGCAGGCCTGGGTAATACTGTAGGGGGAAAGGTAGAAGGTACCCAGTTGGCAGGCTTGTTTAACATAGGTGCATCCAAAGTGGAAGGGGTTCAGGGTAGTGGCTTGTTCAACATTGCAGCTGGTGACTTTAAAGGTGTTCAGGCAGCCGGGGTATTTAATGTTGCCAATTCTCTGGATTCTACTCGTGCCGTTCAGGTTGCTGGCCTGATGAACGTAGGAGCAGGTAAGGTGCGTTCTCAGATTTCTGGATTAATGAATTTTGCTGAGGATGTACAAGGTACCCAGATAGCAGGCTTGCTAAACGTAGCTAAAAAGGTCGAAGGATTACAATTCGGCTTAATCAATGTGGCAGATACTGTTTCGGGCGTACCCTTTGGTTTGCTCAACTTTATTAAGAATGGCTATAACCGGACTGAATTTTCAATAAATGAAACTTTTTATGGAAATTTTGCTCTTAGAATAGGGGTACGGCGATTTTATAACATCTTATATATAGGAGGCCGCTTAGATAATGATCGTTTGAATGGAAGTGCAAATCGTCAACAATTGTCTCTAAGCTGGGGTGTGGGCTACGGATTTGGTACCGGTATAACAATGGGTGCGCGCAATAACCTATTTAATATTGAAACTATCTTTATTCATGTTAATGAAAAACAATTTTGGACCCGCTCTCTGAATTTACTGAACCAATACCGATTTGGGTTCGACCTCCAAACTGGAGCAAAAACAAGTGTTTTCTTTGGCCCTAATTTGAATATTATGTTCTCAGAGTTGAACAATGTAGATACTAATACCCTGGGTTCCAATATAATGCCTTATGCATTTTTTGATGAAACTAGAGGAGGGACTAATATAAAAATGTGGCTGGGCTTTGGTGCTGGAGTGCGGTTTTAAATGAAATTATCCATTGATTTTTCTAAAAAATTAAATAACAGTTTGATCTGCTCAACCCTAAAATAACTGGGAAGTAGAGAAAAAACATTCATTTTGTTGTTCCTGATCCGAATCGGGGACAGGATAAACTTTGATTTTTTTTTAAAAATTCAAAAAGCTAACCTTTGGTTGGCCTGGGAGCCTATTGTCTGGAATTTAAGGGCTCTCTATAATCCTTATTACTTATTGAACCCAGACTTGGATATGCTTGAAATGACAGGCATGATCCCCTAACAACTTATGTGACAATCTACATTTTGAAACATTAAATCAGATTAAGAAAATGAAAAAATTATTTGGTCTTTTGCTGTTTTTGGGAATTGCGGGCATAAGTTTTGCTCAGCATGAAACCTTTTTTAGTAACACCAGGCTTTCTGGAGCATTTGGCGCACCCATTATAGAAGTCGGCTTCAATAATAATATGAGCACTTCCGTTGGAGGTGGTGGAGCCATCGTTTTTAGTGACTTTTTTATTGGAGCTTATGGAATGGCTAGTGGTGATTTTCAAGGCTTACTGGATAATAGTAATCTGGATCGCCTGGACATTGGTCATGGAGGAATTTGGCTCGGTTTTACTCCTCGTACTTATAGCTTAATACATATTTATAGCAGTGCCAGGATAGGCTGGGGAGCACTTGATATTGACCTGAGAGATGGTGGCGTCAGATACAGTGACTTAGATAAGGTGTTTGTCCTCACACCTGAAATTGGCCTGGAGGCCAATGTCACCAAATGGCTTAGGCTATCAGGGACCATCGGTTATCGTTGGGTGAGAGGAATAGAGGACAATGGTTTTGTAGAAAATAAAAATTTTACCGGATCTATCACTTCTATTACACTGAGAATAGGATGGTTCGGACATCGCAGATATTAGGCCCTAAGAATAAACGTAAATCTTAATTATTAAAAACAATCAAAGGTCAGGTAGGGATTAAAATTTTCAATAATAGAAGACGGTATTCATAAAATAGATGAGTTGATCTTCTCCCCTAAAATGATCTGTCAAAATTTAAATCATTAAAAACAATCTGTAATCATGAGAACATTAAAATGGATATTGCCTGTTATGTTGTTAAGCCTAGGTTTAAGTAGTTGTATCATCGAAGTTAATGATGATAATGGAGGCTGTGTAAGAGCGGAAGGTCCTGTTAGTTCTGAAATATTGGATTTGGGACGCATAGATGGTATTGATCTTGCCATTCCTGCTACTGTATTTATTAGTCAGGGTGAAGATCAAGAAGTAGAAATTGAGGCACAAGATGATGTAATTAATCAAATAAAGACAACAGTAAGAGGCGGTATTTGGACTATTGAGTTTGACAGATGTGTGAGAAATGAATCTAGCATCCGTATTTATCTAACGGTAAAAGAACTAACAAGTGTAAAAATTTCAGGCTCCGGTGAAATAGTTAGCCAAGGCTCATTAATAGTAGATGATTTGGACGTAGGGATTAGCGGTTCCGGAGACATTGATCTTTCTTTAGAAGCAGACGATATAGACGCTAAAGTATCAGGCTCCGGATCTATGCGCTTTGATGGTACGGCTGATGCCCTGGATATCAGTATTTCCGGCTCTGGTGATTTTCAATGTTTTAATCTGGAAACTCGTAAAGCTACCGTTAAAATAAGTGGTTCTGGTGATGCTGAGATGTGGGTTACCCAAGAACTCGATGTCAATATTGCTGGCAGTGGAGACGTATTTTATAAAGGAAACCCGAGTTTGAATGTGTCCGTATCTGGATCGGGTGGAGTAGTGGATGCCAATTAGGTAGAAGGTAGAAAGTAGAAGGTAGAAGGTAACTACCTCCGGTAGTCAGAGAAAGTAGAAGGATTTCTTTAAACTTCTACTTTCTAAAGAAAATTCATAGTGATATCCAATTATTAAAGAAAGTTGGGAAGGGGAGTTCAAAAACGTTTGAACGCCCCTTCGTTTTTATTCAAAATTAAATTTGGTGAAAAATATATTTTCATGTCGGTGTTGGAATTATTGTTGATGATTGTGTAGTTTTGCAGAATATTTATCATTAACAAAAGCAATATTTGCTCAATAGATGAAAAGAGAAATTCATTCTTGGTACAGTCCATCACTAAATAAGAATATGGAAATTGCAGTGTATGGACATTATGGCTTCGCCCTTTTGATGCTTCCCACTGCTGCTGCTGATTTTTTGGAATATGAGCGATTTCAGATGTTGGATGTCATCCGACCCCAAATTGATGCAGGGAAAGTGAAAGTTTTTTCTATAAACAGTATCAACTCTGAAAGTTGGTTGAACAATGATATGGCTCCTCATCATAAAGCGATTAGGCACCAGTCGTTTAATCATTATGTCTACACAGAAGTAGTTCCATTTATTAAATCCCACACCAGCCCTGAAACTCCAATCATTACCACCGGAGCTTCCCTGGGGGCTACTCACAGTGCAAATCTGTTCTTTAAGAGACCAGATTTAATCAATGGAACCATTGCTATGAGCGGTGTTTATGATTTGACATCCTATACCAAAGGCTTTTATAATGAGGATGTTTATTTTAATTCACCTGTTCATTACTTACCGAACCTAGACGATAATCACTTCTTACCCATGTTACAAGGAGGACGACACATTCATCTGGTTACTGGTTCTGGTAACTATGAAGATCCAGAAGCTTCCAAACAGCTTTCCGGTATCCTAAATGCCAAAGGTATCCCTCACGAATTGGATGTATGGGGACATGACATGAGCCATGATTGGCCAACTTGGAGGGCTATGTTACCTTATTATTTGGATTCAAGGTTTTGATAGATCGATTATTAGGGTATTAGGGTATTAGGGGATTGGGGTATTAGCATTTTCCCAATACCCCAATATCCCAATACCCCAATATCCCAATACCCATTCAAAACGAGTATTTTAAAGAAGCTGCCACTCCCAAATTTTCCGTCTTTCCCAAAATTAAGGGATGTTTATTCGTATCACTTAAGCTTGCCAGGTAAGAGGGGTGCAATTGTATCTGCCAGTGCTCGTTTAATTCGTATGCCAATCCCAATGATACAAGATAATCAAGCCGAGTATTTGCCTGGTATTTCAAGAATCCCTTGGAAGCCGATTGAGGCCTTTGCTTTAGAAATTTATCTGCACTAGAAACTTCTTTGACCTGAAAATCATGGTTGATATTAAAATGCATATTAAAACCTGCTCTGAAGAAGGGCTTAAATTTCCCATTACCGAATTGATATTCTAGAAATAAAGGAATACTCCAACTGGCAGTTTTTTCCTCGGTAGTAACTATTATTTCGAAAGCTTGCTCATCGTCAGGAATAATATCAGTAGTGGACTGAACCATTTTAAGTTGCATATTGACTAGCCCTGATGAAGTATTTAGGGGATAATTATAATCATACTGGTAATCTTTAGAAGTACCTGTTCTGCCGGGTCTATGTCCTGATCTTTCTTTGCGCAAAAATGATAATTGGTGGGATTCTGTATTTTCTGTTCTTTGGAAATTAATTCCTGAATAAATAGACCACCTGGGGCTAATTTGATACTCAATATTTAAACCCAGATTTGTACTGTTACTTGATTTGACCCTTCGTCGTGTTAGCTCTCTTGGTTGGTAAGGAATATCTGTAGGAAGGTTAAAATCTAGTGAATTATTTAATTTACCTGGCATCCTAAAAGCCTCAATGGCTATTCTTTTATTCTTAATGGGGGCAATGCTTGAAAGAGGTGTGGATTTAAATTGGGATTCTCTTCCGGGTATGGTTAATCCCTGAGCCGACTTTGTCAACCTATCAAATGATTTTAATTCTTCATAATTAGCAATAGGAGGGGGATTTGGTTGAGCCTTAGTATCTATGGGTTTTAAAAATGTGGGACTATCCTCTTTGGAGATCTCCATTTTTTGAAGGTGGTCTGCTTTGAATCCTTTTTGATTCTCCTCCCTAGCCTGTTCAAAGGGCAGGGGTGAGTTGTTTTTTGGAGAAAGATTATTGTTTCTGAATTGGCTTTCAGAAGTTTTGTTTGATGATAAGGATTGCTCAGCAGAGCTTTGCTTGGAAAAATTAGAATTAATTTCTTCTGTTAAATGCGATGATTCTTCTGTTGAATTATTAGAAGAATGTATGGTTTGTTCTTGAAATAAGCCAAGGTCCTGAGAGGTATTTTTATCCAAATTTTGTAATGCAATTTTTTCTTCTAATTGTTTTATTTGTGTTTGAAAGTAAAATTGCTGATACACTAATAATATAAGTAATAAAGCAGCAAGCCCACTCACCCACCAAAATGGTTTACGGTAGGATATAAACCCACTGCTTATTACTGGTAAATTGCTACCTATACCATCCCATATTGATTCTGGTGGTGCCTCTTCATAAGACTCCAGGGAATCTTTCAAAAATTCTTCCAAATGATCTTTTTTATGTAAATCTTCCTCCATATTTAGGATCTTTTAATCTTCTTAGGGTTTTATTTTTTTAATTCTGGACTTAAGCTTTTTTCCAATAACCTTTTGAAGTAGGCTTTCGCTCGATTTAGTTGTGATTTTGAAGTCCCTACAGAAATATTTAATTCATTGGCAATTTGCTGATGGGTAAAACCTTCCAAAACATATAAATTTAGAACAGTCCTAAATCCAGGTGGTAATTGTTGAAGGATTTTAATGAGCTCCTTCTCTCGACTATTAGTCGAAGAATATTCAATTTTCTGATGTAAATAATATTCTATCTTCTCTTCTTCAAGGGATACATATTTATTATTTTGCTTTCTTACATATTGCAAAGCACCATTTAAAATTATTTTTCGAACCCAGGCTCCCAATGGTCCTTCTCCGCGATATTGATCCAGACATCGAAATACCTTTATGAAACCTTCCTGAAGAATATCCTCAGCCTCCTCTCTACTATTGGCATAACGTTGGCAAAGGACAAACATTTTACCCTTGTAGGTATCATAGAGTTGTCGTTGAGCCTGCCGGTCTCCCTTTTTGCAAGCATCAATAAGTCTTTTCATTTTGGCGTCCAAATGGAAAATGTTTTATGGCTAATCTGTTTTCAACTATTAGAGGAGATTTGTGACGTCATTTTTTCCAGAAAATGACCAAATCTTGTTGTTTAGATGACAAACATGATCAGACCTTGCACTGAGTTCGATATTTTTGGTGCAAAAACATTGGAAAGGGTTGCATGGACGGTGGATTAATTATTTTCCATTTATAGAAAATACTTTTACTCGTTCAATTTCTTCTGTCATTTCAACTAAGTTTAGGGCCTCATTGTATAAAGCGTTAAAAACAAAGGGCTTCTGATTCATTATGTATTGATACACTTGCCAGTCGGTTTCCGGAGTGGGGATTTGAGGAACCTTATGATAGGGAATCCATTCCAGCTGACCTTCTGAACAGAATGGAGGGTGTATCTTGTCAATGTCTGCCACATAAATGGAACTTTGCCAATTATATTGACTGGGAGAGGATTCAATTAAGATGCCACAAAAACTCAGATAGTCTAACTGGAGGCCGGTTTCTTCCTTTGTTTCTCTAATGGCTGCAGAATAGGGGTCTTCAAATGGTTCTAATTTCCCTCCAACTGGGAGATACTTTCCAGGATGTGGGGGATTTGCTCTTTTTAATAAAAGGAATTGTTCTTTATGTCTAAGCACCACCATTGCGGCACTCTTTTTTAAACCAATGGGTATTTTCATATATTCGGGTTTTTCATTTTGAATTGGTAAGTTAATTTGATCCTTTTGAATCCGGAATATTTCAATCTAGAAAACTTTCTAAGAGGAACTTGATTTTTAGTTAAAAAAAATCCTATCTTTGCAGTCCGTAAATAGAAAAGGAATAAGAAGATGAAAAAAGAAATCCATCCAAACAACTATAGAATGGTCGTATTCAAAGATTTTTCTGCGGATAAGGCCTTTATTACTCGTTCTTGTGCCCCTACAAAAGATACTATTGTATGGGAAGATGGCAAAGAGTATCCACTAGTAAAACTGGAAATATCCAGTTATTCTCACCCATTTTTCACTGGAAAAATGAAATTCGTAGATACAGCAGGTAGAATTGACAAGTTCAACCGTAAGTTTGCTAAATTTAACAAGAAAAATAAGCCTCAGAACCAGGATCCAGAGGCTGCCGAATAATTACAGGAATATTTTCTGATTTTTATCAAAAAGCCCATATCCATAATCGGATACGGGCTTTTTGATTTAGAATTAATAATTCAATCTTTTCCAGCACCGAAGGAAAAGCTTATCTTTGCTGGAAGTATTACTTTCCTTAATTTTGAAACAAACAGCACTAAAATAAATGGCAAATGTAATCCTCTTCGACAATGAAGTGAGAGACAAGCTTTTACCACTTACTTACACTCGCCCGGTTTGTGAATTGCGGGTAGGGATTCTGAGCATTCGAGAGAAATGGGAAAAATGGCTTGGTTCGGATTATACTTTTTCTTTCATCACCCAGGATTATTTGGCAGAAAAATATGCCATTGACTATGGTGATGAAAATTACGTTATCAATGGCTCGGTTTTACCTTCAGAGCAGCTTTGTACTCTAATTGATTACATGGAATTTAATCAGGCCTATCTAAGTGGCGACGAATTAGTCGTTGCAAAATTAGATGAAAGGCAGTTTGAAAAATTGATCAATGATGAGGACATTCATGAATTGAAAGGCTTTGATTTAGAAGACACCCAATTTTTGAAATTGAATAGTCCTTCAGATATATTTCGAATAAATGACCAGGCCATTAGGGAAGATTTTGAATTGCTAACAAAAGGTAGACAATCCCAACCCATCAGTGATACTAATAAAGTGTTGGGGGCTGAGAATATCTTTTTAGAGGAAGGCGCTCGGGTAGAATGTGCCATTTTAAATGCAATTGATGGCCCAATTTATGTGGGTAAAAATGCTGAAATAATGGAAGGTGCCATGGTTCGAGGTTCCTTAGCACTTTGTGAGCATAGCAAACTAAAAATGGGGGCCAAAATTTATGGAGGAACCACACTGGGGCCTTGGTCAAAAGGAGGAGGCGAAATCAATAATTCTGTATTTCAGGCCTATGCCAATAAAGGGCATGATGGATATATGGGACAGTCGGTCTTGGGAGAATGGTGTAATTTGGGAGCAGATACCAATATTTCCAATTTGAAAAATAATTATTCAGAAATAAAATTATGGTCTTACCCCGAGGAGAGATTCATAGATACTGGCCTCCAATTTTGTGGCCTTATTATGGGGGATCACTCTAAAACTGGTATTAACGTAATGATTAATACCGGAACTGTTATTGGAGTGGGCTGTAATATACATGGTGTAGGGTATCCACGTAACTTTATTCCCAGTTTTAGTTGGAGTACTCCTAAAGGATTTATGACTCACCGATCGGAGAAGGCTTTTGAAACTGCTGAATTGGTTATGAAACGTCGCAATAAAACCTTCCAGGTTCAGGATCGACTAATTTTGTTGCGCGTATTTGAAGATACCCATAAATTCAGAAGATGGGATCATTAAAGAAATAGATGAAACAACCATGGTGGAAAATATTGCTCAGCTACTTTTGGGAATGGCCCATAGAAACCATTTCCAGTGATGAGCATGAAATGCTTCAAGTATTGCTTATCCAGGGGCAATATCAGTTGGTTTCACCCAATGCTATATACTCTTACGGAGATCTTTATACCAATTTTTTGAGGGCATTCAAAAAGCTCAAAATGGAATCCTGGTCCGGTAAAAACATTTTGGTTCTGGGCTTAGGTTTAGGAAGTATTCCACTCATGCTAGAAAAAAAATTTGGGCGTAAATTTCAATATACCATTATCGAATTCGATGAAGCCGTCATCCATTTGGCTCAAAAGTATACCCTGAAGCATTTGCAATCCCCGATTGAAGTAATCCATGCAGATGCTCTGGCTTTTATCGATCAGACCAGCCAGAAGTTTGACATGATTTGTATGGATATCTTTTTTGATGATACAATCCCTTCACAGTTTGAATCTGTTGAATTTTTGAAAAACATCAGCGAATTAATTTCTGCCAATTCCTATCTCCTTTATAACAGATTGGCTTTAAATCAGGCGGACCGCAATAAAAGCCAGGCTTTTTTTGATGGCGCATTTAAGCAAGTATTTCCGGAAGGACAAAAAATGGACGTGGGCAGAAATTGGATGTTATTGAATCGACAACCGAATTAAGGGATTAAATATGAAGGCCATATGGCAAAATTAAAGCAGCATAGGTAAATGAATAATGAATTTCTTGAAAACCAAAAAGCACGAATACGAGTTGTAGGCAGAAAAGTAGAGGCTCAGTTTAATGGCCTTTCTTTTGAGCAATTTAATTGGAAACCCTCTGCCCAGGCCTGGAGCATAGGTCAATGTATTCATCATCTTTCAAGAACTCATTATGCTTATTCCCCTATTCTGGAAGCCTCGATCAGTGGGGCATTGAAAACTTCTTTTTTTTCAAAATTATGGTTCCCTTCCCGATTGATGGGGAAGTACATTTTGAAGAAATTAAAACCAGATGGAAAAACCAAACTAAAATCCCCCAAGATCTTCAAACCAATGGAAAGCTCAATTCCATTAGCAGCATTGGTTGAATTTAGGTCTGTGACTGCTCAATTGATAGAATTGATTTCGAATTCTGAAAACCTGGATTTAAAAAAAACAATCATCAACTCTCCTGCTTCTCCCTTAATTTCATTTGCCCTGGGAGAAGTTTATGAGATGATGGCCGATCATCAAGAAAGGCACCTTTTGCAGGCTGAAAAAATCATTGAACATCCATCCTTTCCAAAATGATTTAAAAAGCCTTTCTTTTTCGAGCATTTTCTTCCAAAGTATTGCAGCATCTTGCTTTTTTTTCATAAAACCATAAATTGAATCTGGTCAAAAAAAAAAGATATGTCCAGAATATGTTTGGAATGTCGGGACACGATTCATGGTCGATCCGATAAGAAGTTTTGCTCTGACAACTGTCGAAGTGCTTATAATAATAGAATAAATAGCGAAGGTATTAATTTAAGAAGACGGATAAATCGCATTCTTTGCAAGAACAGAAATATCATCGCTCGCTTGAATCCGGAAGGTAAACGTACCCTCCATAAAACGGTATTAATAGAGGAAGGATTTAATTTTAACTACTTTACCAATAGTTACAAAACCCAAAAGGGAACCATCTATCATTTTTGCTATGATCAGGGATACATCATCCAGGAAGATGGATATTATACCCTTGTAGAAAGAAAGGCTTATATCAATTAAGCTTAATTTCCCCCAATACCCCAATACCCCAAATTCAATTAATTTTAATTTTTCAACAAGTCTCAATATCTTTGAAAGAATATTTTATTCCTTACTATATAAGGATGATATGATTTCAAATACTTGTGCTAACCAGAAATCACAAACCAAAAAGTTTATACAAAAACAATATTATGGATCTATTTAACAAAAGAGGACTGTGTTTATTTCTTTTTTCAGGCCTATTTGCCTTCCAGTTAAGTGCACAAAAAGCTCAGCTTGAAGCAGAAGCTGATATTCTGAAAAAATATATGAAAACCATCACTGCTGACGAACTCAAAGAGCATTTATACATATTTGCTTCTGATGATTTTGAAGGCAGAGAAACAGGAACCAAGGGACAAGCCATGGCTGCCTCCTATGTTTCTAAGCATTTCTTAAAAAATGGATTATATGGGCCAATGAAAGAAAACCCCAATCCTTATCTTCAAACGATTCCATTTAGAACTACTTCCGTCCAGAATGCTACCTTTGGCAATGACCTATATGCCGGCGAGTATAAAAAAGATTTTGTGCCTACCAGCTCATTTAATCTTGAAGAAACAAAAAATGAATTGGTCTTTTTAGGATATGGAATAGAAAAAGAGGAATATAATGATTTTGAAGATGTCGATATCAATGGAAAAGGGGTGGTCATAATGGATGGTGGCCCTGTTGATAAAGAAGGAAAACCAGTTTATGAAGATATCAAAGGAATGAGAGCCCGGTTGAGTGCCATTAGGGAAAAGGGAGCTGCATTCGTAGTTTTTACCTTCCCCTCCGAGGAAGAATTCCAATCTCGTTTTTCGTTCTTTGGCAGAATGGCTGCTAAGCCCAGGATTTCGATGATGGATAATGAGCAAAATAATAGAAGCAGGCAAGGCTTTCCCCAATTTTTGGTTTCTCCCATTGCACTAGCAAAAATGTTTGGCGAAACTCCAGAAAAGTATTTCAAAAACCTCAACAAAAAAATAAAAAAGGCTCAGCCAATGGGAGGCTTATATTCAGCCTCTGTAAGTTTGTCAGTTGATTATAGCAGCCGTAAGGTAACATCAGATAATGTTTTGGGCTTTTTTGAGGGAACAGACAAAAAAGATGAGATTATTGTCATTTCTTCACACTATGATCATGTAGGAATTAATGGCGGGAAAGTTTATAATGGTGCAGATGATGATGGATCGGGTACTGTTGGTTTGATTGAAGTAGCCAATGCTTTTGCCAGTGCTGCTAAAGATGGCATCCGACCAAGGAGGAGTATCTTGTTTTTGGCAGTAACGGGTGAAGAAAAAGGCCTGCTCGGATCCAGATACTATACAGATAACCCTGTTTATCCCCTGGACAAAACCATAACCAATTTAAATGTTGACATGATTGGAAGGGTGGATCCCGACCATGAAAGCGATCCCAATTACGTGTATATCATTGGTTCGACCATGCTTTCTTCTACTTTACATGCAGTGCATGAGGCAGTTTCCTCGACTTACGTTCCTGATCTTAAGATGGATTACAAATACAATAGCAAGGATGATCCTAATCGGTTTTATTACCGTTCAGATCATTATAATTTTGCAAAAAACAATATCCCTGTGATCTTTTATTTCAATGGTACTCATGCTGATTACCATCAGGCAACAGATACACCCGATAAAATTAATTATGAGCTTTTAGCTAAAAGGGCTCAACTAGTTTTTGCAACTGCCTGGGAATTGGCCAATAGGGAAGGAAAACCTAAAGTAGATCAGAATAGTGATGAATAAAAAAATAAAGGCTGGCGATTTCGCCAGCCTTTATTTTTTTAACCTTTCTTTAGATTCGCATAAAAAGTTTCATCTTCTAGGGAAGTGTAAAAAGTTTCAATGTATTCTATAATATCTCTTCTGGAAAAAGCAGGTAGTTCTTTAAAGCTTTTTACATAATTGATTACTTCTTCTTTTTTTGACTTAAAGTATTCACAATAAGGCCTTAATTCATTGGCATTTTTGAAAAGTCCGAGAAATATTCTGTCCCGGATATCTTTTTGATTAAAGTTGCTATTGGGCACTGCGTAACTTGCATTCACCAGGCCAGAAAAATCAAAATCATAAGGTACTATAAAGTATTTGAATTCTTCCTGACACTGCATCAATTCAAGATTCCGAGACATTTCAATAGACCAATCTGCATTACCAATCATATATTGAAAGAGTGATGCAATATGAAGGTTGTCTACAAAAAAAGAATCCTGAGGCATAGAAAAACATCCTTCACAGGTTTTAGCGGTTAGTCTTCTTTCAACTGTTTCATCATCTTCAATTAAGATTCCTACTCCATTCATTTTCTTACTACTTTCACTATCCCGGTACTTTACTTTTACCAATTGAGTGCGGAAGTATCGATCGCTAAAAATCTCATATAGTTTGTAAACCAGAAATTCTCTAAGAACATTTTCCTTGCCGGTATAGTCATCCACACAGTGGGTAACCAACTTCATATCATTGTCTTTTTTATAACCCTTTTCTGAGAGGTCTCCTTTATCAAATTTTAATTTGATGGGAGGGAAGGAGCAAATGCGCCGTCGATAACGCCCACGGGCTTTGACTTCGATATCCCATTTTTTGGCGGTTTCATTTTCTATATCCAATTCAAGAACTGCAGGTATGTAGTCGTTGGTTTTTTTTACACTTTCTAATTGTTCAAAGCCAATGGTCAAATCAAATTCGGTATACTTTTCGCTTACAAAAAGTTCAAAAATGCTACTCTTTTTCTTTTTTTCTGCCTGGCCATTTTGAGAAAAGCTTAATGTGCCACATAGCAATAAAATCAGGCCTGGCAAAACAGCGTTGCGCGTCTGCTGATAGAAGGTTTTCATCGTGAATGAGTTGTTTTGTGTGTAATAGGATCTTAAAATACCTCAGCTCAAGTATGTATAAATAAAAGACCTTAATACCTAAGGGGAGTTGCTAAAATAAAAGTTAAACTCCCGTTATAGTGGTCACAAAATAAAAATACTACTTTATTTATTAATACCTGAATGAAGGAAAGTATACTTATTGCATATGTCCGGTATTGGTTAAAAAGAGGCTGTCTCACCCGCCTGAGGCGGATTCGCCAGCCAATAATATTTCTTTGAGGGGTGATTTTTAAGGAAAAATGGAATTTTTCCTTAAAAATCACCCCTCAAAAAGAAAATTATTTGGCGGCTCAGAA
>JANQPA010000097.1 GCA_028285545.1 Saprospiraceae bacterium | reverse complement strand
TCTCCATATATCTCAATTTGTCTCCCTGACTGCAGAAGGCAGTTAATTGTCTCGGATCTGAGATCACTTTTTGTGAATATTTTTAGAAAATTTGGGATGAGTCATGTTTAAAGATTAATAATTCATTTTATTTCATATCTAATGTTCCTTAATCCATCATCCCAGCCTATTAAATTAGATGAATCCTGAGCGATTTCCTCTGTGGAGATCGACTGTCGGATTATGGTAATTTTTTCGCCACCAATAGCTTTAGAATCATCATTGAGTAAATAACCCAGATAATGGAGTCCATAAACTTTTTCTTTTGGATTTCTAATATCCGAATTGCTCAGGTAAATCTTTTGTTCAGGGTTTAAAATTTTCGCTACCTTGACTTGTTCAAACGCTTCTTTTACCACCCCTCTTCTACTATCAATTAAGGGATTTAGTTGAACATAAAATAAAAAACTTGCCAGCAGGCCACTCCAAACTGTACCGACAACTACATATTTCTTGTTCATACCATATAATCCAATTACTGCAATAAAAGAAGGCATCCAATAAATGGTGGTTAAGGCTAAAGCAGAACGAAAACCAAGAGCACCAAATTCCAGGAAGCAATAAATTAGAGCCACCACAGCAAATGTAAACACAATAACAAGGTGCAAAACGGCTCCTGTTTTGACAAAGGCTCTAAAGGGGAATGATTTATTAAAATAGTTTGCTAATTGCCGCCCCACAATGATGGAAATAATTCCATGAAGCAAAATAGAGTGACTAAGCAAGGCACTGATAAGCCCACATAGTAAAATAATGGTAAGCTCTTCCTTGCGTTTCCACTTATACAATATCTCCCTATTCCCACTAATCAGAAAGCCAATGAAAGGAAACCACCCCAATAAGGATAAAAACAAAAATTTTGCATAATTAGAAGATCCGATGCTAGAATAAGTACTGGTTCCTCCCCAATCTAGAGTTATGGTAAAATGAAAAAGTAAAACTGCTCCTAACAAAGCTGCAAAGGGGTTTAATTGCCAGATCAGTTTCTTTTTGGGATGGAAAAAATACAATCCCAGTGAATTTAAACTAAAAAATAAGATGGATTCAAGCGGTTGTACCCAAACAGCAAACCCTACCAAGGTATAAAATAGCAATTGCCACTTGAGAATGGGCTGTTTTAAATAGGCCAGCAAAAATATCCAGGACAAACACTGGCTTGCAAAGGCCCAGGCATCTGCACTTGCTGTTTTACTGATACTAACTACAAAAAAGGAGGCACCAAGAGTTAATAATGCATATTGGCTATAAGTTTCACCAAAAAGTTGTCTCGCCATATAATAAAATACCAGCAAGGTCAGGATAAGTATAGCAGCTGAAGGCAATCGATACCAAAAGGTCCAGGTTCCGTTCTCAATTGAATTAAATGATAAAATATAAGAAGGCAGGTAAAGAAATTTTTCAAAGGCCAATAAGATGTTATTTGTTTCTGCTCCATCCCAAATAGTTATCATATCATTGGCAATCAATAGATTGACGACCACAAGCATCATTGAACAAGAAAAAAACAATTTAAATTTATTCACCTATCTAATTTTCGTTTAAAGGGTTGCCAGCAAGTTAATAAGTAATTATCCTGATTTATTGGCATCCAAATAAAATATCTTTCACTTCTCCCATTATTGCAGGAATCTCTTTAGTCCACGAACATACAAAAAGTATTGGAAAATCCAGCCTGCTACTTTTTTGTGCATGCCGACTAAATTAACATTATATTTGTAAGAACAGTCTAAGGAAATCATTATCATATTTTTTCCTGTATGAGGCTGCTTATTGCATTTATTTATCCCAAAAGGAATGGAACTATGAAAAAATATTTTGGCCTTCTTTTGATTTTTCTTCTTTCAGTTTCCTGCCAGTCAGAGCAAAGATCTCAAGATCTTAACAATCAGCCAAATAATGATTTTGAGCTTGCTTTTCAAGAAGAAAATGCTGTGAAATATGATCAGCTAAAACTTTATCCTATACTGGGTTCTGAAGAAATGATCAATAAAAATGAGGCCGTGGCTTCCTTAAAAACGCTAAAAGAAGCCATTGAAGAGTCTCGGTTTAGAATCACAGAAAAAAAACCTTTTGGGCGATTTGATGATCAGTCGGCCGTTAATACCTTAACTGTTCAAAATAGAACAGAAGAAAATGTATTTCTAATGAGTGGTGATTTGGTGCAAGGAGGGTTACAAGATCGGGTTCTGGCTTCTAACCGGATCATCTTGCCCAGAACCATCACTGATATTTCTGTTTTCTGTGTTGAAAAAGGTAGGTGGAGATTCCAGGAAGAGGATCTAGATGATGAAACAAATTCCTCTTCAAATGATAAGAAGATTGTTGCTTTTAAGGGATATTATAATGTGGCCTCCAGCGGAATCCGAAAATCTATCAGACATTCTGGAAGTCAGGAGGAAGTTTGGCAAAAAGTGAGCGATATTACTTCTGCTAATCAGGTGAGTGGAAAGACCAGTGCTTATGCTTCACTTGAAAGTGCTGATAATTTCACTCAAAAAAGAGACGAATATCTATCTGTTTTTAAAAATGCCTTTTCTCATTTAGATAATGTGGTAGGGATCGTGGCCCTCAGTGGTTCGGAAGTGTTAGGTACAGAGGTATTTGGTCACCCCGATCTGTTTTTCAAACAATATGAAGCTTTAATCCATAGCTATATTACAGATGCCATCACCCATAAAAACCAAGGCACTTTTTCTAATGAACGATTAGAGCTATACGGTGAAAAAATTAAGGACAGGTATCAAAATGGAGGAAAAGGAAGTAATAAACTAATGTTTGATGGAGCATTGGTTTATTTTTCTGACATATAAATAAAAAAAAATAGCGCTGCGTAATGTACAGGCTATTTTGAGGTGTATAGCTATGGTTGGCTAAATAAATTCCTTAGCTGTCATCTCCATATTTCTCATTGCGATATCTCGCATTTAGGATCTCATTTCTGCGTTCAACTGAAGGCTTTGTAAAATGTTTTCTACGACGAATCTCCTTAATCACCCCTACTCTACGGTGCTTATTTTTATATCTCTTGAGCGCTCTATCGATAGACTCGCCATCTTTTACATTAATTATTAGCATATAGTCAATTTTGATTTTTTACAATTTCTTAATTTTGCTATCTAGCGGGCACAAAGATAAAACTATATGTTGTAGGAAACAAGAAATCAGGCTAAATAGTTTTTTAGTTGTTGTTTACAATTAAAGGGTGATGAGTTATAAAAGCTACCAGCCAATCAATTTTGAGAACTATACTTTAATCTTTTCACTTCCATATAAATCCAGGAACCGTTCAAAGGATAAGATTTGAGGATGCTGTTTTTTACAATTAATAAGAGCAGCCATCATTTCCTCAGGATAAGGAGGACGTCCACATTTTTCAAAAAACTCTCTCAAAGGGAGCCATTGCCTGGCAAAAATCTTCATTAACCATTTAGAAGGTACTTTATGTTTATTGACCTTTCCATTTGTTAACTTATTAAGCAACTGAGCCAGTTCGGTTCCCGAAAGGAAATCACCTACTAGATTTATTTTTTGGTTTAAATATTTTTCCGGATCTTCAAAAGCCATTTTTGCAAAAATTCCAATGTCCTCACAGGCAATATAAGGCACCTTTGCATCGCCATCAGCCATACCGGTCACCGTGCGATTTTTTATGGGGAGATAAGGGCCTCCTATCTCATCGATAAAAGAGGATGGTCTTAAAAATGTATACGGCATGGTATTTTTTATGGCATATTGTTCAATTTCTTGTTTGCTCCTGACATATGGAATCGACCTTTGTTCTTCACTGATGTAAAACACAGTACTTAGAACAAGGTGTTTAATGTTATTTTCTACACAAGCATCGACTATATTAATACCTTGTTCTTTTTCCATTTCCGTATCCATCTTTCCTTTTGCATTTTCAGGGGTGGTAACGCCATATACCCCATAAGCATTTTCAAAAGCTTTAATTAAAGAGGTTTTATCCTGCAGATCTGCCTTTCGCACTTCAATACCTCTTTTTTTAATGGCCAAAGCCTTGTCACCACTAGGGTTTCTGGACAAGGCAATCACCTGAAATTTTTTGCTGTTCAATAGACTATTTAAAACAGAGGAGCCCTGTTTGCCTGTGGCTCCGCATACGATTATGGGCTTCATATTCTAATGTTGTTATATTTTAAATGATGCTTAAAGCACCTGTTAATCAAGAAAATCCAAAATTTTCAAAACAAAATTAGAATACTGAAAATCAAATTAATTGTATCAATGTCTCATTGTGAAGGGAATTGCCCGAGAAGATCAGACTTGAGATTTCGATATTCACGGGGTGTCATGTCTGTAAATTCCTTAAAAGTTCGAATGAAGTGAGCCTGGTCAAAATATCCATGATTCAGGCCTATGGTTGTAAGCGATTCTTCCGACCAATGGAGAGATTCTAAGCTATGTACAAATTTCATCAACCTTTGGTATTTTTGGGAAGATAAGCCAAACCATTCATTGAATAGGCGATGGGTATGGGCACGTGAATAGCCCATAAACTCTTCCAACTGTTTACCTTTAATATTAAAATGATTCTGAGTTATCTTTTCTGCCAATTTACGAATACTAAGAACGGTGTGGAGCTCTGCCGTTTCAGTGATTTTTGTGAATAACCATTCTTCTAACCATTTTGCCCTCTCGATAAAATTGGGCAAAGTATTGATTTTATCTTCTATCCATGCAAGATCAGATATGATGAGCGAACCATCCAAGGCAAAGTCTTTTAAGTCTTGCGCAGCAATTCCAAAAATCGCTTTTAAAGCAATGGGGTTTAAATAGGCAGCGATAAAATCAAATTGTTCAAAAGAGATATCAACAGGACTGGTAGTAAACCCTGTGATAAAACAGAATTGATCAGAAGGATTATTGAATTGTCCTATGTTTTTTGCCTTTATGATATCAAATTTACTTTCTGTATTGATACGAAGCATTAGGCAAGAAATACCATCCGGCAAGAACGTCCATGAATAAGGTTGATCGGAGGTCTGTTGGGAAATTAATTCAACAAATCCATTTAATTTTTTTGGTATATAATTTTGTACTAACATTTTCAATCTAGGAAAGTGAAAATTCTTATTGGCTTCATGTAGCAACGATTTTAGCTTTGCTATTTGGTTATAAATTCTAATTTACTTACTATTTAAAGATACGATTTTCGTAAGAATTCGATTATTGCTTCTGATTTTGACAATTTCAGAAAATTTCAAAAGTTGTGCATGCATTAGTAATAGTGCTAATCATTTATTTTGACACTTCATGCCTCCGGAATTCTATGATAAATGCAAGAGACTGCCACAAACGCGAATCGTAATATCACAGAATCAGCACATCTGCAAATTTGCATATTCACTCGTCACTCGTCACTCGTCACTAAAAACTATACCTATTTAGACTTATCCATGGCTTGTAATATTTTATCAAACACTTCATTATTATCATATACCCCCTGGAATAATTCTGCACCTGGTCCAAAAGCAAAAATGGGGATCAGAGAAGTAGAATGATTTTTAGTTGAAAAAGAAGGAGTCACAATATTATAATCTGATCTGCCAAAATTACTTGAAGCAGAAAGTGAAAACCCACCAGTTTCATGGTCCGCAGTGACTATTACCAGGGTATTGCCATCTTTTTCAGCAAAATCAAGCGCTTCATCAATTACCGTATCGAAATCCAACACCTCGCGAATGAGAGATGTAGCATCATTAGCATGCCCAGCCCAATCAATTTGTGATCCTTCCACCATCAGAAAAAAGCCATCGGTGTCTTGTTTTAAATGTCCAATAGCTTTTTGAGTCGCTTTTAATAGAAAATCTCCACGTCCATTTAACATATTCGGCATGCCATCATCAGCTAGCAGGTAAGCATATTTTTCTGCTAAATCTAGTTTTTTGAATTCATTAATATTGTCAGTCGCCACGTTAAAACCATGATGATTTAGACTGTCCAGATAATTCAATCCATCTTTTCGTTTGTTAAAAAATTGGTATCCGCCACCTGCAAAAAAATCAATATCAGAATAAACAAGCTGCCGGGCTATCTCTTCATATTTCCCTCTGGCATCTATATGAGCATAAAAAGAAGCCGGGGTTGCATGGACTATGGAAGAGGTAGCAATAAGGCCTGTGCTATATCCTTGTGGAGATAATATTTCAACCACATTTTCTAATACGGCAGTATCCATTCCAACGCCAATAGCTCCGTTATAGGTACGGACTCCTGTAGCATAAGCCGTAGCACTAGAGGCACTATCCGTCACTTTTTCTTTAGCTGAGGATGTGTTGAGCAAACCAATTTGCTTAAACCTTCGAAAACTAGGTGATTTTCCTTCTTGATAATAAAAACTAGCTGATACCTGAGCCAAGCCCATCCCATCGCCAATTAATAAGATCACATTTTTAGCTTTTTGACCTGTTGGCATTGGTTGAACCGCAGTATTGCATCCAGCCACCATAAAGGATAGCATCAACAATAAAAAAAACTTATTCTGTTTCATTTCAGATTTCCTAGATTTTATCTTACATAAAATTAAGTGCTAAATCAAAAATTTTTACAGGCTTTAAGTGCTAGGATCGGTTTCTTTAAAATGTTATGCCCTTAACTTGTTTATCAGCGCTAATGTAGGTTTATTTGTGAAATTTTGAAGAGATCCTATGCTTTATCTTAAGGCTAAGGAACATATTAAGCCGCAATTAACATGGAGTTAGCAGAAAAGATACTTATGGAATTGCATTACCTCCCGAACCTGAGGTATGTAAGTAAGTTTTTGCTTTATTCCGAGATACAAATCGAGGCCTGCGAACACTACCAAAAGGGAAGTTACCGAAATCGCTGTCATATCGCTGGAGCGAATGGTATCCTTAGACTGTCAGTTCCCTTGCTAAAAGGCAAGCATCAACAACAAAACATAAGAGAGGTAAAAATTGCCTATCATGAGCCCTGGCCATCACAACACTGGCAAAGTATTTATTCAGCTTACGGAAATGCTCCATTTTTTGAACATTATGCTGAATACCTTTATCCAATATTTTTTAAGAAGCCAGTTTTTTTATTTGACCTAAACTTACAATTATTGACATGCATTTTGGATTTGCTGTCCCTTAATTCAAATTTGCAATTAACCACTAATTATAGCGCCAAGGTTGATCCGTCAATTAAAGATTTTAGAAACTACATTTCACCCAAAAAAAATGCATCCCAAGATGATTCTAATTACAAAATTGTAAAATATGTCCAGGTATTTGAAGAAAAACATGGTTTCTTACCCAATTTAAGTATATTGGACTTACTGTTTTGTCTTGGACCTGGTGCTAATTTATTATTGGAACAATCCCTTATTAGAACCTAAAAACAATACTGTTGTCAAACTTAATAAGCATTCATCTACAATCGTATAAAGCGCAAATCGAAGAAATTGTCAAAGATCTGCATGATCTCACCATTAAAATAAGTCATGAGGAATTGGCAAAAACGGTTAGTGAATTGCGCAACCGCATTCATGAACCGTTCATGTTTGTTATTGTGGGAGAGGTCAAATCTGGCAAGAGCAGTTTTGTAAATGCGCTGCTTAATACAGGAAAAGAGATAACTAAAGTGGCGCCCCAGCCCATGACCGATACCATACAACAAATTCTTTTCGGTGAGGAAGAAGAGGTGGTCACCATAAATCCGTTTTTGAAGAAGATATTAATACCGGAAGAAACCTTAAAAGAAATTGCCATTGTTGACACTCCCGGAACCAATACCATCATAGATCACCATCAGGAGATTACGGAAAGTTTTATCCCTGCCTCTGATCTCATCGTTTTTGTATTTGAGGCCAAAAACCCCTACCGCCAATCAGCCTGGGAGTTTTTTGACTATATTCATTCAGATTGGAGAAAAAAAATAATTTTCGTTTTACAACAAAAGGACTTACTGCCTGCAGAAGATTTATCTGTAAATATAGAGGGGGTTCGGGATTTTGCCATCAAAAAAGGCATTTCTGAGCCTCAGGTATTTGCCGTTTCTGCAAAAGAAGAATTAGAGGGAGCAAAAGAGGGCAGCGGTTTTGGAGCGGTTCGGGATTTTATTCGACAACACATTACCGGAGGTAAAGCTCCGGTTTTAAAACTCCAAAACAACATTCAACTTTCACAAACCTTAAACGAAAGAATCGCCAGTGGCCTTGAAGATCGCAAGGAGCAATGGCAAGCAGATGTGGCTTTCCGCAAAGATATCAAAGATACCTTAGAACATCAGGAAGTAAAATCCTACAAACAGGTTGAATTGCTCAGCGAGAACCTGATTGCCGGTTATGATCGAATTACTTTAAAAAAAGAGAAAGAACTTAAACATGGATTATCCTTTTTTACCTTGCTAAGGAAATCAATTCGTTCTATTTTTAATAAAAAACAATCCCCGAAAGACTGGTTAGAGAGCCTGGCCCAGGAATTAGAAGATCAACTGAATACGGAATTAAAAACCAAATTAAATGACGGGGTGGTTGATCTTGCTGATAGTGTTCAACAGATGGCTCAAGTAATAGATTTAAAAATCAGGACGAGTACTACCATCCTAAAAAATGACCACGACGTTTTCAGTGACATTGCCGAAAAAAGAAACAAAATACTTGATGAATTGCAATCGGCTTTCAGGACCTTTGTTAATACTTCCGAAAATTTTACGGATGAAGAATTGTTCCCTGACAAAAGTACCCTATCCCCTAATTTGGCAACAGGAAGTGGTATTGCAGTAATTGGGATTATTCTGGCTACTGTTACCAATGGGGTAGTTTTTGATATTACAGGAGGGATATTAACCGCCATTGGATTATTATTTGCCGGATTTGCAACAAGAGGAAAGCGCAAAAAAATTATTGAAGGATACCAGGAGGAGATACAAAAGGGACGAATTCAACTGGAACAAGAGGTAGATTCCCAACTAAAAACATATATTAACAATTTAAAAAATAAAATTGACCATAACTTTGATAATTTTGATCTGATGTTAGAAAATGAGGAAAAACAAATACAGCAGCTGACAGCTATGTATGAGGATATTCATCAGAGATTACTAGCTATGGACAATGAAATTCAGGAAACCCTGAAATAGATCGCCCATACCTCGAATTTTTTGCTTCATAATTAAGGAATACATTTTAATCGTGGAGTTATTATGCCTTAAGATTTCTCATAGAAATTTTTAAGCCTGGATAACTTCCTTATCATAAATGTAATAGGGTTGTTTTTTATCACATCAATAAGCTATTATTATGAAACAGGACTTTAATGGAAAGGTGATGGCTGTAGCAGCATTTTTCTTTTTTCTGTTAGGTTGTCAACCGGATTATAATCCTAAATATCCACCTTTGGCTGATAAATTATATGAAGAAGGATATAGGATTGCTTTCCTTTCTAATCAGACGGGTAATGGCGATATATATGCTACTGATTTAAATGGTGAATGGATGGAACGAATAACTCATAGTGATAGTGCTGAATATGGGCCCAAATGGTTGTGGCCTGAAAAAAAACTAATCTTTGCCAGACAAAATGGTAAAAAATCTTCTATTTATGAGCAATCAGGAGAAATCAAAAGTCCTAGTTTGAAAATAGAAGTAAATCCGGCTTTCGAAGAAGTGCCCGATTGGGATCAATACGGTGACCGTATCATTTTTAGCCAGAAAGATGAATATGGTCAGAACCTTTATCTTGCTCAGGAAAATGGTCAAATCATTGAAGCACTTACCCAGGATAATTTTATCAATAAGCAGCCAAATTTATCTCCTGATGGCAGAATGGTTGTCTTCACTTCTGATAAAACCGGGAATCAGGATATTTACATCCTCAACATCCGATCTCTTGTAATTAAGAACATAAGTGAACATCCTGCAATGGAAGGGCATCCTAAATGGTCGCCTCAGGGAGACAAAATTATATTTTATCGATATGAAAATGGCAATGCAGATCTATACAGCATTCATACCGACGGCTCCAATTTGATGAACTTGACCCAAAGCCCGGAAAATGAGTTAATGGGCAGTTTTTCTCCAGATGGAAAATACATCGCCTACGGAGGCATCGCAGATGATAATTGGGAAATCTTTACCATGGATAGTGACGGAACAGATAAAAAAAGGCTAACCTTTAATAATGATTTTGACGGAGATCCCATCTGGATTGGTTCTGAAACCTTTGATTCCAGTCAGGTAGTCTCAACTCACGAGGTAGGAACGGAAGAAATAAATACTGAAGAAGTTGGTCCTGAACAAAATGATGATGTGGTAGGGAAAATGGGGAATGACTTCTAAGTTTTAAGCGAGCACCTCCATAAATTGGTTCCACAAACGATCATTAGGCGGATCTGCCTCAAAATATACGGGTTCTTTTTTGATGGGGTGGACAAACTCTAAGGATCTGCAATGGAGATGGATCGATCCATCCCTGTTGGGCTGTCTAAATCCGTATTTCATATCACCGATTATGGGACAGCCAATTTTTGAGAGTTGTACACGAATCTGATGAGGCCTACCCGTTTTTAGAATCACTTTTGTTAAACAATACCCCTCCAGTTCGGCAAGTAATTCGTATTGCAAAATTGATTTCTTAGCATTTTTAGACCGATTACTAGGTCTGTCATAGGCCTTGGCAATATTTTTTTCAGGGTCTTTAAGGATATAATGCGTTAACTCTCCACTAATTGGACGAGGGCGTTCCTTGGTAATGGCCCAATAAGTTTTTTTAACCGCTCTTTCTTTAAAAACCTGATTCATCCGACTTAAGCCCTTGCTGGTTCTTGCAAATATCATGGCTCCACTAACCGGTCTGTCTAATCGATGGATTAGTCCCAAAAAAACCGCACCGGGTTTGTTATACCTGATTTTAATATATTGTTTGATATATTCTCCTATGGGCACATCTTCCGTTTCATCCCCTTGCACCAGTATCCCGGCAGGCTTATTAATACCAATTAAGTGATTGTCTTCAAATAATACCTGTAAGCCTTGCATAATTTCATCTTTTGCCGCAAAGATCGAAAAAATAATGATAAAATCAGATTAGGTCTTTTGGTAAGCCTTTTTTGGCATACTTATTGCAATTATTTTTAATGTAAGATTAGGTTAAAAGATTAATAAGCATTTCAGCTCGTGAAGTTCACGAGCTTTTTTTTTTGCTTTTGCTTAATTTTTTTTTCGCAAGTAGACAAATTTGTATGATAATTTCAAAAGGAGAAGTTATTTTTGGCCCGAAAATCAGATCATGAGGCTATAAAATTTATTTAATTTTGCCCATGTATAAAGAATTCCTAATCAAATAAAAATATATACCATGATAATTGGTGTACCTAAAGAAATCAAAAATAACGAGAACCGAGTAGCACTAACCCCGGCTGGCGCTCTTGAATTGACAAAAAGAGGTAACGATGTATATGTTCAGTCTACTGCAGGAATGGGAAGCGGTTTTAAAGATGAGGAGTATGTAGAGGCAGGTGCCAAAATTTTACCTACCATTGAGGATGTATACGGAATTGCAGAGATGATTATCAAAGTTAAAGAGCCCATTGAACCTGAGTACGATCTAATTAAAGAAGATCAATTATTATTTACCTATTTCCACTTTGCCTCTTATGAACCCCTAACTAAGGCAATGATCAAAAACAAATCAGTATGTCTGGCATACGAAACAGTAGAATTGCCAGATAGAAGCCTTCCACTTTTAGTACCCATGTCTGAGGTAGCAGGGCGTATGGCCATCCAGGAAGGAGCTAAATATCTCGAAAAACCTTTGAAAGGAAAAGGAGTTTTACTAGGTGGGGTGCCTGGAGTAGCGCCTGGAAAGGTACTTATACTTGGAGGAGGAATTGTGGGAACACAGGCAGCTTGGATGGCTGCTGGCCTTGGAGCAAGGGTGACCATCATGGATATTAGTTTGCCCCGGCTTCGCTACCTGGCTGATGTTATGCCTGCCAATGTCGATACCATTTATTCCAATGAATATAATATTCGTAAGCTAATAAAAGACCACGACCTGATTGTTGGTGCAGTCTTAATCCCAGGAGCAAAAGCCCCCAAATTAATCTCCAGGGATATGCTTAAAGAAATGCAGCCAGGAACTGTTTTGGTAGATGTAGCAGTGGATCAAGGGGGCTGTATTGAAACTTGTAAACCTACCACTCATGCGGATCCTACTTTCATTATCGATGACGTAGTACATTATTGTGTAGCCAACATGCCAGGAGCAGTACCTTATACTTCTACCATTGCTCTTACCAATGCTACACTTCCTTATGCAATCCAGCTTGCTGAGAAGGGTTGGAAAAAAGCCTGCCAGGATGATCTTCCTCTTAGAAAAGGATTGAATGTAATCAAGGGTGAGGTAGTATATAAAGGCGTGGCGGACGCATTTGGATTGCCCTATGTCGAAGTAGAGAAATTTTTGTAATGGACGTGAAATAAAAAAAGCCAGGTTTTCCAACCTGGCTTTTTTTATTTCTAAATTAATTTCTTACCCTGGTCAATGATCCATTTTGATCTAAAACAATAAATGCGGTTTTAAATCCTGCTGACTGAACCGAAGGCAAAGCTCTTTTTGCAGCATCTAAGGATTGAAATCCTGATAAAAGCTTAATGGTTAGGTTGCCTTTTCTGCGATCTTCCACAAATCCATAGTTCTGAACTCTGGTGGCATTAAAATTTTGGGGATTGCGATAGGCTCCTAACTGAATTTTATAACCTACCCCTACATTTGGATTTGTAGGATTTGTTGGGTTATTAACTATAGGAGGCTGAGGTTGAGGCTGAGAATTACCACCTCGAGAATCAAGGTTTACGCCAGATTCCGCTACCACAAATGAAGTTGGATACCCCTGTCTTTTAATATTATTAAGAGCACTCTGAGCTTCTGTTCTGCTATTGTAAACCCCTACTCTGATTTTATATTTTCCATTTTCAAGTTTACTGTAAACATTCCCATAGCTAGTCAGCTTTGAGAAACTGGCCACATTATCCTTACTCAGAGCTGCTACCTGAACAGAAAATCCTGTAGATATGGTCCCTGGATTATTGCCAGTACCGCCGCCGCCGGTATTTGGATTGGTACCATCAGGAAATAAAGTAATGGTGCCAAGCAAGTCAGGATTATAGCCACCAAAAGTATTAACTACCTTACTGACCTCTTGGTATCCTTGACGACTAATGGTAATAAAATAAGTCTTATTACCAATTAAACTTAAGTTGTAAGAACCTGTATTATCAGAAAAAGCTGAAATACTACCACCTGCAGTTTGGTCAATAGCGGTAACTGCAACACCAGAAAGTGGCAATCTTGAATTATAATCAACTATATTTCCTAAGTACTGTGTTCCTAAACCTGTCCCACTTCCGGGTTGGCTGGATGGGTTTAAATATACGGTAAGTTCAGGTTGACTGTTGAGCATATTTCTAGAAACTCTAATAACCTCTTGGTTAAATCCGTCTCTATTTACGGCCACTTCACAATCAAGGGCAATATTTTTGAGTGGAAAATTGTAAACACCATCATTATCTGCAAAATAGGTCCCCAATCCACAGGAAGAAAAATCTATCATGGCATTGGCAACAGGTGTACCGTCAGCAGCATTTTTAACCCTAATAATGGCCAAAGTAGAAGAACTGGCATTTCGAGTTATTCGGTAAATATCTTCATTTCCTTTTCCACCAGGACGATTGGAAGTAAAATATCCACGATCCTGAAAACTGTCAAAAATTAAACCGTAATCATCATATCCGGAATTAATGGGAACTCCCAGATGATAAACCTTGTTCCAGCGGCCAGACTCTTGCTCTGCTCTAAAAATATCCAATCCTCCTAAGCCAGGATGCCAATCGGAAGAAAAGAATAATTGTGATCCATCAAAATAAGGGGCAACTTCATCTCCCTGAGTATTGACTACCGCACCCAGATTAATAGGAGTGCTCCAGGATTGTCCGGTTCTATAGCACACATAAAGATCAAATCCTCCATATCCTCCAGGTCGATCTGAAGCGTAAAACATGGCACTTCCATCTTGAGAAAAATGAGGATAGCCTGAAGAATAGTTCTGTCCATTATGTGTAAATGGAACTTCATTTACCCATTCTCCTGTGGGAGTAACCTCTGCAACAAAAATGCTTAGTTGTAAGCCTGCAGAAGGAATTTGGCGAGTGCCATCCGTGAAATTATTTTTTGTATAGGCCACCAGGCGTCCGTCAGGAGAAAATGCTACTGGCCCCTGATTGTACACATCAGCCTGCTCCTTGCGCAAAAACGTTTGGTTTTGCAAGGATCCGTCAGTATTGATGGCGGCTACAAAAAGTTGATTGTCATTCTTTCCAGTCCAGTTGATATTGGATCTTTGAAGATCCAGGCTTGCAGAAGAATACACCAGTTGGCTGTTATAGTAAGAAGGCCCAAAATCAGAAGAACTAGAATTGATGGATGCATTAATAGCAAAAAACCCTGTGTTGGCATTTTGCTGAATTTTAGCATAATCACAGGTTTGGGCATAATGATTCCCAACTGTAGGGTTATCTACCTGGTATTGTTCATACCATTGTTTAGCCTCATCAAACCGTCCCAATGCCTTCAGCACGTGTGCAAACTCTAGAATATGATTTCGATCAAATTTACGCTGGCTCAGAGCCTCAGCATATTTAGTAGCTGCCTCTTCCATTCGATTGAGATGTCGAAAACAATCGGCTAGTCGTCCTAAGGCCTCAGCATCATTGGGGCGTTTATTTAAGGCCTCTTGATAAGTGTCAATAGCTAGATTAAAAGCTTTTAACTCATATTCTTTATTTGCCTTTCTAAGAAAATATTTAAAATTTTGCGCCGAAGCGGAATAAGTCATCAGTAATACAAAAGTAATCAGTGAAGCTCGGTTAAAGATTGTCATAAGTTTAATGTTCGTTTCAGGATGGTTGAATTCTGGATGATTTATATTAGCACCTCATAATTTAACAATAAACGAGCTAAATTTAGTCTATATTAGACAATAAAACAAAAGGAAAAACGGGAAGCTGCAATAATTGTCATTCCAAAATGCCCTTTATCTTCCTAGATTAATAACATCTCTGAGTTTATTTAGAGGTTTAAATCCTCAAATGTAAAATTCATGATTGGGTATTTTCGCCAATCCTTGTAGTCAAAATGCCACCATTCCCACTCATATACACTAAAGCCATCAGCTTCCATGGCATTCCTTATTAATTCCCGGTAATACCTTTGCAATTCAGTGCCGCCAGGGTAATTTGGATAGGATCGATCTGAAAATTCATCATATCCGCCAACTGTTTCAATCACTTGCCCCGATTCTAAATGATACAAGGTTAAATCTACAGCACAACCTCTGTTATGCCTTGACCCTCTTTCTGGATTGGCAACAAAGTGTTTGAATTCTTCAGGAGTCGCATCCCAAAACATTTTGGTAACATACCAAGGTCTATAAGCATCATGAATCAACAAGCCATACCCTTTTTCTTTTAAGCGATTGTGGATGCGTACCACTGCCTCGGCAGCTGGTCGTTGCATAAAGGCTTTTGACTGCAGATAAAATGGGATTCCCATAAAATTATTATCAGAGGCATAGCGAATATCATACTTTATGGTCGGATCAAGGCTGGCCAAATCCACAAGATCCGCCTCTAAAAATTCACCATCTTCTTTTGGAGGAGAGCTTGAAAGGGCAATAGATCTTAATTCTTCGGTTGGCTTCACAGGCTCAATTTGGAAGGTTTTTCCATCTTCAATATCCATTAATCTTTTTTCAAAAAATATCCCTGCGGCTTTAACCCCTGAAATTTCTCCATTCTCCTGTCGAATAAATTCAAGGTTCTCACCATGATATAAACCATAATTTGGAAAATCGAATAAATCTTTCCCTATTGGAGTTATTGGATACATTGGAAACCATTCGATTAAAACATGTAGCTGGCCCTTTCTCTCTGAAATGTATAATGTATTATAATCCCAGCCGTATTCACCAATATATTCTTTTTGTTCGGAGGACAGTGCTATTGGCTTAGCTGCTTCATATTTTGTAAAGTTTTCAGAATTAATCCTCAGATTATCCTCTTCGCCCAGGTAAATTGTGTTTCCAAAACTCAAACAATCATCGATAGTAAGAGTATCCTGTTTTTTTCTTTTTAATTTGAGTTTGTAGGTTCGTCCATCCAGAAAAAGATCATCACCTCTGGCAATTAGTTCAATGTCATTATTTTCATTTCTGTAAGAACCTGCCATTTTCTTTGCCAGATCCTCACCTACTGATTGGGTGGTGATCCATTGAGGAGCAGCTTTTCCTTCTTTTTTTGCGACAGCGGATTTTAAAGCAAATTCAGCTATTCTGTCCATAACTGTATTAGAAAAATCTTTGCTGCACACCACAACGACTCCTAATTTTTCTTCAGGCAAAAGTGCCATTTCTGTTGAAAAACCATAAATCGCACCTCCATGGCCCACCCATTTTTTACCATCCATATCCCCTATTGCAAAGCCCAATCCATACCCGGAGGTGCTGCCTTCTACCGAAAACTGAGGACTCCACATGGACTGAATACTTTCTTCTTTTAAAAGTCGATCTCCATTTAAAAGTACTCCTCCCCGAAACAACATTTGCATATACAAGGCCAGGTCAGTTACAGAAGCATACATACTGCCAGCAGGAGCCATTCCCAATTCAAAGGTCGGAGCCGGAAACTCTCTGCCATCATAGGTCCACATTTTGGCCTCTACCAGTCGGGAAGAGAATTCCTCTTTAGGCTCAAATGAACTAGAATTCATTTGTAAGGGCTCTAAGATGGTCTCTTGTAAATAATCTGCAAAAGCCTGCTGCTTCATTCTTTCTAAGGTATAACCAACCACGGCAATCCCGGCATTTGAATACTTGGTTCGCGTTTCAGGTTCATAAACCAATCTTGTTTCATTTAAACTAGCGACTGTAGCTTTTAAATTCGTTCCACTATCATCAAAGTAATGTCCAACAGGAGGTTCGCGGACTAAACCCGCCCGATGGGCCATAAGTTGACGGAGGCTTATTTTTTTATCAAATGGATTATCAGGCTGAAATTCAGGCAAATACTCCTGTATGGGGGCATCAATATCAATGTTCCCGGCTTCCATTTCTTTCATAATGCCGATGTCTGTAAACATTTTAGAAACTGAACCAATGCGATAAATGCTATTCATGTCAGCAGGTATGGTTTTGTCCAGATCCTGAAAACCAAAGCCTTCGGCATATACTAATTTCTGGTCATCTACTATGGCAATAGAAACAGCCGGAATGCCTTTATCTGTCATTTCTTGCTGAATAATTTGCTTTAATTGCTGGGCATTTTCCGCGTATTCAGGAGTTATTATACTGGGAGCGGGGGTTATTTCATTGCTTTTTTGGCAAGAATAAAAGCTAAAAAGCAGCAATAGGATCAGGTAATTAATTCTATGCATAGAGTTGTTGTTTGGCGTAATGAAGATTTTTCCAACCATAAGATAGGAATTGTTTTGGAGTTTGGAATGAGCCATGTTTCCTTAAACAAGCACTATGATTAAAATATAAAGTATTTCATCCCTACCTCAACATTAAGCTGATCTCTTCTGATGGTCATTGCAGGAAAAGTGCCAAACTCAGTTTCTAGAGATTCAAGTGTTGCTTTAGGTATTGAATAATAATTAAGCTCAACACCCATTTTTAATCTCTTACTAAAATTGAGGAAATTCCAAAAACCTCCTATTGAAAGTGCTGCACCCTTATCACTGAATAAATTCCCTCTAAAATTGGTTTCTACATCTGGATCTAAAGAAAATAATGAGGTATTATAATAATAACCAATTCTGTCATGTTGATAAAGCGCCAATCCTACTTTTAACCCAACTGAATTTTGGGCGTTCGTCCAAGCCGTCTCAAATTCATTAATTTTAATAGCTGCACTTGAAACATTAAATTTTAATTTGTTTCTACACATTTCAGGCAGGCATAGTCCAAAAAAACAAATTTTACGACATTCTTGTGGGACTATTTTACTTCCTTCAAAGCCTGAAGAGTTAATCATGGTATTTTTATACCCTATTGAAATCTGATTATTAATCCTAAAGGTAAAACCATAATAAAAGGCAGGTTTTGCAAAATTACTTTTCGTATGTGAAGGGAAGCCTACTTCTTTAATTCCCTCCAAGACCCCGACGTCCTCTCCTATTAAATGCATAGCAACTCCTCCTTCAATACTGAATCGCTTTGAAAATTCTTCTAATGTTTGAGATGTGCTATAATTGAAAAAGAAAATCAAGGGAATAACTGCACTTAAAATATTTCTTCTCATGGTTATAGTTTTTAGTGTTCAGAAATACTTTTATGAGGCAGTTCTTCTCATTAATAAGAATAATCTTTGTTTCTACAATTTTCAATGTTGATTATCAATAATTTATGATGATTTTTTTTCAAATAGAAGCAAAAAAAAACGTGTCAAAGCTCTATTCGAGCAATGACACGTTATAAATTATTTTTTAAATAATAACTTCTTATTGAACTGGAGTAGTTACTGCAGAAGCATCTCCCTCTTTAGGATTCACATTACCCTCGATGTAGATAAAGGTTTGAGGAGGAGTGGTATTGGCAGTAATGGTAACCTTTTGGCTCTTTTTACCACGCTTTCCAGTAGTATTAAATTCTACAACCATTTCTCCAGACTCACCAGGACCAATAGGATCAGTAGTATATTTAGGTACTGTACATCCACAGCTTCCCTTAGCACGGCTGATGATTAAAGGCTCATTTCCTGTATTTTTAAAAGTATAGGTATGAGCAACTACTTCTCCTTCAGAAACTTCCCCGAAATCGAAACGCTCTTCATCAAAAGTGATGGTGGTAGTAGGTCCTTCTGGAACTACAGCCTCATTGGCAGTCGGTTGGGCTTGCTGAGTTGGTTCAACTGTTTTGTTAGTAATAGAATTAAGCGCATCTTGTCTTACATTTTTATCACCATTTTGGCAGGCAAAAGTAGCTACTACTAAAACAGCTAGTAAACCGAATTTGAATGACTTCAACATAATTATTCTCTTTTGGATTTAAAAATTTGCTAATAATTTCATTCAGAACGATTCGACACAAAATCTATTGTTGAAAGGTTCTGAACTTTTTACCAGCACAAATTTAATAAATGCTGCAAAGATTTAATTTAACCATATTTGAATAATTGTTAACGAGGCGTTAATGTGGTTGCCATAGACAAACGAAATCCAGCAATTGGGGACAAATATCAAGTTAAAAATGCTGCTAAATATGTCCTTTTAAAAGTTTTTCATTTCAATTTTGTCCTAATTCTTCCGTTCAAACTGAATCCAAGAAGACTTTCCTGAATTAGAATATAATAGTCTGTACATTGAAACTCTATAAATGCTCTCACACTCACAACCAATAAGTTTTTTTTTCATACTAATATCGATTGCTTTAGAACAGCAGTCCCGTTGCCTAAGGCAGGCAGAATGCTAGGTTATCCATTTGCCTGCCGGGCAACCTTTTGAAGGGGGAATTGGAAGGGGGAAGTTTCTTACCTTACGAGTCCTTTGGAATCAGTTTTAATCAAATAAAGACCTTTTGTCCCAGGCAGAGCATCCGTTTGACTGACGGATTCTTCACTTCCAACAATAATATATCCTCCATCAGCGGTCTGAATAGCATCATAAGCATATTCATTTAAGGGGCCGCCATAGGTTTCAAACCATTCTTGATTCAATTCCGAATCTACTTTTAGCAAAAAGGCATCTACTCCACCGTTTCCAAATTCGAAGGTATGACCACTTACCACAAAACCTCCATCACTTGTAGGTCTTAAAGATTCAAAGCGGTATAAATTACCGTAGTTTTTTTCTAAAATTTCCTGACCTGTAGCATCAAACTTTATAAGGGAGGAAGGAAAATCGATGCTTAGGTTTTTATTATTCGCAAGCACAAAATCTCCATCATTCGTTGCGATGAAGCGCTTATGGTAAGAATCAGTTCCAAAAAAATCTAAAGTGACAGCATTTTGCTCATTTCCATTTTCATCTAAAAATAAGACCTTAGTACCGTCAAAAGCCAACAAAGAACCATCCCTTCTCTCTTCAACGTGATAGAGTGTTCTGGAAAACCCATTATTTTCAGGGGCAAATAGTTTTTGCCAAACGGTTTCTGTCTCTACAAAGGGGCCCATCTTTAATAATAAGCCTACATTTTTGTTGTTTTTTTCAGTGAAGCCACAGACCAAAAAATTCCCATCTCGAGTTTGTATGAGATCATAAGCAATGGAATAAACTGAAAAACTTCGATCCGGTTCAAAGATATGTCCCTGGGCCTGAATAAATGATTTAACAAACAGCGTATAATCTGGAAAACTTTGTCCATCATAACCAGCGGTCATAAATCCCAAGTCAATAGGCACCATAGAATGGATTTGGGTTTTCTCTTGTCGATGATGTCTTAATACTCCTAGGGAATCAATGCGCATTAAAAACCCTTCTCTTGTTCCCTGCCCAATACGAGTTCTGCTTCCAGACACTGCATAGCCTCCCTCATGTTCAATAATTGCATAAGGGGATAACAAATAATCAGAGGTTTGGAAGGGAATGGCTTCAAAAGTAAGAGGAGCATCCATATTTATATGTACTTGCTCAAACTGACAGGCATTTAGGATTAATAATGCCAGAATACCTACAAGAGGCAATTGTTTTTTAATCAATTTCATTTGGGATTCTTTATTGGGGATCAACAATGATTATTCCACCTCTACTTCGATAACAAGAGGAATGATGTGTCCTTTTTTCACTTCATTTCTAAAAGTAAGAGAAGTCTTTTCGTATTTCAGTTGCTTCTGAGGAACCAATTCGGGACCGAAAGCATTTCTAAGCCGCTCCAGTATTTCTCCTTTTCCTTGTTGAATTTTCTTTAGCTTTTTATTTAGGTCAGTTATGGGACCAATGGAGTACAGAACAATTAAATGCTCCTTACCCATTTTGAATTGCAAGGCTTTTTGAGGGCCCGGTAATACCAATTTCACTTCAGGTACCGTAATTCTAGCGCTTTCATGCAAACCTTCAAATTGGTTGTTAATAGATTCGTCCCTGGGCCAATGAATCTTTAATTGATCTTGGGCATCCAGGCTGAAGGCATAGGCAAACAGACCATTATTGACATTCTGCAGCATTAATTGAAATTTATTCTTTTTAGACTGGGTTCCTGATTGGAATCGATAAACTCCGTTCTTAAGCACCATTTTTTCATATTCAAAAACATCGCCCTCTGGAGTTCTCATTATAGGCCTGCGCATTTGTGCTTCGGCTGTATATATTTGATCTTTTTTCAGATCATCCTCTATGGTCATTTGATAAGCATGCTTACAAAAACGAGCAAAGTCTTCATATTTAATCCAAATGAACCCTCGTTGCCCCCAAGCTTCACCCCAGGAATTCATAATTTCAAAAGCTTGCCTTTCATCATCGAAACCAATTACGACCATGGCATGACCACCAAATGCTTCCTGGCTGCCAATATCGGGATACCAATATTCATCAATTGGCCGCAATTGTTGAAATCCCTTAAGCAATTCAAATCCTGCAATAACTGGTTTATTTTGAATTAAGCTTAGTTTGGTTTTATTCTTTTTCACCTCAGCTGAAGCGTTGGTTCTGAAGAGTGCTTCAAAGCGCTTGATTTTGTGGCTTTTAGCTCGCTCAACTAAAATAGAATCAGGTTTCCGGTAACAGTTATCAATTTCATGATCAAATTCTTTATGCAATACATTGCCAGCATCTCTGAGATGTTTCAAGGCATCCGATATCCTTGCACCATAATCGCAATCATATATTTTGACTTGATTGTATAAAAACATGGCCGAAAAAGCATTCTCAGTACTCACTTGTTTCATTCCTCTCCATTCATTCAAGATAGCCTGCTGAATTGAAAAAGCAGCATAACCAGCCGCCCAGCCCACACAGGAACTTATTGTTCCCTGGTTTTGCACTTTGGGACAATAAGGTTTAAGGCTAACCCGACGAATTTTTTGTACAGCTTCAGACTCTGACTTACTGCCATCTCCATATTCAGATTGCATGGGCATCCGGCCATATACTTCTTCATCAAGTACAAGACCTTGTCCATTAACACTAATGCTGAAATAGCATAGTCCAACAATCAAAATTCTCGAAAGTAATTTCATCAGCACTTAGAATTAGAGGAAAACATTTTTTTAATTAGACTTAGAAGCTATTTTTTCTATATCAACTTACTCCAATCATCAAATTTGTATTTTTCTACCAGATGCTCTTGTAACATTACATCATTATACTTTCTCACCTCTGCTTGAAATTTTTTGATTACTTGAATGGCAATCTTCATCCCTTTTAAAATTACGGGTAGCAGTTCCAAAAAGGGCATGCCCAGCACCTCTCCATTTGTCACTCTGGCGATTTCCTTTCTGAATGTTTGTTCATAATATTCATTGGCAAAATCCAACTGCTTTTCCAGATTGCTGGAATAGGCGTCTGGGAATTTTAGGAGCATCTTTCTTCCCCTTTTGCTGAGCAAGTCATTTTTTACATTTAAAAGAATCTCATTAAACTTTTCTGCTGAAGCGGTATAGGCATCTCTCACTATTTCGACATCTTCAGCAGAATAATTTTCTTCTTCTGATAATTTTTTAAAGGCTTTTACCGAGGTGTGTGCCCGTTCTCGAATCTCTTCATATTGAGTAAAAAAGTCCGTATTCAACAATTCCGATAAGGAATTAGGAATATTAGCTCCTTGAGCAAAAAGGCTTGCTGAAAAAAAGCTTAACAGTACTGCAAAAACAATATTTTTCATGATCATCGGATTAAAATTTTAAAGAAAATCTAAGGCCTAAAGTACCTAAGCCTGTACCATTACCAATCAGGTTAGGCACTTCATAAACCGGTTCAATTTTTAAACCTGCATCATCGCCTCCTCTCAAACCAGATAAGGCAGCAGATTCATCCATTTTTTGTTTGATAAACCAGCCTGCACCTGCCAGGATTACCCCAACACCTAAGCCAGTAAGTAGTGAGCCTGTACTATGATCTTTTTTAGCTTCATCATAAAGTACATCACATGGACTGGTTCCACTTCCGTTTACTTCGGTAGCCGAGGCACTAAAAGTGCTGGAGGAAGGATCACAAGTACTTTTGTAGGTTTTTACATTATCGGAATTTTGGCTACCGATTCCTGCAACTACTAGACCTCCCCCCAATACACCAGCCCCAATGGGGATAAAAATGTTAGGCTCTGGTAAAGCCATAGGCGTAGTACCAGTAGTTTGAGTGGTTGTGCTTTGCACTTTCCGTGAGGTTACCTTTATCTGGAGGCTGGTATTTTCGGTAAAAAAGATGTCCTGTGACACATCCCAGGTGATCTTTTTGGTCAAACCGGACCTGACATAACTTCCCACATCTCCTTCCAAAGCTCCTGTACTAGGTGTAAAAGGCTGGCCATCAAAAATAGCGCCTACTGCAATTTGGAAATATCTTTCTGTTCCTACTCTAGATAAATCATAGGTAATTACAATTTTTTCGGTAAGGGTATCATAATTCCAATCCACATTGGAAACATTCCCTAGGTCGGTTTCTTGGGCTATCAAGTGGCTACCGAATAAGCCACAGAATATTAAGGCTGTTATCAGCTTTTTCATAATCATTTAGTTTAAATTGTAGATTGCGATATTTTTTAAATCTTCATTAATCATTATTGGGTTTTGCACTTCTTTTTTTACCTGAAATACCATTTGAGGGACTACTGAATTGAGATATTGGTAAAGCTCAGCCACGGTGATCACCTTATTGCCATCCCGATCTGCTTTTCCTTCTTTAAGTCCTTCCTTAATGGCTTTGGTAAAGGCTCCATTACTCCACAAGTCATCTTCATAAGATTTTTCATCCCCACGACTTGAGGCAATGGTAGTCAGGCCATTTCTATTTTCATTCAATTGTTTGATCATATCATTCACATCAGTAGCTGGATCTTTGGAACCACCCTGTCCACTGTGGCAGGCGTCCATCAAAATCAATTTCTTGCACTTCATATTCTCCAGGACATCAATTAGATCTTTTTCATAAGAAATGGAGGTGGCCCATCTGTTTTCAGATCGGTAATCTGAACCTTGCACCCTCAATTCCTCTCCCTTCCAAAGGAATCCATGAGAGGAGATAAAAATGACCAACATATCTCTTTCCTGAATTAATCCACTTTCATATTGAGTGTATAAAAATCCAATCCTTTCGCGGATGGCCTGAGTGGTGGCTTTTAAGCCTGTTAAAGTTTCTACCCGGACTTTATTGAATAATTTTGTAGTACTAGACTGCCCCATGCCAGAAAACAAGGTGCCAATATCTACCGCATCCTTTGCGGTATACTTTAAATCTCGATCAGGACCGATAGTCAATACATGAAGATTGGGGCGATTGGCGGCATATTCGATTTTTAAAGTCCTTGACTTTTTTTCGCCAATAGAGGTTTTTAGATAAATGAATACATCATTGACTCCTTCCTTCACTAATTGCAGGGGCATTTTAAACTGATATCTGTTTTCTGCCACTCGATGTAATTTTGCCAGGCTAAGGTCTCTTAATTTTACTCTGTTTAGGGCAACCGTAATATCTTCTTTTACAATTGGAACATTACATTTGAATATTAAGTCAATGTTGATGTTAGATTCATTTAAAGGAAGAGGATTACCCCCTAATTTTAAAACATCGGGGCTTTGCCAAAAAATGCTAATGGGATCACTGGCACTATTCTCGGTATCTTTCAAGGCAGAAGAAAGAATCTGTTCACTGCTCCTATTCACTATTAATGGTGCAGAGATTAATAATTCTTCCTTGGTTTGTACAGATAATTTATATTCGTTGGTTCCCCAGGCCAACAACACTTTGTTAGCATAGGAAAATTCTTTCTTGGTTTCATCACCAAAAAGGCTTACTTCATCAGCTTTAGTGTTCAGGGGCTCATCATTTATCATTAATTGAATGTCCTCAGGGTCAATTCCAGTAGGCACTACAATTTGAGCTTTCAATTCAATAGAATCCCCATCTACACTTAGATTATCCCCCAAAGGATAAATCCAGGAAATGTAAGCTTGCTGCTTTGAGTCTTTAGACTTTATGGTGATTTTCTTTTCTGGACTTACACCTTCTCCTGTTTTTTGAGAAAAAGAAGGGATAATTATTCCAGCAAGGAAAAAAAGGATCAATAAAAAGTTTTTCATAAGAATAGGTTTTTAGGCTTTCATTCTTCGGGCAAATTGAAATAAAAATAATTGTCTTCTCCCAATATCTGCAAGGCTCCTTCTTTTTTACTTTCTTCTTGATAAACCCAGATGGGCAAACACTGGACACTTGTTCCTTTGTCGTAAACAAGATGCAATTGTTGTAATGGCATATTCTGATTTGCGGAAAAATTCAGCTGCAGTTGTTTGATTTCTCCCTTAAAAAAGTAAATCAGGAAAAGATTTAATTCTTGAAGGTTATTTTCTCCAAAAGTTGCTACATCCGTTTCCACTTCTACCAATCGTTTTTGAAATTTATTTTCAGCCGCCAGCGTAGTAATATCAATTTTTCCTGTCCAACTATCCCTTGTGGTCCATCCGGAATAAGGATTTACTGAACCATCAGAGCCATACTCTCGGATCCGATACCGCAAGGGTTTATCCATTTTAATAGCATAAGGAAATCGAATTTGCAGGGTATGCTCATCCTTTTTACTGCTGGTAAATTTGAAAGGCTTCAGACGTACTGGATAATTATTGACGCCAGTTGCTTCCACTTCAATAGCCTTTATAGACAAATCAGGTCTTAGATCATCTGTGAAATCGTAACATTGTATTTCTAAAGCTGGATAAGCTGGTGGAATTCCGGCATCAATATCTTCCCTTACCAGTAGATGACTATACTTGTTAGCATCTATTTCAATTGGAAAGGCATCGGATTTGATTACCTGCATACTTGGGATAGAATCCTGCTGAAGTAAATCTTCTAATTGTTCTCCAAATTCCTCCACGAAGTTAGAACTACCTTTTGTTTCAGCTACAGCTGGTGCCTGCGCTATGGCATCCGCAAAAAAGGCATAATTGACACTTACTGCTAACTGACCTTCTTGCACCATATTCCATAACAACTCAGCCTCATGATTTTCAAGTCGCAGGGTAAAGGTTCTTTCTGTCCAATAAGAAGTTTTACTTGATTTGCCGAGAGTCCCTTCACTTTGTAAGCTGCCAGATTCTCCAATTCTCTTATACTTACCTCCAAAAGGAGCTACCAAATAGGCCTCTACATTTCGAATGGGCAAGGGTCTCAGCACTGTTCTTGGGCCCAAACTTTTTTTAAGCTGATCAAGTTGATCCTTTTCCATCATGTCCATTCTAACTGTAAACTGTACGATATTCATAAATCGCCCAGTGCCCTGATCCCCTGTAGCAAAAGTCCCTGTGTATCTTAATTGAACCAGTTTAAATATTGGCTCTACATTGGATTTAAGGGCCAGTTTTAATTTTCCAGGTGCATAATAATAGGTATTGGTCTTCTTAAAATCCCGATAAACAGTAACACCTTCCATTATCTGTGCAGATGACAGTAGTGGTTGTGCCTGTACACTCATCCAAGAAAAACATAATATTATTGCTAGTAATCGCATTGTTATCATTTAAATTTATTCCGCAATCCGGCCTTCACTATCTGTTTTAATCAATAATGCATCCTGAGTACCTGTTGTCCCATTTGAAACTCCCGTAATTACATATCCTCCATCAGTTAGGAGGGAAATAGCATTGAAACTATCGGTCTTGTCTCCTCCAAAATACCAGTCTGACTTTATTTCCATATCCGTATTCAATTTCAAAAAATAGGCATCATTAGAATTACTATCTCCGTTAAAGGCGCGTCCAACGATGACAGGTTCATCTTCATCATTGAGAATAATATCTCTAGCCAATTCACTTTTGGCAGTTCCATAATTATAATGGTCGATCAAATTGCCATTGGCATCTGTTTTAATGACAAGAATATCATTAGAACCATTGGTAAAGGAGCTGGAATAACCCGTCATAAAAATATTTCCCTCACTATCTACAGCTGCGCTATAAATTAAATCTACACTTGAGCCTCCGAAATTTTCTTTAGTCCAATTGACATTTAAGTCCAGATCTAAATTCATTAAGATGGGATCTAAATCACCGTTGAAACTTCCTTTATGAGCCACTACCAATAAGCTTCCATCCTTAGCTACAGATAATCTTACATGTGAGCCACTGAGATTAGAAAAATTCTTTGTCGTTATTTTGCCATCATGAATTGCGACTTTAGCAATGGTTAAAGTCGAGAGATTTTCTGCTTTACCAGCTGCAAATACTCCTCCATTAGGATGAGCTATCAAAGATTCCCATGCTCTGATATCAACAGGATTTCTTTTTTCCCAATCAAAACTGGAACCAGTAGGATCTATTCTAAACATCCAGGGTTCGTCATCATGAGCTGCTATAACAATGTCTCCAAAGTTTATGGCAGCACCGCCTTCTAAACCACAACCACCCTCTGCTGTCCCAAATCCTTTTTGATCCAACAATTGTCCATTCTCATCTGTATGAACATAATAAATTTGGTAGTCTGTATTTTGGTTAACTGATGGAATGTCTTTACTCTCGACATATCCCAGCATCACATAGGTATTATCTTGGAGTTGAAAAGCTTTCTGTCCTTCATCATAATTATCACCGCCAAAGGTTTTGACAAAAGAAACAGCTTGTTCAATATTTAACTCTTGCGTAAATTCATCAGTGGCATTCTGATTGATAGCTTTTAGTGTTACAGTATAGGTTCCTGGGTTGGAATAGGTATGGACAGGGTTTTCTTCCATGGACATATTCCCATCTCCAAAATCCCATTCATAAGCTACCGCATTATCGGATGAATTTGTAAATTGAATTTCGCAATCCCGAGCACATGCCTTATTATTATTCGGCAGGTTAAATTCTGCTCTGGGCAGATCACCAGCAAAAACTTTGTTTTCATGCAAAGAATCAAAGGTGCATTGCCAAAGAAATCCTGCCAGGCAAATCGTTAATAACAAATTCCTGCTTTTCATAATTGGTTGTTTTGGGTTTCAAGTAAATATGTTGCTAAAACTATTTTTATCCTGAAGTGTCTATTTATTCTTCTTCAGGTGGAAAATGCTGTTCAATGGTAGCCTCTCCAATCACAATAAATAATTCTTCACTCTTGATCCAATCACTACTTTTTACAGTGCCATCGGGTTGAATTAATACCAATTGATATTCAAAATCCGGGTTTTGTCCCTCACCTAGAAAGATTTCTCCACCTTCCAGGGTTTGATTATCTTCAGTGATATTGACAATTGGCAAAATCACTTCATTTTCTCCATTTGGATCTCCCTGCTTTGATTTTATCAGCACTTTCATCGAGCTGGCTTCGGCAGCCTCCAAAGGACTAAGGATTTCAATTTCAATATTATTAATCCTGCTTGAAGAAGTCCCGTCAAGAATTTTTTCCTGAACATTTTCATCACAAGATGAACAAGGACGAATTAGAGAATAATCCAACCAGAGCTTTTTTATCAGATCTCCATTTAAGAGGGCATTCCTTTCTGCATCTGTAAAAGAGGCAAAAATTTTCCCAGGCTCTACCTCATAATCTGCCAAAGTCAATGTCTCGATACTCAAAGATTTATCACTTTTTTCTCTGAGGATAACCAGGTTCTTTAAGAGTAGTGTGTAGTCAGTAGGATTATGTAAGCCGTTTAAGACAGAAGCTGCATTTTCAAACTCTAAAACACCATAAGTTTGTTCATCATTTACCTTCAATCGAGAGCTTACGGTAATGCTTTTTTCAATCTCACTGTAGGGAGTGAATTCTACATTTCCGATGATTCCAGTATTGTTGAGCATAGCTCCTACCAAGTCATCCACTCGTTGTCCCATCCGCCAGGAGACTATTATGGGCTGGAGAAAATCAGTAGGTATATTAGTACTTACTGTTGAAGGATCGACATCAAATATGCTTAGTGCATTTCCAAAAGAAACTGAAGGAGTACTGACCAAAGGCATGGGTCGAAGCTTGATTTCTCGTCCATACTCTTTTGAAAGTAGTGATTCCGCTAACTCCACATCTTCTCTTTTAATACTTGGTGTCAATTCGGCTGTGATCACGACATCTCCTCTTCCTTCTTCATTTGCAGCTAGATAGTATACATAAAAGGCATATTCCCCAGTCTTGTCATCCCAGTTTAGGTTATAACTGGCGGGCAGATAATAGAAATACCCGGAGTTGGGATTTTGGTCTTCATAAACTTCCCTGAACAAATTCAGCTTGTTTAAAAACAGGTCATATCCATTATCATCCAGCAGGGTACTTAAATCCTTCCCAATACTTAGATCAGGTCCACGTATTTCAGTGTCCTCTTCCTCCTCTTCTTCTTCGGGGGAAGGGTCTTTTGGTTTATAGGGTAAAACCACTAATCGACTTGGGTCTACTTTTATGGAATTAGTTATCTTTTTATTCCAGGCTGGATTTTTATAAGTCTTAGCTATTAGATTTTTAGATAAATTAGGATTATAAACTAAGGGAGCTATTTTTTCTAATGACAAGACATTAAAAGCCACTTTAGAATCTATCTGTTTTTTATTTTGGTTTAAAATACTCCAATTTGGTGCTTTATATTTGACCGCCGTGACATTTGGGTTATAGGCTCCTTGATAAACTTGTGTAAGAAACAGTGCCGCATTTGCTTTTTTATTCGTTGCGGTATGATTTATTACCAATGGCTTTGATACAGGCTTTGTTTTCTGCCCTAGAGTTGGCTGAATAGCAATATTGGTCTTTAACTTTTGACTCGTTCTTACTAGTGCCATCTTTTGGACAAAACTCTGGCCGTTTATATTTTTCAGTCCAGCCGTTTTCCCCTTTTCTACAACCAATACATTAAACTTGGTTCCTATTGGCATTTTGGAACGATCCTCATTATAGATTTTCCATTTCCCACCATTGAACCATACTCCAACTGGAACTACATTATACTTTCCATACCGCTGGGTAACAAAAACCATAGATTGATTCTTTCCGTTGGTGAGGTTATGGTTTAAAGTGGTAACATGTCCATTTGTATTATTTGAATTGGTGGTATGAACGAATGCCTTTTTTACTGTTGATGGATCCAGAACCAAAACATTAAATAGGGCATTGGCTGGCATGGGCTTTCTGTTTTGATTATAAATTTTCCATTTCCCAGCATTATACCAAACCCCTATTTCATTATTATTAAGGACTCCATTTTTTTGGGTAACCAACAATATAGCAGAAGGCTTAGCATTGGTGGAGGTATTTGATATGGTCGTAATATGACCACTAGTATTTTTTGAAGTTGTTTTATGAGTAAACAAAACCTGGGCCTGAAGACCATCACTCATGCATAAGCTTATCCCCAGTAAAAGAGCAATGAATAATTTATACTTTTTCATAGGACGGTTTTTGTTTATTATGAATTGGTTCATTAAGAATTTAAAAACAACAGTATACTCTTAAGCTTAGTCGCAAGATTTTTCCAACTAGCAACACCTTAATCAATTATTGAGGCTGGAAATCAGGTTTTTAATTTGTTTAGTTCCTAAAACCACTTCTAAATCGCGGGCCTTTTTCCAGCTATCAGATTTATAAACGGTTCCATCTTCCTTGTAAATTTGGATGAAGTATTCGAAGTCAGGATCCTGACCATCAGGCACATACAAACGTCCACCTGACACTGTCTCCCCATCCTGAGTGACGGTTATAGTGGGTAAGTCAACTTTTGCCTTGCCACTTGGATCTGCCTGGAAGGAACGAATCTTTATTTTCATCATGTGTCCATCTGAAAATTCCAGTGGTGTTAAAACTGTAAATTCGATATTGGCCACCCGGGTACGATTCAGTCCTCCAATAATTTCATCTTTAACCTTAAAATCACAAGATCGGCAAGGCTTAACTGTATATTCTAACCATACCCTTTCCACATTTTTATCTGTATCTATCCACTGCGGGAGGCTTTTTCCATTGCTAAAAGTTGCGGTTGCTTTTTCAGGTATTTCTATTTCACCCGTTGACCAGGAGTAAACACCCATACTTCCATCCCTTTCTTTTTTCATAACATGGAGATGGCTCAGAATTACCGGATAATCAGTAGTATTTTGCCATCCTTTAGTTCTCCAAACTTTGGAAGGAAGTTCAAATTTCCCGAAGGTTTTAGGGCTATCCAGTTTCAAATTAAAAGGAATGCGAATACTGGAAGGCATGTTGTTTCCTGATGGATAAATAATCACATCTCCATAAAGTCCTACATCATTAAAAAACATGCTCATTAACTCATCAATACGATCAGTTGTGAAGGACAGTAAAATAGGATCACTTAAATCCGAGGGTACGCGAATAGAGATGTGATTTTGGTCCACTCCAAATTGACCAAGATTATCAAAATCAACTTCTGGAGGCTGGGCCATTGGAATGGGGATCAAATCCACTATCCCATGCTTTGCTTCTGGCTTATTACGAATATTTTTACGCAACAGATCCTTGGCTATCCGCCAATCTTTTTGGCTAAAATTAGGCTTTAAGATGGCTGTGACCGTCGTTCTGCCCATGCCACTCCCATCTGCGATTCCATAATTGATGCTAATATCATAATCACCTGTGCTTGCTGACCAGGCCAGATTATATTCTGTCGGGAAATAATAATAGTAAGCAGATTCTGCATTTTCATCGCCAAACAAGGTTCTGTTTACACTCAGAATTTTTACTTCTTCAAAATCAAAGTCTGAATTTATTTGGCTGATAATATCATAGGTTCTGTTATTATCAGGCCCTAGCCGTTCTTTGGAATTATCCTGACCATATCCTTGCATGTCCAGAACACTGACCAAAAAACACAGAAATAACAATATTTTTGAGTTCATTGCTTTCATTTGAGGGTTAAGGAATGAGTCCATTTTAGCGCAGGACTCCTTCAGAATCTGTCTTTACGATGTATCCTTTCGAATTAGAACTAAACTCAGTCCCCACAATAAGGAAGCCTCCGTCGGGAGTTTGAGTAACCGCATTGGCCACAGTACGATTAGTTTTAGGAAAAGATTTAGGAAAACCTGGCAATGTATTCCCATTAAAGTCTGTTTTATAGAGCACCAGATCGTCATCATCCTGGCCTACAAAAACGACATCACCTTCTCTGGTAATCATTATGTCCAATCCATAAAATTGATTTCCCATATCTTTTGGAAAGCCAGGAAAATCATTGCCATTTAAATCAATCCGGTTTAGTTCTCTACCAACAATCATTAAGGAGCCATCAGGTAAAACAATAAAATCGTTGCCTGATCTTCCATCAACGTAAAAGGGGGATCCTGGCAAATCATTACCATTCACATCCATCCTGTTGATAAAAAGCCGACCCAGGGTTACATCAGTCCCAACAAGGATAAATTCTCCATTATCTAATTGCTGAATGGCATTGGCTTGCTCTGTGAAGTCAAATTCATTATAGGTTCTGGGAAAATTACTAAGTTCTGTTCCGTTTCCGTCAGTCATGGTCACAAAAAAGTCTGATCCTCCTGGGCCTCCAATACCACCAGCAAGGGCATAACCGCCACTTTGTGTTTGGATAATTGATTGACCACTCCCTCTGGTACTTGCGCCATAATTTTTGGGGTAACCACTTCTAATGTTCATATTGTTATCCAACTGAAATAAAGCGACTTTCGCATCATTAAAACTACCTGTATTGGTTAATCCTGTTACCACTACATTCCCTGAACTATTTTGAATGGCAGAAAAACCCTCGATGGAGCCAGTAATATCAATTTTTTTTGGGAAGCCTGAAATGCCAAAGCCTTCTTCATTGACCTGATGCACGTATAGTTCGATATCATCACTGGTGCCACTACCTCCTACCATCAAATAGTTTCCATTTTCTAATACCAGTGCATCCCAAAGGCGGGCAAAACGAGTTCCTACTTCTGACATGGTTCTGGTAAAAGTATGGGTCTCTAAAATGGTAATATCCATACTTAAGGATTTCTCTTCATTGGTTTGATTGTTTTCAACTTTCAGGCTCACTGTATAAACTCCTGGATTTTGATATAAATGAGAAGGGCTTTTATCACTAGAATTATTATTCCCGCCAGAGGCTGGATCGCCAAAATTCCAGGTATAGATGGTACCTCCTGTCGAATTATTCTGAAAAAAAACCAGACTTGGATCATAACCGCTGTTACTGATACTATCTATTTCAAAAGCAACAGTTACGGGTCCTGAATTTGGATCTATATTTTCGTGTAATAACTCGAATTCACATGAAAAGGCAAAAGCCAGGGAAACAAAAGCGATTACATGAGCTAATTTGCTAATATTTTTATTTTCAAACATGATTTTTAAATTTTAATAGCCAGAATTTTTGGCCTTACCAATAGGCGTAAGGGTAACAGGTATCTTCATACTTTCACTTCCACCGATCCGCCATTTCTTTTGATATTCGAAGAGATAATTATTCCCACTGAATGAAATAAACTCTACCCCAGGTATTTCAATAACTTCATCATCTTCCTTTTTATCATAAATGGTAATTTTCAAAAAACCAGAACTGATATAGGCTTGCTTATAATTCTTGCCGGGAGGTAGTTTTAACTGAAAACCAAGATCTACACTTCCGCTTCCCTTTCCAGCCGTTCTTTTTACAGCCATAAATTCTTTCATGGGTTTCTTTTCAGCATTTAAAATCTCTCCTCTTATGATGTATTCATCAGCTTCCACAAAGCCTTCATATTTCAATTCTATATTCAAGGTTTCATCGGTTTCCGATAACAACCTTGCAGCGGCTTTCATTTCCTCTCCAAAAAGGTCGCCTAAATCCAAATTCCCCACTGGTTTTAAAATATCATCCTGTGCACTTATTGTTGGAATGGACAATAAAAAGCATATTCCAAAGCATGAAGTAAGTGACAGCATGGAAGGAATGTAAATTGATAATTTGGGAAATCGACACATAAGTATTTTTTTAAGGGTGTGCCAAATAAATTGCGTTTTCATTATTTTCTCGTTCTTCCAAGTGTCGAAGTTTACTTAAAAATTCTGCGACTGTTTCCGTGTATTGCGAACCTCTATTGGAGGGCCGCCACTGGGTTCGATTTCGATCCCAGGGATCATTAATGTATAAAATGGTGCCCTCTGGTGTTCCATCTCCACGAATTCCAGTTATCACACGAATGTGCCCGTAGCGTCTTCCATTACCGGTAAGCTCTTCATCGGAAGCCACCCATAAGGGGCCATAATTCCAAAGCAGATCGGCAATATATTCTATATTAAAATCACGGCGGGTTTCCGGAACCAGGCCCCAAACCTCAAACATATTCAGGTCATCGGGGTCTAGTTCCCGATCCAACCGATATCTGTCATTATGGTAAAAGGCCCAGTATCCGGTTCCGTCCACTATCTCTTCAGGTCTAAGCACTACCCAATCTCTCCATCCTACAATCATCGCGGTAGCAGCCGCCCAACAGGACACATTGGAGGTTTGGGCAATTAATTCCACATCAAAGCGAACATTAAATCGATTTACGGTATCTAGATCGGAAGTATCTGATTGTGCAAGCACAATAGCAGAATTGCATCCAATAAATACGACGAGAAGTAGAAAATAAAATGCTCGCTTTTTCATGATTGATTAATTATGTGCAATGTAAATGGGAGCAGGTTCGTCCATTTCTCGTCCCGCCAATTCATGTTGTTTTCTTTCAAACTCTGCAAAGGTTTCAGTATATACAGATCCATTATTCGGCATTCGAAAATTGCGCATACCCCTCTGCCAAGGGTCATGAATGGTCAATATGGTTCCATTGGGGGTTCCATCTCCTCGAATACTGGTGATTACTCGTATATGAGGACCTCCTTCATGGGTCGCCACCCAAAGAGGGCCATAAGCAGCTAATAAATCAACCAGTCCTCGAACGGTATAGGATTGGGGAGCTTCATATTCTAAGCCCCAGTAGCTCAGCATGGTCGTATCATTGGCATCTAAGCCATTCTGATAAGCTTCCCAGTATCCTACTCCACGTGCAATTTCTGAGGGATTAATACATACTCCATCTCTCCAACCAACCAACATGGCTGCACCGGCAGCCCAACAGGACATGCCAGTCAATTGTGGTACTAATTCAACATCATATCTAATGTCAAAAGATCCACTATTTCCTACATCCCAGGAAGTATTGCTATTGGCATCCGCTACTCCATTTCCAGATGAGGAATTCCCATTTTGGGATCCACCACCTCTACCAGTTGCAGCAAAAGACTGATCACAACCACTTGCTTGTGATTCATATACCGTATTAATTGAAGAAACATCTCCACTACTCAAAGCCCTACGTTGTCCAATTGTTACTCCCGATCTCTTTGGGCGGATTGTGGTCAACCACCTCCCAGGATTATCGGGATCAGCTTTGGCAAAAGCATGACGACCGTAGTGCATGATAGAACCATAGTCATAATCTCCTATATCTGTTCCCCGATCATACTTATCAAAATTGTGTCTAGGGTCACTGCTGGAGGTCACATCTACATTGGCCAGTATGATATCCACATGACGATCTCTATCTGAACGACTTTGTTCATGCCAGAAACCGGCAGAATGCAAAATTTCATGCATCGTACTTCCTTTGGTATTTCCACACCTGTTTCCTACTTTGATGGTTTGCTTTCCCCCTTGTCTACCTACAGGTGATGAGCCGCATTTACCAGCTTGATATATGATTTCGATATAATCTTCTTCATCTGTTCTGGGTCGAATACACAGATTGGTACTTGCATTTAATTCATTAATAGCATTTAAAATATCCTGTTCTTTAGGATGATTATCTGCAACTACAAATGGAATTACTCCATTGGGCCATAAGTATTCATCATTGCTTCTATTCATAATTACAGCACCCCCCCTTCCGTTGCCGCCTTGTCCTCCGATTACGATATCTCCTTCATAGAGCATATCACCACCATCTTCAGATACGGTAATGGTTTGCTGTCCAATAAATGGTAAATTAACTGTCATTCGCCTGGTTGGCAAATTACTGTGATTCTCACTTTCCTCCTGTCCAAAAAGACAAAATGTGAAGGCTAATGAGAAAATTATTATTAAAAGATTAGATCTCATTTTCATTCGGTTTTTAGATTTAATAGTTTAATCTCATTTGTTTGGTCGGTATGTTGAAATTCACCGACAAAGGTGCCTTCTGCTCCTTCAAAAATTGGGGCCAGAATTTCATCAGATAAATCTGTAATCACCTGGACTCCCATTATTTCCAACTTTTCTCCGTCCTTACTCAAAGCTCTTTCTTCTCCCGGCGCTCCTATGACCAATTCAAAGAGTGTACTTGCATTTTCTTTTTCTTTACTGATTATTTTTTTTAACTGAAAATAACCGCCTGGATCATCGATTGGAGGGCTTTTCTCCTTAATAACATCCACCTCTAATTCGTAATTATAGCCCCATTCATAATCCAAACCTTGGACATTGGTATAGCTGTATTTCCAATCCTTTTCCTTTCCTTCTTTATAGACCAAGCACCATTGAAGTCCAGCACCCGTGCAGGGCACCATGTAATGACTTAATTTGATGATTGTGCCCTCATCTCCATTAGAATCATTGCCGGAAGTTCTAGAACAATTACAAGCCCAAAGAGCCAAACCGGCAACTATCAAGAGGGATTTGTATCTATTAATTGATGATGTATTTTTCATAATAAATTATTAGTCAATTATAGAAATCGATCCACATCAATGCGTCCATAATTGGAGGCCTTTCGTTCCGTCTTTTTTGGATCTTTTCCTTTAATGAAATAGGTCAATTCATATTCGTAGTCTTCAACATCACGAGGTAAGAGAATCTCTACTGTTTTGGAGAGTTCATTCTTCTGGGTTTTTAGATTGACAGTTTGGAGGGTGGTTTTACCATTCACCTGGCTGTAGAACTTCAACTCTACTCCTCGTACCCCCTCATCATAAATAAAATCTTCGTCCACCTCGATGTAAACTGGTTTCCTCACAACTGGAGGGGTCAAGGCAATACTACCGAAATCAGTAGCTTCCCAGTCCGTTTGAATGGAGTGTCCGCCTTCAAAACTCCAGAAAGTACGGAAGTTGTAATTCAACCACTCTGATCTATTATCATCGCCCTTCCATCCATAAAGCATTTTGAAGAAGTTGCCTTTCTCATCAAATTGAGATTGATCGATTTTCACCTCATCAACGGTTTGCTGGCCATTCTGATGTTCTTTTTGAATGATAACATTTACAAAATTGATGTATTCAAAATCTTCTGCATTAATCCCCCCAAGGGTGGCATTGATTTCTCTTTGTTTCATCAATGGGTCATCCAAATTCACTTCCAAAAAACAGGGTGCGCAACCGGCTTTTACATTGCCCGGGTTATAGGCAAAGGGCATTGAGCGAGTGGTCTCTGTATATTTATTGAGATCAATAGTGTACTTACCAGATCTTCTTACCTCTTTCATTTGGTAAGAAACCGCTACAGATAAATTTGGCATGGGCTGACGTTCTGGAATTTCTTCTGGACTGATGCTTCCTCCTGCACTATTATTACCAGCGTTCTCTGCTTGTGCTGCTCTTCTTTGTTCAGCGGGCACATTGGGTCTTTGTCTGCCCTGGCTGGCAAAACGAGCGTCTGCTCTTTGTTGGGCACCATTTCTGACATTGGCTTCCTGGCGCGCATATTGAGCTCTTAGGTTATCGATTCTAGCATTTTCACGGCTAGTTTCCGCTCTTGCTTTTTGAAGATTTTCGGTAGCTCTGTCCAACATACTTTTTCGGCCACCACCGGCTAATTCACTAAGCTGTGGCACTCCTGTACCACCTACTTTGTCAAACATCAGGTTAATCAACTGATTATAGGCTGTTTCTTTCAACTTGTCCAGTTCTTCATCAGAACCAATTTGAGTAACTTTAATGGCTCCCTGATCTGTCAATTCATCAAAAGAAGATTTTATCTCAGCCGCTAGCAGGGCAGGTCCCATTTGGGCAGCAGCTCCTGCTTCAAAAGATCGATGTTTATAGATCCGGTCAAAATCAGCTTCAATTAATACTCTTTTGGGAGAAAGATACCCTTCCACTTCCATTTCAAAATTGAAAGTAAAATCAGGGGTTGGTGTATTAAAGGACTCCCAAAGAATTTTGGAGCCCATCTGATTTAATTGTACGGCAACTGCTGAACGTTGATTTTCTAAAATGGGCGCACTTCCTAATCCAACGACCTGCTCGGCCATCTCCCCATTAGGTTTGGCTACAGCTGAGATCAATGCAACGCTTCCAGATTTAAATATTACAGGACCTCGAATTTGACCATCCCCGTCAATACGGCGAAGAGCTCTTTCGGCTGCTCTTATTTGTTCATCTGTAACTGATAATTCAACCAGGGCATGAATGATCCCACCTCCTTTTGAGCTTTCAGTAATGGCATTATTGCTGGAAGCATCTGTTAATTCGTTTTTTACATATCTGATAAAAGAAAACTGTGGTGTTCCATCAGGATGAAAGGCCAGTCTTGGTTTGTCTGGCAAGTAGTAATAAACATTTTCATTAGTTACTTCGGGAAATAAGATTAATTCACCCGCTCGAACGGGTTTATCCAATAAGATTTGTTGTCCTGATAGCACATGTTGCATGCAAATCAGAAAAACAAGCATTGGAAAATAAAGCAAACGGAATTTCATAATTTAATTGTTTTCATTAGTTTTTCAATAGCAAATGGGATTCGCTTTAATTACCTTTATCTTCCTCAGGCTTTTGGCTTGGGTCATAAGCATCCTCAGGAATTTCGTCTACATAAATCAGGGTATCGGAGGTTTTTTTCCGGCCAGAAGTCAGTCTTTTATTTCCAAATAAGCGCCAGTTGATTTCGTATTCAAAATCATACTCGCCCTGCTTGAGCATAAATTCGGCTAGCTTGGCAGGCATATCATCGGTGGTCTTGATGGTAACTTGTTCTACTTTTTCACCGGCCCCGTAATCATAATAGAATTTCACAGTAGCCAATCTAATCTTGGCTTCCTTCATCATATCTGGATCAGCCTCTACACTTACGCCCACAGGATGAAAGGGAGGAGCCAGGTTCATACCGAGCTGATCTGATTCTTTCCAGGGTATATTGACCGTGTGGCCACCAAAGAAACTCCAGGTGGTTTCCGATTCGTAGTTCAACCATTTATTACGGTCATTATCGGCATTATCCTTCCAGCCATATAATAATCGAAATGGATTACCGGCTGCTTCATTAAATTCCTTTTGGGCAATTCGTACTTCATCATAAGTCATTTCGCCATTGCCATGCTCTTTTTTCATGCTAACCGTGACGAAGTTGATGTATTTGCTAAACTGCTCGGTATTCAAGCCATCAATGGATACTAAAATTTCTCTTTGCTTATAAAACGGATCATCCAGATTGACTTGCTTAAAACATTCTGTACATTCGGCAATGTCACTACCTAGATTTTCATCAAAACGGAAACTGATGCTTTCTTCAGCGGCTTTACTTAAATCGATGGTATACCTCCCAGATTTTTTCTGCTCTTTCATTTCATAAGCAAAATTCAGAGATACAAGGGAGGCATTCTGCCTGCTGCTTTTTGCGAATTCATTAAAACCATCCATGATTTGCTGGGCTGTGCTTTCATTAGCCACATCAGGCATGGAAAAGGGGGCAAACATCATATCTACAATTTTCTTGTAGGCTACATCAATGAGGGCTTCCATTTTTTCATCTGCTCCAATGTTGGTTACTTTAATCGCTCCTGTTTCTCGGAGTTCATCAAAGGCTGCCTCTATATCTACTCCAAGTCCTACATAACCTGTATTGACACTCACTCCGCCGCTAAACTCTTCATGAGTATAAACTTTATCCCAGTTCACCTCAATTTTAGCTTGCATCGGAGAGCGATACCCTTTAAAATCCATGACAAAGGAAAAACTCAAATCAGGGGTAGGTGTCTGACAGGATTCCCATAGTACTTTAGAGCCCAATTTGGTTAGTTTAATAGACACAGCAGCCTTGTTTCCCACAAATACGGGGGCCTGCCCCACTCCTATTACCTGATCTGTAAACTCAGAACCTGCTTCTGCAAAAGAAGAAACCAAGGAAAAGGTACCACCAGTAAAAATAATGGGGCCTACAATCACGGCATTTTCTCTTTGCAGTTTATTTCGAATGGCATTTTGAGCTCTTGATAACTGGCTGTCCGTAATTTTTAATTCAACCAAAGCATGGACGATTCCCCCGCCATCACCTTCTGTTCTTTGATCTCCTCCTGGCGTGGTTTTTACATTCTGAATGTATCTCAGAAATGAAAATTGTGGTAAACCACTAAGGGTGGTTCCCATGGCTATTTTGTTAGGCAGGTAATAAAATTTAGTCGTATCTGTTACATGAGGAAATACGATCAAATCTCCGGCCTGAATGGGTTGATCGATAAAAATGGGCTGCGCAGATAAGTTAATTACAAATCCAAAGCAGACTAAGCATATGCTTAATATTTTTGTTTTCATTATTGGTTTTTTAGATCAAAAATTTTGAAAAGATCTATCAATTTGACTTCAAAAGTCATGCATTGATTATTACCTATTCTCTGCATTTTTTTGACACTTCATACCTCCGGCAGACAGGGGCTATCGCACACTGACTGTTACTGACTTACACTGCTTTAGTGGATGTGTAATAAAACTTATCCTAATTATTAAAGCTGATTAACGTACAATAGCGTCGGTCAAATTGATAGATCTAATTATTCTTTAATTTCTGATAATGTCAAAAATCTCTTTAAACTGATCTAAAATGGCATCGGTATCTTTTACTTCCCCTTCTTTAGGTGATAGGATCTCTTTTCCTAAATCAAGGGCTTCTTTAAATATGTCGGATAATTTATCATCCAATTCTGTGGGAATGACTGCATAGACGTAATCATCATTGATCTTAGATTGCCAGGGCAGTACCAATTTGCCGTTTCGCTTATGGGTTAAGATCAGGCGGTAAACATATCCGCGGGTATCTTTGTCTGTATAGATAACCTTCTCATTCAAAGGTTGACCTTGAGATACGGTAAGCGGAATATTTGTTTCATGTTCCTTCCCAAATTTTTGGTAACGCAGTTGGAGAGTACCCCTTACATAGCCCCTATCCGCCATTTCGGCCAGATCACCTTCAAACATCACTGTTCTGGGGGCCACCGGAGCCGTTAAATTGATGCCCATCCAATTTCCTTTTTCCCAGGTAGGATTGGGAGGAAAAATATTACCACCTCTTAAACTCCACTGAGTGCGATATTCATAGGCATCGGGATTGCGGTCTTCCCCTCTTGCATAAGTCAAGGAAGCCAAAACGCCATTCGCTACTGAATTTTTATCAATGATGATGGCATCCTGAAAATCATGACCTTTAGATCTTCGCTTACGTACGTCTATTGTTACCGCATTCACTTCATCACCCATCATAGCTTCCGCTTCCGCATCCAAAATCATTTGGATCTGGCGATGTTGGAAGAATGGATCGTTTAAGTTTACAGAAGAAACACATTTTCTATTATGCTTCACCTGATCATACCAGGAAGCTAAGTTTTCAGTAAGCGTTACTTCCTGAACTACAGGAATTCTCAATTTAAGGTTATAAGTTTCCATACCGATCGCAGTCTTCTGAGCGATTCGAGTAGAGCTGAAATGGTACTGGTATAGATTTTTGTCTGGCTGGTAAGGCTCACCAGGTTTGATAGACTCCAAAGGCTCTCCTTCAGGTGGAGACTGAAATTGTCTTTCTGCTACAGAAGCAATGAAGTATTCCATAAAGGCTTCGGTTACCTCCTGAGCAATAGGACTATTTGGTTGAAGTTGGTCTAATTTGATATCTACCAATTTACTTTTTAATAAGAAAGAACTGATAGAATCCATTTCTGTATCCGTAATGATATCATCTTTTAAGCTATTACTTGCTGGCATGGTCCCATCATCTTCATCACCATGCTCATAATCACGAGTATATTTTTGGAATTCTTTGCTAATTTCTGTCCAATTGACGGTGATTTTCCCATCTACAGCTGGAGTCAATACATCAAATTGGAATCTAAGATTCAATGAAACATCCGTTATGGACCTGGCTTTATCAAAGGTTGCTGATAAAAGCTGCGCTCCATTTTTATCCATCAAAGCAGCTACGGCCATTTTTGAACCTGGTAATAAGGCAGCTTTTCCACTGGACACCAGATTGGGAGTAAATTTTTCATTGGTTAGGGTTCCGGAAATGATGCGGAAAGTTTCCCCTTCCACGGTAGCTTTTAAATTAACAGGACCTAATACCCTCGGTGATTTCACCTGAGAATATTTAGGGTTAACTTTTTTCAGGCCGCTTAATTTGGCCATAATCTTTTGTTGAACTTCCTTTTCCTGTCTTGGTGTTAATCCCCATTCCATTAAGAAATGCATTAAAGCACCTTGTACACCGCCGGCAGCTTCTGTCTGTTCAGTGGTATATTTCATGAAAATAAATTCAGGAGTTCCATCTGATTTTGCAGACAAGCGCAAATTGGTTGGCAGGTAGTAATATTCATTGGAAAACTTATTATAATTATAGGAAGAAGCCGTATTGGCACGCCCATAACAAACAACTTGAGTTCCATCTGAAAGGGTAATACCAACTTTGTTTTCCGAGTCCAGGATTTGTGCATTCAAATCCATAAACGGAAAGCTCATAGCTACCAAAAGTAGTATTACGCTAATTTTGATTTGTTTCATTTGTCGTAGATTTTTTTTGAGATAAAATGGTATTGAGGACTCTTTCCTGGTAGAATGATTTATTGATTTTGGGACCAGGATTTTTGAGTACTTCTGTATCAAAAGTTTTGATCACTTCCTGATAAAATTTATTTGGGGTTGAAGACCAGGAGAAAGGAATAAACTCCTTTGCCTTTAGGTCTTTTTTAAACTGTTCATTGAGGCAAGTCACGATAAAATCGGTACAATTATATTGCCTGACATTAAAGTAGTCGTATCGGGCACGAATAGTGTCAACAATATTTTTCAAATTATAATCCTCACCTGGTTTTGTTGGTATCCTGATCAAAGCATCACAGGGATAATCAAAGCTATGAGGTAGGCCATCCTGCAGGAAGGTCTGGACGGTAATCCTAGCTTCGGCAGAGGACCTGGGTAGTTTATAATATCGGGCTTTCAAATTCTTGTTATAAGTTCCAAAAGCTACTTCAGGAGGGCCCCACAGGTCATAATAAGTCAGGGAACCATCTCTTACGGTATCATAGCGCACTTTTAGCTTGCCATTTTCCCATTCATCAAATACTAAAATTTTGTAATTATCTACCGCCATTCCAACGTGACCGGAGAAACCTGCTCTGGTGGCATAAATTATTAAATACACATCATCCAGCTTTTTAGCTTCCATACAATTAGCATCAAGAACAAATGGGAAAAGCATAACAAATGACAATATGGTTAACAATAAGTATCTCATAATCACTGATTTTGCTGAATTAAACTAAATAGTGAAGCTAGAGGTAATTTCATCTTGATTCTCTGGTAAGTAGGCATGCCAGTATGTTGAGATAACACCTGATATTTCAATTCTACAAGTAGTTCGGTTTTGATCTTTTTAGGCTTGGTCAATAACTCCAATATGGGTTTAATAGATGGCTCCTCAAATTTGAATGACAAGGCCATTTTCGCTCCAGGAGTTGTGGCCACTAAAGATCGGCTGGTCAAGGAATTTTCTAGTATTGTTGTGAGTTTATCATCGCCTTGTAATTGTATTTTTGAATCAGGAGCATTTCCTTCCACCAAAGCTGTGCCGAGAATCACCCCATTGGAATCAATTTCATTAATCAAAGTAGATTGTAATTCCTCTTCCTGCTCGACACTCAAACCCCAAAGCGTCAAAAAATGAAGGATTCCGCCTATCGTCTTCGTATTATCATCATTTTTCCAGCTTACAAATGAAACCTCAGGGATGCTATCCGTATTAAAAGAATACCGAAAGTTTAGCGGTAAAAAATAATAGCACGATTGACAATCTTTTGTGGAGAAGAGAACTACTTTTTGTTGATTGGAAAGTTCGATCTCTTGTCTTGAAGATTCCAGTAAAGATTGAGATTCAATGTCTTTAACAGCTAATAATGAAGCTATTAGCAAAATTGTTTTCAGGATTGTTTTCATTTGGTTTTAGCTTATTGTTCTGGAATTTCATCAATCAGAATCACTCCGTATTCATCTTTGCCAGTAGTTTTCACAGGGGGTCTATTCTTAAAAATCCAGGTAATGCTATAGTCAACCGTTTCGATTCCGAGGGGTAAAACTGCTTCTAATTCGTATTCGATATCTGTTTTCCCAACCATTACTTTTTGCCGCTCTCTTTTCTCAGCACCAAAAAATGGGTATTTCACTTCTACCGATACGGCTATCACTCCTTTGTCTTTCAAAAGATCATGATCTCCATAAAGGCTTATATTTCTATATTTATAAGGGGTATACAAATTGATAACCGGGGTGTTGGAAGCCTGCCAGGGCATTTGATAACTACTCCCCTTTTTGAATTGCCAGTTTACCTGGTACTTATAATCTAACCAGGCTTGTCGGTCTTTATCTTCTTTATTGAGATAAATCATTTTCAGGTAACCATCATAATCTTTCAGTAATTCTTTATTCAAGAAAACTTCTCTCAGGGTTTCATCCCCGTTTGCATGTTGTTTTTTCATGGTGACGCTGACACTACTCAGCATGTCTTCAAACTCATCATTTAGGCTGCCATCGAGGTTGAGGAGTATTTCTCGTTGTTGGAATGTAGGGTCATCTATCGCTACTTTTTTGAAGACTCTTTCATTGGCGCCATGATTTTTATAAAGGTCTCCAATGTTAAAAGTCACAAAATGATGACGTTCTGCGTTTTTGCGGGTGTTGATATTGACAACTGTCTTTCCTGCCGTTTTGATGGTTCTTTTTTTATATACTTCACTTCCTCCAAAAAGGCCACCTAATAATCCCCTTCTTCCAAAAACATCTTCTAAAAATCCAGTTGTTTTTTCTTCTGGAATTTCTTCTGGTTTTACAGGATTGAACATCATTTTTAATAATCTGTCATAGGCAATGTTCATCAATTCATCCGCTATACTATCCTTACCTACCGTTCGCAATTGAATGGCACCTGTTCTATTTAGGGAGCCAAAAATTTCTTCTACATCACGACTATAAAAGATGGCGTCTACATTTTGTTTGTAATAGGAGGCCTGCTCCACTAAAGACCAGTCAACGATCAATTCTCCCTCATAAGCATGAGTTAAGCCCTCAAATTTTAGATCAAACATGATACTAATATCAGGGGTAGCCATTGTAAAACTTTCCATCAATAATTGAGCTTCCTTGGGTGGGATTAGGAAGGAAAAAGCTACTTTGGAATTTTCAAAGACCGGTGCTCTTCCCGATCCTAACAATTTTTTTTCCTCTTGACCATTTTGCAAAATACTGGAGATCAGTAAAAAGGTACCTTCCGTGATGTTAACTGGTCCAGCTAATACCACATCCTGTCGATTCAGTTTACGTCTTAAGGCATTCTCTGCGCGCCTTACCTTATTATCAGGCGTATCGTACAGCACCAAAAAATGAACTAAACCTCCACCATCTGCTTCCGTAATAGAAGAACCAGTCAGATTTTCACTTTGGCGTTCTACTGCATATTGCAAAAAGGAAAATTCTGGTAAATTATCTTCATTAATGGCTAGTCTACCCCTACTTGGCAAATATCGATACTGAGTAGTATCTCCATAAACCGGGAAGCAAATTAGGTCCCCCGCCTGTACCATTTCATCTATGAGAACAGGTTGGGCATTCGTTTGCCAAACAATGAAAAAGAATAATATTTTAAAAATGGCTTTCATGGGTTGAATCGGTTGATAGTTATTGGTTATTGGGTTAATCGTTATTCGTTAGTTGTTTTGAAAGGCTTCTTTTTCCGGAGGTATTAAATACAAGTATCCATCTTCTAATTTTTGTAGGTTTTCTTCAATTTTTCCTTTGTTTGAGTACCAGGTCACCTGGTAAACAATGGGTTTATTATCATCATGGTATATCGCTATTTCCTTAGTATCGGAGCTATCTCCTGGGCGTAACACCACTGTTTTTTGATTTTGTGGTTTTCCAACCAAAATGGAAGCAAATCGGATCCGTACCGAACGAATGCCGGCAGCCTCAAATAAGCTCCTATCGGTATCAATCTCTAAAAGTAGTTTTCTGAAAGGTGGCTTAATCGGTGTTAGGGGATTATCACTATTGGTCCAATCTGCTTGCGGGGTATGCAAGATGGTATCCATTCCTATTAAACTCCAGGATACTTTATACTCATATTGCGTCCACTCTACACCTGTTTGACCTAATCTTGGATACTTTATGGACTGGATGTATTTCCCGGTTTCCATATCTTCCTTCTTAAATAAGAGATCACCAGTGAAGGGGTGATTATCGTCATATTTTTTGCGTATGGAGACCGTAGCAAAATTGATTAGATCTTTGTAGGCATCCACAAAATTACCATCTACCTGAAAGTGAAGTTCTCTATTTTGGAATACGGGATCTTCAAGGTTTACTACTCTGAAATATTTCTTATCATCTTTAAATTCGTCAAAAAAACCATTAAGATTTCCTGCTGAATAGACCGGCACTTTGATAGTAGTAGATTGGGTCATATTCAAATAAAATTTAAAATTTCGGATCTCTTTCTTTTCTTTTAAAAGCAATTGATCATCAGGGATGTAAGGTTGTGCTCCATCTCCGGCAAAAAAGCGGACGAAGGCTCCTCTTTTGTATCGTTCTTTAATTTCATTAGGCTCAACAGCAGTTGTTACATCAGGCATTTTGGCCCAGCCAGATTTGACATTAAACATCATATCCACCACTTTTTCCGTCACGACATCCAATATTTGTTGATAAGGTTTAGTATTTATCCCTAGGCCTTCAGATCTATCTACCACCTCAATCTTAATATCCCCAGTTTGGACCATACTATCGAGAACAGAACGAGCCTGGTCTCTAGTAAACCAAGCCTGATTGTTTTCAAAAGAGCTAAAATGATTGTAAACGATTTCCAAATCAGCTTGGATCACTACATTGTATCCCTTAACCAATGCTTCATAATAGCCATCGACCACTACAGAAACATCCGAGGTATTGGCCTGGAACGATTCCCATAATAAAGTAGCACCATCAGCATCTAGCCTGGCAGCTAGTGCTGCTTTAGAGCCGGGGAAAAAAGGAGCCCTTCCAGAAGTAATTACGTTCGATTTAAAAGGATTGGCATCATTTTCATTTAAAATGGAGGATACAATTCTGAAGCTTGAAATACCTTCTTCCCCATCACTTAGGGCATCTCGCATGGGCACAACTCCCATCAAAACAGCTTTAGGAAATTTCTTTTTTAGCTCAGCTTCCAATGCTAGTTTTTCTTCTTGAGGCAAGGCAAATTGAATGAGCGCATGAAATAATCCTCCACTAGATTCCTTGCCATCAGGATGCACATATTTAATGCATAAAAATTCAAAATTGCCTTCATTATCAACAGAAAGACGCGGATATGGAGGCAAATAATAATAGGCATTTTCGTTTTCGCTATCCTGCAACAAAACGATGCCATTTATCTCGATACGTCCTTCCTCATACTTGACAATCCCGTAAAGGGATGAAGTACCTACAAAACAAAGCACAGTTGTAAAGAAATAGATTAGGTATTTCATTCATTCAGTTTTTGGGTAAGGAATTTATCGTATGTTGACCTTCCTATTCATTTGCTTAGTGTCTTGATTTTGAAAAACGTTAGGAATCCGTTAAAAAATCTTTCAAAAAAATAATCCTTCTCTCTTCGATTACTCCATTCTGCATTGAGGACATAGAAATTCCACTTAAAATTCCAAGCATGAAATTTTAAGAATCAGGATGAAGTATAAACTTTCCAACCTGTATCGATTCTTAGTCGGATAAAAAAATCAAGTGTTAACAGATAAAGGTAGAAAAAATGAAATTTTGTAGGTAGATGTTATCAGATAAGTGGAGTAGGAATAAATTTAGAGTCATTGGGTGGCTGTTGCAGCCCAACGACTCTAAATTTATCCTGAACAAGAATTATGTATTTAAATAGCTTAGTTTTTCTTTAAATAACCTTCAAAATCTTGTAAGGATAAGTTATTCAAACACTCCTCCGCGCTCAATCCACCTTTCCTGGCAGAGGCCACCCCAAATTTGATATGATGGATACCTTCTCTACTATGTGCATCTGGATTGATGGCAATTTTGACTCCTTTTTCCAAGGCATAAGGAATCCAGGTCCAATCGAGATCTAGTCGGTATGGATTGGCATTTAGTTCGATGGCTACGCCATTGGCAGCGCAGGCATCAATAACCTTCTTATGGTCAAGGGGATAACCTTGTCTTGACAAGAGCAATCGACCGGTTGGATGCCCTAGAATAGTGGTATAGGGATTTTCAATAGCTGTAATGATTCTTTGTGTCGCTTTAGCCTCTTCCATTCTAAGGTTGCTGTGTACCGAGGCAATAATAAAATCAAATTGCTGCAAAATGGAATCTTCATAATCGAGTCTCCCATCATTTAGAATATCGCTTTCTATACCCTTAATGATTTTAAAAGGAGCTAATTCCTGATTCAACACCTCTATTTCTTCAAACTGTTGAAAAAGTCGATCTTCTTTTAAGCCATTGGCGTAGAATGCAGATTTAGAATGATCTGTAATACCCAAATACTCATAACCCATTTCCTTAGCATATTCGGCCATCTCTTTTAGTGAGTGTAGTCCATCACTATAAGTTGAATGTGCATGGAGTACACCTTTAATATCTTGGTCCTCAATTAAAATTGGAATCTTATTATCCAGGGCAAGATGTAAGGCCCAATCCTGTTCCCTTAATTCTGAAGGTATTTCCTGGAGGTTTACTTTTTCAAAAACTTCCTTTTCTTCACTTAGGTTTTTAAAATCTATTCCCTCGAAATGATCAATAAATTTTTCTAAAAATTCTTCTGAGGAAGTATATCTGAATTGTTTACTTCCCCAATTCAAGGCATTACATAAATGCACGACAACTGGAAAACCAGTAGAAGTAATGGCTTTAATGCCAGTTGGGCCAGTTTCAATATTTTGCATCTCAGCCTGACCTAAAGCGGAGGATATTTCTTCGGATGTTCCTGCTGCCAAAAATTCTATGGTAGAAAGTGTATTGGCTTTCCGCCTTAAAGCTCCTGTAAAGGCTAGTTTACCTTTAAAATGAGAGGCAACTAAAGCCAATACCTTTTCCGCTTCCGTAAGTAGAGTCGCATAGTGATATAAGTGCCTCGATTTTTGGTAATATTCAAGTTTTTGTTTGAGGTCATCTTGTGTTTTTTTACCAAAGCCCTTTAGTTCGATCAATCGATTTTCATTAACCGCATATAATAATTCTCCAATACTTTCAACCTCTAGTTCCTTCCAGATTACCGCTATTTTTTTAGGTCCAAATCCTTTGATATTTAGCATTTCCTGAACCCCTTCAGGAGTTTGGTCTTTATACCTTTCCAGGGTGGCCATAGTCCCAGATTCCAGCAATTCCTGGATTTTTCCAGTAATGGCTTTACCTACTCCTTTAATTCCGGCAATTTCAGAAGTCTCCATTTCAGAAAGGGGCTGGTCTAGCTTTCGAAGTGCTAAATAAGCATTTTGATAAGATCGTATCTTAAAAGAATTCTCACCATGTAATTCCATTATATTTCCCAGGAATTGAAATTGTTTGGCGATTTGTTTATTGCTTAAAGGTTCCAAATTAATTCGGTTATTGCTTGTTGGTTAATAGTTATTGCTTATTAGGTTAGTGCTGGTAAACTATAGTGTATTCATGTACTCGATTATGGTTCGGACCTGAGCCTCTGAAAATTTATCTATGATCTCATCATCCATCAGAAGTAGAGCATCTTCATAATTATCAAAAAAGAGATGTTCCACCAATATAGCAGGCATGGCCGTGTTTTTTAAAACATAAAAATTGGCCTCTCGGTCCTTGTCGCCATCCCTTGTATCCATTCGCATGGTAATGGTACCATCTTTACCAAGCAGTTCATTGACATTATTCCAATGCAATTCAGCTATAGAATCTGCTTTGGTAGGCCCTCTGCTGGTAAATACTTCAAAGCCCCTACCTCTGTGGGAGACTGAGGCATTGGCATGGTTGGAGATAAAAATTCCCTTTTTAAAATTTTTGTAATACCAATTAGCTTTGTCGACCCGATAGGATAATTTTGTATCAAGATATTCATGGCTAATAAGAATATTGGGAATCGAAAGGGCATTTAATTTTGTGATGACCTCTTGGGTAATTGTACGATTCCAAACCCCCTCATAAAACCAACCTCCTCCATGGAAGGTGCCTTTAGAGTGTTTGAAGCTTTTTCCTGCTGTAACGTATCGCCCCAATTTATCAAGGCCACCATGCCCAGCATCAAAAAAAACGCAAAAATTGTCATTCATTGTACAGCTGTTAGTTTTGGAATATGTTCAATTGAATAATAGGACGTAATTTACAAAATCGAATGAAAAAAAAGATTTCTGACACTGATATAAGGATATTAGTTCATCAAATCTTCAAATTAGCCAATTAGATAAAGGAATATAGCTACATTTGCAAAAACGATCAGTTACGTAATGACTTATTGCCTTTTAATAAAATCACTAGAATTATGAAACTTAAAGGATTGATTTATATCTGTTTGTTACCACTATTTTTATGGTCATGTGGTGATGATAAAACTCAATTTGAAAAAGATATTGAAAAAATAGAAAATTATCTTAGGGACAACAACATTACGGCGACCCGTGATGATTCTGGAATATTTTATACTATTGATGTGGAAGGGACAGGTGATAATCCAAGTCCATTTGCAACTGTTATCATCAAATACAAGGGTCAATTATTAGAAACTGGAACAGTGTTTGACCAAACAGTGGGAAATCAAACCGCTCAATTTGCACTGGTGAATACCATAAGAGGATTTCAGATAGGAACTACTCTTTTGAAAAGAGGGGGTAAAGGAACATTTTACATCCCGTCAGGACTGGGATATGGACGGTTTGGTGAAGGTAATGATATCCCTGGGAATGCAGCTTTGATCTTTGAAATAGAGTTAATAGATTTCCAAAATTGATAATATTTTATGTTTCGTCAGGACTGACGAAACATAAAATACTATAAGTTAAGCCTGTGCTTTAGGAGTATTAAAATTAAAAGGAGGAAAAGGAGGATTATCTGCACCCCCAACAACTCCATGTTGTGCCTCATATTTTTTCAAATTATCTGCCAAGGCCCGCAACAAACGTTTGGCGTGTTGTGGTGTCAAAATAACTCTGGATTTCACCTTTGCTTTTGGGACATTCGGTACCATTCTGATAAAATCAATGACAAATTCAGATTGTGAATGAGAAATCATGGCTAAATTTGCATACACCCCTTCTGCAATATCTTCTGGCAGTTCAATATTAATTTGATTCTTCGGTTTCTTATGATCCTCCATGCGTTTATTATTTGAGTAATTTGATTATTGATAAATATTCTGTAACAAAAATTAATTTACATATGGTTTTACGGTGTTTACCGTAAAACCATATGTAAATTAAACATTTTCTGGGGCTGAACAGCAGAAAATGTTTAGTTCCTAAAGCTTCTGCTTATTTTTTATTATTGGTTTTCTTAGCCTTTGCTTTAGTTGTTTTTTTGGAAGCAAAGGCATCCGGAATTTCAGCTTCAATCATCTTTTTTACTTGGTCGATTGTAAATTCCTTAGCTTGTTCAGGTGTGACTCTGGTACCATCTTCATTTTTTGGAATTTTCACCGATTTCTTCTTAAATCGAATAAATGGTCCCCATCGGCCATTCTCGACAGCAATTTTTTCATCTTCCCAATTATGAATGTATCGGTTGGCTTCTTTTTCAATCTTTTTGGCAATCAGTTCATGCATTTCTTCTGTTGAAAGATTGTCGAAGTCATATTTTTTAGGAACATTAACGAAGAGGTTTTTCCATTTAAGAAATGGCCCAAAACGACCTTTACCTTTTGTAATAGGCTCTCCCTCATAGGTTCCAACAGGTGCATTTTCTTTAATTTTCTGCTCAACCAGTTCAGTAGCCCTTTCAAAACTAAGTATCAATGGATCTTCTCCTCTGGGAATAGAAACAAACTTATCATTAAATTTGATATAAGGACCGAATCTACCCTGTCCAATAACTAATTCCATACCTTTATATTCTCCAATTGTTTTTGGCAGTTGGAAAAGTTTCATTGCCTCTTCAAAGGTAATGGTATCAATAGATTGTCCTGGTTGTAGATTACCATATTTAGGTTTTTCATTTTCCTCTAATTCTTCAGGCGTTCCAATCTGCACTACGGGTCCTACCCTAGTCATTCTGGTCAAAATGGTACGTCCAGATTCCGGATCTTTACCCAAAATACGTTCTCTTGTAGGACGTTCGGCATTAGCCAACGTTTCCTCAACAGTTTTATGGAAAGGCCAATAAAAGTTATCCAATATCTCTGTCCACTGATCATTTCCTGAGGCAATGTTATCAAACCGTTTTTCAATACCAGCAGTGAAGCTGTAATCCATAATATCGCCAAAATACTGGTCCAGGAAATCACTCACTGTAATTCCCATATCTGTTGGGAAGAGGCGATTTTTTACCGCTCCGGTAATTTCTGTTTGCTCAGTCTTTGCAATTTTACCATCCTGGAGGGTCATGACCGTAAATTTTCGCTCTACACCATCCCTTGTATCCTTAATAACATAACCTCTGCCCTCTTCCATGATTTTGCTAATGGTTGGTGCATAGGTTGATGGACGACCGATTCCTAATTCTTCCAGTTTTTTGACCAGGCTTGCCTCTGTATATCTGGCAGGTGGTCTGGTAAATCTCTCCATGGCCTGCATATTACGCAGGTCGAGCACTTGCCCTATCTTTAAAGGAGGCAGCATGCCTTTTGCTTCTTCTTCCTCATCATCGTCTTTAGATTCAAGATAAACTTTCAAAAAACCTTCAAATTTTAGTACTTCTCCTACAGCGTTCAAAGTCGCATCAGAAATAGTAGAAATTCCTATTCTTACCGTAGTTTTTTCTAATTCTGCATCTGCCATTTGGGAGGCAATGGTTCTTTTCCAAATAAGCTCATACAATCGTTGCTGGTCACGATCTGCGCCTACATTATGAGCTTGTACATAAGTTGGGCGAATGGCTTCGTGAGCCTCCTGGGCATTGGAGGATTTGCTTTTAAATTGACGGGTTTTAATATACTCCTTGCCGTAATTCTTTTCAATTTCCTGAGCTATATTTTGCACCGCAATCTGGCTTAGGCTGGTAGAGTCGGTACGCATATAAGTAATGTGCCCAGCTTCATACAAGCGCTGAGCCACTACCATTGTCCGTTTAACAGAAAAACCTAATTTTCTACTAGCTTCTTGCTGAAGTGTGGAAGTAGTAAAAGGTGCAGTAGGCCTTCTTTTAAGAGGTTTAACTTCAATATTTTTTATGGAATAAGTTGCCTCTTTACATTTTTCCAAAAAATTCAGGGCCTCTCCTTCTGTATCAAAGCGTGAAGGTCCTTCTGCTTTTAAGGCAATTATTTTACCCTGCTCATTTTTTACATTAAAAATGGCATTAATCCGATAAAAAGCTTTGGTTTCAAAAGCGCGAATCAAACGTTCCTGCTCTACAATCAGTTTAACAGCTACTGATTGCACCCGGCCGGCCGATAATTTACCTCTAACCTTTTTCCAAAGGATTCCAGATAATTCAAATCCGACAAGCCTATCCAGAATACGGCGGGCCTGCTGAGCATTGACTAAATTAATATCTACTGTCCGTGGACTGGTAATGGCTTTTTGGATAGCAGGTTTGGTAATCTCTCTGAAAACAATCCTTTTGGTAGTGGCTTCATCCAATCCCAACACCTTACATAAATGCCAGGAAATGGCCTCTCCTTCTCGATCCTCATCCGTTGCCAGCCATACATTATCTACTTTTTTCACCCATTCCTTAAGCTCTTTGACGACCTTTCTTTTTTCCGGAGAGACAACATATTTAGGATTAAATCCATTATCTACATCAACTGCATTATTTCCCTTGTCCAAATCACGGACATGTCCGAAACTGGATTTTACTTTAAAATCTTTACCCAGATATTTCTCTATGGTTTTGGCCTTTGCAGGCGACTCTACAATCAGTAAATTTTTTGACATCTCTTTTCGGGGCTTTTCCCTGTGAATAAAAATTAAAACTCCAATCGATTTTCTTCCAGTACACATTAATGACTGGAATTACCTATCAAATTTTTTCATCCTCTAATCCAAAAGAAGGCGTAAACATAAAGGATTTTTTTTTAAATAGCCTATTCTTAACAATGTATAAAGTGATCCCTATGTTCGAAAAACGGACACAACAAGCGAAATTAAATACGCGAATTTGCAAAAAAGGTTCAATACTTTCAATAATCCTTTGTTTAGAATATTTTTATTTGCTCTTCTCTCTACAATTCGAACATTGCTAATCGTGAACATCATTCAACTGCAACAATACTACTTCACAAACCACTATTAATCAATTATTTAAACAAAAATAACAATATACCTACAATAATAAGCTTAGAAATATTAAAAAACAAATAAAACGGAAACTGAGTTGAAATCTCAAATTAAAATATTGAATAATACTATTGTCACATCAAAAACATAAGCTTATATTGTCAGCCATAATCATAAATATGGGGCAATTATGAAAAAGATATACGTTGCCGCTACAGGCCAACATGTTGGAAAAACAACTTCTACCCTGGGTTTGATTGCCAATCTTAAGTCTCAGGGTTTGTCAACGGGATATTGTAAGCCAGTTGGTCAGAAATACCTTATGCACAATGGCTTGATTGCAGATAAGGACGCGGTTTTATTTTCAAAAGTAATTGGATTCGAAATGAATCCAGAATGGCATAGTCCTGTAATAATTGCCAGAGGAGTTACCAAAAAATACATTGAAGATCCTAGCCAGTATGATTTTAATTCCAGGATATTAAAAGCAGCTTCTATACTTGATCAACAAAATGATGTAGTGGTGTTTGAAGGTACTGGGCATCCAGGAGTTGGAAGTGTTGTTGATCTTTCAAATGCCAGAGTTGCCAAAATGTTAGGAGCCGGAGTTGTGATGGTTGTGGAAGGAGGCATTGGAAGGACCATTGATAAATTATGGATGAGTACGGCAATGTTTAGAGAGGAAAAAGTGCCGATACTTGGAGTAATCGTTAACAAAGTAAAACCTGAAAAAATAAATGACCTGAAATTTTATCTGGAAAAATCATTAAAAAGAATGGGCCTTCCTTTATTGGGCATCCTCCCCTATGACCCTACCCTTTCATTTCCCATTATGGAAACGGTAAAGCAGGCCATTCATGGTAATGTTTTATTAAATGGTCATCGTTTAAATAATAAAGTCGAAGATATTATCGCAGGTTCCTTGATTGATGCCGAAGAATTCAGTACCCACCAAAATATGCTTCTCGTAGCCAGTATTAAAAGGCTGAATGAAGCCATTGACAAAATTGAAAAAATTGGCAAATTAAAAAACCTCACCAAATCCCCTCTTTCCGGAGTAATTGTTACAGGTGATGGTCGGCATGCTAAATGGTATGATGAGGCGGATTTAAACAATCCTTATTTCCGAAAATACAATATCCCTGTTATCACCACCAAACTCGATACCTATGGCTCCGTAGTGAAAATTAGTCGGATTGAAGTGAAAATCAACACTAAAACTCCCTGGAAATCCAAAAGGGCTATTGATTTAATCAAAAAGCATGTAAATTTTGATTTATTTTTAAAACAGCTGAATATTCCTATTAAATCTTAATTGGGTATTGGGGTATTGGGGTATTGGGTTATTGGGGTATTGGGAAGTTTTTCTTATAATCTGCTTATTCCATTTGTTTTATATAAACCTTCTTTTAAATCATTTGTATTACATTTGTGCTTCCAAAAATTTAAAGGAAAGGATATATGTTATTTGCAATTTCTCCTGTAGACGGCAGGTACCACAATAAGACAAAAGATTTACAAGAATATTTTTCTGAATTTGCCCTCATAAAGTATAGGGTATTAATCGAGGTAGAATATTTTATTGCTTTATGCGAACTTCCTTTACCACAGCTTGCTGGTTTTGATCCCGAAAAATATTCCGAACTGAGGCGAATCGTCAATCAATTGGATGAGGCTGAAGCCCAAAAGGTCAAAAACATAGAAAAAACCACCAATCACGATGTTAAGGCAGTTGAATACTACATCAAAGATAAAATGGATGACCTGGGCTTATCTGAATTTAAAGAGTTCATTCATTTTGGTCTTACTTCGCAAGATATCAATAACACCGCTATTCCTCTTTCCCTGGATCACGCCATAAATCAAGCCATTTTACCATTTATTCAACAGCTTATTAATGCCATTAATAGAATTATAGAAACCTGGCAAGAAGTCCCTATGCTTGCTCGTACTCATGGCCAGGCCGCCTCCCCTACCAGACTAGGAAAAGAAATGCAGGTATTTGTGGCCAGGATTCTTGAACAACTCAGGCAACTTAATGAAATTCCCATCCGGGCCAAATTTGGTGGAGCTACCGGTAATTTCAATGCTCATTTTGTGGCCTATCCAAATATTGACTGGCATGAATTCGCAGATAATTTTATCAAAAAAAATATAGGTCTGGACCGAGCGTTTCCTACCACTCAAATCGAACATTATGATAATTTAGCCTCAATATTCCATGTCTTTAGTAGAATCAATACCATATTATTGGACTTTTGTAAAGATATATGGACCTATATTTCCATGGATTACTTTAAGCAAAAGGCCATTCCTGGTGAGGTAGGTTCATCAGCCATGCCACACAAGGTCAATCCCATTGATTTTGAAAATGCAGAGGGAAACCTTGGGATTGCAAATGCTGTTTTTGACCATTTGGCAAACAAACTTCCCATATCAAGGCTTCAAAGAGATCTTACGGATAGTACGGTTTTACGCAATATTGGAGTTCCTTTTGCCCATATGCTTATTGCCTTCCAATCCATTATCAAAGGATTAGGAAAAGTACACCTTAACGTTACTAAACTGAAAGAGGATCTCGATGACAATTGGGCTGTGGTGGCTGAAGCCATCCAAACCATATTGAGGCGTGAAAACTATCCTAAGCCCTATGAAGCTTTAAAAGAGCTTACAAGAGGAAAATCTAACATCCAGGAGCATGACATATTGGAATTTATTGATGGCTTGAATGTAAGCGCCTCGGTAAAGGAAGAACTGCGAAATATCAAGCCCGATAATTATCTCGGTCGTTAGTGGCAAGGTAAGCACTCATTTTGCCATTCTCACAATTTTTGGATAAAATAATCCAACGATATCTACCAGATCTTCCTGATTTTTCATGACATGATGTATATCCTTATAAGCAAAAGGCGCTTCATCCAGATCTCCCCCAATCAAATCTACCTGATGTTTCTCGAGGTGCTTTTTAAACTCCTTTTTGCTGATGCTTTCTATGGCCTTTCTTCGAGACATTTGCCGGCCGGCCCCATGAGAAGCAGATTGTAGAGAGTCAGGATTTCCTTTACCTCTAACAATGAAACCAGGTGCTGTCATGGATCCAGGTATCACTCCCATCTCCCCCTTCTTAGCCGGGGTTGCTCCTTTACGATGGATTATAACTTCACGACCATCAGGTAAAACTTCCTTCCAGGCAAAATTATGATGATTTTCCACTCTGGCTATTGCTTTTTCTCCCAGAGCCAATCCAATCCTGTGGTGAATATGATGGTGGCATGCTGAAGCATAATCACCTGCCAGATTCATTGCCAACCAATATTCCATCCCTTCTTCTGAATTCAGATCCAGCCAGGCAAGATGCTTAGCACTCTTAGGAAGAAGAGTTTTCTCCATTGCAATTTTAGTATAATGGTTAGCAACATTTGCTCCAAAGCCTCTGGATCCTGAGTGGGATAAAACTGCCAGATAGGTACCCTCATCCAAATTAAGAGCATTTGGATAATGATCAAGGGTAACCAATCCAAATTCAACAAAATGATTCCCTCCTCCTGATGAGCCAATCTGTGATACAGCTTTTTGTTTTAATGATTTTAGCTTAGGAATTTCTCGAAATTCTGGTCTCTCAAATATTTCATCATCCATTGGTTTATCGAATGCATCAAAACCAAATCGAGTGTTCCTTTCCAATATGTCCTTTAATTTTGAGCGGTTGTTCTCCAAAAATGGTTCAGGGTGATCATAAATACTCAAACACATTCTACAACCTATATCTACTCCTACACCATAAGGAATTACAGCATTTTCCACTGCCAACACTCCGCCTATAGGCAATCCATAACCTTGATGAGCATCAGGCATTAAAGCACCATCCACGGTTACAGGCAAGCGCATGGCAGTATCCATTTGATTAAGGGCACCATCTTCTATCTGAGACCTTCCAAAAATGAGGTAATCCTCTGCCTTTTCTTTCAGCTCAATTTCTTTTTTGGGCTCCGTGGATTTTAAGGTTTCCACAATTCTCCCCAAAACTTCATCATTGGCATACTGATCCGGATTCTCAAGTACCTCCTTAAGTTTTGCCATCACCCATACTTTTGATTTTTTACGGTGATACTTCAACATCATGTTGATGGCCATTCCAATAGCTGGTCCTTCTGGATAGCCAATACGGATCAGATCCTTACCTCTTATTTTTAATTTTGCCATAATTCAATAATATCATTTCCAAGGAAATAAGGTGAATTTGGAGGTAGAAAGTTCCATCTTTGAGGAAAAATCAGGAGCATCAACAAGATTCGTTTAACACTCAAATTCCATTTGACAAACAGGAAATCATAAACTTTGAAAACAAATTCGGATTATTATAATACTGATTATATTGAATTTATAAGTCTAAAATTCCTTCTGGCAAGTTCATTACAATTTGTTTTTTTTCAAGAAAAACATCCTCAATAAAATCATCTACAAGAGGGATTAATATTTCTTTTTCCTTGGTTTGTACGGAAAGCATGATTTGCATTGGCATCTCAATGACCTCAGATATTTCACCAATTCTACCCTCATTTTTTGTAACTAATTCAAAGCCTACCAGAAAAGTCATTTGGTCAGCTGATTTCTTAGTTCTTTTTTCAGCCGGAATGAGATCAGAAGTTCGAATAAAAATTATTTTGTTGCTAAGTTTGGTAGCAGCTTCTTTATTATCGACTTCTTCAAATTTGATGTGATCTCCCTTTTTTCGATCGATATTTTCAATAAAATAGGGAATTTTCTGCCCTTTTAATTCAATGAACAGAACATTTGCTGCCATGACGTCTTCCCAGAAGGGCTCTTCAATAAAAACGCGAAGTTGTCCTTGCAGGCCATATGCTTTTTTTAGTTGTCCAATTTTTGTAAAGTCCATTTAGACTAAATTATTGAAAAGAGATCAAGGTTTTTCGGAAAATAAAGCCACGTTCTGCCTTTTCCTCCCAACTAATCCCATTACATATTACCAAATCCTTATTGCAACAAACCTGACATTGAGTATCCAGGATTATTAGCTCCTGAAAGACCAAGCCAATCCCTTTAGCATAATATTCATTAGCTTTTCTAAATTCCACCAAATTTTCAGAATTTGCCATTTCTACCTTAAATACATCATCAAAGGATTGCCCATTTACATCAATTTTTTCAAATTGCTCCAAGAAGGAATAATTTTCCCAGCCTTTAAACATACTTATAGGCTCTCCTGCCACTTTTATAATTTTTTGTTCATCTATAAAAGCATTACCATTCCACGATCGCCCCAACTCCAAGGGAAAAACTATTTTGATAAAACTCAAATTATTCTCGGTCCGAATAGCCCTGGTAGGTTCCATTTGGGCACTATAAATAAATTTGACCTGCCAATTTCTGTCTTTACCCTGTTCCTCATACTTCACTCGGTATACTAATTGACCACTATTGCTTCGAAAAGTATCGGTGATGGTTTCTCGAATCAAAAATTGGATGGTATCTATTTTAGTTCCAAATGCAATGGGATCAAAAATAATGGAATCAGCAGTGTAAACCCAGGTATTCCCGATATCTAGAGGAAAATAGTCATAACCAAAATCTAGATTAGGTTCTTCAATTTTGTTTTTATTACAAGATGAAAAACAAAGCAGAAGAATAATCCCCAAAATGAGACACCTGGCCATTATAAAGGAGTGTGGTGCGGTGTTATGAGCACTAGAATTCACTAACATTTTCGACATTTTGGGATTATTCTGTAAGTTGTTTATTTGATTCAGAATGTTTTATGTCAAAGACTACCTAAAATAATTCCTCCACCGACAACATCTTCTCCTTCATAAAAGACGGCTGATTGTCCTGGTGCTACTCCGCGAACATTAGCTAAAAACTCCACTTTTAGTTCTTCATTTTCATGAAATAAATGACTAAGAGTACCAGCGTCTTTATACCTGATTTTGGTTACTGCTTCAAAGCCTTCAGGCAAGGTAGCGTATTTCATTAAATTAAGCTTGCCTACTTTCATACCATTTCGGACCAGTTCGTCTACGGTTCCTAAAACAACCGTATTTGATTCCGGTTGAATTTCTGTAACATACATGGGTTCTCCAAATGCCAATCCAAGTCCTCGGCGTTGTCCAATGGTATAAAAAGGATAACCTTTATGCTGGCCAAGAACTTCACCGCTGGCATTGACAAAAAGTCCTCCGGCTACCTTTTCTTCCAGTCCCTCGATTTTTCGTTTTAAAAATCCCCTGTAGTCATTATCTGGAACAAAGCAAATTTCATAGCTCTCTCCCTTTTTTGAAAGGTCGGTATAGCCCCAGTCGAAAGCCATTTGTCTGACTTCTGGTTTGGTGTATCCTCCTAGAGGAAACCTGCTTCTATTCATACATTCCTGGCTCAGCCCCCACAACACATAAGACTGATCTTTTTTATCATCTTTGGCTTTAGAAATGTATTTCCTCCCATTTGCTTCTTTAATCTTTGCATAATGGCCTGTGGCAATAAACTCACAGCCAAGGGCATCAGCTCTTTTTAACAGAGCACTCCATTTTATGTGGGTATTACAAAGCACACAGGGATTGGGAGTACGTCCAGCCATATACTCATCAACAAAATTATCAATTACATAATCTCCAAATTCATCCCGAATGTCAATGATAAAATGATGAAAACCCATATCTACAGCTACCTGCCTGGCATCATTAATTGAATCCAGGCTACAGCAACCCGTTTCTTTTTGAGTTCCTCCCGAATTGGCATAGTCCCATGTCTTCATGGTAATACCGATTACTTCATACCCTTCTTCATGCAACATCATGGCGGTTACTGTACTATCAATGCCACCACTCATGGCCACCAAGACTTTTCCGTGCTTACTCATATGTTAATAGTCATGTATTTTTTTCAAACAACAAAAATACACTTTTTGGCCTGCTTTAGTTTACGAAAAAATAAAAATTAAAGCATTATCTGTAGGTGAGGGAGAATATTTTGCAGGAAATTTCATCGCCGGTAAGAGCATTATCGTCGAAAATATAGCATAAAGTGGGTTATGAACGCTCAAATTCGTAATTTTGACCTTTATTTAACAATTAATTTTCTAAGTATATTAATCATGGGATCAATCCATATAGAGAAAATTATTGTTATATTAGTTAACAGTACTAGGAAGAAAACTCTATAAGCGGACCATTTTTCAGCATTTAAAAGTTAATGGGCCGAAATTGAAACATCGTATATATGGTTGCACTTCATCCATTTATTGCATTCTTTATAGCTATGGGCTTTAGTTTTGGCAGTGCCATTCCTTTTGGTCCAATAAACCTTTCAGTAGTCGATACGACTATCCGCAACAATTTAAAGTGCGGTGTCTTATTTTCCCTGGCTGCTGCTCTGGTGGAAATAATTCAGGCTATGGTCGCTCTTTTTTGTAGCGTGTGGATAGCTGAATTTTTCACAAAAAGTCCTGCAATAAAGGTTGGTGCTTTCATCTTATTTATCGTTTTGGGATTTATCTTTCTTTTTAAAGGGAAAGTCAAAAAGAAAAAAGATACACCCAACAGCCAGCTCGCCAATTTCTTCAAAGGAGCTCTTATTGCTTTTGCCAATCCACAAACTTTGCCATTTTGGATTTTTGTACTTACCTACCTGGAAACAGTGCAAATGATTCCTATTAATGCCAGTCAACCTTGGAGCATCATCATTGCATTTGCCATAGGAGTATCCGTTGGGAAATTCCTTGGTTTGTTAATTTTTACCTTCCTTAGCCACCGGATCAGTAAAAAATCAACAAAAATTACAAACGTCACTAATAAAGTAATTGGATACTTTTTAATCTTTATTGGGATCGTCCAAGGGATTCAAGCCTTTTTTATGTAATTAATTTGTTATTTAGTCGTTCGTATGAATAGGGCTACTAGTATATCTATATTTAATTTTATAAGACTGATACTGCATAAAATTAATGACTAAGTGGTATTCTTGTATCCATTGCTTTATATTTGAATATTATTGGATTTGAAAATAATTTAACTAAGCATGAAGAATCCCTTCCTCCTCCTTTTATTTTTTTGCACTTGTACCATCATAAATTTATCAGCTCAGGAATATGGCCTGGCTTCAGTTTATGATGATAAATTTCATGGCCGACGCACCGCCTATGGCTTTACTTACGATAAAAATAAAATGACAGCTGCTCATAAAAAACATGCAGCTGGAACTAGGCTTAGGGTTACCAGAACAGATAATAATAAATCCGTAGTTGTGACCGTCAATGATAAAGGTCCATACACAGCAGGGCGCATCATAGACCTATCGCGTGCCGCAGCCGAAACGATTGACTTGATCGCTGTGGGAGTCGCACAGGTAAAAGTGGAAGTAGTAGGTCGCGAAACTTTAAGTCAGACGGATCCTTCTCCAAATAATAACACCCGAACAAGGTCCACTCCTCCACCTCCTGATACTAATACCGATAATAATTCCAGTTCTGCAAGTAACTCTAATAGTAACAGCAATTCTAATAACAGCAGCAACTCAACTGATCAGAGAAATAATAATTCGAGCAGTAATAACAGCAATTCTAACAACAATAATAGTTCATCAAGCAGCCCTACAACAGTGGTTCCAACCACTATTCCTACTAGTGCAGACACCGATAATACGGCCACTGCCGAAGTTACGGCCAAGTCGCCTGTTGAGGGAGAGTTTGCAGGAAGAGAATACAGCAAATATGGCCTGCATAAAATGGCAGTCAGCCATCCAACTACACCAGGTTATGGTGTCCAGGTCATGGCCCTTAATACTAATGAACAGGTTTTCAGCCAAATTGCTAAATATCAGGCTCGAGGTTTTAAAAATATCTACTTAAACGTAAACCCTGCAGATGCTTCAGCCTATAAAATTATCATAGGCATGTATGACAACGAAGAGGCCGCCAAGCGCTATGGTACAGATTTGCGGCGTAAATATGGTATAAGAGGCTTTGTTACTGGCAATGAATATTCTAATTATTTCTATAAAATAAATCTTCTTAAACCCGAATTACAGGGCTTTGGCGTTCAGGTTATGTCATTAAATTCATACGAAAATTTATTGGAACAATTGGCAGGATTTGAAAAAAGAGGATTCAAAAATATATACATCAGTGTAGAAGATGGTCAGGGCAGGTCGAATTATAAGATAATCCTGGGAATGTTTGATAATCAAGCTTCGGCAACTCGATATAAAAACGACTTAAGAAGGAAGTACAGAGTTAGTGGCTTTGTTACTAATTTTAACACACCTTAGTTTGGTAGTGAGTAGCGAGTATTGGGTATTGAGTACCATTAATTACAGGTTACCCAATACCCAATACCCAATACCCAATACTCTGTACTATCTAACAACTACACTTCCGGCAACTCCATTCAAGCCTATTACCTGTTCTTTCAAGTTTACTACTTCAAAAGGAGTAGGCTGCGGGCTAAATTTTACTTCTGTGGCGCTTCCTGCCTTTCCTTTCACTTTTAGACACAATTGATAGATGATGGTGCCATCAGATAAATTTACACCTTTTAGGGCATTATCGATCCAAACGAAGGTAAGTACACCTTTTTCTTTTTGGCTAGTACCGAAATTATTAAAATTCAAATGAGGTAAATTAAAATTCTGGACTTTTTCAAAACTCAACACTTCAGGATCCCATACAATAGAATATTGCATGGACAAAAGGTTTTTAAAATCTGCTACGGAAATATTAATACAAACTTCCTGCCCTGTTCTAGCCATTTGGTGGTCCGCCACCAAGGTCAGATCTGCCGCTTCAGTCTCAATAATCGGGTTTTGTATAAAAATACTGGTAAGAATAATTGAAAAAATTAGGTTCATTGGAATTACATTTAATTGTGATTTGCGATTTATACGCAAAGGTAAGATTTTCAGAAATATTTTATTTTAAAAGGTCTTAAAATAACATAATTGACTGATTTTGATTTTCTTTATAAATTGATTATATAATTGTATGTTCTTTTGACGAATAGTTTAAAAGAAAGTTATATTCGCCCTAGTTAAAAAAAACTTAAATTAGAAACAGGATGAAAGCTTAATTATTGCCGTACTATTTATTTCCTCCTAAATTCATTACCTTACTTTTGTAAAAAATGTATATAAAAAATATTCTATGAATAGGTCTATCTCTTATTTCGCTTACTTTTTGACATGTAGTATTGTTTTTTTGGGTTGCGTTTCACAAAGCAAATATCTTGAAATGCAGGAACAAAAGAGTTTTTATGAATCAGCATATGCTAATTTTGATTCCCTGGAAGCATTAAATCAGGATCTTCGGCAAGATAATCAAGATATGGAATCCTATTTAAAGCAGGCCTTTCTGGAAGTGGAGAAACTTACTGTTGCCAATCAAAGTTTGAACCGAAATTATCAGGAATTGCGTAAGCGATATGATCAGGTGGCACAAACCAATAATTCTGTCGTTTCCAACTCTTCCTTTGAAAAACAAAACCTGGAAGAACAAATTGCTGCCAAGCAAGCAGAGCTGGACCGCAAAGAAGCTTATTTAAATAACCTGGAAAGAGAACTAGTAGCAAGAGAACAACAACTGAACCAGGCAAATAATAATAATGTAGCTCCTTACGGGAATACTACCTCTGGTTCTAGTCCTCAGGTGGATTATCAAATCAATGTGGTGAACACTCAACTCCAACAATTACGTCAAGCCATTGGTCAGGCCTTTTACGGAACTTCTGCCAACGAGTTGAGTATTACCCAGGAAAATGGAAGGATTGTTATTAAAATGGCTCAAAGTTTACTTTTCCCAAACAATAGTAATGACCAGGTCAATAATCGTGGCCTAAGTGTATTAGCTCAGCTTGCTCAGGTTTTAAATACCAATCCTGAAATAAAAGTTAGAATTGAGGGGCATACAGATTCAGATGGAGACCCTAAATTCAACTGGGATAGATCTGTTATTCGCGCCTCCTCAATTGCCAAGGAATTAATTGCTCTTAACATTAACCCGGCAAGAATTGTCGCTTCTGGGAAAAGTTCCTACGAACCTGTTGCTAATAATAACTCGCCACAGGGCCGTCTGGCAAATAATAGAACAGAAATCATTCTATCACCAGATTACGATGCATTGCTCAATATCATTCAAAAATGAGATCAGCCTCAACAATCATAATCTTATTTGTACTCTTTTATTGTACTGCTTGCTTAGATACGACCAAACCATTAAAAATTAAAGACTCTCAGAAGGTTGTTGAGATGTCCAAAGGCCCTTGTTTTGGAAGCTGCCCAGTTTATACCTTGACGGTTTATGAAACAGGAATTGTAACGTTTAAAGGAGTACGCTTTACCGATCGACAAGGGCTTTTTACCAAAAAGATTGACAAGTCTAAAGTTCAGCAGATTACCAATAAGTGCATTGCTTCCAATCTCTGGCAATTTGATGATGTTTATAAAAGCAATATCGCTGACATGGCAACGGTAAGCATAACTTATTTTGAAGGTAAAGAACAAAAAACAATCTCAGGAAAAAGAGAACGTCCAATGCCCGTCTTGGAGATTGAACAAATTCTGGAAGAATTGGCTTTCACCGATAATTGGGAACAAATAGAAAAACTAGATGAGGGTCTTCCTCCAGGAGCCATCGAAAATGAATTAATTGTCAAACTGAACCGTGGAGTGGAAGCTTTGGCATGGTCGAAAGGATACAATCAGGAGGGACTGGAATTAAAAAAAGAGCTCTCTAATGATAAAACATACTGGCTTGTCAGTTTTAATACTGATAGTATAGATCCAAAAGAAATGATAGATATACTTCGAAGAGATCAAAATGTATTTAGTGTCCAGTTTAACCAAAATTTTCAATAAATAATTGTCCATAGTGCTAATCACAAAAGCATGAAAAGAAGAAATTTTCTAAGAAATACCATTCTAGGAAGTGTTAGTCTTCCTGTGTTAACGCTTAATTCTTGCGCAAACGAAAAAGCGGGTTCAAATAATGAACAATCCACTCCTTCTGGAGATTTTCAAGATAATTTTGAATTTAATGAAGCTACTGTAACAGATTTACAGGAGAAGATGGATAAGGGAGAATTGACTGCTAAAGCTTTAGTTGAAAAATATCTTGCCAGAATTGAAGCCATCGACAAAGGCGGGCCGGGGTTAAATTCCGTTATCGAAATTAACCCTGATGCCATTAGTATTGCCGAACAGCTAGATCAGGAAAGGCAAAATGGTCAGGTAAGAGGACCTTTGCACGGAATTCCCATAATGATTAAAGACAATATTGATACTGCTGACAAAATGATGACCACAGCAGGTGCCCTGGCTTTGGCAGGGAATATAGCTCAACAGGATGCATTTATTGTGGCTCAGCTTAGGGAAGCAGGAGCTGTCCTTTTAGGAAAAACCAACCTAAGTGAATGGGCCAATTTCAGGTCTACTCGCTCCTCAAGTGGTTGGAGTAGTCGTGGAGGACAAGTTAAAAACCCCTATGTATTGGACAGAAACCCTTGTGGTTCCAGCTCTGGATCTGGAGCAGCAGCCTCTGCAAATTTAGCCACATTAACCATTGGTACAGAAACCAATGGTTCCATTGTTTGCCCCTCTTCAAATAATGGTATTGTGGGGATAAAACCCACCGTTGGACTATGGAGTCGCTCTGGAATTATTCCTATTTCTCATACCCAGGACACAGCAGGACCAATGACCCGCACAGTAAGAGATGGAGCCATTCTATTGGGCCCTTTAACTGGAGTAGACCCAAGGGATGAAATAACTCAACAAAGTGAAGGAAAAGCCTATAGTGATTATACTCAGTTTTTAGACTCTGAGGGCTTAAATGGGACCAGAATTGGGCTTATAAAAAGTTTTATGGGCTTTCATGAAGGAGTAGATGAGGCTCTAGAAAAAGCTTTTGAACTGATGAAAAGTAAAGGTGCCACAATTATTGACATTGATTCAGTAGAAGAATGGCGTGGCATAGGAGGTGCAGGGTACCAGGTTTTGTTATATGAATTTAAGGATGGCGTGAATAAATATTTAGAGAATGCCAATCCTGATTCCGGTGTTAAAACGGTAGCTGATGTAATCGCTTTTAACAAAGAAAATAGTGCCCAGGCCATGCCCTATTTCAAACAGGAAATATTAGAGGCTGCCCAAGAAAAAGGAGATCTTAATAGCTCAGAATATCTCGAAGCTGTTAAAACTACGGTTGAGCAATCCCGCAAGGGAATTGATCGCTTACTAGAAGAGAATCAGTTAGATGCATTAATAGGACCAACAGGAGGTCCTGCCTGGTGCACTGACCTAATAAACGGTGATCATTTTGGAGGAGGAAGCTCCTCGCCTGCTGCCAGAGCAGGTTATCCTAACATTACCGTTCCGGTAGGAAATGTAAATGGCCTGCCTTTTGGTATTTCATTTTTCGGTACTGCCTTTTCTGAACCAGTGCTCCTAAAAATTGCTTATGCTTACGAACAAGCTTCAAAACATAGAATGGCACCAAGTTTTAGAGCTAGTCTAACTTGATAATCATGGCTCATACTAAATTTTCTAAAATTATTCACAAGAATTGATCTCAGATCCAGAGACAAATAACTGCCTTCTGCAGTCAGGGAGACAAATTGAGACAAATAGAGACAAATTGTCTTATCCATTAACCGTTTATATGAATTGTCCAGACTTCTATGGGTTGACCAATTAATTCTAGAAAATTATTAACATAAAAACCTAAATATCTCTACTTATTCCCCTGACTGCCGAAGGCAGTTATTTGTCTCTGTTTGTCTCCTTTTTTGTTGATTAAGAATGAAACTGCAATAAATTCCAACATTTTTGGGATGGAACATACATTTCTTAAATTAATCCAACCAATCTTTTTGATCTATTCCATGAGGAGCATTATCTTGAATATGTTTGGCCATGATTTTTAATAATTCATCATAGTCATAAGGCCTCCAGCTATGACCTCCTCGAGCACCGTAGGTAAATGAACCATCATAATACGGATCTGTGGTGCTTTCCAAAAATTCTTCCATATGATATACCCCTACATTTAAAAAGAAATTATCCATGTGCCCACAATAAACATGCAGTTTACCCTTTAGTTTGGGTCCAAGAGTTGCCCAATTTTTTTCCAAATGATGACGTAAATCATAATTTTCCTTCCAATATTCAGCCACTTCCGGGTCCATAACTCCAGTTCGTTTATCGAATAAAGGTTTAAAATATCCATCATCCCCTACTGGTCCAAAAACAGCACTCCAGATATCTAATTGTTGTCCGGAACGCCCCTTTGTTCCATTAACCAGTTCCATGAGGTTTCGTTGTTCAGAGGTAAGTCGTACAGCGCCTGTTGCAGGTTCTCTGGTGTTTATGATGGGGGTTTTATATAATCCCTTATCTCTAAAAAAGGCATTTTCATCTTCGTAAATATCAATCCCCTCTACATTGCGAAAATCCAGGGGATCAGGGGCAAATGACCAGGTTCCACCATAAAAATCTGGATAAAAAACCTGCAGCGCAAAGGATTCCCAGCCACCAGTTGAACCTCCTGTAAGCAAGCGTGCATAGGAAGCCTGGATGGTCCTGAATCTCTTTTCTATTTCAGGAATTAGTTCCTGGTGTATGGCATCGCCAAAAGGGCCATTATTAGCAGAATTCACGGCATAAGAATCATCAAAATAGGGAGTGGGATGTTGTAAGGTGACCGCAATAAACCTAGGAAAATCATCAGACATCCAGGCTTCATACAAATCGCTACCTTCTCTAAAGCCAAGGGGTGCTCGCATTGAAAAGTGTCCCTGATGATACACAGTGGGATACCTGGCATCGGGATTTTCCTCATACCCTTTTGGCAAAAGCATGGTAGCTCCAAGGTAGATGGGATGGCCCCAAAATTCGGTAAGGATATCACTTTGTATTTTAAATCGCTTCACCCATTTGGTATCTTCAGGCAATTCAATGGGAGGTATTTCTGAAGACATTTCAAGGTGTACTGTTTCATTGTGTGCTGGGTTAAAATCAAATTCCACTACTTTGCTAATTAGATTACCTGGAGAGCGACGCCAATTTTGTCCTTCCCACTGATCCATATGCATCCACAGGGTTTTTCCATCAGATCTTTTAAATTCAGTGTATTTATTCAAAACAGCCTGTAAATAGTATTTTCCAGCTGGCACATCCCCCAAAGCTTCTTGAGGATATCCCAAAGTCGCGCCGTCAATGACTATTTTTTCGCCAGGCATCAAGTTTTCAAAATCAATACCAAAAAACTGTACTCCATAACGGCCAACCTGTAACCGAGGTTCTCGTTCATTATTTTCTCCAAAAGCAACAAACATTCTGCCTGTCAATGGACCATCATGAAGAGATGCTGGAAAAGAAATTTCAAATTTAAAGGGAGAAGAACTTATGGATTCGGATTCATTACAAGATTGAAGTAAAAAAGGCAATGCCACAACAAGTAGCAAATAAGTTTTGGTTTTCATACGATTAGTGCATTAAGTAAGAATAAGTGATTAGTCTAAACAAAATAATTAATTTTAAATTACCTGCATACCGCTTGAGCTAAGTTACTGTAAAAACAGTGTAAAACTAGTTTTAGGGCTTATCGGAGCATTATAGATTTCCAGGGCTGTCCATTCTAATAATTTTTTGAAAGCTAGCCAATTATTTTCCATATTCAGGTTTTGTTCTCTGTAATAATTTGATTTTTCTTCATAACTGATAGGAGGCTCCCAACCGTTGTTTATTAATGCCATTTGCTTCTTTTTGCTTAAAGCATGTTCTTCAGTCAGGTAAAAATTGCTAACAGCTTCACAAAAAATCATATTACTATTTTTGGCAGCTAAAAACTGTAAATAATAATTCCTCGAATTATCTAAGCGTAAAATTAATACGTTGTCACTATAGCCTTCATTTTGGATTTTTTGAAACAGTTTTTTCAAGTTGTATTCTGACAGATTACCTCTTATTGTTTCATTTTTTTTGTGCTCGCGGGGAGCTTTTATGACATTAGGTCTTTTTTCATCCTTTCTTATCCATTCCAATAAATCAATTCCTTTTTCTACACCAATTTCAACTTCGGGAATGCTTTTAGCCAGCACAAGTTGAGATATCATTTTTTTAAAGTCATTTTCCACCTCATGGGGTATCCATTCTTTATCCTGAGCCTTGATTTCTTCTATGGTCTTAAATTCTGAAGGGGTCCGCAGATAATACAAGGTATTTAGAAGTCCTTCAATCTTACTCTCGTCAACTAAAGTGGTCATTTGGAATTTAATTTTCGTGATTAATTCCTCAACCCTTCTTAATTTTTCATTTCCTGAATTTTCCATATAACCAAGGATTGATTGATTCTGTTAAAGTTCACAAATAAAATCCTGGAGAAATCTATGAGCGTGTTTGGATTTTCTTACTTTTGGCCTTCAAAAAACTAAAAATGAGTGCTTCTGGCCCAGATATAAAACTTTCTGATTATCATTACCATTTGCCAAAGGGTCGTATTGCTCAACATCCTTTGCCTCAAAGGGATGAGTCGAAGCTTTTGGTTTATAAAAATAATCAAATTCAGCATAGTCAGTTTTATCAGCTATCAGGCCACCTCCCCCAATCATCACTTCTAATTTTTAACAATACAAAAGTCATCAATGCCCGTTTATTTTTCCAGAGAAAAACCGGAGCCACCATTCAGATATTCTTATTGGAAGCAATCAATCCATTTCCAGTTTTATTGGCCTTGCAATCAAAGGAGAGTTGTACATGGGAATGTATGATAGGCAATCGAAAAAAGTGGAAACAAGATGAGACCCTGGAAGTAAATATTCCTGATCTGGGCCTAAGTCTTAAAGCCTCCTGGGCTGACTACGAGCACTCACTTGTTCAGTTTTCCTGGGATCACTCAGATTTCACCTTTACAGAAATTATTGAAGCATTTGGTAAGATACCCTTACCTCCATACATTGATAGAGATGCACTTGATGCAGATTTAATCCAATACCAAACTATATATTCAAAAGAAAAAGGGGCCGTGGCTGCCCCTACTGCAGGTCTGCATTTCACTGAGGACGTTTTTTCCTCCCTAAAGTCAAAAAGTATTCATTGGGATTTTGTAACCCTGCATGTAGGGGCAGGTACTTTTTTACCCATCAAAGAAGAACAAGTCCGGGATCACAAAATGCATTCGGAAGAAATCATCATTTCTATTCAAAACATTGAGAATTTATTGGCAAAAGAAGGTAATATAATTGCCGTGGGGACTACATCCATGCGTGTTCTGGAATCTCTCTATTGGCATGGAATGAAAATATTGAAGGAAAATATTGGCCTAAACGATTTTGTTGTTTCCAAACTGTATCCCTATCAGTTTAAAAGGGAAGATCTTCCTTCTTTCAGGGAAGTATTCACTAACCTTAAGCAAAAAATGGAGGCTGAGAATCTAAAAGCCATCCATGGGAAAACCGAAATTTTCATTTTTCCTGGATACCCGTTTAGGGTATGCAAAGGACTCATCACAAATTATCATATGCCGCAAAGTACCTTAATTTTATTGATAGCAGCATTTATTGGAGAGGATTGGAGAAAGGTTTATCAGGAAGCCCTTGAAAATGAATATAGGTTCCTCAGCTATGGCGATTCCTCTCTTTTGATTCCTACTACTCGCTCTTTTTCTTAAAAGAATATCGGTTATAAATGATGGCTGCGAAAATAAGAACAACAAACAAAAAAGGCAGCCAACTCCCTATTTGGTAGCCTATTTGATAGCCTGCACTGGTAGTATCAACCTGTAATAGCATAGTATTAAGTATTGGTATTATGTAATGTTGGATGACTTAGAGTTATAGACAAAAAGTGACATAAAGTTATGAACCCTCTGCAAATTATAAAGCTTACTGAGTGTCGCAGCTACGCCGCTTGGATTATTTAAATTGACTAAAAACCTTGAGTTGTCACTCAAGGTTGATGGGTATCGCCGCCAGGCGGCTTAATATTCGCAAAATAAAACCGCGTAGCGGTGTCATACATTGGCCTTGGGTGCTAACCCAAGGCGGGAAAATAAGCTAGTCTAAGCGGCGTAGCTGCGACACAAAGACCTAATTTTAGGGCCAGTAAACTATTATCTAAATTTGAAAAAGTGTAAATATCTTTATGTCATTCTTATGTTTAATAGCCTAAGTCATCCAAAAGCAATTAATCTTCTAATTCTAGGCTGGTGGATTCCCAAATTTCCATTTCTTCTTCTAACTCCTTTTTAAATTCATTATACTGCTTCATTTCTTTTTCGGCATCTGGTGACTCAAAAAATTCAGGTTTAGCCATTTTGCTTTCCAGATCTGCAATTTTTTCTTCGAGCTTTTCAATTTTCTTCTCAGAATTACTCAGTTGTCTCATCAATTTTTTACGCTCTTCGTAAGAAAGTGATTTTTTACTGGATTTTTCAGAAGTCTTTGCCGGTGTTGAATTTCTCAATTCCACCTCTCTCATACTATCCATCGCTCTTTTTTCCAAAAATGCATTTACATCACCGATATGTTCAAATAATTGTCGATCCCTAAATTCCAGGGTACGATTGGTTAAATTGCTTAAAAATTCCCGATCATGGGAAACGACAATTAGGGTTCCCTTATAATCATCAAGTGCTCTTTTGAGGATATCTTTTGAAATAATATCCAAGTGGTTGGTAGGCTCATCCAGAACCAGCAAATTAAAAGGTCGAAGCAACAAGCAGGCCAGGGCCAATCGAGCTCTTTCACCTCCAGAAAGGACCGACACTTTTTTATCCACATCTTCACCACTAAACATAAAGGCACCCAAGATATTTCTCAGCTTAGTCCGCATTTCGGGTGGAGAAGCCGCTTCCATGGTTTCTAACAAAGTCTGATTAGGATGCATGCCCTCAGATTGGTTTTGGGCATAATAGCCAATGCTTACATTATGCCCTAATTTGCAAGTCCCATCAGTTAAGTTTAGTTCATTCACAATAATTTTTGCCAGGGTAGTTTTTCCCTGGCCGTTCTGTCCAACAAAGGCTATACGATCACCCCTGTCTAAGGTAAGATCAACTTCATTCAAAACCAATTTATCATCGTATCGCTTGACCAGATTTTTGACGTCAACTACCACTTGACCAGATCTTGGTGCTTCAGGAAAATTCAGGCGCATTCCACTAAGATTGGCCTCATCAATTTCTATGCGCTCCATCTTGTCCAGCTGTTTTTTCATGGACTGTGCCATCTTCGTCTTCGTAGCTTTGGCCATAAACCGGTTAATGGTTCTTTCTTTTTCCGCAATCACACGCTGTTGGTTTTCGAAAGCAGCCCTTTGTTTTTCCCGTCTTTCTTCACGAAGTTGAACGAAGTTAGAGTAGGAGGCTTTATAATCAAAAAGGTTCCCCAATTCAATCTCAATTGTTCTTTCAGTAATGTTATCCAGAAATTCTTTATCGTGAGAAATGACGATCACAGCTCCGGGGTAGTCTTTCAAGAAGGATTCCAGCCAAATAATCGATTCAATATCCAGGTGATTGGTAGGCTCATCCAGGAGCAGATAATCTGGTTGTTGTAACAACATTTTGGCCAACTCAATGCGCATTTGCCAGCCTCCACTGAAGGTTTCAGTCAGCTGGTCCATATCCTCATCTTTAAAGCCCAGTCCTTTAAGAACTTTTTCGGTTTGTCCTTCAATAGATTGCCCTCCAATTAATTGAAAGCGATTATTCAAATCAGAAAATTCTTCTAATAATTTGGCATATTCCGGGCTGTCATAATCGGTTCGGGAAGCAATTTCCTCATTAATGGAAGCAATGCGCTTTTCCATTTCCTTAATCTGATCAAAAGCACGCATGGCTTCTGCTTTTACAGACCGCCCCATTGGAAGGTCCATTTCCTGATGCAAAAAACCAAGAGTTGAATTACCAGGTCTACTAACTTTCCCTTCCTGAGGTCCAATGTATCCAGCAATAATTTTCAAAATGGTAGACTTGCCGGCTCCATTTCTTCCGACCAGACCAATTTTGTCACGGTCACCTATAACAAAGTTAACTTTGTTTAATAAGACTCTATCTCCATATTTTATAAAAAGATCGGTAGCTGATATCATCCGCTCAGGTACTTTTATTCAGTTTCGGCTACAAATATAGGTGAGTTTTTAATTTAAGAAAACTGAGGAGCTGCAAAAGCTCAGAAGAAAAGTAAAGCTATTAGAAGAATTATGCTTTTTCCAGGGTAAATCCAAAAGTAGAACCCAGCTGCGGAGTACTTCTTACGTTAATGGTTTGATTATGGGCCTCTACAATGTGTTTAACAATTGACAATCCTAAGCCGGAACCTCCCTGGATTCTGGATCGACTTTTATCGACGCGATAAAAGCGGTCAAATACATGATTGAGATGTTTTTTGGGAATGCCAATCCCATTATCGGCTACTTCAACCAGGATATTCTTGTCCATATCATAAAACCCTACCTTGGTATTACCACCTGGATTTCCATATTTAATTGAATTATGGACCAGGTTATTAATCACCTGACGGATGGTATCACGATCTGCTCTAACTTTAAAAGCTTGTGAAGCACCATCTTTGAATTCCAGTTTAACCCGTTTTTCTTTTGCTTTAAAATCAAAATCCTCAAATATATCCTCTACCAATTCTTTTAAATCAAAAACCTGCAATTCCAGGAGCATTTCTCCAGATTCAAGTCGAGAGATGGATTCAAGATCTTCAACGATATTTTGCAATCGGTCGATATTTTTAGCTGCTTTTTTTAAAAATTGGCGGTTAACGGTTTCATCTTCAAGGGCCCCATCCAGCAGAGAATGAACAAAACCTTGCACATTAAAAATAGGAGTTTTTAATTCATGCGAAATATCTCCGACAAATTTCCTTCGGTATTCAGCCCAAGTTTTATATCTAATGATTTCCTGCTTTTGGCTGTTGGCCCATTCTTCTACTTCTTTTTCCATATCATCAATAATATGGCTATCCAAATCAATTTCTTTGGTTTGCTCTTTTTTGTCGGCAGATAATTTTTCTTTATGAATCGTTTTGTAGATCAGTTTAATCTTACGATAAATATATCTGCGTAAGTAATAAACTGCTGTGAAATAGGAAATCGCAAAAATTAGAAAAGACCAAATAACTACCTCTATCCATGGTTGAACACTTAGGTCTACACCTTGTATCAGAACATAACTTAGGGAAGCTCCTAAAGAAATGAAAAGTGCAGAAAAAAGGGCGATCTGCTTTGGTGTTGGATTTTTAAGCATTAAAATTCAAATTTATATCCGATTCCTTTTATCGTTTTGATGTAATGATCTCCAATTTTTTCTCTGAGCTTCCGAATGTGAACATCTATTGTTCTATTCCCTACGATAACATCTGTGCCCCACACTTTGTTAAAAATTTCTTCTCTTGAAAATACCTTACCTGGCTTAGACACCAACAAATATAATAGTTCGAATTCCTTTTTTGCAAGCTCAATAACCTCTTCTCCCTTAAGGACACTTACCTTTTCTTTATCAATTGCCAGGTCCCCTACTCTAATCACATTTTCTTCCTCTAATCCATCTTGGCGATCCGAGCGTCTGAGCAATGCTCTAACCCGACTGAGAAATACTCGTGGGCGAATGGGTTTTGTAATATAATCATCGCCTCCTACATCCAGAGCAGCAATCTGTGAATAATCTTCTTCACGTGCAGTTAAGAAGGCGATTACGGTTTTATCAAACTCTGATTTGCCCCTCAAAACGCGACATACCTCTACCCCATCCATTTTGGGCATCATGATATCCAGGATAATAAGGTTAGGAACTTCTTTTTCAGCAATTTGGATACCTTCCTCCCCATTAGAAGCAGTAGCTACTTCATAACCTTCTTTTACAAGATTGTATTTTAGGAAATCTAAAATATCAGGCTCATCATCAACGATCAAAATTTTTACCGGATTCATTAGAACGATTTTTGTTTGTTTGGGGGGTAAAATATAAAAATATGAGCATATATTTTAGGGAGCCAAAATTTAGTAAATCGCTATTTTTGAAAATTTTCGTGGCATTCAATTTTTTTACAAATTAGTGAAATTTTAGGCTATTTGAAGCTTTTGTCTTCTATTTTTCATTTCCCCTATAGGTGGGTGGTGGAATTTATTCCATCTTTATATTAATAGTAGAAAGTATAAGGTAGAAAGTAAAAGGACAGGTCTTTCTACTTTCTACCTTATACTTTCTACCAAATGATTGGGTACTTTTTAAACGCTGGTTATACCAAATGATAAAAACTATTATTGTGAAATATCTACTGTTGCTGATTTTTATCTCGATAAGCATACAGGGAAAACTATGGTCTCAAGATCCTTTTTTTGCTCATTTTTATAATAATGAAGCAATATTTAATCCTGCTTTGGTTGGATATAAAGGCTCCCTTTCCTTTAATGCAAAGTATAAATCTCAATGGCCTGCCAGCAATGTCTCTCCCTTTGTGTCAGGCATGATAAGTATGGAAGAGAGCATGCCTTGCAGCATGTTTGATTATGGTCTTTCTCTTAATTTTGATGAAGAAGGCTCCGGTCGATTTCGGTCTTATGACTTTGGTTTTCGCTTTGCCGGCACACCGGCCTTTACCATCAAAAATTCTGTTCATAATTTAAAGTTTGGGGCAGCCTTTCAATGGACTTTAAAAACTGTAGATTATTCAAAGTTTATTTTCTCTGACGAACTACATCCCAAATACGGTACCGTAGATATCTTTGGTAATGACCTTCCCACCAATTTTGTTCCACCCAATGAAGGGGAATCGCAGGTCTTCTTTACTCCTGCCATTGGCTTTGCTTATAACTGGCTTTCTAATGAAGAGAGTGATCGGGCCACCACCTTACTGCTAGGGGCAAGTGTTCACAATGCCTTTTCCATCGGCAATAAATTGTTGGGAAATGAAGAATCCATACTAAATATTGGCACAAAAATTCCGGTTCGATGGAATGGTTTTGCCAAAGCAGAATTCATCCTTTCTAACAACCAAAGAACCTACTGGAGTATGGGACCAAGTTTATTTTATCAAAAACAAGGACAACTAGAATATGCTGAGGCAGGAATATTTACTTCATTTAATCGTTTTTTAAGCGGAGCTATTTTATATCATTTTTCTCCTAAAACCCTAAGTGGAAATTCCACCAATTGGTTTTCTTTTAATATTGAATTCGGCGGACTGGTTTCAGATGAAAACAGGATTGATTTAGGGCTTTCATACTCCAACAATTTTAGTGGTTTAAAAAATGTGGTAGGTCCTATTTTTGAACTTTCAGTATCGGTACATCTGGCCAAAAGTCCTGTTTGTAGATTAATGGGGCGTGATGATGAGGTTCCCTATTCTAAAGGTGCTAAATGCCCAACTGCTGCCTTTTCACCAGGAAGGAAAAAGATGTATCAGAATATATGGCAGTAAATGATATATGATAGAGTGGTCAATCCAGTTGCGATGCAACTGGATTGACCACTCTAAGAGAATATTAATTCAAATGAAAAAATTATTTTACATATTACTCCTTCTCATAACCCGAACAACAATCAGTTTTGGTCAGATCGATCAATGCCTGCAAACAGACTGTGGGACTATTCAGGCCAATTGGAGTTTAGTAGCTGGTGAAGAAGCCATTATTTGTGAAGGAGAAGATTTTCAGTTGAGGAGTGGAAGTTCAAGCCCTTTGAACAACATTAACCAATATCATTGGTATTTTATAGAAAGTAATAGCCTACAAGTTCTTTTTGATACCATTTTAACAGACACCAGTTTCGTAACTTATAAATATTCCGTTAGTGATTCCATTGCTTGTGCAAGTAATAGCAGTGAGATTCAGCTTTCTGTAAATTTAGTAGTCAGCAGTCCAGCTTGCGGAGGGGGCGGACAATCCTGTAACTGGAAGCTTGGTAGCGTTATTGTAAAATTGAAACCCAGAGCCCGATTTAACATCAATAATCAGCAATGTGAGGATACAGAGATTCTTTTTTCCAATAACAGTTGTCATGCCACTTCCTATCGATGGAACTTTGGGGATGGAACGACTTCAATTGAAGAAAACCCAAGCCATATTTACCAAAACCCAGGTAGATATACCGTCCGCTTAGAAGCAATTAGTGATTGTGGAACAGATGTCAGCACCCGAACCATAACAGTTGTTGGTAAGCCTGATGCTAATTTTTCCTTCAGTTCAGAACCAGCTGATCAATGTGCCCCAACGGTTATCACCTTTAATAATCAATCCAATCAATGGAGCAATACGGTTTGGTCCATTAGTCCATTTGATACTCTGCGCTGGAAATTTACGGATACCAGCATGAATTTGGGTTCCAGAAATATAGCGGTACGCTTTTTACAAGCAGGAGAGTATAAAGTAAAATTAGCAGCCAATAACGTGTGTCAGGATTCAGATGAACAGGAAGAAACCATCATAATTGGAGATCCTGTTCGTGCCAACATACAAAGTCCAGGTTCCTTTTGTGAACCAACCACTATTCGTTTTCGAGACTTAAATCCCAGTTTTGGTGGAGATATTGATTCTTATCAATGGACCTTTCAAAATGGAAGCATCCCCAGTTTTAATGGAGAAACATTTCCGGACGTTACCTTTAATCAATCGGGCACCATTTCAGTGAGGGTAAATGGCCCATGTGGTGAAATTACCCGATCTGTACCTGTAACCATTGCCTCTACAGATCCAATTTCTTTGGGAAATAATCCAAGCGAAATTTGCCAAAATGCAGCGGTTGTTCAATTACAAGCAAGCCCTCCAGGTGGGCAATGGGATGGAACCAGCAATGCAAGCAGAAATGCCATAAATGCTCAAGGGCAATTAGATCCCTCTAAACTCAACCCAGGCACCTATACTTTTAAATATTCCGCTGGCTCGGCCGAATGCCCCAATGAAGCTGATCTAAGAATTGAGATATTAAACCCGCCCGGGGTGGAATTAAGAGAAGTAGATCCTTCTTGTGAAAGTTTCACCTTTAATGCCAACAACCTGGTTAGGTATTCCGGAACCATTGCGAGTTACCTTTGGACATTTGAAGGCGGTACTCCCAGTACATCAACTGAAAGAAATCCATCTGGAATTGTATTCAACAGTACTGGAACTAAAAAGATCGTAATTGAGGTTGACGGGCTTTGTGGCACTCAGGCAGATTCGATTGAAATAGAGATTCAATCCAACACTCCTGTGAGTATCACACCCATTACTGATCCTGTTTGTTCTGGCTCCTCTCCTATTATGCTGACAGCAAATGTGGGCGGTGGAACCTGGACAGGAAATGGCATCACTGATCGCTTTGATGGCATCTTTGATCCAGGAAGAGTTCAGGCCGGAAGAACCTACACCATTACCTATTCAATAGAAAATGGAGCATGTTCCAATAGTGCCACTACTAATATTGAAGTCGTTGCTTCTCAAAGTGTGAACATACAAGATGCTACCTTTTGCATTGACTCGGATCCCAGAGCTATCCTGGTTAGTCCTTCTGGTGGGCTTTGGCAAGGACCTGGAATTAATGCCAATACAGGTGTATTTGATCCCTCGAATACCGGACCAGGTAATTTCACTGTGGAATATTTATTCACCGATGCCAATAATTGCCAGGTAACAGGTTCGGCTAATATTCGAGTTGATGAATTGCCATCCATTAACACCTTGGATACCCTGGAATTATGTGATGCTGATTTTGATGTAAACCTGCCACAAGCTTTTAACTTTCAGGTCAACCCAAGTGGTGGTAATACCAATTGGAGCGGTCCTGGTGTAAAAAATTCAAATGGTACATTTAATGCAGGGGATGCAAACTTGACTCAGGGAAATTACACGATTCAAATGACCTATACCAGAGGGGAATGCAGTGTGGTAGATAGTGCAGTTGTTAAAATAATTCAGCCTCAGGAATTGCAAGTTTCTCCAGATACTACCGTTTGTGCTGACGGATCTCTGTTACAGCTTAATGCCAATTTAAATGGAGGAACCTGGTCAGGGCCAGCCATCAATCCTTCTCAAGGTACCATTGATTTAAATAGAGCAGGAGGAGGTACATTTACTTACACCTATACCTTTGGTCAAAATACCAGTTGCGAGCAGCGAGCCAGTGTGCGAGTAGAAATCATTGATTTAAGTACCCTAGTTGATGCTGGAGAAGACATCCAACTTTGTGAAGGACCTACTAGTTATGTCCTTCCAGGAGCCTCTCCTGCCAATGGAACCTGGTCAGGACCAGGAATTGTTAATGCCTCAACAGGAGAGATTGACATCAGTCAATTGGATTTAAATCGGGAATACACCTACACTTATTGTATAGAAAGTGATCGGATAGATGCTTGTGAAGCCTGTAGGGAGCGAAAATTTGTGGTCTATTCCAAGCCGGTGGCTGCATTTGAATTAGATGGTTTGGCCTGTGTAAATGAAACCTTTCAATTGACCAATAACTCCCAATTTGGAAGTCGATATCTATGGGATTTTGGAGATAGAAATTCTAGTAATGTCCGAGAGCCACAACATTCCTATCGAAGAAGGGGCACTTACACCATTACTTTAACCACCACTTCCAGGGAAGGATGTCAAGATCAGGCCACCCAGGAATTATTCATTACAGAAGCACCAAGGGCCGCCTTTGATTTAGCTGAAAAAGAATCCTGTGCTCCTTTTAAACTGGAACTCACCAACCGCAGTTCGGGCGATGATATTAGTTATCGCTGGGAAATTGACGATGTTTTTTATGACACCATTGTCCCAGAAGAAGTAATCTTAGATCGAGTTACCAAAGATTCCATGTTTGCCATCAAACTCAATGTCAGCAATTTATGTGGAGAGGTTCAAGCCATAGATAGTGTTTTGGTTCGTCCCTATCCTTTGGCAGGCTTTGGAATTAGCGAAGATGAAGGATGTACTCCTTTAAGTGTTTCCTTTGCCAATGTTACCCTTGGAGATCCCGATTTTTTGGAATGGGACAATGGAAAAGGACAGACTTTTAATGATTTTGATCTTCCGGCACAAGTTTATACTACCACTGATTCAACGGTGACCGAATACACCGTTACCCTTCGTGCCTCCAATGAATGTGGAGCAGATACACTTTCAAAAACCATTACGGTTTACCCACCAGATGTTGAAGCATTTATCGAGATGGACACAATAAGAGGCTGTGATCCAATGGAGTTGCAATTGAAAAGTTTTTCTACACCAGGCTCCATCATTGGATGGCAGTTTATTGATCCATTGGGCAATATCGATGGCAGTACTGAAAAAGATCCCTTTTTCATCTTTGACAAACCAGGCATCCATACCATTATATTATTTGCTTCCCAGTGTGGCACCGATACCGACACGGCTCAATTGGAAATATTGGAAGCCCCCGAAGTAGATTTTATGCATTCTGATTTTGTATGTGCAGGAGACAGCATATTATTTATCAATAATTCCATCAATATTACAGGAAGTGAATGGGATTTTGGTGATGGGAATTTTTCACAAGACAACTCCCCTTTCCATGTTTTTGATTCAGCTGGATTTTACGAAGTAAATCTTACTGGGTATTCCGCATTTAATAACTGTCCTGCGACGGTAACAAGCATGGTGGAGGTATTGGGCAATCCAGTGGCCAGCTTTAGTCCTTCCGCAATCAATGGTTGTAGTCCATTGAACCTCAATTTTTTAAATAATAGCACGGGGAATACAGGATTGAGGTACCAGTGGAGTTTTGGAGATGGAAGCTCTGACAGTTTTGAGGAAAGTCCCAGTCATGTTTTTATTGATCCAGGTACCTATACTGTTCAGCTAATTGCTTTTGATGATTTTAGTTGCTTTTCGGATACTTCCATTGTTAACATATTTGTTTACCCCGATCCGGTCAGTTCATTTGCCTTTGAGGATAAAAAATATTGTTTGGGCTATGATGATCTCCTATTAACCAATGCCTCTCAAAATGCTATAGCCTTTGAATGGAATTTTCAGGGGATGAGCTCCAATTTAGAAAATCCTACTTTCAGTCCTATCGAGTTTGGCAGGTATGATGTTGAATTAATAGTTGAAAACATTTTCCGATGCAGAGATACCAGTGTTCAAAGCATTGAAATACTAGCCTCTCCCATCGCCTCTTTTTCTTCGGATAAAACAGCTGGTTGTGAAGATTTGAGAGTAAACTTTAGGAATGAGTCCACTCAGGCAGATATTTATTCCTGGGATTTTGGCAATGGCACCACTTCAACGGATGAATCCCCTTCTCACCTATATCTTGAACCAGGAGTTTTTGAAGTTCGAATGATGGCCAGCAATCGAAATGGCTGCCCTGCAGATGAAGCTACTCTCAATATTGAAATCTTTGAGAAGCCAGTGGCTGCTTTTGAATATGACAAACCGCAGGTATGCGGAGCCCCTGTGGTCGTCACCTTTCAAAATACTTCCATTGGCAATATTGACAACACCTGGGATTTTGGTGACGGAGAAAAAACAGATCTGACTGCTCCCACTCATGAATACCTTGATATTGGTCCCAAAACTGTTGAGCTTATCGTGGCCAATCCGGGAGGTTGCAGGGATACCACCAGCCAGATCATAGACATCTTTGGTGATCCAGTGGCCAGTTTCACCCCTTCTGTACTCAAAGGCTGCGAACGACAATCCATTTTGTTTAGTAATAACTCTATAGAAGCTAACCGATATATTTGGAACATTCAGGGGCGAGATCCCATTGAGGAAGTCTCCCCTTCTTTGAGTTTCGAAAGGCGAGGAAGCTATACGGTGGAATTGATTGCCATTTACAACGATCAATGTCAGGATACCACTCGATTAGATGCCCCTTTAGAGATATTCCAATCTCCCATTGCTGATTTCAGTTATCAGGTGGATGTCTCTCCAGATATCATTGGTGATGTTCGATTTGTAAATACTTCCTTCCAGGCCAGTCGCTATCTCTGGGATTTTGGAGATGGCAGCACTTCAGATTTGGAGAATCCATTCCATGAATACGATGTCAATGGTCCACTGACCATTACACTGACAGCCATCAATGAAAATGGAGGCCAGTTCAACTGTCTGGACACGGCCATCAGAACCATTGAATTTGAAAACATCGCCACCTTTTTTGCTCCCAATGCTTTCTCACCGGAATATGGGCCGGAAGAGGTCCGAGTTTTCAAGCCGGTAGGCCTAGGATTACAAACCTACCAGATACAAGTGTATTCTCCATTTGGCCAGCTGGTCTGGGAGTCCAGCTTACTGGAAAACCACCAACCGGCTGAAGCTTGGAACGGCACTTTTAAGGGTGAACTTTTACCTCAGGGGGCCTATGTGTGGGTGGCAGTGATGGAGTTTGAGAATGGGGAGAAAAGGAGGGTTAAGGGGACGGTGACGGTGTTGAGATAGGATTTAAAAGGACTTAATCCTTTAGGATGAAAGGATATCATTCTTTAGACCTAAAAGGTTTTGATATTTCATTATTTGTAAATCCTATACATTTCATATATTTAGATGAAAATCACCAGTTTTTTCATCTATACCCATATTATGAAAGCTATCTTAGTTGATGATGAAGTTGATAGTCACATCGCGCTAACCTCCTTATTAGAGAGACATCACCCTGAAATTGAAATCCTGGCTTCTGGATATAACGTACAAGAAGGAGTTCAATTGATTAAAGAACACTCTCCTGAGTTACTTTTTCTGGATATAGAAATGCCGGATGGTAGTGGTTTTGACCTACTAAATCAAATACCTCAACCACAATTCCATTTAATCTTTGTAACTGCTTTTAATCAATATGCGCAAACGGCCATTCGCTTTGGGGCCTTGGATTATTTAACAAAGCCGGTTAATTCAGCTGAATTATCCGCTGCCATTCTTAAAGTTCAGGTTCGGAGGTTAGAAAAAATTCAATCATTACAGCTAGAAATACTTAAAGAAACGCTCGAAAAGTTAAAAAAGAAGGAGCTGCCAGAAAAGATGAGTATTTCTACCAATGAGGGCATCCTATATTTTCCTACTGTTAATGTTATTCGTTTGGAAGCTATGGCGAATTTCACTGAATTTAAAATTCAGGATGCAAAAAAGCGTATGATAGCTTCTAATAATCTTGGTAGATATGAGAATGATCTAAAACCTTATCCCGTTTTCATGCGGGTCCATAAATCCCATATTGTGAACCTAAAACATGTTATTCGATTCACAAGAGGAGACAAGGCTTATTTGGAATTGGTGGACCAATCCGTTGTGCCTGTATCCTTGAGGTATAAGGAGGAGGTTGGGAGGAGGATGAGGGAGTTGTCAGTTTAGCATGGTTTTTTATTTTCTTTTACTATAGCACCTTCCCATACTCCAGCTATATTTAGCAGATCAACCATTGTGAAATCACCAGGTGTCTCAACCTCAGAATCATCAAAAAAGTTAGGTTTCCAATTTGGATTTTGATAAAGAAATGAGTTTTTATCCCCCTCTATAATTCCGATGAGCACTTCTGATACAATTCTGCCGCCTACAGGCCCCAAATGTTCACCATGTTCTAATAAATGTGCTTCCATTAAAATATAGAACCACAAAGGAGAATTGCTACAAAAATATTGGAAGTCTAGTTTTTTCGAAAACTGCTTTGCTAAAAGATTATAATGGGAACTTTCTTTTTTTTTGAAAAAATTATCATCAATTACTATTTCATTGAGTTCCGACGCTATTCGTTGTCCAGATGGTAAACTCCACAATATTGACCTGTGCAAATTCCTGTAAACAATATTTTTTTGCAAATTATCTACAGGAAGATCATAAATCATTGGCTTGCTTATAAATAAGTCTATTCCTCTACTATTAGTTGCCGTTGAATCTGCTTGATCCTTCTTTTCGAAAAAGAAGCTCCAATCAATATAATTATCCGCTGGTTTATTAACTTGCTTTAATTTAAACACGTCTATCAGAGTGGTTTCGTGATTTAACTGATATGTATCCCTTACCATACTATGGCCAAACCTAAATACAGCAGTAGAGAATTCAATTGGAATAAAAGGTGAATTTTTCCAAAAAAATATTTTACGATTAACTTTATAGTCTTTCTTAACTTTTTCGTAAGGATCAAAGGCTAATATTTCATGAACTATTTTAGATCCAGCAACCTTCCTCAAATAATCAAAAATAACAATCCACTGAAAGTGCCATGACACAATTTTTTTTGTTTCATAAAATATTTTCTCATAATATATTTTTTTAATCAAATCCAATTCAAGACTAAATTTTCTTAACTTTTTTTTGAGTCTTACTTGTATTTTAATGATATCCTCAGAAATTTTTTTAACTCTTTTAAGTATTTCAACTTCAACAATTGTGTCTAATATATTTGAGAACATAAAAAAGTTATTAGTAAAGAATTCTGAAACTTTTAAATATTCTTCATTTTCATAATACAAAATTAGTTCGTCAATATATAAATTCTGATCCTTATCAAAACTTTCCCTAGTCTCCAATTTCCAAAAATTTATTCTTCTCAATAGATACTTTATTTCTTTCTTCAACTCATATGAAGCAAATTCTAATTTGTTCATATTATTTTCCAAAGCCTTAAATCTTGTATTTATTCTTTTATTGTACATGGACGTACTCATTTTATCCAAAAGAACTTTTTCATTTCGAAAAAAGGAATAAGGCTTATCTATAATATTATCCTCACCAATTCCATCATATTTTCTTTTTAGACGCTTAAAATAACTATCGATTTTTGCAAAAAATGAATTAAACTCTTTACATTTTTTCTCAGCAATTTTATTATGAAATAGCAAAAGAGCTAAATGAAGTTGTGATATAATTAAATTTTCGTCATTCCTACTATCTGGAATTATTGCTATTTCCAAGTCTTTACTTTGCACCTTTCTTGGCAAATCATAAGAAAGTTCCGGTTTGTTTTTATAGATTATTGACTTAGTTTTATCAACTAAAAAGTGAGTACAACCAAGATTAATAGTTTGATCGTAATAAATTAAATCTGAAACTGGGTCATTTCCATAGATGGAATCTAAATCTAAACGCGGTGATCTAATATTTTGTATATTCAAACTAAATCTTGTATGTTCTGATAGAGTACTTGGTTCAAAGGAAATATCATGTGCAATTAACTGTCCTAAATATGTATATCCTGCAGGAATGTTGTCATTTTGGTTTGAATTTCTTTCCATGAATGAATTTTGCCCAGGGATTCTTTCGGAAAGAATATTAATATAATCATGTTTATCAATACTTTCATCATGATTATCCCAAGGATTTAATTTTGGAAACAATCTTTTCTTTAATTCCATTTCAAGAATATCTTCATCAGATTTCATTATTCATTATTTTTTTATTAGTTATTTTCGGTATTTGGTGAACTATTAACTGCGAATTATGTAAAAATCCAAAAAAAGAGTCTTTTTTTGTTTTTTTTTGAAAAAAAAATATCATGCCGAAAAAAACATCCGCCAAGGGCAAAGTAGTATTTTCTTCTGTTGCCCCAAGTAGTAATTATGAATTTCCAATACTTCTTCAATCAAAAACAGATCTACAGAAAGATCCTTTCTTAGATGAATTACTTTATGAGGAGTGGGAGGAAGAAACCTATAATAAACTTAGAGCTCCCCATTCTGCAATACCATTTTTTAAAAGTTGTGTTTTTAACAAATCAGATATTGAAAAAATCGCAAAAAGTAAAAAATGCGAATTTATTTGTTTCACAATTATTTTTCTTAAAGAAAAAACTAATGAAACAACCTCATTATTTGCTTTTGGGTTAAAAAATAATGACCCTATTATAGAAATCGATCCAAACAATCCACTATTTTTTGTTTCTCCTTCTGTCGATGATACATCTATTACGGAAGAAACAAAATTTGACTTTAGCAAAACTTCCTTTTTTTTAAGTAGTGAAAAAAATATAACTTGGAGTAAGGCTACCCAATTTGGTTCCCAGAGGTCTTCTTCTACAAAGTTTTTAAAATGGGCTCATGGATTTGATATACCTGGTGCCATAATTAAATACCCTAAAAAAGATAAAAATCAAAAACCTCTTGAAAAAATTATTAGAGTTTTTTTCCCTGTTCAAGATTTAAACAAAACCAATTTATTTACAGATAAAATAAATAATTGGGATCGACTATGCTTATATCCAATAATATTATATGCCAAAAACAGCGGCACTGAAGGAGTTGCTGCGGGAAATTTAATTACATACTTGATTCTTCCGGTTAACAATCAGAATAAGATTACTCATTATCAGGTTAATGGTAACCAAAATGCAATACTAGGCAGTGGGATAGTATATCCTCCAAGATGGAAGAAGGTCTTGATAGCAAATCTATCGGGAATTACCAAATTAAAAGGAATATAAACTTCCTATTCTCTTCAATTAGGGCTTTAAAAATTATTATTGAATTTCAAATCTTTTCCGTAGCTTTAGTCTATTCCCTTAAAAATGATCAGACTAAAGCTACCCATATTAATACTACTAATTTTACTCCAGTTTTTTTCCCTCCTAGGGCAAAAGCAAAGTCTGAATTTTCAACAATTAGATCAAACCAAAGGCCTTTCAAACGAATTTAATGGGCACTTTCAAATAGACAAAACAGGTATATTCTGGACCAGCACCAGAGATGGACTCAATCGATTCGATGGGAAAAATGTAAAAGTCTTCCGTCCTACACTTGACAGCGTTAGCCTGGATCCTAATATCACCAGTTACGTTTTTGAGGATAAAAACAACAACCGGTGGTTTACTTCTATCACTGCTCTTCATTGTATTGTATCGGGAACTGATTCTTTAAAAACATGGCAATTCTCTGAAGATCAAAATTCTTACTACTATGCCTTTCATTTTGAAAGAGATAGTTTTCTTTGGGTGATTGCAGATAAGCAACTTTTTAAGATTAATGTTTATGAATCAATTAGTAGGAGGAAAGCTCTTCATCCATATGATGGTTTTGTAGCATATGCAATTGAAAATAAAGACAATGAGGTAACAGGTTTGGCAAGACCTCTTATTTCAAATGGTTCAGGTATAGAGATTCTTAATTATGGCAACGATAAAAAGCCTAAAATAGATAGTTTTTTTGTAAGTAATTCTAAAACGGTACTAGATACTTTTGTTTTTTATTTACATATCGAAAACCCAAATTCTTTTTGGTTACCTTCAACAGCTGGACTTATTCATTTTAACCCTAGTGAACCCAACTTCATAAAAGTTAATAAAAATCCTTTTGGAAAAAAAAGTAATAATTATCAAGATATCGCTCCATGGAAAGAGAAGTACTTATGGATTTCTACCAATAACGAGGGCCTTCTTTTATTTGATAAGAATCAAGAGAAATTTATTCGACAGGATAGTGTGTTTATGGTAGATAATCGACTCCAAGGGATTACAAAAATTAAAAGTGTATTTGTTGATGAAAATGAAAATCTTTGGTATACAGTTTTTGATCAGGGAATTTTTTATACAAATTTAAAAAACAACAAATTTGAGCAATTAATTCCTATCGAAACATTGGAGAAAAACAAGGTATTAAAAGTAAACAGCATTTTAGAAATAGACTCTAATGCTTATTTGTGTGCAATTGATCGTTATGGTTTAGTCAAAGTATTAGAGGGTGATTCCTCAAATGTACAACCAACAGTTTCTCAAATAATAGTCCCAAATAGCCCTTCTAGTCGAATTAATTTTCTTTTTAAGGATAGTGATGAAGATGTTTGGATATTAGCAGAAGATAAGGTCATTTGTTGGAGCCTCAATTCCAATCAATTCCAAACTAAATTATTAACTCCAATTTATACAAGTAATCTTATTGAAATCTCCAAAGGAGAGTTTTTATTGATTGACTTTAATAATATCTATCGATTTAGTAAGAATGATAAACTACAAAACACTTCTGCCCTTAACCCTCTTATCCCCAATCTCTATCTGCCAGCACAGTTATTTTTTGATCACCATTCACAATTATTGTTTTTATCCCAAGGAGATAATGCGTTATTAATTTTTGACAAAAAAGAAAATTTCAAGCAGATAAAAAGATTAGAAAATGTTGGGATCGTAAATGGTTTAGCAACCAGTATAAAAAAAGATACCATCTGGCTGGCATCAAGCACAGGATTATTTGCTTTTAATCCAAATACACTTTTAGCAAAAAAAATTAAATCAACAAACCTAGACCTTAATAAATACTTTGTATCTGTAGTTGAAGATAAAAATCAAGATATCTGGCTAAGTTCTTTTGGGGGGATCTACAAGTATTCCCTAAAATCAGATTCAGCCTTTCATTTCACCCAAAGTGATGGGCTTCTAACTATGCAATATGGAGAAAACTCTAGTCTCTTAACGAGTACCGGAAAAGTAATTTTTGGCGGTGCAAGAGGAGCTAGTCTTTTTGATCCGGATGAGGTCCAATTGAACACTAATCTTCCCAAAATAGAACTATTAGAATTATTAATAAATAACATTCCCCAAAATAGGATTCCTTTTGCTAATGAAAACTTGCCTCCCAGGATAAAGTACAGCGATAATGATCTTAGTTTCCAATTTGCAGCTCTAGAATATAGTGATCCTATAAATAATTCATTCCGTTATCACTTAATTAAAAATAAACGAGACACCGTCCTTACCGCTTATTCGGACCAAGTCCAACTGAATGAATTATCACCTGGAAACTACAGGTTAGACTGTTACGCTTCCAATTCTGATCAGGTATGGACTAAAAAGCCTAAATCCTATTTTTTCATTATTCGTCCACCCTGGTATCAAACCTGGTGGGCCAGAATTTTAGGTTTTTTAGCTTTAGTGAGCATAATTTATGCTTGGTATCGATATCGTATTGCACAGATCAAAAAGCGGGAGACCTTCAAAAGAAAGGAAGCTGAATTCAAACAAAAAGAGGCTGAATTTAAACAGTTGGCCGCAGAAACAGAAACTGCCGTCCTTAGACTGCAAATGAACCCACATTTCATTTTTAACAGCCTAAATTCAATAAATAGTTATATCCTCCAAAAAGATGTAGATACCGCTAATGAATATCTCAATCAGTTTGCTCAGTTGATGCGAATGATTTTAGACAAATCTGAGCATACCTACATAGATATTGAGGAAGAGGTGGAGTTGCTAAGTTTATACCTCCAAACTGAAGCCATGAGGTTGGGAAAAAAATTGGATTATAAAATTGAAATTGATCCGAGTTTGGATCCCCAGGAAACCATCCTCCCTACCATGATTTTGCAACCTTTTGTCGAAAATGCAATTTGGCATGGCATATCTCCTAAACAAGGTCAAGGTCTAGTACAAATTCGCTTTTTGAATCAAAAGGGTCATCTTGTTTGTGAGGTAGAAGATAATGGCGTAGGTAGGGGGTATAAAGGAGATGCCGCGCAATCTCATCAATCAAAATCCATCACCATCACGCAAAAGCGCTTAGATCTCCTTTCCAAAGATCATTCCTCTTCAGAAATGAAAGTAATTGATTTGGTGTCTCCTCAAGGTGAGGCGATAGGAACTAAGGTGCAATTAATCTTACCTATTTTGGAGTAATTCGCTAAAATTCTTTATTTGTTAAAATCCTTCATTTGTGTACTGAAATAGCTTGTTAATCAAGAAATCCTTCATTGGCATTTCCATCCCCTTATCTTGGAAACATAAAACAGTTGTAAAGATTTTGATGAGTGATCATCAACCTTTAGCAAACTGGCTATAGCTAAAATCCATTACAAGAATTTTTTTTAACGAAGCTAATTATGCAAATCCATCAGCACCAAGATGCCATTTCATCCTTGTCAAAGGATTTTTTACAAAAGATAAAATCAGCCAAGGAAATAAGTACACTTAATGGCTTATTTTCTGAGTTTTTTGCCGACAAAAGATTTTCAATGATACTTGAGTATGCTAATGATTCCAGAAAAAATTGGAAAAACATTAAACATGCTTTACGGAAGTCTTTGGCACCGCTGTATAAAGATTCTGGTGTTTGGAATCACAGTCTTAGTAAACCTTTTGGCTATCCTGGCGATTTTGCCATTTTGGAACACGTATACGATCAAAAAACACATTATGCCTCCCAAACTGCACTAGGAGGGCTCATTGACCTTTGGGGAATAAGCAGAACATTGCCAACTGCAGTAGCTGAAAGAAAAGACCTCCTAAGAAACTATTTAGCTAATCAGGCAAATATGAATATCCTAGATAATCAGGTACTCTCTATAGGTTGTGGAGCAGCTCGTGAAATAAGAGAATTACCGCCTCTTTTACTGGAAAAACTCAATGTAACGCTACTAGATTCCGATGAACGCTCCATTGATTTTGCCTTGAATGCATTAAACCAGTTTCCTGCAAATTTATCTATCCAAAAAGTAATTGCCAATGGTGTATCGGATGATCTTGGTAAGATGCTAAATAATAAGAAATATGATCTGGTTTACTCATTTGGAATTCTTGATTATTTGCAAGACAAACATGCCTTAATGCTGATCGAAAACATGAAAAAAACAGTCAAATCAGGCGGCAAGATTTTGTTTTGCATAAAAGATGCTACTAAATATGACGCCTGGTTTTATGATTGGTTTTATGATTGGCGTTTTGTAGATCGAACTAAAAATGATGGAAATGAGCTTGCAAATAAAGCTGGATTAAAAGTTCTAAGAGAGTTCTCCGTTTCTGAAGGCGTGATTATAATTTATGAATGTGAAGTAATATCGTAAAAATACTAAACCCTAGTTTATATGAAACCTGAATGGTTTTTTTTCAAGGATTTCCAATCCCATTTGGTAAGGCTAGTTATAGGCATAGCTGCATTTGCAGTAGCTTTACCTCCTCTAGCAGAGGAGCTTACACGTGTTTATACCAAACTGAATTATGAGTTTGTTACAAAAATTTATTCGATAGTTTATTTTGGAGGGCCTGTTTTAATGGTTTTTTTGATGTGGATATGGTGGGTTCGCTTTGCAAATCAAGGCTTTTTAAGAATTGGTGAAACCAAATTTAGTAAAAAATTAGTTTTATCATTGATTTTTATCTCTCTATCATATCTGGCTTTCCTTTTTTGCTATTTGGGGTGTTTTTTTGACAATGTAAACATCACCTATTTATTTGGCATTTCATTGCTGATCTTCACTCTAATTCAATTTATTTATTTAGGTAGATTAATTCAAAAATATTTTCGAATAAAGTATCAAGATAATTCAACCAAAGAATATTTTCTTCTTGGCTGGACACACTTCGGAGTCTTAATTTTTGCATGGACTATTTTGCTTATACTATTCTATCAAAGAAGCCATAGTAATTTCCTTTTTGCTTCATATTTCAAAGACAAATCATCTAAAGAACTAGTATATAAATATGAATCTTTGCACGATAGTCTAACTATGATTGCAAATAATTTTACTACAAAAAAAGAACAAATAGAAAAAACACTCTGGCTTCATAGTTTTGACCAAGGAAAATTAAGCTATCCCAAACCTAATGTTGATTCCTTTCAATTAATTTTAGAAAAACATGGTAACGACTTTTCACATAATTTCCAATTAATTGATTCATTTATAAAAATAGATTCAAATATACACAACATAGTATTAGATCTTTCTCAAAAAGCTAAATTACTATTAGAACTACCTATTAATAATCCAGGAAATTTGGATAGCCTTTACCATTCTAAAATTTATTTTGAACAGCTCTCAATTTTATCGCAGAATGCTGCTATTGAATCAAGGGGAAAATTTATTGAAAAATTTAGTCCTTATCTCAAAAAAATCATTTCTTTCGGGACCCTACTTTTGTTCGCAACATTGCTTTTTTTATGTCTATTATGGCTTCACATATTCTTAGCAAACCTTACAAAATATGATAAGGAAGTACACGAGCTAAAGATTGTTGAAGAAAGTGATTTTAAAGAATACCCTCAAATAAAATTTGTAAAAGGTTTATTACTGCTTGTTTTCTTGATGATTCTGCCATCATTTAGGGATCTTTCAAAAGAAAGTCTTTTTCATCAGAATCCACTCCAGCCGTTTTTCTTGAAACAAGGTGGCTTTGGGAAGCCAAAAGAAAAGGAAACCATTGTCGATATTGATTCCATTAAATATACTCCTGAAACATTAACTGCAATACTGGAAAAATTAAATGGTCATTTTGATAAGCACCACAAAGAGGTCAATGTATGGTTACAAAAAATGGTCTCGGATCGCCACGATAAAGACACATTGATTATTGACGCAAAATTTAGATAAGATGTTTCTAAGATATTTAACCCTGGTTTTGATCATTTGTCCTTTATCATTTTTAAATGGACAACAAACCAAATTAGGTGAAATTGATTCACATAATTCGATTCAATTAGAAATTGATAAAATAATTGCAAAAGATAGAATTGGAAAAATAATAGAATCTACTGATACCCAATCTGTAAATAGGCTACTTGATAGTTTAAACACATTTTGGCTTGAAAAAAACTTATCTATTACATTTTCAAATCTAAACTCCCTTAATAGTTTATATATCCAGAATGCTAAAAAACTCCTTGAAAGTGCCAGAGATGGGAAAAGATATTCTGATAACGCCATCCTAGCCTATGAATATGCCGCATCTAAGCTTTATAATGCAAAAATTAGATTGGCCAATCAGATAATTAGAAACACTATTCTCTCTACCAAAAAGGCTGTGGACACTACATATTCCAACACCAATATTATAAGAGATACAGTCAAAAACATAAAAGACTCCATATTAAACCATACCTCTAACATTGAAGAAAATTTAGCCTGCAAATTAGATGGATTAAATTGGTTAGTAAAAAAGCTACAACCCAAAAAGAATTTAAGCAACTACCTCATTTATTCAGGGATTTTGCTCCCAAATAATCTAAGAGGTGGTTTTTTGGGGGCCTACATCCGATTAAAATCAGAATCAAATGCATATTGGGGAATAAACACTTTAATTTCTGTAAAAGAAGATGGTTCCTCCCAAACCGCTTTACAGGCAGGATTTAATATAGATTTAGCAGATGAGCACTTCTTCTTCAATTTTGGAGGTGGATTCACCTGGGAGGAAATTTCCTCCAGATCCTGGATAGGCACAGTAGGAGGAGGCATCATTTACAAATCTAAATCCTACTGGAATCCAAGAGTTGGAATCCAATATCATTTGGGAAATACCCTTCAGGGATTGGGGCTTCAAGTGATACTGCCTGTGGGTGTCAAATATTAATATTTTATAAAAAAAGATAATAGAAATACCTTATGAAAAACTCAACTCCACTACCTCACATCTCCACAGATGTGCACTACCTCCAATATCTCGTCCAAAAAAATGGGCCCGACCCCGAAGATTATGAAGTATTGGATCATTGGATAAAAGATACCTATTTTCAAATGAAACAAGGATTGATCCAGAAGGGTGCATTAGATCATTTGATTACAAAAGGGATTGGAATTTTTTCGACTCAATCACTAATGGGATTTATGCTTTCAAAACCTTATGGATATGCAGGTGATTTTATGATTATTGATAAAGTATATCGTAAAGAAATGTCCACAAATCCATTATATATCAAATGGGATCGCTATTCTCAGAGATTACGAGCCACTAATGCAGTTCGAAACCGAAAAACCTATTTCAAAAATTTACTTAAGCACTTAACAAAAACTAAACCCCAGCAATTCAGAATTCTCAATCTTGCCAGTGGTCCCTGTCGAGATCTATTTGAATTTTTTGAAGAAAATCCTGGCACTGATGCTACTTTTGATTGTGTAGAATTAGATCCAAATGCCATTGATTATGCCAAGAATTTACTTGGAAGACATATTCATAAAGTACGGTTTATCCAACAAAACATTTTCCGGTTCAGGTCTTCCCAACAATATGATCTCGTGTGGTCAGCTGGCCTTTTTGATTATTTCGAAAATGCTACCTTCCACCGGATATTAAAACGATTGCTTAATAATGTAAAACAAGATGGAGAAATCGTCATTGGCAATTTCCATCCTCGCAATCCTTCTCGTGCCTTTATGGAATTACTTGGAGATTGGTATTTACATCATAGAACAGAAGAACAACTCATTGACCTTGCTCTAAAGGCTGGGGTAGATTCGGAGAATCATATTTGTATAGAACAAGAAGAAGAAGGGATAAACTTATTTATGAAAATAAAAAACATCGTCTAATTAGTAACCTTTTCATATAAAACTAAACCTCAATTCCTGATCATAATTGATTGGCAATTATTGGATGATTTATCTTAATAAGAACTAAAAATTGTAGTGTTAATTTCAACGCCCCCTTACCACCTCCGCCCCTTCTCAAAGGGGCGGAGTTTTATTTTATTGGAATATTTACATCATTTCGAAATCACATACTCTCCAAACCCAATACATTCACCCCTTGCTCAAAAACAATATCCACCGGAATATTAGCCTCAGACAAACGATCCAAATCTGCCTGCAAAGCATCATTGATGATTGCCTTTTCAGCCACCAGCTTGGCCACTCCATCATAATCACCATCTCCCTGTAGCGTTAGAATAATGTTAGAAAGGGCCTGCATAGCCTGCTCTATTTTATCAAAATTGACGCTGTAAGTACCGCTAGCTTCATCAAATTCAAAAGCACCGTATTCTTTGAAGAAGTTAAAACGGATCATATTGGCCTTGCCATGGGCACTGGAAGCCCCAAATCTGACCGAACGGAAGATACTGGCCATAAAAGTTACATAGTAATCCTTCAAGTCTCCTTCAACTTCCCCTTTAGAATGGAGTTGTTTGATCATATACAGACCAAGAATATCTGCCTTCCCTTCTTCTAATGCTGAGGCATGTTCTTTCAGTGCGGACCTTACAGTTGCACTTTGATCTTTAACCAGGTTTTTAATACCCAAACCATGAGCTACCTCGTGAAACATGGTATTGGCAAAAAAGGCATCGAAAGTAATGTGCTGACGCTGATCTTCTGCAATTAATTTTCCAGAGATAGGAACTAGGATTTTGTCAAACTTAGCACGCATGGCATTTTTCAACTGCAATCGACGAGAACCTTTTGCTTTTTGTACCTCCTCATCATTGGGTAGGTTAATGGCGATGGTTTTACTACCAGAATTGCAATCACCTGCATAATATACCACATCATAGGCATTTAAATCTGAATCCGTACCTGGATTTTCGGCCTTGTAGTCATCAGGTACAGGTAAGCCTTTTTGAAGCTCTGGAAGGAAATCGGCATACTTGGCCAAACGTTCACTCCAGGCCATATCCTTAATCAATACATAAGCTTCATGAGCAGCCTTGTACCCGTATAATTGATCTTCATAGGTTTCTATCGGGCCAATAACTACGTCTAATGGGTTGGTTTTCATATCCATCCAGGCCATATCACTAGGCTGATAGTCATCGGTGAGTAAAGCATCAGAACGCAATTCCAGGTATTTCTTCAAGCCGGGATCATCAGCCAATTCGGCCGCTTCTTTTAAGAGGGAAGAGGCTTTTTGTACTTGTTCTGGAAACATTTCCCGATATGGAATGGCTTTTAAATTGCCATCATCATCTCTTCTGATAAAAGTGTATAAACTTTCTTTTCCTTCTAGCTCAGCAGCCTCAAATTCTTCCTTGCTCATGTCCTTAGGATAAAAATTAGCTCCGGCAGGTTTTGCGCCGACTCCTTCCACAAAAGGTGCATTATCTTCTAATCGGTCCCAGGGCCCATAATTGATGTTAAAATGATTTTTGATGCGCTCATCAGTTACATCGGCCAGGAATTTTTCCTTTTCACCATATGCCTCGTACCAGAATAATTCATCCATTATCTTGGAAGCTTCAATCAATACAGGAATCATTTTTTTGTAATTCTCCGATAACCCATCCACATCTGCTGTTAATCGGAAAGAAGTATACTTTTCCGGATTAGGATCTATAACTTCTACCGCCTCTGGATCAGAATTTTCTGTTTCTGTATTCTCTCCGTCGTTTTCGGTACCGGCAGAATTATTAGCGCAGCCAACCATAACAAAAAAGGAGAGCATAAAAAATAATAGCCTTTCTAGTTTCATTTCCTATTTTTTTGTTTATGTAAAAATAAGCATTGTGTTTTACATAGTTCCTTGTTTAGGGTTCATTGTTCCTTGATATTTTTTAAATTTTAATGAGGGTTTTCAATTAATTTTTACATCTTCTTATTAAAACTAGGAGAAAAAATTGAAATTAAATGTTGTCAGAGACCCTAATGCAGAAATCCATATGCCCAATGATTTGTTCTTTCCATCTGCAAAACTTAACAGGGAACTTTGAACAAGGAACAAGGAACAACTCAAAATGGACACCCGATTAGAATTACTCTCACTTTTATTGATTATTGCTTCCGCTCAAGGATTTTTCCTAATGATCCTTTTATTTAAGCAATTAAAAAAAGAGTCTTCAAATTTTTGGCTAGGACTTCTGCTTGGCCTCATTTCTATTGCCATTCTTAGTCAGGCTTTTGAAATCAATGGTTTATTGCGGCGTTTTTTGATCCTGCATCCACAGCTTTATGGTATAATTGATCCTTTAGTTTGGTTGTTCGGCCCTTTTTACTTTTTCTTCATTTTTCGATTGTTAAAAAACAGGAAACTTCGTTTTTGGGAGTATCTGATCCATTTTTTCCCGGCAAGCATAAAAACTTTAAGCTTAATCTCCTTCTTTGCCCTTTCTTCAAATGTCAAGCTCAAGATCATCGAACAATCAAAATTGTCTCGTCCAGGCCTAAGTTCGGAAGATCAGCTGTTCATGCTAAGCATCTTATTATACTTGATTTGGGCTACCTGGGAGATTTTTTCCTTCAGAAAAAAAATAACAGATAAAACCAGGATTAACTGGCTTTGGTATCTGAATCTGGTTATGTTGGGTGCATGGGTATTCCAGGCCCTTGCACTTACTCTGCATGTTTATCAACTCAACCCTTTCCCTCAAAGTGACTACCTGGTCATCCTGGGCTGGGTGGTCGGAATTTACGCAATCGGATATATCCAATGGACCAAATCCCCTTTGAACAAAATCAAAGAACAAAAATATGTGAAATCTGGCCTTGATTATGATGCCCAAAATTTAATTTATGAGAAAATAAAGGAAGCGCTTCAGGTACAAAAAATATTCAAGGATCCTGAGTTAAATTTAAAATCTTTCGCCAACTCCCTTCAGGTGTCTCCTCATCACCTTTCACAAGTCATTAATGATCAATTTCAATTGTCTTATTATGATCTTATTAGTTATCATCGAATTGAAGAGGCTAAAAGGATCTTAGTAGACCCCAGGTTACAACACCTGACCATCCTGGCCATTTCCTATGAGGCTGGATTTAATTCCAAATCGGCATTTAATCGTGCTTTCAAAAAAATGACTGGAAAAACACCATCTGAATTCAAAAAACTATAGATCATCCGATCGGCAAGGTCGCTTTCAGTAATTCAAAAAAAGATTTTTGCAGGGTGAATTAATCTTTTTACCCAACGAAAATTTTATCATGCGACTGTTGAATTTAATTCCTTTATTCTTTCTGTTTTCCTCCATTTCTCTGTTTTCTCAAAACAAATACACTTACCAAGTTCCTCCAAATCTTAAAGATGACTTGAAAGTTGAAAAAGCACAAAAACTAGGTTTTAATACAAAAACCTTAGAAACATTAGTACAAAAAATATCCGATGAGGAATTTGTCAACGTGGATGCCCTCCTTATCATCAAAGACGATAAATTGATCTTAGAGGAATATTTTAACGGTTATAACCGAAATCGACTTCATACTCAAAAATCAATATCTAAATCTATTACTGCTCTTCTGGCCGGGATTGCACTCGACAAACAATTAATCCCCTCCTTAGAAGCTAAGATGATGGATTTTTTACCCAAATATCAATCTTACCGGCGCCCAGAACATGAGAAGATTACCATTCATCATATGTTAAGTATGACCACTGGTATTAAATGGAGAGAGGCGGATGTTCTTTATGGAACCGATGAAAATGACGAAACCCAAATGTATCGTCGAGATGATTGGTTTCCTTACGTTTTAGAAAAACCAATTGTAGATGAACCTGGAACCCGATTTGAATACAACGGAGGTGTTGCTAATTTACTTGCTCAGGTAGTTCGAAATACAAGTGGAACCTCAGCCGAGCTTTTTGCGGAAAAATATTTATTCCAACCTTTGGGTATTCATGAATTCAATTGGAGTAAAAGCAGAACGACTGGCTACGTATCGGCTGCAGCCGGTGTCCATTTGCGCCCCAGAGACATGGTCAAGCTAGGTTTACTTTATTTAAATGAGGGTAAATGGAAAAATAAACAGATTATTTCTTCCTCTTTTATGAAAAAAAGCCATGAGCAGTCAAATAAAAGGCATGCAATTGGGACCATTTATGGTGGATTACGGTTACATGGGTTTAATTGCCAATCCATTGGCAGAAATGCCAGGTTTAAAGGATTCTTATGTTGCTTCCGGGAATGGAGGGCAAATCATCTGGGTCATGCCCAAATTAGACATGGCAGTTATCCTCACAGGTTCTAATTTTAATAGCTCATTAGGTCAAACCCAACCGATAGAAATGGTTATGAAGTATATTTATCCAGCCTTGAATAATGGGGATTAATCACTTATTTTGTTTCCATTTAATAGAGTGTATTTAGAATTTGCTTTTAATGCTAATCACACTCTATGATTTAAAGCCGCTGAAATCAATGTTTAGGCTGATTACAATAGTTCTTAAACCTTCATGGAGTTTTCCAGCGGTCTTAACAATCCTTTGGAATGGAAATTACGGAAGTATTTTACCCAAAAAATAGATCAGAATGGAGAGCATGGTTAGAGGAGCATCATCAATCCAAAACCGAAATTTGGCTCCAGATGTATCGCAAGTCTACCGGTAAGCCCACTCTACCTTATATGGATTTAGTTGAAGAATGCCTTTGTTTTGGTTGGATCGATGGAGTGGTAAAAAAGCACAACATAGATGGCAGAGTCCAGCGCATTACTCCCAGGCGGAAAAAGACCTTTCTATCGGAATTAAATCGTCAACGTGTTTGGAAGCTGCAAAGGTTGGGCTTGATGACTCCTTCTGGTATCCAGGCCATCGCTGACCAAATCGGCTCGCCAGATGAACCCTGGGAAATACCAAATTGGATTGTTGAGATATTACAAGAAGACCCAGAGGTATGGAAAAACTTTCAGAAGTTTTCTCATTTTTATAAGCGGCTAAAAGTTGGCTGGATATTGGAATGTCAGCCAAGCAGAATCGAGGAACGGCAAAAACGAATAAATTACCTGATGAAAATGACCAAACAAGGGAAGATGTATGGAACGATTCCTGAGGTAATTGAATGAGCCATTCTCTAATCTAATCTTTCACTACCCATTCGACCTCACTAAGGTCTATCTTTGGCCTTTTATAGGTAAAAACCCAACCAAAGGCTCTTACTGCCAAATAATAGATAAAGGCCAGCTTAAAGTTTGCATCTTTCATCATATTTAGAAATAGAACATCCAATTCTTTCCTTCTAAAAGGATGGTAGGGATAATATTGATAAAGTGAATCATGAACCAGGGAAGCAAAATAGGTTTTGGGCTTCATTGTCTCAATGTTCACAATTCCATCTGGGATACCAAAAATGAACAAATCTAGTATGGACCATTTAAAAGTACAGCCATCCCACGAATAATCTTTTGGAATACACAGTCTGCCATCGGGATAAATCTTTAGCCACCTGGAGTGGAGTTCACATCCCTTCAAGCCTGTTGGAAAATCATACTTTTTTTCTGTTTTAAAAATCCAAAGAGCTATGCGTGGGCTGTCTTTGTAGCTAGAATGGTCTTCTAAAGTGCTTAACTTTAGTTTATCAGAGTTTGTCATATAACTGAGGTTAATTTTTCTTTAAAGATAGGCAAAATAGGCAAACCATGCTTATTGGCAATTTTTCTATCGACCTTGATTTTTTTCATTTTTCAACCAAATCTACATTCTATTTCTATAAATTCTCCATATCTAGAAAAATGGCTATTTTAGTTTCCATTAATGCTAATTGTAAAACCCTAAATTCATCACCCGTCATGATTTTTATACAAAAAAATTGGATTAAGATTGTATCATTTGGAATGCTCTTTTTTGTTTCAACTGCCTTCTTTAGTCCTGAAAGAGCCCGAGATCTAGATTCCAAGATTGATCGTTTTGATTTAAGCACTATTTCTTTATGTGCTCCTATCGATCGGCCAACAGTCGATTTTGGTGATATGATGACTCCATTGGCTCCTAGCCTAGATTACAGCTGGGATCATAGTTTCGATATTACGACTGAATCTACAGAAGCCCAGAAGTTTTTCAATCAAGGCCTGTTTTTTACTTACGGATTCAATCATGCAGAAGCTGAACGATCCTTCAAAGAAGCGATCCGCCTGGATCAAAACTGTGCAATGGCGTATTGGGGTTTGTCACTCACATTGGGCCCAAATATCAACAGATATATGCTCAAAACAAATTATGAAGATGCTTATACCTTCATGATGAGAGCAATGGAACTTAAGGAAAATTGTACACCTAAAGAAAAGGCTTTGATTGAAGCCCTCAGCACCCGCTATATTAAAAATGCGACCAGAGATCGCAAAGATTTGGATATTGCCTATGCCAATGCCATGCGTAACGTGGCACATAGATTTAGAGAAGACACAGACGTTTTAGCCCTTTTCTGTGAGGCCATGATGGACACCATGCCTTGGGATTATTGGGAAAAAGATGGCAGTCCTAAGCCAGAGACCCAAGAAATTCATGCCACTCTTGATTATATTTTAGAAAAAGATCCTGGCCATCCTGGAGCAAATCATTACTATATACATTCTGTGGAGGCCATTCAGCCAGAATTAGCAGAACGTGCCGCTGATAAGCTGACAGAAATGAAATACAATTCCGGCCATTTGGTGCACATGCCATCACACATCTATATTCGCTTGGGGCGGTATCAAGATGCCAATAAGGCCAATCAAGATGCTATTGACCTGGATGAAGATTATATTGAACAATGTCAAGCGCAGGGTTACTATCCGGCTGTTTATTATCCCCATAATGTGCACTTTTTATGGTTTGGGGCAAGCATGAGTGGCCAGAGTGAATTGGCTATAAAAGCTGCTAAGAAAACGGCAGAAAAAGGAAATATTCCAAGATTTAGAGTTACTCCTCTTTATGCCTTAATGCGTTTTGGTAAATGGGATCAAATTCTACAAGAACCTGAGCCGGCAGAAAGCGATACCTATATCAATATGTTTTGGCACTTTACACAGGGCTTTGCTCATGCAAAAAAAGGAAATACCAAAGAAGCAAAAAAAGAACTCTCTTTTTTGAAAAAATTTAAAGATGGCAAAAAAATTGAAAAATTAGGCCCCGAAAGATCCCCCTTAAGAGGAATGGCCATCATCAATCATCTTATGCTGCAAGCTGAGTTGGTGGGTATGGAAAAAGATTTTGCTAAGAAGGTAGAACTCATTAGAGAAGCTACAAATATTCAAAGCGGTTTTCGATACATGGAACCACCTTATTATTACTTCCAAATTCGTCAGGCTCTTGGCGCCGCCCTTATTGAAGCAGGTAAAAATCAGGAAGCTGAAAAGGAATACCGACAGGAGCTGGATATGTTTCCGGATAATGGCTGGTCATTATTTGGATTATACCAAAGCTTAAAGGCCCAGGGTAAAAACAGTGAAGCTCAAGAAATCTACCAACAGTATAAAGAAGCCTGGAAAAATGCCGACGTGGAATTGACAGGGTCTATATTTTAGTAATAATTATTGTCTTCTGATACTTTGAAAAATTTGGTTATGGACATTCAAAACATTGTGAAATTGAATGTCCATAACTTATTCGGTAAACATCAATAAAATAGCAGTTTTCTTAACCCATCTTTCCTTATTTTTTTGCAATTTATCCAGATTCAATTGAAAAGAAAACATCAATTTCATGAATTTTTGCTCACCTTTAAATAAGGGTCTGATTCTAATAATTTCTTCTTTTTTAATACTCAGCCTTACTTCTATTTCTTGTAAAAAAGAGGTTCTTTTCCCATCTACAGAAAATCAGGATGAACTCAACCAAGCCATAATTAATGCAATGGAAAGAGATGCCATCCCCTCATTAGTGACTTGTATTGTCAAAAATGATCAAATTGTATGGCAAAACGCCTTTGGTTACCATGATTTGGAGAAACAATTGAGTCCAAACTCTGAAACAGTTTATCTCCTTGCTTCTATTTCAAAAACCATCACTGCTGTTGCCATAATGCAATTATATGAACAAGGACGACTGGATTTAAATGCCGATATCAATAATTACCTTCCCTTTGCAGTTCGGAATCCCTATTTTCCTGGTGATCCGATCACTACCGAGATGTTGCTTACCCATACTTCGGGTTTGGCCTGGCCTACCAATGAAGAAGATCCCAGGTTTAATGATCGGATGGCCGAGGAGGTGACTCCTGCTTTAGAGGAATGGTTAAAAGACTATATTCTTCCTGAGGGAGACAAGTTCTTGCCCGTAGTCTGGAAGAATACCAGGCCCGGAAAAAAATTCCAATATACTAACATAGGAGGGGCATTACTTGGCTTTATTGTTGAATCCATTAGTGGGAAAGATTTTAATCAATATTGTCAAGAATATATTTTTGATCCTCTTGAAATGTTTAATTCTGGTTTCAGAACCACGGATGTAGATGAATCAAAATTGGCTACCATCTATCACGATGGACAAGTTATTTCCCAATACAATGTCCCTCACTACCCAGCTTCAATGGCAAGAAGTTCCCTGGAGGAATTATCTCATTTTTTAATAGCCATAATGAATGGTGGAGAATACAAATCTTCCAGAATCCTGGAAGAAAGAACAGTTGATGAAATGCTTAGCATAAAAATCAAAGAGGTAGCATTTATTTGGACCAGAGAAAACAAGCATTGGATTGGGCATACAGGTGGATATTGGGGCGTAAGTTCTTTGCTGGATTTTTACCCTGAAAAAAATGTTGGTGTTATTTTAATTACCAACACTTATGGCCGGGAGTCTCTGTATCCTGGAGGCAGAATATATGATTTAGTGCATGGTGAAGCACAAAAATACTTTGACTGACCAATAACTATAAAAGTCTTTCTACTTTCTACCTTCTACCACCCTCGCTTCCCCTGATCGTCTAGGGTCTGCACCAGCTCTCACCATCCCGTCTTTGATCACTATAGCCGCAGAATACCCCATTCTAAGTTCTCCCCAGTTAGAGATCAATTGGATATTATGCCCTATAGCTCTTAATTCTTCAATGACTCCCGGTGCATAAGCATTTTCCATCAATACTCGTATGTCAAGAATTTTTCGCTCAGGGCCAGGGGCTCTTCTTGTGGCCAGTAAAAACCGAGGTTGCTCGATGGCTGCCTGCGGGCCAAGGTCTTGGTCTATAACTCCCGCTATTATTTGATATACTGCAGAACCAATCCAGGCATTTCCTGCAGCACCAACTGCCATTAGAGGTTTTTTATTATCACCCTCCCCTTCGAAAACCAAGGTTGGCGTAATGCTTGTTACATTCCTGGCAAAAGGGATTCTTGCATTATAATTATTGGGATTAGAACTGTAAGAACCGAGTTTGTCATTATATAAAAATCCCAATCCTGGAGTAACGTGAAAATTACCTCCCCAAGTTCCTAAAGTTTGGGTAACAGAAACCATGTTACCATCTGCATCTACTACTGCAAAGGATGTAGTTCCAGTACTGCTTCTTTTTTCCAAAATATTCGGATCACCCCAAATAGCCGAAGTGCTTTGATCATTGCATGTAGAATCTGGAATGGTTGCTGAAAGTGGATTAAAACAGCTGTTCCAAATTCTTTGGGCTCGCTTCTTATCAGAAAACGGTTTTAGATCAATGGGCCATAAGCCAGGGTCTGCAATTTTATTTCGGGTAGAAGGGGCCAGTTTGGAGGCCTCAATTAAACCATGGATGGAAGCCACATTTTCTTGATAGTTTACCGGGTTATCCAATAACTCCAGCATATTCAAGCGGCCTATGAGAATGGCTCCTCCCGAAACCGGTGGAGGGCCAGAATAAACGCTGTGGCCTCTATAAGTGGTATGCACGGGTTCTCGTTCCACTGCATAGTATCGGGCCAAATCGTTTGGACTCATAACATTGCCATAGCTTGCCAAATCGGCAACCATGCGTTTGGCAATTTCACCTTTATAAAATGCATTTGCCCCTTCCTTGGCAATTTGTTTGAGGGTCCAGGCCAGGTCTGGATTTTTAAAATGATCTCCAGGTTTCAAAGGCAGATTATCCCGAAAAAATAAAGCCCTACTTCCAGGGTACCTTAAATAATTGGCCTTTTCTTTGGCCAAAGTTGTTGGGAAAGATTCATCTAATGTGAAGCCTTCTTCCGCCAGTTTAATTGCAGGAATTATCAAATCCGCCCATTTTATTTTTTGACTGCCATATTTTTTCCAGGCTAATTCCATTCCTGCAACCGTTCCAGGAATATTAACTTTTACAGGGCCATTATTGGGGATGGGATTTAACTTGGCATTGTTTAAGGAGGCTGCTTCAGGAACTGTGGTTAAGAACTCAATACAGGTAGGAGCATCCATTTCTTTGAGATAAATCATCATTTCCCCATAACCTCCTATCCCACTGGCATCAGGTTCTACCACTCCTAAGGCAAAAGAAACGGCAATAGCAGCATCTACTACATTACCGCCCTTTTCCAATATTTCCTTCCCAGCTTCACTAGCCAAGGGATGGGCACTGGAAACGCCAGCTGTCCCAGATAGTTCTTTTCTGAGCTTTGGCTTGGCTTTCAAAAATTGGTAACTTAATTGATCAAATGCCTTTTGGTTATCCACTTCTTCAATTTGTTTTCGGTAAGTATCTACCATCGCCTGCCAGGTCTGCCTTTCCTGATTGGTTTCGAACAAGTATTTTTGCTCAAGTCGACTGACCACTTGATCAAATAGATGTACGAAATTTTTATTTTCATTCCTATCTAAATGGACATTGATTTCCTTCAAATTATGGTCTGGTGGAATTGGACTAGGAATAAAATGAAGGGTTGATCCCAAAAAATTTTGCCTTTCAAAATACCGCTTCCCTTCCCAATCTGGATCTCCATTATAACTTTGTGGAGTACCATCTAATACTCTTATGGCTATATTTGATCCATCTGGTAGCCAGGTAGAAGCAGCCTTTAATTGACTCAATAGATTGAAATACTGACCAGTCTCGTTAGTAACCCATACTCCCCCTCTACTACCTCTGGTGGTATAGCTTAATCGACTCCCATCCGGTGACCATGCCGGAAACTCGGGATTTCCACTTCGCTGTAAAATAGTATCCTTCTTACCAAGTCTCTTTAAGATCAACTGCCTTTGACGCCCAGAATCAAAAATATAAGCCAGTTTTTTTCCATCTTTTGTTATGGCTGGGGAATATTCAGCACCTAACCTCTTAGTCAGTTTTTTGGCTTCTTTTCCTTCCTTTTTAATCCAAATATTGGCATCAGGGCCCACTCCATGAACCCATACCACAGTGCCATCATCAGCTACGGTAGGCTCAGTATCTGGCACTTCCGACTGATAAAAAACCGTAGGTTTCGAGACTTCTACCTTATCAGAAAGTTCAATTTGCCAAAGGTCATATTCACCATTCCTGTCTGATGCAAATAATATGCTTTGATTATCTCCCATCCAAACGGGATCTTTATCAATAGCTGAGCCATTGGTTAGCTGAGTCCAGCGCTTTATTTTGTGATTATCACCTTTAAATTCCGCCACCCATAAATCACCTCCAATTGCGATTACCATTCGACCATCCTGAGAAAAACTAGGCTGACCAGGCTCATAAAATGAAGAATCAAAAAACACAACTGAACTAAAAAGTAAAACTGCAGAAAAAACAAGGGTAACCATTAAGAAGCGAGGAAGCATATTTCTATATTAATTTTTAGTAAATGTTAGTTTCCTAAAGATATAGAATGTGATCTTCAAATCTTATTTCCCACCAAAATCAAATTACTTTCCTCGAAGTTTGTTGATTTGCAACTCTAGATCAGTAAGGCGATTACGATAGGAATTGGCAGAGAATTGGATTTCTCCCTCTTTTATCAGCAAAAATGGCACTTTTTCTAAAGCTGATTCTTCAATATCTAAATTGGCATTTAAAACTTTCTTTAAATAACGTCCTGCAAAGACATGATAACCAACTAGTTGATAATCGTAGATTTTTGAAAGCCACTTGTTTTTATTTTCCAAATTATCCACTGAAATGTAAAGCTGGTCAATATTATTGGTCTCCAATAGACTATCGGTATGAGGCTTGTATCGCATTTCTTGGATACAAGAATGGCAATTGGTGCTCCAGATATTGACGTAATAGATACCTTTTGAGAAATCAACGATTTTATTTTTGAACTGAAAATCTTTCATTTTGTTTCGATCATCAACAACAATGGGTATTCCCGTTTTCAATCGATTAAGTCCAGATGAATTGTTATGTTTTTTGCTTGCTGCCGAAATTGCCTTCTGAATTGTTTTGAGTCTTGTTTGCTCAATAATTGGGATGTATTTGCTTTTAGGATATAAGTGTTTGAAATGATCAAATGCATCTCCCACCCAGTCATCAATAGATTCTACGATTAGCATCCCATAAAAGGAATTTATCTTTTGAGCATATAAATGCTCTAGTATATTGGGATTGTCAACAGCTAATATTGGCCTAAACCCCTTATCAATTCGCCATTCTTTTTCATTTACTTTCACTATGGTATCCGAAATCTGGGAAAAATCATTCACCCCTTCCTTTTTTAGCAATTCCTGTTTCAAATAAGCAAAAAGATATCTTTGCCCCGAACTGGATCGATGATCCAAATTCTCATTTGGTGGTAAATAATCAAATAGGTGTCTAATTAATTGATTCTTATCGTCAGAATCCTCATTTTCTTTTTCTAGTTGAGAAAAAATGGTATTTAGAAGACTTAGCTGGATATCTCTGGAAGTCTTTTGAAAAAATTTAGGGCTAATCTGTCCGTTTTTTAATAATTGCTCAAAGGGCTGAATTTGTTCTTTTAAATGACTGTAAATCTGCTGAAATTTACGATCACTGGAAGTTTTTTTCAATTCGGTTAAAAGTTCTTCAACATGATTATAAGAAGGAATTGCTTTAAAAGAATGGAAAAGTTGGAGCCCAGGACTATTGCTTCCTGAAATTTTCAAAGAATAGTCTTTGGCACTTTCTGAAAAAAAATCAAAATCTAATTTAATGTGAATGGAATCATTTTTTTCAACAAATAGATTTACAAAATGAGAATATTTCAGAAATTGATCTGGTTTAAAACGTATGGAAACGAAACTTATATCTATATCCACTAATTTAATTTGAAAGGCATCAGATTGTAATTGAATGCTATCCCAATTGGTTTCCAATCGTAATGGTTTGTTGGTTTGGAAAAAAATTGAAGGACTATCATAGCCCTTTAACGATCCGGTAATGGTAATTTGTGTAAAACAGGAAATGGAAATGAGGCAAAGAAAGACTAAGGAGTTTAGTTTTTTCATGGCTACTATTTTTGTAAAGATTTACTCACCCACTAATTATAGAATGAATTTGTTGTCAAATAGTAACAAAAAAATATACTTGTGGGTAGCCCGAACGGGCCACCCCAATACTCAGCTGGTGGCAGTTTTTAACTGCCTTCCCCAATACCCTGCCGGTTTCTAAACGGGCGTAAACTATTAACATGTTTCTATTTGCCAAGCTGAAGACGGAGGAGATCTTGCGTGAAGCTGTCAGAATACTTCCACTAACAAGTTTTAAATTCTTAATTCGCTGGGCTCACAAATTAAGCCAATAATTCATCTTCAGCGACAAATAGCGGTTTTTAACGATAAAAGGCTCCGTTATATAGTTATCGGTATAAACAATAAACAAATCACTCATCGGAGCAAAACGCCATTGGAATCGGGTATTGATGTTAAAATTAGAAGACTGAGTATTGTACTGAAAAAAGGCAGTCAGAAAAATAGTAGTGGAAAAAGATACTTCCGTTCGTAGTCCCAAAAGGTGCAAATCCTCCTTCCCTCTCTCTCCAAAATCAATATGATTGAAATTATGGTTCAGACGTACCCTGAGCCATGGTTGAACCCGATATTGAATATAAGATCTCAAGCCCACCCTTCGTGCACTAAAGAAGGAGCCAGTGGTGAAAACGGTTCCATATCCAAATAATTTTCTTGGGTCAGAATCCCAATCCAAAAACAGATCTGTATAATTATAGATTCCGGCTGGAAGAGGGTTATCATTATCTATAAAACTGGTAGGAAAAAGAAGGTTGATCCGATAGTTGGTAACACCTGCATCAAACTGACTTTGATTGGCAAAATCGATTTCATAGCCTAGATAGATTTGCCTTTCGTTAAACTGGTTTCCATTATGAGTATAGTGAGTGGCCGAAATCCTGGGGCCGTGGAAAACAATCGAACCATTTGTAGGCCTGAAATCCAAGGCACCGAAAGAACTATATCTTTGGTACTCAATTCTCACAGTTGTGTCTCTTACCGCATCATAGTTAAATAAACGGGGAGTAAAACCTACATCCGTTAAATAATTTTCCCCAATGTGCTCGGCGGTCATGTATAATCGGTAAGCACGCTCATTAAGTCCAAAAGAACCGCTAGCAAAAGTATTCCCTTGATTTAGATTTTCTGAAAAAGATTTGTACAGCATTGCATCAGCTGATATGTTTCCGTTTTGGGATGAATAAGTAAATTCAGTTCCAGCTACCCGGTTATAATCCTGACTCTCTGATGTGTTTTGGCGGTTGACAAAAATTCCTCCAATCGTCGAGCGTTTAAGTACCCTTTGCTGCACAGCAAGAACACCGTAGTTTTGGGCATCAAGCTCCCCTTTGTCGCCTGTTTGTACGTTCATTATCCCCAGTCTTGTTTTTTCAGTCAAGTTACCCGTCAGGCGGGCACCAAAGAGAATGGGTATGTTTTCACCATTCCTCAGTCCTATCCTTCGGGAAAAAAATGGCCGCACTCTGGATCTTCCAAAGCTGGTGAATAGATCACTGTTTTCCAGAAAAAAGGTTCTCCTTTCAGGAAAAAACAAGCTAAATCGACTTAAATTGGTAACCTGACGATCCACTTCAATCTGACTGAAATCAGGGTTTATGGTCAGGTCCAGATACATAGAAGATGTTATCATATACTTGGCATCCAAGGAGGGCGTCAGCCTCCAGTCCGTACCTGATTCTTGCTCAAAATCCTCTCCTACTGTTCCGGTAAGACTAGGGATAATGGCCAGCCGTTTTTCTATTTTCGGAATTTGCTCCGACCAAAGAAGTTGGCCTGTATATCCCAGGTCAAGTTCATCAAAATTAGTTGGAAAAGAAGTCCAGGTAGAATACATATTATTTCCAAGGTCATTCCGTACGAAATTGATTCCCCAGGTTTTATTTTCCGCATCATATCTTAAGGTGTAAAATGGGATAGCCATCTCAACCAGCCAATAGTCAGCGTACTGCCCTACCCTAGAATACCATTTGGCATCCCAATTCCAATCCGTGTTCCCTGTAGATTCAACCAAAGCTTCTGCCTGTGACCCTCTACTATTCACACCAAAGAAAAAACCATTTGTTTGAGTATTGATTGGATCTAAAACGACCCCAAATCCGTCATTACTCCAAAAATTGTCCCTTTTAAGATTCTGGATAATATGAGGATTATTGCCGTGGTAAGCCTTAGCCATAATGAATACGAATTGGTCGTTATACAGCATCTTAACCTCGGTTTGAGATTGGGCAAGCCCCTCATCTGTAGGTCGATGGTTGATAAATCCATTAGCCAGCTCAGCCTGTATCCAAATGGAATCCTCTACCCCATCAATTTTAACATCTGCAGTAATCTTTGTAATCGTAATTTGTCGGTTGCTTTGTTGATTTATTTGTCCTGAACAGATCAGAGAAAAAGACAAAAGAATAGTCGTGGTGATAATTAATTTAAACATGTAAATGTATTTACACTATGATATAAAAAAATTTAAAAAGTGAGTTCATCTAAAGCCCAAACGGTTAGTTCACGTACGGGTATTGCAGGATCATGAAGAAGAGGCATTAAAGCTGAAACAGCTCCTTTATCGCCCAGATGACCCAGAGCGCGCACTCCTTCAGCCCTGACGGAAGCATCTCGGTCATCTAATAGATTGATGAGATAGGGTAATACTTCCTGAGTATCCATTTCACCCAATGCATGAATGGCTTCCATTTTTAATTCCAAATTTGGGTTTCCTAGGAATGTCGCTAATACAGGAATGGCTTCCTGATTTTCGGATTTGCCTATTACCTTAATGGCCATTTTGACGGCTTCTGTTGATGGATCATTCAATGCCTTGTAATAGATGTCTAAGGAGCCAAATGCCTTTACTTCTCCCATGGACCAGATTGCAGCAGTGCGGACTCCTGGGTCTGGATCCAACATCATTTTATGCAATTCAGGTAGGGCCTTAGGATCTTCCATTTCTCCAATTGATTTGACTGCCATTTCCCTAACCAGAGGAATAGGATCTTTTGTCATTTTGATCAAATGAGGAAGGGAACTAATGACTTTCAATTCTCCAAGAGCCCACAGAATCATAGATCGCACTTCCGGGTTAGGATGCTGGAGTTGACCAATTAATCCATCTACCGATTTTTCATTTTCTGAGGTCCCTAAAACCCAGGCGGCGTATTTCTGGTCTTCTTCATTTTCTGAGTTTAAAACCCCAATAAAATGATCAAGATCCACATTCGTTTCAGAGGAAGAGTCAACCAGGTGAACACAAGCGAATGGTACCGCCACAAATAATCCCAAAAGGGTAAGCATTGTGGCGCTTGGCCACTTGATTGACTGATGGTCTGAATCATCATTAAGGATGGCCTTCATTCTTGACTGAATTTCCTTTTTTCCGGATCCTGTCAGGCCGGTTTGATTCAAAAAGGCCTTATTTTTATGCTCTTCAAGAATATCAAGGATGAAACTAGCATAATCGTATTTATTCTGATTGGCCCGAATAACAAAATCATCACAGGCAATTTCCATATCTATTTTGCTCAAATTGACAGCCCACCAAACCAGTGGATTAAACCAAAAAATTCCACAGCTAATCTGCTTTAATAAAGTAGTCATGTTATCCTTTCTATGAACATGGGCAAGTTCGTGAATCAGTACAAAGCGTAACTTTTCCGCTTCATATCTTAAGAAAGTCTTTGGAAGGAAGATGATTGGTTTGTTCCAGCCTGAAATAAAGGGCAGGCTTATATAACTACTTAATATCACCTTCACCGGCTTGCGGAGGTTCAATTGAAGTCTGAGTTCATCCAAAATATCATAAATGGGGCCATCATCTTCTCTGGATTTCCAATATAAAAATTGAAGAGCCAGTTTTTCAAAAAGCAAAATCAAAAAATACACTAAGGCACCTGCCGCCCAAATTCTTTTTAGCCAGAAAGACCAGTCAATTGACTTTGAGACATCACTTGTCTTAGGAGTTTTTTCTGAAGGAATTTCTGGTTGAGCGGTGAATGATGTAGGATTGAGAGGCGGATGGACAAAGTCCATCTTTGGCTTTTTCTTGGAGGAATGAGAAAGTTCAACAGGAAGTGAAACGGAAGGCTTTGCCTCCCAGGTGACGACAGACAGGCTAAAAATAATCATCATACCCAAAAACCCCATAACCCAGATCACATGTCTGAATGATGCTGAGGTATGAGCCCTAAGGACATGCAAAACCAACATGACCCCTACCAGGAACAGAGCAGATTTTACTATCCAGTCGTGAGACAGGAGGAAGTCAATTATCATATCAGTCGGAATTTTCCCTCTTCTTTTGATCGATCAGCTTAGACAATTCATTCAATTCATCATCGCTTAGATGTTTTGAATTTGAACTGATCAGCGTATTAACCAATTTAGGGACTGAACCTTCAAAAAATGTTTTTAATAGATGATCAAGAGCTGAACTGCTTACTTCACTTAATGGAAGAGCCGGTTTAAAGATGTATCTTACTCCATCTTTTCGGTGAGTAAGGAATCCTTTATTTTCTAAAAGATACATCATCACCCGAATAGCATTATAGCTTGGAGCATCCTCAATTCTATCCACTACATCCTGTACGCTTCCCTCACCCAATTGATAAAGTATGGTCAGGATCTGTCTTTCTCTTTTATGTAATTCATGAAACTTCATATTCAAAACTATGTAAATCAGTTTACATAAACAAGAGAGAGGTAAATAAAATTACACATTTAACTATTTTTTAAAATATCGATTCGTAAAAGGTCTATAGACTATAGAATGGATTTAAAGAAATTATTTTTTTTTATCATCTAATGAACTAATACACATTACAGTATCATCAACATTGATAGGAGGTGTGGCAAGCTTATATAAGATAATTCCATCTTTTGGTGCATTATATACCTCTAGGGTTTTTCCAAATTCATCAGTAGTATAGCCAACAATATCATCTTTTTTCACGACATCTCCAGCTTTATATTCGCTATAGAAAATGCCTCGAACACTTGCCTTGATATAGGTTTGGTTATTACGATAGATAATACTCGGATGCGGCCCGCTTGCATTAGCATACATGTCCATTGTGGCAAGCATATTATATACTCCCTTTTTAATTAAGTTAACATTCTCTTCTTGAACATTACCCAATTTACCGCATTCAATGCTTAAGGCTATTTTTCCATCCTGAACAGCTTGTTTGAAGGTATATTTTGCAGGATCGGTATCCGAAATGGTATATGGATAGGAAACCACGTATTCAAATCCACTATTTTCTGATAACTTCTTAGCCAATGCTGTTTGATCTACTCTTTTGGTATTGTTGTAGTAGCAAACAAAAGGAATCAAGTCTTCACAAGCATCTCCCCCATGGATATCAAGAAAAATTTCACTTACAGGAATTATGTTTGTAGTAATAAAATGTGCTATTTGTTCGGTAATACTACCATTAGCCTTACCGGGAAAAGCATTATTCAAGTTTTTTTGATCTTGAGGATTGATAAAAGGTGTTCGAGTGAAAAAGGAAGCTGTATTAGCAATCGGAATTACAATTAAGGTTCCTGTGAGTTTCTCTATATCTATTTCCTTCATTAAAGCCTGTGTGGCAACTATTGGAGGATATTCATATCCATGAACCCCTGCAACAATGGTAAATATTGGTCCATCATTCTTACCTTTCATAATAGAAATAGGTAAATGCCCTGTATTCCCCAAGTCATCCTTAAAATCAATAATTATATTTTCTTTTGAGGCCCGAGTTCTAGTTTTAAAACTTTCTTGAAAACTGTTTTGAGATTCTACACTATTTATGGTAAAAAGAACGATTAGAAATGCTAGAATTTTGGACATTTTCATTTTACTTTGGTTTTTCTCTAAAGAGTTGTAAGATAACTAGTTTTTTAGGCCACCATGTATACTCAAAAGTACCAAATAGGATCAATATCTATTCTTTTAAATAATTACCAGATAAAAAACCTTTCTCTTTTAATAATCTCAATAAAAATGAAGTAAATTAAATGCATTGATCAACACTTAAAATCTTTAAAATGAAAATTATTAATCTGTTTTTAGTCCTGGCATTTTGCGCACTTTCAACTTTACTTTCAGCCCAATCAATCGAAGGAGTTTGGAGTTTCAAACATTGGGAAATTGATTCTCCTAATAACAAAGATTCCTACGAAACACAACCTGGATTACTAATTGTTTCTGGCAATTATTACAGCTTTGCCTATGTAAGTGGTAAAAACAAAAGACCTTTATTTTCAGAGGACAACCCTATTTGGGAAGACATGGAAATGATGCAAAAAACATTTGGTGCCTATATCTCTAACTCCGGAACTTTTTCCATAGAAGGCAACAAATTTTTAACTAAACCGACAGTAGCATTATATCCTAATTTTATGGAAACTGGTTCAGCAGAATATCTGATGAAAATAGATGGAGATAAATTAATATTAATTACGGAAGGAGAAAACAATGCCGATAAGATTAAAATAACAGCCACCTGGACCAGGCTTCAATGACATCAAACCAATTCAGAGTCGAAACTAAATTTTACTCGGAAAGTTGAATAGTTTTTGCACCTCAAATTCAAGCAAAAAGACCGTTCATTTTAATGACCAGGAATAGGCCTTAGACGATTCGGAATCGTCTAAGGTCTATAAATAGCAACAAAAAAAAGTAAATTATGGAATCCCATTTTGAGTACTTTAGCTTGAAGTATTGGCGGGATACTAAAGACATTCTTAATTAGAGTAAACTATTTATCTCCATTTCATAGTCTGCCTGCAAATCCTCGTGTAACTTGCTGACCGCTTTTTTGATGGCTACAATTTGTCGGTCGTACATCCCCTTCAAAACCTTACTTCGATTCATTGAAGGACTCATGGTTTTTAATTTATAGCAAAAATAGAGGAGTAAATCTGCTTCTGTTTCCTTGATTTGAGAGTATCGAATGTACTTTTTTACATTCCTCAATATTTTACGAATGCTTTTTTTGATAAAATAATAGTTCCGCCTGTTTATTTCCTCAAATTGTTGATCGACTTCAGCCTTTACACTTCGGACAAAACTTTCTTCATCAGCGGCTTCAAATAATAGATAGGTAAGTAGTTCTTTATTTTCTTTTTTGAATCTGGAAAGCCGAAGGCATAATTCTACTAGCTCTTTAGGAGAACGTTCATTTAATTCATAACGGATTTCCTTTACAGTAGCGGTTTTCATCTAGACATTTTTTGGACACTGACTTCGTACACTGACTGTTACTGACTTTCACTGTTTTAGTCGATGCTGAATAAAACTGATTCTAATTATTTTAACATATAAATGGCAAATACTTCGGGAGTCCGCCAGGACGACCATACTCCTATTTACTTCGCCCGCCATAGGCCAAAAGCCGGAGGCGGGCTTAATTCTATTTTAATTTTTATCTCCACCTAATTCAAAACCCTGATTAATTCCTTTCTCAAGAGCAGGAACCCCTTTCTCCATCCATTTCGGCATGGGATCGCCTTTCAGATAATGATCAAAGAATTGCTGCATGCGTTTTGCAAAGTCCTTTTGATTTTGTTTTTTACGCAAGCCATGTGGTTCACTGTTATAGTTGAGTAACCAGGCAGGCTTTCCTAACCTTCTCATGGCTACAAAAAACTCAATGCCCTGGTACCAGGGAACAGCCGTGTCTTCATCATTGTGCAAAATAAGGACAGGTGTATTTATTTTATCTGCAAAAAACAGAGGAGAGTTTTCGATATAGCGCAATGGTTTTTCCCAAAGGGTGCCCCCTATCCTACTTTGTGTTCTTTCATATTGGAACATACGGCTCATACCGGTTCCCCAACGAATACCTCCATAAGCAGAGGTCATATTCACCACTGGAGCTCCAGATTCGGCACACTTAAAAATATCGGATTTGGTAATCAAATAAGCATCTTGATAACCACCCCAGCTGTGCCCCTGTACTCCAATATTTTCTTTATCAATAAAGCCTTCATTGATAAGTGCGGATACACCAGGAATAACCGCATTATAACAGCTTTCACCAGGATAGCCTACTCGGTATGGAATGTCTGGAATAAATACCACATAACCGCGGCTGGCATAAAACGGGTATCGAATAGAGGAACCTCCAGGAGTAACAGTGTTATAACTATTTAATCGATCCGACATTCTTTCATAGAAATAGACCATCATTGGGTATTTCTTTTTGGGATCGAAATTTTCAGGCTTAATTAATAGTCCTTGAAGTGCTTTTCCGTCGAGTGAGGTCCAATCATACAATTCAATAGTGCTCCAAAGAAAATCTTTCTGCTGAGGATTGGTATTACTGACTTGATCACCCCCTTTTAAATCTCTACTGTAAAAAATATTGGGTGAATTTTGGTAATTCTGTTTGGTAAAAATCCAGGCATCTGCATCTTTAGCTTTGATGGGCCTGGTAGTGTAGTTGTAATCTCCATTTTGCAGTTTGGTCTCCTTGCCAGTATTGGCATCCAACCAATAATATCCAGACTGCTTGGTTTTTTCATTAAATTGATGAACCAGCAAAGGTTTAGAAACATCAATATTTCTTTCCTCTCTATCTACTCGAATATACCTGGTCCGAACTTTTTCATTTCTTCCCTTTGTGAGATTTTTTTTGTCGCCAGAAATAGGATCTACCATCCAAATATCGTAGCGATCATAAATGAGAACATTCCGATCATCAGTAGTCCAGCCTGCGGTTCCATATGAATAAGCGGGTGTAGGGCGATCATTTAACTCATTATAAACAGGCAAGGTATGCTTATCTGCGATCTTTTTTCTGCTTTGCTTGGCCAAATCATAAGCATAATAGGCAGAATCTATAGGATGATAATAGAGCGCAAATTTTCCCGTAGGTGAAACGGCAAACCCTCCCCATTCTTTTTCAAATATTTGAGTAGATTTGCCTGTAGCCAATTCCACCAGATAGATATCCGAGGGAGTATTCCCCACCCATGAAATTAACTCATTATAGGGTTGTGAATTGGTGCCAAGAGCCATTGTACCATTCCCTTCATTTGAAATTCTCAATTGGGGGATATTTTCATTGGCCAATTGAACGGCTTTTCCTTCAGCAATATGGTAAACTGATTGATAGGTACGATTTTTTTCTCTGTTGGCTCTGGCTTCTTGCATGGTATAAAGCAATTTATCCGTATAGGACCATACTTCCACATTTACCACCTCCTCAGCCAATAGTGAAGTATCTTTTAATACAGGATTAGGGGCTATTCCAAAGTATAATTTAGTTTGATCTTCAGAAAACCAAAGGTTTCCCTTTTCACTTAATCGCCAATCTTTGGGTAAAAAAGAGGCATCAGTTGCTAAAATTTTATTGGAAGCACTCATCCCTTCTTTCCAATGATATAGTTCAAAAGGTGCTATTCTCTGTTTGGTGGTATCCAAGTTTGCAAAAAATGCCAGTTGTTCTCCTGTTTCATTCAGTGAGAGTTGTGCATAATCTCCCTTAGCTTCCAGCATGCTTGTGGTGCTTGCTTTTTCAGCATCAAAAAGATAAATCCCTTCTTTCACTTCCTTTTTATCACCTTCGCTGTGGACCAACACTTTACCTCCTTGTTCAGAAAGTTCATAACTTTTGGCTGCCGGAAAATGAACTTTGTCTCCAGACTGTAAGTTCAAAACGGTCAAATCTTTGCGTGTTTTGGCAGGCCCTTTTTTAGACTCATCTTCTTTTGGCAGTTCAATTTCGGAATGATAAGCCAGCCAGCCAGCCCATTTTTGTGGCATTTTGAAACTTAGCAGGCTGGGCACTTTTTCAAGTTCTCCAGTACTTAGATTTAATATACCTAGTGAATCTTTAGGCATGTCCTTCTTTTTGGTCTTTTTTCTTTTCAAATCCTTAACATGTTCGAAGTCTGGTTTAATGGTAAAAGCAACAAATTTGCTATCAGAACTAATAGAAGGACTCTGGCCCCGTTCAAAACTTGTTGTTTTTTTACTTTGGCTATCATAAACATGAAGGGTTTGATTTCCTTCATAAGGAGCCACCATATAAACGACAAATCGACCATCATTTGAAATCAATTGGGTGCGCAGGCTTTCCCATTTGTAGGTATCCTCGTGTTGAAGAGGTCTTTTGCTGGTTTGGGCAAAAAGACCAGGGACACAGACAAAAAACATAAATACAAGCTGCAGGTGATAATTTTTCATGATTAGTTTTTCTTTTAAAAATAGTATTATTCCTAAAGACAGAAAACTAAGCATAAAAAAGAAAAACTTAAAATATTTTGACGCCCGGCCATTTTTTATGAAGAATTTTGTCACCTCCGAATATCCTACCTGGCTCAGAAATAAATAGAAATACATGAATGAGAACAAAACATAGATTAAAGAGGTGAAAAAGTGAGCCATTCATAAATGAGTAATTCAACAGCAAAAATACTGCTCCTACAGATCCCACCTTCACAACAGTCCCGCTTAACAAGGAAATTCCAACCAACAGCTCTCCCAGGCTCACCAGCCAGGCAAACAGCGTAATATTTGGAGTAACAACATCCACTAAAAAGGGCTGATAAAACCCTAATGTTTTTCCCTGTTCCATACTTGTAGCAATAGCATCTAAAATAAATTGATTAGAATCTGTTCGTCTGAACCAGGACAAAGCGCTCATAAACCACATCGCTCCCATTAAAAATCTAAAAAAAATGCCAATAATATTTTTTACCTTTTTCCAGATCATTGAATTAAATTTTAGAATTAAATAATCTGGAAGAAAAACCAAGAAGGCGAAAATCAGTAGCTTTCTTTCTGAACAATTTCTGAATATTTTATATGGAACCAATATCTAATCAAAAACCTGTCGTCATTGGAAAAACCAGGATAGATTTTGAAACCAATACCATTCAATCCCATAAAATGAATAAAAAAGTAGAGCCACTTTTGCTCAGGCTTTTTCTTATTTTATATTCAGCAAACGGAAAAATTGTAAGTAAGAAAGAGATACTAGATTATGTTTGGAAGGACACAATCGTAACGGAAGACTCCATCACCAAGGCCATATCTAAATTAAGGCTAGCCTTAAAAAACGAACAAAAGTATGTAAGCATAGAAACGATTCGAGGGAAAGGATATCGGGTTTCGATTCAAAAGCCTGGGTTTGTATGGACAAATCGACAGCAGAAGCTGTTTCTACTAGCCATTATTGGCCTGTTATTATACTTTATTTTTGGCTCTGGCCTTATTGGATGGATTATAGAATTAGGCAACCATATAAAGGAAGGCTAAAGTCCATAAAAATTGATCACAAAAAAACTATAGATTTTTTTATGAAACCTATTTTCATTTCGTTTAAGAGCTTGAGGAAGATCTTTTTCCTACTAATAATTCTCAACTTGTTTTTTTCAGAAATTAAAGGGCAGGAACAAGAATCTCTTTCCTTAGCATTAGTGGGTGATGCAATTATTACCAGAAAGCTCTCGGTTTATAAAGAACCCGCTTTTTTAAAAATGATTGAGTTATTGCGCAATTCAGATGCTTCGTTTGCCAATCTGGAGATGTTGTTTCACGACTACGAATCATACCCTGCTCATCAGGGAGGAGGCACTTATATGAGAGCAGATCCCATAATGGCAAAAGAGTTAAGCTGGGCAGGGTTTGACCTTATATCTATTGCGAATAATCATGCTGGTGATTATGGAGTAGAGGGACTAAGGCACACTTTGAGATATATCAAGGAAGCAGGAATGATATATGCAGGTGCAGGAGAGAGTTTAAGAGAAGCCCGGGAAGCTAAATTTTTGGAAACGGCCAATGGAAGGATTGGATTTATTGCTTGCACCTCTTCTTTTCCAGATCATATTCGAGCAGGATTTAGTAGAGGAGATATGCCATCCAGGCCAGGAATAAATCCATTACGATACTCTAGCACTCAAGTTATTTCCCAAGACCATATGAATCAATTGGTCCAAATCGGAAAGGAAACTGGAAATATTTCTCAAAATTATCAATCTGGAGAAAGACTTCGGTTATGGGGCCAAAATTTTGAGGTGGGAGCTGAATTAGGTATCAAAACCAAGGCCTCTCCCAAGGATATGGAAGATATTGCCACCATTGTTAGAAATACTAAGCAGCTCTCAGATGTTACCATTTTAAGTATTCATACCCATCAACGAAAAGGCAGTAATTCTAACTCTCCCGATTTTATTCGTGAATTCGCACATGCCATGATTGACGCCGGAGCAGATGCTATCGTAGGGCATGGGCCGCATACTTTAAGAGGTATTGAGATTTATAAAGGAAAGCCTATTTTTTACAGTTTGAATAATTTTATGTTTCAAAATGAAACTCTTTTGAGATTACCTGATGAAAATTATCAGCGATATGGGATGGGGCCAGATCAGCATTTGGGAGATTATAATGCCCGCAGGTCCAGGAATGGTACAGCGGGCTTTCCGGCCAGAGCTTCTGTATGGGAATCGGTAATTGCAGTACCGGTTTGGAAAGAAGGCGTTTTGCAATCCATCAAAATCTATCCAATAGACTTAGGCTTCGGCACTAGTGTAACGGTACGTGGAAGGCCCATGATGGCAGACGAGGAATTGGGAAAAAAGATTATTTCAGATTTAAATCAATTATCAGAGCCTTATGGGACAAAAATTGAATGGGACAATGGGATTGGGGTTATTCGATTGGGTAAATAAAAACCCAGGCGATCCGTCACAATTTACTCACTCATCACTTTACCAATCAATGCCCTAACTCTATGATAATGTTTAACCATAATAACCGTTTTGTCTGTTTTTTCGGCTATTTCTTCAGGAATGCTACCAAATAAGATTTGAGGATAAATACTTTTTCCGGCAGCTCCAATCATGACAGCATCATATTCTTTGGAGGCATTGATGATGCCTTCAATAACATCGTCATTTTGAATGAGTTGGTCATCCAGATTAATCCGATCTCGTGATCTGATTCTTTTTAAACTTCTTACCAGGTTGTTACGACTTTGTTGCATTTCTTCCTGATTGGTCTTGGTACTAACCACCTGGCAGGCAGTTAGGTGACCATCCATGGCATGCACCAAAGTATGGGCATATTGCTCAGCACATTGGGCATGCTCACCCCCTGAAGTAGGCAATAGAATTCGTTTGATGGGTTCATCGCTCATCAATTTAACCAGCATAATATCAGTTTGTGCATGAGTAACGATGGTATCGGTTATGTTCCCCAATATTTTTTGGCTACTGGTAGTGCTCCCTTTCCACCCTAGTATGGTCAGATTACAATAATTCTCCCGAGAGGTTTCCAAAATAGCTCTGGCAATATTATACCCTATCCTGATAAGGGCATGAGCAGGCACCCCTTCTTGTTTTTCAGCAATTTTGCGCGCTTTTTCAAGGTCACTTTGTTCCTGCTCCAGCATACTATCATCATAGCTGGTTAGTGGGATTTGGTTAGGCAGTTTTACCACCTTTAATAATAATAATTCACCATCCCTTTCTTTGGCTATTGCTGCAGCAATACGTATCAGGCTGCTAACATTTTGAGGATTAGCAATAGGGACTAGAATCCTAAATTTTTCCTTATCAAAACGACTTCTTCCCCTACTATGAGCAACATGAGATGCTGCCCCAGGAATTACCGTTTCTACGGGCTGTGCTCCCTTCCAGCTAAAGAAGCCAACCAAGCCTAATATCAGTGTACCAAGTGCTAGGAATAAAGGGATGGGGTGGCTAAATATTTGAATGATCAGATAAATATTTGCCAGTATTCCCAGGATTGGGATCAATGGTACTAAGGGTACCTTAAAGGGACGTTCAATATCCGGATACTTCCTTCGATGGATTATTAAAGCCAAATTAACCAGAATTAGGGCGAGGAGAAGAACAGTATTGGCGTAATAGGAAAGGTCTTCCAGGGGAAGTATAAGTGCAAAAATCATAATGGTTCCTCCAATCAGAAATACCGAAACAATTGGGGTTTTGGTACGGGCATTGATAATGCCGACTTCCTGTGGCAGATGTCCCAGTTGACTCATGGACAAAACAACTCTTGAGCCAGCCATAATTGAGGCATTAGATGCAGAAACCATAGAAAAGATGGCTCCGCCAATGATTACATAGCCACCAAATGAACCCAGGAATTTTTGAGCAGCCTCTCCCATAGAAGCTTCATCATATTCTGTTAAACCCGCGAATAGGACCACTAAAACAACTGCAGTATATAAAATAGTTACCACTCCCATGGAAATAAAAATGGCCTTAGGGATGTTTTTAACGGGATTTTTCACCTCTCCTGCAGAAGCTGCAATTGCCGAAAACCCAAAAAAGGTAATGAATACCATGGCAGCAGTAGTACCTATTTGTACAAAATCCGTACTAAAACGGTTGACCACTTCTTCCATATCGACAAAACGAAGACCGCCAAAAACAAACCATATCAGAAGAACCACTTTAGCTGCCGTAACAATAATTTGAAACTTCCCACTTTCTTCAGTTCCTTTGATGTTTAATAAAGTCAATGCAATGAGGAAGATAATCCCAGACAATGCCTCAATGGGACTATGCCATATGAATTCGTTAAAATAACTGGACAAACTAGCAATATAAAAAGCACAGGAAGAAGTATATCCTAAAATCAGGGCCCATCCAACAAAATATGCAAGAGGTCCTGGATATGTTTTTCTGGCATAAAGGTAGCCCTCACCTGTTCTGGGGTAGATGGAAACAAATTCACAATACGTTAAGGCCGTAAAGCTTGCCACTACCGCTGCCAACAAGAAAGAAACGATGGCCGCAGATCCTACATTTCTGATAGCGAGTCCAGAAAGGGTAAAAATTCCGGCGGCAATCATGGTGCCTATTCCGATGGCGAGTGCAGTAGTTAGTCCTAAATCCCGACTTAATTCGGTTTCGATATTCCGGTGAGATCCGTCCTGGTTTTCCATTTTGATCAGCGCATTTAAGGCGGGAAATTTATATATAATTAGTGGATATTCAAAGGAAATGATGAGAAAGGCGGTTTTTTGACCAGGAAGATGGTGAGGAGGTGAAGAGAGATGATTTTCAGTAAGCTCCTATCTATATTTTAAACTGTTAACTCAAAATCTTCAATTCCTCCTTTGTAGTAGAATGGATATCTTCTTGATTTCTTTAGCTCCCTATTATCAAATTCAAGTTGCAAAATCACTTTTTTAGGAAAAAGCATTTATGTTTTATCAATTATTTCTTTTTTTTAAGATAGAAATTTGTTTAATTTAAATGCTCAAATTTTATTTATAATAAAAATTATTTATTGTTTTTTGTCTATCTCAATAAGCGGGCAAAAAGTTCAGTAAAAGTAAATTTTACCTCGAAGAAACTTTAAACAAGAATAATAAATTACACAATGGAAGACCTCAGGAAGAGTATTGTTTACATTGGTAAACCTGATGAAAGTTATAGGAAATTTTTTCCTGTGGGGACCGGTTTTGTCATTCAAAATAAGAATGAGAAACTGATCGTTACCAGTGCACATTTATTAGATCCTGATTATGGTGCTTTCCGACCAGATAATAAAACAGTAAATTTCGTTTTAGCCTGGGATTTTCAAAAAGAGGATTACCAAAGTTTACAAAAATCCATCCCTGCAACTGTCCTACCTGATAAACTAGACGTCGATAAAGGGGATCTAGTCGTTTTACGGCCACTTCTTGGCAATAATCAATCTACTCTGGAGAAGTGGAATGAAATCAAATCATTAGAGCCGAAATATTTACAGGATCATCAACACGAAAAAATTACGGTCATAGGATATAGGAGTGATGGTTCAAGTGATAAAAACAATTTACAATTTGTAGATTGTATCCTAAGAGGAAGAGATCATCTAAATGCAGAATTTAAGCAGTTAAACATTGATAATCCCGAAGGTGAGTTAGCCAATGGATTTAGCGGCAGCCCAATCATTCATAACGGACAATGTATTGGGATATATACAGGCTCTAGTAGATTTAATGAAAATAGCAATGCAAGACCAGCTAATCTGAGAAATAGGTCAAAAATAACAATAGATAGTCCTGATTTCAAAGGGGTTTGCATTTCTGAATTGCTAAATCTTCTCGGACATAAAATTGTAGATGATTCTTCTAATTTTCAATACCCTGAATCCATACTAGGCAATTTAGAGCGGGAACCCAACCTGAAAGATCGATTTCATACCATTCGCCTGTCGCCCGACAAAGACACATTCCAATTCAGTAAATATGTTATTAGATTAAGGAATTACTGGGGCCTTAACAGAGGAGCATTTCTTGGAATGTGTTGTGGAGCAGAAGGATTATACAAAAGTCTCTTGAAAGTTGAGCAGGAAATCAAATTATCAGGAATAAGTCAAAATTTCATGACCAGGTGGTGGTTGAGAATTAATGCTGAAGAAATGGACCTGGATTATTTTGGAAAAGTAGAAAACTTGCTGGGAAGAGATAATTTTTTCAATCAGGAAATCAAAAAAAACAAAGGGCAATTACCACCAAATGTAAAGGTAGGGTTGTTGGTTGAGGGTCGACCCTCATCACCAAGTAAGATTATCGACTTTTACCAGTGGGTTTCGGATAAATTAGGCCCAGAACGACCTTTGGCCATGATTATAGGTCTTAAAAACTCAAATCCTGAAGACAAAATTTTCATAAAAAATACGTTCAATAAACTTTCTAACTCTTTCTTTTTCAGGTCATTTCCTTCAACTGAACTTGACTTTTTTCTTCCATTTGAAAATATTCCTTCCTATAAGATCACTCCAACTAGTATTTTATTCCCTAAAAATAAAATGGAGTATATCTACTCTTTAATATGTCATATTGCAGATCGCCACAACCATGAAATATTGGTTGAATTTCCTCAACTGCTACACCTATGGACTATAACCCATAAAAAAAGGAAATCAGAAGAATCCGAAGATTTATTAGAAATGGAAGCAATTAAGATGGAAGAGATTGTTTCTGAAATGGATAACTACGCCAGTAAATTTTCCAAAGCAGAATCTCTTGATAAAGAGCTGTTAGAATTCATAGAAAAATATAATAAGGAAAACCTGTTTGAGTTGGTAGTGAAGTATTCAGATAGCAACCGAACTGCAGCAAGAGGATTAGCCTTACAATATTCTACTCGATTTAGAGGATTAACAGAACAATGTTTTTCTTATATTATAGAACACAATCTTTACTTACCACATCCCGACGAATTGAAAGTATTTGGCCCTAAAGAACACATCAATTATATTTTTTCTGCATTGTTAAAGCTTAGTCACCCACCGGTTAACTATGAAAAATTAAAAGCTATTCTTCAAAATTTTGAGAGCCTAATTGATGCTAAGTCTGATCTAAAGAAACTCTTTGATTTGGCTTTAAAAACAAATGGAGATTTTAAGTTTTTTCGAGGACTAAAATCTGAGTATTGCAAAATTGCTACCCTAGGGGAAGTGAAATTGCTGGGCTCTAAAATGCTGGGTGATTTTTTAAGGTTTTTAGATAATAATCCCTATTTGTTCCCACTAATTTTACAAAATGATATTTCCATCTTGCCTTTACTAGAAATGCCAATTTCAGTGAGAAAATATTTTGGGTTTTTGACCCCTAAAGAAGAAAAATCTTACTGGCCAGGAAAGGAAGATGAAGACATAAAATCTACTAGGAAAAAATTGATTTCACACTATGAATTTTAATCTGCTATCTGATTGGTACTTTTGTTGTTGCTCTGGAATGTCCCCCAAACAAACTCATGTATTCTTGTCTATATTAGATATGATAGATGATTTTGATGGCACTGAAATCAAATTGGAAGCTACCCCCAATACTGAAGACGATTTGACCTTTAACAGTATGGATGTTAGTATTGCTTTCGACCAACTTATGAAGCTGGAAAATTGGGTTAAAGTATATAGTTTTCCTCAAATATTGCAAAAAGCTTTTTTCTATCCAGAAGTATTTCTTGAAAAAAATAAAAAGAAAGTAATTGACTTGTTAAATCAAGTAGTCGATAGCTTAAATAAAACTGCTCCGAAAAAAAAATACTCCGCCCTAATTGAGTCAACCCTAGAAGCAAGGGAAAATGCAGTCAGTCTTTTAATGGAATTAATTAAAAGAGTAACTTCAACTAAAAGGTCAGCCAAAGAAACTTCCAGCCTACTCCCCTATTTAGATTTAAATCTTTATAAAGAGGAAATCATATTATTAGCAGTCTCAAACTTATTACCTGATATTGCTTTCACCCAAATGTTAAACGCCTATGAGGAAAATCAAAAAGGCTTCGGCGTATTTGTGGATGATGCCGTTAACAACCTATATGGAAGGCTAGGACTGCGTTTAGGTGTTTCTATAAAGCGGCAGCTTGTTGAAGGTTTTGACCCCACACCTGCTTTATTTCGAAATAAATCCGTGTCCTATTTCCCATTACATGAGCCGGATTTGATCTATACCTATTTAGATGCCTATTTCGAGAATTTGGAAGAGGAATATAATTCAGATGAGGAAGATAGTACTGATGAGGATCTTTATTTGAAAATGAACGCCAGATTTCAAAAGGAATTTTATGAGTTTGAAGAATATATAAACATTCGCAATAATATACCTTCTGCAAGGCTAAAAGATTTAAATAAATTTTTAGGCAGAATCGGCGGTATCGTTGAAGCACTTTACCAAGAAGAATGGAAAATAAGAAATTTAAAAGATAATATCCTTAGGGCTTTGCCTATCATCTTCTGGCAATACCAAACCCTTAATAAAGCCATCAATTGGGCCTTATTATACAGTGAATCCTTCTCCCCTTCTCACATTATTGATTGGTTTGCCGAATCTATTGACTTTGTGTCCTTCCCGGCAAGAAATGTTAATCAAATACGGCTTTCAAGCTCTTTCTCTAGTTTAAAAAATAAAAAAACTCAATCTGAAATTTATGATACCTTAATCCGTCTGCATGCAAAAAATTTACGAGTTGATTTAGAAAGTAAAAGTTCCAGTATTCCACTTGAAGAAATTAATAGTCCATTAATTCATAGTCCTTTATTGCCGATAAATAAGGCTATTTTCCAAGGCAGAAGGAAAAACTGGATAACAAGGTACTATAGATATGATAATTCAGCCATACTAATCAGATTATGGGCCTCAACCTATATGGCGAAACGACTTCTAAGATATTGTAGGTCAGATCAGGAGAAGCAAGAAGGAAAAATGCTCAGTTTACTTTCTATGGCTGGGGATATTAAACAAATCTATCGGAATTGGTTTTATTCTGTTGAAGAATTGATTCAATTGTCATCCAATAATCTTAACAAAACCCTCAAGATTCGCGATTCTTCTTCTCAATATAAAAACATACAATTTTTATTAAGTTTTGAATTGACAGGATTTGGGCTTTTCATGTCTGAAACGGTTACTACATTTGGCAAGGGTCTTGGGAGGGGCGTTACACCCAATTTTTTCATTTCTCATTTGAACAAAAATTTTAATAAAGTAGAAATTGGTCAAGCTTCAGATGAAAACATTTTTTTTGGCATAATTCTGCCTCAAATATTCTTTGATTGGGTTCAAGATGCCTTTGAAGGAGCTTTTAGTAATAATAACCCTCAAAGCCAATGGATTCATCAACTCACCGATATTTATGACAATTACTTCAATATACACAGAAGCTTACTGAGTAAAAGTAATCTACTTCATACGGATACCATGGTCCGGTTTTTGGCTAACCGTGAGAGTTCTTTTTCCTTTTCCCAATATGAAAAAGACCTGAATACACGAAAGGTCATTTTTGCAGAAAGGGGACAGCGATTAAAACACAGATACCTGCTCTTATTGCAACCGGAACTCAAGTACTGGATACGTAAAGAATGGGAAGAAAAAGACAAAAACCACCAGGGCATTAAAGACGAAGAATACGACATCTATCGACTGGTAAGAGCTACCGAAATGTTAAGATGTTGTAGCCATCACGATCAATTGGATGACGATTTTGTCGATGCGGTAAAAGCAGATTTTGTGGAGGCTATTTATGCCATTCAACACCCTGAGCGTTTGGATCGTTTTATGCGATTAAGGCTTTTGGAGTCTTTTGATGAGTCCATCTTTTCAACATGGGATGAAGGAAAAGAATTGATTATTTCTCTTTTATTGGAATTTGGAGGGAATTATTCATTTAAAAGGCTATTTGATAAGGTTTTCTCTATTAGTCTTTCAGGGCAGATTAAAGAAGACAGCGATTGGAGCGGAACTAGAATACATATGTTAAAGGGTATGCATAAATTAGCATATAACCAACTCAATCAAAGGGATAATAATGACATTAATGCCAACCTGCCCATTGACATATTTAACATCCAAGAAAAAATAAAGCTCATAAAAGAAAGCCTGAAACTGGTTGCCTATTCCTTGTGGAACAGTTATGTTAATGCAGAGAACATTCTTTTAAATGAGTTACAAACATCTTTTGAGGAAACTGAAAAGTTAATAAAAAATGCTCATTCCTTTAAAATTTCAGTATCGGATTTAAAAGAAACCGAAAAGGGTAGAAAATTAGACCTAAATGAATTACCTCCCATTTGGGAAATTGAAGCCATAACCTGCAATCCAAATGAATTTACATCTAGTATTTATGCAAAAAAATATCAGAAAGTTTTAAATCTTTTCTCATTACAACCAGAAGAGGTCAATGCCAAATTAGCCGAACAAAATCAAATTGAAGTGGTAGCCGTATTTACGAGAATGAATGTTAAGGAAAACGGGCATTACTTCAGTGAATTAAATGCTGGTACTGATCACTTTATAAAATATGTACATGTTCATCCATTCGAAGATGAAAAGATTGGAGCTTATGTTAAACTAAGCATCCAATATGATGAAGAGAAGGAAAAATGGGTTTCGGTATATGATAAAGATATAAGTCCTCTCCTGGAAGAACCAGAAACGGATATAAAATTTATTAGCTCGGCTGATTGGACCCAATATGAAGAAATCCCTAAGGAAGTTATTGAAGCTGAAAAGAACCTGGACACTCCCTTATGGTTGGCCAATTATAGTATTTTCCATCAAATTGATAATCAAGAGATTCCAAGCTACCGAGTATTGAGTAGAAAAGAAAAAGGTGCTTGGAAGCCTGTTTACTGGTATTTGGATCGATTACTGCTGGATGAAGCCCAAAGGGCTCATTTTAGCGATACAAGAAAAGAAATTAAACTTTGTTATTTAGATTATAAACGTCACAATAATTCCTGGCTTTTCACTTCATATCCAGGGAAAAATTATCAAATTTATGATAATGAATTTACAGCTGATGCTCAGGCCACATTAAGTCGATTGAGGGATGATTTGCTTATTGAAGAATCAAATTTAAATCTCAGAGAAGACCATTCAAATATTTCCATACATGCCGAACAAAAAGTATCCATAGGCACTCTCTTAAATTTTATTCCTGTTTGGATTGATAACCAAATACAATTAGACATCCTTAAGAAGGATTCCGAAACTCCAATTGTGGATACTAGTAATATTCAATGGGAAAATCAGATCAATAAAATAAAAAGGGCATTTTCAGAAAATGATAATACCTGGAAAGTTACTCTTGACACACCTGTACCAGGCTTTCCGGAGGAACTAGAAGCTGAAATCGTTGGTTTACCTGATCATCTAAGAGGAGATACACTTTCCATTAATTTAAACGATCCATTCAAAACGTTAATTACCGGAATTGTCCATGGAGAAGCCGTAAGCCCTCTAAAAAAACTCAATGTTCCCATTAATCAATACGAGGATTTTTTCCGACAGTTAACAGAAATTAAAGAAGGGGTAATAATTGAGTTGAACCAAATTGATAGCGTCTCTCCCCCATCGGTATTATGTTCCAATTCAAATGGATTGGAAATTAATATTTCCATGCAAAGTTTATTTTTTGAACCCAAACAAAAGAATAAACTTAAAGACTTAAATAAAACAAAACTCCAGGATAGAAAGTGTCAGGTAACAGAAGTTCAACTGGAATCGGTAGTTCAAATTACAACCGATCAAGCATTATTTGAACTCCCTGAATTAAATGAAACCTCCTTCCTCAATGCCATCGTTTTCGAAATTCCACAGGATTTAAAAGAAGGCAATTTTGGAGTCCTGGTTCCACTAGATGGAATTATTCAGCTAAAAAACTTCAATCCTCAAGATTTTTCATTATCCAAAAAACTTCATTTAGGAGACATCATTAATGTCAAAAAATATGATGATCATTCAATTTTGAGCATTCACAGGAAAACCATTTATGGGGAAATGCTTTGGCAAATTGTTGATATCGACAACCTATTTGAGTTAGATTCCTCAGACATCCGTTATTTAGGTCAAATTAATAATGATGTTTTGGATGATGAGTGGATTGAAGAAGACAGAGGGCTTCTAAGAATTAATTCACATTCTCTAGGTTATACTAATCAACTATTTTCTAACCCTTCTCATTTATCTTTATTGGATTCTAATTTCAAAGTTAAAAGCCTGGAAGAATTATCGGATTGGAAATTGTTGAAAATTGAAAAAAGAGGAAGGCAAAAACACTTTGTTTTACAGAACAAAAATAATGCCCTTATTTGTGGATCACTACCTGACAAAAGTATTGACTATAAGGCTAGAATTCTACAAGATGTCGAATTAAAAGTACAATACCTTGATGATCAAGAATCGGGTAAGGGTTTATTTTTGGTCGACCGGGTTTTCCACCTTACCTATCCAACTGTCAGACCGGAAACTAATCGAAAAAAGAAGAAATCAGCTCCCAAGGAGGTTCCGATCAGTGGTAACGATGATAAATTGAATCGGTTTAAGGAATTTTGGAGAAAATCACCCCTGGAGCGTCCTGCCTTAAATGCACAAATTTCCACAAGAGAAAGAAGAAAAGCACAATTAATTGATTTAGAATTACCTAAGAGTCTTTGGTACTTTTCAGAACATCAGACTTCAGAAGAATGGAGAACAGATGTTTATATTCCTGATGAAGAATATTTGTTTGTTCCATTTGCTTATTCGCAGTATAGAGGAAAAAAGGAAGGTTTTAGTAAAGCAAAAGTGCATCTTTTTGAACAAAAAAATAAAAAAGGAACATTTTTCAATGCTTCTTTAAGGAGAGTTAAGCCACTATCCGTAGAAGAATTTCTAGATGAGTTAGGTGGAGATAAATTAGGAGTAAGAGATTTATCTCCTCGTCTGTTTTTTGTGGACGACTTCGACCCCACCACAAATAAGCATTTTGAGTATAGAAACGATATACCCTACCAGGAAAAATGGCTCCTCTTCGAGTATGGTTTTGGAAAATTATTGGCCATACCACAAAGCCAAATCCGATATAGCGTAAAAGGTGCTGCCACTACAGATAATTTTTTCTATGGAGATTCGATCAGAAAAGTCAGGTTTTCCACAGAAAACAATAGAATTATTATGGATGTCGAAAGAACAGTCTATGCTCACTCTACCGTTCTATTTCGACAATCAAAAATGCACAACCTTGTACATCTTCTTTATTTGGATCCTCGTAATGTTAGAATTAAGAAAATCGAGGGGGTTGACCCTTATCGCTTTGAAACTTCTGCCTCCTTCATTGTAAGCAGTGCCAAATTAATGGCCGAAGATGAAAATCACCTGCAAAATTATCTGGCCTCCCTGGAAGCCCCTGAAACGGAATTGGTGGTTTATGCCATACTTGATGAGAAAGAATTTTTAAATAGCAGAGGAAAAAAACTAATTTATAAATGTGTTCAAACATCCTTTGAAGAGAAAAATATTGGTTTTGATGTAGTACCTGAAAGAAAATTGATTTTTCTTAAAGCTGGAGATATCGTAAAAGAAAAAAATGCTTATTTTTTAACAGCATATTCCCTTACGAATATCCTAGGAGAAGGACAAGCTGCACAAAGGTATAAAATAAGTTGGCGAAGTTATTCTGCCCGCAATGACTATTTAAGGAACATATTTCATGGGCAGGATGCAGATGGTGATAAAGAAGAAAGAAGCAAATTAGCAGGGCAGCTTCTATTGGTCAGTACAAAATATGAAAATGGAGAGTTAATCCCATTCGTACTTCCTGAAAGTCTTCCCAATATTAATTATGAACATTTCCATTTACCACTTCGCCACCAGAGTCTATTAAGTGGCATTATCCAAAGAGATCAGCACCAGGTCTTATTGGGAATTGTTGTAGGAATATTCCGCCCAAAAAAGAGTGGATCATATGTAGTACTGGAGTTAAAACCAGGATTGTATATTAAAATTTTTAGTAGAGATGTCATCAATTATGCTGATCTAAACAGTAGAGATATCGTTAAAATTGAGAGAGTAAAAGTAACGGTTAAAGGCAAAGGTGATAAGACTAGAGACGGATATTTTTTAAAGCCTGCTTTATTAAGCTATCAAAGCTTTTTCCCTAAAAATAAAACCCTTCGACCTGTATTTGTTTTTCCGAAGGATGACTTGATGAAGATACAGGGAGATGAGCTTGAACAAAATTTTAGCAGTTCAAATTTTTGGAAGAGCAAGCAATATTTTACGGTTGGATATTTTCCTGAAATGCTGCCCTTCAATAACAATCGGCAATCTAAATCCAAATACCTTCGGGTACTGAGCCATTTCCACAAACTTGTATATATTTTTTGGAATAATTACGAAAAACAATATAACCTTCTAATACCTCCTGGAGGGGAGTTCAAAACAGAAGGATATAAATTGGATTTACATCTAATTGGAGATTTAATCATTGCAAAAAAGCCTCCTTCATTAACCGTTAAGTTATTACCTATAAACCATTTACCTGGAAAAAGGGAAGTCTCCTTAGATTGGCAACAACTCTCATATTATGATACGAGTGCCCTTCATTTGATACAAATGATGGAGGAAGAATCCTGGGCCTTTCATGATTCAAAAACCGGTCGCCTGAAAAACAAAGCTGGCAAGCAAGAATCAGAAAATGGTTCTGCAAGTCTGGCTTGGCATCCTTATCACCTGCCTAGAGAAGTAAAATATAATACCACTCCCGTAATTTTCGAAGCAGTAGATCAACAACCTAGTCTGCGTTTTTCTCCCAAAAATCTAGCCTATTTTGGATTTGACACTATTGCTCTTTTTCAATCTCTGGCAAGAAGATCCAAGAGTAAACGCAAATTTGCAATTGCTGCGCTTTCCAAGCAAAAAGAGGGACCAGCAGGATTATGGCTAGAAATTATCCCTGGCAGGGTTGTCCAGGTTCAATCAACCTTATTTTTTACCAATGACGGTCAAAGTATGGAGAGATTTCATTGGAAAAGTATGGGTACTGGAGATTTAATTGAAATCAATCCAATAGATCGCTTTCCTGACAATCCAAATTATCAAGGGTTAACCCTCAAAAATTGGTTTCCTGGACTTAGGAAATCTTTGGGAAAACAAGGCTTGCTCAGAGTTGAAAAATTTGACGCTCAAAAGGGAGCCCTCTATTTGGGTTATGGTCAGTTTACTTTAGAGCTCCCTTATGTTGAAGAAGAATTCAAAGTTGGTGATCTGATATTAATAAATTATAAAAATGTCATACGAAAATTTGAAAGATTTGAGACAGGTGAAAAGTACAATTGTCTTCTTCAAACTGACGAGAATCAAAGATTGATCATTGCCGGATTGGAAGAGTACCAAATAATAGCTGAAAGGAATGAGGATAAAAACAATTTTGATGAGGTCCTCAATGGTAATCAAGATGAGTTTGAGGGAAAACTGAAAAAATTAATTTCCTTTTGTGGTGCCCTCCCGGTAACTGTTGAAAAATTAGACGAGGCATCCAAAAAGATTTGGGTATCTAGAAGAGTACAATTAACCAAAGGAAAAATAAAGCCTGAGGATTTTTTCATCTCGAAAGTCGTTGGTCGCTTTGAGAACAGCGAATGTGTCTTAAGAATTGGAAGTCAATTTATTGGAATCCCTGCCAATGATTTATTCCCTGGACTACCGATGAATGATATGGAGTCTATTTTAGAGAATTTTTCCAGAAAAAAAGTGCCTGTTTTTATCAGGTATACCCAGGATGGGTGGCGAGGAGGAATAAGAGAAGAAAAAGGCCTGGAGATCAGAGCCCGCAGTGTTTTTTCATACAAAGACAGGGACACTTATCACATAAAAGGAATTATTGTTGAAAGTGTGGATTCTAAAAAATTCTATTTCGTTCCCAAAACTAAAGTTGGATGGATAGACTTTGATGAAATCTATAAAAGAGTAGAGATAGATAAATTTAATCAGGCAATTTGGAAAAGTCTAAGCAGACTGGAAAGAGATGTAAAACTCAACTATTTAAAGAATAATGATATTGAAGCCAGCTTTGTCGATACCTGGGATGCAACCTGGGAATATGATAACCTTGGCTTTGGCAAAAAAGTAAGAGTGGAGGAAATTATCGGTCTGCAAGATCAAAATAACGGAAAGGCCATATACTTTGCCGAATCCCCCGAGTCCAAAATTCCTCTTATTTGTATCGGGCCTGAAAAAATAGAAAGCAAAACTTCCTTAGCGGTTATTTCCAGAAAAGCTCAAAAGAGTACTAAGAGGATAGTAGAAGCCATTCTTGGAAATATCAAATTCCGTTTAGATTTACCAAGTCTTAGATTGAACAAAAATCTCCAATATCAAAGGATCGATGAATGGAGGATTGTTTCAGAATTAAAAAGGGAAGAGCTTTTAACCGTTGTGGAATCATCTGGCGAGGAATACAATAAGCTACCAAAGTCTGGCAAAACCATTTATTCTTGCCACAGGATATTATCAGACCTTAGTTCCGATGAAGAAAAGTTGCTTAAAAAGGTAACATCTTCCTGGGAATCAGAACTTAAAAAACTATTATCTCTCAATGAAGTGAGTCTATTTGAAGCTACCATGCTCATACAATCAGGCTTTAAACTAATTCATTTATCATCAGAAGGGAGTGCAGAAGAAATTAAATCGGAAGCTTCCCAATTACTTCTATCCTTAATTAAAAATCTGGGGCGTCGGGCCTTAAGAAGTTTACATGTAGAATTAATCATCAATGACTGGCTAAAAGACAGTTCGAAAATGGATAAGGAATTGGCCTTTGGTCTTTGGAGACGCCTTTATAATCTTGGTGAGGCCCTTTTCCCAAAAGATGATGCGGTTGGAGGTGCCTATTACAATTTAGATGTCATAAACAACTTAGAAAGTTTTTCCAACAAGAGTATAATTCTTTTTAAGCATGGTTCTAAAGAGCTTTCCAATGTTGGTCTGGCCATCAAAACTGCTCTGGGTAAGCAGATAAATCCTGAAGAGTTAATGGAAAGCACACAAATACTTAGCCAGTTGGTCAACTATTACAGACGTTTTCCTGAAGGCAGTAAAATTCCAATTGAGACCCAGTTGGCCTATTTCCTGGAAGAAAAATTCTTTGAAACCTTACTCAGTAGTTTTGAAAAAAAGGTGATTCCAGATATCATATTACTTGACGATTTAATACCCAATACCTAATACAGATCAGGTAGTTTTAGGATTTTTTAAGCCATAATTATTAACAAAACCTTCTGTCAATTTGAAAACAATGGAACCCATTCCCATTCACACTTTAATCACACATGAAAGTCCAGACCTTGATGCCATCATATCTGTATTATTAATAAAAAAATTTGGGGAACCCTTTTTTCCAGGAATTTCAAATGCAAAATTGGAGTTTTATCCTGCTGGCAAATTACCTGGAGACAAGAATTCAGCTCAATTGGAAAAATCAGGAATATTAGCTGTGGATATAGGAGGAGGCCGTTTTGATACCCATCCTGTTAACATGGAAGTGGATTGGAATAAAAGAGATCGTGCCGCTGCAGATTTAGTTGCCGAACACCTTGGCCTGTTAGAAGATCCTTCCTGGAGCGGTTTAATTGAATATACGCGCCTGCAGGATAGCAGTGGTCATAATATGTATTCAAGAAAGGCCCACCATATGATGATGGGCTTATTGAATATTCTGGAAGGTCTGCAATTTATTCATCCATTTGATTCAGAAAAAAAGTTAGATAAAGGAATCAAAATAATTTCTTGCATCCCATTTTATGCCCAAGAGCCCTATCGAAAAAAAACGTTCTCAGATCTATTAACTCCATTTATCCAAAACTACCTTGACAGCCTGAACTTTGAAACGGACAATCCACCGAGTTACTTAAAGCCATTGCTTAGTTGGTTTGAGCTGTTGAAAAATGAGGACATTGAGGTTTTCCCCAGAAATAAGCTTGATGATTTGGTGACCTTAAAAGCCATTCTCATCGGTGCCCATCGGATGAGCGATGGAGATGAAGCATTTGTAGAATCCATACTATCACTCTGTATGGAAGCCATTCTAACCAAGGAAAAAAATTGGGTAGACTCTCTAGAGGATGTTAGTCAGAACGGGATATTAAAGGATCTTGGCCCGGCAAGTATTTTAGCCATCCGTTCGCCCAATGGTTTAACCATTAAAGCTGCAAGATATTTGCACAAGGCCTCATTGGTGGTTTATCAAAACTCCTTAAATGACGCCTTAAGTTTTACCCTTAACCGACTTGGTCCTTTAAATAGTAAATTCTTGAAAGGCCTAACAGCAAAAATCAGAATTGCAGAATGTGTCTTGCAAAAAACCCCCGTCAATTATACAGATATAGACAAAATGGGAAGTCTCAATGGCTGGTTTTTGCATCAAAGTGGAAATATATTGGTTCGAGGGTCCAATAAATCCAGGGATTTTGTCCCCAGCCTGTTACCTTTGGAATTGATCACCGACATTTCTAGCCAGCAGGTCATCAATTTTCTCAATTTAAATACCCCGCCGCCTAAATTGCCTAAGGAAATTGAGGCGGCTTTTATAGCGTATGGCTTGAGTAAGTTTTCTAATTTGTTTTGATTTTTTGGAATGGAGTTGGATTCTAATTGAAAGCGTTTTTTTTATGCCAAAGATGAAAGGAATAAGGTGTCTAATGTTATTAAGTCAATAACAATGTCTTTATTAGTTTGGATGCCTTCCCTCTAAATTCTGGCTGAAAAAGGAAGCGGTAGCAAAGCTTTCATTCTAATTTGTAAAATTTAATTCCAGTTACTCTTCCACTCGACATGGACAAAACTAAATTCTGGGTGTGGTTTCCTTCAAAGTTAAGCCGAAAACCACCGTGACTGAAAGCATGCTCCTTTTTAGAATACAATAATATTTTAGGATCGCCATTTCCTCCCAGGCGAATAGCCAGTGATCCATTCAATAATTCTATTTTGTGTTCAATATCCATAGCCTCATTTCTATATCGACCGACGTAGTTTTGAAGTTTGAATACAGGTAAATCTCCTGAAAAGTTATTTTTTCTGAATCGAATAGGCGAACGATAAGCTATTTTTTTCCCAAAATGCCAATCAGATAATTGTCTGGCGATTCGAGACGGGCTGAATTGAAGTAAATTTGATAGGACAATAACAGACAATTTTTCAGGAAAAAAATGGATCATCATACTTCTAAAGCCTCCAAAAGTACCAGAATGACTCAACATTTGTTGCCCTGAATACCTATCGTCATCGGTTAGATAAAAACCAAAGGTATAATCGGTTGAAGAGTTATTTTGTAATTTTCCTTTGTGGAAAAGATATTTCTTTTTTATTTGTTGCAATTCCTTGGGAGCCTCTCTCCCATCTTGTAAAAAAAGGCTCCACCTAATCATATCTCTGACATTGCTATAAACACCTGTAGCCCCCACTATATCCGATTTGATCATTTTTTTCCTATGCAAACTATCCGCATTTAAGAAATAACTCTCTGCAAGATTAGGAATAATCTGGGTATGATCATTCATAAAAAACGTTTGATCCATTTTTAAAGGGCCAAAGAGGTTTTGCATTGCAAATTCATTAATCTTCATCCCGGATATTTTTTCTATTAAAAGAGAAAGAATAAAATAACCTGAATTAGAATAGGCAAACCTGGTCCCCGGATCAAAGGAAAGATTTTGACTTAAAATCATTTCCATGACCTTCCTATTACTTTGGGGGTCGTAAAAATCTTCTCCCCGAAGTGAAGTTAAGGATAAATAATCCTTAAGGCCGCTGGTATGATAGATTAGAGAAGCAATTGAAATTGGAGGGGCATGATTGGAAAATTCTGGGAAATATTGCTTGATGTCATCATGGAGATTCAATTGCCCTCGTTCAATTAAAATGGCTATACAAATGGCCGTAAATTGTTTGCTTATTGAGCCCAGACCAAAAATCGTTTCCCTGTCAATTTCTTGTTTCCAATCGAGGTCAGCATAGCCAAAATTACCTTCATAAATAATTTTACCATCCTTAACCACTGCCGCTGACCAGCCTGGGGAGTTTTCAAAGGAAATAGGGCCCAACAAGATTTTATCAACCTCCAAATTTTCAATTGTTTGACCTTTAGATGGAAAGGATAATATCAAACATTGAATCAAAAGGAAAACAGACAGAATAACAACATGCATGTACTTCATAAAAGGGAGGTTTAGTTTTTCAGTTGGATTCGTGCAGTGGCCCAGGTCTCTGGTTTACCCATTTTTGCCTTAAGCGGGAAGAAGTTCCAAATTTCCCTGGTATCCGTGACATTAAATGCAATCCCAATTTCATCATTATTTTGAGGGGAAAAACCAAGGTTCGCAAATGGGATTTTCATTTCGATAATTGCGGGCCGGCCTTTATCTTGGAATAGGTTCGTTTCCCATATTTTGGGTTCCGAAATACAGTCATCGTAATAATTGTACTTACCTTTTCCGATGCAAGAGGAATAAGAGGCATGTATCCACCAATCATTTTCATTCCAACTTTCTCCACCAGAATGATCGATATCCAGTAACACCTCAGGGACTCTGAAATGGCTTTCAAAGCCTGCATCAGAAAAATTCTCAAAAGCAAATAGAAAATTTTTACCATCGTGTTTGTAATAAACAGTGGCTGACAAATCTTTTGCAACGGAAATTTGAAGACTCGCAGCATCAAGCCATTCATTAGCTGCTTTCACTCCGTCCACTTTAATTTCCTTTCCTTTCAACAGTACCAGGTGGCTCTGAGCACCACCATTCGAAATGCCGGTAAACATAAAAAGGATGGTAAATTGGAAAAATGCTGATTTTAGTTTCATTTCTTAGTTTTTGAGTTTGTTTAAAACCTCCTTGGCATTATGGTTGTCGGGATCCAGTTCCAGGGATTTTTTATAGGCGATTCTCGCTTTATTTTGTTCTCCATTAGCCAGGTAGGCCTCGCCTAAACTATCATAAGCATTGGCAGACTGAGGAAATTCAGTGGTCCATAATTGAAAGGCCTGGATAGCACTTTTCACTTTGCCCATATCTATTAAGTTATACCCAAATTGATTAAAAGTCAGCTCTGTAATAGCATCTACATCTTTAAATTGCTCCTTTAATTTTTTGTATTCTTCCAAAGCCCCCTTCATACCAGATTGCTTTTCTGCTTCGAGAAGCATTTGATAGATCTGCTTGCCCAAAGCCATTATTTTTAACCGAATTTCCACCTCATCTGACATAGCCAACTCTCCCGTCGCCGCCACTAATCGATTCCATCTAGCATTGGCCTGAATGCCAAAATCTTTACGATTGATCCTGGCCGTTCCTTCAAAAATAATCCAGGGCCTGCCGAATACCCAGGTGACCAAATTATCAGAGGTAGGCGCAAAAGAGATCGACACTTCCCTGGTCACCCCTCGAATATGGATCTTACCACGTGCGAGGTAAGCACCTTTGGTTTTTTGAATCGAATTACTGGTAAAGCGGATAAGGGGATATTTTTCTACGTAAAAAAAATCCTCTTCTCTAAGATGTTGATCTCGCGGACTTACCCCTGTGGAAATGCTCTTTGCCTCAATTTCAGCTTTGATAGAAGATTGAGTAAAATCATTCTCATTCAGGATAATTTCTCCCGAAAATTTTGTGAAGTGTCCGTCTACTTCAGATAAGCCGCCAAGAATTTTTACTGAAAAGCCGATAACAGAATGCCGTGCATCAATAGTATAAATGGGTCCTTGAGCAGACACAATTGCAAAACGGAATAATAAAGAGATGAGCAGGGTGAAAATAATTTTTGAATCAGTCATAGATTTCCTTCATTAGTCATTAAATCTTGACCATATTAGAGGTTTTTCTCGCTAATTGGAAAAGCTTTGCGATGAAGGTGATCTATAGATGGTTGAGATTACTCTAACCATCGTTGGCTTGATTAAAATCTGCCAGAGAGAATAGTTTGAATGTTTTCTTTATACTTTGGAGAAGAGATCAGATGTTTTCCAATGGAAGTAACAATTAAATAATCTCCGCGAGTCCAATGGCGCAATTCTACAATATGAGAGGCATTGACAATAGCAGAGCGATGAACCCGAAAAAAAGAAGCAGGGTAAAGCTCTTTTTCGAGCTGATTCATCGTGGTACGCATATTATGCAATTTACCATCCTTTGTATAAACATTGGCATAATCCCCCTTAGCTTCAATGTAGACAATATGCTTTAAGTCAATAAAATAAGTTGTTCCCTCTTTGCGGATTGACAATTTTTGAATGGTTCGATTATCATCTGATACCCTTTGCTTCCGAAGAAGTTCTAGTAATTCCTCCTTTATTTCATGAACGTTTTTCATCTGGATCATTTCAAGAGCATGACTCAGAGATTGATAAAAGCGTTCATTACTAAAAGGTTTAAGTAAATAATCAATTGCTTTGGCTTCAAAGGCTTGAAGGGCATATTGAGGGAATGCAGTAATAAAGATCACAAAGGGTAAGGGGCCCTTAATATGTGTCAACATTTCCAGTCCGGAATATCCTGGTATTTGTATATCCAGAAATAATAAATCGGGCTGATGTTGATTTATAGCCTCTATTGCGGTGTAGCCATCCTCACAGATATCAAGCACCTCAATTTGTTCCTTCAATTTTAGCAAATCACGAATTCGATTTCGTCCGTCGATTTCGTCATCTACTATAATTACGCCTACTTTTTTGGGTGTTTTATTCATTTTGAACTGGAATAATTAAAGAAACTTCATAACTAAAGTCATTTAGTTTGATAAAATTACAAGAGTAAGAGTCTCCAAATATTTTTTCCATTCGAGCCATCAAATTTTTTATTCCAAGGCCACCATTTTTCACATCGGTTTGGATTGGCTTACTTTTTCTTACAACTGGGTCTTTCGAATGATCTCTGACTGTCAGTGACAAATTGTTATTTTTCAAATTTCCAAATACTTCTATCGTCAATCTCCCTCCTCTTAATTCTAAGTTGTGTTTGATGGCGTTCTCCAATAATAATTGAAGCGTAAAGGGTGGAACCGGTATTTTCAATGCCGCTTTACTGATATCAAAGACTATTTTCAATCGATCTTTAAATCGGCCTTGCTGAATCAACATATACTGTCGGGCAAAATTGAGTTCATTTTCCAAAGGAATGAGTGGCTGATTTCTTCTTTCAATCGTAGTTCGTAAAAGAGTGGCCAAATTAGCAATTGCATTAATGGCAGCATCTTTATTGGAATTAATCAGAGAAGAAATGCTATTTAGAGCATTAAACAAAAAGTGGGGATACAATTGTGACTTGAGGTTTTCTAATTCGCCAATAGCCAAAAGTTTTTCTGTTTCAGCCATTCTCACCTCATGTGCTCTTGAGCGCAAATAAAAAATGGTCAATATGAGGATTACCAAAACCAATGAATAGATTAAAAAGGCATCCAGGAACACTAAAATATTTATTCGATCCCGTTCAAATAACTGTTGAAATATAGCAACCTGATCCATACCTGATTTTCCAAAGATGGACCGCAAGCTAAGGTCTATCCATAAAGAAACATATCGATGAATTAAGGAAAAAAACAATCCAATGAACAATAAAAATAAAAGGAAAGAAAATCGCAGCTTGAGGTTAGTTAGCCTTTTCTCAAGAAGCCAAAGAATGGGAAGGGTAAATAAAGCCCATGTTAAAGAAGAAGACAGTTGGAAATACATTTGGGGAATCCAATTTGAAGGATAACCTTCGCTCAGATTGAAAAGAGCACCTTTTGAAGCTATGATGATGCCAATTATTACCCAAATACCAACAATCATTCCAATCCACTTTACACGATTTTCCATAAGCACTTCGATTTTGAGCATCTAATTTAATGGAAAACTTTTCGCATATTGACAAAGCCCATGAAAACAAGTAAATTTAGGCAACCTAAAACAAAACCCTATGTTTACTAAAACCCCTAAAAATCACGTTCAAGCGAATTCCCTTTATTCCTTTTTCGGTTCTTGCCAAAAGATAATAGTTTATTTTTTGTTGCTATTCATGACCTTAGGATGCAATTCGACCGTTGTATTTAAAGACGAGTTTAATTCGACGCCTATAGGTCAGCCTCCAGGACCTCCAGATACCGGTATTTCTTCGGTTGACGGCAACGTACGCATTGCCGCAAACCCCATCAATAGTGCATCTGTCGATCGCTGGCTTCGGCTGAGACGCGTATCTGCTAACACTTCTCCACTTTCTACCTATGAAGGAAGGCTTACGGAGAGAGTTACCAAATCAGGTAGCATCAGGCTTCAAGGCTATGTTCCAGCCAGTGCACCTATCACCATGTCCATTTACTTTGAGCCACCAGACATTGGTCCTCCTATACCACTTCTTCACATCGATTTAATGAAAAATGGGGATATCCGGGTAAATGATAATCAGGTAGTAGGTACTTATCAGTATGATGAGGAAGTGGTTTTTTTAATCACCTTTGATTTGAAGGCTTCTCCTCCAATGGCTACCTATCTGGTTAGAGGCGGTGGCAATGATGCTGACGGAAGTGTTCAAGTACCTGCAGCAGCAGCTGGTTTTGGTTTTGGAAAAATAAGGGTTCAGGCTCCCTTTGAAGGGGTATCTGCCCCTGCAGGTTTGTTTTATGTCAATGATATTGTGGCTACGAAGAGTGAATAGTAATATGTCAGTTATACTTACTTCTTAAAACCTATATTGTCTTCTATGTTCTGGAATGGTTAAAATGACATCAGGTTAAATTGCCAAATTCAAATCGCTAGATCTTATTATCTGTATCTTTAATACCGAAAAGTAACCTTTTCCAATCCTTCCAGGTTTTTGGTAATTTTTGTTTATTCCCAAGTTCAAGTTCCGCTTCATATTTTAAGAAGAATAAAGGGATCACAAATTTCAGCTTACTTTTCACTGAAATATCCGTGTCATTTAAAGTATTTTTGGTTTCCAATTTTTCCTTAGGCGAAAGATCCAGGTTATCAATTGTAGCGATAAGTTCATTTATCTTATCTGCAAGCAAATCACTTTCCCATTCTGTAGAGAGAATTTTATCATCAATTAAATCCAAATCTAATTGAATTTGTCTAATGGCTTCTGATTGTTCAATACTGAAATGCTTAAATAAATCTTTAAGTTCCGTCACTTCTACATTCATCTTCCTTTGTTCTTTCAATATCAGTTCTTGTCCCAATTTAAGTCCTTCAGTATTTGAAAGAAGTCTATCAATTTCGTGAATACCATAATCCATCCCTGGGTGTTCTCTACTTTTATCTTTAACCTTAAATTCTTCTTTGGGTATAAAATCCCCAAGCAGAGTTCGAAGTTCAATATCCTCGAAGCTTTCACCACACTCCAAGGTTTTTTTACCTTTACGAATGGCTTTAATTATTTTCATTCCATGAAAAAAGTAAGGATTCATCCCCCCCTTACATTCCATACAATTACATCCAAAAAGCTCTGCAATTTTTAAATTGGTATAACTACTATTGATTTCTTCCAAGTGATAACGGATTATGGTTAATAATTCCCTTTTTGCCTTACCTTCGATTTGTATAGAAATTAGTTTTTGACCAAAGCGAATTTCTTTTACCATTGCAAAAGTATCTTTATACTCGAATAGAACTCCACTGCGCCAATATACCTTGCCATAGATAAATTTATGCATCACCACAATTAACTGTGAAAGAATTCCTTTGGGCATAAACTTATATTCATATTTGACAAATAAATTATCTTCTTCGGTTCTCCATTTAAACTTAATTGGTTTGTCATCAAACAGTTGTGGGGCAAGAAAAACATTACGTTCTTGCTCGTAACATATTTTGAATTGAGGGTTTTTCAAAAGATTGATTAACTCTGGCTGCATATCAGCAAATTCGGGTTCTTTCCATATATGCAATAAATCTTTGCTGGTGAACCTTCCTCTATTTTCTTTGATTTTTTTGTTATCCAATACATTATAAACGGCCTTAGTCACCCATTCATGATTAATAAAAATGGTATTCCGTAGATATAAATCTTCTCTAAAATGGAGAAATACACCTAAATCATGAAAATAATCACTAAGAAAGAGGGATTGCTCTTCATTTAAACCCTTGTCCTCACAGATTCGAAAATATTCCGACTGTTTAATATGGTTAATATCTTGATTTTGGATTTTTTTTATCTCTTCCCTGATATCCACCCAGGCTTTGGGCAATTCATCTCCAATTCCGCCTAATTTTTTTTCTTTTAAAATCTTATAAATATTTTCTTTTAAAATATCTAGCGTTGGTTTATAGATATTGTTCCAATCGGGATGTTCGCTATTGCAACTAATACGTTGTAAACCAAACTTAATTTGAGGAAAGAGTTCTTTATATTCTGCAATACTGGGATTTTTATGATCTTGATCAGTTTTGTTTTGGACTAATATGACAGGACTGTCCCCTGCAAGGGTATTAATGATGTTTAACCAATAGTAGAAATCGTCAAATCGAAGATCTTTTCTGGCTTCAGTTATGAATAAATAAAGAGAACGTTTGGTTAAAAAGAACTGGTGGGTTGCATGATAAATTTCCTGTCCTCCAAAATCCCAGACATTAAATTGAAAGTCTTTATTGGCTAATGTCTTAGTTTTTGAAATATTCCATTTTAGAATATCAATACCATGTGTTGATTGATTATTTTTGTCAATTTTAAAATTATTTTCGCTAAGTGCTTTGGCAATAGTACTTTTTCCTGCTCGCTCTTCTCCTACTAGCAACAATTTAGCTTCAAAAAGATAATCTTTTTGATCACCAAGTTGTTCAAAATAATTTTTAATGGCGCTTTCACCTTGCTTCACAATTTCTAGTGGCGGATTGATAATTGGATTACCATCCAAGTTCATTTTTCCTTTACTACTATCGTGGTCATAGGTTATTTGGAGGTTAAACTGGGTAATCCAATTTGGTAATTCTGTGATTCGATTTTCACTTAAATTAAGGCCTTTAAGGTTATTTAGTTTTTTTAAAAAATTAAGGTTATGGATTTTGTTTTTTGCTAAAAATAGTTCTTCAATTTCATTTAGGTTATTCACAAAATTGCAATCTGTTACTCCACAATTATAGAGATTTAATTCTTCTAACTTACTTAAGTTTGTTAAAAAACTAAAGTCTTTTATTTTATTTTTGCCCAAATATAGGACTTTAAGTCTAGTAAGGCTTTTTAAAAAATTGGCATCTATAATTTCACAGTCATATAAATAGAGTTTATTTAATTTTTCAAAATTTGCAATGAAATTAAAAGTATCCAGTTTATTCTCCCCTAATTGAAGTATTTTCAGTTCTCTAAGATCCTTCAAAAAATCGCCATTTTGAATTTGACTGTTGAATAAATACAATTCCTCAAGTTTTTTGAAACTTCGCAAAAAGCTAAAATCCTTAATTTTATTTCCGCCAAGGCTAAGTTTCTTGAGATTTGTATGGCCCCTCAAAAATTTAACATTCGTAATTTCACAGTCATCTAAGTATAAGATCTCTAAGTTTTTGAAACTTCGCAAAAAACTAATATCCCTAATCTGGTTTTTACCAAGACTAAGCACTTTAAAATTCACATGGCCCTTCAAAAAATTGGTATCCTTAATTCCACAGTTATATAAATAAAGTTCTTCTAAGTTTGTAAAGTTCTCCAAAAAGCTAAAGTCCTTAACTTGGATACCAATTAAGGATAATTTCTTAATATTTGTAAGTGTTTTTATGGGGTTAATATTAGATATATTGCAGTTGTGTAGATAAAGTAATTCCAATTTTTTAAAGTTTTCCAAAAAGCTTATATCATTAATTCTATTTGCAGCCAGACTAAGATTCTTGAGATTTGTAAAGCTTCTCAAAAAACCAGCATCTGTTATTCCACAATCATTTAAGTATAATTCCTCTAATTTTTTGAAACTTCGCAAAAAACTAAAATCCTCAATCTTGTTTTCTCCTAGATTCAGTTTTTTGAGACCTGAACACCCGCCAAAAAAACTTGCATCCGTAATTTGGCATCCTTTTAACCCAAGTATTTCTAAATTTGAAAGATTTCTCAGTAGGTCAAAATCTTTAACTTTTGTATTTTCTAAGGAAAGTTCCTGTAGTGAAGACAGTTCTCCCAAATTCTTTATATCAATTAAGCCATCAAACCCCCTTTTATTTCCATCAAGTCTCAGAGTTTTAATATTATATAACTCAGAGATTCTTGGATCAATTTTGGTTAATCGGTTTTTGAATCCATAATTTTGACTATACTTCCTATCAGATATATCAAAATCCCACCAAGAATCCCCCAATATTAATTCTTCCAACCAAGTCAGTTCAAATAATTCCTTGGGTAATTCTTTTAGGCCACAATTACCTAAATCTAAACTAGTTAGTTTTTTTTCCTTTGCTTCCTCTATTAGGTTTAGGGCAAGTTCATTCATGATGAGAAATATGGGTTTAGTAAAAAATGATCTAATAGGATAGACTTCTAAAATAAGGCAAAAGAATAATTATTGGAACATTAAGTTATTAGAAATATTTCAAAAAGGAAATTTAATTGAATGTGGTTTACAATTTCATTCTAAAAAATAAGGCCAAAATCTCCATTAAATTTCAGCCTTACAATTGCTATTTTTGATGAGCGAATTAAAGAAACCACAATTATTTCTTTTTATCCGAAAAATAGCATTCAATCCTTTGTTTCTTTTACATTTATAATATTCACTAAAGGAATGTCAACAGTTATAAAGACTCCAAAACGGCGGCCTTCAAAACCCTCAGGGAGTACATCTAACATTGTTTGAGTTAGCCTTCTCAGGTTGGGTCCCGATTGCCAACCTGCACCGATAGATATTGGATATCTTGGCACACTATATATGAAGTGTATTCCAGGTGCTAAAACATTTTCAAGATCGAATTCAGGCAAGTTTTCTGTTGTATCATCTTGAAAACGAAAAGCGGTTAGTGCTCCAATATCAATAGCAGAGCCAAAAACTGTTAAAGCACCTCCTAAGAATTTAGTGCTTAAGGATAACCCAATAGGAGTAGTTAAACCAAAGTATTCATTATTTTCTTCTTTATTATTCAATCGGTAAAGGGTTTCCAAGCCATAAGTTGGTCCAACATAAGCATTGAAAGCCAAATTGAAATGAGCATTCTTTTTGATGGATGCACTACCTGGTGGAAGTGTTGTGGCTTCTAGTGCAGCTACCACCTCATCTGAACTTTCAGCACTGGCTAGATTTGCAATAAACATACCATATTTGTCAACTATTTTCTTTGGGGAGGGGTTCCCTTTATTATAATATTCTGGTACTATCAAATCTAATAGTTCAGAAGTAAGCAGAACTGCAGTAGGATAATTTTTCTGTCTGCTTTCAAAAATGATCTTATTAACTAAATCAGCACTTTCAATGGCAAAATCCAAAAAGTTTTGAGTTTGGGTTTGGTCAAGCTTTTCAGCAATTTTAGCCTTATTAACAAGCAGTTCTTTGGTCCATTTTACAGCTCCAAGGGTACCGTCAACAAAATTATACAGGTCTTGTGGAGATGGATTACCCTTGTTTTTTCGAACCGCTTTGAGACCATTATTAGCTTTTTCAGCCTCAATAATTAAATCTTCGATAATTTTTAGATCATTAAATCCGTCTTTGAGAATTTCTCTTAATGACATTGAAGTTCCATCTTTATTTATAAAGCTAATACTTCCTATATGTTGATAAAGCAAACCCAAAAATAGGTTTCGGCCAAATAGGTCGTCCTTTAAATTCTTTAAGTCATTAAGATCGATCCACTGTTCCTTAAAAGATGGGGCCTCACCTTCTTCAGAATTTTCAACATATTTAATGATGGCCTCGGAAAAAAGATTTAGTGATTTCATACTATTTTGCAAATTCCCATAATTGCTTGGTTCCAGTTTTTGAATTCGACTCGTTTCTTGATTTGCTAAATTTCTAATTATATCGATGGGAGCTATTGAATCCATTACTGCCTGGGCTAGTTGAAAACCATCACTAAGTACTGCACGGTTTAGGTCTGGAATAGTAAATTTAGTCGTTGTATCAATATAAATACTTAGGCTTTGAGGAAGAACATTCAAATCATTCTTAAAAGCGGTGTTTAAAGTTTGATAATATTTGTTCCAATTATAAATTTCTTTATCAATCATTTGCAATTTGAATTCGGTATCTGGGAATAACACCTTCATTTCGTTCACCTTGTTCAATTGCTTTTTCAGATCTTCGAATACAGAGATTGCTAATTCTTTTTTAACTCTACCAACAAGAAACTTTGCCGCGCCATCAAGCAGGTTACCTAATGATATACCTCCGTTAGAACTGACATTTTGTGTCCCTTCTACAGAGGAATCGTAAAGTTTCTTGGCTCCAGCTTCAGCAATGCGATCAAAATCTGTCTCAATTACACAAGTACTACAGATAAAAGGGTTACCAGAGGTTGTATATATAGAGTCAATTTGTTTTTTGCCAATTTCTTTATCTAGCTCTTTGAGTTTTTTCAGTTCGGGAGAAAAGTAAATTAATATTTCAATGTATTCATCATCTAAATTGAATATTTGAAGATTTGTCGCCCCTTCAAACATTCCGGATTCTTTTGCAAACTTGGAAATTTCAGTCGCACTCTGATAAATGCTAATTTTTGATGTTTCTTGACTATATAGGGTTATTGTAGAGCATAAAAGCATTAAAAAAACTAAACAATTTTTCATATTGGGTTAAGCTTTATTATTGATCATGAAGATAGAATGTTGATTGACCGGTTTTAACTGTTTCAACTCACGCTCGAATTTTGATTTACCAAAGAAAACGTCACTCAATGTTTCTCTTGCTTCTTCCAAATCTATTCGATGGTGTTGACTTCTTTGAAAAGAAGCATAATTTGCAAGTGTACTGGTTATCAAGGGAGTAGCATAGCTACTACTGAAGTCCACAAGCCATGATTGCCTGGGGCTTTTTGGAAAATTCATTTTTTTTGCGATTGAATGTAACACAAAATCAATTTGGGAAGGATGGTTAATTAGTGAGGGTTGGCCATATGAAACATCTACTGCAATCGTATTTGGGTTCTGTGCAAGAAGACTTAATTCTGTGTTATTGTTTTCCCTTGCCGCAACTACAACGATTACCTGTTTTTGATTCGCTTTTTCCAAGATTTCATCAAGTTTAGTCTTTAAGATTGGGTTAGCTTTGGAAGCTGGTTGTCCGGCACTTATTGTTATGATGTCGAGATTTAAACTGACCGCCTTGGATATGGCATTTATGATATTCTTTGTCTCAGGGATACCAGTATTATCCTCGACAACCTTAAAATAAAATAATTCAGCAAAGGGTGCAGCCCCGATAAATTTATTGTTACCATAAGGACGACCTGCAATTAATAAGGTGCAAATTGTACCATGGCTACGTTTTAAGCCTGATACCTGACGAGGGCCCCCAGTGCTGGTAAAGTTGTAAAATTTATCATTGTTCTCTTTCAGATAATAAATTAGATTATTATGATTAAGGTCCAATCCAGAATCAATTATTCCTATTTTAATTCCAGCTCCTCCAGTTTCAGTCCATTCATCAACAATTGCTCGTTTGTCGTCCGAAATTTTCAGCCGATCTCGAAAGTTATATTGAGTATGAATTTCCCATTCTTTAAATTGGTTAAACTTTGAATCCTTCCCATCTACTGTTCCACCTGCCCAATAATACCAACCATTTTTGCATTGATACCAAAGGTTAGTAGTAATGGTTTTATCACTGACCTCATCACTATATTCAATTCCAGGTACAGCTTCTCCAATTACATCAATTATTTTCCCTTTGCGCATTCTTCCAAGGACGGCGCTTTGGTTAATTTCCTGTTTTTTTCGAATTTTTGTATTTTCAATAAATCGAATCTTCTTCATAATTGTTATTCTTTAGCCTACCGCATCCTCATCGTCAAAATCGATTAAATTCCTATTGGGAGGTACTACTACTTTTATGACATCTTTATCCTTTTTATCCTTGAGGCTATCCGGTCGGCGGCCTGCATTCCGAATGTTAATGAGTAATTTTAAAGTATCAAACCAAAAGGAAGCACCAAGAGAAATGGCAAGAGCAGTACAAAGAAATCCAATTATTTTTTTTATTGTTAACTGGCGTATAACCTCTTCATATACCTTTCCCAGATATGAAAAATAGGTCTTAAATTTATTCTCGTCTTTGTTTTGTTCAAAATCAGGCATTTCCTGCCATCCAAGACCCAAAGGCCCTTTTAAATCTTTTAGATCATTTGTTAATATTTCGGTCAACTGTTGCTGCAATAAAGTTGTCGAGTCATTTGTTGTAGGAAAGTTCTGGTTATCTACAAATCTTTCAGCCAGCTCAATGACTTCCTTTCGAGCTGACGGATCAGAGATAATTCTGTCATATATTTTAAAGGTATCCGCATCAAAGGTAAAAGCGATAAATAATCCTATGAAAACTAGGATAAATTGTGTTTGCCTCTTATACCATCCAGCAGATCTTTCCATTATTTCATCATAGGTATGAGCAATATCGCGTTCTGCTTTTATCCTGGCTTTACTTGTGATTTTCACATTAGGATTATCATAAGATTCAGCATCTTGACGAAGTTGATTAAGTGCATTTCGCAAACGATTGTCATTTATCCGTTCAGGAAAGAGTAAGATTTGATGCTCACTTTCTTCTGCTAAATAATTTTCATTCTTTCTTCTTCTCGTTGTTAAATTGGTTGATTGATCTTGTCCTATTATTGTTTTCCAAACACCACTTAAGAATTTTATAACCTTGTAAAACCACTTCCTTTTTTTCCAAACACCACCTAGGAATTTTATAAGCTTATAAAACCACTTCCTGTTCCGTTGTGCAAGATATTTTTCAGTAGTGAAAATATAAAAGTGATCTTTATTTAATAAATCATGTAGGATAGAGATTAGTTGACGGTGAGTTAGGTAGGAAGGAAGGCGCTTTCCAAGCCTTTGCCTTCGCATCAGTTTACGATAATTAATACAGTCTCTTTTGAGCGTCCATTTGAAAAATTTAAAATATCTTCCTTCAGGAATCTCCAGCATTTGTGCCAAAGTTTTAATCAACATTTTTCCTCTTAAGGAGAAAGCAGAAGAAATTAATTCCTGGATGACTGTTGCAAGAAGGCTAAGTATGAGAAAGACAAAAGATAGGGCAATTATTATTTCTAGGGTTTTCATTTTATATTAAAACTGAAGGTTTCTTAACTGGGAAAAAATTTCAAACGAGAGAAATTCTCATTTTAAATTGCTTTTATTTCATAATGATTTTATGCTAGGTATCAGGATTAGTTTTCAACCTAGTATGAGAAATTATCAGGGGAAAGTTTGGTGATAATTCATATTATGCTAATTAGTGAAGTTAATATTATCATTTACAATAAGAAATTTACAATAAAGAATTGAAATATTCTAATTGTAATTTGAATTTATTTCAAGCTTTTGTGATCTATTATTGAAAATTCAAGTAATGTTTGGGGGGAATAAATAATATGGTCATGGCGATATCACACTATAAAAGCGAACTGTCTAAAATTAGAGGACAGAAGCAAACCTGTTTGCCAAAAGACAAAGGAAATTGACATGAAAAAATAATTATCCTTAGACTATGCCTGCTTTTAATCAAATAAAACAGTGAAAGTCTCTATTGCAGTCTGCGTACAATGTCCTTGTCAAATAAATAATTATAACCACCCCAAATCCCACCAACTGTCACCAAAAATTCAAATCCTCCTTCCCACACCCCTTACATCTCATCTCAAAAAGTCCTATATTGTCCTAGCTTTTTAAATCAGTTCAATACCTAAATCCTAAATTTACAATCATGACCCCCAAAAGATTGATAAATCACCAGTGTCTGTCCACCTATCTACCAAATCCAATAATTGATCATTTAATACTGCGCCACTTACCCGATGAATAAGTTCATCATTCAAACTTATTCCACTTATTCACATTTGCCATACTTATTTTCAGGACTTCCATCTGCCTACTTCTAGGCAATTGCTAGCCTGATTTCGGGGATTCATTTTTAATGAATTTGCCTCAATTTTGTTGGCAGGAATTGTGCTTCAAAATTTCCTTAATTAAATGTGGATGGGTTCCGCTGCCAGAAACTTTGAAGTATCCTCTAAATCATACAAACATAAGAACACAACATCATCATGGAAAGAAATAATATTCAAACTCATGCTCCCTATGTTTACCTCAATAAAAAAAGAGGTAGCCATGAATATTTTTTGTTTCTGACCTTAAAAATAAAACCAGGATTTCAGCTCCAAAATTCTATTCAAACCACCTTTCAAAATGGCCTGACCCTTATCCATCTGACTGTAATAAAAGCCGAGAATGCAGGTGGAACCGAAATAACGGAGTGTTTTCAATTGATGCCGCTTAATCAGGCAGACCTGGATTTCAATCCCGATACCAGTAAAATTGAAGTGCTGGTTTCCGTATTTGAAAATGACAACATCCCAGAGGAAGAATTTTCGACTACCCTACTCTACCGGGATGGCGACGAGTTTGAACTGGCCCCCTTTAGCATACAGGATAAGGTGGCTTATAATTGCCCTTACGTTTATTTGGAAAGGCAGGCAGCTACAGAGAATCCGAGTCAAAGCAACGGACTTTCTACTTGTATTCCCTATTTGTTAATTCCATTGCGTGGATATTCACCAGTTTTGGACATGATCACCAGAACCAGTCCGGGTAATGGCGTTTGTGAGGCGTACATCGTACTAAGAAATACGCCTGATAACGCCACTACTCACTCTTTTAGTGAAGATTTTAAAATCAACAGTGACTTTTATCTCGACGATCAATACCTGGAAGGAAATTTCACGGCCACCATTATTCTGGAACATAATATCCCCTTGGAGGAATCAATGGGTATAAAAACCATTCAAGAATTTTCAACTGCAGTCCAGGAATTGGAAATAGAAAAACATAATGATAGAGAAGACCTTCCCTCCAGAACGGAGGAGGAAGAAGGTGATTCCAATCCAGATAATGAATTTGACCCTGAGGAAGGCAATGAATTACCCCTTCCTCCTCCTACAGATAAAGATGAACCCCGAAGGGATGAATCAGATGCACCAGAGGATGGAAGTAGAAGAACAAGTTCCATTAGAGCAAAAACCAGAAATATGAGTTCCAGGCCCCGCTAATTGAGGATCTGAATTTTTGAATTAGTTGAAGATATCAATCATGAAATCCATCCTATTTATCACCAGTTTTATTTTTCTTTCCTCCACTTTCTGCTTTGCTATTGTGGATCATGAGAGAGATTTTGTAATCTACTCCCTTGGAAAAGCTGATAGTGCTTTAAGGATCGGGGAATATGAATTGGCCGAGACCTTGTTGCTTGAGGTAATCAAAACTTCTGAAAAAATAAATTACCCAGCCGGTAAAGCTCGCTCTCTGAGGTCATTGGGATGGTGTGCTGAATTACAATTTAAATATGATAGGGCCTACCAATATTATCTACAATCTTTAGCTATTTGGGAAGCAATCCCTGACAGCAATCAAGTTGCCAAACTTTGTAGGGATCTGTCAATCATAAAGGAAGCTCAAGGAGATTATTTTGCACAGGAAAAATTTGCCAGAAGAGCATTTGATATTGTTAAAAAACTCAGGGACACCCTACAAATGGGAGATATGGCTATTGATCTGGCCAATGCGTATAAAAACCAGGCCAACTTTGATCTGGCCAAAAAATATTATGATAAGGCATTAAGCTGTTTTTTGAACTATAAATCTGCTGCCTCTAAAGCCATTGCTTTTTACAATTTAGGGGAACTTAATTACCAGATTTTTGAACTGGATTCTGCCCTCCATTTTAGTCATCAGGCTGTTCGTTTTTTTGAAAAAACAAAGGATTCAGTAAAATTAGCTCAGAATTATAATTTACTGGGTGCCATTTATGCAACCCGTCTGAACTATACGGAAGCCATCACGATGTATAAAAAAAGTGCAGAGCTGGCCGAAGCTAAAAAGAAGAGTCGTTTGGCCTTTGATGCCTACCTCAATCTGGCGGAAGCAAAAATTTATACCAATCAACTCAAAGAAGCAAAACAATATTTTTTACTAGCTGAAAATCGCCTGGGCAGCAATGAAAGCAGAGAGGATAATACTGCACTTGACAAAATAGCATTTTCTCTGAAAAAATCTCAGATGTCCAGGTCACTACTCCAACTGACTTTAACAGCAGCCTTACTGGTTATATTATTAATTCTATTCATCAGTCGATTTTATTCAACCAAACAAAAATTAAAACTTCGTCAGAAAAATCATGAGTTTATTTTAAAACAAAAACAATTGCTTCATGAAAAAGAAGTGCTCAGTCTTTTTCGTCAAATAGATCAAAAAGCCACTCAGAGCAAGGAATTGGCTGAGAAAAGTGAAAGAAAAAAGCTCAAAGACCTGGTTCATAATAAAATCGGCAGTCAATTGGCTGCCACTCGATGGAATGTAGAATCTTGTATCGAAGCCTTGGATAAAAATGAATTAGAAACCAAGGATCTAGAAAATATCTGGAAAATGATTGATAAAGGGTATAAAAATTCGAGAAATATAGAAACTCTTATACTGAAAGATCAATCGAATTGGCTACAGGAAATTATGGTGTTTTTTGACTTATTATCAAAGAAAAAAAATAGCAAGCCGGAAATTCATTTTTACAATCACGGTCCTATAGAAGAGATTCCTTCCCAGAAAGGAGAACAGATCCAGGAAATTGTACAAATCGCTACTGCCAATACTTTACTACATGCCGATGCTGATCACCTAACCTGTCAAATCAATAAAGTGGAACAGGAATTAATAATAATTATTGAAGATGATGGAAAAGGCTTTGATTTAAATGGAAAATTTGACGGAGAAGGAATTTATAACCTACAACACCTTGTTAATGAACTAGAAGGACAAGTTCAAATTGATACTGCACCTGAAAAGGGAACAACCATAAGCATTACTATACCCCTAAACTAAAACTTAAACCCTATGCCCATTAAAGTATTTATTGCAGATGATCACCAGGCCATAATCGATGGATTTAAAAACCTGTTAGCCCATGAGGAAGATCTATCCTTTGGTGGAGAAGCCTTAAATGCATCTGAATTAAAACAAAGAATCAACAACAACATTGATGTTCTTCTCTTAGATGTATTTGATGAAGAACCGGAGTTTTTATGCCTTATTAAAGAATTATCAAGCAAATATCCTTTACTAAAAATCCTGATTCTTAGCGGAAGAGAAAATTTGCTCTTTGCCCAAAAAACAATAGAATGCGGAGCAAAAGGATACATCTCCAAGGTTTTGAGGTCAAAAGACATTTATAATACGGTAAGGGAGGTACATAAATTTCCAAGCATGACCATACTGAAATTGCCTAATTCCGATCCGGTTGACGATGAGGGAATGGAAGTAAAAGATTTGTTGACTCCACGGCAATTACAGGTCATATCCTTACTCTGCAAGGGATTCCGGAATAATGAAGAAATTGCAGAGTTTTTAGGTAAAATCAATAAGAAAACCATCAAAGCGGGCGCCGTACAATCCCATAGACGAGATATACGAGCCAGGCTTCGGGATTATGGCATCACCAATGATACAAGCCTGGGTTACTGGACTGCAAAATGGAATTTGCTGGATGGCAACGAATTGTCTTCCACTGCATAGAATAGGAAGCGAAGAGTAAGTCCATTTTTTCAAGGAGGTTGTTTGGAGTTTTCGTTTATCGCTGAAAATTCCAAACAACCTCAATAAATAAATAACAATAACAATATGATTTTTTTAACCTCAAAAGCCTATTTGAGGGAGGTAAATTATTTCCTAAATCTAAGGATTTGCAAGCCGGAAATCTTTAATCCTCCCGATGTACGCTTTCTAAATTTTATCAAAATGAATTTATCAAAAATCCAAGTTTATCTGGTAGATGACCATCAGGTCTTGCTGGATGGCTTAAATCAACTTTTAAAAAATGAGCCAAACATTCAAATTGTTGGTATGGCACAAAACGGACAGCAATTACTAGATCAATTAGAGAATTGGACCAAAAAGAAAGGTAAGCCTCAAGTTGACGTTATTCTGATGGATATTAATATGCCTGTCATGGATGGTCTTAAGGCTACCGAACGAATTAAACAGCTGTATCCCAATATCAAGGTGCTCATGCTTACCACGCTTAGTCAGATCAAAGACCTCAGGGAAGCAGAAAAAAGGGGAGCTGACGGTTTTCTTTCTAAAAACAAAGGAAAAGAGGAGATTATCGATGCCATTCAAAAAGTATATTCCAATAAGGATTTTATTGTATGTGCAGATTTAGATAAATCAAAAGCAGTTGCAAAAAATGATCAAAGCCCTACATCCAAGACTTTATTAAGTTTTAGGGAACGCCAAATAATTGCGCTCATTTGTCAGGAACATAGTCTTGAAGATATAGCCAGAGTTCTTTCACTTTCCTCCCAATCCATCTCAGCCCAACGGAAAAACATTTGTAGCAAACTAGGAGTCACCACCAATGCCGGAATCACCAGAGAAGCCGTGAAGCATGGTTGGTGCAATATGCCTTAGCCTCCCAAAACTATTTAACCTAGCCCTAAACACGCTGTTTTGCCTATTTCTAGGCAAATGAAATTCTAAAAATGAGGCTTCAAACCTCCCATTATAGGCTGATTTCTCAGAAAAAAGCATGGTACATTTGTATTGTAAGTGTTAGGGAACGAATGTTCTTTGATTTTTTTTATAACCCGTCAATACATAAACCGGGAATACGTAACCTGGAGATGTTATTGACACTAGAAAACCTTATGTTATGAAAGGTAAACATCATTATCACAAGGGAGATCGTGGCTTAGAAATAGCCATCAATCCTGATGATTTAAGAGTAATTGGCAAATGCCGCATTTTCGAACAACAATCCACTTCAGGGTTTGAAGAAGTCCCTGAAATTGAGTACCCAAGTACTTTCGCTCCTACCAACAAAATGATTCAGTATGATCAAAGTTGGTTTGTAGAATTCAAATGGAGAGTATTTGGCCCATTGGCTTGCCTATTGGATTGTGGTTATTGGAAAACCCAGGTGCTATTTGAATGGATGGGAGGCGGTGAAACCAATTTCAAACCCGAAGTTATCACTCAGGATTTAGGTCGCCCAGGACAGGAATACACAGCTAGACTGCAGATTAACCCCAGATCATTGAGACCAGGCGTATACAGAGTCATCTGCTGCTTGCAGTACTGCTTCCAAAATGGAAAGCCAGGGCCAATAGCAGGATTCGAAGACAAAGGCCTTATCAAAATCTATGAAGATAAGCGCGTGGTTGGATCTTATACTACAGGAAATGGCTTTGTAGAAAGCGAGACTGTGACTTCTTAAGCATCGCATTCAGCCCTGCTTCAACACTTATTTTCCCATGAAATATGCGGTAGAAGGAGCCCTGTTCAGGAAATCTTTTGATCCTGAGCAGCGGCTCCTTTTTACATTTGAAGAATCATTGATCATAAACAAAAATTTTAGTTTAGATTTTTTCATATCTTTTTTATATCCTCAGGTAAAATTATTGTATCTTTCCTCATACAGGAATTTAAAGAAGCCCCCAAGCAAGAACAACACAAATGAGTTTAGTTTACTTAGCATTTGCCAATGATCAGAACGCTCCCCTGCCAAGTCTTCGCGAAGAAGAAGATCAAATCTATAGTTTTTTAATTCGTAGAGCTCAACAAGGTCATTTTGATGTTCAAAAAGACTCTTTTGCTACCACCAGAAAGATTGCTGAATATCTTAATCTATTTAAAGATGAATTAATTGTCTTTCATTATAGTGGTCATGCCAACCAGCATTCTCTTTTTTTAGAGGATGGTCCTGCCTTTGCTGCCGGAATTGGGGGTTTGCTTGGTAATTGCCCTAAACTAAAATTGATAGTACTAAATGGCTGTGCTACTTACGGCCAGCTCAAGCACCTCAGAGATTTACAAAATACCCCAAGCATCATTTACAGCGAGGCACCGGTAGGTGATGAATCTGCCACCTTATTTTCCATTAACTTTTACAGGGAGTTGGTGGACCGATACCAATCATTGACATCAGCTTTCGATAGTGGGATTGAGGCAGCCAAATTAATTAAAGAAGATATATCCCCGTTAAAATCACTAGCCTTGCCCACATCTAACAACGCAAATGCACCAGGGAAACTTTGGGGAATCAGCAGCAAAGATAGTTTTAATCTGGAATGGAGCTTGCCAACAAAAAATCAGGAACAAGGAAAACCCGACTTTTTGCCTAATGAGTTTCTGCTGGAAACGCTCATCCATCCTCTTGCCAAAGATCATAAGGAGATTAATCTTGTCTTAGAAAAAGAAAAGAAAAGAAAAAGCATTAACATTCTGGATCGCAGACAAGCCATTTTGATTGCCTTTCCATTACCATTAAGTGAGCAATTGCGAAAACTCATTGTTCCCCAAGGAGAAGATGCTCATGAATATTATGATCAGTTAGGAAAATCCCGGTTCAAACAGATACTGACCACCTACACTACCTTTTTAGAGCTGCTAAGTTTTTCTCTTCTGGCTCAATTGTGGGAGGAATTAAGTCAAAATAAAATCAAACCAATAGACTCCAAATACCAAGTTCTTTTCAAAAAGCTATTTAAACTAAACTTTGAAGAGCGGATATCTTTCAACTTTTTAGAACTGGTTAGTGCCATTATTGAAATTTTCCAGACCAATGATGTCGATTTCTTTTTTGAGGAGTTAAAAAATTTTGAATCGAATAACAAGCCCGAATCAAGCTTTTGGAAATCGGCAGAATGGTTATATTCGATGAATCAAAAATTTAATAATGGTTCTTCAGGCCAAAATCTTGATGGAGAGATAAAACAGCTCTGTAAGGATGGAGAAAAATATTTAGCCAATTTTATTGCCCAGCTTTGCTTTATGGCCAATTACCGGATTTTATGTGTGAAAGATATCGGAGTATTAAATTATCGCCACAAAAAACAAGCTATTTTTAGACATAAGGTCGTCCGTCTTATTCAGCGCTTTGTTGGCCTGGAAGAGCAGTATGAAAACAGGGCGGATTATTTGGATAGTGCTTCTGTCCTTTTTGTGAAAGAAAATGGGCAGATAAAGCGCAAATTAAACCTTACCCCATTTGTTATCGACCATAATGCTTTTGATGAGAAAGCTCCTTTGACAAAGCTTCACTATTATGATCGTTATGAAAAGGAATATGATGCTTATTCTTTTAAGCATGTTTATAAACCAGAGGATTTACCCTTAATTATTAGGTCAGAAGACCATTTTGAGGTCATAAAAGAGCAGTTTAATCATTTTTCAGAGTTGCTATTTAAGCAGGAAGTTAATCAGTTATGAGAAGTCCATTTAAATTTTTGGATTCTTATACCCTTGAAGATAAAGAGGTATTTTTCGGTCGCGATAGCGAGACGGAAGTCCTCTATGATATGGTTTATAAATCGCCATTAATTCTTTTGTATGGCATGTCTGGTACGGGGAAAACCAGTTTAATACAATGTGGTCTGGCCAGTAAATTTAATGGTCCCGACTGGTACCCTCTTTGGATTCGAAGACAGGGCAACATAAATGAATCTCTTCAAATTGCCCTTTTCAAAGCTTCCAAAGGAAACAGCATGAACTCCCTCCGCGATGGCATTTCCTATTTATTCCGTTATTATCTCCGCCCGGTCTATTTAATTTTTGATCAGTTTGAAGAACTATTTGTCCTGGGAGATGCCGATGAGCAAAAAAAGTTTATGGAATCCATCCAGGATTTGTTGGTCAGTGAGTTACCTGTGAAAGTAGTGATTGTGATGAGAGAAGAATATTTGGGGCAACTGTATGATTTTGAAAAAATCGTTCCCAGCATTTTTGACCACCGGGTAAGAGTGGAATCTATGAATAGAACTAAGGTTAAGGAAGTTTTACTTGGCTCCTTCAAAAAATACAACATTAGCCTGGAAGGAAAACCCGAGGATCGCCTAGAAGAAATCTATGATAACCTAAGTGAAGGAAAAACGGGCATTCAGCTACCTTATTTACAGGTATACCTGGATATGTTTTACAAAGAAGATTATGTTAGAACCTATCCCAAGGGCAGTGAAGAAAAATTCCCTCCCATTGAATTCACCCAGTCAGAAATAAAAGAGTTCGGAAATATTGAAAATGTACTGGCCAAGTTTTTAGAACAGCAGGAAAGTGAATTACAAACTGAACTTTCCAAAGAATATCCAAATATTGACAGAAAGGCCGTTAACAAACTTTTAGACACTTTTGCCACCGAAGAAGGAACCAAGCGGCCCATTTATTACCAAAGAACTCAAAATGAAATCCATCTGGAGCCTCGAATCATGGAACTCATGCCCAAGATTAATGTTTCAGCACTCTCAAAGGGTCTCCTAAAATTGGAACAAAATCGAGTACTGCGCTTTTCTGATGACACCATCGAATTGGCTCACGATAGCCTGGCCTACCTCATTGATCAAAAACGCACCGAGGAGCAACGGCAATTAAACAACATCACCAGACAAATAAAGTCTGCTTATAATAGTTACCTGGGAACCAAAGATTTTCTTACCAAGAAGCAATTGAATTATTATGAATCTTTTCTTTCCAGGTTGGAATTGGACAAAAAGGTCTTACAATTTATTGAACAAAGCAGAAAAGATGTAGAAGCCAAAGAAAAAGAAGAATTCGAAAGACAGGAACGTGAGTTACAGGCTATTCAGGAAAAACTGGATACTGAGCTAGAGTCAGCCCGCAAACAGCGGTTTTTATTAATTATCATTAGTCTTATAGCTTTAGTAGCAATTGGAGTTGGCATTTGGGCAGAAGGCCAACGACAAAGAGCAAGATCAGCTGAAGACGAGGCAAAAGCAAAAACGAAATCTTTGGAGGAAGAAAAAGCGGAAAAACAAAGAGCGCAAGACGCTACCAAAAAAGCTGAGTTGGATAAAAAAAGAACAGAAATTCAAAGTTTCATTGATCAGGCGGAAAATTCCATGAAAAGTGGAGAATATCAGCCTGCATTGGAAAATTTAAGATTGGCCCAAGCATTAAATCCAACAGAATCTGATAGCCTGGCTTTGCTAATTCAAAAGGCTGAAAATGGTATTAAAACTAACAATGCCTACGATAGTCTAAGGACTAAAGGCAATGAAGCCATTAATGATGACAAGTTATTATTGGCCATGAGGTATTACCAGGAGGCTTCAAGGCTTCCTTTAAATTATGGCCGGATAAATGTTGTTAATGAAAACTTTGGTAAAATTAAATATAGGATGTCTGTAAAATGTCAACAATTAATTGGACAGGCTGAGACTTTTTCAAGGGTTGAAAATTGTGAAAAGGTTAAAGAAAAATTAAGCGAAATAGAAAAGTTTCACCAATATTTATCCCAGGAACAAATTCAGTCCAATCTACAAACAATAGACAAGTTTAAAGCTATATGTGATTAATTTCAACAACCCAATTGCTTAATATCAAATCGATCAATTATTTATATGAAACAAAAAAGCAGATTGGTTTTATTCTTATCAATGTTATTCCCCCTTCTAGCCATTGGGCAAATTGAGTGTTTTCAATCGTTGTATGATAAAGGTAAAAAAGCATTAGTTGCTTTAGATTATGAATCAGCATTCAATTCCTTTATGGCAGCCTCTTATTGTCCGGATATGAATAATGAACAAAGAAATTTAGTTATTAAAGAACTTAAATTTCTAAATAGTGAAAGAGCCAATGCCCTTAAAGAAGCGATAGAGGAGATTAATATATTTGAATATCAAAACAAAGCGAATGAGGAAAGAGCATTAATTGATTCTTTGGAAACTATTTACTTGTCCTCTAAAAGTAATGTCTCTAATTGTTTTAAAACTCATTATAATCGAGGAAAGCTAGCCTTAAGCTCCATTAAGTTTGATGTTGCCATTAATGAGTTTAAGGCTGCTCAGGCTTGTGCCATAGATGATTCTAATCCTCAATTGGAAGAACTAGCTGTAAGCTCTGTAAACCTGGTGGAAAGCGAAAGAATACTTGCCTTTGATGAGGCACTAAATAGAGCCAAATTAGAAACCCAAAGAGCGGATAGCTTAAAAAACCTTGCTGTATTAAACAATGCCTTGTACATCATTAACGATTTGATCAATAAAGGTCAAATGTCAACCGCACTTGCTCTAACTATCAATGTTTCATCTGACACGAGTTTTGCCAGGTATATTGCCGATGAAACAGATTTGCTTACAAAATTTAAGAGTCCCACTCAATTACTAAGAACCTATGCCTCCAAGGTGTTTACTATTGACGGAAAAACTAAAAAAACCAGTCTATCAGATGATGGTAAATATGTCGGCAAATTAAACAAAGACGGCCTTTTATATGTCAAAAGCCTAGAAGATGATATTGAGAAAACATTTAATAAAGTCGAGGATTTTTCTTTTTCAAAAAACACGGGCAAATTAGCCATGCTTAGCGAGAAAGAAAATGGAAGTCTGATAGCCTTATATGATCTGTCAGAAAATAAAGAATTAGACCCAATGTTTTCTTCTAAAAGACTCCATGAAATTCAATTTTCTAATACTAATCAATTTTTGCTTACTAAACAAAGTGAAATTTCAGCCTCCGGTAGTCCTATATCCAATCAGTATGTCTGGTTTAATATTTTAGATTTAAATGGTAGTACCATTTACAATCCTGACAGCATGGATCTGGAAAAATTAGAACTGACTTTTGAAGAAATTCAATTTTCAGATTCAGATAGCCTGATTTTAATGTCTTTTTCCATAAAAGAACAGGAAGGAGACGAAGAAAGAGGGAGTAACATTGGTCCAAAAAATAAAGGAATTTCAGTTCCTGAATATAAAGAAAACTTATATTTAATTCATCATCTAATTCCGGATTCCGTCACTATCCTTACCAAACCTCGCTGGTTTCATTATGATGGTGAAATCATATTTTCTCCTTCAGAAAAATTACTGATAGGAAATAGCTTCAGCCTACGGCCATTAAAAAATAATGTCACCTACGTATCTCTGAACGGAATGAAAATTGGCCAACTAAAATTCCCAAATAGGGCATCTAAAATACTACAAATTTATTCATTTTATTATTTCGATAGATTTTCAAGAAAAAGTCAGCTTATAGCTACTTTACAAAACAATGGCATTAATATTTGGCATCCTTTCGGAGAAAAATACCGAAGCATAAATCTTCCCCAAAATGAAGGGTTTGATCGTTTTTATTTTTTCGATCAAAATCTCCATATTGTTACCATTAACATGGGAAGAAATTTTATTAAAATATGGGATTGGGATGGCAATTTAATTGATGTGATTGTAATGGAAAATGAACAAATAATACTTGATCTTATTGTAAATAGAAGTAATTTATTTCTATTAAATAGCAATGGCAAGATCTTTAAATACCAGCTAAAAAAATACTCGTCTCAATTCAAGGCAAAATTAACTGAAGATGAAAACAAAGGAAGATTCTTTGAAGAGATAAAAGATACCTATATAAATTCTTATAAATTTTATCCCCCATTAACATCTGATGAAATCAATCGATATGGCTTAAAAGGCTTTAAAAAAAATGAAAACCAATAAGTTTCAATATATATTAATCTTTTGTGGATTCATTTATACGAATCTATACAGCCAAAATACACCTAGCTTCACTTTGGCTGAGGAAAGAAACTCAATTATTTCCTTTGAAATAGGTTATCCCTTTTATTATTTTTTCAGGTTAAAAGAGTTAGAAAAATTCAGCCCTGAAGATGTCAATGATTTAAAGTATAGATCCACCAAAAGATTCACCAATCAGGTTTTTAGTATAGATTTAAATGCCTTATTATGGACTCACACTTTATTTGGCATCAATTATGAATTTGCCCATATCCCCTATGATCAGATTGTTGAAGCTTCCTTAGATGATGGAAATAATTACACGGTCAAGAGATCTTTCGATTTGCAAAGTCATGCCATTTCCTATCGATTAGGGACAAAAGATAATGTAGAGATCTTAAATAATAAGGTATCTGTAGTCTATTTTGCAGGTACCACTCTTAGTTTTTTAAGAGTAAAATTCAGAGATGATAAACAGGTATTCAATTTTCAAGACTTGAGTGACCTAGACGAATTTGATTTTGGTTCTTTTCAAGTCATTCCTATGGATACTGAAAATATCAATGAATTTGAAATTAATGTAACAAATCCTCTTCCCATTGAGGAAATCAATTTCACACAACTTAATTTCCTGATTGGTATTTCCTTTATTCACAAAAACAATCTTTCTTTTAGCTTACATGGAAATCTTCCCTTTTTAAATATTCCGCTTGCTAACAAAAGGTCAAAAAAGGATGAATTTGATGATCTCGAATTATGGGATAAGCATCATTTTATAAACATGAAAAATTTGCGATTCAAAAGCTTCTTTGTTCGTTTTGGATTAAATTTTAGATTGGAAGAAAATCGTAAACGATTGGATAATGCCAGGAAAATTATCCTTGAAAATTTTTAATTACCCCTTACCGTCCTGTGAAGTTCAGGAATACCCCAGCCAATGACTGCTCCTACCGCAAATCCGACTAAAACATCTGTCAAAAAACTTTCTCCAGATTTTATTTGAAAAAAGCCCGTAACCGCAGGAATAGCAAAAGCTGTAGACCATATTAAGCTTTTATATTTATTATCAGGATAAAAATCATTGATCATTTTGGCAGAAAGAAAGGCATTAGTAGCTGCTATAGAGGTGGGGATAGAAAAAAAGGAATAACTATAAGAAAGTTCGGTTTTAAGAGACATAGGCTCTTCAGGGTGGTATAATAAAGGAGCTGGCTTTTTAAACAGATTGGAAATTTGTCCTAAAGCTATATTTGCCAATAAACCTTCAAAAATGATAAAATAGGAAGTTCCCATATCATGACGGCCAGATTTACCGCCTAAAACAGGAGTTAGGGCAGGTAATAATGTTGAAAAAACAGAAACTAAACCTCCAATATAAAAGGCATCATCATCATAGGGTAAGACGCCTTTTGATCCGGTTAGTTTATCAAGAAAGAAAATATTTTTCTTATCCAACAATTCAATTTCTAATGGGCTTAAACCTGTTCCTTTATCTGCATAAGGAAGAAGGACACTAAAACTGACAAATGAATTAAATCCTACAAAATCACCTACTGGAGAAAGAGAGTAAGGATTCTTCTGAGCTAGACACTCGAAACTTAAAATGAAGATCAATAAAATCCAAATAAGGGGTCTGTAGTTCATTTTCATAGCTGGTAAATTGGTTGACAATGTTTTGAGAGCATTAATATGACTGGTCATTTTTTAACATATATAAAAATACAAAATAAGCCCAAAATTCTAAATATTATTTCACCCCCAAGTTTTCTAATTAATCACTTACCAATCTGCTCATCTACCAATCTGCACATTTACTCATCACAGTATCATACCATCAAAAGGACCATTAACCTTTTTTAACCTTACATCAAGATCGCTTAACCTCCTTTCCCATCTGCATGGCTTACATTTACAAAAAAAAAGATACGACCATGAGAGCCCAATTAATTCTCCAGACTGTTATTACACTCATCACCTTCTTATTTTTGACCAGTTGGGTGCAAGCCCAAAATGATAAAATTGACATTGTGGGTACGGTTAGCGACACCTTAAACGAACCCCTGGTGGCCGCTACCGTATTGCTCACCCAAGCCTCAGATTCTACCCTGGTGTCTTTTTCCCAAACCCAGGAGGATGGAACTTTTCGATTGAAAAATGTAAAAAAAGGAGATTACAGGCTCCAAATCAGCTATGTTGGTCTTAGCTCCTATTCCGAATTAGTGGAATGGCCGGCTGATGCCGAACTAAACCTTGGCCAGATAATATTGTCACCAGAAGGCCTCAATCTTCAGCAAGTAACGGTAGAGGCTGACCGGATTCCCATCCAATTTAATAAGGATACCATTAATTATAATGCCGATGCCTTTCAAACACGCCCCAACGCAGTAGTGGAAGATCTTTTGAAAAAATTACCCGGCGTAGAAGTAGAAAGAGACGGGACCATCAAAGCACAGGGCGAAACGGTCAATAAAGTCCTGGTGGATGGAAAAGAATTTTTTGGTAATGATCCCAAAATGGCCACTAAAAATCTACCCGCCGATGCCGTCGACAAAGTCCAGGTTTTTGATAAAAAATCGGACCAGGCCGAATTTACAGGCATTGATGATGGACAAGAACAAAAAACCATCAACCTGGCCCTAAAAGAAGATAAAAAGAAAGGCGTCTTCGGGAACATCATGGCAGGACATGGTGATCAAGGTCGATTTCAAAGCAAAGCCAATATCAATAAGTTTTCCCCCAAACAGCAGCTTTCTTTCATAGGAATGGCCAATAATGTCAATGATAATGGCTTTACCATTAGTGATTACCTGAACCTAATGGGAGGCATGCGAAATTTGATGGGAGGCGGAGGAAGAATGCAAATATCAATTGGTGGTAATGGTTCCAGTGGCCCAGGAATTCCTCTAAACTTTGGAAATAATGATGGATTTATCACCACTCTATCCGGAGGATTGAATTTCAACCAGGAGTTTAACGACAAAACAGAAATCAATGGAAGCTATTTCTATTCAAATATCAATAACGATATCAACCGCACCATTGACCGTTCAACTTTCCTATCTGACCGCACCATCATTTCTACAGATGAAACCCAGCAGGACTCAAGGAATGAAAATCACAGAATGAACCTGACATTGGATCATGAGATTAGCAAGTCTCAATCCTTAAAATTGAGAACATCTGGTAACCTGGGCAATACCCAAACCAATATTGCCAACGAGACCAGACAGGGGCAGGAAAAAGCATTAAACAGCAATAATTTTAGAAACAACCAACTGGAACAGCAGCAACTTAGTTTTAATGCGGATCTATTGTATCGAATGCGATTTAAGAAAAAAGGAAGGACCTTGTCCAGTAACTTCTCATTTAATCTGGGTAATAATGATCTAGATGGACAGTTGGAATCGTTTAGTTCCTTTTTTGATGATGTGAATAATCCAATTACTGCTGATACCATCAAACAAATTAATGATCAGAGAAATGATCAGCAAGGCTATGGATTGCGCTTAGTCTATACTGAACCTTTATTTAAGGGCACCTATCTGACTTTGAATTACGATGTCAGGCATAACATCGATGATCTGGATAGGAAAGTATTTGATGTGGTTGACAATGTAAATGAGTTTAACACTCAACTCAGTAATCAATACAAAAATCAATATACCTACCACAATGCTGGTTTTGACATCAAAATAAATAAAAAGGATTTCAATTTGACAGCTGGTCTTAAGGCCCAGAATACCCGGATTAATGGAGATCTAATTTTAACCAATACCACTTTGGATCGTTCATTTTTCAACTGGTTACCTTCTCTAAGGTGGGGATGGGAATTAGGTAGTTCTAAAAATCTACGGTTCCAGTATAATACCAATATTCGTGAACCTAGTATTGAACAACTTCAACCTATTATTGACAATACCGATCCATTTAACATCTATATCGGAAATCCAGAACTGCGTCCAGAGTATAGACATCGTTTTAATACCAGTTTTATGCTTTTTGATCAGTTCTCGATGACCAACTTTTTCCTAAATTCATCTTATACCTACACAAAAAACAGAATAAGAAATCAACAATTTATTGACGAATTCCTGATCCGCACGACTACACCTGTGAACGTAGAAAATGATCAATTGCTAACAGGTAGTGCCAGTTTTGGTACCCGCATTAAGCCTGTAGGCATGCGCATCAACATTCGATCTCAAATCAACTATAATAGTGGTTTTACTTTTGTCAATGAAATAGAAAATCAAACCAACAGAACTACCTGGACCAATACTTTCAGGCTAGAAAATCAAAAGAAGGAAATCATAGACTGGACATTAGGCGCAGAATGGGCCATGACCAACTCCACCTACTCCATCAATACAAACTTTAATCAAGAATTCACCAATAAGAACTTCTTTGCAGATTTTGGTTTTACGGTAAAGGAAAGCTTTAATTTCCTAACCACTTTTGATTATCGAATCTTTACGGGCATAGGTGGAGCAGAGACTCAGGAAGTACCCATCTGGGCCGCTTCAGTATCGGCATTTATTTTGAAAGACAAGAGAGGAGAAATCAAGTTTGCAGTAGAAGACATCCTCAACCGCAACCTGGGGATCAACCGGACTGCAGATCTTAACTTTATTCAGGAAGAACGGATTAATAACCTAGGTCGGTATTTTATGCTGAGCTTCAGCTACAAACTGTCGGGGTTTGGAGAAGGCAATCAGGTCCATATTTCTACTAACCGAAGATAGCCCATAGGAATCTATGTAAAAAATAACTATCAGATTTTGATTAGAAGCTCAAATTAGAAGGGCAAGCCAGATTGGCTTGCCCTTCATTTTTTATCAGAATCTCTTATTTGTTATTGATATCATGACCATACTTCTCGGAATATTTTTTGTAAAGCCATTGCTGACGGGCATCAACTTGTATTTTTCTACCGGAAATAAAAGCATGTTCTACCTGGCTGGTCCGCATATCCAATAGGTCTCCCTTTGAAACTATGATCATCGCATCTTTGCCTCTTTCTAATGTACCGACCCGATCTTCTATGCCTAAGGCCTTAGCCGGACCAGAAGTGATTGCTTTTATGGCCTCTTCATATGGAAGGCCATAAGCAACAGCAGTACCAGCCTGGAAGGGTAAATTACGGGCCGAATACCCACCACCACCACTGATCAACACCTCAATCCCAGCATCATACAATTCTTTAGCCATCTTGAAAGGCAAAACGGTATCTTCATGATCTCTTCTTGGCACAGAATGTATACCATTTAAAATTACAGGTATGCCTTCATTTTTGAGAAAATCTTTAATAAGTAAGGCCTCGTAACCGCCATTGATCACTATTCTTTTCACTCCACTGTTTCGTGCCATTTTCACAGCGGAAATCATGGAACGAGCATCACTGGAATTAATGAATAAACCCTTTGATCCGTCAAAAAGTCCTTGCATAGCTTCTAGCTTTAAATTGACGGCATCCTTACCCCCTATTTGGTTATAGGTCTTTGCTTCTGAGAACAAGTTTTCGATTCCTTGAACCGTGTTTCCATAATTGGGATTTGGCCTGTTGTTGGTTTCTCCAAGCCACCACCTTGGTCCAAACTCTTTTGTAGGCCAGGACATATGGATTGCATCATCCACATGATAGGCTGCATCTTCCCAATTCCAGGCATCTAATTGAACCACAGAGGATGTTCCTGCTATAGTCCCTCCTGCAGGAGTGGACTGAGCCAGTAAAATACCATTGTGGCGAAAGGTAGGTATTAATTCAGAATCGGTATTATAGGCAATTATTGACCGTATGTTTGGGTTGTACTCCCCTGTTTCAACCTGATCTCGAGTAGCGCGAACATTTCCAACCTCAACCAAACCCAGACTGGAACCTAATGTAATTAGTCCTGGATAAATATGTTTCCCAGATACATCGATAACTTCATAGGAGGATTGATTGGGAACTGAAGTATTCGCTCCACCAACAGCAGTTATTTTGCCTTTGTCAAAGGCTACTATCCCATTCTGAAATACTTGCCCATTTCCTACATGTACGGTTGCTCCACGAAGTAGGATTGGCTTATCCTGAGCAGGTGCCGGCACGATACGCGTCTGAGCCATCAGTCCCGTAGCCATGAAAAACGTTAATAAACAAAAAACTATATTGATTTTTTTCATTTCATTCAATTATTAAAATTTGAAAATTGGGTTAACGTGATCACGGGTATATGGGTATATGGGTATATGGGTATATGGGTATATGAAAAAAACAATAATTTGAATCCCTCCAAATATCCGTGAACCCGTGAGTCCGTGAATCCGTCATCAATGCCCCTGATACACATGCACGTGATCACATTCCCACTCATGATAATAACTAGCACTTGCTGGTCTGGTCCGGCTTCCACCTGCCTTAGCTGATCTCATTTTTGCGATTAAGCGTGCTCTGTCCTGCTCAATTTCTTTCTTCATTTGCTGATCTTTGTCCATATCGAAGTAGACCGTACCATCAACGATGGTTTTTTCAGCTCTGGCATAAATACTCAGTGGATTATCCGACCATAATACCACATCGGCATCCTTACCGACCTTAATACTCCCGGTTTGATCATCCAGGTGCAATAATTTAGCAGGGTTAATAGTAGCCATTTTTAAAGCTTCAAATGGGTCTAGGTCGCCATATTTTACTCCTTTCGCAGCTTCCTGATTTAGTCGACGCATTAATTCTCCACTATCTGAATTGATAGCTGTAACAACACCTTCTCTCATCATAATCGCTGAATTATAAGGAATTGCATATCGCACCTCCCACTTATAAGACCACCAATCCGAGAAAGTAGAAGCCCCTACCCCATGTTCTCTCATCTTATCTGCTACTTTATATCCTTCCAGGATATGAGTGAAAGTGTTAACGCGAAAATCAAATTGTTCGGCAACTTTCATCAACATATTAATCTCTGATTGCACATAAGAATGACAAGAAATAAAACGCTCTTTGTTTAAAATCTCCAACATGGTTTCCATGGCTAGGTCTTTCCTTGGAGGAGTTGCATTTTCTTTTTCAGAGGCAGAAAGAGCATTATAGGTTTGCCATTTTTTCTCATAATCCCGAGCACTTTGGAAGGCATCCACAAATACCTGTTCTACTCCCATTCGGGTTTGTGGAAACCGTATGGAACTAGGATTACTGGTTCGTTTTACATTCTCCCCTAATGCAAATTTGATGTATCCATCAGCATTTTCAATTTTCAATTTTTCAGGTGTTTGCCCCCAACGTAATTTGATTAAGGCTGATTGACCACCAATTGGGTTAGCAGAACCATGAAGAATTTGGATGGCAGTAACTCCACCAGATAAAGCTCTATAGATTCCTTGATGTTCAGAATTGATCACATCACCTATTCTAACCATAGATGAGTTCGCTGCCCTATCATTAATTCCAGCAGCTGCAACATGAGAGTGCTCATCAATGATTCCGGGAGTTAGGTGTTTACCGGTACCATCTATGACTCGGGCATCTCTCGCTCTGAGGTTTTTACCGATCCTGGCAATCTTTCCATTTTCCAAAAGGACATCCGTATTCTCAAGGATTTTAGTGTCATCTTCCATGGTCCAAACCGTTGCATTTTTCACCAAAATCTTTTCCTGCTCAGGCAAAGTTTTATTTCCATAAGCCGAAAATGGGTATAAAATATCTCCGACCTCTGGCTTGGAATCCCCTCCTTTCCGACTCATTCGATCACTCTTATCTTCCTTTTTTTCTGAAAAAGTAGCCACAAAATCTGTCCATTGTCCATTGCCCAATTGACCTCGACCATTGATATTTTCTCCTGCCAGCCAGCCAGTAAGAGAAACCATACCCGATTTTTTATCTTTCGGATTGGGCTTAAAATTAAGGGTTAACATGTCATCACTTAAAGACATTTTCACAGAAATATCAGTGGTGTCATTCAAAACGATTTTTGCTTTTTGGCGTCCTGGTTTACCGGAAATTTCTAAATCATAATTTTCTCCATTTACAGCCAGGATATACTTACCACTAAGGTCCATGGCATCCATATCGTTTATCTGATACTTCTGTCCCTGTATCCAGTTTTCATAAATGGTGGCATCACTTTCAAAGATATTCCCGGAGGTGATCACGAAATTGGCTACCATCCCTTTGTCCAGTTTTCCAAGCACATCACTCATCTTAAGAAGATTGGCCGGCGTTTCTGTTAATGCTTTCAAGGCCGTTTCTTCAGATAATCCATGAGAAATAGCTGTCCGCAAATTTTTCAAAAAATCAGATTTACGATTTAAGCCATCAACCGTCAATGCAAAAGTGATTCCATTCTTTTCCAAATGGGCCAGATTGGTAGGAGCCAATTCCCAGTGCTTCATATTGGCATAGGAAACTTTATAAGCATCGATTGGATCATCAACGTCATATGCGGCGGGATAATTAAGAGGGACAATAAGGGCAGCACCCGAATTTTTGATGGCATCTACTCTTTTGTAGCTATCGCCACCCGAACGCATGATGTATTGAACCCCAAATTCACTTCCTAATTTATCTGCTCTTAAAACATTATGCCAACTGTTTGCTTCAAATATCTGTGGCAAAGATTGGTTGGCCAACCAGGCTTCCAGAGAGAGGTCTGTAAAAGACCTGTCCTTATTTTTTGTGTACCAGTCTGCATCCAAATAGGTTTGTCTGAGCAGGGCGATATATCCCATTAGCGAGGAAGGATAATTTTGCCTGGAAGTACCTTTATTGAAAGAAAAATGATTGGCTACCTTATGGTGTAACATCACCTCATTTTCAGTTCCGTTTCCAAGAGTAACCAAAGCAGAGGTTCCCCTTGCCAAACCATCTTTATGATAACTAAGCACTGTACCGAAGCCCATATCTCTCCATGCTTTTGCAGCTCTTGAATTCACAACGAATTTTTCAGAAGCATTGACTTCTGACTTAATGGCCTCATTGCCATTATAAGCTCCTTTGGTTTTAGACTGAATTTGCTCCGCGCCACCGCCACCACCTTGGCGTTTGGGTTCGGCAACTCCATAATTCGTATACATATCTATAAAAGAAGGATAGATATATTTTCCTCCAAGATCTACAGTAGCATATCCTGCAGGCACCCGAATTGAAGTTCCTACATTCTCCACCTTACCATCTCTAATCAAAAGGGTTGCTCCTTCTAATTTGGTATTGTAACTTGTAAAAATAGTAGCATTAGTAAAGGCATAAGCTTTTGTGCGTGTGTCCTGCACATCATTAATGGGAAAAGTTTCTTGTGCAATCAAGTAAATTGGCGAACACACATAAAGAATTAAGAAAACAAATAGGAGATTCCTCATACGATTTAATTTTATAGGTACATACATTTTCTGAAAATTAAGGAAAAAATCAGATATAATTTTCTTGATTGGATTCTCAAGGTCTTTAGAAATAAAATAAATCAAATGACCATATAGATACAACTCTAATTATTGTGGAGTTACATGAAAAATTTAATGATAAAGACACCATTGCTATTCTTTCACAATTCAAAAAACAATTTCTATATAGCTGCCAATTCTATTTTTTAAAAAAAAATTGGATTTTTTGACTGTTAAGGTGATAGATATCCATTTAAAAAGAACATAAGGTAAAAGCGTTTTATATTTCTTGTAAATAGGCTTAATCCGTCAATTAGAAAAGATAATCATCCAATTATGCATAAGATAAAACAGGAAATGCTTGGAGATCGAGAAAAGGCATTTTCCAATTTATACAAAAACTGTCTTCCCAACATCTGTCGATGGGTTCAACGCATGGGCGGTACCGTAGAAGATGGCAAAGATATTTTTCAGGATAGTCTGATTGTATACTACGAAAAGGTGCTTAATGGTCAGCTAGAATCATTTACCAATCAACAAGCTTATATATTGGGAATCGCAAAAAAATTGTGGCTTAAAAAATATCACCATATGAAAAAATTGGTGGAGTTAAATGCTATGGAGAAGAATATCTCCATTCCCATAGATTTTTATGCTCAAAATAAAAAGCAGAATAGGATGATCCATTTTTTGGAGACAGCAGGTAAACGATGTATGGAAATCTTACAATCTTTTTATTATCACCAGACGCCCCTGCCAGAAATAGCTCAAAGGTTCGGTTTTTCCAATACCCGTTCCGCTACTGTCCAAAAATATAAGTGTCTGGAAAAAATCAGAACTCAAGTAAAAACCAAACAAATGAGCTATGAAGAGATCATGGAATGAAACAAGATGGATCGATCGATTTTTGTTGCAAAAATTAGGCTTAAGCAATCGCAATAATTTTCATAAAAGAATCCAAAGTGATGCAGCCTTTGCCCAAAAAGTGGAATGGCAGCAAAAAACCTACCAAATAATTCGCATTAGTGGTCGACGAAAACTGAAAAAAGAGATTCAACAAATTGAAGCCCATTTACTAGGGTCCAATGGTGATCAAAAATTAAAAAATCAAATCTATAATATATGATGGAAAGGTAAGGTTTTCTCATCAGGAATTGATTTTCAAAATCATTCCCACTTCCGCCTTCCCACTTAAAAACAATGTTATGAATAGCATTCATGCAAATACCATTCCTATGGTTATTGACTCCAGTGACCGGGGAGAACGTGCCTTTGATATCTATAGTTTACTCTTAAAAGAAAGAGTCGTTTTTCTAGGTACCGGGGTCAATGAACATATAGCTAATTTAATAGTAGCTCAGCTCTTATATCTTGACAGTCAAAATAATTCTCTTCCTATCAATTTATACATCAATAGTCCAGGGGGTGTCATTTATTCAGGAATGGCCATTTATGATGCTATGAATATGGTAAAAGCCCCTATTTATACAACTGCGGTTGGAATGACAGGAAGCATGTCAACCGTCCTATTAACGGCTGGTGAAAAGGGACATCGCTACGCCTTACCTCATGCCACCATTCATATGCACCCAGCCGGTGGGGGCTCACAAGGCTATACCGAAGATGTTCGCATTGCCTACAAAGAGCAAGAAAGGTTAGAAAAACAGCTTTTCCATATTGTGGCAAAAAATAGTGGGCATAAATGGCAGGATATTGAAGAGGATTTCAGAAGAGACCGCTTTATGAATGCCCTGGAAGCCCAAAAATATGGTTTGGTTGATCAAATTTTGGGGGATACGGATAGTCTTGTTTCTTTAAGTCTTAGTAGTCCAAACATAGCAATCGGGGAAAATTAATAGAATTAGGGGACTGGCCTTGCCCGGTCCCCTAATTCTATTGATTACTCTAATGCCTGCTCAATATCTTGAATAACATCCTCAATATGTTCCAATCCAACAGAAATTCTAATTAATCCCGGTGTAATCCCTACTGCCAATCGCTCTTCTTCCTTCAATTTTGAATGAGTAGTAGAAGTAGGGTGAGTAAGAATAGTCCGGGTATCTCCGAGGTTAGAGCTTAAGGAGCATAATTTTATTTTATTTAAAAAGGCCATAGCATTAGGGACACCACCTTTAATTTCAAAGGTGACCAGCCCTCCCCCAAATCTCATTTGTCTTTGAGCTAGCTCATGCTGAGGATGAGATGATAAAAATGGATAAAACACTTTATTTACAGCAGGTTGACCTTCTAAAAACTGAGCCAGCAGCTGTGCATTTTGGCAATGCCTTTCCATCCTAACCGCCAAAGTTTCCAAACTTTTAGAAATCAACCAGGCATTAAAAGGAGACATGGCAGGCCCGGTATGTCTACAGAAAAATCGAACTTTTTCAATCAATTCTTTTTTTCCTACAACCAGACCTCCAAGGACCCTACCCTGGCCATCCATCCATTTTGTACCTGAATGCACTACAAGATCAGCACCGAATTTAGTTGGTTGCTGAATAAAAGGTGTAGCAAAACAATTATCAATATTAAAAATCAGGTTATGCTTCTTAGCGAGGGCACCTGCTTTCTCCAAATCTACCAATCGCAAACCAGGATTGGAAGGTGACTCTAGAACAAGCATCTTGGTATTAGGCTGAATAAATGCTTCCCATTGATCAATTTGATCTGGATCTACATAGGTATGGCTTACGCCCCATTTAGGCAGGATTTGAGTTAGAATTTGGTGAGTAGACCCAAAGACGGCTCGAGAGGATAGTACATGATCGCCTGACTCTAAAAAAGCAGCCATACTGGCAAAAACAGCTGACATGCCCGAAGCAGTTGCAAAACCATCTTCTGCCATTTCCAGAGTACAGACTTTACGGATGAGTTCATCTGTATTTGGATTGCTGTATCGTGAATATATGATATCCTCTGTCTGGCCGGCAAAGGTATTGGCCATCTGTTCTGCTGAAGGGAAAGTAAAGCTAGAGGTTAAAAATAGTGGATTGCTGTGTTCTCTGTAAGCTGTACGTTCCAGTTGCTGACGAATTGCGGCGGTTTCAAATTTTTGATTCTTGCTCATTGATGTCTAATTTCTCTTTTGATTGAAGCACGAAATTAGACATCAATGAGCAAAAGCGCAATAATTATTATTTGTATAAAAAATTTATTGATGCTATTCATTCGCTTAAGGCGAATGAATAGCATCAATAAAAATTCCTACTTACCCCTATTGTCTAATTATGAAAGTTCGTGTTCCTCCACCGGAGGTTGCTCCCATTTCTTTCATTTTTTCATCTACAATGGCTTGATACTCTTCTCTTGTCACTTTTTTGCCTTTGCTAGGCTTTTCCATTTTTTCGGCATCCAGGCTCTTCATTTCTATATTGGTAGCACTAAGAATCATCTCTCCATCATTTCTATTGACTTCCAGGATCATTCCAGGCAAACCACTATAGGAACCCGGGCCACCACTAGTTGGAATATCTAAGGTAAACCATGCTTCAAATACATCCGCTGTATCTTTAAAAACGGCCTTTGTGCATGATTTTCCAAGAATAGATTTAGTTTCTCCGGTAATTTTCCATGACCTTGAGGGTATTTCTTCAGAAATCAAAAATTTTCTTCCCATAAACTCAGTAGCTGTAAGTTGTTTTTTTCCTTTTAAATCTCTGTAGACCACACTTTGATTTCTATTCATCCTAATTCGAACATTACCATCACCTGATTCGTGTTCTTCTTCCTGTTGTGGAGCAGATTTATATAAAGTAGATTGACCTTTAATTAGCAACTCCATTTTGGTGGTTTGAAATTCAGGTATATACTGCAACATTTCTTCATTCCCCTGGAACCTAGCATGCATGTTTACAGTCTGATCATAGTGGATAACCCCTTCCACGGGTTGAGCGCCCAATACAAAGGGAATTAAAGCTAAAAGAGTGAAAAACAATTGTTTCATAATTTTTTGCTCTAAAAGTATAGCGAGTCCATGAAATAAGCCGTTAATCATCCTAGAATTAAAGTTAATTAAGGTTAATAGGGCTGGCAGAATCCAGTAGGAGGTTTTAAATTTGTTGATATGCAATTTTTAAATAGAAACCGAACAACTCAGCTTTTAATGGGCCTGAGTTTGCTTTTGCTTTTAGTTTTCCTTCTATTTTGGTTAAGAAAGGAATATAAGGAGCAATATGATTTCCTGGCCAAGGATAGTAACGTTTTGTTTGACTATGTCATTCGTGATGTCAGAGATTCTTTGCTGTTTTTTGATCTAAGTAGAAAAGCACTTATTCTCGAACATAAGGGGGACACAAGTGATCATAAGCATGCTTCCAGTTTTTCCTATTTTGAGGCGAATACTAATCGTACTGATTCTAACAGGATTGTCAGCAATTTGGCAAAAATCAGGCCTAAAACCAGTATTACCATAACTGCTGATTCGATTACTGCTTTTCCCAGGGTGAAAAAATGGGATAACGTACAATTTAAGGCTTTAAGGGATGGCCGCAAGGAGTCAAATGAGATTGTCGTAAAAGCACTTTCCTTTGCTTTAAGAGAAATGCGTACGGGGGATACACTGATAAAGATTGGTCCTGATTCCTTACCATCGAATAGGTTATACACTTTATTTTCTGACACCCTACAAAAAGTACACAAAAAATTACCATTCACTATTCACAGGATTGCCAAAAGTGAAGAAGTTCCCCACATGACAGGCATCATCACCAATACTTTTCAAGGAGATTATTCAAAACGAAACCAGTATTTTGCTCAGCTGGAAGGTTATCAATGGTATCTAGTCCGAAAAATCGGTCCCCAAATATTGTTCTCTTTTGTCCTTTTTTCCATTACCTCTCTTTCTTTTTTCCTAATCTATAAAAGCTGGCAAAATCAAAGTCGTCTTACCCAAATTAAAAATGACTTTATCAGTAACATAACTCACGAATTAAAAACGCCCATTACTACCGTTGGTGTTGCCTTAGAGGCTTTAAGTGATTTTGAAGTTTTGGATAACCCACAGAAAACACAGGAATATTTAGGGATCTCACAAAATGAATTAAAACGCCTCAATCTTCTGGTAGACAAAGTCTTGCAGATGTCTAAATTTGAGAAGCAAGTGCCTCAGTTAAAAATCGAACGCATTGATTTAGATCAAACCATAGACCAGATCATCAACTCGATGAAGTTACAATTTGAAAAACATGATGCTCTTGTAGAATTTAAAACCATTGGCAATAACTTTCAGCTGGAAGGTGATCGTTCTCATTTGAGCAGTGTAATTTATAATTTGATTGACAATGCTCTGAAATACAGCAAAGAATTTCCAAAAATTCACATTAGTCTCAAAGATATAGGGGATAGTCTTAGCCTGGAGGTGAAAGATAATGGCATGGGAATTCCCAAAGCTTACCAGGAAAAAATCTTTGACAAATTTTTCCGAATTCCTTCTGGTGATCGGCATAATGTCAAAGGTCATGGTTTGGGACTAAGCTATGTGGCAGGGATCATCCAGCAACATAAAGGAAGTATCCATCTCGAAAGTACCGAAGGCAAGGGTAGCTGTTTTTATATTCAATTTCCCAAATTTCAAAATATCGTTTAAAGGATATTCAAGTTGGCAATAGTATGGAAAAAACAAAAATTTTATATGTCGAAGATGAGCCCTTTCTAGGGAAAATTGTCAACGAAAGTTTGCAATCCAGAGGTTTTGAAGTAATGATGATAAAAGATGGTAAGGATGTAATGGAGGCCTATTCCAAATTCCAACCACATATATGCGTTTTAGATGTGATGCTTCCAAATATAGATGGCTTCACCCTGGGGCAGCACATCAAAGACATCTCCCCACACCAGCCCATTATTTACCTAACAGCAAAAAATCAAACTGAAGATTTGGTAAAGGGCTTTCAGTCAGGTGGCAATGACTATATTAAAAAGCCTTTTAGTATGGAGGAATTGATTATCAGAATCAATAATTTGCTAAGACTCACCCAAAAAGGCAATGTTATTAAAGCTGGAAAAGAAAGTAATTTTTCCTTAGGAAATTATACTTTCAACCCTAATAAATATACCCTTCAAATCGGAAATAAAAACCGTAGCCTTTCTCATCGAGAGACTGAGCTATTAAAAATACTGGCCGAAAACTCCAATCATGCCGTTCAAAGGAGGGAAATTCTAAAAAAAATATGGGGGGATGATTCCTTTTTCAATTCTAGAAATCTGGATGTGTACATCACCAAATTAAGGGCTTATCTGAAGGAAGATCCCCAGGTTCAGATTATCACCTTAAAAGGAGTAGGGTATCGCTTTGTTATTGATGTCTGATTGAGAGCATGTTTGGATTTTAAAACTAATTCTCCCCAGACAATCGCCTTTGGATATAATTTATGATGCCGCTAGGCTGCAACCTCGTATTGGAAGGCCCCGATCGAATATAAAAAAGCTCATCTCCACTATCACGGTAAAAAGCAGGACGGGTAGCAACTGCACAGTCAATTCTAAAAATGGTTTTCCCATCAATCTCTTCAATATCAAAAGAGACCAGACTGGTAAAAAAACTACCAATATGATTATTGATCATATTAACTAGATCCAAATTAAATTGGTCAATTTCTTTATAGGTCTCCTGAGGAATTCCCTTAATGGTTTTATCGTCATCCACCCCAATAAAGAGAGTTCCTCCTTTCGTATTCATAAAAGCCACCAGTGTTTTTAGAATTTTAGACATGGCAGAGCGAGAAGGATTCGTTTTAAATTCCACAACATTACTTTCGCCATTTTCTATTAAATGCTGGCTTGAAGTTTGTTGGCTGGCACTGATATAATCAATAATTTTCAAGGTCAAAGCCTTGGTAAGTTTTAAGGCAGTGGCGGCTGAAAGTTCTTCTGTATCATAGACACGTTCGCCCGAAAAGGCCAAAAGGGAAGAATCATTCAGGGCACGGATGGTTCCCATGCGATAACTTTGGGTAAAAAGGCCAATTTCACCAAAAAGCTTACCTCTGGAATATACTTTAGTAACACTGTCTTTTAAACGAAGTAATAATTCTCCATCCTCAACCAGGTAAAAGTATTTTCCTTTATGATCAATTGAAAAAACCAGTTGGTTCTTTGAATAATGTTTTCTTTCAGCTAAGGCAGCTATCTCATACTTTTCTTCCTCAGTGAAATCTTCAAATACTTTATTCAAAGAAATTAATTCTACTATTTCTTTTAAATCAGTTTTGGTGGTCATAGCTTTTTAATAAAATTCCTACTCAAAGATATACATAGTTTTGAGCAATGCCATTCTCAAATCACTTTTATGTTTAATCTTTTCCAAATTTAGTCCGGATTCCTATCACCAACAAAATCAGCGCAATTCCTAAGCCTCCTAATCCTAGGATAGCTGCTGCCACACCTAAGCCCGAACAAGAAAGGGCACAAACCAATAGGCCAATAAAGAGAATCAACACTCCAATTAGGGCTGAAATGTATAAAACAAAAAGCAGGTCATCTCCGGTGTTGTTCTTTTTGGCTGCTCTCCGTTGTTTTTTCCAAATCTTAAGCTGGCTTTTTAACTTTTTTACCAGCGCCTTTCTTTCTAATTTTCTGCTTTTTCGCAATTGCTTTTTATGAGCTCTATCTTTTATTAATCCGCCTTCTTTTGGTGTTTCAACAATAGTTAAGGTATAGGGTGCATTTTGAAAAACATCTGGAATCCAATTAAATAAAAATTGGTTGGTATTCAGCATTATCAATAAAAAGATGCAAGATAAAATGCTCCAGTCGCAGATTTTTTTTCGATAAAAAGTAGGTCGCCAAAAAGGGTGTTTCCAATTACCAAAAGGATAGGCAAATATTGCCAGCAAAAGAAGGAAAAATACCAGATGGGCTAAATTGCGATTAAACTTAAAATCTTCAAGAAAAGTTATACTTCCCAAATAAACACCAAATGTCATTATCAGAAGGTATCCGAAAACCAGGAGCGTTCTGCTAAGAATAATATTTTTGCTGGCCCAAATGGAGATCCTTTTCATACAGGTAATGAATTAATATTGAAAAAGAGAGTCACCAACCGCCTCCAGCTCTTCTATAATTTTATCATAGATCAAACCTAATCGATCCGGATCTCTTCTTAAAATTACCATACTGGAGTCAAAATCTGCTTTTTTAATATTATGAAGATTAAGGGTTTGTTCGTAATAAATCTCTCCTACACTATCTTTTGTAATTCCGATAAGGTTTTGCATAGCAGCCTCAGCAATGTGAATATCTCTCAGCACAGTAATTAATTCCTCTTCCTTTAAGGGCAGAGGTGCTTTTTCTTCACAAGAAAAAACAAAAAGTAGGGTCAAGAAAAACACGAAAAATGCTTTTTTCATCTACTCAAAATATTGTTTAGGATAATAATACTCCGTCAGGCGAACCCCCTGGTCATCAAAATTGGACCAAGTGTTTGAATCGGATTGGACTACAAAAATTCCACAAGTGGGAACATTGTCTATATAGTCATCTGTAAAATGATTTGCCAAATCAGTAAACCCGGGGTTGTGTCCAAAAACCAAAATATTAGACACCTCATCACTTTGAGTTTTGACCACCCTTAAGACTTCACTAGGATAGGCATGATATAATCTTTTATCCTGGACAATGTCAACCGCTTCAATATCAAAGGCCTTGGCAAAATAAGTAGCAGTTGTAAATGCTCTGTTAGCAGGACTAGAGACGATTAAATCCAAATGCTCAAGTTTTGCTCTTAACAGCTTAGCCATGAAGGGGGCATCCCTAAAACCTCTTTTGTTAAGGGGCCTATCGAAATCTCTTAGACTGGGGTCAGCCCAACTTGATTTTGCGTGCCTGATAAAAATGGCTTTTTTCATAATAGTTATTTATCTCTCTTGTTGAAATACAAATATACCAGATTCTTTTTATAGCAGCTTCAATGTAGAAAGAGGGCGTCTCATAACTCGTTCCTCGTTCTGAGTCGCCAAATAATTTTCTTTTCGAGAGGTGATTTTTAAGGAAAAATGGAATTTTTCCTTAAAAATCACCTCTCAAAGAAATAATATTGGCTGGTGAATCCGCCTCAGGCGGATGAGACAGCCTCATAAAGTTTTATCTCAACTGGGTTTAACTAATCATTATTACCTAAATTTGCAATTTATTGAGAAAAAAGAATCTATGTATTTTAAAGATAAAGTGGTTTGGATAACTGGAGCTTCTTCCGGGATTGGGGAACATCTGGTTTATGCCCTGGCTGAACAAAAAGCCAAACTTGTAATCTCCAGCAGAAATCAACAAGAATTAGAACGTGTAAAAGGCAATTGTCCGGCAGACACTCAGGTTTTGGTATTACCCCTTGATGTTGCACAATTTGATAAAATTCCCCTCGCTGCCCAAGCGGTTATTGAGGAGTATGGCCTAATAAATATTCTTATCAATAACGCAGGTATTTCACAAAGAGAATTGGTCATCGATACCACACTGAAAGTTGACCGCAAAATTATGGATGTCAATTATTTTGGCACCATCGCCATCACAAAGGCCGTATTACCTAACATGATTAAGCAAAAATTTGGCCAAATTGTGGTAATGAGTAGTGTATTGGGGAAGATGGGGGTTCCTTGGCGTTCGGGATATGCAGCCTCCAAGCATGCTTTACACGGTTATTTTGATAGTTTAAGAGCAGAAGTTTATGAAGACAACATAAAAGTTACTTTAATCTGTCCTGGCTATGTGAAAACTAATGTGACAATTAATGCTTTAAAGGGAGATGGATCTAAGAATAATGTCATGGCTGAAAGTACAGCCGGCGGTTTTGAGCCCTCTGATTTTGCGCCTAAAGTTCTTAATGTTATCCGCAAGGAACGCCGGGAAGTTTATATTGGAAGAAAAGAGGTTATAGGTATTTACCTCAATAGATATGCCCCTTTTATCTGGGCGAGAATAATTAGAAAACTTAAGTTAAAGTAAACATTAGTCATCCCAAATTTTCTGAAATTATTCACTAAAAGTGATCTCAGAATAGAGACATTTTGAGACAAATGGAGATATATGGTGTAATAGGCAATATATCTCTATTTATTTCCCCGACTGCCGAAGGCAGTTATTTGTCTCCAGTTATCTCCCATTTTTTGGTCATTAAGAATGAAATCGTGACTAATCTTAAAATTCAAGAGATGACTAATGTTATTCTTATTTTCTATCGGTACTTTTTTCTTGTTCTCTCATTTCGATAATTTTATCGATCACTTCACCAAGCTGCTCTGCCCCTATCTTTTTGGAGAGAATTTCCTTTTTCTCATCGAGAATATAAATTTGAGGAGTCGATTCTATATCATAAAGAGTGGTAAATTTTGATCGAAGGTAAGGATCAACAGTATGTAACCAATCACTTATCCCATTTTCCTGAATGTAATCCCAACATTCAGGTACTTCATCTGTAAACTTCACACAAACCGCAAAGATTTTTACACCCTTATTTTTATATTTTTCGTAAAACTCTTTCATAATTGGAGTGGATTCTTTACAGTGTCCGCAATCGTAGCGCCAAAAATAAAGAACCGTTATATCACTATCTACAGCATGCAGTGAAGTCTTGCTCCCGTCTTTTCTCTCAACCGCAAAATCTGGAGCAGTCTTTCCGATAAGTAGGGGCTTTAGCTTAATGGCATTATCCACGATCTTTTTTAAAGTCTCATCTTCAACCCAAGGTGCCTTCTTTTTTGCATAATAATTTTCAACCAGGTAAACATAGACAGCATCCATTCCTACCAGTTTGGACTTGGCATATTCATTAAGGAAATGACTAAGATAGTACTTGAAAGTCTCTTCCGTGCCTTCCATCATATTAAGCGTTTTGCCGATAGCATGGTTAATAGTATCTGGATGTTGTACATGGTATTTATGGACAAAATAATCTACTTTTTGAAATAAAAAGGGAGACCTGAGCAGTCGCTCATCTTTTAAATCCATGTTATCATAGTAGTGCTCTCTCATGTATAAATACTGCTTCATCTGCACTTCTTGTGGAGTCCCTTCAAATTTGGGGACCTCTACATTCCGGTTTAATTTTATAATGGAGGCAGTAAAAGAGTTGGCATGATCAGACAAAATATTGTCTTGCAGATTTATTACTTCATTGTTCAAATTATCAAGCTGAGTCTGAATTTTTTTTCTTTCAGGATCGTTTTCTGCCAAAGCTTGTATCTTTTTACCCAATTCTTCAGCCTTGGGTCTTAATCCGCCTATTACATTGATGTATTTATACAAAAGTTCGTTATCCTTTGATCCTTCAATTTCAAGAGTGGCGTTTAAATCAGATGTATTGGTTTTGATTTTTAAATCTTGCTCTTCTTTATTGATGATCAACTGAAAAAAGTTATTATCCGGAGGCAATACAACCAAATACATGCCTGGGCTTAATGCTTCTTCACCCTGAAATACAAACTTACCATCAGAATTAACAGCAACTGTATCCAGCAAATACTGCTTATCCATCAAGTAATATCCAAGATAAATTTCCTTTTCTTCAAATCCATTTATGTCAACTTCAATATTATAACCTTGCTGGGCAATTAGCCCTGTCATTCCTGTTATAAAAAATAAAAAGAGTATAGCTTTTAATCTCATGAACTATTTTTTTTGCAATTCTATCTATTAATCCTAATAATCACCTAATTTATTATGCGGCTTTGTAAAACATTAACAATTTTAAATCCAGAAATTAAAAACTAAGCCCAATCCCTCTACTCTTTTTCTCCTCTCCCCTTCCGCAAACCCGCAAATCCAAACACATCTACAAATCTGCATATCTACAAATCTGCACATCTGCATATCTGCATATCTGCACATCTGCACATCTGCACATCTGCACATCTGCAAATTTACACATCCACCTAGCCCCCGTTACTCTTTTTCTTCTCAATCTCTTCTTTAATATTTTTTAGTTGAGTTTCGGCGGCTTTTATCTGTTTTTCGAGATCTCCCATTTTTTCTTCTAGATCCTTATAACGTTGTTCTGCCTGAGTCTGTTTACCAATTAAACTCCGAATTTCAACTGCTGTTTCCTCCTTTACCGTTTTTATTTGTTTACGGGCATTTTCTTTGGCTTCATAAATGGAAGTAGAAGCCTTTTTATTTGCTTCTGCAATGGCTTTTTCATTCTGTCTGTGCAAAGAATCCATTTTTAAGGCAAGGCTTTCCTGGGTAACTCTATAGACAGATTTTAAAGAATCTAATTTCACCAAACTTTTTTGCTCAGCGTCAGCTATCTTTTGGGCAGAAGCTAGTTTTGCTCTTTCTTCTTCCAGTCCAAATTCTTTCTTTTTTGTTTCCAACTCTTTTTTGAAATAAGCGATGGATTGCAAAGTTTGTTCCTCTATGGTTCTGACCTCCTTGATAGATTGCTCCTGAACCTTGAATATTTTTTGTGCTGCATCTTCCTGGGCTGCTAACAATTCTTTCTGTACAGAATCTTTCTTGGCAATCAGCTGAGCATCAAGATGAGCAAGGGTACTGTCGGTCAACTGTTCATAGGAAGAAATCGTTTTTTCAGCTTCATTTTTTGCCTCTGCTAATTCTTTAGAAATTCGCTCTTTTTCTTCTGTTGTCGAACGTCTAAAATGAAACAATGAGTCCGACTCTTGTTTTTTTGCTTCCAAAATGGTTTCAGCAGCTTTTAATCGGGCGTCAGCAATGCTTTTATTTACTTCCTGTTCGACTTGAACCTGTTTGGTTTTCAGGTCGGCAATTTTTTGTGCTGTTTGTTCCTGGGTAGCGATCAATTCTTCAGCGGCTTTTTCTTTTGCCTGAGCCACCTCACGAGCAGATAAAATTTTGGCATTTTGCTCAGAGGACTTTATTTCCTTTATGCTTTTTTGATGTTCTTCCTGAATTTGACTGATACTTTGTTGAGCTTCTTTTTCCGTTTGAGCAACTTCATTACTATACTGCTTTTTAGCTTCCTCTAATTGCTGGCGGGCAGCAATTTGCTGATTGGCAATTTGTTGTTGCATCGTTTCCAATTCCTTTTTGGCAACGGCTTCAGCTTGTAGTAATTTTTGGTTTAACTGTTGCTCGGCTTCCAACTCTTTTTGTTTTGCCTGCTGGAGTTTTTGAGATAATTTATTTTCGATCTCTCCAAGTTCAGCTTGCATATTGGCTTTTGCTTCAGCCAAGGTTTGTTCCGTTTCTAATTTTTCAGTTTGATACATATCCCTCAGGTTCTGAATTTCATTTCTAACAGAATCTTTGGTGGCCTCAAGTTGTTGCTGTACCAACAGTTCAGTTTGTTTTCGGACATTGAGCAAACTATCATTATAATGGGAAAGTTGAATTTGCAATTGAGCAATGGTTTCTGCCAGTTTTCCTTGCTCCTTAGCCAGGACCAGGCTAGCATTCTTTTTTTGCTCTGAGACACTTTGACGGATAGCGACCATTTCCTCCTCAGCATTTTCCTTTACTATTGCCTTTTCTTTGGCAGCATCCCGTTTTGATTTAGCAAGATCCAGGTTAATTTGTTCTTTTTCAAATATGGCTCTTTCTCTCATTTCGGCAATTTGGTTGGCCGTTTCTTCTTCAATTTCCTGGATACGAGAAGTAGTAGCTTTCTTATAATTGAGCAGTTGATTTGTTTGTTCTGTTTCCTGAACTTCTGCGTTTTTTCTAATTTCACTTAGCTCTTCGGCAATTTCCTTACGGACCTTTTGGATTTCCAATTGGGCATTTGTTTTTGCGGAAGCAACTTCATCCTCATATTCCAGTCTGGATTGTTCCAATTCTTCCTGAATTTTATTTCTCTCTTTTTCAGATTGGATTCTGATTTGGGCAATCTCTCTGGCCGAGTTGAGTCGGGTCTCTTCCAATTCTTTGGAGGCTGTCAATTTTGCTGTTTGCAGGTTTGACCATATCACGGCCATCTCTTCTTTTGAATTTTTTCTAATAGAATCTAATTCTTCAAGAGTTGCCTTACGCTCTCTTGATATTTCATCAAGGGCGGATAAGCGCACTTGTTCTACCTCCTGGGCAATGGCTTTTTTTTGTTTATTGGCTTCGTTTCTTGCCAATAAAAGTTCTTCTGCAATTTGTTTTTTAATTTCTTCCGCCTTTTGGTATTCTGCTTCAATTTGGGCGCGAATCTTTTGCTTGGTCTGTTCCAATTCTCTTCGCAGATCTTTTAATTCCTGATCGTTAAGAGGGCTTTGTGCATTTTGTTCTTTTTTAGAATTTTTTTCGTCCTCTTGTTTTTCTGCCACCCAGGGCGAGGCCTCAGAACCAGGAAGATCAGCATCAATAATTTTGTCCTTCTGAAGGGCAGCTAAAAAACAAGCAGCTAACTGCTTAAATTCTCTTTGTCTGGCAGTAGTGAGGGAAAACTTGCGCATTTCATTGGCCTGGTTGTTTTTGATATACAAAACAGCAATTTCGTTGGTGGCCAACCATTTTACAGCCTCCAAATCCAGCTGCAACCAGTTGCTGTTAACAGGAGCATTCCCCTCTCTTCCGGTAGTCAGGATACCTGAAAACCGATAAGAGTTTCTTTTCTGATGGATATCAATAAAAATCAACTCATCATTTTGGTGTAGTCTAACTCCTCCTTTTGAATAAAAAATCAAGGTAAGCCCTTTATTGTCGCTTAACAATTTAAGGGAGTAAATATAATTTCCCCGAACTACCATAGTCTGACTATTGGTATTCAGGTGGTGAATGCCATTTATTAATTCATCTTTTGCAATTTGATCTGAACAAGATTGACTGTAAGAAAAGGACTGAAAAAATAAGCACGCACAAAAAATGATAAAATGTATGACGTTCCTCATAGCGAGCGGTTTTTTATGAATTCCAGAGGCTAACAGATCGAAAATGAAAAAGTCTATTACAAAAGCCAAATTAAATAATGTTAACTGTTTTTGATATCCAGTTCCCCACTACCCCTGATATGGTAATTTAAGCAATTTTAGGCTCAAATAACAGAAATTGAAGCGTCCTAACATTATTGGAACGCAAAAATTAAAATTTTATTAAATTGTAAGGACATCGTTAAACCTGCTAATCCCTCCTTAGAATCTAAAATTTACAAACCTTGCTGTCTAGCTTCACTTTTTCGCGCTGCTAATAAAAACAAAATGGCCATCCTGATGGCTACCCCATTTTCAACTTGTTGCAGAATGATAGAATGATCTGAATCGGCAACATCACTGGATATTTCTACCCCTCGGTTAATAGGTCCGGGATGCATAATTAAAATTTGCTTATCAAGCTGTTGCAGAAGAGATTTATTGATCCCAAAATATTGGGAATATTCCCTTAGAGAAGGAAAATATTTAATATCCTGCCGCTCTAACTGTATCCGAAGGATGTTGGCTATATCACACCAGGCCAGTGCTTTTTTTACATCATATTCGACTCCAACTCCCAATTTGTGAATGTGCTTAGGGATTAAGGTAGGTGGGCCACAAACAATCACTTTGGCCCCTAGTTTCTGAAGACAAAAAATATTACTCAATGCCACCCTTGAGTGCAAAATATCGCCAAAGATAGCAACATGCTTTCCTTTTAAATTTCCTACTTTTTCTTCCATAGAAAAGGCATCTAACAAAGCTTGGGTAGGATGTTCATGAGTACCATCTCCAGCATTAATAATATTTACATCAATATGCTGTGAAAGGAAATGAGGGGCCCCTGGAGCTGGATGCCGCATCACTACCATATCCACTTTCATGGATAAGATGTTATTGACAGTATCTAAAAGGGTTTCTCCTTTTTTGACAGAAGAAGAGGAAGCAGAAAAATTGACCACATCAGCAGACAAGCGTTTTTCAGCAAGTTCAAAGGAGATTCGGGTACGTGTAGAATTTTCAAAAAATAAATTGGCGATGGTAATATCTCTCAAAGAAGGCACCTTTTTAATGGGTCGGTTAATTACCTCCTTAAAATTCAAGGCAGTATCAAAAATAAGGCGTATGTCTTCCGTTTTAAGATATTTTATTCCTAATAAATGTTTAGTGCTTAGCTGTTGGATTCCTGCCATTCTTTATTCCATCGATTTTTTGTCCGGATATAATAAGATTTGATCTTCTCCACTTTGATTCGACCAGGCTACCTTCACATATTCTTCATCAAGGGCATCAACGGTAATCCCTTTAAAATCAGCCTGTATAGGCAGGTGGCGATTAAATCGTCGGTCTACCAATACCAATAATTCAACACTCTTGGGACGACCAAAATCGCTAAGAGCACTTAAGGCTGCCTGGACGGTCCTGCCTGTATACAAAACATCATCAATTAGTACCACCTTTTTGTTTTCTACTAAAAAATTCATTTCTGTATGGCTGGGAGCTAATGGTTTACTCCTTTGCCGAAAGTCATCTCTGTAAAAGGTAATATCTAATTTTCCGTACTGAATATCATCAAAGCCAGTAATATCAATAAGGCGCTTATAAATCCGATCAGAGAGCATAACCCCTCTTTCCTGGATACCCACCAGACAAGTGTTTTCGAAGTCATCAAACTCCTCAATCAACTGATGGCATAATCGCTCAATCGTTAATGAAAAACGATTCTTATTGATAATGATTCTTCCTTTATTCATAACGAGCCTAAAGGTAAAAAAAATGTTTTAACGTGTTCGTGTGTTCATTAAATGTTAAAATTTCCTCCCTCATTAAACCCAAGACCTTTTCACAAGTCTTACCCATGAAAATAAAAATAGGCTTCAAAATTGCGCGCTAAAGGAAGTCCAATCTTACCCAAATTATTTGGTTTAATCATTAATTAATTCAAGTTGCGGTGCAACTTGAGTAGATGGTAAAAAGTAGAAAGTATAAGGACAAAATCAATTAAAAATAGCATGTTGATCATTATTTAGTTCAATATCTTTCTACTTACCTGACTACCGGAGGTAGTTACCTTATTCTTTCTTCTAGTAAGTTGCATCGCAACTGGCGTTAATTAATCAAAATCCTTATTACAATGAAAAACTTTAAATTGGCCTTTGCGGCCGTTTTGGGACTGGTATTCCTATTCACCGCCTGTCAAAAAGATGAAATTGCGGAACCTATTGAAAGTAATGTTGAACTCACTTCCAGTGAAGACATCATTTTAATCCAAAACATCGTAGAAGAAATTGATTATTTGGAGGAAGAAACGAGTCTGAGCACAGCAACAACCGAAGAAATCACACCACGCAGTGTGGAAAATGATTGTGCCACTATCACGGTTGCGCCTGAAGATCGTTCTTTTCCAAGAACCATCACGATTAATTTTGGTGAAGGGTGTGAAGGGCCCAGAGGACATGTGCTGCAAGGGATAATTGACATCACAATTAGTGATTCTTTGTATTTACCTGGTTCTACCCGCACCTTAAGTTTTGACAACTTTTTCGTCGATGGTGCCCAAATTGAAGGGACCAGAACGCTTATTAATCTAGGTAAAGATGCAGAAGGGAATCTTTCAAGAAGCAGAGATGTAGCCCTTACCATTACTTTTCCTGATAATACTCAAGCCAAGTGGACTGCCTCTCATACTCTAGTACAGATAGAAGGGGGAATGACCCCACGACTGCTTGCTGACGACGTTTTCCAATTAACAGGATCATCCTCAGGCACCAATCGTAAAGGTGGCTCATATAATGCCTCTATTATCGACCCCCTAATGAAAAACCGAAAATGCCCCTGGATACAGAGTGGAATGAGAACAATTACCATCAATGGTACTACCTGCACCATTGATTACGGATCTGGATTGTGTGATTTGTTTGCAACAGTGACTTTGGAAAGTGGAGAGTCTAAAAGAATACTGATACAACCTTGGTGGAAATAATGTTAGGAAAGTTGGTTAAAGTGCCAGGCGCTTTAACCAACAATTAATTTACATATTAAACATTTAGGAAATTAATATGTAACTTTACAATATTACACGCATCAACAAACAAACCAAGGTGAAGAGGCTTAATTCCAAAAACACGATCTATGCCATGCTTTGGCATTACATTCCTTTATTTATAATGGGCTTATTTTTTCCCATTTCGCAGCAAGCTCAAAACGAAATCATCCCACCTGAAAAAGAACTCTTTCAAACCGAAATTGATGTCGCGGGCATAAAAAACTGGCTTAAAAATGCTCCCCATGAAAAAGACAAGAGTGCCAAAAGTAGGATTATCATTATCAGTTTACCAATGCCAGACGGAGAGCTCCTTGATTTTCAGGCAATAGAATCTCCTATTTTATTTGGAAAAACCAGTCAGCGTTTAAAAGATTTTAAAACCTACACCATCCAAGCAATCGACAAGGAATTAGTCAGTGGAAAATTAAGCATTACCTCCCGAGGAATTGATGCCCTTATCCTGAGTCCTGAAGGAAATATTTTTATAGAGCCAATTAAAGGAGCTAAAGATCAGCACCGTGTTTATTATGAAAAGGATGGTTCCAAATTCCTCCATCAATCAGAAGATCTCTTATTTACAAATGAAAAAGGATATGAACACCGCCATAGTCCGGAGGAGGAAAGGCATCAACACCTGTCTCCAATTCCTAAAGCAGGAGCTTTGATGATCGGAGCGGACCTTCGACAATTTAGGATAAAAGTAGTAGCGAAAAAAGAATATGCCGAACAGCATTCTAATATTGGTGATTCGGAGGCCGACCGAATTATGGATGTTGAGGCTGCCATTTTAGCTACAATCAACGGGATGAATGCCATTTATGAAAGAGACATTGCCATCAGATTGATGATGGTTGATCCCATTGTCTTTTTGGAGGATCCAGAAAATGACTTTGGCAGTCCGGTTATGCTTTTTGGACAATCCAGTTCTTTGGCAAGGGAAGCTCTTGCTGCCTTTGATGACCTTACCCAAGATGATCCAAATATAAGCTGGGATGGTGTTTCTCCATCAAGTTTTGACCTGGGGCATGTTTTTGGAGGTGTTGGAGGAAATGGAAGTGCATTTATCGGAGTAGCTTGCAGGGACGAAAATTTCAATATAGATCTAGACGGTGATGGCAGTATTGATGGGGCCTTTGGCCCTGCTAAGGGAGGAGCTGGTACGCAATCTTCAAATGCAAGTGGCAGTGGGTGGTTTCAGCTGGTATCTCATGAAGTAGGTCATCAGTTTAGCGCTTTACATACCTTTAATGGATCAGATGGTAATTGTGGAAATCCAGGTCAATATTCTCCCTCTGCAGCATATGAAGTAGGAAGTGGAGTAACCATCATGTCTTACCGTGGCACCTGTTCCAATGACAATATTATTACCAGAAATGGAAATAGTGTAAGTACCAGTTATTTTCATATCAATAGTATCGAGACCATTAATAACTACATCACCGCGGGTTTGGGTACTTGTGCTGCCCTTATTAACAATAACAATAATCCTCCGGTCATTGATGCTGATCCTTGTTCCTCTGGAACAATACTGATCCCCGTAAATACCCCCTTTGAATTAACTGCGGCTGCCAGCGACCTTGATCCAGGTGATATGATCAGTTATGCATGGGAACAATATGATCTGGGCTTACAAGGCCCTGCTAATACCGGCCCCAATGATGCTCTTGGGGACGATGGCCCTGGGGGTATGGAAAATGGGGCGCCCATTTTTCGTTCCTACCCTCCAACGGATTCTCCTACCCGTATTTTCCCCGATGATTCAATTTTGTCCGATCCTATTTCAGGGCCTAATGATTGCAATAGTCTCATCATTTCCGAAGTAGCAGAGGATGATGGGGACGATCAATGCATTGAAATTTATAATCCTACCTCAAATGCAATAAATTTGGGTTCAAGCGTTATATGGCTCGCATTTTTTGCAAATGGGTCAGGAGGAAATACAGGTAGCGTATTTTTGAGCGGTACCATTCAACCATATGAAACCTTTACGATATGTAATCCTTCAGCAAACATTCCAGGGTTTACTCCTGATCAAACTCATCTGGGAATCTCTTTTGATGGTAATGATGCAATTGCATTAATTGATGGAGGAATGGGCAATAGTTTTATTGATATTTTTGGTGTTATAGGGGTAGATCCAGGTGCTGGTGGATGGAGTGGATTTTCCGACTCCCAGCCAGGAATAAATTACATTCGAAAAATTAATGTTACCCAAGCCAGATCTTCAAATTCTAGTTTTAATGTTTTTACAGAATGGAATGTTTTTTCTTCTACAAGTGATGATTTAGGTACACATACCAATATTTGTGGCAATTTTATTTTAGGAGAAGCCCTACCCCAAACAGCTAGGGAAATGACTTTTCGAAGCACGGTCAGAGATGGCAATGGAGGGGTAGATTATGATGAGAGAACAGTTTCGGTCAGCTCTGATGGCCCCTTTACTGTTGAAACACCTTTAGCAACCTGGAATTCAGGAAGTATGCAAACAGTCAGCTGGAATAATGGGGGCTTTACTGCCTGTAGCAATGTCAACATTTTGATGTCAGGTGATGGGGGACAAACCTTTCCATACATTATCGATAGTGCTGTTCCTTTCCTGCCAGGAAGTTGGACTGGAGATATTCCTTCAAACCTACCCAATACTTCTGAGGCAGTATTAAAAGTAGCTTGTGCGGATAATCCTTGTGCCACTTTTTTTAATATATCAGGAGTTTTTGAATACAGTTCCAGTTGCTTTGCAGCTACCAGTTCTTTCTCACCAGAAGAAACGGTGATTGCACCTCCAGGTGATCCTAGTCTTAATTTGGGTTTATCAAATCTCTTCAGTCAAATCATCAACTCCTTTTCTTTTGATTTAAGCAGTGGAGGAGTTGGTACAATGGATTTCATTAGAGACGATGATAATGATGGTATGGATGATTGCGAAGAGGTACCGGTAAGTCCGGTTAATTATGATGCAACTAATTTTGCTGTAAGCCAAACGGGGACCTATACTTTTACAAAAAGCAGTGGTTTTAAGGTAATGTCCATCTTTACCGCTACTGGCTTTGATACCTCAAATCCTTGCAACAATTATGAGGGGACTAATGCTTTTGATGCAAAGGTGATGGGCTCTCCAACCTCTACTACCACCTTTAATTCTTTTAGTGTAGATCTTATTGCAGGAGTCGAATATCTATTTACTATGTATTCTTTCAGTGGAGGATTTACCGAAACAGTTACTTTTAATGGCCCTGGAGATATTGTTGAAGTTATTGGTGGCCCTGGTGCAACATATGCCTATACTTATGTAGCTATAAATGATGCTACAGGATTAGTAGTTGCACAAAGTGTTACCTCTAATTTTACTGGGCTTCCTACCGGAACCTACACAATAGTAGGTGTGTCCTATTTGAATTCAATCCTTCCAAGTAGTTTTATTAACAAAAGCTTGAGTCAAATATTATCTGATGAGGGTTGCCTTCAATACAGTAGTACAGAAAAAACAGTAATCGTTCAAGGTCTAGTTCCTGTCGAATTGATATCTTTTTCCGGCTATATTTTCGGAAAAAATAATGTTTTGGATTGGATTACAGCAAATGAATTAAACAATAAAGGATTCGATATAGAAAGAAGTAAAAATGCCCTTGAATGGCAAAAAATAGGCTTCCAGGAAGCACAGGCTTTGTCCTTTGACAAGCATGAGTACCAATTCATTGATGATAATCCACTTTTAGGTATTTCTTATTACCGCCTAAAACAACTTGATTTGGATGGCAAATATGAGTATAGTAATATCATTAGCCTTTATAGAGAACCAATCAATGGAGTAGCTAAACTTAAGCTTTATCCCAATCCAACTCAAGATCATCTTGTTGTAGAAATACAAGGGAGCAAAGAAGCAGTCAATGTTACATTATTGAATCAATTAGGTAAAGTGGTCTATTCTCAGTCCGGAATTGTAAACCAAACTCAATTAGATATCAGTCACCTGCCTTCGGGAGTTTATTATTGTAATACAACTATTCAGGAGGAAGTGATTAGTAAGAAGGTGGTTCTGCTTAGGGAGTAATTACGGGTTCACGGGTTCACATTAGGGATTGCTTTATTGAAAGTATAGTTGATTATTTGAGCTTCTTTTCTCACGCAAATTCCACAGATACCGCAAATAGTGTGTTCTGTGAGATTAGCGAATTCGACGTGAAAAAAAGCTCAAATAACCAATACCTATAATTTACCAAAACCTAAACTCATTACTCGTCACTCCTTACCCATCACTAATTTACTTTCTCTTCTTCCAGCTATCCTTCAAGCTTACCGTAAGGTTAAAAACCGGCTTATCTTCATTCGAATCTGGATCCACACAAAAATAACCCTTGCGCATAAATTGCAAAGTACGACCCACTTCTACTGTTTTAAGACTAGGCTCAACATATGCCTTTTCTATGATCTTTAGTGAATCCTTATTAAAAAACTCAAGGTAATCTTTATCCTCATGACTAGTAGGTGCCTCATCAGTAAAAAGTCGATCATACATACGAATCTCTGCTTCTATTGCATGCGGAATAGATACCCAATGTAAGGTTCCTTTAGCTTTCACCCCAGATGTATCTTGCCCCGAACGACTATCAGGGTAGTAAGTACAATAGACCTCCAGGATTTCGCCAGTTTCGGGATCCTTTTTATAGTCTTCACAATGGATGATATAAGCCCCTTTCAATCGAACATTTCTTTCGGGCCCTAAACGGAAAAATTTTCGTGGAGGGTCTTCCATAAAGTCTTCTCGTTCGATGTACAGCTCTCTGGAAAATGGAATATTTCTGCTTCCTTGGGATTCATCTTCCGGATTATTGATGGTTTCCATTTCTTCCGTTTGCCCCTCTGGGTAGTTGGTAATAATTAGTTTTAAAGGATTTAAAACACCCATAACCCTTGGAGTGGTTTTATTCAAAATTTCCCGAACAGAAAATTCCAATAAACCTATTTCAATCAGATTATCACGCTTAGCCACTCCGGCACGATTGCAGAAATTTACAATACCTTCAGCTGGATATCCTCTCCTTCTCATTCCAGCAATAGTAGGCATTCGAGGATCATCCCAACCCGATACATGACCTTCATTGACAAGTTTAAGCAGTTTCCTTTTACTGGTGATCATATAGGAAACATTCATTCTGGCAAATTCTATTTGACGAGAAGGAAAGATTTCCAATTTTTCAATAAACCAATTGTAAAGCGGACGGTGATGAATAAACTCCAATGAACACAAGGAATGAGTTACTTCTTCAATAGAATCAGATTGTCCATGAGCAAAGTCATACATTGGATAAATAGACCAATCATCACCTGTGCGATGGTGGTGTTCATGTTTGATCCGATACAAAAGGGGGTCTCTCATATGCATATTGGGGGAAGTCATATCTACCTTGGCTCTTAAGACCCTTGATCCGTCAGGAAATTCTCCGTTTTTCATTCGTTCAAAAAGATCCAAATTTTCTTCTATGGAACGATTGCGATAAGGACTTTCCACACCAGGCTTATTAGGTTTACCTTTCATTTCAGCTATCTCTTCGGAAGAAGAGTCATCAACATAGGCCAGGCCTTTTTTAATCAGGTCAACCGCAAATGCATATAATTGATCAAAATAATCAGAAGCAAAAAATTCTCCATCCCAATCAAAACCCAACCATTTGACATCATTTTTGATATTATCAACATATTCAGTGCTCTCGGTTGTTGGATTGGTATCATCAAAACGAAGATTGCACTTACCATTATATTTTTGAGCGATCCCAAAACTTACAGTTATTGCCTTTGCATGGCCAATATGAAGGTAACCATTGGGTTCAGGTGGAAAACGTGTTTGGACGGCTCCTCCATGCTTTCCATTTTTAATATCTTCTTCCACAATTTGCTCGATAAAATTGAGCGATTTTTCTTCTACTTTTTCTGTGCTCATAATATTTTTTGCTTTGGGAAGAGCCTATTGGCCTGGGGCCAATAGGCTCTTCCCGTTTAATTATTTTACATTCGTTCGGGCATCTCAATGCCCAAAAGTCGCATTCCCATTTTCAAAACATTGGATATCGCCTGACTCAATTTCAGTCGAAAAGCTATAGCTGATTCTGTTTCTGCCTTCAGAATAGAATGATCGTGATAAAACCGATGATAGGTTTTGGCCAAAGTATAGCAAAAATTAGCGATAGTTGAAGGATCGAAATCCTCCGCAGCTTCTTTAATTAGAAAAGGGAATTGGAATAATTGAGCCAAAATATCCTTTTCTAAAGGTTCCAATTTAGCATAGGATTTAGAAGCAGACCAATTGAGGTCCATCTCTTCCGCTTTTCGCAATACCGATCGTACTCTGACATAGGCATTCTGAACATAGGGTCCAGTTTGTCCCTGCATATCCACCGATTCTTTGGGATTGAAGACCATTCTCTTTTTTGGAAACACCTTGATGATAAAAAATTTCAAGGCCGCCAGGCCGATGTTCCAAACAATCTCTTCTTGTTCTTCATTGCTGAGGTCGGTGACCGCTCCTCTTTCTTTGGAATTTGCAGTAGCTTCTTTTACCACCTCTTCTATTAAATCATCGGCATCTACAACGGTACCTTCCCGTGATTTCATTTTGCCGGTAGGAAGGTCCACCATTCCATAAGATAAATGATGTAATCCTTCAGCATAGGGTTCTTCCAGCCGCTTCATAATTTCAAAAAGCACCTGGAAATGATAATTTTGTTCATCAGCTACCACATAGACCATTTTATCCACCCCATAATCTTCATACCGCCGCATGGCCGTTCCAATATCCTGAGTCATATACACCGAAGTACCATCGCTTCGTAAAACCAATTTATGATCCAATTTGGCATCTTCCAGATTGATCCAAACAGAATTATCTTCCTTTTGGTAAAAAAGACCTTTTTCCATGCCCTTTTGTACTACCTCCTTACCTAATAGATAAGTATCAGATTCATAGTACAATTTATCAAAATTAACGCCTAATTTAATATAAGTCTCTTCGAAACCTTCATAGACCCAGTTGTTCATTTTTTTCCATAATGCGACGACCTCTGCATCTCCTTTTTCCCATTGAATCAACATTTCTTTGGCTTCTTTACCCAGGTGACTATATTGATTAAAATAGGTATTTTTAAAAGCTTTGAAAAAAGCGGCTTCTGACTGCTCTTCCTTGGATTTTTCTTGAAAAACAGTTTTGCCAGCCTCACTTTCTTGCCATTGATTGTATTCTTCTTTGAATTTAGCTTCAAAAAGAACGTAATAATCGCCTACAAAATGATCGCTTTTTATTTTAGTAGACTCCGGAGTGGCGCCCTCCCCAAATTTTAACCAGGCCAGCATGCTTTTACAAATGGCAATCCCTCTGTCGTTGACGATCTGTACTTTTACTACCTCATAACCTGCTGCTGCTAAGATCTGAGAAGCTGACCAACCTAATAGAATATTCCGAACATGCCCCAGGTGCAGAGGTTTATTGGTATTAGGTGAAGAAAACTCCACCATCACTTTTTTTCCATTTGAAGGATGCTGACCGTAAGAAGGATTATTGTGAATGTTTTCCAGAAATCCAAGCCAGTAGTCATCTGATACCGTAAGGTTCAAAAATCCTTTGATGACATTAAAACCAGTAATTTCGTTTACTTCTTCTATCAAAAAGCTACCTAGTTCCTCTCCTACCTGCTCTGGTTTTTTTCTTGCCATTTTGACAAATGGAAAGACAACAATGGTGTAATCGCCTTCAAATTCTTTGCGAGTGTTATTCAAATTGATCTGATCAGCATTTACATCTGCTTCATACAGATGCTTTACCCCTTTTATAACTCCTTGCTGAATGATCTCAATTATGTTCATGTGTGTGCTTGTCTGTTAAATGGTTAATAGTTGTTTGTTGTTTGTTGTTACAGTATTTGGTAAGATAAGAAGTGAGTTCTCACTCCACATTACCCAATACCCATTACCATAAAAAAATGGTCTTTTTTTTAAGAAAGTTCCAAAGTTATAAAATGGCAGGCAAGTATTATAAAAGATTAGGGCTTTGCATTCAGTTTTATTCAAAAAAACTAAAGATGGTTTTCCCATAAGAACGCTCCTGAAACAAGTGAGGGTGATTAGTATAAGAATGATTGGGATTGTGTTCCATAACAAACCATCCATTTTCTTTTAAAAGTTGCTTTTCAAAAATCAAATCTGGGATAGTATCAATGGTAGGCAAGGCATAGGGAGGCCCAGCAAAGATGTAATCATATTGTTCTGAACAAATGTCAATAAATTTAAACACATCCAGTTTTACGATTTTCATATACTCTTCGATCTCAAGTTCTTTAGATAGTTTTTTGGCAAAGGCCACGCAACCATGAAATTTGTCTACATAGGTAACGTCTTTGCAACCCCTTGAAATGAATTCATATGAATGGTTTCCCGTACCGCCGAAGAGGTCCAGAACTTTTAATTCCTCAAAATCCAGGTGGTTGGTCAGGATATTAAAGAGTCCCTCCTTAGCAAAATCAGTTGTGGGTCTAGTAGGCCATTTTTTAGCAGGAGGGTTAAATCGTCTGCCTTTAAATTTGCCTGCAATAATTCTCATATTCAAATGATTTAAAATAAGCTTTGAATGATAATAGGCTAGGTCCAAAACATATCCTATACATTGAAGCTTAAATGGGATGGTTTAGTTTAATAACAATGAGGAAAAAAGGTCGAAAAACTGATATTCTGGAAGAGCATTTAATTTAGGTCCTTTTTGAATAAAGGCCGGAGCTTGTAAATAGTTAAGGTTTTTGATATAACGATAAAGTAGTTGATAATTAGGGGAATCTTCATGAAGGAGGCCACATAAAAATACTTCCTGACTGTTGGTATCTAAATGAAATTGTTCAAAAACAAGAAGTGCATAATAAAGGAAATCATTAGGAGAAGTGTATTCATTCTGGGTAGCAGCAATCAATTCTTTGCCCTCAAAGAGATAGGCTCTTAAATACCTACTATCAGCATGATAAAATAATTGATATCCTTCCTTAGATCTTTGAGCAATTTTTAAAACTGCCAAAAGCATTGTTGTATTTACATTAAAGATTCGTGCCGCTGAAAAGTGTTGCTTGAGAAAGTTTGCTGTAGGTGCAAAAATTTTGTAAACATTTTTCGCATTTAAACTCCCAATAGAATCCACCCTGGCTTCATAAAAATGATCGGAAGATGAAAGATGTGAAAGAATTGTTTTCTTATCCTTATCAGAAAACAAACGGTTGGGAATTAAAGTGAATACACTGCTTTGAAGCCCCAGTCTTACATTTCTATATCGAGAGCTTAACAATTGGTTTTTACTAAAAAAACGTTCAAGTTCTTCCAACTGAGGTTTTTGGGGATTGTAGGGTTGGGCATCTGTATAAGGATATTGGGCCAACAAATGAATTCTTTGTTGAGCATCTGTTATCATATATACAAAACTGTCCATCCCCAATAGGATGGACAGTTCATATACAGATGTATTTTTCTTATTAAAAGTATCTTCTACAATTTCAAATTGGATCATTCCCAATTACCTGATAAGTTTGGCGCATTCAAATTACCAAATTTGATGATACTATTGGGATCGTATCCCTGATCATACCTTCTAAACCTAACATCACTAAATCTGCCCATGAAATTACTTCTTCGGGTTCCTACTTCTACAACATTTACAGTAGTAGACTGATAGCTTGTGGTATCGGCAGCAATATCAAAGGTAACGCCATTTGAGAAGGGAACATATCTCAAAGAATCCAGATTTATTCCTAAGGCTACAATGGTATCAAATGCAGGTTGCAAAGTAGTATCGTATGTTATGACACCTGTAAAATTAGGATCATCAGGATCACCAATCACAGAGACAATTTTAAATTGACCATTTCTTAGAACATCAGAAAGGGTGTCAAAATTGGGCGCAAAAAGGCCAGTGATGTCACGATAAAATTCCTGTGCAGTTCGGATATCCATCAAACGATCGATAACTGCTCTTTCTCTTTTTTCACGTTCTGCTTTGAAGGCAATAGGCTCACGAATACTACTGATCAGTACCCAAATGAGGCCAACAACTATGGCTGCTAGAATTAGGTTGATAACTAATCTCATTTTTCGGTTTGTTTTGATGCAATTATAAGGTTTTTTATCAAAAAACTATGATTTAACCTCTGTAATTTTACAGAAATTGCCTAATATCTTAAACAAACCAAAGAAAAATTTGTACCTCAAGCCTAAATTAAAATGCTAAATTAAGCTCCAATTTTAAAATCTCCATCCATTGTAGCGCCCTCATCAACGATTAATTTCTTTGCGGAAAGATTGCCTTTTACTCGTGCTGAAGATTCTAATTGTAAGGTTCCAGAAATGACCATTTCTCCGTCTACTGCTCCCATAATATAGGCATCTGATGCTTTTATTTTTCCTTCTACACGACCTTTTGCTCCAATCACCACCTTTTTATCACAAACTACATCACCTATTAGTACACCATCCAGACGGATGCTTTCTGATGACCGGATGTTCCCCTCAATTTTTGTACCTTTTGCTATAACACAATTTAGCTTGGAATCTTTTGACAAATTTTTGTCCTTGCTGGAAAGAACGGGCATTTCTCTTACTGCTGTTGCTGCCATGGGTTGTTAATTATTGTACCGGTTAATAATATATTTATGAATTAATTATTTTTGCCAAATTACTTTTGCAATCCAAAGTGTTTTCTTTGAATTGCCAGCGGCGAGCTAGAACAAAATACCCTTAAGGGTAGTGCTTCTACCTTGTTTTGGATTGGTCGTCTTAGTATTATACTACGGGCGGAAATGTGAAAAGATTCAACAAAAATGCTTCGATCATAAATATAATTATTTCTTATTTATTAAACTAATAATGAGCATAAATATTTTAGCTATTGAGTCCTCTTGTGACGATACATCCGCTGCCATCATCAGTGACGGAAGTGTTTTGAGCAATATTGTCGCCAATCAGATAGTTCATCAAAAATATGGAGGAGTGGTTCCAGAGGTTGCTTCACGGGCTCATCAGGGAAGCATTATACCTGTAGTAGAGGCAGCACTCCAGGAAGCCGGCCTCAAGGCCAGTGAACTTTCAGCCATTGCCTTTACCCGCGGGCCAGGCCTAATTGGTTCGCTTATAGTTGGGGTTTCCTTCGCTAAAGCCATGGCACTGAGCCTGGATCTTCCCATAATTGAGGTAAACCATATGAGAGCCCATGTATTGGCGCATTTTGCGGAAGCCCCCTACCCCAGTTTTCCCTTCCTTTGTTTAACTGTTTCAGGTGGGCATACCCAAATCGTGTTAGTAAGAGATTATTTTGATATGGAGGTCCTGGGAAACACGCTCGATGATGCTGCGGGAGAAGCCTTTGATAAAACCGGGAAACTTTTAGGTCTGAATTATCCTGCAGGGCCCATTATTGACAATCTTGCCAAAACAGGAAAACCCGTATTCAGTTTCCCTCATCCGAAAGTCAAGGATTATCATTTTAGCTTTAGTGGTCTTAAAACTTCTATTTTATATTTTCTAAAAAAATCCATCAAAAACGAACCTGATTTTATTCAAAACAACCTTAATGACATATGCGCTTCTGTACAAAAAACGATAGTAGATATTTTAATCAAGGAATTGGTTAAGGCTGCTGAACATACTGGTATTAAACAAATTGCCGTGGCAGGAGGCGTTTCTGCAAATTCTGAATTGAGAGAAGTCCTACAACAAACGGGAAAAGAAAAGGCTTGGTCAACTTTTATTCCAAAATTTGAATATTGTACCGATAATGCTGCTATGATAGGCATAACTGCCTACCAAAAGTTTCAAAAAGGAGATTTTTCACAACAAGATATTACTCCTGTAGCCAGGTGGAAAGTCTAAACAGGTATGTGATCAAAACCAACAATGGACTATGCTGGATAAGGAGCAAATTAATTCGTAAATTGACTCCTACTTAATGGGATGATACTATGAGAATCCCCCCCTCAATCCCTAAAAATCCGGATTATGAAAAACCGATCTACAGTGATTGTAAGATCTCCTGTGCTGATTTTTTTAATGCTAATGGGATTAACAAATGCCCTTGGTCAGGTCTTTGTTGACAGTCGAGCCACAGGAGCCAATGATGGAAGCTCCTGGCTTGATGCCTACATTGATTTGCAAACGGCACTTTCTAATACCACCAATGGTGAAATTTGGGTGGCTCAAGGGATTTATAAACCCACCAATTGTAATCCCTGTTCTCAAAACGATTTGCAAACTTCTTTTTTTCTTCCTCCAGATGTGCAATTATTTGGGGGCTTTCTAGGTACTGAAACTTTAAGATCGGCAAGAGACTGGGAGGCTAATCCTACCATTCTAAGTGGGGATATTGGCGTTCAAAATGACAGCACTGATAATGTTTATAAAGTAGTGGTGGCTGAAAATTCCACTACAAACACCATTCTTGATGGATTTATAATCGAGGAAGGCAATGCCGACGGCTCTTTTGGTTTTAGTTCTGGAGGGGGCTTATACATGGATGCTAATCCATTTGGGACGGCCAATATGCAGGTTCGCAATTGTACTTTCCGCAATAACTATGGCGGTGGCGGTGGTGGATTGGCCATCGATTGTGTTTTAGGGGGAAGTAGCGAAGCAATCATCGCAAATTGCATTTTTGAAGGCAATACTGCTTCTTTGAGGGTGAGCAGTACAGGAGCAGCTGTTTTTATTCAGGGAAATAGCGGGGCTATCATCAAGACCAGATTTGTAAATTGCCTATTTAAAAATAATTTCTGTGGAAATGATGGTGGGGCTTTTTCTTCTACCCCTACTGGTGAGGGTACTCTTCTGGCTATTGAGATTGATAGTTGCTTATTTGAAAATAATCGAGCTGAAGATCGCGGTGGTGCAATATGGTACAGGATGAGTTCTCAAGGTGAATCCAGAGTAAATATTAAAAACTCACAATTTATATCCAATTCTGCTGGAGGTCAGGCCGGAGCCATATTTGCCAGAAGTAGTTTTGGGAATATTGCAAATGATACCATTCTAAATTGTTTTTTTTTCCAAAATATATCGGATGGAGGTAGTCCTTTCAATGATGGTGAAGGAGGTGCTCTCTTTTTCCGAGGATCTCAAAATGGTACTCGAAATCAAAACATCATCAATTGTGTATTTGACCGAAATTTTGCCAGCACCAGGGGCGGTGCCATCGGCTCTACTTCCTTTTTCTCAAGTGCAGGAACCTGCAATGCCCAAATAGTCAACTGTACCTTTTATCGAAATAGAACAAATGGAACCGGAGGTGCCTTGCATGTGGAGGGATTGCAAGGACAGAACAATAGCGAACTCCATAACAATATTTTTTGGAATGATTCTACAGGGATTGCAAGCAATGAGATTTTCAATAACGGCGGCATTATCACTGCTTCTTTTAATAATTTTGATGGCGGCATCCCACAAGGGGTAATGGATGGAGGTAGTAACCTAAGTATAAACCCAGGATTTGCAGATCCCCTTCTTTTTGATTTACACCTACCTCGTTCTTCTCCCTTAATCAATGCTGGTAATAACTCAGCAATTTTACCATATACTAATGTAGATATTGATGGAGATACTCGAATATTTGAGTCTGTGGTGGATTTAGGAGCCTATGAGACTGGACTTATTTTTGTAGATCAAATGGCAACAAATGGCCTACAAAATGGCAGCTCCTGGACCAATGCCTTTTTAAGAGTAGAAGAGGCACTGGATGTGGTTGCAGCCGGTGATCAAATCTGGGTAGCAAAAGGAATTTACAAGCCTATTTCCTGTGCCCCATGCACTGAAGAAGATAAAGAACAATCCTATAATTTAGTAAGAGATACAGAATTGTATGGAGGATTTACTGGAAATGAAACTATTCTATCGCAACGTGATTGGGTGGCCAATCCAACCATTCTAAGTGGGGATATTGGGGTTCAAAATGATAGTTTGGATAATGTCTTTAAGGTCATCATTGCTGAAAATTCTACTTTCAATACCATTCTAGATGGCTTTATTATAGAAGAAGGAAATGCAGATGGTTCCTTTGGCTTCAGTTCGGGAGGGGGCTTGTATATGGATGCCAATCCTGGAGGTACAGCCAATATGCAGATTCGCAACTGCACTTTTCGCAATAATTATGGAGGTGGAGGTGGTGGATTGGCCATTGATTGTGTATTGGGAGGTAGTAGCGAAGCCCTAATTTCCAATTGCCATTTTGTAGGGAATACCGCTTCATTGAGGGTCAGCAGTACGGGAGCGGCAGTTTTCATTCAAGGAAATAGTGGAGCAGTCATAAAGCCAAGATTTGAAAATTGTACTTTCCGAGATAATTATTGCGGTAATGATGGTGGTGCCTTTTCAGCCACACCATCTGGAGAAGAAACGCTTTTAGCATTTGAAATTGATAGCTGTTTATTTGAAAATAATCAATCCGAAGATCGGGGTGGAGCGATTTGGTATCGAATGAGTTCCGGGGGACAGTCCAGAGTAGTTATTAAGAATAGCCAATTCATTAGTAATATAGCTGGAGGTCAGGCCGGAGCCATATTTGCACGCAGTAGTTTTGCCAATGTAGCAAATGACACCATTATCAATTGTCTTTTCTCTCAAAATAGATCCCAAGGCACTAGTCCGAATAATGAAGGTGAAGGAGGTGCCCTGTTTTTACGGGGATCTCAACAAGGTGTTCGCGAGCACCATATTATCAATTCCCTATTTGATCGAAATTTTGCAGCTCAAAGAGGCGGGGCTATTGCTACTACCTCATTCATTTTTGAAGCAGGAGTTTGTGATGCAAAAATCATTAACTCTTCATTTTATGGAAATGCGACTAATGGTAATGGTGGAGCTATCCATACAGAAGGTAGTCAAGGCAGCAACAATATGATCATTGCCAATAGTATTCTATGGGGAGACCAGGCATTTGCAAATGAATCCGAGATTTTTAATAATGGGGCTACCATTACTGCTTCCTTCAATATTATTCAGGATGGTTTGCCAGCAAATATTATAGATACAGTTGGAAACATATTTGAAGATCCACAATATATTGACCCGCAAAATGGAGATCTTCGCATTTCTAGTTGTTCACCTGCCATCGATGCTGGCTCCAATCAACTCATTCCTCAAGATGCAGTAGATATAGATCTGGATAGGAATTTGAATGAAAAAATCAGCATTGATTTTATTGGCCAAAATAGATTTTTTAATGATAGCATAGATATTGGAGCTTATGAATGGGATGCAACAACTCCTATCCTCAACATTCAGGTAAATGGTGCAGATGTCAATTGTAATGGAGAATGTGACGGAACTGCTCAAATTATTCCACAGGGAGGAGTACCTAATTATAATTATAGTTGGTCAAACGGTCAAAATACTGCTATCGCTACTAATTTGTGCGCAGGAACCTATTACCTTACCGTTTCAGATGATTTAAGTTGTGTGTTAACAGATTCTATAGTTATTAGTGAGAATCTGCCTCTAGAAATACAGCTAAACTCAGATACCAGCATTTGCCTTGGGCAGGAGGTAATTCTTGAAGCTTCTGCATTGGGTGGCGATGGTGATTATAGCTTTGAATGGGATCAAGGTCAAGGGAATGAATCCCTTATTCAGGTTGCCCCTCAGGAGAGTACAACTTACACAATAAGGGTTAGGGATGGAAACCAATGTGAGCAAGCAAAAGCAGTTAACATTTCAATTCTCACTGCTCCAATCCCCCAAATTTCGGGAGTTCCTTTTCTTTGTTCTGGTGGTTCTACGATACTAGAGGCCAGCCCAGGATACTTAAGTTATTTATGGTCTGATGGAACTAATAATTCTTCGATTTCAATTGATTCTGAAGGAACATTTTCCTTAACAGTAAGCGATCAAAACGGTTGTCAAGCAAATAATCAAATTGAAGTAATTCAACTTAAAACCTTACTACCCAGCATTATAGGTGAACGTTCTTTTTGTGAGGGTCAATCAATTGTTCTTTCTACCGATAATTATGAATCCTACCTTTGGTCCACCGGAGAAATCAGCCAATCAATAGAAATTGACCAGGAAGGTGAATATAATCTGGAGGTAACGGATACCTTAGGTTGTAAGGGAAACTTCACCATCAGAGTGAGTGAAAACAAAAACCCTGAAATAAATATTTCCGGGCCTACCGGATTTTGTCTAGGAGGAGGAACAGTATTGGATGCAGGCCCTGGTTTTTCATCATATCAATGGTCAAATGGATCAAGCAACCAAATCATCAGTACAGCTGAACTTGGAGACATTCATCTTTCCGCAATAGATTCAAATGGTTGTATAGGAAGAGATACTGTTACATTGAGTCTTGGAGGTGCCCCCCCTAAGGTAAGTCTGGACTCTACAATGAAAATCACTTGTAAAGATGAATGCGTCACCCTAAATGCTAAAGTTGAAGAAAGTACTGAATTCAGTGTAGTCTGGGGAAGTCAGAGTGGTTTATTCGCCAGTCCAGTTAATGAATCTACTGTAGAGGTTTGTCGGCAGGATGTATATTTTGTAACAGTCATAGATGATATAACAGCTTGCAGGGTAAAAGATACTCTTGAGGTCGGTCAAGACAAGACCGTTTCAATAATTGAGTTTGATGAAAACGTTCCAATATTAGATTGTGAAACGGAACAGTTCACCTTATCTGCCACCCTTTCGGGTAATAGCAATATTTCAAATGTAGAATGGTTCGACGAGAATGGAGAAATAATGCTTCCAAATTTGGACTCATTACAGATAAACATAATGGAAGCGGGCGATTATTCTTTGAGGGTAACGACAACAAATGGTTGTGTCGCTAATGAAAGTATTGAAATCCAAGCTGATCAAAATTTACCGATTGTCAATGCTGGTCCGGATTTGGTCCTGGAATGTGGCCAAAAGGGTGTCCTGGATGCCAGCAGTTCCTCCCAAGGTGAGAATTTTGAAATTTCATGGCAGATTTTGGAAGGAAATCCTTTAGAAAACCAGGAAAGTTTAAAGCCAGGAATTTCTGGCCCTGGGCTATATCGCCTAAGTATTTTAAATTCTTTAAATAAATGTTTCGATTCAGATACGGTTTTGGTAAATCTCCAATTACCCGAATTAGCCGATGCAGGAACTGATTTCAGCACTTGTTTGGATACCATCCAATTATCTGCAAATTTGCCTGCTGGAACAATGGGAAGATGGTCTAGTTCTTCACCTGTAATGATCGAAGATATTGAGTCGAATTCAACCAAGGTAAGTTCTCTTGGACTGGGTAGTCAAACCTTTATCTGGACACTTTCTGCTCCAGGCTGTCCTGATTATAGTTCTGACCAAATTGTTATAAGTCAAAGTGAAGCTCCTAGGGCCAAAGATGATTTTATTGATCTAAAGGCAGGCGGAGACCGAGAAATAGATATTCTCTTACTAGAAAATGATCTTTTTAATTCAGCAGAAGAACTGGAGATTAATATTCTGGAAGGCCCTACTATAGGAAAAATTGAAAATCTTCAAAATGAGGTCCTTTCCTATTCCGTTTCCAGAGCTGCATTTGGAAGTACTAGTATTCGATATCAGGTATGCAACCTGGAATGCCCTGATCAATGTTCCGAAGCTGTGATTTTTATTGAAATAGAACGAGAACTACCCAATTCCGAGGAGGTCCCCAATACCATAACTCCTAATGGAGATAATATGAATGAAGCTTTCGTTTTCGAAATCCTGGAGGTCAATCCTCCTGAAGCTTTCCCCGATAATGAAATCATCATTTTTAATCGATGGGGAGATGTGGTTTTTCAACAAAAGGATTATGATAACAATTGGAACGGAGTAAATCAAAATAGGGAGCCACTTCCAGTGGGTACTTACTATTATATTTTGAGATTAGATTTGGAAAATGGATTGATATTGAAGGGGGATGTCACGATAATTAGGTAAAAATAATTATGAGTTTATTTTTTAGATACAATAAAGGTGGAAGTATGATAGAAGTATAGTAGAAGTATGATAGAAGTATCTTGTATTTTTCCTCTACAAAGTACTTCTACTATACTTCAAGAGCCAAGGGCGATTATACTTCTACCCTACTTCCTTTTATGCTTATATATTCTTTATTGCTAAAATTACCGCTCCAAACCTACCCCTTATTGGAAGAAGAATTAATAATTTTTCTCATAAAATCTACCATCATATTTCTGTAGCGGCTGTTTTTCTCATTAGAGATATTACGCCATAAGCCCGCATGATCTAAGGTATGGACATGAACCACTTCAAAATCTCTGAAATCAGTCCCACGCATGGCATCTTCGAAAATCTTTGTGTAGTTATAGGTCATATCCTCTGAAAAAATAAGCATCGGCACTTTTAAATTATCCAGGTAGGAAGTTGGTGAAGCGTCAATATGTGCATCTTTTGTATCACCAAAAACGGCATCAACATGTTGTACTGCCATAGCGGGATTGGGTCCATTAACAAAAACCTCCCGATAAGCCACGATATCATAGCCGCCTCCAACTGGGATAACACCTTTGATATGATCTTGACTCAAACCTAGTTTTTCCAAATATCGAGTATCCATACTTAGCAGGGTAGATAAATGAGCTCCTGAAGAAAAGCCTCCGATAAAAATTTGATCTGGATTGTACCCATAAGAGTCGGCCTTTTCATAAAGCCATTTAAAGGCCTGGGCAACATCGCTGATATGAGTAGGATGTTTAACCCCGGTGGTTAATGAGGGATCTCTCCAAACACCAGGACTTAGTCTATGTCCTAATGATGCAACAGCAAATCCTTCTTTAGCCATTTTGCGGGCAAAATTCATCTCCTGATGGCGATTAACAAAGGCCCAGGCTCCGCCACCAATCCAGATAAATAATGGCGGGTTATCTACTCCTTTGGGAATTACCAGATTAAATTTCTGAAGGTTTTCATCTTGAATTTCATTCTCCACAAGGTAGGAGATATCAGAGGTTTCGATGATTTCGTAAGATGGTCTGTTTTGTGCACAGGCAAGATTTAGGGAAATAAAAAGAAAGAAAATATAAACTAAAGCATTGGTCCATTTCATAATTCTAATTTTTAATAAATAATTAGAAAAAAAATACTCTGGATCCTTGTCTTTTAGATGGATAAAACTGCTATTAATATATTTTTAACTGGCAAAAATAAGGACCGACTTAAGCCGGTCCTCCAGACACCATAAATGGTATAGTACTTAAAGGGTTATTTTTTAACCACTTTAATTTTAATCTCTTTAATTGCAGGGCCTCGTCTTTTGTCTGTTCCACAAACTGAACCATTTTTTGCTTTCTTCCGGCTCCTTCTATGCCTGATTTCAGCCTCATAAAGTACATCATACTCATTGGCCAGGGGGCCTTCAAGTTTGATGGCAAGTCCAATTACTTTCCGACGGCCATCTGTTGATCCGGCATATTCTCCATCCTTTGACCAGGAAGTGAACCCACGATTATTTACATTTACGCGATAGCTGATGTTCAGGTCAGGATGGAAAGGTTCTAGTTTTAGCCTAAAGCCAAGAAATCTGTTATTCTCAAAATCATCATCAGTAATGGTATTTTCAAGTATAGGGACTTCTGATTTACGACTGAAAAAAGCAGTTCCAGATACATCAAATTCTTCCTTTTTAACTAGAGTATCCTGAGCATTATCAACTGCTTTAGCCGCATTCAATCTGCCATAACCATATAGCGGGCTATGACCATTGGCATCATAATTACCATTTTGATCATCAATTTTATCACAGGAGTTTTTAATCAATTCACGAACCTGATCCCAGCTCAATTCTGGGTTAACAGAAAGAATCAATGCGGCAATTCCTGCAACTCCAGGGCAAGATGAAGAAGTGCCTCCAAAGGTAGCAGTATAATTTCCGTTTCGATCTCCAATAAAAGCTTCTGCATCTATTCCGCCCTCATTATAGCCTTTGTTACCACTTCTGTCGGTGGTCCAGATTCCTGCGGTCAATGGTCGTGGATGATTCCATTCGGGAACATAAATATCACTTGAGGGGAAGCAACACCAAACCTCTTTTCCAAAATCACTGTAAACACTTCGGCGTCCTCGATCATTACAAGCAGCAACTGCGATTACTTTGGGATGGCTGGCATAGCCATCAAAACTTACGTCCTCATTGCCATTTCCGGCAGCCCAAACAATCACACATCCTTTTCCATCACGACCGGTGTTAATAGCGTAATCCAATGCGTACCTGGTACTATCAGGAAGGGCGAAAAAGGAAGTATGCAAGGGGTCTCCTGGATTCCACCAGGCACCATCACGCGGGCCCCAGCTGCAAGAAATCACATCTGCTCCATTATCGGCTGCCCAGGCAAAGGATTTTGCTTCGGCCATGGATCCCAGGCCACCCGATCTTATTGGGATTAATTTCGCTTCAGGAGCTACTCCTGAAGCTTTATGGTTGCCCGAACCACAAGCTACTCCTGCGCAGGCTGTTCCATGATTTTCCTCATCGCTTTTAGGGCGAGCATCGCTGATATTTCTTATGGCATCTCTGGGAGCAACTATTTTTCCTTCAAACTCTTCATGGTCAACATCAACCCCGTCGTCAATTACCGCAATGATTGTATTGGCACCTTTAGTTATGGACCAGGCATTATCGAGATCTACATGTTGGTCAATCACTCTTCCGTTGATGACTGTCCTTTTGAGGTGCCACTGAAGTGGGTAGATCCCTTTTTGCTTTTTTTCGCGCACCAATTCTGGGTGTGCAGTTTCTATTTCTTTTTGTTTAAGAAGGGATTCAGCTATTTCAAAAATCTTGGTTCCTGTTCCCTCCTTAGCTTCTACGAAATAGGCATTGGGGGCAAAAACCAGTTTTTCTTTAATGTCAAGCTCGAATTTTTTCAGTAAGGAAAGACATTCTTGTTCTTTAATTTCATTTTTAAACTTGACAAAAAAATTCTCGGTGTAAATAAAAATTGTTCCAGTCTTTTGGTCCTTAAATACTCTTCCTGCAAAACGCACTCCTTTCTCTTTAGACAGTTTTTTGCGGATGGTATTCCGCATGCTCAATACCTTTTCGGGTTGGTTGTTAACAATTTTAAAGACTTTAACATTGGCTTCGGGGAAGGAGGCAATAGGTAAAAGGTTGGGAACCAGAGACCTTGACTCGGAAGACATATCCATCTGGCTTAGTTCTTGTTCCTCTTCGGTACGAACCACCACCAGATCAGAGGCTTCTACCAAGGTATACTCTTGACCTTCTTTACCTCCATACTTAAATTTAAACATGGATTTTGGGTTTGGTTTTGATAATTATTAATTGGGTTTAAGTTATCAAGTTAGCACATTTTTTAAAGGCAGGCAGGGAAAAAATATAAATTATTCACTCGGCCATTGAATTTTGCTCATTCCATGAAAATTCAATGGCCGGGCGAAATTATTTTTCAAGTCTAAATTCGATTACAGTTTCGAAAACTGACTGATTGGATTTTATATTGAGGCTAATTTGATCGGAATGTGATCTTAGAGAACCAACGAAACGATACAACTTAAGAAATTCTCTTTCGCGAATGCTTAGCTGTTCACCATTCAATTCCATGGTAACGTCCTTGTCATTGTATCTGTAAGGCACTCCTTTAATTTCTCCAAATTCTCCATTGTATTTCATATCAACAATTGCGCTCATAATGGCTTCATTCTCATAAGTCTTTGAAGTCAAGATGGTTTGTTTGTTTTCATAACCCTTTTCCCTCCAGTCATCATTAAGGGCACTTAAATGTTCTACAAAATTTTCAATTTGGGGAACTCCAGAGTAGGCACTAAACAAATTCACTAATTTGTAATATACTGTTGTTTTTTTGCCTTTTTTCTCCACTTGAATATCTACTGTGAATGGACGATCATCTATTTTTTGAAGTTTTCTTAAGAGGCCTGCTCTAGTAATTTCTCCCTTTTCTTCCTTCTCCCTTTTATTAGGTTTATTTCCTTCAGCAACCACTTCTTCCGGGTTTCTAACTCTTTTAACGGGTTTGACCACAAGCCCCAGTTCGTAGGTCATTCCCAGATCTGCTCCAGTACCAATTGGCATTTCAAAGGCACCGGAAGTTTGGGCCTGTCCTAGATTAATGCCTAAGACTACACCCACAGAATTTGACACTGTTGCATAGGTGACTCCGGCGGAAACGGTTTGTTTAAAATTACCTCTAATGCCAACAACTATATCATTTTTCAATTGACTGTTGACAAACATTCTGCGATAAAGGACACCAGGTTCAATGCTAATGTTGTCATTAAGAGGATGTGAATATCGGGCATTTGCAATCAAGTTTCGTTTCAATCCATAGAGAAATCCAGTTTCCGGGTTATCAAACATTAAGTCATTTGCTGATTGATTACTTGCTGCATTCAAGAACAATGTTCCCTTTCCAAATTTACCTTGGTAGGCGATTCCCATTCCATAATTGAAAACCATATCATTAACACCCTGATCAAAAAATACAATATCAAAGGGATTATTGATTTGTGCAGACTCGTAGGACAGCCGACTGGAGACAACACCCCCAAGGACTCCAATTGAGAGCGTATGCGGTATGTTTTGGCCATCAAGAATTCGATAGGCAAAGGTTAGGCCATAATTTCCGCTTTTTATTATATGAGCCTGATCAACATTTAACAGAACCCCAAGCCCAACTCTTTGGAGAAATCCAAAGGGCCTGAAGCTGGCTCCAATAAGCTGGCTGGTAAAAGCTCCATCATCCAATCCAGACCATTGTTGTCTATGGTATAAAAATAATTCTGTATTGTTTATTCCTGCTTTTGCGGGATTAAAAGCACTTTCATTAAACAGAAAGTTGGTAAAGCGAGGGTTTTGCTGCCCATAAAGGGAAAAAGATCCAATTACGGGGAGTAAGAATAAAATCAAGTAAATGTGTTTCATGGGTATTGTTTAATCGGATTATTTTTGGATGGTAATGGCCCCTTTAAAGCTCATATCAGGCCCTTTCAAAATATAGATATAGGCACCTGCAGGGATATCATTTGCTTCCCAAAAAGCAGCTTCCAGGATCGAACGTTCAGTTAATACAATTCCTCCATTCCTTGAAAATACGGTAATAGAATATTGATTCGGATCAATTTCAGAAACATATTCAATCCCCCACTGGTCATTTACACCATCCCCATTGGGAGTAAATAAATTAGGGATAAAAATATTATTGATCAAAGATCTGGGTAATACCTTTACGTCCAGGTATTGAGTACCACTTGCACAAGCTGATCCTCCATTACTTCCTTGGGGTCTAATTTCATACCTGACTAATCCCCAGCTTTTAGAATTACTCAATTCTAAGGTTTGTTTAAATGCACCTCCCGATCCCGTAGAGGCACCTTCTACCTCACCAATAGTTTCAATTGGATTCCACTCTACTGCTCCACCAAGAGCATCTATCTCAATTTCTTGTCCCGTTAATACGTTTACTTTTTCAGTTGGCAAGGGGGAGTTAGCAGAAACAGGATTAACAGTAATAGTGACTGTTTTTTCTGCGCTTCCACAACCTTCGGGGGATTCGGCCTTAATGGTATAGACCGTGCTCTGCATAACAGAGGATTCATTAACCAGTTGGTCAGCAATAACACTTCCATTAGGTCCCATACCTGAGGTAGAGCCTAAATTTCCATCTGCTGTCCAGGTAATTACAGCATCTCTAACTCCGGTTTCTAAGAATAAATCGGTGGTTCCATTACTACAAATTTCTCTTGCCCCATCCACTTCAATTGATGGAGTATCATAAACTTCTATTCTTTTTGAAACATCTGCAGTACAATTAATTGCATCTGTAACAGTCAATTTAAAATCTGTAGTTTCCATTAAACGAACAGTTATGATCTCCTCGGTCTGGCCGCCTCCCCAAACATATTGCACACCTCCTCCAGCTCGGAGATCAATGGTTTCTCCTGCACATACGAAGCGAGGGCCATGAATTTTGGGTATAACTCTTCTTGCTTTAACCAATTTAGAGGCAACACCAGTACATCCTTTTGATTCATCAGTTACCGTTGCACTATATATGGTATTTCCCATCGGAACAACCTTTTCCTGATTGGTAGTTCCGCCTGTACTCCATTTATATTTAAAATCATTATTTTGGATAATGGATAACATAGCTTCTTGTCCTCTACAAACAGAATCTGGACCTTGAATGGTAAAAGCCAATCTATTGGTAATTTTAATCTCTTGCGCGGACTCCTTAGAACAATTACTTCGTTTATCTGTGACAGTTACTTTGTAATTGGTGGTTTGTTGGGGGGAAACATTCACGGTAGAAAGAACACTTCCCATAGCACTTTGACTCCATTTATATTGCCAATTCTGATTGAGAGGAACTTTTAATTGAACGACCTGGCCCTTACATATTTCACTGGGCCCTGTTATTTCAAAATCAGGACTTGGCTTAACAGTAATGTCTATGCTCGCTTCTGCTTCGCAGCCTCCGGCATTGCTTGCTTTGACTGAATAGGTCATGTCTTGATCAAGCATGAGGCTAATAGATGGAGTCATTTCTCCATCATGCCAGGCATAAGAACTTCCTCCACTGGCTGTTAGGGTAAAAGATTCACCTGCACAAACTTCTGATGGGCCAGTAATTCTCACATTGGGTCCGGGTCTGGTTTTAATATCAACTTCGGTAGTAGTTCTGCAGCCATTAGCCCCTTCAACAGTGAGCTCGTAGGTGGTGGTTTCTGTAGGTCTCTCCTTAATTACTTTGGTTTCAGCACCAGTTGACCAAAAATAACGATCAGCATTACTGGAGGTAAGTGTTACTTCCTGACCCGCACAAATCTCAATGGAAGGAGAAACAGAAATACTTGCTGTAGGATTAGAGAGGGTGAAGATGGTTTTTTCGGCTTCGGCCTGGCATCCATCATTATCTGTGACAGTCAAAGAAAAGATTTTCTCTTCTGTGACTATAGCTTCTATATTTTTGCTGTTCTCTCCATTACTCCAATTATATGAAGCCCCATTTAGAGAGGAGGAAAGTTTAACTATGGAGCCTTCACATACCGTATTTCGGTTATCTTCAATATCAATTTCGACGGAAAGCACCTTGACACTAAGGTCCCCAATAGTATCTCTAAATTGGTCTCCTGAAATGATCAGCTTAAAACTTCCTGTTGTAAGATTGGGAAGTTTAAGATGGTCAATTTTGACAAGAGTAGCGGTAAGGTTGGCCTCATATAATTCTCCAGGAACAACATTGTCTCCAATCTGTATCCCTTTAATCATATCCAGATTCTTACCCTGAATAATAAGTTCATTATTGGTGCATAGCGATTTGGGCAGATAGTTGGTTACTTCTGGTATATTCTGCCCTGAGAGTGGCTTAAATAAAAGAAGGAAAAACAATGTAATGGTTAATCCTTTGATGCATAAGTGATAATTGCTCAATTTTCTCATTAGTTATGGGATATAATTTACGGATCTTGAACACTTCTATAGCCGAGACACCCCCAACACTTCTCTCCTATTACAAATTATTTCCATCTCATAGTTACCTATTGAAATGGAATAGAGAAAGTGTATTGTTTTAATAACTGTTAATATACTCTGCTAAAATTCTCAATTGTGAGTAATACCTCCCATTCTGATGCTAGGCTAATGCCTTGAACGTAAATCCTTATAATTTGTTCTAATTGCCTTTAAGGAACCTAGCAAAGCGTGTATACATTTAATAGGATTCAGCGTTGAAAATCCTGTTGTACTTTTGGGTTATTGTTTGAGATTGAAGATTTGTATTACGAAGTATTTTCTAAATTATTATTAGTCTTTTTTTAAGATTACGGGACAAAAGTAAGCATTTTTTTTCTTCCAGCATTATTGAAGTCCCTGTAATTATTGATTTTTTGGCAGTTTTTTTCTGATTTTCCAAAAAACCATTTAACAAATTAAAATTAAATGAAATAACAAAATTTCATATTACCAAATAATTCATACGAAAATTTTTCCAGATGGTTGCACCTTTGCCATAAAATCAGGTACAACAAAGCAATTATGGGAAATGGAGAATAAATTGGATTCCCCAAATTAATTAAAATGGACTTTATCGATAATACTTTGAATGATAACGGCGGTGTCGCTTTCTTTTCTTAGAAAAAAACCTGCTTATGATTAACAAAAATAAAGCAACAGTTAAAATAGATATCCCCAATACCATACTAATAAAAGGAACTTCTACTTTTAAGCCTTTCTTTAAAGGTTTTATCAGGAGAGGTTCAGAGTAATAAGGCTCAGAATTATTAGAATCAACCAAACTGATAATATAATTATTACGTTCAAGAGGGAGAGCCGTTAAATTGGTTTTGAAATTCCGGTTTTCACCAATATTAATAGCATAACTTCTTGCATTAGAGTTTTCAACATCTAAAAACTCTAATTTATAAGGAGGCGTGCCCCCTTTAATCCCATCCACAGTTAATATCCCATCTCTCATTTTAAAGCTGGCAACCAATTTATTCGAATCCTGCACATGATTTGAATCCTCGTCTGTTTTTGATTTATTTCGATTGGAATAAGCGAGCAAAATCATTTCATTAACTCGATGGATGTATTTTCCATTTGGAAATTTTTGCAAATAATTTTCTAATAGTCCTGTTTTTAATTGGTCATTATCTTCTAAAGATATTTGCTTAAACAAAACATCTTCAACATATATTCCATCCGGAAATTTTTGCAAATAATCTTTACATAATTTGGCAGTGGTTCTATTTTTGGAAGAAGATTCAATGGCATCCATCAATAATACCTCTTCCTTAGCAGGTTTTTTATCGGAAATAGAATTAGTACTTTTTTCTTGCTGAGTAGTAATGGTTGGGGATTCAGAATTATTCTCTTGTTCTGGCTCGTTTTCAGCAACCTTAGGATCCTCCTCTTCCTGAATTGGAGGATCAATAGGCAAAGAAGAACGTATAGCATAACTAAGTCCCTGTTTAAAATCAATTTTTTTGGCAGGAAAAGTATTCGACATAAAATCAATAGTGAAGATGATATTACCTTCCACCTGATCGACTAAAGATTTATCAATTGAAAATCGAATATCTGCCATTTTCCTGGAGCGGGGAATGTCTTCATATCCCAGCTTAAGTACCTTTGTCTTTGATTCCAAAACCAAGCCAGGTAAGCCTTCAGAAAAATATCGATATAAAGGTAGTTCTAACCAACATTCTTTTTCATGCTCAGGCATTTGGAAACTTAATGAACTCAGCCGAAGAACGACGGAGATATCCTGAAAGTCAGAAAAATCAATATTATGATTTTTTTCACCTAGCCTTCTGGTAACCGTTTCATTACTTTTGCGTTCTTTAGCAATCATCAACAGATAAGCCGTAATGCTCCCTTCGAACTCTTCATTTTCACCATAATTAAAGGTTATTTTCGTCTGGGCATTAAGACTTGCATTAATGGTTGCTATGCACAAAAAAGCACATAGCCCTAGTAATATTTTATATGATCTCATAGCTAGCGTAATAAATGATGGATATGTTTATTAGCTATTCCAAAAAAGAACCATAATTTACATATCCTAATAATTTGAGTAAATCTCAGAAGGAATTCGACCCTAAATTGAGCCAAAAATGAATTCTTTTGAAAACTCCATATAAGCAAAGAGGGGGGAAAATTGATTCTTTTTAAACTTATAAGGACTAAAAAGCATGCCCTTTAAGTTTAAATTAAACCAAATGATGAGGATGTTACTGCTAATTTAAGGTTTATAGAGGATAAATGAAAACAATGAGGAAAATTTGTCAATCAATCAGGAAAGGAAAAAATGAGGAGCCCATAGGCTCCCCATCAAAAATCAGTCGTTTAGGTATACTCTGCTGCCAAGGAATTGACCATTGATTAAAACACTCATCACTAAAGTGTTTTCAATGAATTGGGAATAATTAACCAGACTAGAATAGGATGAATGGCCCGACAGCTGTACCTGCTGGGTTTTTAGGATTCTCCCATTTAAGTCTGTGATCATTAGCAATAAAGTACCCTGTTGACCTTTTTTTATGTTTACATTGAAATTTTTTTCAGATGGAATTTGCAGAATTTCAACATCTTTTGTCAACCACAAATCCCTATTAAAAGAAGTATGCTGATCAGCCAAAATGGCTTCATTTTCATCAATAGGCATTACTTTGAGGGAAGCCTTAGTATCAATTTCCACCCAATACCCATATCCGTTTTCAATTCGTTTTAAGCTACTATTTTGCGGGGCTAAAGGATCAAATCGAATACTCTGGCCATTCTTATAGGCGATTACATATTTCAGTTGTTGATTATCTATGAGGTTTTTAAAATAATCTTGCGGAAGTTGGGGTTCCTTAGGAATATAGCCGATAAGATTTCTTCCAGGAGGTAATTCACTGGGGGGGCCTGCATCCAATGCGGGCGTTCCTTCAATTTTTAATACATCTTCTTCCTTCACTTTTATCCAAAAGCCTGTACCTGCCACCAAGAGTTTTAGGGTATTTTTTGATGATGGTTTAGTTGGGTCATAAGAGAGATATTTTCCCTTATCTAAAGCATTTATCTGGACCAAATTATTGGATTTCAGGCTTTTTACAATTTTTTCAATTGCTGGATCCACTGGGTCCACATCAATAGAGATTAGATTCCACCCTCTTGAAAGAACGATCTGATCGATGGTAGCAGAACCTGGCTGATAAAAAGAAAGCTCGAGGGTTTGCTCGGAGGTTTGAGCAATTATTTGTCCATTTCTGGAAGAATTACTTGGATTTTTATCAATAAAAATAATCACCTTTTGGCTTCCGGAGCCTGAGACTGTACCTAGATTAATCCAACTGGCCAGGGAAGTTAAAGCCCAGTTTTGTTGGGGTGTAGTTTTAATATCTAGTTCCAAAGTACCTCCACTTGGTGAGAGATCCTCTTTTTCGACCACAACCTGAAAGAAGAATGGATTTTCTTTCCTATTAAAAGTGATTTGCTTTTGATCATTTTGGGAACTAATATTATTTTCCAGATTATCATCCTCAATTAGCAAGCGAATCCTTAAAAAATATTTCCCACTTTTTAATTCATCCGGCCAAGACCAATCTAATTCCTGAAGATCGACAAACTGGCTACTCTGCTGTTTCAGCTCGAAATTTGATAACTCTTTTATCCCAAGAGTATTGACTTCATCTCCATTCATTAAATCCAAGGCTACCTTAAGATTTCCTTGATAATTCTTTATTGAATGATTATATAAAACAAAAGAAAATGAATTAAAATTTTTATCTGAAAAATATTGATCAGTTGAAGTTTTCAGAAATAGAGGTTGTAAATCCAGTTTTTGACTTTTGTTCTTTTTTAAATAGGAAAAAATTTCATCAAACTTTTGCTTATTGATACGGACCTGTCCGGTGTATGGATTGGTACCAGATGTTCCATGCGACAGAACCGTCATTACAGTTGGTTCAGAATTCGAAGTAAAATGAAAGGCGCCACTTCCACTCTGCCCGGCATGGGCTTTATTTTTTACATACAACAGATGTTCTCCATAGTTAAAATCAAAATTTCCTCTCCAGTTATACAATTGTTTACCATTATATGGAGCGGTAGCAGGATAACCTGGGTTGTTAAATTCATTCTTTTTATAGAATAAGATGTAAGATTCATAGCCATAGGCCAACCAGCCAGTAATGGCACCTAAGGGCTGATCAATTTTTATGACGGCCAAATCAAAATTATAATTTTGCTTGTTGATCCATTCCGACCAGGAAAAAATTTCTTCCATTTTGGCGGAGCCAAATGGCGCTTTTCCATCCTGATATGCCGGTACCACCTCTATTTCTTGTACCCAGCCGCCTTTCCTTTTGGAATAGACACAATGACCTGCCGTCAGCACATGAGTGGCATCAATAAGAGTTCCTGAACAAGTAAATCGCTGGTTATTGGCTGCAGTAACAAAAATTTTCACTTGCTGTTGCCAGGGACTGAGAAGAGCATCATCCACAGGTTGAAGATGAGAAAAGGATTTTTCAAGGGGGGAGTCGAAAGATTGAGAAGGATTTGATCCTTGTACCCCTGCAAAATACTCAGTAGATTGTATTTGCGGGTACGATAATTTCTCAGGATACCTTAGATTTTTTGTGTGGACATCATAAATTAAAACTTGTCCATCTGTTTTTCCCAAAACATTTGAGTCCTTAACCTTTTCAATCTTTCGAACAGGCAGTTCGACAGGTGAATAGATTTGTCCATTCCAATATTCCTGTCCAATTGCTGCATGCCAGACCAGGATAAAAAGGCTGGCTACAGACAATAATTGCCTGGAAGTTGCCTTCTTAAACATGTGTGTGTAGTTTTTATGTATTACTTGTTTTAATTATATAACTGTTTTGATGAATTCCATCAAAGGTTTATCATTTAATGTGTTATAAATGTTTAGTTTATTTTCTTATTTAATCGACGGGATAATTGTGTACTTAATTCTCCATGTATACTATTACTCAAAAAAAGTAAAAGTAAACTGAAAATTGCGCACTAGCTTTTGTGAAAGGAAGTTCTATTTTAGATTGTAGTTCTCTTAAAATAGTGTATTTAAAAAATTTCTAGCAGTTTCTCTTTGATTATTAGCTCTCTATAAATACCATTGCTAAAGATAAGATTCTTTTTTATATAGTGCAATTTTTCAATTCAGTATTTTTTGATGAAGAAATACATATTATTTTCTTCATATACGTAAAAAACCCACTATCAAATCGAAACAATTTAATAGTGGGTTGATCTTTAGTTTTAATAAACTTTAATAAGATTCTTATTTTGATCCTTCAACATATGGCTTACAACAAATTGATCTTAGAAGTTGCCGAATTAAAAAACAAGAACTCAAAGCTTTAAAAAATAAAGATTTACTAAACAGTGTTTAAATAAAGCATTTTAAATTTCTAATGATCCAGGTTCTCTAAATTTGATTGGATCATTTTTGGTTTTATTTAAAGGCTTTCCCAGCAATTTGCAATTTATATCTAAAAAATGCCAGTTATTTGGCCATGATTATATTACCGTTAGCTATTCAGGGATGGGCTCCAAAAAAAAACCGATGCAGGTCTGTTTATTTTTCCTTAATTTCAAATAAAAATCATGTTCAGAACGCTTAGCCTATTGCTTGTATTCATCCTATTATTCTCATGTCAAAACCAAGGTCCAACTGCTCCTCCTACAAGTCAAACCACATCGGAATCTTCATTAAAATGGCAGGAAATAGCCAATCAGTTGCTTGAACAAATGGACCTTCAAGAAGGTGAAAAGGTTTTGTTGGTAGGTCAAGCTGGTGATTTTGATCCGCTTATACCACTATTGAGACAAGGCATTGTTGCTACAGGAGCAGAAGATTTGGGAGCCATCAATGTAGATGGTGCTAATCCACAATCCTGGTCAACAGATTTTACCAGAGAGGCCGTAGGCAAATCCATAGAAGAATTGGAAGATTATTTGTCTGAGGTAGATCTGGGTCTAATGCTTCCAGGTGCAGTACCTGCCCATCCCCCATATGCTGCCCTACAAAATATACTGGAAGAAGGCCAAAGAAGAACCATTCATTTTCATTGGTCAGGGGCCTATCATCTCAATGGCTTGGAAAGACCAGTAGACTCTCTGGTAAATCAATTTTATCAATGGGTACTTTTAAAAACAGATTATGAGCAGTTGGCCACCAATCAAGAGGCCTTTGAAGAAGCCATGCGTGGCCAACAAATTCGAGTGACTACTCCTGCTGGTACCGACATTCGTTTTGAAATTGGAGATCGGCCTGTTACCAAGCAGGATGGAAATGCGAGTGCAGTACGTGCTTTAAAAGGACTCAATTTAATAGATCGAGAGGTGGAGTTACCAGCGGGAGCCATTCGGGTGGCCCCAATCGAAAGCTCCGTCAACGGAAGTATTGCTTTCCCGGATGGGCAATGGAATGGAGAAGGGGTAAAAGGATTGATAATGAGTTTTGAAGCTGGAAAACTCATCACTTTCGATGCTCAGGAAGGGAATGAGGCTGTTCAGGCAGAAATTGAACAGGCAGGTGATGCGGGACGTGCCTTTCGTGAATTTGCGCTCGGATTTAATCCATTATTATCGATTGAACAGGCTGGTGGTGATTGGATACCCTATTATGGCTATGGAGCCGGAGTGGTTCGCTTGTCTTTAGGTGATAATACAGAATTAGGTGGCCAGGTAGGTGGAGGTTATGTGCGGTGGAATTTCTTTGCTGACGCCACGGTTCAGGTTGGGAAAACGGTGTGGGTGAAAGATGGGAAGTTGATACTTTGATATTGTAATGGTTTGATTTTATGATATTTTGATGAGTGGATGAATTTCCAGAAAATTATGGCTTTACATGGCCAGTTCTGGAAATTCATCTATTTAAAAAGCTATATATCTTCTATGTTTTTTGGTGAAAGAATGAAATGGTGACGAATACTAAAATTTTGAGATTATTCATGTTTTTCAAACATCAATTGATTAATATTTAACACAGCGGACAGGAAGTAAAACAAATTCATGATCAGCTAAATAGCTATTGCCTTGATCTTCAAGATAAATATTTGGGTTATTCGGCCCCATACTGAAATAAGGACCATTATTTGAAAAATGCGATCCCTTAACCCAAAAATTTCCGCTGAGGCCAGCAGCTCGAACCATTTGAGTTGATTTATAAGTAAACGAATTATTATTTTCGTTATAAATTACATCTCCAATCATATATCCTGCGGCCATATCCCCTTCTTTATTAAGTAATTTTATGATTGAAGAATTTCTTTTTGAAAAAGTAATTAATTCCCTTACAAAATGCAGATCAGGTAACCTCCAACCTGTTCCCAATGCTACCCTGCATACATCATTATTGCTAATAGCAGCACTATACTTAAAATAACCTCCATACTTTTTGCATCCCCCAGCAATATTTTTGGGACAAGATGATTTTTGAGTTTTGTAGTGTAAATTTTTTCCCAGCATTTTTTTGCCATTTGGAAGATTAACAACTGGATACCCATTGCCCTGCCGATCTTTTACCATTTGGGTAAGTTGATTAGATTTTTGAGCTTGACTTGGGAAAAATGTAAGTACAAAAAGGCAAGTACAAAGAAAAAAGAGGATAGATTTCATGTTTTAGGTATTTTGTTTAATACCCCTAAAGTTATTCATTTTTAATGGGCATGTAAAGTGTAGGAGGCAGGAAAAACTGAGGAAGGATGGTTAATATTTTGAATAGTGATCCATTAAAACTTTAAATCACAAATATCTGATTTTCAATAAGTTAAATCACAAACAAAGAGAGGTTTTACATCCACCAAATACCCCTTGATAATCAATGACTTAGCTTCAAAAAATGGCGTTTTTTGCCATCTACTGACACAGTTTTGACACCGTCCGTTGTCAAAATTATAAATCTCTATAAATCAGTAAGTTAAAAGGTGTTTGGGGTTCGAATCTCTATAAAAATGGAGTCGAAAAGGTCAAAATTTTGGTGAATTTAGCGATTTTTTTGGCTTTAATTGTAGTTTTCCAATAGCTTTTTGGCTTCGTTAAATCAATTGCTTTTTATAATTTTCAAATAAAAATTATATACCAATTCTCCAGAACCTTAAATTCTAAAATATGTCATCCGAAGACCTCAAAAAAGATGCAAATTCTGAGAATAATAAAGATCCTATTCAGGAACTAAACAAAAAGATTGAAGACATAAACCTAAAACTAATAAGCCAAGAGCATCGCCTATTAAATTCACTAAAAAATTTATTTGAGGCCTATAGTGGAAAAAAACCGGCAAAACAAAAACAAGCTGCAGTCCTTGCTTTTGGTCGAATACTTTGGAGTATGCGAACCAGAGCTATTTTAGTAGCCACTATAGGAGGGATTGTTGGTACGGTTATTGCGCTCTTTACACTCTTAGAATTCCGAAGACAAAACTCAGCACTATTTGAACAGAATCAATTATTTCGAGAGCAGAATCAACAAGTGTTAGTTCAAAGTCGGCAAGAAGTAGTATCCACCAATGGGCAAATGGTTTCCGATTTAATTGGTGATCTATTTGCCGCTCGATCAGAAGCAAATATTCATGCCGATAGTAGTTGGACAATTCCTGATCCATTAATCTTTCGAATTATCTCAGTTTCAAATGCATTGGAACCTTATGATTCTATATTAATTTCATTCTCTCCTGTAAAAGATTCTACCATTTTTATTAGCCGAGAAAGAGGGGAACTTCTACAAGCATTGGCAGCGATGAATGTAGATTTTCCATTAAGTCCAGATCCTAATTTTTCAAATGCCGACCTTCGCGGAGCCAATCTTCGCGGAGCCGACCTTGAAGGAGCCGACCTTAGTGGAGCCAACCTTTTCGGAGCCTATCTTATTGGAGCCTATCTATTTGGAGCTGACCTTAGTCGAGCCGACCTTAGTGGAGCCCACCTCCGCAGAGCTGACTTTGAAGGAGCCGACCTTCGCAGAGCCAATCTTGTCGGAGCAGACCTTGAAGGAGCTGACCTTAGCCTAACCGACCTTAGTGGAGCCAACCTTCGCGGAGCCTATTTATTTGGAGTCGACTTTTTTAAAGCCAACCTTGTCGGAGCCCATCTTAGCGATGCTGACCTTAGTAAAGTCGACCTTAGTCAAATAAATAGTTTATATAAAACAATTGGTATTCCTGATTCAATAAAGTTAAAATTACCACCCAAACTATTTGAAAAACCAGAGGAATTTCCCTACTTTTTTATTCCTAATTAATAAGCAATCGTACATAACTGGACACCTCCGGACAAATCCTTTACATTCCAAAATAAAGCCCGAACAAAAAAGGAATTCGTATATTTAACCTACCCCAGTACACAATACCCAGTACCAATGAACAACTTCATCATCATATTAATCATCCTAAGTGCCACCTTCATTGGCTATCACTACATCCAATTCCTGAAGGCCACCCGAGGAACCGCAGGCTTTGCCCAAAGAAGAGCCATTTCTAGACTCTTTTTAGGCTTTATGGCCCTGATTGGAATTACTAACATTTTTGCGGAGGTTCTTTTTGAATTCCTTCAATTAAAAAAACCGCTATATTTTGAACTACTAGCATTTGTAGCTTATATAGTATTCGCTATTATAACATTTCTAATAATAGTATGAAGGAAAACCAATTAGCAATACTTAAAGAAGGAATAGAAGAATGGAATAGATGGAGGAGACAAATGCCAAATAGGAAAATCGACCTTAGTGGAGCTGACCTTAGTGACGCCGTACTTCGGAAAGCTGTCTTTAAGGGCATAGACCTTACTGGGGCCCTACTTCAAGGAGCCGACCTTCACGGAGCTGACCTTAGTGATGCGGTGCTTAAGGGAGCTGACCTTAGCGGTGCCATACTTCGGAAAGCTGATCTTAGCAGAGCTGTGCTTAGTAAAGCCAACCTCAGCGGAATTGTCCTTCACGGAGCTGTACTTAGTGATGCGGTGCTTAATGACACAGATCTTAGCGGGGCTGTACTTAGCGATGCCATACTTAGCGGCACAGACCTTAGCGGGGCCATACTTCGCTATGCCGTGCTTCGTAGAGCCAACCTTCACAGAGCTAACCTTAGCGGGACTAACCTAACAAAGTCTAATCTCGAAAATGCAAATTTAACCAATTGCAGGATAAACCAAACAGTTTTAGGCTTAACTAATTTGGGCACTTGTAAGGGCCTTGATACCATAATAGTAGGTGGGGAATGTGTAATTGATTTTCAAACCTTAAGAGATTCAAAAACCATCCCCAAAGATTTTCTATTTAAAATTGGTTTACCTGAAATTTTTATCAACTATCTACCAGATTTCTATGATGAATCTCCTCTTAGATTACATCCAGTTTTCCTTTCTCATTCAAAAGAGGACAAAGAATTCGCCGAGAAACTTTATAATTCTTTAATTCAAAATAGAGTGCATGTATGGTATGATGAAAGAAAATTATTACCCGGTGATGAAATCTATGAAAGCGTTTCTGAAGGTATCAATGTTTATGATAAGATGATTATCATTTGTTCTCAGAGTTCATTGGAAAATAGCTTATGGGTGAAAAAAGAATTAAATGAAGCTTTTAAGAAGGAAAAAAATTACCAAAAAGAGCATGGAAAGAAAATTAACACCATTATTCCAATCACTATCGATGATTATGTATTTAATGGTTGGAATAGTAGCGCTACGGCCCAATTATTTAGATATAAAATAGCGGATATGAAAAACTGGCAGAATGAAGAAGTTTTTAATAAAGGGGTCCAGAAGGTAATTAAAGCATTAGATGCCGGACGAAAAAATTTTAAACCGCCTACTTTTCATTGAGGCCTTGTTAAAGCGAATTGAGAAGCAGAAGCCGATTTATAATGTAACCATTTATTATTCTTCAATCCACTTCCAAAAAATCCTTTTCCTTTGTATCTTCCAGGGTAAATAATTTGTGCTATCATGAAAAACCCCGGAGTTATACAAGTAAAGAAGCCTCTCAAATGGTATAATAAGAAAGTTAAGGCCAATTTTAAAAAATTGATCATTAGCTCTACCAAAGCATTGATCAGCCAAGTAATGGGTGATACCGACGTGGCAACCAAAGAACTAGTAGCCGCTTTTGATGCCTTTTCTTTTGAAGAGGATCCCCCCGGCATTGCATACATTCTTATCCTAAAATCCATGCTGAATGCCATGCATGATCTTTCAACTGAGAACACTTTCCTTTTTCACTTCGATTTTCAGAACGCCGAAAAGTTTTATGATTCTGATGAATATGTCAAATTTTTAGATAATGCTGAAAATGTATTTGATAATAAAGAATTGGCTATCAGTACAGACTCTCTAATGCATCCCAAAAAAATCTCTGTTGTTAAAGACTTTTGCGAGTACTATAAATTATGGTTGACACTCTTTGGTGTTACCGAAAAAGATGCAGAACATTTGGCTGCTCGCTTACCTGACTATTTTGTCTTAGAGTTTCATAGAGAATGGACGAATCATCCTGATAAATATGGAATTTTATCCTCCAAACTTGATTCTCCTGCAGCGGAAGATGTAAAAAGGATTTTTGAATGGAAGCATTATTATGCCTTTTTGAGAGCCCAGGTAAAGCAGAGCGTATTTAATGAATCTTTTAGTCTGGATGAAATCTATATCCCTTTACGTGCATATTATACCAAAAAGGGAAAAGATAAAGAATCTGGAAAGGAAATTGAAGTAAAAGTAGCCGTAGATCTAGAAACCGAGCTTAATAAATGGGTGGCCACCACTAAACCGGAGGAATGTATTAAGATTATTAGTGGGGGACCTGGATCTGGAAAATCTACAACCGCTAAGATCTGGACCGCTAAGGTATTAGAAAATCCGAATATAAAAGTCATTTTCATTCCCCTTCATCTATTTAACCTAATGGATGATTTTGGATCTTCCCTGGCAAAATATATAAAGACCAATGTAGATATTCCGCTTTCTTATAATGACCCTGTGAATGATATAGATGAAAAGGTTTTGATCATCTTTGACGGTTTGGATGAATTATCCAAACAGGGAAGTTATGCTGAGGACATCGCCAAAGACTTTGTCAATTTCATCCGAAATATAAGTAATCTAAAAAATAGGCCTAATGACATCAATTTTCTCTTTTTAATAACTGGCCGGGAAATTGTGATTCAAAGTAATAAATCAGAGTTTAGACAGAAAGGGCAAATATTGCATCTGCTGTCGTATTTAATTGAGAATAAAGAGGATAAACATTGGGAGAATAGGAAAGTGCTAAAACAAGATCAACGAGATAATTGGTGGAAAAAATATGGCCAACTCACTAAGCAAGATTATCAAGCCCTTCCTCAAAATCTTAAAGAACTTCAAAAATTAAATGAAATTACAGCCCAGCCATTATTAAATTATTTGATTGCGCTTAGTTTACAAAGAAATAAAATAGAAATAACTACCAATACTACCTTAAATGCTATTTATAAAGATCTTGTAGAAGGTGTCTTCGAAAGAGGATATCATGACCAACAGCATATTACTTTGAAAGGTTTAGAAAAGAATGATTTTTTCAGAATATTGGAAGAGATTGCTATTTCAGCCTGGCATGGTGGCGATGTTAGAACAACGACCATTCAAAAAATAGAGAAACACATTGCGAGTAGTGGTTTAAAAACCTTAATGGAAAGATTTAAGGAGAGTGCAAAAAAAGGAATCTCTAGATTATTAGTGGCCTTTTTTTTCAAAGAACACCATGGCATAGAATATGGAGAAAAGACCTTTGAATTCACCCACAAAAGTTTTGGAGAGTACTTAACCGCTTCCAGATTAGCCAAATTCATCAAAAAGATGAATGCTCAAATAGAGGCACGAAAAGAAGATTATGATCTAGGCTGGGATGAAAAAAGTGCTCTACTAGAATGGTTGAAAATCACTGGTAATACTGCTTTGGATGATTATATTTTTAATTTTTTAAAGGATGAGATAAAATCCTACGAACTTGAAAAGGTCGCATCCTGGCAAAAAAGTATTTGTCAATTACTTTCTTATGTTTTATTAAAAGGGATGCCATTTGATGAGCGAAAATCCCATTTAGAAGAGACCAGACTTTCTCGAAATGCAGAGGAAGCATTGTTCGCTACTCATTATTGCTGTGCTATTTATACCCAAAAATTAGCAGAAATTAATTTTCCAAATAGTATATCGTTTGGAAATAGTTTGTCCAAGCTAATGGGACAGAGATATGGAGTTGAAAACGTAATCGCTTATAAGTCTATGGGCTATCTGGTTCTAAATAGACTAACTTTGTACTGCCGGGATTTATACGGAGTTAACTTTGGAAATTCTCTGATGATAAATTGTAAGATGACTTTTGCAACTTTAAGTTTTGCTAATTTGAATTATACTAATTTAAGAGGGGCCAATTTGAATTACGCCAAGTTGAAAGGCACCAATTTGAATTACGCCAAGTTGGAAAACGCCAGGTTGGAAAACGCCAATTTGGAAAACGCCAGGTTGGAAAACGCCAATTTGGAAATCGCCAGCTTAGAAAACGCCAGGTTGGAAAACGCTAGCTTAGAAAACGCCAATTTGCAAGGTGCCAATTTGCAAGGTGCCAATTTGCAAGGTGCCAATTTGCAAGGTGCCAATTTGCAAGGTGCTAATTTGCAAGGTGCTAATTTGCAAGGTGCTAATTTGCAAGGTGCTAATTTGCAAGGTGCTAAAAGAATACTTTATTCACAATTAACAAAAACAACGTCCTTGAAAGACTGTACCGGCATCTCTAAAGAATTACTCACAAAACTAAAAACTAAAAAACCAGGACTCTTCGAATAACCCTCCCTCTTACCCCTCCCCACCAAAATTCCTATCTCTAAGGTGCGAAACCATATATGAACAATTTTATTAATTAAAAAGAAAGCCTTTTTCCCATTTATTAAAGATCTGAAACATTATAGAGTCGGTAGTGATAGTCCTTCGTGGTCGGCAACAACCTTTCTTAGGCTTCCTAGGTTCATGGTGGTTTCGGAGGTGATTGCTTCTTCAAAACCATCACCGTCACCGAATTCGAATTCGCCCCCTACCGCAATCACTATCACATTTTAAAAGAATTGTACAATCCCGATCTGGGCATGCCGGAAGAGTTCATCTGTGCACTGGGCCGGGCCTTCTTTTTCTATCTCGAAAGCGATAAATGCCGCTGCAATTCAGATGGGCTGATTTTGGCGCATTTGTTTGGGGAGGTGAGTGAGATGATTTTTATGTGAGTTGGTAGAAGAGGTGAAAAAGAAATCCTGACGGCCTTTGGCCTGTCAGGATTTCTTTTTAATTTTTCGGTAAAACCCTTGGTATGAATGAGGAGCACTATAATATCCTAAAAAAAGGAGTGAAGGAGTGGAATCAATGGAGAAGGCAAAACCCACATATAAAACCTGATCTTTACAAAGCCAACCTTAATAGAGTTAACCTTGAAGGAGCTAACCTTAGTGGAGTTAAATTTTCAGTAGTAAACCTTAACGGAGCCAAACTTAACAAAGCAAATTTTCGAAAAGCTATCCTTCGAAAAGCCGATCTCCGAAATGCCAGTCTAAATGAAGCTTTTCTTACAGGAGCTAACCTTGAAGGGGCTAATCTTGAAGAGGCCAACCTTAAGGGAGCCAACCTTGACTTAGTAAATCTTAAAGGTGCCAATCTTGATCACTCTGATCTTCGCTTATCCAGCTTTGGTGGAGCCAATCTAAGTAAATCTAAATTTAACGGTGCTAATCTTAGTGGAGCTAACCTTAGTGAAGCCAATCTAAGTATGGCCAACTTAAGTAGAGCCATTCTTAAAGGTGCCTCCATTCGCAGAGCCAATCTTACAAGAACAAATCTTACCAGAGCAAAACTAAAGGGAGCTAATCTTAACGATGCTTACCTAAGCGAAGCGGATCTTACGAAAGCAGATCTTACGGAAGCGGATCTTGGGAGAGCCAGTCTCTTAAATTCAAAACTTAAAAATGTAATCCTAACTAATAGTATGTTATATCGAACAGTTTTTGGCTTAACAGATTTGAGTACTTGCAGGGGTCTTAAATCAATAAAAGTTTCTGGCAAATGTATTATCGATTTTGAAACCTTAAAAACTTCAAAAAATATTCCACCAGACTTTCTTTTCAGGATTGGTTTACCACAGAATTATATAGACTATCTACCGTCTTTTTATAATCAAAATCCAATCCAACTATCCTATTCTGTCTTTCTGTCACACTCCTCGGAAGATAGAAAATTTGTTGATGTACTTTACAAATATCTAACTTCAAACGGAGTCCATGTATGGTATGATCAAAGAAAAATTAGGCCTGGTGATATAATAGCTAAGGAGGTGGAAAAGGCGATCGATATTTATGATAAATTGGTTATTGTGTGTTCTGAAAACTCTCTGAAAGAGAGCTTATGGATTAAAAAAGAATTATTTGAAGCCGCCAAAAAAGAAGAAAACCTTCGTAAAAAACATGGTAAGCAAATCAATTCTATTATTCCAATTCGAATTGATGATTATGTCATGGAACAATCCGGTGATATTTTTTCTAAATTAAGAGAATATCATATCGGAGATTTTAGAAAATGGAAAGATCCTCAGAGCTTTAAAATTCACACTTTTCTATTAAAGGAGGCCATCAATGCCAATCGACAGACATTTATTCCTCCTTCTCATTATGATGTTTAAAACAAGGTGTTTTCACCTTTTTCATGTCAAAAAAAAGGCCATAAGCAATTGATTAACAAAACTTATGGCCTTAGCGGAGGAGGAGGGATTCGAACCCCCGGTACGCTTTCGCGCACGCCGGTTTTCAAGACCGGTGCATTCAACCAGCTCTGCCACTCCTCCGGTTGATACTCACCCAATATGATTTAAGGTAAAAGATGATTCGCTATTGAAAATTTAAAAGTCTTTCCTTTTAATCAATCATTCTCAAAAGCGATTGCAAATGTAAAACGTTTTTTCCTTTTTCGCAATATAATGACAGAAAATAATCTGATAAAGGAAAGGCACTTTGGTTTTTTCTTTTTAAATTTTTTACAAATTTCCTATTTAGAAAAAACCAAACAAAACCATGCTAAAATTCTTCCGGCGAATTAGAAGGAATTTGCTTGATTCTGGTAACCTTAAAAAATATTCAGTCTATGCCATTGGTGAAATCTTGCTGGTCGTTATTGGAATTTTAATTGCCTTGCAGCTGGACAATTTAAACACAGAACGAGAATTAATGCAACGTCAAAATACCTTCATGGAACAACTAAAGGTAGACCTGCAAGAATCGGAAAACGGATTAAAAGCCATGAGAGGCCATCACCACCAATTGGCAAAATCTGCAGGCAAAATTGTCCATGCGTATTGGAAACCTGAACAACCAAAAGATACTATTCTTGACCATTTTCTCATGCCCATTTCTTACCAATCTTATCAACCTAATATGGGCACCGCAAATTCATTAATCAATTCTGGAAATATCGACTTGATAAAATCCGAGAAAATAAGAACAGGTATTATTTCTTATATTGAATCGGTTCAGTCTAAAATGAATGAAATTGCCAGATATGAGCAAGCCTACTTTCGTGAAGGAGTAAGCACTATCAAAAACTCGTTTGACATATGGTCATTTTTATCAACCAATAATCCTGATTTTACCGAAAAAATTCCAAACCTTGAAGAAGCAGAATTTTATCCTATTCCTGCTGGTTTTCAAAAAATTCCTTTTCAGATTACATTAGATCAGGTATTCGACAATCAGATGATTTATTCAGGTTATTTGGATTTATTGGTGGGTCATAGAAATACTATGTGGATGTATGATTCATTACTAATTTTTACTCAGGATTTAATAAATATCTTAGAGGACGAAGGATTCTAATATATTTGCTTTTTTATAAAAACGCTCATTATTTCACCTAACATGACCTATACCCTCATCATCAACTCCTCTGCCCAAGGTGGCAAAGGCCAAAAACAATGGCCAGCAATAGCCAAAGCCCTGGATCAAACAGGTATTCCTTACGAACATTTTTTTACGGAAAAAAGAGGGCATGCCATAAGCTTGACCAAAGAACTCGCCCTGGAAGGCAAAAGAAATTTTGTGGTGGTCGGCGGGGATGGTACCCTCAATGAAGTCATTAATGGGATCTGTGGACAAGATCAAATCCCCATTCAAGAGTTTCTTCTGGCTTGTATACCTCTAGGGTCTGGATCCGACTGGATAAAAAGTCATTCTATTCCCTCTCACCTTGAAAAGGCCATTCAATTACTGAAAAACCCACAAATAATAGAACACGATGTAGGCAAAGTTACCTATAACCAAAATGAAGTTCGGTATTTTATTAATGTGGCCGGACTGGCTTTTGATGCCTTTGTGGTCCAAAGAATTGACAAGCATGCCCTTAAAGGATTCCTGGGCCACCTCATCTATTTGTATGGCCTGCTTGTTTCTCTCAATAAATATTCTTGCCCACCCTTCTCCTTTACTGTCAACAATGAAACCATTGAGGGATCTTATTTTTGCCTAAATGTGGGCATCTGTAAATACAGCGGTGGAGGCATGCTCCTTGTTCCAGAAGCTAATCCAAAAGATGCTCTGTTCGACATAACCGTTATCAAAAAAATGGGATTACTTGAGGTGTTGCGGAATCTTCCTTATTTGTATAATGGTAAGATTCTTAAGCATAAAAAAACCATGCATTTCAGATCCTCCAGCATAACAATTAATACTATAAAGGAAAATATTCCAGTTGAAGTGGATGGGGAATTTATTGGTCATACTCCCGTCGAGTTTAGCCTACTTAAGGATAAAATCAAAGTAATTACCGGGACTCCATAAGTTATCCACCCGTTTCCTAATGCTGCAATTTTGATTTTTTGATGGCCTTATAAGCATCATCAATAAATTGATTCCTCAATCTGGAAACTTCAGGAGTGCGGGGCCGGGAAGGAATAAAAATGATGGCTATCCATTTTTCAATTGGATCTACCATATATCGGGTACCCGTCCCTCCATTCCATCCATAAGCTCCCACTGAACCTGATATATTAGTTGAGGGCTTGATCAACACAGCTGTCCCTAATCCCCAACCTAGTTCATGACTAAAAGCCCCTCCTGCTACTTGATTGGAAGTCATCATTTGAACCGTTTCAGGCTTAAGAATTCTTACTCCTTCATATTCACCACCATTTAATAAGCATTGTGTAAACTTATAAAAATCGTGAATGGAAGCCCGCAAAGCTCCGCCACCTGCCCAAAAGTTGTGCGGAGGAGACTCCTCTCCCATTTTGTTATTGTATACCAATTTTCCTTCTTTGTTGATCCTGTAAGAAGCACTCAGCAAATACCTTTTTGATTCTGGAACCCAAAAAAAGGTATCATTCATTTTTAAGGGCTTAAGAATTTCATCTGTGGTGAAATCCTTAAAGTTTTTACCAGAAATAATTTCCACAATAGCAGCCAATAATTCATAACTGGAGCCCATCTGTCCATAGTTAAATGCTGCCCCAGGTTGCGACTCCAAAGGTATTTTTGCAATCATCGAAGAAAACTCTCTGGTGGTTTTAGCTTTATCCCAAACATCCCAAAATGCCGATCCTCTAGATGCAATTCCTGACTGATGGGTCAACAAATGATGTATGGTCATGGGCCTCTTAAGGTCTTCCACTTCAATCTCTCCTTTATTGTTGTTTACAGCCACTTTGACCTCCTCATATTCGGGGAGGTACTTTGAAACTTTATCTGTTAGTTTAATTTGTCCCCTTTCGTATAAAATCATCACCGCAGCAGCCGTTACTGTTTTTCCAATAGATGCTAGTCGGACAATAGCATTCGTGGGCATATCAATATCATCACCATGCTTACCACCTGCTTTTAAAAACACAATTTTCCCATCTCGAGCAACCAAGCCAAGGGCATTACCAATCTGTTCCAATTCAATGGCCTCTTCAATTGGATCAAATATCCGATTAAGTTTCTCAGAAGACATGCCCAAGTTTTCAGGCTTAGCAATTTGTATTTTTTGAGAGTAAACAGTGCCTATAAAAGCAAAATAGATAAGTAGAGTTAGGTATTTATTCATTTGTAAGCTTTAATGACTATTATTACCAATTAATGCTCGCATGTAGGATTCATAACGGTTACTGTCCTCTTCCATTAAAGGTTACAAATGGATTAACTTTGATATATATATTTAGATGTTCATTAAAAATTTATTCAAAATTTGTCATTCAAAATTCAAAATTATCCCTCCCCTAACATACCATAGAATGACTGCTTTACCTCCTCCCAGGCATTCCCTATAATAGAGTTTTTGTCTTCTTCTCTCCACAATGGATCATTTCTTTTAATCATATCAATAATTAGATCCACAAAGGATTTATAAAGGCGATTATCTATTCCAGTATGCACGTCTAATCTCAAAATCTCGTTCAATTTCTCTGGCTCTCTTTTACAGTGAATCAGCAAATCAATGGCTACTCTCAACATTTTAAATCGACTTCGATTTACCTTGTTGGCATTGGAAGCAGAAAAAAACTGGTTCATTTCATCCTTATATTCTGACTTTTCAAATAATTCCTGATAAAATTCTTCGATAAAATTTAAGTTGGAAATACAACACCTTTCATAACTGTCCAAGGCTATTTCGGTGTTACGGCCTATAGGAATCTTTACCTTCTCCAGCTCATCAATCACCTCCTTCATATTTTCATATCGATCATCAGGATCCTCTGAAATCATTTTCAAAATGATACTTTTGACAGCCCTTGGAGCATTTAGTTTATTAATTTTATCAGACCTTTCTTTTTTTGATCTGAAAAAATGGAGTCGATTTTCTACTACAGAATGGATACTCAGAGGTGCTATTGGCTCTTCACTAATTTTCTGACCAAACAATTGCTCCCCAGATATAATTTCATACATAACTACCCCTAGTGAAAACTGATCTGATTTATAGTCTCCATCCTCAATCTGGTTTTTCAAGACCTCAGGGGAAGCATATAATAATTGATCAGCCCGAATCACTCCTCCCTTTTCACTCTTGGAACTCACTATATCAAAATGAGAGATAACAGGAATCAATTCACTGTCAATCAGTATTTTATCTGGTTTAATATTCTTATGAGCAATTCCATTGATATGCAAATAGTATATCGCTTCAGAAAGTTGCCGGAAAATAGAAAGGGATCTGCGGATCGAAAAACGCATTCCTCTGATAAGGTGATCTACAGAACGCCCATGGATGTACTCTAATTCCAACAGCTTGGGAAATCCATTAAAATCTGAGTTCAGAACCTTGATAATATTCCTATGTTTGATTTGTAAAACTTTGGCAATTCCTTTTAACTCCTCCTGACTTATGTCTTGCTCACCAAAATTTTGTTGCTTGGATACCCTTAAGATCACCAATCTTTGAGTGTCCATTTGTTTGGCCTGAAAAAAAGAAGCACTTGCTCCATCAACCATCTTTGTTACTGTACTGTATTTCGATCTAAGTTTTTCGGCCAACTGTTCCTCCAAGGTTGCTGAGGTACGACTGTAACTCAAATTGGGGAAATATTTTAGAATGATTTCTTCTATCTGCTGACAACTGTAGATGGTAGTCATAGTAAGTTGGTTCATCTCCAGACTTTTGTCCTCATTGCTGACCATACCTTTATTATTTTCAGATTGCAGACTGTTCGCTCGGTTAAGCAAATGGATGGTATCACTTTCTATCTTTTTGAGTAGGTTAATAAACTCAAAAATTTTCTCACTAGCATCCTTAGTATCACCTTCTTTAATAAGTTGCCTGATCATCAGTTGTAATTTGTGAATAATGAATTGATGATTAAATTCCTTAAAGGTCTGAATTCAGAATTAAAAAACCAATTGGAGAGCGTACTCTTCCTTTCAATTAAGATATGCTGCCTGGTATTATTAATCCTTTGGAAAAGTAATAAATAGGAATTCTAGGTCTTAAATGAAAAAATACTAAAACAGCAATCGAATCTTTTACAATGCCTATCTAAAACTATTAATTTTTGTTTTCTTTGCTTGTCCAATTCAATTTATACCTGCGAATTTTTTCCTTAGTAGAAAAGTCATTATTGTCTTTATGAAAAAAATCATTGTTGCCTCTAAAAATCCTATCAAAATCCAATCTGCACTTCAAGGCTTTGAAGAAATGTTTCCCAATCAAAAGTTTCAGGCAGAAGGAATTTCCGTACCCTCCGGAGTAAGCGACCAGCCGATTGGTCAGGAGGAAACCTTTACTGGAGCACTTAACCGTGCCCAAAATGCTAAAAATGAACGCCCAGAAGCAGACTTTTGGGTGGGCATTGAAGGAGGTAACCTAAAATTCGAGTCCGAAATGGAAGTTATGGCCTGGATTGTAGTTCTCGACAAGAACAGAATGGGAAAGGCAAGAACCGCAGGATTTTATCTTCCCCCTAAAATTGTTGATCTTGTCAATCAAGGCTATGAATTGGGAGACGCAGATGACATCGTCTTTGGTGTGGATAATTCTAAACAAAATATGGGTTCGGCAGGTTTGCTTACTCAAGGAGTTATGAATCGAATTCGTTTCTATGTGCCAGCCGTCATTTTAGCTCTTATTCCTTTTAAACAAGAGAAGTTGTATCCTGGGTGAATACGGTTATTCGGTTATTCGGTTATTCGGTTATTCGGTTATTCGGTTATTCGGTTATTCGGTTAAGGGATTATTTCATTCAAGGCAGGGTTGCTTATTTGAGCTTTTTTTCACGGAAATCCCACAGATCTCGAAAATTAGCTAATTCATCAAAACATTATAAAATCGCAGGATGATAATATCAATTAATCTGCTCATCTACTAATTTGCACATTTACTAATCAATCTACATGCCAAGGCAAGGCTTGTATCCTAATTCCTTTATCTTTTAACAACTTCAAAACTCCCTTTTCTCCCCATAAATGTCCCGCTCCAATGGTACAAAAACATTTCTGCTGCAATACCAACTCATAAATTCTGCTAGCCATGCGCTCATTTCTTTCCCATAACAAGAGGTAGCGCAAATTTCCCAGGCCTTTTTTAGCGGAACGATGCATTTTACTGATGTTGCCCTCGGCATACAAACTCGCCAGTTTAAGAATATTTTTCCGATGACTTTTTACATTTTTGGCAATCGCCAATAATTGTTTGGCCTGATCTTCTAAAGATATTCTTTGCATGATCGACATTTGAAGGTAGTAAGGTTCAATTCCCTCCAACATCTTATCATTTTGTTCAGCAAACAGCCACAAGGATTCATCTAGTGAATGAGGCATATCCTTGGAAAGAATGGATTCGTCAATCATGCTTGAGATAAAGAAGGGCAAAAATCCTTGAAAAAAGCGAAGATCAATATCGAATGCTTTCTTAGTGATTTGGGATATTTTGAGAAACTGCTTTTTTGTGTAAAAATCTTGCAATTTCGTCCCTGCAGGAAGCATCATCAAAAAAGGATCGGTATTATTTTTCAGATCATTGATATTGGTTTCAGCAGCATAAAGCTCAACAGACTGAATTAATTCAAGGAAATGATGCTGCATCACGAAAGCTCGTGCATCTTTAACATGCATACTTCCTAAAAGGTAAGAATTATATTGATTCCCAGGCTCAGTTAATTGCCAAAGAAAGGTATTCTTCAAATTATAGAGATTCATTATTTGGGGCAGCTCACAGGAGTCATCTCTTAATTAATGAAAAAGATGACCTCATACACCACCCTACTCTTTTACTACTTTAATCGTATTTATACGGCATTATTTTAGAATCTTTAACCGTTGAAAGGGTCATAAGAGTTTTAAGTCTTTCAATTTCCTCAATTTGAGAAAGCGTTTTGAAAAGCAATTGTTCATAAGTCGGGATATCCTTACAAACTATTTTAATGAGGAAATCAGCTTCTCCGGTAATAATATAGCATTCAGTAATCTCTTCTATTTGTCCGATCTTATCTAGAAAATTATTGAGGGCATTTTCTTTTTGCCAGGCCAAAGAAACCAGCACAAAGGTCTTTACATTTAAACCAATTGATTGCGGGTTGATTTTAGCATGGTAGCTTTCAATAACAGTACTGTTTTCTAGTTTTTTGACCCGCTCTAAGGTGGGTGCCGGGGACAAACCAATCTTTTTAGAAAGATCCAGATTGGTGATTTTGCTATTCTCTTGTAAGATCTTTAAGATCTTTAAATCAATTTTATCCAGCTTTTCAGACATGGGACGAAATTATCGTTTAATGAATCCTATAAAAAAATCGCTCAAATATATTGTTTAAAAAACAAAATACAAAGAAATGCAAAAAAAACCTTGGTAAATTTTTTTTAAACTCAATTTCACCAAATTATTTGCAATTTAATTTGGAATAAAAATACCGGCATTTTTTCAAATACCGGTATTTTTATTTTTGTCAACATGGTTTCCAACAAGCTGTTGACTTGTGTCGTGTTATGGAAAAATACCCAAGTTCAAGTAATCGCTGCTTATCTTATTTATAGCATTTACAAATGCAGCAGTTCTTAAATCCTTTATGCTAGGATTTCTCACCATGATATCTCGAATTTGATGGTATGCACTAATCATCGTTTCTTCCAGGCCAGAACGAACCAAATCAATTTCATCAGCACCTCTAACCAAAGTTTGTTTCTGAATATCAGTTATCTTCTTGCCTGTTTTTTCCTCTATCACATTCACCATCTCGGCCATTATATTTTGGTTGAATCGCTTCTCCATACGCCCAAAACGCATGTGCGACAGATTTTTGAGCCATTCAAAATAAGAAACGGTGACCCCACCTGCGTTTAGGTATAAATCTGGTAAGATCAAAACTCCTTTATTAACCAGAATGTTAGCAGCTTCAGAAGTAATAGGGCCGTTGGCAGCTTCAGCTATGATTTTAGCTTTTACTTTATCGACATTATTAACAGTAATCTCATTCTCCAAAGCAGCCGGAACAAGAATATCACATTCAAATTCAATAACCTTGCCTCTGTCAGCTTTGCTGAAATTAGTTGCCCCCGGGTAATTCAGGATAGAGCCGGTTTCTTTTCTGAAACGGATTAAATCGTGAATATCAATGCCATCTGGCTTATAAATTGCTCCTTCAACTTCTCCAATACCAATGATTTTAGCCCCTCCTTCATCCTGAGAAATTTTGCCGGCAAAAGAACCCACATTACCCAGTCCCTGAATGACCATTGTTTTGCCTTCCAGGCCAGGTTCCAGACCTACTTTTTTCATATCCTCAGCGCTGTTTACAGCTTCACGGATACCGTAATAGACCCCTCTTCCGGTGGCCTCTTTCCGACCTCGAATCCCCTGTTGAGTAACAGGCTTACCGGTTACACAACCTGCAGCATCAATCTCTTCACCATTGAAAGTCCTGTAGGTATCATAAATCCAGGCCATTTCACGTTCCCCTGTTCCATAATCAGGAGCAGGTACATCAATAGAAGGACCGATAAAATTCCTTTTTATCAATTCCGCCGTATATCGGCGAGTTATTTTTTCCAGTTGCTCCTCATTATAATCCCAGGGAGTGATGGCTACCCCTCCTTTTGCTCCACCAAAGGGTACATCCACAATGGCACACTTAAAAGTCATCAAAGTAGCAAGGGCCATAACCTCCTCCTGATTAACATGCTTACTGTAACGGATTCCACCTTTAGTTGGAGACCGGTGATGACTGTGTTGAACTCTGTAGGCCTCTATAACCTGTACTCCCCCATTTATTTTAACAGGGAATTTCATTCGGTAAACAGCATTACAGACTTTAATCTGGTCTAGCAAGCCCTGGTCAAGGCCAGTATGAACTGCTGCTTTATCAAAGTATGCCTGGACACTATCATAAAAACTAAGTGCCTGTTGTGGCTTGGCTTTAATCATGTTCTTTAATTTGGTCCTCTAATTTGGTTAGTTTACGATCTAAAAAGATTAAAAATATAACGATCCCAAGAAAAACAGCAATAATTACTGTAACTACAACATAGATTTTACCTATGCTGCTCATAAAGTCAGGATCAGCATTTTGTCCAAATGCCAAAATCCACAAACATTGAAGCATCAGAACCGCTAAAATTTTCTTTTTTATCATGCTAAATTTTGTTGTGCCAAAAGTCGTTGATTTTTTTTATTAAACCAAAAAATGCCTACCCCATTTACCGATCTCCTTATTTATTCATTTACCCCGTTTCAAAATTCACTCCTACCCCATCTACTCATCTGCATATCTACTCATTTACTAATCTGCACATTTACCTAACTTATTCATTTAATTTATGTTCAAGACGATCTGCCCGATACCACAAACTCCCCATCCAAAGTCCAAAAAGGGTCCAACCTATTACTGCAGGATAAAAAACCATTCGCATGGTATTATCTAAATCCTCTCCTCCTAAAGCAGGATTTCCCCCCGCACCAGGATGAAGACTATCTGTCAATCTTGGAATAACGTAAATAAGTGGAATTAAGGCGGCAAAGGCAAAAATATTATAGACAGCTCCTAAACGTGCACTTTTTTCAGGGTCTTCAAAGGAGGACCTCAGGACAAAGTAAGCACAGTAAATTAATAGAGCTATGGCCGTCATATTCTGCTTAACATCCCAACTCCAATAGGCTCCCCAGGTGTTTTTTGCCCAAATGGCCCCAGTTATTAGGCCTAGAAAACCAAATATGGTGCCGATTCTAGTCAGAGAAAGGGCTTTCAGATCTGAATCCACATCATTGGTCCTCAAATATTTTATGCTGTAAACGACAGAAGCAATAAAAATAATGACCATACTTAGCCAAAGAGATACATGAAAATAGGTGTTTCGGATGCTTTCTTTGAGAATGTTCCGAAAAGGAAAGGAAATGCCCGCTTTTTCATTCAAATTCTCAACACTAGTATTTTGCCAGCTTTTTAAACCCATATCTGGATCAATAGAATCTTGGGTAATAAAAACTGCACTTGGCAAAAAAGAAGCCCCATCTTTTGAATTGTCAAGAATTAAGGTAAGATCTTTAATTCTTTCATCGGCAGGTAGGTATTCAGGGATCTGAAACTTTATCTTCAAATTGCGGTCATCAATCACCTCTAAATCGCTTGCTCCAAGCGCTCTTTCATTATCAAGTTTTAGCCAAGCACGCAAGCTATCTTTAGCTTTCAGGTAATTAGAATTATAACCTGTCACTTCCATCTCTATCAATTCACCGGTGTGTGCACTGCTAGGGCTAACTTTAACAATCCCAGGCTTAAGTGGTACCAACATACCAGCCAAAAAGGTATATAAAATAATCAACACGGCTAATAATTTCCACCAATTTGATCTTAACATATAAGGTGTATTTAAAATTCCAGCAAAATTACACAAACATTCTTAAGGAGAAATAAAAAATCTCCTATTCTTTCCATTCCTGAAGGGCCTTTTTTATCTCCTGCATAATTTCTCTGACAGGATAACTACGTTCCGAAATGACAAACATTCTTCCTTCAAGATCCTCAATAAATAATAAATTATATTCTCTACGAACAATATTAGGGTTGACCATAGATTTTTCCTGTTCCTTTCGAAGGTCTATCTTTTTAATTTTTCCAAATTCCAGCTCTTTTTTCCCAACTTCCAAACGATCTGTGTAAATCTTAACTACTCCCACCCTTTGATCACTTAACCAGGAAAAAAAAGCAGTCCCTGTGGAAATGATTCCAACAATAAACAACAAAAGAGCAATTAACCACTTTTTGGTTTGCTCTTCATAAGAAAACTCTTTTCTGATAACCAAGGCCATGGCTCCAAAAGCAATAACAGCTACCAGTCCGCCCAACCATAAATAAAGTTGGTCTTCAGAATATAAAGGTTCATATTCCTTGATCATATTGTATGCATTTTATTAATAGTCTTGTTCATAAATAAGGATTGGAAATATGAAATTTAGATTTTTTTCTCAGACGAAGCTTATTTTGAGCTTCATACCCATAGGTCTGGAGCGAAAA